>JAKVBX010000019.1 GCA_022446795.1 Phycisphaerales bacterium
CGCGGTAATGGGCTTACTGACGCTGCCAAATCGAAACTTCGCTGTCGGCTCGGTGGGAATCGATTGCATGACTGGATCGCCGGTCCACGTGTACCCCCGTGCCATGACCAGGCGACCATCCTTGCTGACAGCCAGCGCCCCCTGGGTCGCATCACGAGCCTGCATGTAGGCCTTCATGCCATCATCGAATGCCGACAGCCCGGGAACCTCATCCCCCGTGGTGATCCAGGTCCGAGGTGGATCGAACTGCCAACCGGATGTCACCCGGAGGCCGCTGTCACCATCCACCCGGCGAACGAAGGTCGGCTCGAAACCCGCCGACTCGAGTTCATCCACGGTGTTGCTGAAGGCCGCCGCGGACTGACCATGCAATACCTGCCACTCCGGCTGGATCTCACGGACCCAGGTCGCCGCGACGAACGGAACGCCGATGTACGTCCAGGTCGCCATCGATCGAAGTCGATCACCGGCCCGCTGGAACGAGTCTCGCTGGGTGGCCTCGAAGTCGGCGGCCGGAATGGTCGCACTGAGGCGATACCGATCCGTGGACCAGTTGGCGCCCTCCGCCTCGAACACCAGCGCGAATCGAGGCTCCGCAAACTGGCTGGCCCCCTGGCACACCGAAACCCAACTGGGTTCGTAATTCTGCTGCTCCAGTTCCAGGAGGGTGTCGTCAAGGTCTGACAAGGCCACTCGATGGCGCCCGCGTGCCGCCTGGCCGTCGTTGACCATGACGGCCGCGTATCGCTCGTTCGGGTAGGTCCCATAGACCTCGACCAGCATCGGCCGGTATCCATCGGCCGCGGAGTCCTCGAAGAAGGACTGGTACCCCGCGGCGTCCTCATTGCTGCAGGCCACCCACGGAACACCACCGTCGCACCCCAGCACGACATCGAAGACCGGATCGGCCGCTGTCCCGCGAGCCGTAAGCGAGACGGGCCAATCATCGCCGAACACGGCCTCGTACAACAGGATGGCTCCGAGGCCATCGACATCAAGGCCCTGAATCAGTTCGTAGGGCTCGTCGCAGTCCTGGTCCGCCATGACCGACGCAGACAATCCGACGGCCATCACGACTCCACAGGCAACGGACCAGTTCATCTGGATCATCAGCAAGGCTCCTCGACCGATCGAGTCTACCGCTCCGTGCTGACATGACGACAGCACGACACGGGAGTCGGTCGCAAAATGTCCTTGCTGGTGGTCCGATGTGGCCCGTTTCGCCTTTTCCGGCGTCGGCCTCAACGAAGGACGGGTTCGTGATTCCGGACGGCACTTCTCGATGAAGTCGCCGCCCATACCAGATAGGCCTGAAAACGCCGATGCCGCGCATCAGCCAAAAAAACACGCGGCCCGGCTTCAACTGAAGCGCGGGCCGCGTGATTGGATCAAGACAGGGAAATCAGCAGGGATTTCCGAACTCAGCAAGGATGAGCAGGACATCATTGACGTCGGTGTAGCCGTCGCCGGTCACATCGCCGTTGGGCGTGCCCCAAGCTGCGATCAGCGCGAGGATGTCGTTCACATCCGTCGTGCCATTCCCGTCCAGGTCGGTCGGGCAGTCCGGGCCGTCATCCGGAGCAACGCCCCAGATCTCGACGTCATCGAGGTTCCAGCCGGAGTAGGTCCAGGCATACTGGCCGACTTCATAGCCCCAGCGGACATAGACCGTCGACTGCTGATCGGCCACGCTGGAGATATCGAACTCCTGGAGGCTCCAGCTGTTGTCCGTGATCTCGCTGGTGCCATTCTCCCAGAGCATCGTCCAGGTCGATCCGTCGTTGGAGATCTCGACGAACGAGCGGACGTAGGGCTGGTAGTCCGAGTTGAGCCAGCGCTGGAACTTCAGGCCGGTCTCGGTGAGGTTGGAGCAGTCGATCGCCGTCGTGGTCAGGTTCCACGAACCAACGGTCTCGTTGTAGTCACCATTGAGGTCGACGCCGCAGACATTGGCTCCGGTGAACCCACCATTGGGATCCGGGTTGCCGTAGCTGCTGCCGCCGCCACCGCTGGGCGAACCCCAGGCCCATTCACCTTCCATGGACCAGCCAGGATTGCTGCTCATGTCAAAGGTGTGAATGGCCACGGGCGTGCCGACGTCGAGATTGAACTCCTTGTCGACCGAATCGCCATTGCTGCCGGTGATGTTCACGGTGCCCACGTAGGGACCGTTGCCAAGGCTGTTGGCCAGGGCATTGAGCGATACGGTGATCGTGGCGCCTTCGCCGGCACCCACGACGCCTTCGCCATTGGCGACGTCCAGCCAGTCCACGTCGACCGTGGTGGTGTAGGTCAGGTCCGTATCGTCATAGTTGGTCACCACGAGGTCCGCGGTGTCCGGCGTGAAGGGGCCACCGTTGGGACCAGAAGCCTGGAAGCCGCTGCCCGAGATGACCATGCCCGTGGGCGGTGCGGTAGTGCCCACGACGCGAAGCGTCGGGTCACCGAAGATGTGCCAGGTGAGGTACATGTCCTCGCCACTGGAACCGTACTCGTCCATCATCAGGCAGGAGCCGGCGTAGCACAGGGCGCCATAGGTGACGTAGGTCTCGGCCACGAAGAGGTCGAAGATCTCGTCCTCGGCGGACATGGGCTCGGCCCAGTACTGGTTGACGCTCGAAGCGTAGATCGCGATCGCCCCACTGGGCTGACCACCGTAGGTGGCTCGCATCCACGTCTCTCCGAAGCAGGTGCCGGCGTTGAACTGACCGTTCACGCAGGCGACGCTGACGATCCAGGGAAGCATCTCGGTATTGGTGAGGCCGTTGACATCGCTGTTGCACAGCGGTGCACCGTTGCCCCAGCAGGTGACGGAGCCGTGACCGCAGTACGCGATCGCTCCGCAACCGGTGGAGTTGATGAAGTTCACGGCCTGGGAAACGGTACCACTGGGGTCAGCAATGACCTCGGTGTCGGTGTACCCGGCGCTCACCAGGTCGGCCATGATGTTGGCCACGTGCTGGTCGTCGGTCTCGTTGTCATCACCAGGCCCCTGGTTGGAGGCGATGCCCAGGGCATGCTTGTAGTCGGCTCGCTGGGTCCAGTTCTCGGTCTCGAACGCAATGGTCCGCTCGACCTGGGTCGCGATGTCCGCTGACGTCTCGCCACTGAACCGACCCATGATGATGTCGGGGTACATGTCGGCCGTCTGGAGGGCATAGGTCGGATCCGAGAGCCCGTTCTCGATCGGAACGGTCGGAGACGAGATCTGGGCGATATCGCCGACCAGGAGCACGTAGACCAGGTCCTCGCTCGCGTACATCGTGTTGATGTAGTTCTGAATGCTGGTGGGATTGTTGCCGATGGCCGAGACGGCCACGAGCATCGTGGAGATGCCAATGCCGTTCTTGTGATCCACGAACGGCTGGATGTCGCTCATGAAGGAATCGTGGCAGATGACCAGGAGGTCACCCTCGGACTCGATCGGGTCGTAGCGAAGATCACGCTCGTAGTTGATGAAGTGGTTCTTGTAGATGCCGTGGAACGCCGATCCGTCGACCTTCTTGTCGCGCCTCGGGTTCAGGACATTGTCGTTGGCCAGGCCAACGGGCTCGACCATGACGGTCATGTTGCGATACACCCGAAGAGTCCGGGTCACCGGGTTGTACTGAACGGGGTTGACGTCAACGACGACACCACGCTGGTTCCGGATGATGTACGGGCTGCCCAACTCGACGGCCTCGGCCGGCCAGAAGGCATCCTGGTCATAGACATCGCCATAGGTGTAGGGCACGGTGGACGGGTCAATGGTCCGCAGGATCGGACCCTTGGACGGCGCCACGTCGACATCGCTGATCTCGACAAAGTCGCCATCGATGATCGATGCGGCGACCGAGGCATTGGGGCCAATCGAGATGGAGCGGCGAACGTCCGCGATGGCCGGCTCACCAGCCGCGGCCGAGATGCTCTCATCACCCAGTTCGATCACGACCTTGGCGTCCAGGCCGTCCCGGACGTTCTTCATGGTCGGTGCCGCAAACTCGTACCTCAGGACGACCCCCGTCTCGTCATTCTGGAGCAGCTCGACCGCCGCTCCGGTATCTGCCTGGGCCGATCCAACTGCCAGAGTGGCCGCACCGATCGCCATGGCTGCGATTACGTTTCTCGTGAAATCAATCTTCATCACGCCGTACTCTCCGCTATGTCCGGGGTGTCAGGTAAAGGTGTAAGCACAGATCACTCCGCAGCCCATGGCAGCGGGGATCCCTGTTCGTTGAGAGTATCCGGGAATGGGCCCTTTGCAAGGGACCTACCGGCCTTGAGGGGCCAAAAAACGCGATTCCGTTCGGTCTGAAGAGCCCCGCCACAGGCCCCATTAACAGCCCCTGGGGCTGGCCACAGGGCGGATATCTGGCATAATGGGACCCAAGGGGCGTTCCTGGACGAATCCCCTGCTGCCCCCCAGCCGAAGGAAAAGACCCATGAGGACCCCCGTCGCCACCATCTTGGCCTCCCTCGGCCTCATCGCCGGAACCGCCATGGCCGCTGACTACAGCGTCCCCGGCGACTTCTCGTCGATCCAGGCCGCTGTCAACGCCGCCTCATCCGGTGATGTGATCACCGTGGGACCCGGCAACTGGCCCGGCCGCCTGGACTTCCGAGGCAAGAACCTCGCCGTCCAGTCATCGGACGGCCCCGAGTCCACCACCATCGACTCCAACGGGATTGGCAGTTGTGTCCTCTTCCGAACCGGGGAAGGCGCTGGCGCCATCCTCAAGGGCTTCACGATCTCCGGCGGCTCCGGCAGCATGCATGACGGCGTCATGACCGGCGGCGGCATCCACATCGTGGAAACCAGCCCCACGATCATCGACTGCATCATTCGCGACAACACGGCACTGCATGGCGCGGGTGTCTCGATCTGGGGCGGCGCCCCCACGATCCAGGATTGCACGTTCACCGGGAACCAGGCCAGCGGTGATGGTGGCGGAATCCGCCTGCATCACTACAGCTACCCCGTCATCGAGAACTGCACCTTCACGTCGAATGCCGCATCGGTATTCGGCGGCGCCATCGCCTACGGCAATGACAGCGATGGAAGCCACATCGCGTGCATCTTTGAGAGCAATACGGCCGGGCTGCGAGGCGGCGCGATCGCCAGCGCCTGCGACTGCAATGACCCGAATCTCTGGGACTCGACGTTCTGCAACAGCCTGCCCGATCACATCCTCGGCGGCTGGCACGACAACGGCGGCAATGACTTCTGCCCCGTGTGCGCCATGGACATCAACGCCGATGGTGCCGTGGACGTCAATGACGTCCTCCAGGTGATCAACGCCTGGGGCAATTGCATCTGCGTGGAGGATGTCAACGGCGATACCGTCGTGGACGTCACTGATCTGCTCGCGATCATCGACGAATGGGGCAGCTGCCCCCAGGGCTAGTGACTGCCGGGCTCGTCGATCCGCCGAATCCTGATGTTGCGATACGCCACCGGTCCGTGGTCACCCTGCAGCCGCAGCGGCCCCACGGCCACCTCCGGTCCACCGTTTCCGGCCCGCGTGTAGCCGGTGAGCTCAACGTCCTCATGCACGACGATGCCGTTGTGAACCACTCGCTCGAAACGGGCGTTGGCGATCTTCTTGCCATCGGCATCGAACCGGGGCGCCCGGAACACGATGTCATAGGTCTGCCAATGCCCCGGCTTGCGAGCCGCATTGACTCGCGGCGGACGACCCTCGTATCCCCGTGGCTCGCGATTGTCATCCCACCGCTGGTAGATGCCACCACAGTCATCATGCTGCGGATCCAGCTTGCCCCAACTGTCGAGGATCTGGACCTCGTATCGATCCTGGAGGTAGACCCCTGAGTTGCTGCCCTCCGGAACCATGAACTCGACATGGACCTCCACATCACCGAAGTCCGTCGCCGTCCGCAGGTCTGCGACATGCCCATCGCCGTTCACCATGACGCCACCGTGACCGTCATGAGTCACCGGCGCCAGGGCCTTGGGATTGTCACTGGCCGGTGCAACCGAAGTCGCATTGATCCACTCGTCCGAGCCCGTCCAACCGTCGAGCCCCGTGGCGGGCACCAGGTCGATCCAGCCATCGTCGATGGCCCAATGAACGCTCCGGAGGAGATGCTCCCGGAACGCCGGTTCGCTGAAGCTCTCATCCGTATGGCCGCCACCCGTGTAGATCGCCGCCCCCTTGCCCACCGGCGTCGTCCACACGATGGGGTGGTCACCCATGCCGTCACGCACCTGGTAGGTCGATTCATCAAGTGATGCCAGGACGTGCACGTGATCCCGCGGGTTGGCGCGGTACTCGTACCACTCGTCGGTCCGGACCCACTTCTCCGGCAGGTGCGACATGGTCGGATGGTGGCCGTCCTCAACGATGACGGTCGCCTCCTGGACAGCTGGATGGGTCTTGAACCAGGCGCCGCCCAGCAACTTGCCGTAGAACGGCCAGTCATACTCGGTATCCGCCGCGGCATGAACGCCGACATAGCCACCGCCCGTGAGCAGGTATTCCTCGAACGCTGCCTGCTGCGTCTCGTCCAGGACGTCCTGGGTCGTGTTCATGAACACGACGGCATCGAAACGACTGAGATTCCCCGGCGTGAATTCGCTGGAGTCCTCCGTCGCCTCGACGATGAAGTGGCCCTCGCTGATTTCCTGCATGGCCTTCACCGAAGGCTCGATGCAGCCATGGCGGAAGCCGGCGGTCTTGGAGAAGACCAGCACCCGGGGGAGTTCCTGGGCTACACCCATGCCTGCGAACACCATGACGACCAGGCCGATCTGAACCACTCGCTTCATTGCACTACTCCTCGAATCGCTTCCAACCGTCACCGCCACCGGCGATCACGGCACCGATGAACTTGACCCCGCGGGCACCATCGTGCACCGTCGGATAGTCATGAGTCTCACCATCATCGCGGCCCGCCCGGATGGCGGCCGCGGCGCCACGGTAGATGTTCGCAAACGCTTCAATGAACGCCTCGGGATGCCCACCGGGCAGCCGCGTCACGGCCGTAGCCGCATCGCAGAGGCTGCCATCGGCCCGATGATGGATTCGATCAGGCCCCTCGAGCGAGGTTTGCGTCAAGGTATTCGGATCTTCCTGGTGCCAGCACAGGCCACCAGTACTGCCCCACACTCTCAACCGGAGATCGTTGAGGCAGCCGGGACAGACCTGCGAGGCCGTGAGAATGCCACGTCCGCCATTGTCGAACCTCAGCAGCACCGAGGTGTCATCATCGATGCTCCGGCCCTCGACATGAGTTGTCACATCGGAGGCGAACTCGGTAATCCCCAGGCCGGTGACATACGAAACGAGATTCTCCGCATGGGAACCGATGTCCCCCATGGCCCCTCCTGCCCCAGCGCGAGTGGGATCAGTCCGCCAGTCAGCCTGCTTCTGGCCACTGGCCTCCAGCGGCGTGGCCAACCAGCCCTGGTTGTACTCCACGATGACCTTGCGGACATCGCCGATGGCGCCACTGCGAACCAGGTGACGGGCTTCCTTGACCATGGGGTACCCGGTGTAGTTGTACGTCACCGCGAAGACCTTGCCGGTTCGTTCCTGCGTTGCCACGAGATCATCCGCCTCGGCCGCATTGAGCACCAGCGGTTTGTCACACACCACGTGGAAGCCGGCTTCCATCGCCGCTTTCGCGACGGAGTGGTGGACATGGTTGGGCGTCACGATCACGACCGCTTCCATCCGCTCCTCGGCTGGCCGTGCGGCCTCGGATTCAAGCATCGCCTCCCAGGTGGGATACGCCCGATCCTCCGGCAGTCCCAGGTCGGCTCCGCTGGCAATCGACTTCTCCGGCGTCGAGGACAGCGCGCCCGCAACCAGTTCCATGCTGCCATCCAGGGTTGCGGCCATGCGATGCACCGCGCCGATGAAGGCGTCGCGGCCCCCACCGACCATTCCCATGCGGACCGGTTGCTGGGCCATCACGCGGTCGCCTCAGCCGCCCGGTCACTGGAATAGGCATCCTCGAAGCCCGTCCCCGGCGGCGCAATCTCAACCGCCCGGACGTAATCACAACTCTCGCGAGCTCCCTGCCGGCGGTCCATGGCACTGTCTTCCCATTCCACCGAGAGCGGGCCGTCATATCCCGCCCGGTTCAGGGCTCGAATGATCTGGTCGAAGTCGACGTCGCCTCGTCCGACGCTCACGAAGTCCCAACCGCGGCGAGGATCGCCGAACTGGAAATGGGATCCCAGGATGCTGCGCTCGCCGTCCTGGATGATCCGGGTGTCCTTCATGTGGCAATGGAAGATCCGATCCGGGAAGCGGTCAATGAACTTGGCCGGATCGACGCCCTGCCAGATGAGGTGACTGGGGTCGAAGTTGAAGCCGAAGGCCTCGTGGTGCCCCACGGCCTCCAGGGCCGCTTCAGCGGTGTAGATGTCATAGGCGATCTCGCTGGGATGGACTTCCAGCGCGAACTTCACGCCCTCTTCCTTGAACACGTCGAGGATCGGACCCCACCGGTTGGCGAAGTCGTCATAGCCACGCTGCACGTGATCGGGCGGTGTCGGCGGGAAGAAGTAGAGGTCGGGCCAGATCGATGATCCGGTGAACCCGTTGACGACGGGTACCCCGAGCTTGGCCGCGGCCCGTGCCGTGTTCTTCATCTCCTCGGCAGCCCGCTCGCGTACGCCCTCTGCATCCCCATGGCCCCACACGTGATCCGGGAGGATCTGGTGGTGGCGATGATCGATGCGGTCGCAGACCGCCTGTCCCACGAGGTGGCTGGACACCGCCCAGCACTTGAGGCCGTGGCTCGCCAGCAACTCGTGTCGCCCCTGGCAATAGGACTCGTCCTCCAGGGCCCGCCCCACGTCGAAGTGGTCCCCCCAGCAGGCCAGTTCCAGGCCGTCATAGCCCATGCCCGAGACCAACTCCGCCATCTCCGCCAGCGGCAGGTCCGCCCACTGGCCCGTGAAAATCGTCACCGGTCGTGCCATGATTCAACTCCTCTCAAGTTGTGGCATGCTACCGGACCGGCCCCGATCACGGCGTCGGCCGCTAGGCTGGAGGAGGGAGGGCCCATGACCGACAGACCTCACGTCCTGGGAATCGACATCGGCACCAGCGGTGCCCGCGTCCTCGTCGTGGACCACGCCAGCGGCGAGGTGATCCGAACGGCCACCAGCGAGTACGGAAGCATCTCACCCCATGCCGGGTGGTCCGAACAACAGCCGCGGGACTGGTGGAGCGGGTGCTGTTCCGCGATCCGACAGGCCCTTGCGGGAAGCGAGATCTCAGGCGAGTCCATTGCGGCCATCGGGCTCAGTGGCCAGATGCACGGCCTCGTTCTGATGGATGACAACGACAGCGTGCTTCGACCTGCGATCCTGTGGAACGATCAACGCACGGCGGACGAATGCGAGTTGATGCACGAGACCATCGGCCTGCAGAGGCTCATCGAGATCACCGGGAAGCCCGCGATGACCGGCTTCACGGCCCCGAAGATTCTCTGGGTCAAGCGTCACGAGCCCAAGATCTATGCCCGCAGCCGACACGTGCTGTTGCCCAAGGACTATGTTCGCTGGTGCCTCAGCGGCGTGCATTCAATCGATGTTGCCGATGCCTCGGGAACGTCGCTGCTGGACCTGGAACAGCGTGACTGGTCCAACGAACTTGTCTCTGGACTGGACCTGGACGCTCAATGGCTCCCGCCCGTGGCCGAGTCCGTCGATGTCACCGCCGAGGTCTCCCGTAGCGCCGCCGCCGAGACCGGTCTCCGCCCTGGAACGCCCATCGTCGCCGGTGCAGGCGACCAGGCTGCCGGAGGAATCGGCTGCGGAATCGGAGACGAATCGGTGATCTCCCTGAATCTCGGCACCTCCGGCGTGGTCTTTGCCGCCCGGGATGCTCGCCCGCATGATCCCAGTGGTGCCCTCCATGCCTACTGCCATGCCATGCCGGGAACCTGGCATGTGATGGGCGTCATGCTCAGCGCCGGCGGCAGCCTGCGGTGGTACCGCGATACCTTCGAAGGCGCTGAAGCCTCGGCCTACGACCGCATCATCCAGGGCGCCCGGGGCGTCTCACCAGGATGCGATGGACTGAGCTTCCTGCCCTATCTCACGGGCGAGCGAACACCGCATGCCGATCCACACGCCCGCGGCGCCTTCACCGGCATCTCCAACCAGCATGAACGCGGTCACTTTGCGAGAGCCGTCCTGGAGGGCGTGCTGTTCGGACTCCGGGATGGACTCGACCTGGTCCAGGCCGATGGCCAGGCCGTCGACCGCATCCGAATGACTGGCGGTGGCGCCCGCAGCGACTTCTGGCGACAGATGGCCGCGGACGTCTTCGACCTGCCGATCTACACGGTCAATGTCACCGACGGATCCGCCTACGGCGCCGCCCTGCTGGCGCTCGTGGGCAGCGGTCACTTCCCGGACATCACGGAAGCGATGAAGACCTGCGTCCGGGAGACCGGTGAAACAACGCCCTCGCCCGACGCACGAGTCTATGGAGACATCCACGCGGCCTGGCGTGATCTCTACCCCGCGCTGGCGCCGACGTTCACCCGGCACGACGACTCCTGAGTCAGTCGAGGACCGGCTCCGCCTCGGCCGCCACGCACTCATCAAACAGACCCGACAGCCGCCTGGTCATGGGCCCGATATCCCCCGTCCCGATCGTACGCCCATCGATCTCGACGACCGGCGCCAACTCGCCCATCGTTCCGGTGCAGAAGACCTCGTCCGCGCCGTAGGCGTGATCAAGTTCCAGGTCGGCCTCGCGGCAGTCGATGCCCTCACGGCGACAGAGATCCAGCACGACCGATCGCGTGACCCCCTCGGGACAGGCCACCAGGAAAGACGTCGACACCGTCTCCCCATGAACGAAGAACAGGTGGGTGGCATTGGTCTCGGCGATGAAGCCCCGGGCATCCAGCATCAGGGCGTCATCGGCGCCCGCACCATTGGCCTCGATCTTCGCCATGATCGACTGCAGCAGGTTGCAGGAGTGGATCTGCTGGTTGAGCTGATCCGGTGAGAAACGGCGGATCGAACTCGTTGCCAGCTTCAGCCCCGTCTTGTCGTAGACCGGTGGCTTGTGCTCCGCCAGGACAATGAGCGTCGGCCCCGAGGTGTTCAACCGGGGGTCCATGCCACTGGTGACCTTCAACCCACGCGTCAACGTCAGCCGGATGTGCACGCCGTCACGCATGCCATTGGCTTCCAGCGTGCGCTTGACCTCCTGCATGATGTGCTCGTGGGACGGGATCTCCGCAAACGAGACCCACTCGGCGGATTTTCGGAGCCGATCCAGGTGCTGACGGAAGCGGAAGATCCGACCGTCGTAGACCCGCAGTCCCTCCCACACGGCATCGCCGCCCTGGACCACCGAGTCGAACGGGCTGATCCCCGCCTCGTCCCGGTGGCGGAGGTCACCATTGATGTTGATCAGGAGATCACGATTGCGTTCATCGAATTGCTGCAGCACGGTTCACCTCAAGCCACGATCCGATGGACGTGGAGTTGATCGTAGAGGGCCTGGCACTCCTCGTGGACCTCCACGAGATGCGTCGGCAGTTCGCCCTCGCGTGGTCGCCAGGTCTCGAAACCCGTCGAGGCCCGGACCGAGTCGTACCAGAAGTCCGCCCAGGCCCCGTCACTGTCGCGCGACCCGCTGGGCCAGGACAACATGGCCTCGTCAAAATCGAGTTGGAGGACATCGCACAGGGACGCCAGGGTCCCGCGTGGATTCTCCAGGACATCGCGGGCCACCACCACGGGCGGTGTCTCCCCCGCTTCCCGACAGCGTTGGAAGATCTCCACCTGCTGGGGCATGCCGGTGTCGGCCAGCCCCATCTCCGGGTATCGCGCATGCAGCGAGAGAATCATCTCCCGCGGATCACGAAGGAGAAAGGCGTGGGTCACGGTCGCGTCGTCCATCCACGCCCGATCCATCCCGGGCAGCAGGTGATGGGCCATGTGCTTCTGGTAGACGACCGGCGAGTCGGGCGCCTGGACCAGTCGCGTGGCCACCGCCTCGTACGGAATCTCATGGGCATGCGCCTGCAGGACATGATCCCGCCCGGGATGCGACAGCCCGGTCTGGTCCAGGTAGCACGCGTACAGCGGCTCATCCCAGACCGTGGTATCGGCTCGGTTCTCCCACGCTCGCATCATGGCCGTGGAGATGTTCCGAGGCCCGGACCACATGGCAATGACTCGGCCCATCAGTCGCCCCTGATCCACCGCTTGCGTGTCTCTTCCGCCCGCGGAAGATCAGCATCCTTGCCCCAGGCCGGGTTGCGGCACTGGAAGAAGATGAACGGCAGGATCACCGTGACCGAGAAGCCGATCGCCACGATGGGAATCAGCGTCGAGGCCGACATCTTGATCTCGATCTGCGACGGCGGGAAGAACCCGATCACGATTCCGCTCGCGCATCCCAGGAGGCCGACGCCACCGACGATCAGGACACCAGGCAGTCCACCCGGAATTCGGAACGGGCGTTTCACGTTCGGCTGACTGATTCGAAGTCGAATCAGCGAGATGAACATCAACCCGTACATCACGAGGTAGATCTGGGCGGAGATGATCGTCAGGATGTAGAACACCCGGTTCATGTCCAGCACCAGGTTCAACAGGCAGATCAGGGAGACGACCACCGCCTGCACCAGCATGACGTTCCGTGGTGCACCGCCGGAGGTTGTTCGCTGGAAGACCGGTGGAATGACCCCGTCATCGGCCGCTACTCGAAGCGACTCGGTCGGCCCAATGACCCAGACCATGATGTGACCGATCATCCCGAACAGGGCGAGGAAGGCGATCACCGGCAACAACCACTCGATCCCCAGCGGGCCAAAGACCTTCTGGAAGACCTGCAACGTACCGGCCGTGAGGTCCATCTCGTCCAGCGGCACCAGGACCGCCACGCTCAAGGCTCCGAGGATCGAGATCACCAGGATCAGCACCCCGGAGATGAGCAGGGCCAGCGGAATGGACCGCTGGATGTTCCGGACCCGTCGGAAGTGAACCGCATTCACTTCCAGGCCCGACAGGAACGAGAACACCGCCACCGCCGCGACCAGGGCACCGAAGGTCGACACCGTGGAGGTCGACTCCTTGGCACCAGTCTGGGTTGGCGTGAAGTCGAACAAGGCGTCCCAGGTCAAGGGCACGTAGCTCTCGTTTCCGCTGGCAATCCACCAGATCGCAAACGCGATGGCCAGGAGCACCGGGATGAACGTCCCGGCGTACAGGAAGATGGTCGTGATGAGACCGCTGAAATGCAGGCCGCGGAAGTTGACCAGGGTGGCGGCCCAGAACACGATCAGCAGGATCGGCAGCGTGAACCAGACGTAGTTCTCGTACTCGGGGTTGAACATGTAGGCGATCGATGTCGCACAGAGCGCCAGGACCGTCGGGTACCAGACCACGATCTGGACCCACTGGCACCAGATGCCCACGAAGGCCATCCGCTGTCCGAGCGCCTCCTTGATCCAGTTGTAGACCCCGCCCTCAGCGGGCCATCCCCCACCCAGTTCGGCCGCCGTCAGCCCCACCGGGAGGAAGAAGATCAGCGTGAAGAAGGCGTACAGGACAATCAGGCTGAGGCCATAGTTGCCCATGGTCGGCAGGCCTTCGAGGCCAACCACGACGGCCACGTTCATCATCGCCAGGACGAAGAGCGAGAGCCGCTTGCCCGACAGTCCGCCGCCTGAATCTGTACCGGAGCCATGCACGGGATGAACAGTACCCGATCTGGAGCCTTCGCTGCCGAGGGGCACTACACTTCACCGCCACCCGCAACCGATGGAGCCCGTCATGACCCCACGTATCCTCGCGTTCAGCGGCAGCCTCCGCCGCAACTCCTGGAACCAGAAACTCGTCGAGATCGCGGCCCAGGGCGCCCGGGATGCCGGTGCGGAGGTCACGCTGATCCACCTCGCGGACTACCCGCTGCCGGTCTACAACGAGGACCTGGAGGCCGAGGATGGCCTGCCGAGTCAGGCCACCGAACTGAAGGACCTCTTCCGGGCCCACCAGGGACTCCTGATCGCCTCACCGGAGTACAACAGCTCCGTGACCGCAGCGCTCAAGAACACCATTGACTGGATTTCCCGACCGCAGGAAGACTGCCCACCACTGGATTGCTATGACGGCAAGATCGCCGGGCTGATGGCGACCTCGCCGGGAGCACTCGGCGGATTGCGTGGCCTCGGTCCGATTCGCTCGATCCTCGGCAACATCAAGGTCACCGTGCTCCCCCGGCAGGTGGCGCTGCCACGATGCCATGAAGCCCTGGCGGAACCTGGACGCATCACGCCCGACGCCCTGCATGAGCAGGTTCTCCTGGTCGGGGCCGAGGTGGCTGAAGCCGCCCGCCGAATGCACCTGTGACTACGCCGCGGCCAGTGCCGCCGCCCGCGACCGCACCTGACGAACCATGCCGTGCAGACCATTGCTGCGTGTCGGGCTCAGGTGTTCATGCAGGCCAAGTGCGCTGAACTGAGCCTCCAAGTCACAGGTTGCGATCTCGGCCGCTGTGCGCCCCGACAACATGATGATCACCATCGCGGCGAGGCCCTTGACCAGGTCCGAGTCGCTGTGCGCCCGCAGGCGTACCGGCGCCTCCGGGCCATCCGGTGATTCCGCTGATACCCAGACCGTGCTCTGGCACCCGTGAACCAGGTTCTCCTCGACCTGCTCCGACTCGGGCATCGGAGGGAGCTTCCGGCCCAGGTCCATGATGAACCGATACCGGTCCTCCCAGTCCTCGAGGAACTCGAAGGCCTCGTTCAATTGCGACAGGCTCATCGGTGCAGATTCGGTCACGGCTTCATTGTAGCGCCGGGCCGGAAAGCCACCAACCGATCAGGGTTGGTTTCCAACCGTGGCCCGCCGATCAGGTCCAGGCAGTACGGCACCGCGGCAAAGACCGCGTCCAGGCATTCCCCGATCGCCGCGGGCTTCCCGGGCAGGTTGATGATCAACGTCGATCCACGGGTCCCAGCCAGTTGCCGGGACAGGATGGCCGTCGGCACGGATTTGAGCGACTCGGTCCGCATCAACTCACCGAACCCGGGCAGGATTCGCTGGCAGACCGCCTCGGTCGCCTCGGGTGTGACATCACGTGGTGCGGGTCCGGTCCCCCCGGTCGTCACGACCAGGCCACAGCCCACGTCGTCGCACAGTTCCCTGAGAACCGACTCGATCAGTGGTTGCTCATCCGGAACCACCCGACCCACGGCTCGCCATGAACTGGACAGGACCTCGTTGAGCCACTGCTCGATGGCCGGACCGCCGCGGTCCTCGTATTCCCCACGATGGGCCCGGTCGGATACGGTGACAATGCCAATATCAGCAGTCATGACCACCATGCTACCGGAGTCCCACCATGACGCGCCAGAACATCTCCAGCGGAGCACCCTGGGAAGTCCAGTTCGGGTACTCCCGTGCCGTCCGGATCAAGGACCGCATCATCGTTTCGGGCACGATTGCCGTGGATGAGGCCGGGCGCCTGCTGTATCCGGACGACCCCGCGGGACAGGTCGGCGTGGTGTTCGATCGCATTGAGACGGCCATCCGATCCGCGGGCGG
Source organism: Phycisphaerales bacterium (assembly GCA_022446795.1). GTDB lineage: Bacteria > Planctomycetota > Phycisphaerae > Phycisphaerales > SM1A02 > UBA1668. Next base: position 15,539 of record JAKVBX010000019.1, read on the forward strand.
CACGCTCCAGGATGTCGTGAGCCTGCGGATCTACATCACCAGGATGGAGGACGCGGAGACCATCGGGCACGCATTCAAGCAACGGCTTGGCAACATCAACCCAGTCGCGACCATGGTTGCCGTCGCCGCCCTCTTCGCGGATGCACGTGTCGAAATCGAGGCGGAGGCTGCGGTGCCAAGCGCCTGAAGCGCCGTCGTCAGGTCGCCGCCTTCAACTTGCGGGCGATCTGCTTCCGCTTGCTCTCGTCGAGGATCTTCTTGCGGAGCCGGATGGCATCCGGAGTGATCTCGACCAGTTCATCGTCCTGGATGTACTCCAACGCGGACTCCAACGTGATCTCCCGGGACGCCTTCAGGACAACCGTGGCCTCCTTGGTGGACTCGCGGACGTTCGAGAAGGCCTTGCCCTTCACGATGTTCACACCCAGGTCGTTGTCCCGGGAGTTCTCACCGACGACCTGCCCGGCATAGACGACCTCCTGGGGCTCGACGAAGAGAATGCCCCGCTGGGAGATGTTGATCATCGAGTAGGTTGCCGCCTGGCCATTCATGGTCGCGATCAGCACGCCATTGCTTCGCCGGTAGGCCGTCGTTCGGGTCGGTGCGTACTTCTGGAAGCAGTGATACATGACCGCCTCGCCACCGGTTGCGGTCAGCATGTGGCTGCGCAGACCGATCAGGCCCCGTGCCGGGATCTCGCACTCGATGTGCATGCGATCCCCACGCTGCTCCAGCGACTGGACTTCACCGCCACGCGTCCCCAGCAGTTCCATTGCGGCACCGACATGTCCCTCGTCAACATCCAGGGTCAGCAACTCGATGGGCTCGCACCGCACGCCATCGATTTCCTTCTCGATGACCTGGGGCCGCCCGACCGTCAACTCGTACCCCTCGCGCCTCATGTTCTCCAGGAGAATCCCCAGGTGCAGCAGGCCACGGCCGGCGACCTTGAACTCCTCGGCACTGTCGCCGGGCTCGACACGCAGCGCCAGGTTGCTCCGCAGTTCCCGCTCCAGCCGATCAGCGATCTGCCGCGAGGTCACGTACTGCCCGGAACGACCTGCGTTGGGCGAGTCATTGATGCGGAAGAGCATGTGCAGGGTCGGCTCATCGACCGCGATGCGGGCAATGGGATTGGGTTGTTCCGGACAGGCGATCGTGTCACCGATCTCGAACTCCCCGATGCCCTCCACGGCACACAGGTCCCCCACGGAGATCAACTCGGCGGGCGCCTTGCCCAGGTCCTTGAACCGATAGATCTTCTGGGCCCGGGCCATGCGATGGTTGTGCTCGTGGCAGACCGTGACCGCCTGCCCGGCGGACAGGGCGCCGGCGAAGATCCGGCCGATGGCAATCCGCCCCGCGTAGGGCGAGTAGTCCTGGCTGGCGATGAGCATCTGCAGCGGCACGTCGGCATAACCCACCGGCGCCGGGATGTGTTCCATGATCCCATCCAGCAGAGGCTGCATGTCACCCTCGTGAACCCCTTCGTCGGTGGAAGTCCAGCCATCGCGGCCGGACGCGTAGAAGATCGGGAACTCGAGCCGTTCATCGCTGGCCCCGAGGGCCACGAGCAGGTCGAAGACCTCGGTCAACACGTCATCGGGCCGGGCATTGGGACGATCACACTTGTTCACGACGACGACGATGGGATGATCCAGTTCCAGCGCCTTGCCCACGACGAAGCGGGTCTGGGGCATCGGGCCCTCGAAGGCATCCACGAGCAGCAGAACGCCATCGGCCATCTTGAGGACACGCTCCACCTCGCCACCGAAGTCGGCGTGGCCGGGCGTATCGATGATGTTGATTCGGCAGGTCTTGCCATCATTCGCCCCGGACTGGGGCCGATAGGTCACGCAGCAGTTCTTGGACGTGATCGTGATCCCCCGCTCCCGCTCCAGCGGGTCGGAATCCAGGACGCAGTCCGATTCCGACCGGTCCAGCGTCATCGAACCACAGAAATCCAGCAGCGAGTCGACCAGCGTCGTCTTGCCGTGATCGACATGCGCAATGATGGCGATGTTGCGGAGGTTGGGATCAGCAGTATGCAGCATGGTGAGCCTGGGCCGGGGAAGGGCCGGAACGATACCACAGGACTCCCCCGGCGAACAGCACCCCGCCGATCATGGGGCCGGCAGGTCCGTTCGAGAGCGGTCGACGTCAAACGCCAGTGACTGGAACCAGGGGAAAAGGTCCTCGTTCACCGCCAGGCTCCAGACGGCTACGCAATCATCCATCGTGTAGGCCTGCCGATTCGGCTCCAGTACGCGACGCTTCGTCTGGAAGTACTTCGCCATGGCACCCGGGCCGTGGTTCTTCTCCAACTCTTCGAAGACGTAGTAGGACTTTCCCCAGATCAGGTCGCGGGCCGCCCCCTTCGCCATCGGGTTCAACTTCGTGAAGTCCGGGTCCAGTTTCCGAGCCTTGGCCAGTTGTCGCTCCAGCGTCCTCGTGGCCTGCGGCATGTCCATTCGTCGCCCGACCTCGATCCCCAGCCACGTGGCGATGGGTTCATTCCACAGCGGCTCGGGATAGGGCAGCACCCAGGAGTGCCCGGCCTCATGCGAGATCAGTTCAACCATCGGATACCGCTTCGCCGGAAAACCGCCCCACCAGGCGCCGATGGCGATGCAGACCCCGCTGGAGAACCCTCCGCCACCGGTTGGCAGGATGAGCATCCGCTGGATCATGCCCGGCGACGGCTCAACACCGGTGATCGCCAGCAGGTGCGGCCGAACGTCTTCGTACACCGCCACGATGTCATCCGCGAATTGCTCGGTTCCATCGTGAAACTCGATCTTGAGTGGCCCGGCCTGCTTGCTGTCCTCGGCCCAGGTGCGCCGTGGCGGGCGCGTGGTGTCGATCGCCTTGCGACTGGCCCGCGAGACGAGGAGTGGCCCCACCCAACTGTCATTGATCGGATCGGACGCATCCGGCTTCTGGCCGAAGAGACCACGACTGCCAAGGATCAACGTCCCTGGCCCCACTCGACGATCCGCGAGCACGACTCGCCCATCACGATCGAGAACAAGCGGGGTCCACTGCTCATCGAGCTCCAAGGTGCCGCCTCGACGAAGAACGATGTCCTGGCCCTCGAGCTCACCGACACCCGCGAGCGGCTTCGCGGCCGACTCATCGTCCAGGACGGCGCCATAGGCCGCCATCACCTCGGCCACGGGCGGCGACTTGCCCGTGCCATCGGCCATGACGAGGACGGTGCCACCACCATCCAGGAATGACGCGATGTTGCGACGGGCACCCTCGTCATAGGGAATGCGCTCGTCACCACCGGTCAGCAGCAACAGGTTCACGTTCGAGAGATCCAGTTGGGACAGGCTGCCCCAGTTCCGGACATCCCGCGATGTGTCCTTCAGGTACTGCCGATGGAATCGGCCGTCCATGTAGAAGCTGAAGTGCTGCGAGATATCCGACACCGAGTGGACCGTCGGATCGGCAGCCATCGCGACGCTGAGCAACAGGAAGTGGATCATCCACGGACTGTAGCAGGACCGGAACCGTATCGACCGTCTCGTGAACGAACACGGCCCGGCACCGATGTGGTGCCGGGCCGTGGGAGTGTCAGGCCGGTCGTGCGTTTCAGCACTCGTCGCCGAAGGCACCCAGCAGGAGCAGGATGTCGTCGACATTCGTCGTGCCGTCATCGTTGATATCACCATCCGGCGTCTGCCAGGCGGAGATGATGAACAGGATGTCATTGACACCGATGACACCATCGTTGTCAAAGTCACCCGGGCACAGTTCCTCGTTGCAGTAGTAGTAGCCGATGCGGACATTGTCCACGCCCGCCTCGATGACGGAACCATCATTCAGATCGCCAACCGTGAAGCGGATACGCAGGGGATTGCTGGCGTCCACGCCAGGAATCTCCGACGCCAGCCAGGCCCGGTTGATCCATCCGCCACTGACCTCCGAGCCCGTGGGCCCGACCGTTTCCAGGGGCAGCCAGGTAAGGCCACCATCATCGGAAATCTCCACGACAAAGACATCGTTGAGCGGATCAGCACCGGCACAGGACGAGCCGTTGTTGTACCAGAAGTCATATTCCAGCAAGGCCGAGTCGGCACTGGCATCCAACGCCGGAGACGTCAGGATCGTCGTGCCATCATCAACATCCTCGTCGCCGGCATTGCCGGTGACGAAGCAGTAGCCGGATCCATCCGAGTCACTTCCAGGATCGCAGCGGTCACCACCTTCGGCGGGAATGGCCCGAACCCAGTTCCCGGTGCCGGCTCCGGCATAGACGGTCCAGCCGAGGTCCGACTGGAAGTCATCCTTGAAGCTCTCCTCGTAGCCGGAGATGGCCAGGCCGGAGTAGGTCGCGTTGGGCGCGGCATACGGGCTGTAGGACACGTCGCCATCGGTTGTCTCGATCGAGAACCAATAGGTCACGGTCTGGTTGCACGGCAGTTCCGGGAAGACCGCCCGGAAGTTGGCGCCGCCGTCGTGGGGCATGGGGATATCGACCACGCCGCCGCCAAGTACCACGTGCAGCGTGGCGGTCCCGGGATCAGGCGTTGCCTGCTGACCCGAGATCGTGATCTCGATTTCCTCGCCGCCGGTCGGCTCCAGCCACTCGGGACGCCCAGAGGGGAAACTCCAGGACAGCGAGACGGTCGAGAGTGCCTGCAGCACGGCCTCGTAGGCATCCACGAGACCATTGCCGTAGTCGTTGTCCTCGCCGAAGGGACCGAGGTCCATCGACGTCGAGTACAGGATTTCCTTGATCGTATCGACATCCAGGTCCGGATTGGCCTGGACAATCAGGGCCACCACGCCATTGACCGCGGGTGACGCCATGGACGTTCCGCTGTACTCCGAGTAACCGCCACCGGGAACACACGAGAGCGTGTCGACACCCGGGCCGGAGATGTCTGGCTTGATGGCCGGGGCTCCGGATTCGGTGCAGTTGGTCGGGCCACGCGAGGAGAAGCTCGCGATGGGATAGCTGGGATAGTGTGGGTCGATCGCCGCCACCGCCACGGTACGCTTGGGATCACTCGCCCGATCACCGGGGCGCCGCAGGCCACTGGTGCCCTCGTTGCCCGCGGAGAACAGTACGACACAGCCCGCGGCCTCGAGGTTGTCCAGGAAGGTCCAGAAGGTCTGGTCGCAATCGGGGTAGCCGTGGCCACTGGTCAGCCCCCAGGAGTTGGAGCACACGTGCGGCACGTCCCAGGTCGTGAACGAGAAGCCATCGGGATCCGCGAACCACTCGAAGGCGGCCATCGCGCTGGTCACGGTGGATCCGATACCACCCTGGTCAATTCCCGCTGAAGAGATCCAGTGGGCACCGGGTGCGACGCCGATGGACTGCCCGGGGCTTCCGCCGCAGACCGTTCCCATCGTGTGGGTGCCGTGAGAACCCGAGTCATAGGGATTGCCATGGTTCCCGTTGTAGGGGTCGTAGAACGCCCACTGCGGATTGCCGTTGTACTCGGGACGAAGTCCCGCCCAGCGGCTGTAGAGCGCTTCGTGACTGCCATCAACACCGGTGTCCAGCGTCGCCACGAGGGAGCCCTCACCGGTAATGCCCATGTCCCAGACTTCCGGGGCACGGACCGCGACAACGCCCTCTTCGATGGGCGAGGCGCCCCGGTGTGCGCCATTGGGATGCTGAATCGGACCTCGCTCGACCGGCTCGATCAGTTCGATGCCGTAGTTGAAGTAGATGTGCAGCACATCATCACGCTTGGACAACTGGGTCATCACGTCGGGACGACCATCAACGCGGATCGCGTTGGTGATCCAGAAGGCATCAAAGCGGTCAACCTGTCCCTCCTGGCCCAGCACCTGCAGGCGATCAACCAGCGCAGCCTGCGATTGCATCGCAACGTCCCGCAGCGTATCCACCACGATCTGGTGGCGGTGCGGTCGAGTGAGTCGCTGCGCGGCGATGTCCGCCGAGAGCTGGGGGATATCAACCTGCTCGTTCAGGTACACGATGGCGGACACGGTTCCATCCGGACCGACCGCATCCATCTCGTTCTGGAGATTGGGGTCGATCACATCGGCAGCAGCATGGGTGCCAATGACAGCCGCCGACACCAGGCCGACGAGGCGACGAATACGCATGGTCGAATACTCCTCTCAGGGCCACCCTGGGGGCGGCATCGTGGATCTCACCCCCCCAAAGCACAGGGAAGGCCACAAACCACCATACCCTATGGGTGGCATGGGGCCATTCAGATATCCGCACCAACTCACCTCAGGATCCGGCAAAGTGCCGCCGATAGAGGGCCTGGTAGGCCCCATCAGCCTTGAGAAGCGCCTCGTGGCTCCCCTGCTCAACGATCTTCCCGCCCTGGATGACGAGGATCCGATCCGCGGATCGAACCGTGGACAGTCGGTGAGCGATCACCACGGCAATCCGGCCCTCCAGGATGGCCTCGATACCCCGCTGGATATGGTGCTCGGTCTCCGTGTCTACCGATGACGTGGCCTCGTCCATGACGAAAACCTGCGGGTCAGCCAGGACGGCCCTGGCCAGCGCGATGAGTTGCCGCTGCCCCATCGACAGGCGACTGCCGCCCTCCCCGACCTCGAACTCGTACCCGTCCGCCAATTGGGTAATGAAGTCATGGGCCTCAACCGTCCGGGCAGCCGCCTCGATCTGCTCCATCGTCGCCTCCGGTTGACCGTAGGCGATGTTCCTCGCCACGGTTCCGGAGAACAGGTGTGGATGCTGCAGGACGATACCCAGGCTTGATTGCAGCCAATGCAGACTTCGCTTCCGATACTCGATGCCGTTGATGAAGATGCCACCCTCGCACGGTTCGTAGAACCGGCAGAGCAATGACGCGATTGTTGTCTTGCCACCACCGGTCGGTCCGACCAATGCGATCGTCTCACCGGCGGCAATCGAGAGGTCCAGGTGCTCCAGCACAGGTTCCTCCGGCTTGTACCAGAAGGACACGTCACGGAAATCGATGGCCTCGATGCGATGATCGCCGCCATCAGCCGCCGACCCGTGTCGCTGGCCGGCCGCTGCCGCCGTGATCCGCGACTTGACCTCCTCCGAGTCCGCAATCTCCGGCTCGCGATCAAGCAGGCCCTGGATACGTTCAGCTGCCGCCTGGGCGCCCTTGAGGTCCGAGATCCTCGCGGCGAGTTCGCGCACGGGCATGGCGAAGAGCACCGCATACTGCATGAACGCGATCAGCATCCCGATCGAGAGTCCCTCCCCATCCTGGATCTGGACGCCACCGACCCACAGCGCGATTCCGACGCCCATGCCACTGATGCTCGTGACGATGGGCAGGAAGATCGATGTCTCGATCGAGTTCCGCATCGAGTAGTTGCACATCGACTGCGAAACAGTCTGGAACTCGCCGATGTTCTCCGGCTCGCGGGACAGCGACTTGGTGGTCCAGAGTCCCGTGATGCCTTCGTTGTACACCGCGGTCAATTCCGAGTTCGTCTTCCGCATCAGGCGGGAGCTTCGCAACAACTTCCGCTGGAAGAAGATGGTGACGAGCACCAGCACTGGAACCACCGCCAGCACGCACAAGCCCAGCACCCAGTCGATCAGGAGCATGCCGCCGCCGACGACCACCAGGAAGGTGGCGCCCCAGCACAGATCCAGCAGGAACCACGGCATCAACGAGGCCACCTTGCGACAGTCGGAGGTCAACCGGGAGACGAGCCAGCCCGCGGGCTGGACATCGAAGTAGGCGAACTCCAGTTCCTGGAGCCGCTGGAAGGACGCCTGCCGAAGGTCATGAGCCAACCCGGTCGCCAGTTTGCCGGCCGCCACGATGAACCACCACACGATGACACAGAAGCTCACGGACAATCCGGCATAAGCCACGCCGAGCCAGGTGATCCGACTGGTGGACGCCTCACCGATCACCGCATCGATCAGCAGGCCGGTGACCAGCGGAAGCAGGCTCTCCACGATGGCCAGGATCACACCGCCGGCCATCATGGCATAGGCCGCGCCCTTGTAGGCCCGGGCATGACCGAGGATACGACGCCAGAGGCGCCGGTCGACCGTGCCCAGGACATCCTCGACGTGTGGGGTTCCCTGGCTCATGTGCCCCCCTCGCCCAGGGCATCCATCCCCTCGTGCTGGATATCCCAGAGCCGTCGATAGAGACCGTCGCGGCGAACCAGGTCCTCATGTGGACCGCGATCGATGATGCGGCCCTCGTCGAGAACGATCACCTCGTCCGCCTGCATGACCGTGGTCAGCCGGTGGGCAATGATGATCGTGGTGTGCCGATGATGACGTTCCTTGAGTGCCCCCAGGATCGCCCGCTCGGTCCGCGTATCCACGGCACTCAGCGCATCGTCCAGGACCAGGACCGCCGGATCGCGCAGAAGCGCCCGGGCAATCGACAGCCGTTGCCGCTGACCACCCGAGAGCGTCACCCCTCGCTCGCCCACGACCGTGGCATAGCCCTCGTCAAACTGCATGATCGAATCGTGAATGGCGGCGACCGTGGCGACTTCAACGATCTCCGACTCCTCGGCATCACGACGGCCCATCGCCAAGTTGTCATGAAGGCTGCGCGAGTAGAGAAACGGCTCCTGGAGCACAACGCTGAGATTGGACCGGAGTGACGCTCGGTCAATCGATCGCAGGTCGACCCCGTCCAGCAGGATCTCCCCCTCGTCCGGATCGTAGAACCGCATGAGCAGGTTGATGATGGTCGACTTGCCGCACCCACTGGGCCCGACCAGCGCCACGGTCTGTCCGCCCTTGATCTCCAGGTCGATGTCATGCAGCACCGGCATGGACTCAACGTGAGCGAACGACACACCACGGAAACTGATCGCACCGTCCAGGGCCGCCCCGTCCAGGACCTGACCGGATTCTCCATCCGACTCCTCCGGCTGACCCAGCACGTAGTCGATCCGCCCCATCGCGACCTGCGCCTTGCCCAGCTCGGCGAGGATCCGTCCCATCTGCCGGATGGGCCAGACGAACATGCCCACGGCCGTCAGGAAGAAGAAGAAGGCCCCGACCTCCAGCTTCCCCATACCCAGCAGCACGAGGCCGGTACCGACCACGATCATCTTCTGGACCATGCACATCAGGTCGGATGTGGACCAGAACCAGGCCAGCACCCGGTACAGGTGGTTGTCCAGGTCCCGGTGCCGGCCATTGCGTTCGTCAAAGTGCTCGCACTCCTGCTGCTGCTGCGCGAACGCCCGGACCACGCGAATGCCCGTGACGTTCTCCTGGACCGTGCTCGTCAGGGCGGCCTCCGCCTCGTCGACGTCCAGGAAGGCGGACCGGATCCGCTTGAAGTAGACCACCGCGAAGATCACGATCGGTGGCAGCAGCACCACGGACGCCAGTGTCATCAATGGGCTGACCAGCAGCATGATCGGCAGCGGAACAATCAGCATCGCCACGGCGCGGGCGACTTCCACGACCTGGGCCGACAGGAAAAGCCGCACCGTGTCCACGTCGGACGTGCATCGCTGGATCAGGTCACCGGTCTCGGATTTATCGATGAACCCGACTGGCACACGCTGCAACCGCCGGTACAGGTCATCCCGCATCCGCTGGACGATTCGCTCGGTCGCCAACGCCGCCCAGACGCCACGGAAGTACGAGAACACACCCGCGGCCGCCGTCAGCAGGAGCACCACGACCGCGGCCCACCACAGGTTGTTTCCGATGAACTCGGCGCCACCGATCAGCGACAGGATGAACCGTTCGAATCCGGAGGGCCCTTCCCCGGAAGGAAGCAGGACTCCATCGATGACGACCTGGGGAACCAGGGGCGCGAGGTACAACAGCAGCGATGACAGGACCATCGCCCCGATGGCCGCGCCATAGAGGCGTGGCTCTCCCAACATCACACGGGTGATCCGTGCCGGCCGAGTGCTCACGCGCCGTCTCCAGCCATGGCGACCGTCAGTTCAATGCCGCCGCGAGCCAGCATGCTCACCGCAGGCGTTTCGAACTCAGTCGTCGTTGTAGGAGTTGCGACGGTTCTCGTCGATCTCCCGCTGCATCCGATCACGATCTTCCTGGGCCTTCTGCTTGTCCATCTCGTTGCCGACCATGTAGCCGGCCGCAGCGCCGGCACCGGCACCGATCAGGGTGGAACTGGTATTTCGACCGATCGCCTGGCCAGCCAACGCACCGATGCCGGCGCCGGCACCAGCACCGACCTGGGCATTGTTGCAGCCGACCATCGTCGTCATCGCGAGTACCGGAACCAGGAGCAGGGTTGTCTTCTTCATGGGAATAATCTCCATCTTGAGCATGTCAGGACAGTCTACCAAGCGGAACCCCGCCGGACCTGCTACAACGCCGCGCATGAGCGGTCGTGACCACTCCCTGCCCGGAGGCTTCTCGCAGGGCATTCGCCTTCCACTGCTTGCCCTCGTCGGTGGCGCGTTGGCGGTCGCCTTTGCCCCGATCTTTCCCAAGATGGCCATGACGGTCTCGGATACCGGCCCGATCGCCACGGCCTTCTGGCGGCTGGCATTGGCGTTCCCGGTGCTCCTTGTCGCCTGGCTCATCCTGCGAGGTCGTACGAGCCGTCCGACGCCGAGCAAACCAATGCCGCTGTTCTGGCTGTTCCTGCCGGGGATCATCTTCGGCTTCGACCTGGTGACCTGGCACCTCTCGTTCCCACTGACGACCGCAGCCAATGCAACGCTCCTGGCCAACCTGGAAGTCGTGCTCGTTGGAATCGTCGGCTGGCTGGTTCTCAAGGAGAACCTCCAATGGCCATTCGCACTCGGCGGCGTGCTGGCCCTGGGCGGTGTCGCGCTCCTGATGTGGTCAGGGCCACCGGCCACCGAGGGGCGATCACCACTCATGGGCGACCTGCTCGCGCTGCTCACCGCGGTCTGGTACGCCAGCTATCTGCTGTCAGTGAAGCGTATTCGGCGGCAGTGGAACGCCATGACGGTCATCCTGATCTCGACCGGGATGAGTGCCATCGTGCTGTTCATCAGCACGATCGTCGGTGGCGAGTCGTTCATCCCGAATGAACCCCAGGCATGGATCTACCTGATCCTGCTGGCCATCATTCCCCACTGCCTGGGACAGGGGCTGATCATCTACGCGCTCGCCTCCCTGCCGGCCAGCCTGGCAGCCGTCACCCTGCTGCTTCAGCCGGTCGGGGCGGCGATCTGGGGCTGGCTGCTCCTGGACGAAGCCCTCAACCAGTTCCAGATCCTCGCGAGCGTCATCGTGCTCATTGGAATCGGCCTGGCGAGACTGGGCAGCGGTGACTGACGGTCAACTCGCCCCTGCGGCGCGACCGAGTCGATCGGCCGACAAGATGGCCTCGTAGACCGATTCCGCCGACACGGAAAATGGTTCATTGTGAACGAACCCACCGGGCTGAACCGCCCGCTCGGCAATGGCCCGGAGCGTGGTCTCGTCATCCGCTGACAACCCGACGCCCTCGAGCGTGACCGGAAGACCAACGTCCAGGCAGAACTGCCGGGCATCGTCGACCACCTCCGCAGGCTGCTCCTCCAGGGCCAGGTGGACCATGACGCCGAAGGCCACCTTCTCGCCATGAAGCGAGGAATGCGTCCCCTCGGCCCCCGTCATCGCATTGTGAAGACCGTGAGCCGCGGCCAGCCCAGCCGACTCGAAGCCGATGCCGGACAGGAGGGTGTTCGCCTCGACGACGCGTTCGAAAGCCTCGGTCACCTCACCACGCTTCATGTCCGCCAGGGCCGTCCGTCCATCGGACATGATCGTCCGGTAGCAGGCTTCGCCAATCTCGACAGCCGCGATTGTCGCCAGGCCACCGCGGAGGTTCTGCTGTGCCGAGGCCCGACAGGCTCGTGCCTCAAAGACCGTCGAAAGAGCGTCGCCCATTCCCGCAACGAAGTAGCGGACCGGGCCCTTCGAGATGACCTCGGTGTCCACCAGGACGAGATCGGGATTGCGACCGAACGACTCGAACCCCTCGTAGATGCCCTCTTCCGAGTAGATGACCGCCAGGGCACTGCATGGAGAATCCGTCGAGGCGACCGTGGGGCAGCAGATGAAGGGACGATCGAGGGTCGCTGCCGTCGCGCGAGCGGTATCCAGCACCTTGCCCCCGCCGGCGCCCAGGATCACGCCAGCGCCTGCGGCGTCGGCTGCAGCAACCGTCTCCGCAATTGCCGAACGGGAGCACTCGCCCGCGAATGGAATACAGGAGAACTCCACTCCCGCGTCACCGAGGACCGTCGCCCACGTTTCCCCGAGCAGGCCTTTCACGGTTGGCCCGGAGACGATGGCCACGGGCCCGGGGAGACCGAGATACGCCATCTCAGCAGGCAACGAGGCCGTCGCGCCCGTGCCCTGGGTATACCGACTGGCGGAGGCATAGACCGTGTTCACCATCGAAGTTCCTTCCGACCGGTGTGGCGGTGGCACCAACCGAATGAGAAACTCACGCCGGTTGCTTGATGAGCCTGAGGGTCACGGGGTAGCGGTACGCCTCACCCTGGTTGACGTGGGCCGCCGCAATCACACAGAAGACGATGTTGAGCGCCGCAACGCCGGAGATGAGATAGACCCCGATGCCGATGATCGTAAGAATCGAAGCGGCGACGATGGCCAACCAGACCGTGATCTGGAAATTGAGTGCCTCGCGGGCCTCCTCTTCCACGAACGCGTCCTTCTTCATCACCAGCCAGATGATCAATGCCCCCAGCGGCCCCGTGAGAATGCCCAGGAGATGAGCCACCATTGCCAGGAGCCGTTGCTGGCTGGTCGTTGCCGGACCGCTGGCAGGCAGATCACGACGAGTGGGCAGTTTGACGACCGTGTCGCCCGCGTCATCGACCATGACCTGTTCCTCGTGCTCAGTCACACCAAGACCTCCTCTGGCATCATGGCGATAGCCTACCAACCACAAAGACCCTACGCTGTCAGCCATGACCGACACGCTTGAATACCTCGCCCGGCCCCCGAGGCTGGACACCGGTGCTCCCCCACCCGTCGTCGTGCTCTTTCACGGGTACGGCGCCGACATGCATGACCTGGCCTCGCTTGGCGACGTCATGGATCCACGGCTGCTGGTCGTGAGCGTCCAGGCGCCCATCGACCTGACAACGGTTGGTTTTCCAGGCGGACGAGCCTGGTTCCATCTCCACCAGGGCCCCGACGGCGGGATCCAGTACGACGCCGACGGCGCCCGGGAGAGCGTGGTGATCGCCGCGGAGTTCATCAAGGCGATGACCTCGGCAATGGAATGCGACGAGGACCGCGTGGTCGTGATGGGATTCAGCCAGGGCGCCATGATCTCGCATGCCCTGCTGCTCAAGGGCCTCGTTCCACTGGCCGGGATCGCCGCCTGCAGCGGTCGGCTCGTACACGAACTGATCGATGACGCCGACGCCGCGAGGCAGAACGTGCCGGAGGATCTTCCGGTCCTGTTGACCCATGGCACGCTCGATGAGCTCATACCCATCGAGAACGGGCATGCCCTGAGGGACTTCTACCAGACCACGCCGGCACACCTGACCTATGTCGAGGAGCCCGTCGGCCATGGCATCGGGTCGGATGGCGCCGCCGCCCTGGCGGCCTGGTCCAGGCAGGTCCTGGATGAATAGGTCAGTGGATCCTGGTCGGACTCAGAACAGGACCAGGTAGCCCACCGCGATGATCCCCAGGATGATCAGGCCAAGGAAGATCCACTTCCAGCAGCCGAATTCAACAGTGTCCTCGGCCTGGCCGTCAGTCGTTGGCATGGGGTCCGTGCTCATCGGGTGATCAACTTCCTGCTCGCGGTGTTTCCGTACCGGGGCGAAGCCTCACGCCCGGCTTCGACACGCCAATGATGCCGGACGCCCGCCATGGCGTCAACGCCGGGAAATCCCGAGATTCGCCTATACTCAGCGATCTGCGACGGACCCCCCAGGCCGCCAGGGCCGCACCACATGAGCAGGAGAATGATGACATGGCCTATACCCTTCCCGACCTCCCCTACGGCTTCGATGCACTCGAACCCCACATCGACGCCCGCACCATGGAGATCCACCACGACAAGCACCATGCCGGCTACGTGAGCAAGGTCAATGCGGCCCTCGAGGGCCACGACGACCTGGCCGCGATGTCGATCGAGGACCTGATCTCGAATCTCGATTCGGTGCCGGAGAACATCCGCGGCGCCGTCCGCAACAACGGTGGTGGCCATGCCAACCACAGCCTGTTCTGGACAATCATGAGCGGTAACGGCGGCGGAACGCCCACGGGCGACCTGGCGGCCGCGATCGACTCGTCATTCGGCTCATTCGATGAGTTCAAGACCAAGTTCGCCAACGAAGCCGCAACTCGCTTCGGCTCCGGCTGGGCCTGGCTCTGCGTCTGCGGCGACGGCCTGTGCGTCACGTCCACGCCCAACCAGGACAACCCCCTGATGCCCGGCGTCTGTGGCTGCGAATGCGGATGCCATCCGATCATGGGACTCGATGTCTGGGAACACGCCTACTACCTCAACTACCAGAACCGGCGACCGGATTACGTCTCCGCGTTCTGGGACGTCGTGGACTGGAACGCGGTCTCCGAGCGATATCACGCCATCAAGGCTGCAGTCGCCAGTTCCTGACACACCCCTGAAAGCACAGCAAACGCGGCCCCGCGAGAGACTCGCGGGGCCGTCGTTTTTCACCAGACACTGACCATGCTCAGGAGACTAACTTCTCGGGGAGAAGTTCGAGAATGTCATCCCGCTGGAGCGGTGGTCGCAGGAACGACTCCACTCCAAGCTCCCGAAGAACTTCCATTTCTTCTCGCTTGTAGCGGCGAGCCATCGCGATCACTCGCGTTGGGTTTGACTCACCGCGGCCACGCAGTGTCTTGCACACCTGTTCCATGTTCAGGTCGCTGAGACGTGCGTTGACAATCGCCAAGTCCGGTGATGCGGAAGCCGCCAGAACGCCGGCCTCCCACGCATTCGAAGCCACGTCCAGGCCGATGCGGTCCATCGCCTCCAATGCCGTGGTCACGGCTTCGATCGTTTCAGGCTCATCATCAATCAACAACACCCGGTAGCTGGATCCCCCGGCCTCTTCCAGCGGAATGCCGTTGGCCTGCATGAACCGGACAAGTTCCTCCCGCGGAATGCGGCGAGTCGCAGACCCGGGAACGCGAAAACCGTTGATTCGCCCGGCGTCGAAGCACCGGATCACGGTCTGCTGCGAGAGACCGGTCAAGGAGGCCACCTCGCCCGTGGTGTACGCCCGCTTGGCCAAATGGGTACTGAGCCCCTGGGGCTTCACATCAATCATCACTGACTGTTTCACGCTCTCCCTCCACGACGCCCCCGCCCGGCTTCCTATCGGACGCGAAAGTTATATCCGACGGAATGTTGCCTGTTGCGGCAGTGGACAAACCGTGGGCCAAGAGTCTGCCGTCTTACGCTAACTCTTTCGGCGACAACAACTCAGGACAAGTGACAGGGGCAGACGCATCCCCACTTCATCCACATCAGGCAATACCTTGCTCGCCGGCGCATACCGAAAAGCAACTCTGCAAGGTGAGTTAAGGCATTGAATGACATTGTCTTACTGGCGACCAACATCGGGCATGGCCTCACCGGCAACACGCCAGGAATCCGTGGGCAGTTTTTTCAGCACGGTGTCGTGATTCACCTGGGCTCACCAGTTCGTCCAGGGGCATGGTAAACCCCTGTTTGAAAATGTAAGCCACTGCGAATTCAGCAGTTGTTCCAGCCGGCAATCACCAGCAGCACGTCATCGACATTGACGACTCCATTGTCGTCGACGTCCGGGTCACAGGGTGCCGGGCAATCGCCCCAGGATTCCAGCACTGCCAGCAAGTCGTTGACGCCGACGCTTCCGTCACCGTCGACGTCACCGGGGCATCCGCACCCGGTGGCGATCCCGTCCCAGGCCTGGAGATCTCCGACCGAAGGCTGGTACGGCGCACCGACGAGGGCCCGCTCGCCATCGAGGCCGACGGCCCAGCCGAACTCCGCCTCCGCCACCAGGCCGGTGCCGACCAATGAACCCATCGATGCCCATCCCGTCCCGGTGACGCCCATGACATCGACGGTACCAGTGGAAACGCCGTTGACCTCGCCGTAGTACGAACCCACCAGCAGACGTTCACCCGACAGGGCAAGCGAGACGCCAAAGCACGCCCCGACCTGTGGTGTCGGAGGCGGATGCTTCGTGTATGCCCAGCCGTCAAAGACACGGACCATCGTCCAGAGGCTGCCGGCGTCTTCGCCGTAGCTGTCATCGCGATAGGTCCCCGCAGCCATCCGATCGCCATCAATGGCAACACTGAAACCGAAGTAGTCCGATGGTGCCCCCACCGACTCCATGGTCATGTACCAGGTATGGGTCCAGGTCCCGAATCGCTCCCACAGGTGAATCTCACCACGGCCATCATTGGACCACGGCGCTCCTGACAGGATGCGGTCGCCATCGACGGCCAGCGACAACCCCAGTTGGTCGCCAGCCGCTCCGCCGGGATGCAGCAGCTTCGTCTCAAAGGTCCAACCGCCCGTACCTGTTCGATTGAAGACACAGACCGAGCCGGACGTTGGCCCCTGGTCGTCATCCAGCGGAGCGCCGATGGCGCAGAAATCCGCCCCGAGCGCCACCGTGCGCCCAAAGGCATCTTCAGGAGCAGCACCAGGCATCACCAGCTTGGCGGACTGGGTCCATCCCAGGCTGGAGTCGTAGTCAAAGACGTATGCGGCACCAGAATTGCTGCCCGCATCGTTGTCGAACCAGGCGCCCGCGATGATTTGATCACCGAGCACGTCGACACTGACACCCATCATGTCACCGATGTCGCCATCGTCAGCCACGAGACGGGAGTGAAGTGCCCAGCCAGCATCGATCCACTCGTACACGTAGATCACGCCGCTTGCCCAGGCGTTTCCCGTATCCAACGGGGCCCCCACCACGGCCCAATCCCCGTCGATGGAGACAGCCGTACCGATCATCGCATCCAGCGTCGCCTCGCCACTGAGCGGCAGCTCAACCTCGCAGGGCTCCGCCGCGGCGACACCGCTGCCGATGAGCAAGGCCGTGATTCCAGTTGTGATCCTCAACACGCGGACCTCGTTCCCCGCCGGCTCCTGCCTGGCCTAGCCACACAGGCCCCAGGCGTTCAAGACCGCCAGCACATCATCGACACCGATCAGGCCGTCGCCATCCACGTCATAGGGACTCGAGGCGCTGCCCCAGTCACCGAGAATGGCCAGCACATCATTGACGTCGACCGCACCGTCCCCACTGCCGGCGGGATAGACATCCTCCGGACACAGGGTCTCGCCGACGACGAGGACGTCATCAGCCACGATGTCGATCTCCTGGGCATCCTGGTTCGCGAAGATCGGCCCGACAAAGGACAGCTCATCGCCCTCGGATGCGGAGAAGCCCATGGTCACCAGGCCCACGGGTGTTGCGGTGGCGTCGATCTGGGCCCCCTGCTCGATGAGGAAACACAGGACGAGATCATCGGAGTTGTACAACGACCATCCCTCGTCGCATTCCAACGGAGCCACATCGACGACCAGGAAGTCGTCGGGCACGTTGAACTGGAAGCCGTACAGGGGAACGTCGCATTGCCACATGACCTCGACTGTTCCCTGCCCGGTTACCGGGTCCCAGGTCGCCTCTCCCCAGGAGACCTCACCCGTGCCCGAACCCGCGAGGGCTCCAGCCGAAACCAGGCACACGACACTGCCGACAAACACGCCAAGCTGATTCTGCATGACAGACCTCCGACCTGCTTCCATGCTGGATCCCAGCCGTGGTCATGTCAAGAGCAAAGCTCCCTGATGGCGAGCGATCGAGGCTGAGCCGCCACCGGCCGCCCTTCCAGGGGAAAAAAGAGGCTGCTACGCAGCTGCCGCCGATCAGGGCGCCGGCCGTGATGTCACCAGCGGCATCACCCGGAGGTTCCGAAAGGCGGCTGCCGTGCCGTGGCCACAGAACCCGAGGTGACCAGACGTTCGCCGGGCACCCTCATGCGCACTGCCCGAGGCTGTCCCGGCTTCAAGCACCGCATTGATGTCGGCATCAAGAATGATGTGACCATTGAGAACGACCGTCAGCCGGGATCCCTGCAGGCGGATCTCCTCCCGATTCCAGGTTCCCGGCGGCAACATCCACCCACGCTCGGCGGCAACGAGGCCGTAAGCGGACCCGTGATGTTGCCAGGGCTTCAGGTCGGCATACCCCGGCGCCATGGAATCAATGACCTGGATCTCCATGCCCTCGTAGGCCGCATTGCCCTCGATGGGCGCTCGGACAGCAATACCGTTGTTCCCGCCGGGAGCCAGGCGGAACTCGAATCGCAGGATGAAGTCGCCGTACTGGCCGACCGTTCGAAGATCACCACCGGAACCTGGTTTGCACTGGATCGCACCGTCAACGACCTCGTACCCCTCGGTGTCCCGTATCCAACCCGACAGGGTCTCACCGTCGAAGAGTGACACGAACCCTGCTTCCGGGCCCCCGACACGCTCCAGGGCAATGTTGTCGACGAGTACCAGTCCCGCGTCACCGGTCCGTTGAAGTCGCAACCAGGCCGAACTACTCGTCCGCTCGCCACCAGCGATCGACACTCGCTGACGGCTCCACGAGTCCCCCGGGTCCAGTGACTCGCTTGCGAGCACCTCACCAGCCAGATTGACCAACTGCACATCGAGCCTGCCGCCGGCGGCATCACGCTCACGCAATGACAGGTTGATGTCGAGCGTGGTCCCCTTCGGCAGCGACTGGACCATCGGACCACGGGTGCGGACACCCTGGCCCGGGCCCAGCGCCAGGCACATGCCCGTGCTGGTGTCCGGGGTTCCGTCGGGCGACTCGATCCGGGCCGTTTCCATCGCCAGACCACCCTCTGTTACCCAGGCGGTCACGTCATCATCGAAGGTCGGATTGATGATCGGCACCGGCGCGACATCGGTCGCCCCCAGAACGATCACGCTCGTCAGAACAGTGGTCAACATGGCACTACTGTACGGCCAGCGACCACTATTGCGGCTGGATGGAACGGGATTACTACCCGATCACCCGGGCGCCCTGGCCACGTGGCCTAGGCGCACCAGCCCCAGTTCTCCAGGACGGTCAACAAGTCGGCGATTCCCACGACACCGTCTCCATCGACATCCTCGGGACAGCCCCCGCAGGCGCCCCAGGAATTGATGACCGCGAGCAGATCGTCGATACCGATGAAGGCGTCAGCATCGACGTCCCCCGGGCAATCCGAGCATTCCGCCGCAATGGTGTTCGGTGCGAATTCGATGAATGGACCGACGATCTGGTCGGGATCATTGCCGCAGACGGTACTGCCGCCGATCTGCAACTCACCCGGGGCCTCGATATGAAATCCGCCGCCACCAGCCACGGCACCATTGATGCGAATGTCCGAACCCGAGACCGTGACATCACATTCCCGGCAGGCCATGCCGCCACCCTTGGTCGCGGTATTGGACTGGAAGTCGGCGTAGAAGAAGTACTGGCCGCCACGAACGGCATGCACCGCGCCGCCATCGCCGCCAGCCGCATTCTGACCGGCCTGCCACACCTGGAAACTCCCGCCGGAGTCGATCATCGACAGGGCGGCGCCATGGCGACCGGACGTGTTGCCCAGGAAGGCACACTGGTTCGAATTGAACGAGGTCCATTCCGCATGGATGCCACCGCCATCGAGGATGGCATGATTGTCCGTGAACACCGTGAAGTGCATGTCGAATTCCGAGATGCCCGTGATCATCAGGCCGCCACCGGTCTCGGCCGAGTTCCCGGTCAGGCTCGATGACCTCAAGGTCGACCCGAGTTCCAGGTCCAGCCCGCAGAACGCACCTCCACGCCCGGAAGCCGTGTTGTTCTTGAAGTCACATTCCACCATGGTCACCAGCGAGTACTCGTGCATGAAGCCGCCACCCTCGCCAGCGCCACTGTCGAGAATGGCGCAGTTCCGATAGTGATGCTCACCGTAGTAGGCCAACGCACTGCCCCCGGCCGTCTCGGCCCCATTGCCCTCGAAGACGCTGTTGGACACGTTGATCGAACACCGGTACGACCAGATTCCGCCGGCCGCCCACGCGGTATTGCTCTTGAACGCGATGTCATTCATCTCGATGGACGACCAGATGGCATAGACGGCACCGCCGCTGCCCTGGTCCATCGCGTTGTTGCCAGCCTCGTTGTTCTCGATGAGGCTCTTCTTCGCCTCAAGATGCCCCCACTCGTGGTAGATCGCGCCGCCGGTCGACCAGGCGTAGTTGTCGCGGAAGTCGCAGTCATCCACGGAGGCATTGCCATTGACGAACAGCCCGCCACCACTGGATGCCACGTTGTTGTCGAACTGGCACCAGTGAAAGACCGGGTTCCCCGAGGACACATAGGCCCCGCCACCGAAGCTCGCGAAGCAGTTCCGAACGACGCAGCTGCGGAACGTCGGCGAGGCCGCATTGACGTGTATTCCGCCACCCATGACGTCATCGCCACCATCAAGCGTGAAGCCTTCCAGCACGGTGGCCGAAGTCTCACCGGACGTCGCGGTCACCACCGAGCCCAGGCCGCCAGCCTGGATCGTCGTAAGTGCCGCACCTGACTCCGATTTGACATGGATCGCCTTGCCCATGAAGTCGATCCGCTCCGGGTAGTCCCCGGCCGAGACCAGGATGAGATCCCCAGCCACGGCCACGTTGATCGCATCCTGGATCGTGGGCTGATCGGCCGGTACGGCGATGGTGGCCGCCCAGGACGGACCCGCAAGGAGGCTGAGAAGCAAGACCTGGAAGAGACGGTTCTGACGCATGGATGAGACCCTCGCTGATTGCATTCTGACCATGACGGTCAGCCATTCAAGCCCGAATAGGCCCCGTCCCCGCAATTGTGTGCCATTCATTACAATCCGGCCCCAGAAAGGACCTCTTTCTTCAGGTCCATCCACCATCCCTGAACCTGACCAGGACACGGCCCCAGCGATGAAAGTCGGCATTCCCCGCGAAGTTGACCCGCTGGAACGCCGTGTCGCGGCCGTCCCTCAGAGCATTCGGAAATTGCGCGACATGGGATTCGAGATCCTGGTCGAGCGATCCGCTGGCCAGGGGGCCGAGTTCACTGATGACCAGTACACCGAGGTTGGCGCCACGATCGTCAATGACACGGCCATCTGGTCCGAGTCCGACCTGATCATCAAGGTCAAGCCACCAACGCCCGATGAGGTCGCGATGATGCAGGAAGGCACCTGCATCGTCTCCTTCATCCAGCCTGCCGACAACACGGAACTCCTCGAAGCGCTCGCCGCCAAGAAGGCAACGGTAATCGGGATGGACTGCGTCCCCCGCATCACCAGGGCGCAGAAGATGGACGCCTTGAGTGCCATGGCGGGAGTCGCCGGATACCGAGCCGTCATCGAGGCCGCTCACGCCTACCCGCGCTACTTTGCCGGACAGATGACCGCGGCGGGACGCGTCGATCCCGCCAAGATCCTCATCATCGGCGGTGGCGTCGCCGGGCTGGCAGCCCTGGGAACGGCTCGCGGACTGGGCGCGATCGTCCGCGCCTTCGATACGCGCCTGGCCGTGAAGGAACAGGTGGAGAGCCTGGGCGGCGAATTCCTGGAACTGGACTTCGAGGAATCCGGCGAAGGCGAAGGCGGATACGCCAAGGTCATGAGTGATGCCTTCCTGGAAGCCGAGATGGCGCTGTTCGCACAGCAGGCCATCGACGTGGACATCATCATCACCACCGCGATCATTCCCGGCCGGGAAGCGCCAACGCTGATCACCGCCGGAATGGTCGAGAGCATGAAGGAAGGCTCGGTCATCGTCGATGTCGCCGCCGAGAAGGGCGGCAACTGCGCCCTGACGGTGGCCAACGAGAAGATCGTCCACCATGGCGTCACGGTCATCGGCTACACGGATCTCGTCAGCCGCATGTCCATCCTGTCGAGTCGTCTCTACGCCAGCACCCTGATCAAGATGATCGAGGAAATGGGTGGCGCCGAGGACTTCACGATCGATCGCGAGAACGATGTCGTCCGCGGGGCGCTGGTCATGGAGCAAGGTGAGATCACCTGGCCTCCGCCGCGTGTCGAGGAGGTCAAGCCACCCCCCTACGCCAAGGATTACGGCTCGCGGCCCATGCCCGACAGTGAGGCGGACGAGGCCGCGGCCCGGGAGGCCGCCGCTACCGGTGGAATGTGGAAAGCCCTCGGTCTCATCGGGGCCATCCTGCTGGCCCTTGTCATCGGCTTCTGGGCGCCCATGTCCTTCGTCGAGCACTTCACCGTGTTCGTCCTGGCCTGCTTCATCGGCTGGCAGGTGGTCTGGAATGTCTCGCCGGCCCTGCACACGCCCCTGATGAGCGTAACCAATGCCATCAGCGGCATCATCATCCTCGGGGGCATGCTGCACCTGTCGACCACGGCCACGACGGCGGCCATCGTCTTTGGCGCTTTCGCCGTGTTCTTTGCCACGATCAATATCTCCGGCGGCTTCCTCGTGACCCGCCGAATGCTTGCGATGTTCAGGAAGTAGCCCGGTGATGTACGACGCCGACAACCTGGCTACCGCAGGCACACCAACGATGTCGTTGGCCGAAGCCGCTGCCGCCGCTGGTGGAGACAGCTTCGTGACCATCGCCTATCTCGTCGCCGCCGTCCTGTTCATCATGAGCCTGGGCGGTCTCTCCAAGCAGGAGACGGCCGGCCGAGGCAACATGTACGGCATCGTCGGCATGATCCTCGCGCTGGGTGTGGCCATCTTCAGTGCCGAGGTCAATCGGTACGGCATCCTGGCCATCGCCATGATCCCGGCCCTGATCGGCGGAAGCTGGCTGGCGGTGCGGGTCAAGATGACCGAGATGCCGCAGTTGGTCGCCCTGCTGCATTCCTTCGTCGGCATCGCCGCCGTTCTCGTGGGCTTTGCAAGCTTCCTCGATCCCCATGGCGGGATGACGCCGGCGGAACTCACCGTTCACCAGATCGAGGTCTACATCGGCATCTGCATCGGCGCGATCACCTTCACCGGTTCGGTCATCGCCTGCCTGAAGCTGCATGGTGCCCTCTCGGGCAAACCGTTGATGCTGCCCGCGAGGCACCTGCTCAACCTGGTCGGCCTGGTCATCACCGTTCTGCTGGGAATCTGGTTCCTCTCGTCCGAGGCCACATCGACCGGCGTTGTCCTGCTCGTGATCGCGACGATTCTCACGGGAGTCCTTGGCGCCCACCTCGTCGCGGCCATCGGCGGAGCCGACATGCCCGTCGTGGTGTCGATGCTCAACTCCTACTCAGGCTGGGCCGCAGCTGCCGCAGGATTCATGCTGGGCAACGATCTGCTGATCATCACAGGTGCACTGGTTGGAAGCAGCGGCGCCATCCTGTCGTACATCATGTGCCGCGGGATGAACCGATCCTTCGTCAGCGTGATCCTGGGTGGATTCGGAACCGCCGAGGGCACGGTGTCCGTGGCCACTGAAGGCGCACAGGGCGATGTGATCAAGATCTCGGCAGATGACACCGCTGATGAAATGCGATCCGCCCGCAGCGTCGTGATCGTGCCCGGGTACGGCATGGCCGTCGCCCAGGCCCAGCATGCCCTGGCCGAGGTCACCCGCAAGCTCCGCGATGCGGACATCACGGTCCGCTTTGCCATCCATCCCGTCGCCGGCCGCCTGCCTGGACACATGAACGTGCTGCTGGCGGAAGCGGGCATCCCCTACGACATCGTGCTGGAGATGGACGAGATCAACGATGACCTCCCGAATACCGACCTCGTGCTGGTCATCGGTGCCAACGACATCGTGAATCCCGATGCCGAGGACAACCCCAACAGTCCCATCGCCGGCATGCCGGTGCTCCAGGTCTGGAAGAGCCGCATGGTCGTGGTCATGAAGCGGAGCATGGCCACCGGGTACGCCGGCGTCGAGAACCCGCTGTTCTTCAAGGAGAACACGCGGATGCTCTTCGGCGATGCCCGCGACAATACCGATGCCATGCTGGGCGGCCTTCGCGGCAGCTGAGCTGCCGACGGGATCCACGGCGAGCCCGACCCCCGGGACCCAGCCCCACAAAAGTGAATTCCAGTGTTCTTTTGAGGAACAGCATGCCTCCCGGCAGCGGAAGGTGGGGATATCTCGCTCGGCTTCCGCACACCATCCATGAACAGGAGGAGAGTTCATGATTCGCGCCCTGCTGCCGGCTGTTGCCCTCGTGATCACCCCCGTCGCCCAGGCGGAGCATTTCCAGGTCGGCCCCCTGCCCGCCGATGCCCTGGAGAACTTCGATCAGTTCTTCACCAAGCACGTGGATGTCCTGGGACTCCATGTCTATGCCTCGGCCTCGACCCCCAACAGCAAGGTGCTCCACGCGGCCAATATCCTGGCCCAGTGGATCGACAACGACGGGGATGGCCAGCCCGATGACAGCCTGGTCCACGAAAAGCTGGTGTCCCTCCACTCCTCGATGATCATGTGGAACACCGAGAACCAGTTCGAGAACTCCGGTTTCGAAGAGACCATTCCCGACAGCGTCTTCGACTCCACCGTGTTGCAACTGCTCTTCGGCTATGAAACGAACCCGGGCTACCCCGCCAACCAGGAGTTCGACGCCAGCCTTGAGGAATGCCTGCACCTGGTCACGTGGGGCGGCTACTCACGGGTCTACCCGTCGGTCTTCGGCGAATTCCAAGGCAGCCAGATCGCCAACGCGATGGATACCAATATCGCCAACGGCTATTACCACTACGACGATCCCACGTGCGACTACGAATGCCTGGTNACGGAGTATCACTACTGGGCCCTCACGTCCATGCTGGGCGCCCAGGGGTATGCCTGGCGGATCCCCGAGATCATCGGCGAGTGGGAACTCCACAGCCATGACCTGGTGCAGCAGAATGACCCCGCGGTCCATGCNTTGTTGTCCGATCCCCAGTGGTCCATGGCGACGGTGTTGCCCGACGGGACCTACGACCCCCAGCCCAATGACTGCCCGGCCGACTTCAATGACAATGGCGCGGTCGATGTCGATGATGTCCTGACCATTCTCGCCGCGTTCAATACCACCGGTCCCACCGGTGATCTGAACGACGACGGCATCGTCGACGTGTCGGACATCCTGATCCTGCTGGCGGCCTACGGGAACTGTCCCTGACCAGTGCGTCAGCCGCCACCCTGCTCGCGGGTCGCGATTCGATCGTCACGATCGATGACCACCAGGGCCAGCAACGCGCCGCTGAAGTACATGAAGAGATCGGCCGCTGCGCCAAACTCACCCGAGAGCCTGGAACCGAATCCCAGGGCGAGGAACAGGAACAGGCTTCCCACGAGGGTCAGTTTCAGGATCGGTGCCCGGGTGCCCAGGCACTCGCCGGAGAACAGGCTCACGACGGCGCCGATGCCCAGGAGCGTCTCGAACAGTGCAATGCCCACGAACTGTGGCGTCAAGGGCAGCCATCCCAGCATGGTCTCGCCGAACTGATCCACGAACCACTCCGGCGCCCCGCCGAGCCGGCCGACATCGATCCACTTGTCGATCCCCGCCAGCAGGAAGGTCACCAGGAACAGCAGCGTGACGGCCAGCCGCATCAGGATCATCACGAGCCTCTCGTTCTGAAACATGACTGCCTCCTTCACGCGGACCATACCACGCCCGGCAGACCGGACGTGCAGGCGCCATGAGGGCATCGATTTCCAGTCGGACTCAACGCCGTCGGCGACGCGAACCCAGCGCACCGGCCAGCCCCACGATCGCCAGTGCCGCCGGCGCCGGAATCGTGGTCTCGGTCAGGGTCGAGTAGTGGATCCAGAAGAGGTGCTCTTCGCCATCACTGCCGGTCGTCCGCCAGTTGGGCAGGCCATAGGACCAGTAGTCCGAATCGTCATAGGGTTCCGTCACATCCAACAGGCCGAGCGTGGACTCACCGGCATGCGGCCATTCGAATCCGCCGACGGGAAAGATCACGGAGTGATCCCAGATCATGTTGCTGTCGTCCTGGTAGCCGCGATTGGCCACCGCGAGGCCCTCGAACTGCAGCGGGATATCCCACATGTCGTAGTAGTCGACGTAATCAACCGTCAGGGCGACGTTGTAGGACTGGTCATCCAGCATCTCGCCGACGTGATTGACACCATAGACGATCAGCGAAACGCTTCCGCCAATCTGGCCATCGTCCGAGTAGCCGCCGTCATCTTCCGACACGCTGAAGTCAAAGGTCATCAGGACATCGGCGGCACCCATGCCGGACATCGCCATGACCACGCTCATGCAGACAGTCGCTCTGATCATCACTCGCTCCTCCCAACCCCCGGCCCCACGTCACGCCCAACGTGCCTGAAGCCGGCGGACTCGCAGCCTAGCAGCAGATCAGGCCTCTTCAGCATGGGCTTCCCCGGACTTCCATGAAATCGTCCGTGGGCTGTCACAGGGCCCCTGTTGCCGCGATCCCAGGCAAGATTTCTTGCATCGCGATCCCCGACTCGCTTCAATGGGAGACATCGAAGGGGGATCCATGAGTACCCATCTTTTTGCCTTGACGCGGAACCTCTCGCTCGTCGCGATGGCCTCACTGCTGATGACGACCAGCCCGGCCGTGGCCTATCAAAGCTGTGGCGCCGACTGGCCCTGCTGGGACATGTACCCGTATGCCGAAGTCCCCGTGTGGACCAACGATGATCCGGGCACGCCTGGGTTCTACGACCCGGATGTTCCATCCCCCGTCATGATCTACCTGCACTCCAACGGACCGTACGGAGGCACCGGTGTCAGCGAAGAGGAGTACTGGCTCAAGCTCTGGCCCGCCGGCTATGACGGGCACGAGTACTACGCGGGGCTCCGCAACTGGCCCGTCGAGTTCCTTCCTCCGGACGGCAGCCCGCCACGCGAGACGGGCTGGATCTACGTCCTGCCCAATGGGGCCGTCGACACGCCTGCCAACGCGACCTGCGCGGACGTGGGCAGCTGGGCCTATTGGCGATATTGGAATGCCACGCCCAACTGCTGCGCCTACAACTGGTACGTCGAAGGCAGCTATACCGAGGTGAGCTGGGAAGCACCCGATCACACGACCTACCTCAACAATCTCATCGCCTGGCTCAAGCTGAACTACAACGTCGACGAGAACCGGGTCTACATCTACGGCTATTCCAACGGCGGCTACATGTGCCATCGCATGGCCTGCGAGAATGGAAACACCGGCTACTACGGATATCCCGACTATGACGTCGATCCCGGCGGCGGCGTGATTCCCCCGCAGGCGATCGCCGCCGTGGGAACCTATGCCGGCGTCACGTTCATGGATCCGGAAAACTGCAACGGCGTCTGGCCGACCAACGTGCTGCACACGCATGACATGGGTGACCAGGCCTGCCTCTATGCCGGCGGACTGGACCTGGACTTCGCCGGAGAGTGCTACCCGGGACTGCCCCGCCCCTACCCGGGCGCCATCGCGACCGTCAGTTCCTGGATCTTCATGAACCAGACCAACGGCGACGGGGTCATCCTGCCGCCCGTTGAACCCTTTGACCTCGCCGTGCCCTACAGCACGGCCCAGGTCATCGACTGGCCGGGTGGCCGATTCGGTTCACGCGTCCAGCATTGGCGAGGCATCTTCGGGTCCCATGGGGCCACGTTCTCCAATGCCTATCGCAATCGACTGGTGGATTGGTTCCTGCACAACCCACGGCCTGACTATCCGATGGAGGCCCCATGCCCCGCGGATATCGATGGCAGCGGCGTCATTGACGTGAACGATGTCCTGACGATCATCGCCGGCTGGGATGACCCGTACGGAGTCGACCAGTTGCTGGCGGTGCTCAAGGCCTGGGGCGAGTGCGCCTAGGCCGCCGATTGAACGAGTATTCACACTCGGCAACGAACGACAGAACCCCGCCGTGAAGCGGGGTTCGTCTCTCAGTGGGCCATACTGGACTTGAACCAGTGACCTCTTGTGTGTCATACAAGCGCGCTAGCCAACTGCGCCAATGGCCCTGAGCTCCCAGGACGCGCGACCGAACCCGGGCGCCAGAGTGTACCCGCCCCCGCCCTGGGACAAAAGGCCCGGCTCGGAACGCACCAGGACCATGCTCCCGTGGCCACTGGGGGCCGCCCCAGCCTCGACCTCCTCGCGGGTGCCCAGCAGGATGGCAAGCAGGATCATCGCGATCCACGTCAGAACAGTGAAGACCAGGGCGACCAGCAGCGATCGGCCGATCGTGAAGGCCATGAACATGCTGATGACGACGGCCCAGATGAAGAAGCTCACGATGATCTGCAACACCGCCCCACCAGCATCAGGCTCGAACATGCCGGTCATGCCCAGCAACCACTCGGCCACCAGGGCGACCAGCGCGGTCTTGAACGCGTCGCCGTAGTCGGGGTGCTGCTTGAAGACGATCTTCACCGCAACCATCAGGACCAGGGCCAGGATGGCCGCGACAATCAGGACGCCGATCAACTGAAAGACCATGGCAACCACCTTTCCGACGGCGACCCCTGATCACCGTCGACGGACAGCCTACCGGTCTCTTGTCCTTCATGGCCCGAGTGAACCCAGTATCCTCCTGGCATGGCCACTGATTCAACGCTGAGAGACTTCCAGGCCCTCATCCGGGAGCGGTACTACGCCACCGATTCGGCCCGTGGCGTGCCGGGGACCTTTCTCTGGTTCTCCGAGGAAGTCGGCGAACTGGCCGAAGCGCTGGGCAAGCGCGAGCGCGGCGACGGCGATGACGCCAACCTCCGCGAGGAGTTCGCCGACGTGATGGCCTGGCTGGCCACGCTGGCCAATATCACCGGGGTGGACCTGGTCGATGCGATCCACGAGAAGTACCTCGCCGATGGCGGGCCCGACGGAACGAAGTAAGGTTGCACCGCGCATGTCACGCATCGACGACATCTTCGAATCACATCGCCGCGAGGGCACGCGGGCGCTGATGCCCTTCCTCACGGGCGGATATCCATCGCTTCCCGATACCGAACGGGCCTTGTTGGGCATGGCCGATGCCGGCGCCAGCATCGTCGAGATCGGGTTCCCCTTCTCCGACCCCATCGCCGATGGCCCCGTGATCGCCTCATCCATGCACGAGACCCTCGAGCGGGGGCTTCGGATCGAGCAGTTGTTTGCAATGGTCGCTGGTGTCCGCGATCGCACCACGCTTGGCCTGGTGGCCATGACCAGCGATTCCATCCTGGAACGAATGGGCACGGAACGATTCTTCGCCCGCGCCGCGGAAGCCGGATTCGACGGCCTGATCGTGCCCGACATGGACCTCTCCAAGGCCCGCGGGCTGGGCGACCTGGCCCGGCAGCATGACCTGGCCCTGACCTTCCTCATCGCTCCGACGACCGCACCGGATCGGGCCGCCGAGATCCTCGACGCCTGCCGCGGCTTCGTCTACCTGCTGGCCCGGACCGGGCTCACGGGCGAACAACAGGACGCCCCCGAGATCGAGCGACAGGTCGAGATGATCCGCTCCCGCAGCAGCCTGCCCATCGCCGCTGGCTTCGGCATCGCCACACCGGAGCACGTCCGGATGGTTACGGCACATGCCGATGCCGCCATCGTCGGCTCCGCCCTGGTCCGACGAATGGGCCTGGCAGATGATCCCGCCAGTGCCGCCCTTGAGTTCACCCGGGAACTCGCCTCAGGCTTGGCAGGAGCGACCCCCACGAGTTCACCCCCTCGCTGAGGGCCTTTACGATGGCCTCGTGAGGGGCGATCTGGTACCCTTTCCCGCTCATCTGCGGCCCTTCGTCGCAGCCAGAAGGACGGAGTACAACCATGTCCGATTCCACTGCGACAACCGACGCATTCGACATCAAGGTCGAGGATGCCGGACCGGCTCGCAAGCGGATTACCATCACGGTCCCTGCCGCCACCATCGAAGAGAAGAAGCAATCCTCGATGGGCAACCTCCAGGCGGAGGCTGTGCTCCCCGGCTTTCGCAAGGGCAAGGCTCCCAAGCACCTTCTTGAACGTCGATTCGGCTCGGCCATGGATGACGAGACCATCCAGACACTGGTTCGCGAGGGATATGGAAAGGCCGCCGAAGACAACGACTTCGTCGCCCTCGGCGATGGTGAAATCGATGGCGGCATCGAGAACCTGAAGATCGAGGATGGCAAACCCCTCACCGTGGTCGTCGAAGTGGACGTTGTCCCGGACTTCGAACTGCCGGACTTCAGTAGTTTCGAGATCGTCCGCCCCCTCCTGGAGGTCGAGGACGAGCACATCGACGCGGAACTGGGCCGACAGTGCCTCCGAGCAGGCAAGGCCGAGCGGATCGAGGATGGCTTCCTGCCGACGGATCGAATGCTTGGCAGCATTACCGTGGATGCCAAGGGCGAGGATGAACCCATCTTCAGCCACGACCAGGCACTGGTCGTACTGCCCGAGGCCGGCGAGAACGGGCAGGTCCTTGGCCTGGTCATTCCCGACATGGCATCGATCTTCGCCTCCTCCAAGGTTGGCGACACGGTCACCATGAATGCCTCCGGTCCCGATACGCACGAGCGTGAGGAGTTCCGAGGCAAGGACCTCACCATCTCGTACACGATCCACCTCTGCGAGCGAATCAACCCCGCGACCCAGGAGGAACTGATCGAGCAGTTCAATCTCGGCAGCGAAGACGTGCTCCGGGAGCAGATCCGACTCGCCTTGGAACAGCGGCGTGACGAGGAACAGGCTTCCGTGCTTCGCCAGCAGGGGCTGGAGAAGATCGTCGAGGCCGTGGATTTCGAATTGCCCGAGGAGTTCTCCGGAAAGCAGATCCAGCAGGAAATCGACCGGACCCGTCACGAGTTGATGTCCTCCGGCAACCTCGACCCCGATGAGGTCGAGGTGAAGATGGCAGAGATGCGAGATGACACTGAGACGGGCATTCGTCGCCGCCTGAAGGCCTTCTTCATCCAGCAGCGACTGGCCAATCACTTCGAGGTCCAGGTGAACGAGAACGAGATCAACTCGCGAATCGTCGCCGTGGCCATGCAGCGTGGCCTCCGCCCGGAACATGTCCGCAGCGAACTGGCCAAGAGCGGCCAACTCCACACGCTCGGCGGACAGGTCCGCGATGACAAGGCCACCGATGCCATGGTCGCCCAGATGACCATCACCGACATGCCGGTGGACGAGTGGAATGCGCTTCACGCCGAGGGCAAGGCACCCTCCGGCGCCGCCAAGAAGAAGACATCGACCAAGAAGACCGCCAAGAAGGCGTCAAGCAAGAAGGCCCCGGCCAAGAAGGCGTCAAGCAAGAAGGCTTCGACCAAGAAAGCCTCCACCAAGAAAGCCTCCACCAAGAAGGCCTCTAAGAAGAAGCCCTCCTAGGCTGAATCACACCCAGCGATGATCCCCTTGACGATCCCTACCCTGATCGGCTCAACGACTCCGGACAGCACCGGGTTCATCAATGCTGAAGTAATCATCTGGCTGGTCATCCTCCTGGCGGTTGTCGTCGGCGGCGCCTTGCTCATCGTGTTCGTCCGGCGGCGAATGAACCCGGAGGATGGTGCCGCTCCCCGGTTCTCCTTCAACCTCGAAACCCTTCGAGAAATGCGGGACAAGGGCGAACTCACGGAGGAGGAGTTCAAGAAAGCCTGCGACCACCTGCGGCGTGACGCCGAGGGTGGCGGAACCGAATAACCGGACCCTTCGATCAAATGCAGAATCCGCCTGATGCAAGCGGTTTTGTGCCGTCTTCAGCCAATCTGATTTGCCTATCCTCCCGGATATGCAGTCGCATCAAGGCCGAATCGTGGCACAGTTGAGGCGGATAGAGGGGGCGTAGACGCGATTCCCGCCGATTGACCACCCCCGAACGCGGTACACTGCCCCCGTCCACGGGACGAAGAGATCAGCAAGAAGACGATGCCTCGAGAACACGATAACCAGAACGACCCATCGCTCGACTCAATCCTCGAGTCAGCACTCAACGGACCACGATCGAGTGACGGCCCCGGCGGCCTCTCCGGCGGCTCCGGCGATGGTGGCAGCCAGGATGGTGGCGGTGGCGCGGGTGGTTCCGGTGGCGATGGCGACGACGGAGGCTTCCGCGGTCGCCGGGTGACGACGTGCTCGTTCTGCGGCAAGACCTCCCGCGAGGTCGGCCCGATGGTCGAAGGCCCCAACGACATCTACATCTGCTCCAACTGCACCGACCTGTGCCAGAACATCTTCCGGCAGGAAAAGCGTCGGATGAGCAGTTCGCGGCCGTTGTTCACGACGATCCCGTCGCCCCGCCAGATCAACGAGTTCCTGGACCAGTACATCATCGGGCAGCGAGAAGCGAAGCGAACGCTCTCGGTCGCCGTGCACAACCACTACAAGCGGCTGAGCCACCTCGAGAACGAGGAATCGACCGTTGAACTGGACAAGTCCAACGTCCTGATGGTCGGCCCGACCGGAACCGGCAAGACGCTGCTCGCCCGAACGCTGGCCAAGATCCTGAACGTGCCGTTCGCCATCGGTGACGCGACGACGTTGACCGAGGCCGGCTACGTGGGTGAAGACGTTGAGAACCTCCTGCTGAAGCTGCTCCAGGCCGCCGACTACGATCTGGATGCCGCCCAGCGAGGCATCATCTACATCGATGAGATCGACAAGATCGGCAAGACCTCGAACAACGTCTCGATCACCCGGGACGTGTCGGGCGAAGGCGTCCAGCAGTCCCTGCTGAAGATGCTCGAAGGCGTCGTGGCCAACGTTCCTCCCCAGGGTGGCCGAAAGCATCCGGAACAGCAGTACATCCAGATGGACACGACCCACATCCTGTTCATCTGCGGCGGCTCGTTCGAGGGCATTGGCGAACTGATCCAGCGGCGACTTGGCCGGCAACGGATCGGCTTCTCGCCAGATGCCGCACCGACCGCCTCCAGTTCGAACACCGTCCAGAGAGACTCGGCCGAGATGCTGGAGCAGATCACTCCGCAGGACGTCCTCCAGTTCGGGCTGATCCCGGAACTGGTCGGCCGCCTGCCGGTCCTCACGCCGCTCATGCCCCTCTCTGCGGAGCACATGGTTCAGATCCTGACCGAGCCCCGGAATGCCATCGTGAGGCAGTACCAGCACCTGTTCCAACTGGAGGGTGCCGGCCTGGAATTCACCGATGATGCCCTGGTCCTGCTGGCCAAGCGAGCCATGGAGCGTGGAACCGGGGCACGGGCCCTCAGGGCCGTCCTGGACGAGTACATGCTCAACCTGATGTACGACCTCCCGGACCTGGATAACGCCGGTGTGACCTACGTCCTGGACGCTGACTCCATTGAACGTGGCCTCGCCATCGAGGAATTGGCCCGGAGAACGGCCAAGGAATCGGCCTAGGGCCCCCTCGCCAGCCAGCCCAATCAGCACCCCCCCTCTCGACGCCGAGGCTGCTGCCTGCTAGAGTGCCTGATTCGAGACCCCGCCCGCCATTGCGGGCCTGGAGACCATGCCATGCCTCGCGTCTGCCATTTCACCGGTGCCAGGACCAGTACGGGACGCAAGATCCGCTACCGCGGTCGCCCCAAGTACCAGGGCGGAATCGGCCTGAAGGTCTCCGGCCTGAGCCGTCGGAAGTTCAAGCCCAATATCCAGCGGGTGATGGCAGTCATCGACGGCAAGCCTGTCCGCGTGAAGGCCTCCACACGAGCCATCCGTGACGGCAAGGTTATCAAGCCGCTGAAGCGAAAGTACGGCTATACCCGGCTCCAGAAGCAGGCCTCCGCCTGATCCGGACCCGGCACGAAATGGCCCCAGGCAGCTTTGCCCCGGGGCCAAGGCTCACTTTTTTGTGTTTTCTCGGACGGTATCGGCCCAACTCGGTTGCTCGAGCGCCAACCCGGAATATGTTATAATTGTAGCAGCCGAAGGCACCCAGGGGTGCATCCCGGCAGGCCCCACGGGCCTTTCACGGGACTCCCACCACATATCCGACTCATCGGCTCGCACTCATTTCGACCTTGCTTGATCCCCGGGGACGATGTCGCTCCGCCAGAAGTCATCGCCAACCGGATCTTGACGTGTTCCCGAATCCAGCCGGACGCCTGGGTTGCGGTGATTTGCGAACGAGCCTGCCCCCGGCAGCTCATTGGGACTGGGACCAGATGGAGACACCAAGCGGATTACCTGCGCCGTGCTGAAAACGGAGTCTCCCTCGCTCCCGGCAGGCCATCCAAACAGCATCATGTTCGATCGAACGGATATCGACCGTATTCGCGAGATGACTGATCTCGCAGCCCTCATCGGCGAACACGTCGTGCTGACCGCCCGCGGTCATGAGCACGTCGGTCTGTGCCCGTTTCATGATGACAAGAACCCCTCCTTCGCGGTCGTGACCCACAAGGGGAATCACTTCTACAAGTGCCACTCCTGTGGCGAGAGTGGTGACTGCTACACCTTTGTTCAGAAGTTCCTCCAGCAGGACTTCACCGAGGCCGTCACGTTCCTTGCCGAGCGTGCGGGCTATCAACTCGAACGCGTGACCGGTGCGAATCGCACCCAGTCGGACCGCAAGGCCTGGCTGCGTCGGGCGGCTCGAGCCGCGCAAGAGTTCTTCCGCGAGACGCTCCAGGGCGAAAAGGGTGAACTGGCCCGACGGACCATCGAGCAACGGAACATCGCCCCGGAGATGGTGGACCGGTTCGAACTGGGCGCCGCCCCGGCTGGCTGGGAGAACCTTCGACAGGCCATCATGGCTCCGGATCTCCCGGAGAAGGTCCTGGTCGCCGCTGGCCTGCTCAAGGAGCGGTCCGAGGGCACTGGCTCCTACGACGCCTTCCGAAATCGCCTGATCTTCCCGATCCATGATGACTCGGGCAATCCCATCGCATTCGGCGCCCGGGCCATGGATGACGACGACCAGCCCAAGTACCTCAACTCCTCGGAGCACGACCTCTTCCACAAGGGGCAGACGCTCTATGGCATGCACCTGGCCCGGCCGACCATCGTCAGGACCAGGCAGGCCATCGTGACCGAGGGCTATACCGACGTGATCGCCTGCCACGCCGCCGGCTTCGAGAATGTCATCGGAACCCTTGGCACCGCGTTGACTGATGATCATGTCCGCCGCCTGTCACGGCTGTGTGACACGATCGTCCTGGTCTTTGACGGTGATGAGGCCGGGCAGAAGGCCGCCGAACGCGCCATCCGGATCGTGTTCCGGCACCCCGTCGACGTGAAGATCTGCGTCCTCGACGATGGACAGGATCCCGACGACCTGCTCCGCCAGGCCGACGGCAATGATCGCTTCCAGGCCTCCATTGAATCGGCAAGCGATACGCTTGACTACCTGGTGGCGCGGTTCCGTGGCCGACTCGATGATGCAGAGGGGCTCTCCGCACGACAGCGGACCCTGGAGCAGTTCATCGACATGCTTCGCGGCCTTGGGCTTGATGAGGCCGAACCGATGCGACGGTCCATGCTTGTCAACCGGATCGCCGAACTCACCGGCGTTGCGGCGCGTGACATCGAATCACGCCTGCGTCGCCCCTCCGGCCCCGCGACCCCGGAAACGAACGTAGAAGCGGTGCCGGAAACGGCCAGCGGCGCTCGCCAGATCGCTGAGCGCGACATCCTGGCGGTGGTGCTGTACCGCACCGAGAGCGTGTCCGAAGCGGGCCTGAGCCCGCGTGATGCCCTGGGCGGTGATCGATTCCTGGACACGGCCCACCGAATACTGGCAGACACCCTCCGTGACCTTCTCCAGTCCAATCCCCCCACCATGCAGGCCGTGCTTGGCCGGCTGGAGGACGAGAACCACCGCGAGCTGGCCTCCCGGCTGTACTTCATCGGGGAGCGACTGGTGAGCGACAGCGCGGAGGACGGCGGAGAACACCCCCTTCGACGGGCCATCACGGCCCTCGAGGACTGCGTGCAGGAACATGAACTTCAAAGAGACCTGGCCGACTGGAAGAACCGGGACGCCACCGACGACCGCACCGCTGCGGACGTCATCAGGAATTTAGGCAGCCGGAAGCGCAGGCCCAGCGCTATCCTCAGGACTGGCGAACGTGACTGACCGACTACCCCGTCGCCGCGTACCGACGGAACAGAACGAGAGATCCCCCCGGGCCCTGGATCCGACGAGGAAGGACGAACCGTGAAGATGACCCTGCCTCCCATGCACCCAACCATCCGCGACCTGCTGCGCCATGGCGCAAAGCGAACGTGGGTGAGTTACGAGGAAATCAATACGGCCTTGCCGGACGAGATGGTCCGACCTGACCGAATTGACGAACTTCTGGAGCTCATGGAGCAACTGGAAATCGAGTGCATCAACTACGAGGATCCCCGGCTGCGACGGGGTGAGCCGTTCTACGCCCCACTGCAGACGAACCTGAAGTTCAAGCGGGACAGCCCGTACCGGACCTTCGGGATCGCCAACCTGCAGGTCGAGGAAACGCGATCGGATTCTGATGAAGAAGGCAGCGACGGCCACGTCATCGATGCCAACGACGAACTGCTCGATGAATCCGAAGCCGCCGAGATCACCGAGAACATGGAAGCCACGGGATCGAAGCGAATTGATGATCCCATCCGGATGTACCTCACGCAGATGGGCACCATCCCGCTGCTGACCCGCGAAGAGGAAATCCGGCTGGCCAAGAAGATCGAGACAACACGGATGATCTTCCGCCGCAAGGTGCTCGAGTGCGACTATGCCGCCGCCCAGGCGGTCGAGGTCCTTCAGCAGGTCCACGAGGGCAACCTGCCATTCGACCGCACCATGCGTATCTCCACGGCCGAGAGCAACGCCAAGGAGAAGGTCGCCAAGCGGATCCCGATCAACCTGATCACGATCCGAGCCCTGCTCAAGGGGAACGAAGAGGACTGGGAACGACTGGAAGCCGGCGAGCATGGCAACGAGCAGATCCTCCTGCGAATGAACCAGCGGCGACGCAAGATCGCCACGCTGCTTGAGGAGTGCTGCCTGAGGACCGCGAGGATCCAGCCGCTGCTGCGGAAGATCCAGTCGATTGCCCGCAAGATCAATGAACTCATCCGGGAACTGGGCAAGGCCGAGAAGTACCCCGACCGGTACCACCCGGAAGACGTCCAGGCCATGCGGGAGGAGTTCTCCGGGCTTCGGAGCCTCGTCCAGGAGACCCCCGAGGAACTGAAGTCCCGCCTGCAGCGAGTCGAGGAAGTCTTCGAGGAATACGAGCAGGCCAAGCGAGACCTCAGTGGAGGCAACCTGCGACTGGTGGTCTCGATCGCCAAGAAGTACCGCAACCGTGGCCTCCCCTTCCTCGACATCATCCAGGAAGGCAACACCGGCCTGATGCGGGCCGTTGACAAGTACGAGTACATGCGTGGCTACAAGTTCTCGACGTACGCCACGTGGTGGATCCGCCAGGCGATCACGCGTGCCATCGCGGATCACGCCCGTACGATCCGCGTCCCGGTCCACATGATCGAGACGATGTCCAAACTCCGCACCATTCAGAAGCGACTCCTGCAGGCCATCGGTCGAGAACCGACGATCGAGGAACTCGCCGAACAGGCCAACATGAGCGTCGAGGAAACTCGCCGCGTCATGAAGATCTCGCGGCATCCCATCAGCCTTGATCGCCCCGTGGGCGAATCGGAAGACTCGCAGTTCGGAGACTTCATCGAGGATGATCGCCAGGAGACGCCCTCTGAAACGGCCACCGGCGAGATGCTGCGAAGCCGGATCAACGATGTTCTCAAGACATTGACCTACCGCGAACGCGAGATCCTGAAGCTCCGCTACGGGATCGGCGACGGGTATACGTACACGCTGGAGGAAGTCGGCCGGATCTTCAAGGTCACCCGCGAGCGGGTCCGCCAGGTCGAATCCAAGGCCATTCGCAAGCTTCAGCATCCTGTCCGTCGACGCCGGCTCTCGAGCTTCATCGACGAGCAGCAGAAAGAGCAGGAATAGTCACTGCTCCATCAAGGGTGAATTGAAGCGGCCCCGGGTGTGAAGACGCCCGGGGCCGTCTACATGATGTCCCACACGATGGTCGACTCGCCCTATGCCAAGGCGGAATCAATGGACGCGACCAGCTGATCTGCCTCCGGCAGGCGACCGGCGCCGTCCGCCCGACAGGCCTGCCAGCCCGAGCCGGGATCGACC
Organism: Phycisphaerales bacterium; assembly: GCA_022446795.1. Classification (GTDB taxonomy): domain Bacteria; phylum Planctomycetota; class Phycisphaerae; order Phycisphaerales; family SM1A02; genus UBA1668. The sequence goes on from JAKVBX010000019.1 coordinate 53,552, forward strand.
AGGCTGAAGCCATCGCTGGCCAATGTCTGCAGGTTCCGTTGCGTCGCAGGCTGGTTGAGCATCGTCTCGTTCATGGACGGCGCCAACAGGACCGGACAGCGTGAGCGATCGATGGACGCCACCAGGAGGCTCACCGCATCATCCGCCCGCCCGGCGACGAGCCTGGCCGCCATGTCCATCGTGCATGGTGCCACGAGCATCAGGTCGGCTTCCTTCGCCAGGGCGATGTGCGGCGACTCCGGTGACTCTGGGTGGCGCCATGGATTTACGAAGACCGGCCGACCGGAAAGTGACTGGAAGGTCGCGATCCCGACGAAACGTCGGGCATCACGGGTCATCGCCACGGTGACATCGTCACCGCGCTGCACAAGCGTGCTGACAACCTCGGCCACCTTGTAGGCAGCGATACCGCCACAGATCCCGATCAGGATCCGCTTCGACGACTTGGATGATGCTGGCGCGGGCATGATGCCCCGCGGGGTCAGGAGGCCTCGATGGGCCACCCGGCGCCGCCGGTTCCCTTCTCGTCGGTCGCATCGACCCACTCGGGCACAACCTTGCCCTGGAGGATCTCCTCGATGACCAGTTCCAGGTCCGTCCGACCCGCCCGCTCGACGAGGGGGCGAGCCCCATCAACGACCAGTTCCTTCATCCGCCGCTGAATCAGGGCGCAGAGTTTGAACCGGCCGCCGAGCTTATGGACGATCTCGTCGCTTCGAAGTGCCTCAATCATGTGCTGACGCTCCAACCGTCCGCCTGGGCTGGCCATGGCGGGCCTCTGGGTGGCGAAACGGCCCCGATGGGCCAAGCCGGGCATCCTATCCCAACTGGCCCCCATTGTCGATCCCGATACTGTCCAGAATGCCGCTGGAGTGGTACCCTGCCGGCCTTTTGGTCGATACCCGACCGGAGTTTTTCACGGAACGTCGACTCATGGCCCGTAGTACGACCAGGCTGATCCGCCGGGTAAGCCACCGGCTGGGCTTTCGCCGAGACTGGCACCTGCTGGTCGCGGCTGTCGTTATCGGATTGCTCATGGGCGTGGTGGCCACACTGTTCATCGCCCCGCTTCGCTGGGCTGAGAGTGCCGGCGAATCACTGGCTGACTCCCCTGTCTTCTGGCTGCTGATCCTCCTGGCCCCGGCCGTAGGCGGCCTGCTCGTGGGGCTGGTCCGCAGCATCATTCGAGCCCCCCACGTCGGCCCCGGCGTCACCACGATCATCTACGGCGTTCGTCGCCAGCGTGGTCGGATCAACTTCCGCGTGGCCATCCAGCAGTGGATCAACTCGTCATTGACGATCGCCTCCGGCGGATCCGCCGGGGCGGAAGGACCCATCGCCACCATCGGCGGTGTGGCCGGGTCCAAGGGCGGCCAACTCATGCATTCCAGCACCCAGGCCACGACCACGCTGCTGGGCTGTGGTGCTGCAGCTGGCATCTCGGCGGTGTTCAACGCCCCCATTGCCGGCATCTTCTTCGTCATGGAGATCCTGCTGCGGGACTTCTCGCTCCGGACATTCACCCCGATCGTGATCTCCTCTGTCGTCGCCGCCGCCGCGACCCAGGGCATCCTGCATGACGAGGCCATCTTTGAACTGGCACCCGGGTTCGCCGATCGCGAAGGTAGCTTCCACATCGCGTTGCTGCCGCTGTACCTGCTCCTGGGCGTTCTCTGCGGACTGGCTGCCGTCAGCTTCATTCTCAGCCTGCAGGCGTCGTTCAACTTGTTCGATCGACTCCGGATCCCCGGCCTGGTCAAGCCCGCCCTGGGCGGACTGCTCCTGGGCGTCCTGGGCGTTGCCACGATCACCGTCGCGGGCAGTTCCGGCGTCCCGGACTTCTACGGCAACGGCTACTCGATCATCACGGGCCTTCTGGAACCGGACCTCTATGAATCCGGGGATACCGGACAACTCACCGATGGCGCGGGGCTCCTGGTACTGCTGATCCTGGCGACGTTCATCCTGAAGCTGATCGGCACCTCGCTGACCGTCGGTTCCGGTGGCGCTGGTGGCCTGTTCGCCCCCTCGCTGCTGATGGGCGCCAGTGTCGGCGCCGCTGTCGGTATCGCCGTGGAAGCAATGGGCTGGCTTCCCCATGGCACACCGGCCCAGTTCGCCCTCGTGGGGATGGCTGCGGTCGTCGCCGCCACCACGCATGCCCCCCTGACCGCGATCCTGATCGTGTACGAGTTGACCCGCTCCTACGAGGTCATCATGCCGCTGATGTTCGCCGCGGTCGTGAGCACGCTGCTGGCCCGATGGCTCTGCCGCGACAGCGTCTACAGCGCCAAGTTGCGGGCCGCCGGGCTGCGGTCCGGATCGATGGGTGACCTGACCATCCTGCGGAGGCTCACCGTCTCGGATCTGGCGCTCGCCAAGCCCGCCTGCGTTCCCAGCACGGACAGCGCCGCATCCCTGCTCCGCCTGACGGAACACAGCGGCGCCCGGGACTTCGTCGTCACCGATGAAGAAGGCGCCTACGCCGGGCTCGTGACCGCCGAGGATCTCAAGGCTGCGCTGGTGTACCGGGAAGCCATTCCCCTGCTCCAGGTCAATGAACTGCAGCGAACCAACCTGCCCACCATCGAGTCCGAGGAAACGCTCGATGTCGTGCTGGAGAAGTTCTCGCAATGCGATGCCGACTCGCTTGCCGTCCTGGAGAACGGCGACATTCACCGGATTGCCGGGATGGTGACCCGCTCCCAACTCATGCGCCAATACCAGGGTGCGCTGGACCGGGACGAGTGATCATGCCATTCGGATTCGACCGATCCCGACGACTGCGCCACCGCACGGAATTCGACCTGGTGTATGCCGACGGACGCGTGGTGCGGCGAGGCCCGGTCCGGATCCACGGCCTGGCCAACGGCCTTGACCATCATCGCCTGGGACTCTCCGTCCCCCGCCGGGCGGGCAATGCCGTCCGCCGCAATCGAATGAAGCGTCTGCTCCGGGAGGCGTTTCGACGGATGCAGGATGACGGCCCACGAGGATACGATCTGGTGATCACGCTCGGCCCCCATGAGCCCCACCTGCTGGCGGAGTACCAGAAGCTCCTGGCCCGGGCCGTGCAGGAGATGAACCGGGCCGCGTCATGACCACCCCCAGACCATCCCAACCACCTCGACGCGTGGGGCCCGCCGCACGGCTCTGCATCCTGTTCGTCCGCCTGTACCAGGTGACACTGAGTCCGTTCATGGGCGGCCACTGCCGCTACCAGCCAACCTGTTCCCACTATGCCATCGACGCCCTGAAGACCCACGGCGCCATCCGTGGATGTTGGCTGGCCTTTCGACGGCTCGCCCGCTGCCATCCACTGGGCAGCGCTGGATATGATCCCGTCCCGGACACTCGATCTCCCCGAACTCCTGATCCACTGGACGTGAATGACTCATGACGCCACCACCCGCCATCCTGTGCATCGGTCGCAACTATGAAGCCCACGCAGCGGAGATGGGCGCCAGTGCGCCGGACGCGCCAACCGTCTTCATGAAGAACCCGGCTTCGGTCATCGCGAACGGTGAGCCGATCGTGATCCCCGGCATCTGCAATGCCCAGGGCCCCGAGGTCGACTACGAGGGCGAGTTGGCCGTGATCCTGGACCAGGACCTCCGGAACGCCACACCCGAGACGGCCATGGCGGCCGTCGGTGGCTACGCCGTTGCCAACGATGTCTCAGCTCGCTGGTGGCAGAAGAAGGGATCCGGCGGCCAGTGGATTCGCGGCAAGAGCTTCGACACCTTCTGCCCCATGAGCACGCCAGTCCCGGCAGCGTCCATCCCCGATCCCCAGTCACTTCAGCTCGTGACGCGCCTCAATGGTGACGTAATGCAGGAGGCCTCCACCGCCGACATGATCTTCGGCGTGCAGGATCTGCTGGTCGACCTGAGCCGGGACATGACGCTGCTGGCGGGAACCGTACTGCTGACCGGGACGCCCGCCGGCGTCGGCGCCGGGCGGACACCGCCCCGATTTCTCCAGGACGGCGACGTCGTCGAGATCGAGATCGAACGGGTCGGAAGCCTGTCAAACCCAGTTACCGGCTGACTCAACGTCCCTCGGACTTCACCTTGGCGCCGACATCCATGCCGGCCTGGGCTTCCTGCTCGGCCAGACGTTCCGCCGCGATCTTCTGCCGGAAGGCCTCCAGACCAGGCGGTTGCGAAAAGGCCTCTTCCAGGGGAATCGCCTGCGACAACTCGGACATCGCGTACTGGGAGGCCAGTGACCGGATCATCTGGTCGTAGACCCGCAGTCGCATTTCCGGCTCCAGGTCATCGACCTGGGCCCAGATCGTCATTCGCTCTTCGAACGGAATGGCCGGATCGAGCATCAACTGAAGGAAGGCGATTTCGGCACTGCGGTCAAGCGTACTCAGGACATCACGCAGTCGACCGACACCCATCTTGGTCGTGAAGTTGACGTTATCGCTGCTCCGGAAGAAGTTCGTCACCCACTTGGCGAACTCTGTTGCTTCCTTGTAGACCTCGGGACGGTTCTCACCCACCCCGACACGGAAGCCGTAGCGGAGCGCACCGACCACGTCGCTGGGCGCGATGTGCGGCTGGCGTTCATACTCGCCCTGCGTCTCCTGTGCGACGAAGACGTCCAGGTCGACGGCGTACTGGTTGTTGGGCGGGAAGCCACCGCGGCCGAAGCGGGAATCGAGCAGATCCAGGAGTTCCTGGGCACGCTCGGTCTCGCCCTGCCGGAAGAGCTCGCGGATCGCGGACGAGAGGAAGTTCTTGATGAACGCGATGAAGGTCTCACCGCCGGCGCCCTTGGCGTCGTAGTACTTGACGTAGAACCGCTCGAAGTGGTCATCGATCGTGTCAATGAAACGAGGTTCCGGCGAGCGGCCGGGAAAGCCCGAGGAGAACGGATCGAAGTGCATGCGACCGGTCCGCGCCAGGGCCTGGAGGGCATGGGCCTGCTGCCGGTCGTTGTTGATCCGGCGGGTTTCATCTCGCTCCGAAAGCGAACGGAACTCCGCGAGGTCGGACCCGCGGCGGGCCCAGTAGTAGGAGTGTGCCTGGGGATGGCGCCAATCCAGGGGCCCGATCTCCCGGGTGTAACTCGCCATCAGCTCCGGGTCCATGTTGTAGTCGTCTTCGAGCACCTGCTTGCGGGCGAAGGCCAGGAGCTCGCGCCAGGCATCGGTGAAACGCGGATCGGCATGGAGTTCGTCGAAGAGCCGGAACATCCGTGACCCCTGCGCATCGAGCTTGTCCTTGTAGCCCAGTTGCTCGGCGACGAAAGACTGCTGATTGACCGCATCCCAGAAGGCATGCAGTTCCAGGAAACGGCTGTCCGGTTGGAACTCGAACTGCTCGTCAATCTCCGTCATGCCATCCTGCAGCCGCTCCATGAGCTCGGCGGCTTCCGGCGTCCGCTCGATGACGGAATCAAGGGTATCCGGTGCGTCAGCGACTTCCTGGATCCACTCGACGCGAGACTCCTGGTCCATCGGCGGCTCACCGAGCAGGTTGTGCCACTCACGAGCCCATTCCCGCTTGTAGAACAGGTGCGCATCATCCGAAACGCCACCGACCTTGTGTCCCAGCCAGAAGGCCAGATCCTTGTGCAGCAGCAGGTCGTTCGGGTTGTACCGGAGTCCCCGGTTACGAACGAGATCGATCCCGGCCTTGACCCATTCCCAGCGTTCCATCGGGGTGTTGGTCGCGACCGAGATGTTGTAGGCCATGTTGTGGCCATGGAAGGTCCATACGGGCGCAAAGCGTGGCTGCAACTTGGTGATGAGATCCGTGTCCTCCATCACCTGGTAGTACTTGCCCTGCTCCACCATCAGGTTGGCCTTGATCCACAGGTAGTCGACGATCAGGCCACGGAAGGCCCCGATCGCCGTCCCGAGCGCCACGAATGGCGGCATGTTCTCATCGGCGTTGTCCGTGTACCGAAGCGCCTTCCGCTCTGACGTCTGGATGAGGCTGCCGAGCAGCACACCGCCGGTGGCGATGCCGCCGATCACGACCAGGCACATGGCCAGTTGGATGATTCGATCACGTCCCATGGCGACCCCTGGATATCCGGTTCATCAGGACTGCCCGCCGCTGTAGATGGCCAATTGGCGGGAACGGAGGACCAACCACCCCAATACGAGGGTGATGCCACCCCAGATCACTTCAAGTCGCCAGAAACTGGACAGAACGACCCGCCAGCCCACGTTACGCCCTTCCACGAGGTCCCCGACCGGGTGGTATTCGCCGAAGGCCCCCAGCATGAAGACCATGCCCTGGGCCAGCCCCCGGATAGTGGACTCGAAGCCCCATTTCATGACCTGCCCCATGTTGTCCCAGTCGACGTCATCGACCTTCTCGGGGAAGTACAGCGTGAGCGAGTCCGCCAGGTAGGGTGCCATCTGGCCACCGACGAAGACGGTGAAGGCACTCAGGCAGGCCACGGGGAAGTTCAGGAAGGTGGCGAAGAAGACGCCCAGCCCGGCCAGCACGCCCAACTTGATGAGAAGCACCAGCATGGCCCGGAGGAAGTTCGTCTCGAATCCGCCAACGCGGTACAGGATCTCGAACCTCCCCTGCTCGAAGAAGATCTGACCGAAGTACCGGCCCGGCGGTGGTTCGAAGTAGTTCAGGATGGTGATGTCGAGCGTGCCATCAGGACGTACAAGCCCTGGCGGTATCCGAATCACCTGCGGCACCGTGGGGATGTACTCCCGGAGCAGAACATTCTCCCGATCATCATTGAACAGGAAGCCAGCCACGTACCGTTCGTGCTCATCGGCCTGTCGGATGATGAACTGGTAGGACAGCGTGAGGGGCGAGAGACCGGTGCGGGCCTCCTGCAGGCCTTCGAAGCGGAACGTCCGGCCCCCGGGCTGGCCATTGCGGCCCGGTGGAATGGTCCGCTGCTGTCGCTCCAGGTTCTCCAGCAGGTCCTTTCGCAGGCGCCACCGGACCTGGGGCAGGATGCCCTCCTCGCCATAGGTCGAGTACGCCGAGTCGTTCGCGATGATCCGATCGATCTCGGCGTCGATCTCCACCTCGTCAGGTGTCGCCATGACTGGCTGGGTGTACTCCCTCGCAGCCAGAATCTCCTCGGCTACGACGAATCGATCCTCGTCAGCCGCCATGCCGGTCGAGACGTTCGTCGTTCGCAGGTACTGGATGTACAGGAAGACCGAGACACCGGCGACCGCCAGGACGCAGCCATTCAGCAGGACGATGCCCAACCACTTTCCCACCAGGTACTGGAACTGCCCGACCGGCTTGGACATGACATGCCAGATATGCCGGTCTCGGATCTCGAAGGCAACGGTGCCACACGCCAGCAGCAATGTCATGCACGCCGCCAGCGCGAAGGTGTACTCCAGGCTCCGGCTCATGAAGTTCTGGACCTGGTATCGCAATGCCGAATCCGCATCCAGCGTCAGCGGGAGCAGCGGCAGCAGAATCAGGATCACGATGATGAAGAGCACCGTCAGCCTGGTTCGCGACGCTTCCTTGATCACCGTATGGGCGACCGACATCACCTGGTTGGGCCAGGAGAGAATGACCAGGAGCAGGCGAACCAGGAGCAGGAAGGTAAAGGTCAACAGTCCGATGCCGGCGATGCCCAACTGCAGGTCGGACAATCCGAGCCAGCCCGTCAGCAGATAGAGCCCCAGCGTCGCGCCGACCGTGATGAGGAACGGGACGATCAGCCCGATCCAGGTGATCATCCACAACCACGCCAACGTCAGGCCGCCAACCACCCACGTCGTATCCGGCTGGGTCACGAGCCATCGCGGTGCCCACTCCAGCATCGCCTGAAAATCCTCCTGGAGCGCCAGGAAGACCGTGAACTGGGGATTGATCAGTTGCCCCTCTTCATCGAAGAGATCAGGCATGAACCGTTCATCAATCTCGTAGACCCGACCCGTCGTGACGATGGTGCCCGTCTCGCGGAGAACGCGCTGATTCTCCTCCGCCTCCGGTCCCATGAGGGCCTCGAAGATGACGCTTCGCTCCCGATCAGCCTCGTAGCTGAACGTCAGGATCGGAATGAAGTACCCCGCGCAGGCGGCGAGCGCGAGGACGCTCAGCACGATCCGCATCCACAGGCGTGACTGGAGCAACTGGAGGCGGCGATAGAACCCGACGATCGACTTCATGACCGCTCGGACTCCTTGTCATCCGATCCCGGGGACAGGAGATCGTCGATCAGGCCTCGGTCGACATCCTCGGGTGCATCCGGGACGTCACCGGCCTCGACCTTCGCGACGGGTTCCTCCGCCGTGAGCTCCTCCAGGACCGCATCGCGGACACCTGCGTCGGCCGCGGCATCAGCAGATTCCGTGGGCAGGGCTGCGCGGGCCGGTTCGTCATCCTCCCGGACCAGGGATTCGATCAGGGCCTCGGAGCCTGGCTCTTCACGCAGGAACGACGCCGTGGCACCACCTTCGCCGGCACCGGATGTTGCGACCTTCTTGGCCTTCGCCTGCTCGACGACCTTCATGAAGACGTCCTCGAGTCGCTGGCGGGGCTCGCGGACCCGATCAATCGCGACGCCCTCCATGGACTGGATGACTTCCTCGACCTTCGCGATCGTCTCGGGCTTGAGCCGAGGCGCCTCGATGATCGTGTGATCCGCATCCTTGAGCATCTCGTCGACCGTGCCCTCCGCCTGGATGGTGCCGCCATAGAGCATCACCATCCGGTCACACACATCCTGGACATCCGAGAGCAGGTGAGAGCTCAGCAGGATCGTCTTCTTTCGGGCACGCAGTTCCAGCAGCAGATCCTTGACCTGCTTGGTCCCGATGGGATCGAGCCCGGACGTGGGCTCGTCGAGAATCAGGAAGTCCGGATCATTGACCAGTGCCTGCGCGATGCCGATGCGGCGGGTCATGCCCTTGGAAAACTCTCCGATGGGCCGGTGGGCCACGTTGGCCAGGCCGACCATCTCGAGCAGTTCCTCGGTCCGACGATTGCGGGTGCTCCGGTCCAGTTGAAACAGGCGACCGTAATAATCGAGCGTCTCCCGGGCATTCAGGAACCGGTAGAGATAGGACTCCTCCGGCAGGAATCCGATGCGACGCTTGATGGCGACATCGGAGGGGTTCTTGCCAAAGACAACCAGGCGACCGGATGTCTTGTGCAGCAGCCCGAGGATCATCTTGATGGTGGTGCTCTTGCCCGATCCGTTGGGACCGAGCAGCCCGAAGATCTCACCGGGCTCGATGTGAAAGTCGATGCGATCGACCGCAAGCGCCTTGGTCCGCATCCAGAAGTCGCGGAAGACCTTGGTCAGGCCAACGGCCTCGACCACCAACTCGTTTGCCGCATGACGAACCATCCGCCGCTGCTCCTGTCCTCGGGGAACCGAGTTCCTCGTTCTATTTGCGTTGCTCGTCCCGCATGCCCTTGACGGCGCCCGTCTCGGAGTCGATGTTGAGCTGCCTCTGGGCCTTGCCCAGCGTGATCTCATCCGCACGCATCATGTAGTCGGACGCAGTCCCCGACAGCAAGCTTGAATCGCCACGCTTCCTCGCTTCCAGGTCCGCCCGTCGGCGGATGTCACGAACGGATTCAAGGCCGGAGATGTCGATGCCCATCGAGCCCAGCCCGGATGGCACGTACATGATCTCGGCATCCGGCTGTCCCATGACGCTGCCATAGGCCTCCAGCCACTTCTCAGCGATCACGAGCTCCGGGTGCTTGCGATAGGCCGGGAGCAGACCGGCGAACCGCCGCGCTTCCCGCCCGAGCGTCTGGTCGATGAGCGATTGGAATCGCTGCGCCGAACTGATGGCATTGGCCGCCTGGCCGGCGATCTCGTCGCCGTCGAAGAAGGCATTGATGGCGGCCAACCGGTCGCCGGCATCTGGAAGGTCCTGCTCCCAGGCCTCCTCGTATTCACGCATCAGCTTCGCCAGGGTGTTCACATTCTGCCCCGCGGCAGTGATCAGAACATCAGAGGCCTTCGTCTCGGCTCGATTGACCCGGGCCGCGGCATTCTGCTTGGCTTCGCTGAAGTTTTCCTGCAGCCGCTGGATGTACAGCGGCGGCTGGATCTCGTTGACCACCATGACCGAGGTAATCCGCATTCCGCTCTCGATATCGTTGAGCACGGTCTGGGCCGAGTCACCGATGAGCTCCTGGACTTCCTCGTTGGAGAGTGACTGAAGGTTCTCGAGCGTCTGTGACAGGCCCACATGGACTACCGCTCGCTCGACCGCCACTCGGACGATCGAATCGGCCGAACCGTCTGGAACCGACCGCAGGAACTTCACGGGATCGACGACGCTGTACTCGGTGCGAACCCGGACATGCGCGATCTGGCCACCCTGTGTCAGGAACGACCCGTCCTGGCCCGGCAGCAGCTGGTCCATCTGCGAGGCGTCCTGCATGCCCTTCTCGATGCCCTTCTCGACCATCGCCCGGGACATGAACGCGTTGAAGCCATCCACTTCCCGTCCATCGGACTTGAACAGGACAAACTCGCCGATCGGCGGCGGCCAATTCATCTGCAGGCCTGGCTGAAGCCCCTCGCGATCGACGATTCGACCCCAGACCGTGGCCACGCCACTCTCCGCGGTGCCGACCGTCTTGAAGCCGGAGAACACGAACAGCACGAGCAGGACAACGATGACCAACTGAAGCACACGGAAGCTCAGCTGGAGCGCATCGGTCAGTGACCGGTTCGCCGGGTCCATCGCCTCTCGCAGTGCCGCAGCGGATCCGACATCCGCATCGACAACCAACTGGGCCGAGGCTGACCGGCGTGCCGGCTCGACTTCCATCGGCAGTTCTTCAACAGGGACGTCCGAGGCCGGTCCGTTGCCAAGCCCGTCCTGGTCCTGTTGGATATCGCGTTCGTCGCTCATCTCAGGATCCTTGGTCAGCTCGACTCAGGGGCTTGCTGTCATCCTCGGCGTCGTCACCCGGCCGGGCGGCGTCGATGGGGTTCATGTACGCATCAGGCTGGGGAATCTCCAGACCGCCCTCGGGGGCCTCGGCCTTCATGAGATGCCAGGGCGCGAAGTCCGTATCGAGAATCACGGTCGTGTTCTTCGCCAGCGCCTTCTCCAGCGTGTCGATCCAGATCAGGAAGATCGCCAGTTCCTCGTCCTGGCTCATCTCCTCGAGGTACCGGGCCCCCCGCTCGTCCGCCCGCGTCCGGATCTCCTGGGCCCGCTGCTCGGCGAACGCATAGATCTTGTCGCGGATCGTCTGGGCCTCGGACCCAATACGCTCGGCCTCGGCTTCGCCCCGGGCTCGTTCGTTCTCGGCCAGGGTATTGCGTTCAGCCTGCATGCGATCAATCACCTGCGTGGTGGTCTTCTCGCGAAGCAGGATTCGACTCACGCCGGCGGAGACCGGCTTGACGCCCTGCGCGACACTGGCCTGCATCCGCTTGAGGATCTGACCCTCGATCTCGTCCAGCGTGCTGCTGGGGCCGAGCAGATCGCTGAACTCGTACTCGCTCACGACGGAGACCGCATCACGGAACTGTGAGAACAGGGCCGCACGAGCGTCCATCATCTCGGGGTAGGACTGGTAGAAGTGAAGCGGGCCTTCACCTTCCTCGTCGACCTTCCACAGCAGGAAGGCCTTGACGACGACCTGCAGGCCATCCGTCGTCTGGAGGTTCTCCTCACCAGTCTCCAGGAGCTGAACCCGCTTGTCGTAAGTCGTCACGCTGTCCGCAAAGAACGGCCAGCGGAAGTGGAGCCCGGGCTCGCGAATGATGCTTGATGCGTCAACCTTGCCGAAGTGGCTCTTGAGCGCCACTTGGTTGAAACCGACGGAGTAAGTCATGCTGAACAGTACAAGGACGAACAGGATGACCAGGCCGACGATGATTGCTACTGCCTTCTTCATGGCTATGGAGAGTCCTCATCGGTCAGGAGGGTGTCACTGTAAATCGTGCCCGGCGAGGCATACTCGCTGAGGCTCACGTTCACTTTCATGCGCTCGGGGGAGATCCCCACGATGTACTTGCGGAGATTGCTGAAGTTGCGGTTGTAGGCCTGCATGATCCACCACTGCCGGTAGAGCTCCGGAGCGGCGCGATACGCGGACATCTGCCCTCGGATCCGACTCGCCTGGGTTCGCTGCTCCATCAGGTCGACCCAGCGATCACGCTCTGCCCTGGCGATGAGCTGTGCCGCACCCCCGCCGCCGCGGCGGACCAGCGTTGCGGCGTCAAGCGTCTTCTGCTCGCGGACCTCAGCAGCATCCTTGGCTTCCTTGGAGTCCTCGCCATGGGTATCGACAGCCGTGTCATAGGCATCTTCCGCAGCATTCACGGCATCGATGGCCGCCAGGACCTCGTCGACCATGCCGGGATTACCGACCGCCTGCGTGAGCACGATCACTCGACGCCGCTGCGCCTCCGCGATCTCCGTGTCGCTCTGCTGCATGGCGATATCCAGGTCCTCGAAGGAAGACGCCAGGTTGGCCACCGGACTGACACTCGGAAGCGTGACGGCGAGCAGTTCGACGCCGGTGTCATGCTCATCAAAGGCCTTCCGGATCCGTTCCAGCAACTGGCCGGACAACTGGGCCCGCTCGGCAGAGAGCACGTCATCCAGGCCCAGTCCGCCAAAGAACTTCGTGGCCTCGGAAACGGCCACCGCCTTGAGCGCCCGTTCCCGTTCGGTCAGACGGCTTCCGCGAATCCGCTGCTCGGAGCCGAAGGACAGGTACTGGAGCAGCCCCTCCTCCTCGCCTTCACCGGCCGCTCGGATTCGATAGGACAGTCCAATCTGGATGTCGACCAGGGCATGAATCGAACCAAACCCGGCATCAGCCTCGGTATCGACGCCGGCCTCGTCCAAGGCCAGTCCGACGCTGTTGACCTCGTCACCGGCCATCGAGGATCGACCGACGATGAACGGTTCCATGACGTCGCCGGCGACCAGCTTGATCTCGTCCTTACCCCAGAGCGAGCGGGTCGGCGGCTCCTTCTCCTGTCCGTTCAACGGCAGGTCCCGCTCAACCGTCACGTCATAGAGACTCGCGGATTCCAGCGGCCAGGGGAGCTTCCAGAACAAGCCAGAGTCGTGCACCTGCTGCCCATCCGAGGCGGCGATGATCTCACCATGCCGGAGCCGCAGCCCCTCTTCGCGGCCGTCCACGACCACCATGGTGCTCAGGCTGACCAGGGCCAGGGCACCCAGGACCAGCAGCCAGCCACCGCTTCGAAGGACCAGCTGGTATCCCCACGAACTGGAGATGTCGAAACCGAACTGGTAGTTGACCGCATCGTTCATGGATCGCACGAACGAGTCGGGCTGCGCCAACAGGCTCAAGGCCCTGGAGTCGAATCCGGGCCTCGGGTAGTCACCCGCCACGCGGGGACGGTAGATATTCAGGATGATGTTGAGGACCACCTCGGCAGCAGCCACGAGCATGAAGATCGGAATGCTCCAGGCCACGACTTCCAGCACGTCCTCGACATGGAAGAAGCGGAAGATCACGCCCACCGCGACAGCCAGCAGGACCAGGGCGTTGCCGACCATCACGCCAGCACCGGCACGCAGGTTCTGCCACGCCTTCAACTCCGCCATGCCGTTGAGGTAGCGAGAGAAGATGAAGGTCACCGCGGTAAAGCTCAGGCACAGCGCGACAAGCCAGCCCTTGCCATCGGTCTTGATGAACTGCACGTCGGTCGCATCGTCCGTCGTTCGCCCCAGCCAGTCCAGCATCTGCCAGGCCAGGACGCCCATGGAGGCCACGTACAGCACGCTCGTGATGGGCAGGGCCCACCGATACAGGAGGCGAAGTCGTCGAGCAGCAACCCGGACCTCATCCCCCGCACGATCGAAGATCGACTCGCCGGCAATGCCACCGGCAGCGAGTTCATCCTCCTCGAGTGCCTCGAGACGCTCGAGCTTGTGCTGGTTGAAGACGATGATCAGACCGATCCACACCAGCAGTGGCGGGAAGGCCCAGATGGAGGCCATCATCGACGGACTGTCCCCAACGGCCAAGCCGTAGACCAGGAAGGTCAGGGCAACGACCAATTGCAGACAGAAGCCGAATGCGGCGACGTTTGTGGCCCTCTGGTAGGCCAGGTGATCGACTCTCATGGATCTGGATCGTAACTCAGCAATCGGGGACCATTGTGGAGGGACGCCCTCCTGATACGGCCCCCCGCGGGGGAGATGTTCTGACGCTGTGCAAAATATCAGCTTCCCCCGAACCATGCTGCCTCAAGGGGGGGTACCCCGCGATAGCGGGCCCTTGGCGGTACCATCCCGACATCTCGTTACCGGCCCCGACCCGTCGGCCCCCCACCCACCGAACCCATGATCCAGCAACTCCTCGCCATCATCCGGAATACGTTCTTCGAGAGCGTCCGCCAGCCCGTGGTGCTGGTGGTCCTGATGGGGGCCACGCTCCTGATCATCCTGAGCAACCCCCTCTCGGCCTTCACCATGGACGAGAACCAGCGGATGCTCATCGATATCGGGCTCGCAACGATCTTCCTGGCCGGTGCCCTGCTGTCGGGCTTCATCGCCACGAGCGTGCTGGGCCGGGAGATCAGCAACAAGACGGCGCTGACCGTGATCTCCAAGCCGGTGGGCCGACCGATCTTCGTCATCGGCAAGTTCATCGGGGTCTCGCTGGCGATGATGCTGGCGACCTTCTTCCTCTTCCTCGTGTTCATGATGGTGGAGACCCACGCGGTCCTCGAGAACGTCCGTGATCCAATCCACGTTCCGGTCGTGGTCTTCGGCGTCGGCGCCTTCATCCTGGGCTGGGCCGCTGCAGCCTGGTGCAACTACTTCTACAACATGGTCTTCACCAGTTCGGTGATCTTCTTCACCACGCCCCTGCTGTTCGTCGGGTGGTTGATAGCGATCAACTTCGGTCCCGACTTCAGCCCCCGCCCCATCGGACTGGGCCTCAAGCCTGACTTCTGGCTGGCCATCCTGGCGATGCTGATGGCCATCTTCATGATGTGCGCCATCGCCGTGGCCATCAGCACCCGCGCCGGACAGTTGATGACGATCCTGCTGACCATCGCCCTGTTCCTGCTGGGCCTGCTGTCGGACTCGATCTTCCTCTCGGGCATGAAGGGACTCGAGAACCGCTGGCTGGATTCCGCCCGCGAACAAGGCCTCACCCAGCGGGAGGAAGTCGTCTCCTCCATCACGTTCACCACGGGCGAGATCGAAGAGCTCACCAACGTCGTGGACGTGTCCACGGTGCCACTGACCGACCTGGCCTCTTCCGGCGAAATCGCGCTCTACTGGACCTACCAGGTCGGCTATGCCGTCCTGCCGAACTTCCAGGCGATGTGGTTGACCGACGCGATCACCCAGAAGCACTCGGTCCCACCGGGCTACGTCTGGGAAGCAGCCCTGTATGCCGGAGCCTATTCCTGCGCCATCATCGCGGTAGGCATCATCCTGTTCCAGCGGCGCGAAGTCGGCTGACGACGAGCATCACCCCGCTCCACAACTTGATCACCTGTCACCGAAGCGGCCCGACTATCCTGTAGTCGTGACCGCCCCCACCCGTTCCATCACGATCACCGGCGCCCGCGAGCACAACCTGCGGGAGATCGACGTGTCGATTCCCCGGGATCAACTTGTCGTGGTCACCGGCGTCTCCGGATCCGGCAAGAGTTCGCTCGCCTTCGATACGGTCTTCGCCGAGGGCCAGCGCAAGTACATGGAGTCGCTCAGCGCGTATGCCCGCCAGTTCCTGCAGCAGATGCAGAAGCCGGATGTCGAATCCATCGCAGGCCTGCCGCCGACCATCGCCATCCAGCAACGTGGTGGCGGCCACAACCCTCGGTCCACCGTGGCGACCACGACCGAGATCTGGGACTACCTGCGGCTGCTGTTCGCCCGATGCGGACGGCCCACCTGCTGGAAGCCACTGCGCAAGGGAACCTGCGGCCAACCGATCTCCGGCGCCAGCCCAAGCCAGATCGTGGACCGTCTGCTGACCCTGTCCGAGGGAACCAGGCTGATGATCTGTGCCCCGGTCGTCCGCGGCCGGAAGGGCTTTCACCGCGATGTCATCGAGAGCCTGCAGAAGGCCGGATTCGTCCGGGCCCGGGTCAACGGCGAGATCGTCGACATCCGAGACGCGCTTTCCCAGGGCGGCGAGAACCCGCTGCAGCTGGGCCGCTACGAGATGCATGACATCGAAGCCGTCGTGGATCGTATTGCGGTCAAGGCCTCCTCACGATCGCGACTGACCGAGTCCATCGAGACCGCCCTTCGAGCCGGCAGCGGACTGGTCACCGTCCTGGAGGAAGACCCGAAGACCAAGGAATGGCACCCCCGGAAGTTCAGCGAACACCTCGCCTGCCCCGACCACCCCGAGTGCAGCCTCGGCGAGATGGAGCCGCGGCTGTTCTCATTCAACTCGCCCCATGGGGCCTGCGATGACTGCGACGGACTCGGCACCATCATGGCCTTCGACGAGGGGCTGGTGGTTCCCGAGCCCGACAAGGGAGTCGGGGAAGGTGCCATCGCGCCCTGGACCCGGAACGGGCGACGACTCAACACGTGGTATGCCCGGCAACTCCGCCGATTCTGCGAGGCCGTCGAAGTCACCAAGGCCACGCCCTTCTCGACCCTGACCGCTTCTCAGAAACGAGTTCTCCTGGAGGGCAGTACCACCCAGGAGGGCTTCCGCTTCGAGGGCGTCCTGCCGAACCTGCAACGCCGCTACCTGGAGACGGACAGCGATCGCGTCCGGGAGCGGCTCGCCGGCTACCAGAGCTCACGTCCCTGCCCGACCTGCAAGGGCAAGCGACTCCGCCCCGAGGCGCTGCATGTCGTGCTGGAAGCCGATGGCGAACTCGTGAGCATTGCAGACGTGGCCGGCATGACCATCGAGGATGCCGAGAAGATCACCGGATCACTCACCCTGGACCCCGCCGAGACCAGCATCGCCGAACCGATTCTCCGCGAGATCCGGGCCCGGTTGGGCTTCCTGCGGAGCGTCGGCCTGGGCTATCTCACGCTTGATCGAAGCAGCACGACACTCTCCGGCGGTGAGGCCCAGCGGATTCGCCTGGCAACGCAGGTCGGCTCCGGCCTGGTGGGCGTCTGTTACGTGCTGGACGAACCGACCATCGGCCTGCACCAGCGTGACAACGACCGGCTGATCGCCACCCTGCGACAACTGTCACTGATCGGCAACACGGTGCTCGTCGTGGAACACGACGAGGGCATGATCCGGGCGGCCGATCACGTCGTCGACATCGGCCCGGGCCCGGGACGCCATGGCGGTCAAGTGGTCGCC
This sequence comes from Phycisphaerales bacterium, assembly GCA_022446795.1. Taxonomy (GTDB): domain Bacteria; phylum Planctomycetota; class Phycisphaerae; order Phycisphaerales; family SM1A02; genus UBA1668. The sequence continues at coordinate 70,789 of JAKVBX010000019.1, forward strand.
CAGGGGACGATTGACGATCTGGTCGACTGCGAGCAGTCGCTCACCGGCGACTACCTCTCCGGCCGCCGGAAGATCTCGATGCCCGAGACCCGCCGACCGATGAGCCCACGCAAGGCCATGACCATCAAGGGTGCTGCTGCCCACAACCTCCGGAAGATCGACGTCACGATTCCGCTGGGCGGGATCGTGTGCGTCACCGGGGTGTCCGGATCAGGCAAGTCGACCCTGGTCAGCGACATCCTCTGCAAGGCCGCCCGCCGACATCTCAACGGCTCCGGCCCCCGACCAGGTCGGCACTCCCGGGTCACGGGGCTCGGCAAGATCGACAAGATCATCGAGGTCGACCAGTCCCCCATCGGCCGGACGCCCCGGTCGAACCCCGCCACCTACACGGGCGTCTTCGACGGCATCCGGAAGCTGTTCACCCAGACCCGCGAGGCCAAGATCCGCGGCTATGCCCCCGGCCGGTTCAGCTTCAACGTCAAGGGGGGACGGTGCGAAGCCTGCCAGGGCCAGGGCGTCTGCAAGATCGAGATGCACTTCCTGCCGGACGTATTCGTCACCTGCGATACGTGCCATGGCGCGCGGTACAACCGCGACACGCTGGAGGTCACCTGGAAGCACCAGTCCATCGCGGATGTGCTGGGCATGGCCGTGGAGGATGCCGCCGGGTTCTTCGAAGCCCACCAGGCGATTCACCGCATGCTGACCTGCCTGAATGACGTGGGCCTGGGGTACCTGGAACTCGGCCAGCCCTCCACGACGCTCTCGGGCGGAGAGGCCCAACGAGTGAAACTGGCCCGCGAACTGGGCACGCGAAGCACCGACCACACGCTCTACATCCTCGATGAACCGACCACCGGTCTGCACTTCGCCGACGTCGATCGACTGGTCGATGTCCTCCAGCGGCTCGCTGACCGTGGCAATACGCTGGTCATCATCGAGCACAACCTCGAGGTCATTCGCAACGCCGACTGGATCATCGACCTGGGGCCCGAGGGCGGCGCCGCGGGCGGGATGGTCATCGCGGAAGGCACGCCCGAGCAGGTCGCCAAGGTCAAGGGAAGTTTCACCGGGCAGTACCTCGCCGCATCCGGCGTCGGTGCCAGGCCTCGCCGGTCACGCAAGCGGACGCCGGCACCGGCCTGAGCGTCTTCGTGTAGGCTCTGGCGCACCCGCATCCAAGGAGATCGCCATGACCCGCATCGCCCTGTCACTGCTTGCCGGTACGCTTCTGGCCATCGCCGGCTGCGCCGAGCCTGAGTCGGTCACGCGAGCAGACATCGAGGTCTCCAAGGGTCCCGACGGCGAGGTCATCTACCTCCCCCGGAACCATTCGACGGCCACCAGCGCCCTGGCCCAGTACCTCCAGTTGGAAGCCGACTTCGCCGGGATTTCCAAGGATGGCTACTTCCTGGACACGCAGTTGGCCAACCTGCATTCCCAGGAGCGGCTGCTGCATCGCGCCGAGCACTTCCACTGGCGATGGCAGGATCTCGACGGCAACCAGATCGATATCGAGGCGAGGATGGCCGCCGTGAAGTCGAAGCTCGAGAAGCTCAACGTCGTGGGCTGAACACGAAGATCCGACTGCATCCCCAGTTGAAGAACAGGCTGAGAATGGACGCCACGGCGGCACCGATGACGCCTGCCAGCGGCGTGGCCATTTCGTCATCAACGATGAAGTACCGCGTGACGAAGAAGTTGGCGATGACCGGGATCGAACAGATCACGATGAAGGACAGCAACTGCCGCCCCGTCTGATCCTGTGGCGCCCACCAGAACGCCAGCTTTCGATCCAGGAAGAAGTTGAAGCACATGGTCAGGGCGATCGCCAGGACGATGACGAGGTCATTGCCGATGAAGCGACCGAACAAGCTCTCCAGGATGGCCAGCAAGGCCACGTAGACGCCGATCCCCATGGCCCCGACGACGGCGAAGGGAACGAAGCTGGATCGCTCGGGATACTTCCAGCGAGCCAGGCGGAGGATGTGACGCAGGTAGTCGCGTTGCACCTTCAGGGTGAGCTTGCTCTCCCCGTGCCGCCGCGTGCTGAAGTGAATCGGAACCTCGACCACGTTCTGGCAGCGGCACTTCACGATCAGTTCCAGGCCGATCTTGTAGCCCACCGGATCAAGGTCCGCCGCCGACTGCCAGGTCTCTCGACGAAGGCCGAGGAAGCCGCTCATCGGGTCCTTCACCCGGGTGAAGGGACGAGCCATGACAGTGGCAACCTTTGAGTTGATCCAGCGGAGTACACCCCAGCCGTCCTCGGTCGACCCTCCCGGGACATAGCGTGAGCCCACGACGAAGTCAGCGCCGTTGTCCAGCGCGGAGACGAACTCCGGGATCGCCTCCGGCGGATGGCTCAGGTCCGCATCCATCACAACCATGATTTCGTGCTTGGCCTCGGTCAGGCCGTGGATGACCGCCGTGCTCAGGCCCCGGTCCTCCCGACGGACGATCAGCCGGATCCAGTCGCATCCCCGCGCCTCGATCATCTCGATGGTGCCGTCATTGGAGTCGTCATCGACAATGAGCAGTTCAAGATCCCACCCCACGGAACGAAGCCCCTCGAGCCGGTCGATCATGCTGGGCAGGCTGTCCGCTTCCTGGTAGGTCGGGATGATGATGGACACGGACCGCGGGCCACCCTCCTCGGGGCCCTGGGCCATGGCGCGATTTCCTGTTGCATCCGTGAACACGGACGGGGTACTCCGGGAAAGGACGCCTCGCATCCCGGTACGAGGCCTTGCCCTATTGTCGGTTCATCGGGGGGCGGAGTATTGCAGGATCGTCTTCCAGAGGCAACGAGCCACCTGCTCAACCGCCCAACAGCGGATCCCGGGGTCGGCGAGGCGCTGCCAGCCCAAGCAGGGCCGCTGCCAGCCTGAGATCCTCGGCAGTGGTGATCTTGATGTTCGTCGGCTCACCCTCGATGGCATGGACCGTGTGACCCTGCTGCTCCAGGACCTGGGCATCATCGGTCACACCCTCAAGGGGCCCTCCCTCGTAGGCCTCCAGCAGCAGTTCACGCCGGAAGACCTGGGGCGTCTGGGCCATGGCATAGCGGGAGCGATCCACCGTCCTGGTGATCGGTTGGGCATCAACCTTCAGCCGCCCCGCCTCGCCCAGGATCGAATCAACGACGAGATCCTCCCCCTCGCCGGCATCGACTCCGGCCTCGGGGTCGATTTCCTTGAGGGTGGAGGACATGCTCACGGTCGGCACGATGGCATCGAGTGTCTCCGCCGCGGTCATGATCCGATCCAGCAACGCATCCGAAACCAGCGGCCGAGCAGCATCGTGTACGGCGACATGCGTGCAGGTCGGATCGACGACCTGCAGGGCCTTGTGGACCGTCTCCCACCGATCGCGACGTCCGCCCTCGACCACGCTGACGCCATGGAAGCCCAGCCCGGCGCCAAAGCGGTCCTTGAAGGAGTCGAAGTCATCCGGTGGCCCCGCGACAATCACCTGGGACACCTCCTCGCGCCGAGTGAAGATCTCGACCGTCCGCAGCAGAACCGGTCGACCGCCGAGATCGGCGGCCAGCTTGTCCCCACCGTGGAATCGAGTCGACGCTCCTGCCGCGGGCAGGATGACACACAGTTTCACGACGCGTCGCCCTCTTCCGTGGATGGGCGATTGACGTAGCCAATGATGACGAGCGGCGCCCGATGTTCATCCGAGACGAATTCGATGACGCCCTGGATCGGCCCTTCGACGCCTGGCAACGGTGTAATCCGAACCTCGGCCTTCGACTTGCGACCATCCAGTTTCATTCCGACGAGCTCGGCAGAAAAGTCCGGTGATGTTGATACGACTTCGCGGATCTGCTGGCTTCCCACGCCTTCCCGGTTCCAGATCAGCGGAAGCTCGAAGGTCGTGGAGCCTCCGGGATCGACAGGATCGACGACCACCCGGTTTTCGACGAAGACCCAGTTCCGATCCGCCTCACGCCGCTTGGGCCGGTGCACCTGGTGCATCAGCCGGACTTCCACGACGGGGGCATCGGGATGATCCGTCTCGAAGACCCAGAACGGATCGAGCAGGTTGCCATCGGGATCCAGCAGGCTGTCGCGATCATGGTCGCCGAGATCGACGGCGACCTCATGCTGGATCGACGAGATCATGGGATCACCACCGGATCCAGGCCAGGCGATGGCTGGCCGGCCTCCAGCAGACAGGATGCGAATGGGACGACCGTCAATGGAACTGACCCGGATCCTTCCCTTGTCTCGAAGGACCGGGCCGTCGTAGCCGGATTTATGCATGCGAAACTCGGCCGGATCCGCTCGGACGGCCCGGGACACCTTGGCATACATCTGGAGATCGACACTCTTGTGCTTCTCGAAGACGACCTTGACCTTGTTGGTCTTGGTCGTCGGCGTCAGCCCGGCGGTGAACACCGTTGTCAGTGGACGGCTTCCACCAGGCGGAATGATCCCGGGTTCATACTCGACTTCCGTACATGAGCAGCCCTTTTTCACCTCGGTGAGTTTCATGGGAACATCCGAGTTGTTGGTGATCTGGACCGTGTTTCGTCGGACACCGCCAGGGTCGACGTATCCCATCTGGACCGAAGCCGGTGTCAGCCGGACATTCGCCTCCAGCTTCTCTTCCTCCGGGATTTCCGTCACCGGCGGAGGTGTCGGCGTTGTCCGGGCCGGCCGGGGCGGTGCTGGTGTGGCTGCCTGCTGGCCCGACGCCACGGGGGATGCCGGTTCAGGCCGCGGCTCCTGTGGCGAGTTGGAGCCGGCCAGCATCCAGGCAATGACGCCAATGACGACGACGATGCCAAGAATCGGGGCCGCGGGGCTGGCGGCCAATCCACTGCGATCTGAGTTATCTGCCATACCCCAAGTGTACTCGTCCAACGCAGCCGATTGACCAGATCCTCTTGGCAGAGGATCATGCCACGCAGTTGAGCCGGGCTTTCCCAGGCTCTGCGAAGCCGAAGTGGCGGAATTGGCAGACGCGACGGATTCAAAATCCGTTTCCCGTTAAGGGAGTGTGGGTTCGAGTCCCACCTTCGGTATTGCCTCGGAACCGACCTGGGTACGGGAGGCTGGTCCTGTCACGGGGCCAGTCCTGCACCGTCTGCCACTTGATCTGCCACATGCCCATCACCCCCGCCAAGCGTGTCGCTCGACTGATCGGATGGATCCTTGTCGCCCTGGGAGCGGTCCTGATTCTGATTGGCGCCATTTATGTGCTGTCGATTTCCTCGGACGACGAGGCTCAAGAACCCGTTGAAGTGACGGGCTCTTCCGCCTTCACTGCCCCCTAAACGCATATTTCGATTGAATGTCGAACTCCCACGCACCCCACAGGGCCGCTTGCCGTACCTGCAGGAACGTTGTTCGGGGTCTATCTGACCAGTAGACCGCACCCGGCGGCGTCCCCACCGCGAAGGGAATTGAAGGAAGGTGGCCTTTTGGCCACTTCCCGCACATAAGGCTGCCGGATCCCCGCACCGGCACCTGCGTTGGGAGGAAACACATGAGCATGTGCAGCAATGGAATCGGCGGGGGGGGGATCGTCAATCAAGGCAGCCTCACACGGGTTCTCTCCCTATTGGGTGGCCCCGTTCGGCTGGAAATCATTCGGTACCTGGCCCTGGGCCCGAGGCCCGTTGGACAGTTGGCCGAGGAGACCGGGCAGAGCATCGGTCTCGTCAGCCACAATCTGAGGTTGCTCCGCGAGGCCAATCTCGTGGCCTGCACCCCGAGGAGCCGGCAACGGATCTACTCGCTGGCCTCCAGCATCCGCGTCCGCTACGGCGACCAGTCGCTGGATCTCTCGGTCCAGGCCGCGGCCGAGGGAAGCCTGACCCTGAGCGTGCCAGCCCCGGCGCTGTCGCCCGCTGAGCCCGCCCCGGCCACGATCCAGGTCAACCCTGGCCTGACCGAGCAGTTGGATCAGAGCGGCGCCCTGGAGGCCCCCGACCGGCTCGCCAAGGGGGCCTGAACTCGGCCTTCTCCAGATCTAGGGGCAAATCTCAACGGTTCCGGCCTTGGAACCGGCCAGCTCCGAGGTACTCTACGAGGACATGACACCACAGTTTCCGTCACAGGCGGAAGCTGTTGGTGCATGGTGAATCGGCTGTCACAAATCCCTGGAGAGGAGAAGGAACATGGCCTCGAGTCGCCCCACCGTACGTGGTCTTACCACGTCTTCGTTGGTTATCGGTCTTTCATTTGCCGCTGTTGCACTGGGCCGCCCTGGTGAATTGACGAGTTCATCCTCGGATGGCCAGCCGCCCTACCGTGGCGCCGGCATGCCAGTCTGCGACAGCAGCAATACGGTCGTGACCGAATCCACTGACCTGGACACCCTCAATGGGACCGTCGTCTGCTCCGGCAGCGCCGGCACATCCGACCACTACTACGGTCGCAGCCATGATCTCTCGACCCTCGACGCCGGCGGTAATGAGATCGTCCTTGAGTGCGTCAAGTGGGGCATATACAGCAACGATCTCGAGGTCACCGCCACGATCAACATCTTCAGCGATGACGATGGCGATCCATCGGGTGGCATGTCGCTCCTGGGCAGCCTCTCCGACACGATTCCAGTGAGCAGCGAGCCATTCTTCATGACCTTCACCGGTGATGGCTCCATCGTCCTGCCGCAGGGGTTCATCTTCGTTGAGATGTTCATCCCGGGCTCCAGCCTGTCCGAATCACACTTCGTTGGCGGCAATAACGGCGGACAGTCCTCTCCAAGCTGGATCCGTACCGCTGACGCCAGTTGTGGCATCGGCGCCTGGACCGAACTGGACAACATCGGCTGGGAAAGCGTCAACTGGGTCGAGGCCATCGAGGTCTCCATCGAAGCCCCGGGCGATCCCTGCGACGAGGCCCTCCCGGATTGTCCCGCCGACGTTTCCGGCCCCTCGAACGTACCGGACAACGTGGTCTCGGTGGATGATGTCCTCAAGATCATCGCCAACTACGGCCAGGTCGGTGATGGCACCTTCCGCCCCGTTGGCGACTGCCACCCCGCACCCAATGGCGACTGTGACGTCGACGTCGACGACCTCCTCGAGGTCATCGGTGCCTTCGGCGCGGTCTGTGAGGACCCCGCGCCGGAACTGGCGATGAACGAGGTCCGGACCAATCACGGCGGCTTTGATACCACCGAGTACATCGAGCTCATCGGTGAGCCCGGCGCATCACTCGATGGCCTGTCCTGGATCGTCATCGGCGACGGTTCCGGTGACAGCTCCGCCGGGCACCTCGAGACCGCGGTGTCGCTCGACGGCGCGTCCCTCGACGCCAATGGCCTCTACTCCGTCATCCTTGAGAACCTGTTCGAGAACAGCGACCCCGTGACCCATGCCGTGGTTCGAAACCTGAACTACAACGGCAGCGGCACGGTCGATCTCGATACGAATGACGACGGCGAACTCGACGTGGTCCTTTGGGACGAGATCATCGACTGCGTCTCACTCATCGGCGAGGGCGATGACGCCCTGGCCTACTGCTCCGCAACGATCGGCCCGGACGGCCCCTTCGTGGCCGTCGGCGGCTACCGGTGCCCCGACGGCATCGGTGACTGGGTCATGGCGCCGTTCGACCTGTCCTGCCTCGATACGCCGGGTGCCCTGAATGCCTGCAATGAGCCCGACTCTGACAATGACAATGTCCCGGACTGTGCCGACAACTGCGTCGACACCCCCAACGAGGACCAGGCCGACTGCGACAACGATGGCGAAGGCGATGCCTGCGACCTCGTGACCGACTGCAACCTCAATGGCATCCCGGACGTGTGCGAGACTGACTGCAATGCCAACGGCGTGCCTGATGACTGCGATGTCAACGATGGCAACTCCTTTGATTGCAACGAAAACGGCATCCCGGACGACTGCGAGAATGACTGCAACTCCAACGGCGTCCCTGATGACTGCGACATCGATAATGGCGACTCCGACGACGGCGACGGCAACGGCATCCCCGACGAGTGCGAAGGCAGCGTCATCGTCATCAACGAGATCCAGTTCGATCCCGCCAGTGACATCTCCGGTGATGCCAACGGCGACGGCGTCCGCGACGGCTCACAGGACGAGTTCGTCGAGATCGTGAACAAATCCGGCGCCGACCTGTGCCTCGGTGGCGGCACGATCTCCGATGCTGCTGGTCTTCGTCACGTGTTCCCGCCGGACACACCCGCCCTCGGAGATGGCTGCGTCATCGTGGTCTTCGGTGGTGGCGACCCGGCCACGTTCGCGGCTGACTTCGGCGACGCGGTGATCCAGGTGGCCTCCACCGGCTTCCTGGGCCTCAACAACGGTGGCGACACCGTGACTCTCGCCCTGGCTGACGGGACCGTCCTGGATCAGCACACGTACGATGGCAACGGTGGCCAGGATCAGTCCATCACTCGTTTCCCGGACGTCTACGGCGTGGACTTCTTCGATCACAGCGTGGCTTCGCCCGGCGGATTCCTGTTCTCGCCAGGCACGACGATCAATGGCACCACCTTCGGTGGCAGTGACTGTGGCGCCGCCAGTGGTTCCGATGCCGACAGCGATGGCGTCCCGGACGGATGCGACAACTGTGAGCTCTTCAACCCGGGCCAGGAGGACTGCAACGACAATGGCGTCGGTGATGCCTGCGACATCAACAATGGCGACAGCCAGGACGCTGACTCGGACGGTATCCCGGACGAGTGCCAGGTCGTGGCGAGCGGAGCCTGGATCAACGAGTTGCACTATGACAATTCCGGCGGCGACATCGATGAGATGATCGAGGTGGTCATCCAGGATGGCACCGATCCCAATAGCGTGACCGTGACGCTGTACAACGGCAACGGCGGGAACCCCTACGGGTCCGCCATGGTCGTCGGGACGGACTTCACGGCCGGTGAGAGTGGAAGCGGATACACGATCTACTCGATCATCCTGGCTTCCAACGGGCTCCAGAACGGAGCACCCGATGGGCTGTGCATCGATGTCAATGGCAACGTTGCCGAGTTCCTCTCCTATGAGGGCACGATTACGGCCGCCAGTGGCCCCGCCGCGGGGATGACCTCCGTTGACATCGGCGTTTCCGAAAGCAGCCAGACGACCGTAGGTAGCTCCCTGGGCCTCACAGGCACAGGAAGCGGCCCTGGCGACTTCGTGTGGAGTGTCCTGGCGGATTCCGCCAACCCGGGTAATACCAACGTGGGGCAGACCATCAGCCCCTGAGTGCCCGAAAATCCACTTTCGAGGTTATCCACAGGCCCCCGACGGCGTACCGTCGGGGGCCTGTTTTCAAAATCATCACCTAGGCAGCCCCTTTTTAGGCCTGCCAGCCGCCTCATTGCCGCCTGGTATCAATCAGGCGGGTTATGCCGGATTTCCTTGTTTTGAATGCCCGACAACTCCTTGACAACAACGAGCTTGTTGGCCACATTGGAGGGGTATCCGACCTGTGGAAAGGGCCGGAGATCGAGAGGGAAGGTGCCGTCTCGGGCAGGAGAAGTGCCCGGCGTGCACGCAGGAGAGGAGAAGACTCCTGAGTCCCATAGTGATTGGCTTGTGCATGCCTGACGGCATGCCCAAGTGTTTCGTGTGTTTGTTCGTGTGTGTCTGTGTGGGGGGAGTGTGAGGCTTCACCCCGCGTCCCGGCGCGAGCCGGTTCGCCAAACCCGTGTTCCCGATTGGAGGGGAATAGAAGAAATGAAAACCCTACCGTCTTGTCTTTGTTTTTTGGGTCTCGCAGCTGGCACGGCCATGGCTGGAAGCGCAGTCATCATGGACCAGATCGGTCCGGATGATGGTGCTGACATTGATACCAGCAACATCCTGGCCAACCAGATCTTCGAGGCCGGCTTTGCTCAGTACGACATCGCAGTAATCGACGACTTCGAAGGCACCGGCCTTCAGGGCTCGTCCATGGCGTTGGTCGTCAGTGGTTGGAACGGTTATGCCGGCATCGCCGGTATCTCCGCCCTTCAGGTCAACTTCTACCAGACATTTGAGGACGCTGGCGTCAGCCTGGTTGGCTACGTCAATGACTCCGTCGCAGGTACGCCGGATGCAGACCCCAACTGGGGCCTTGCCGGTTATGACCTCATCGGAATGACTGCCACGTCCACGCCGTGGGCCATCGGCCTCGGCACGCAGTGGGCCGGCATGATCCCGACCAACGAGTTCGGCACCAACGGTCAGACCGGTGTTGCGATCTCCACCGTCGGCGACCTCGTCGCCTACCAGTGCAACCCCGCTGGCGGATTCGGCTTCGGCCCCTTCCAGCAGGTTGCCTACAACGCTGCATTCCGCGTTCTCGGCGGCACCGGCAATGCCTGCGATCTGCCGCTTCCGACCGAGTGCAACGCTGACGTCAGCGGTCCCTCCGGTGTCCCGGATGGTGTCGTGGGCGTCGACGACGTCCTCGCGATCATCGGCACCTACGGCGAAGTCGGCGACGGCACCAGCCGCCCGCAGGGCGACTGCTTCCCGCTGCCTGACGGCAACTGCACCGTCGACGTGGATGACCTCCTTGAGGCCATCGGCCAGTACGGCAATGACTGCCGTCCGCTCGGTGCTTGCTGCTTCGGCGTCGACGGATGCCAGGAGAACGAGCTCGAGTCCAACTGTGAAGCCCTCGGTGGCGATTGGCTCGGCGGCGGCTCCGCCTGTGCTGCATGCGTCAGTGGCGCTTGCTGCCTTGGCGACGGCTCCTGCATCCAGGCCACTCCTGAGGACTGCACGGGCGCCTACCAGGGTGACAGCACCGACTGCGGTTTCGTCACCTGCGTCCCGGCACCTGACAACGACACCTGCGACGGCGCAGAGGTCATCGGCAATGGCGACACCGGTATTGACGTCACCTATGCCCTGACCAATGGTCCGGCCGACTTTGATGGCACGCTCTGTGCAAACTTCAGTGTCGACCAGATCTTCAACGATGTCTGGTACTCCTACACCGCAGATTGCGACGGCAGCCTCGAGATCAGCCTGTGCAACCAGGTCGACTTCGACAGCCGTATCGCCATCTACGATGCTTGCGGCGGCACCATGCTCGCCTGCAACGACGATGCTGACAGCGGCCTGTGCGGACTCACGTCCGAGCTGGTTTACGCGGTCGCCGCTGGCGACTCCGTCATCATCCGCGTCGGTCGGTACTCCGAAGGCGGCGGCACGCCGAGCACGGGCGTCATGTCCGTCAACTGCGTGATCCCGTCCGAGGGTGCTTGCTGCGTCGGTGAGACGTGCTACGACCTGCTCCCCGATGACTGCACCGCCTTCGGCGGCAGTTACGAGGGTGCTGGAACTGACTGCCTCGGCACTCAGTGTGGCGTCACCAACAATGACTGCGCAAGTGCAGAGACCGTTGACTGCAGCGGCTCGGCCTTGTTCGACACGTCCAACGCTTTCGATAGTGGCTTCGGTGAGCCCGATGCCACGCAGTGCGATGGTACGTACCTTGACTGGGGCGCCAGCCCTGACGTCTGGTTCGTGACCACGCCTGATATCGACGGCACCATGGACATCAGCCTCTGCGACGCTGCCTCCTACGACACCTCCCTGGTGCTGTACGAAGGTAGTGATTGTGGTTCCCTCGTCCAGGTCGCCTGCAACGGTGACAGCACGGTCGAGAGTGGATGCCAGTCCTACTACTCCGGCATCTACGGCCACCCCGTCACCTCGGGTAATTCCTATTACATCCGTATCGGTGGCTGGAACGGCGCAACTGGTCCTGGCAACCTGACCCTGACCTGCCTCGACAGTGGTGCCACTGGCGCCTGCTGCGTTGGCGGTGCCTGCGTTGCTGATGACTACACCGCTGATCAGTGTGCTACCTCTGGTGGTACCTGGTACGCCGGTGAAGCCTGTGCTGATGTTGACTGCCCCGATGACGTCGCCTGCACCACCGGAAACGGTGCCAACACCGTCCTTCCGGACGGCGCTTGGATCGCTGGTACGGCTGACTCGGGTGCTGGCTACTTCCGTGCCGCTTGGGTCTCCGCTCCGGCGGTCTCATCCATGTCGGTCACGGGCCTGAGCCTCATCTACAACGCTGGTTGGAGCGCCTGCTCCGACGCCAGCACGCTGCCCATGGGCTACAACCTCATGGACGGTGGCTACGGCAGCCTCAACGGTGGCTCTGGTGCCAACTATGCACCAACCAACCTGAGTTACGCTGGCGTGTACCCGCTCAGCATCTGGGACTTCGCATGCAATTACGACGGCTCTCTCGGCAGCGTCGTCTACGCGGGTGCGAACTCCGAGTCCAACGGCACCGGCGAATGCTGGTTCCTGTGGATGTCCTCCACCGCTGACGGTGAAGGTCAGTCATCGCTCGATGACGGCACCGGTTGGGTCGAAGAAACCTTCGGTCTCAACTACTGCATCACTGAGTGATCCAGTAGTGCCGATCGGATGAGATCGTCCTCGGACGATTGACTCCAAACGCACCTTCTACATCCCCCCGATCTTCGGATCGGGGGGATGTTCTTTTTGCCCCCTTCAGCGATGCCATGAGGCCCGCCCGCCGTCATCACGTTGATGAACAGCGGATGGACGGTCTATGCTGAGGCCCCGGGGATGCGACATGCCTGATGATCGCGACGACAACCTCACCCCTCCGTCGGGCACGCCCGAGGACGATCAACCAACCGTCCAGGATGACTCCTCGTCATCAGCAGGACAGGACTCGGCGGATCTCGTTCGAGGCATTGCGGATACCCCCACGGTGATCATGCAGCCGGGCGAGCAGCCTCGGGAGTTGATCGGCCAGACCATCGAGGGCTTCACCATCACTCGGATGATCGGCGCCGGGGGCATGGGAGCCGTCTACGAGGCTCACCAGGAGCACCCCAGGAGAAGCGTGGCCCTCAAGGTGATCCGGCCCGGCCTGGCCTCCCCTGCACTCCTGAGGCGATTCCAGTACGAGGCCGAGGCCCTGGCGAAACTGCAGCACATCGGCATCGCCAGGATCTATGCCGCTGGCACCTGGGATGACGGCAGTGGTGCCACGCCCTGGTTCGCCATGGAGTACATCGCGGACGCGGAACTGCTCACGAGCTATGCCCGCAAGCGATCCCTGTCGATCGCCGATCGCATCACCCTGTTCCGGAAGGTCTGCGATGCCGTCCACCACGGCCACCAGAAGGGCATCATCCATCGCGACCTGAAGCCGGGCAATATCCTCGTCGACGCCAACGGACAGCCCAAGATCATCGACTTCGGCGTCGCCCGCAGTGTCGATTCGGACCTGACCGTGACGACGATCCAGACCGATGCCGGCGCGTTGATCGGAACGCTTCAGTACATGAGCCCCGAGCAGGCCAAGGCCAACCCGGATGAGATCGATATTCGAACGGACGTCTACGCCCTTGGCGTCATCCTCTACGAGTTGCTCTGTGACGACTTGCCGTACAACGTCCGACAACTGGCCATTCATGAAGCGGTCCGGGTGGTCATTGATGAAGACCCCCGCCGCCCCAGCACGGTCAGTCGACGGCTGAGGGGCGACCTGGAGATCATCACGCTCAAGGCCCTTGAAAAGGAACCGCGGAGGCGCTATCAATCCGCCCTGGAACTGGAGCAGGACCTGAGCCGCCATCAGGCCGGCGAGCCGGTCAGCGCGGTCCCGCCGAGCCTGGTCTACCGTGCCGGCAAGTTCATTCGGCGCAACAAGCTGGGTGTCACGGCTGCCAGCCTGCTCCTGGCCATCGGGATCGTTGTACTGGTCGCCGCCTGGCAATGGTCGCGTGCCGACGCCGCCAGGCAGGAACGAAACCGCATGGTGCGGGAACTGATCGACTTCTACATGGTCGATCACTTCCAGTCGATCTCGAGACTGGCCAACAGCCAGGAGGCCCGCGAACACATCATCGAGCAGAGCCTGGACTACCTGCAGCAGTTGGAGCAGGACGCCAGCGATGACCCGGACCTGAAGCTGGTCCTGGCCGAGGGTCTGCAAGCGGTGGGCAACAACCACTGGTCGATGCAGATGGGCAGCCGTGGACAACTCGAGGAGGCCATTGCGGCCTGGGAGAATTCCCGCGCGGCCCTGGATGAACTGAACACGCGTGACCCGGGCAACCAACGCCTGCTGGAAGCCGGAATCAGGACCCGCACGCTGCTCATGGATGCGTATCGCCGCGCCGGCCGCCTGGACCAGGCCCGGGAGATCAACCGGCAGGCCACGGCCATGCTCGCCAGGCTCACCGGCACCGAGGCCAGCCTCAAGCGGAGCCGGCTGGAACTTGAGGTCCTGCTGGACCAGGCGACGCTGGCCGAGACACCCGAGTCCAGTCTCGAGATCCTGGATCAGGCCATGACGGTGGCCAGGCGGACACGATCAAACTGGCCCGAAGACAAGATGGTCCAGCGCGACGTCTCACTGCTTCACAATCGCATCGGCAGCCTGCTGCTCCAGGGCGGAGACCCCGCGGCCGCCAGGGACCAGTTCGAGCAGGCCCTGGCAATACGCCTGGACCGACTGGCGATCGACCCCGACGCCAATACGGAGCGGCGCGATGTCCTGCTGTCTCATCGGTACATCGCCCAGTGCCTCGTGGCGCTGGACCAGCGAGACGACGCCATTGCGCGATACCGGGACCAGGTTGTTCCGGCCGCCCGGTCACTGGTCGAGTTGAACACGACCACGGACGGTGTCACTGATGTCCGTGCCACGCGAGATCTCGCCACGGCTCTGCGCGAACTGGGCGAACTGCTCATGCAGTTCAACCGAACCCAGGACAGCATTCCCGTGCTGCAGGAAGCCATGGTCGTTTCAGAAACACTTGCATCCGATGAGCCCAGCAACATCACCGCAGCGAGAGATGCCGCACGCTGCGGCGCCTCACTGGCAACCGCACTCATCTCATTGCAACGCACAACCGATGCGAATGCCATCCTGGAACAAGTCATCGCAGCACTTGAGCAGTTGCCGGTGACCCCGCTCCCAGCCGATTGCCAGCAGGTTCTCGACTACTGCCGAGGACTCCAGCGGCAGATCGAATAGCCATGAATGCCCTGAAAACAGGGCACTGAGAACTGGTCTCAAGATGACGGCGCCGATTTCGTGCGCCGTGCCTTTCTCCATCTTCGACCACGTGTCATAATCAAGACGGAAGAAGAGACAGGGGTTCCGGGGATGCGTCCACGGAGATTCAACACGATTCGAATGGCTCGACGACCGTTGTCGACTGCGATCATGCTGCTGGTCCTGTGCAGCAGCCGGGCCTGGTCCGCGGACACCAGCGTGATCCAGGCGCTGATCGACACCGCCTCGCCCGGCGATTCGATCAACATTCCGGCCGGTACCTACACCGGCAACACCCTGGACATCAACAAGTCACTCGTGCTTGTCGGACAGATCGACGGCAACGGTGATCCAACTACCATCATTGATGGCGAAGGCACTGGAGAGTTGGTTCGCATCCATGCCTATCTTGATGATGGCCAATGGGCTGCTGATGGCGGAGATCACCAGGTCCGCTTCACGAACATCATCCTTCGCAATGGCAACAACTGGACAGAAGCGACCGACGGCCCATTGGAAACTGGCGCGGGCGGCGCCATCAGTATTCGCACGATTGGTTCCTGCCAGAGTCCAACCGCCCCCCCGGAGCACCTCCTGATCAACCTGGCCAACTGTCGTGTGGAGGATTGCTGGGCCAACCAGGGTGGTGGCGGCATCGCCAATACCGACTTTTCCTCAAGCGCCAGTGGATGCGACGCTGGCGAAACACACTTGCCTGTCCGCATCGACCTGGGCATATCCGAATGCACCTTCACCGGAAACGGCAGCACCTATGGCGGCGACATCGCCTTGACCTGGGCCGGCGAGATCATCCTGGGCAACAGCACCTTCGAAAATGGACGTGGGGGCGGTTCACTGAGCATCAGCAAGGGTGAAGACAGCTGCACGCTCATCAGGAACGTTCGCCTGCTCGACAGCCTCGGAACCGCGTTGACGCAGTACGGCGGCACGCTCTTCGTGGGCAACACGGTCATCACGGGCCACAAGCAGGGCATCCTGGCCGTCAATAACTGCGATGTCCGGGTCCTGCACTCGACCATTGCCGACAACATCCGGGATGACATGCAGGCAGCCGGCGTCATGATGAGCGCTGGTGGCGGCCCCACGACCCTGGCTATTCGCAACTCGATCCTATGGGGCAACACCAATATCAATGGGATGGATGAAGAAGCGCAGTATGACCACGCGCACCCTTCGGGCACGGTGGATGTCGACTACTCCACGATCCACGGTGCCTTTGGTGCCCAGAACCCGCTCTTCACGGATCCGCTTGGTGCTGATGGACTCGCTGGTGGTGCTGATGCGGATTATCGACTGCTCCCTGGCAGTCCAGCCGTTGATGCCGCCGACAGTGCGCTGACCTACCTGGGCTGGGACTGGCCGGCATCGGGCCTTCCCATCGTGTCCTTCCAGTGTCGTGATGGACTCGATGGTGTCTCGAATCTCTATGACGGCCCGATGTACACCGGCGGATCTGGATCAAGCTATGCCGGCGTCGTCTGGTCAGACCAGGGACCGCTCCCGTGTGGCATTGCACAAGCCGATGACACGGATGGCACCGCAACCGCACCGGACCTGGTGTGGTGGGCCAACGGCACCACCGACAACTGGAGTGATGCAGACAACTGGCTTTGGAGCGACGTCCCTGCTGGTGCCGGACAGGGTGCCATCCTCGGACCGCAACCCAGCACGGATCCCATCATTGATGGCCCCAGGACAGTCGAACGCCTGACGGTCACCCAGTTCCCGTGGTCCCCCACCTTCAATGGTGAACTGACGATCACCGGCGATCGCGGCTTGCGCATCGGCGGATCCCTCGATGACCTGGTTGGTCCGACCACGCTTCCCGCTCTCGAGATTTCAGACGGCCCCGCCCCTCGACTGATCGCATTGGGCGGTGGCGAGATCGGCCTGGGCGGAACCCTTACCGTCGGCCCGACCGCCCAGGTCCAGTTGAATGATCAGTTCCGCCTGCTCGATGGCGGCACGCTATCCATCGAGACTGGCAGTGATGTCAATGCCCTGGGCACGATCGCCAACCATGATGGCATCATTGATCCCACTGGCGCAGCGACACTCAGCGGTGGCGGGACCCTCGAACTCACTGGTCTGCGAGGCGCCAGCACCTATGTGTCAGGCAAGATCCTGTTGGATCTGACCGAGGGCGACTCGCTGCATGTCAACGGCGATGTGACCCTGGGCGGCGTCATCAAGATCCAGGTTCCCAAGGGCCACTCCATCGTGGCCGGGGACGTCTTCACCCTGCTCTCCTGCTCGGGATCAATGTCCGGCCCGGTCGTGATCGAAGCGGACTTGCCTGGTGACGGACTGATGTTCCGAGTTCGACGATCGAGCACCTTCCGCGGCGGTGACGCCCTGGTCGCCGAAGCCGTCGAGATCGGAAGTTACCTCTCCATGCAGCAGGCCGAGGATGCGACCACGTCGACCAACATCAACGATGCCATCCTGGCCGATGTCGACTTCGACCAGTCGGCCGATACGAATGGTGACGGCGTTGGCGACACGAGCCTGCCTGACCTGGTGATCTCAGCCTCGGGCACGACCGAGGATGCGGTCCATGTTCTCCTGAACAAGGGCGACGTCGATGGCGACGACGTCTGGGATGGGTTTGACACGCAGGTGACCCAGGTCTTCCCCGCCGGCGATACGCCCATGGGACTCGCCGTCGGCAACCTCAGCGGACAACCCGTCTCGGAAACGGACCTTCCGGAGATTGCCGTAGCCCTACGGCACGTACCGGCGATCGTGTTCCTGAACTTCACCGGCGGCAGCCTGAGCGAGTTCGATCGCATTCTCGTGGAGTGCCGGGATGGGACCGATGCGACCGATGGCGACTGCGGCGACCTGGGCATGCCCGAGCCGATCGATGTCGTGTTCTGGAACCTCAATCCAGAGGGGCCTGACGGGATTCCGGGGAATGGCGATGACAACACCAGGCAGGACATCGTCGTCACGTGCTGGGGCGACAGCAGCTACCGAACCTATGAGACAACGGAAACCACCGCCAACCGTGGGTTCGCCTTCGAACGGCGAACCGTCACCGTGGTCAATACCCCGCCCTGGGGAATCGATCCCACGGAAGACGAGGACACCAAGAACAACACGGCGCGGGCCATGTCCACGAATCCCGACCCGTTCCAGGCCGAGTTGTCCGTGCTGGACCGAGGTCCACTGATCGATCCCTTCACGCTCCAGGTCGACACCATCCCCCTGGCTGATCCTGGAACGGACCTGCCGATGGCGGTCGGCGACCTGGACAACAACGGCTTCGGAGACCTGGTCGTGGCCCAGCGGGACGCCGGGGCGATCGAGATTGTCCTGACCGATGACAATGGCGAACCGACCGGCGCCATGACCATCCCGTCACCAGGATCCGACCCCCAGTCGATTGCCCTGGGTGACTTTGATGACGACGGCGACCTGGATATCGCCGTGATCGTCCTGGGCACCGGCGGCGCCAACGAGACCCGTCTGCTGCGAAGTGACTTCATCGAAAGTGGCGGCAGCGTCGTCTCCTTCACCGATACCGGCGAGACGTTCGACACCGAGGGCCCACCGGTTCGGGTGCTGGCTGACAATGTCGATGATGTCGTCGGTGATTCGCCCGCCGATGATGCCGTGATCCTGACCACGGGCACGTCGCTGCGGGGTGCCATCACCATTGTTGAACCCAACATCGATGGCCCCATCAAGGTGTCCACCGTGCAGGAACTGGAAGACGCGGTCAGTTCGGCTCCCGACGGCGGTGAGATCCGCATCGCCTCCGGCACGTACCAATTGACCGACTCGATTGACATCACTGATCGCGACATCATGATCAGCGGTCCCAGGCCGGAACGTGGCACGCCCACCGTCACGCTCGTAGCCGCACCGGGCGACCGGGTCTTCCGTTTCAACGGCGGCCAGAGCGATGCTACCCGGCTCGAGAATCTGATCATTGAGGGCAATGATGCAGGAGGTGGTCTGCTTGTTCAGGAGACCAGCGGTGATGGCCCTGTCATCGAGGACTGCATATTCCAGAACTGTACATTTGGGTATGGCGCAGCCATTTATCTTGGTAACTCAGATTCCACCAAAGAGCACAAGTTGACGGTCCGCAGGTGCTCCTTCGGGCTCAATGAAGCCGACTCCCACAGCAACGAAGGGGTACCGCAGGGCGACGGCGGCGGCATCTATGCATGGCACGCAGACCTCACGGTGGTTGATTGTGCCTTTGTCGCCAACTCGGCTGTGGATGATGGCGGCGCGATCCTCAGTCGCAGCAGTGTCGTGACATTGACGGAATCGATCTTCCAAATGAACAACACGCCTTCAGCCGGCGGTGCTATCTACGCCTTCGCCCCCGACGACGAAACTGGGAGCATGGTGGCCGAGAATTGCATCTTTGGTGCGGACGATGGCCAGCCCATGGGCGGCCAACTCTCCAACACGTGCGGGGTTGACGGCGGCGCGATCTATGCCACGAGCACCGGCAACTCGCTTCTGCTGATTGGTTGCGACTTCCGAGACAACGATGCCGCACGACGTGGCGGAGCCGTCATCGCGCGTGACGGCGCGAGCTTCGCGGCCTACCACAGCCTGTTCGAAGCGAACACCACAAGTGGCTACGGCAGTACGGAAGTTCGTGGCGGAGCCATCTATACCTACAACTGTGAGCTCTTCAACCTCAACAACTGTGATTTCTTTGATAACGAGTCACAGGTCGGCGGCGCGGTACGCCAAGGGGGCAGCGACCCCACCGACGCCACGATCACCGATTGTGAGTTCCGTGGCAATCGGGCGATGTCCTCCAATGGCGGGGCCGCGTACGGCGGAGCGATGCATCTGTATCAATCCACGCCCTGCATTCTGACGCGATGCACGATCGTCGACAACGAGGCTGGTGACTTCGGCGGAGGTCTCCGGGTCGATACCAACACCCCGGTGTGGTTGAGCGACTCGATCGTCTGCAGCAACAGCCCCGATCAGATCTTTGGCACCACCACCAACGTCGACGGCACTTGGATCGCTGAGACCTGCGATCTCGACGGCGACGGCATTCCCGACAACGAGGACTCCTGGCCCTATGGCCCCAACCCCGAGATCGCTGGAAGCCTACAGCAGGCCGTGGACAATGCCGCGGACGGAGACACCATCACGCTGGCCGCGGGCATCTATACGGCGTCTCCCGGCGCGGCGGCCGTCATCGAGATCACCGGCAAGGAGATCAGCATCATTGGACAACTCGGCCCGGACGGCATCCCGACGACCATCCTCGATGGCGAGGATGTCCGCAAGGGAATCACGGTCGACGACGTCGACGGCACCGGCACGCCGATCTTCCGCAACCTGCTGATTCAGAACTGCCTGGGCAGTTACGGCGGCGGCTGCAACATCCAGTTCGCTTCACCCCGTTTCGAGCAGTGCTGGTTCGCAGACAACACCGCGGTCGAGACCGGCGGCGCCGTGCACATGGGACACACGAGCGCCTCCTTCATCGACTGCGTCTTCGTCCGCAACCATGCCGATCGCGGCGGCGCCGTCATGGCCTCCAGCGAGTGCGATCCCCTCTTCGAGGGCTGCAGTTTCGGTCTCTCGACCGATGCGGCCTCGGGCAACAGCGCCGATGGCTCCGGCGGCGCCATGTTCCTCGACTACGGCCTGGATTCACCACCGTGCGTGGTGACCGATTGCGACTTCTTCTCCAATTACGCCGCCACTGGCGGTGGTGCGATCCGCCTCTACCGCGAGGATGCCATCCTGACCGGGTGTCGCTTCGGGTTGGAAGGCTCACCAACCACCGGCAACACGACTTCAACACCCGTTTACGCAGGTGGTGCCATTACAGCCAACGATGGTTCACTCCAACTCACCGATTGCCAGTTCCATCACAACCTCTCCCACTACGGCGGCGGCGTGTACGTCAACGACTGCCACGAGAGCCTCGGGCACAGCGTTTCGATCCAGTCCTGCCGGTTCACGAACAACGACGCAGCCAGCGGCGGCGGCTTCGTTGGACACGACTCGACGATCACGATCAACGACACGGACTTTGAAGCCAACAACTCCATTGCCAGCAATGGAGCTGGAGGCGCATTGTACCTGCGATCGTGGCTGGATCAGGAACTTCCGTCGGAACTGACGATGACCGGCT
>JAKVBX010000002.1:0-42901 GCA_022446795.1 Phycisphaerales bacterium
GCTCCATCAGTGGCGGTGAGTTCCGCGACCTGGCTCCAGGTGCCATTGGTGTTGGTGAAGACGTAGGCACTGCCGGTAGAGGAGTTGGTTCCCAAGGCCCCGATCACGCAGGTGTCACCGTCGATGGCGACGCTGTAGCCGAAGTTGTCGTAACTTGCTCCATCAGTGGCGGTGAGTTCCGCGACCTGGCTCCAGGTGCCATTGGTGTTGGTGAAGACGTAGGCACTGCCGGTACCTGAGGTTCCAGCGGCCCCGATCACGCAGGTGTCACCGTCGATGGCGACGCTGGAGCCGAAGGTGCCGCTATCGGGGGCGGTGAGTTCGGTCGACGATGGTGCCCAGAACTGACCCAGACCGGTTCCGGTGAAGCTCAGCGACGCAACGGCCGCCACGATGATGGTTCGAATAGTCATGGATCCCTCTCCCACGGGCACCAGTGCCCAAGCCCCCACTCTAGAAAACGCAGGACTGGAGTCAATGCCAATTGGTGATCACTTGGTCGCGATGCGGTTTTCACCATCATCAACCGCAAACAAATGAGCCTGGGACAGATCCGCACGAAGAGAAGCTGAGTCACCTTCGCGCAGTCCGGAACCAGAAGCGATTCGAGCCGTCATTCTGTGATTGCCGTTGACCAGGATCACGTCGGTGCGATCACCAAGTTGTTCCACCACCTCGGCTTCGCCGGTGAACATGGCATCGCTGTCAGCAACCCGTTCCAGGTGCTCGGGTCGAACTCCCAGCGTGACCTGTTGACCAACCGAAACCGATGGCCAACGCCCCTTGGGCAATTCGATCCGAACGGAACCACTGGTAAAGACACCCCCCTCTTCGATCACACCCTCGAGGAAGTTCATCTCGGGCGTCCCAATGAAGGAGGCCACGAACCGGTTGACCGGTTCCCGGTAGAGCTCGACCGGTGGGCCACACTGCTGCACGATGCCGTCCTTCATCACCACCAGCCGATCGCCCAGGGTCATCGCCTCTTCCTGGTCATGAGTCACGTGCACCATCGTCGCGCCCAACTGTCGATGCAGTCGACGCAGTTCGGTTCGCATCTCGCCACGGAGCTTGGCATCCAGGTTGGACAGGGGCTCATCCAGCAGGAAGACGCTCGGGTCCCGGACGATGGCCCGGCCCAGCGCGACACGCTGCCGCTGACCACCGGAGAGTTCCCGCGGGTGACGATCCAGCAGATCACCCAGCCCCAGGACATCGGCCGCCCGGGCCACGCGATCGCTGATCGCCCCGGTCTCCTTGCGACGATTCGCCCGGTACGAGCCCGAGAGCAACGATCGCAGTCGCGACGAGTACTGGCGACGGCGCAGGAGGCCGAAGGACAGGTTTCGACCAACGGTCATGTGTGGATACAACGCGTAATCCTGGAAGACCATCGCGATGTCACGATCACGGGCCGCCACGTCGTTCACCCGACGATCACCGATGCGGATCTCGCCATCCGTGATGGCCTCCAGGCCCGCGATCATGCGCAGGGTCGTGCTCTTGCCGCACCCGGAGGGACCGACCAGCACGATGAACTCGCCGTCCTCGATCAGGATCGAGACACCGTCCACGGCCCGGACGCCGCCGGGATAGGTCTTGCCGATTGACTCGAGTCGTACCTGTGCCATGTTCAGCCCTTGACCGCTCCCCGCCCGATGCCTTCGACGAATGTCCGCTGGGCGGCGAAGAACAGGACCACACAGGGAATCATCGTCACCACGCTCACCGCCATCAGGAGGTGGACGTTCTCCAGACCACCATACTGGTTCCGGAAGGAATTGAGTGCCAGGGCCAGGGTCGACTGGTCATCCGAGTGCAGGTAGATCAGCGGACCGAGGAAGTCGTTCCACACGAAGATGAAGGTGAAGATGGCCGTGATCGCCGTCACCGGCGTGCACATGGGCAGGATGATCCGCCACCAGATCCCCAGCATGCCGTACCCATCGATGCGGGCCGCCTCGATCAGCGACTCGGAGATCTGGGCGATGAACTGCCTGTACATGAAGATGAAGAACGCACTACCGAAGAAGGCCGGGACGACCAGCGGCAGGATGGTGTCGATCCAGCCAAGGGATCGGAACACCAGGAACAGGGGGATCATCGTGACCTGGGCCGGCAGCATCATCGTGGCCAGCATGAGCAGGAAGAGTGGGCCACGCCCACGGAACGTCATCCGGGCAAAGGCCAGCCCCACGAGACTCGAGGACAACACCGTGCCCACCACGACCAGCACGGTGATCACGATCGAGTTGGCCAGGGCATCGAGGAATCCCTGCCAGGGCTCCGTTCCGATCTGGCGGAGCGCCTCGGGATAGTTGGACCAGTGGATGTCCTTGGGCCACACCGCGATCGAGCCGCCACCTTCGGCTGCTGCCGCAGCCCGCTGCGGCGACTCCAGCGAGATCACGAGCATCCACCACAGCGGGAACAGCATCGCCACCGAACCGACGGTCAATGCCAGGCCAACCAGGAATCGTCTCGTCCATCGGACCATCAGCGCAACCCCTCGTAATGCACCATCCGGGCGCTGCCGCGCAGCGTCAGCATCGTGAGTCCCAGGATGATCAGGAGGAGCAGCCACGCCATGGCGGAGGCATAACCCATCTCGTAATAGTCGAAGGCCTGGTTGTACAGGTAGAGCACGTAGAAGCGCGTATGGTCCCCGGGTCCACCGCCGGTCATGACGAAGGCCTGCGTGAAGACCTGGAACGAACCGATCAGCGACATGATCACGTTGAACAGGATGACCGGCGAGATCATCGGGATCGTCACGCTGAAGAACCGACGAAGCGGACCCGCTCGATCGATCTCCGCCGCCTCGTAGAGTGACCGCGGGACATTCTGCAGACCCGCGAGGTAGATCATCATGCTGCCCCCGACAAGCCAGAGGCTCATGATCGCGAAGGCCGGCGCTCCGAAAATCTCCGCGTCCTGGACGAACCAGTCCGGCGGCTCCAGTCCCAGCGGCGACAAGGCCGGCTCCAGGATCACGTTCATCATGCCGTTCTCGGCATTGAAGACCCAGCGGAACAGGACCGCCATGCCGACACCCGCGAGGATGCTCGGCAGGTACCAGGCCGCGCGGAACAATGACACCCCACGGATCTTCACGTTCATGAGCAAGGCACCCAGCAGCGCCAGGGCCTGCCCGATGGGAACCGCCAGCAACGCGTAGACCCCGGTGACCTTGAGGCTCTGCCAGAACACGTCATCGTGCGCCAGGAGATGTTCGTAGTTGCCGCCGCCGACGAAGCGGGCTTCATCCAATGTCGTGATCCCGCTCCAGGTCGTCAATGACAAGGCCAGCGACAGGAGAATCGGAACGGCCATGAACAGAACGAACCCGATCACCCAGGGCGACACGAGCAACCAGCCCGACCGCTCCTCGCGAACGGTCGCGGGATCCGGTCGCGTCCGCCGCAGCATCCACCAGCCCAGGGCCAGCGCGATCACCAGTCCGACCAGGAACACGCCCGTGATCCAGGCCCACGGCATCGCCGGCAGCGACCGACTGGCCAGGGGACTTGACCGTTCCACGTCCCACCAGTTCCTGATCTGCTGCAGCGCCTCCGGAACCGTCAAGTCACCGGTCCGCAGCGCCTGGTCCAGTCGCTTGGCCACCGTGCCCTCCAGGGCCGGGTTGGGTGGCCAGGGCACGACCCGTGACACGGCCACGGGATCCAGGAAGTCGCGGTCGCGAGATGGTGGTGTCCCCGGGTCAACAAAGGACTCGCCTTCGGCCACCACCTGGTTGGTCGGAATGGCCAGGCCAAGGCTCGCCTGCTCGGCCTGCGTGGTCGCACCCGTGAGCCATGACACCAGTTGCCAGGCTTCATCGCGATGATCGGTCCGCGCAGAGATACCCCAGGCCACGGTCGCGATCATGTTCGCGGACTCGGTGCCGCGAGGCAGTGGTGCATAGTCCCACTCGAAGTCCGTGATCGATCGATAATTCGGAACGACCCACCGACCGAAGGGGCCGGCGAAGCCCAGCTTGCCGCCGAGAAACCGCGACGCGGGATTGGCGGTCTCGGAGCGACCACTGGTCAGCGTGTTGTCCTCATCATGTCGCCACGAGCCGAGGCGTTCCAGGACCTCGACCACGCCGGGGTCATCCACGACGATCTCATCGTTTTCATCGAGCAGGTCAACGCCATTCGTCCACAGGACCGCGCGGATCATCGATGGCCAGGTGACGAACTCCGCCCCGGTGCAGCCCGGCAGACGTCCGACCGCACGGGCCGATTCGATGAAGTCATCCCAGGTCCAGTCGGATGCCGGCTCGGGAACACCGGCTTCCCGCAGCAGGTCACGGTTGTAGTAGAAGCCGACGGTGGTGAAGTCCTTCGGGATGCCCCACAACGGCCCCTGTCCAACTCGTCCATCATCGAAGCGGAACGCATCCACCGTGGCCGGGTAGAACGAGTCCAGGTCGAAGTCCGCAGCCGTGCCCGGGGACTGCAGCCGGTCATCCAGCGGCAGCAGCAACCCCGCATCGGCGTAGGACGACAGTCGCTCGGCCCCCAGGTAGAAGACGTCCGGTGGTGACCCGGCGGCCATCATGGTCTGGAGCTTGGTATAGAACGATCCCGCATCGCCCGGGTTGAGCCTCGTCACGCGGATGCCTGGATGCGCTTCCTCGAAGCGGGCCAGCGCCCGATCGACAATCGCATCCTCGGCCGGACCACCGGCACCGGACCAGTGCATCACCACCAGCTCCGTGCGGTTCGAGTCCTGTCCGGACGGAAAGACCTCGCGAATCGCGACGCGGGCAAAGGCCCAGGCCACGAGTGCCAATGACACGACCACCAGGGCCACCCGCCCCCATCGGGCCGTGGATTCGACCATCGTCCGGCCGGTTCCCGATCTGTGCCGCGTGTCCATCACCAGGGAGGATCGTATAGGGTGATGCCCCTGTCATGAACCTCCTGCCCCTTGCCATCCTGCTGCTCCCGCTTCCCGCGGGGATCGATGCCGGAAGTGACTGGCCACCGGAGCTGCCCACGGCTCAACGCACGCAAGCGAGGGAAACCGTGTTGCCTGCCTCCGTCACCGGCACCCGGGACGAGGACGGTGCCTGGACGCTACTCTTCACCTTCACACCCGGCATGGAGGCCAACCGCATCACGTTGGCGGGCAGTTTCAACCACTGGAACCGTTCCGCCAACCCCCTGCGACCCCGAGAAGATGGGACCTGGACTACCCGGCTATCGCTTCCCGACGGCACGCACTGGTACAAGTTCGTCATCGACGAACAGGTGTGGCGGGCGGATCCCCTCAATCCCGACACGGAACCGGACTCGTTTGGTGGAGAGAACTCGGTCCTTCGACTCGGGTCCGAAGCCAACCTCGATACCTCCGGCGCCCAGGTCGGTGACGGTCTCATCGACGCCTCGGGACTGGCTCATCGACCCGCCCTGCCGCTCTACCGGCAACAGCGGGATCCCGGCTCGTGGCGGATCCGGATGCGAACACTCCACCAGGATGTCGAAGCCGTCACGCTGGTGCGGGATGGCCTCCCCCCGGTGGAGATGCACCCGCTGCTTCATGATCATCAGTTCCAATGGTGGGAGACCGTGGTCCCCCATGTGCCCGACGTCGCCTACACCTTTATCATCCGCGACGGTGAACGCCGCGAACGCCATCCGAACCTCTACACCATGAGCGATTCCGACCAACCCGTGTTCGACACGCCGGACTGGGTCCGCGACGCCGTGTGGTACCAGATCATGGTCGATCGGTTCCGCAGCGGTGGAACGGACAATGACCCCGACCCCGTTCGCCCATGGACCTCGGCCTGGTATGAGCCCAGTCCATGGGAAGGCCAGGACGGACAGTCCTTCTACGAGTACTACGTCTTCTCCCGACGCTATGGCGGCGACTTCCAGGGACTCCTGCAGAAGCTCGACTACCTCCGCGAACTCGGGGTGAACACGCTGTATCTCAACCCGGTCTTCGAGGCCGACAGCCCGCACAAGTACAACGCCACGAGCTTCATTCACATCGACCAGGCGCTTGGGCAAGGCAGCGACTACGCCGCCGCGGAACGCCAGGAGGACATCCTGGATCCGACCACCTGGACCTGGACGGAAAGCGACCGCCTCTTTCTCGACTTCCTGAAGGTCGCGAAGTCCCGCGGATTCCGGGTCGTCATCGACGGTGTCTTCAACCACGTCGGCGTCGCGCACCCGGCCTTCCGCGACGTGATGGAGAACGGCCAGGACTCGCGATACGCCGACTGGTTCGCCATCACGTCCTGGGAGCCCTTCGACTACGACGCCTGGGGTGGCTTCAAGAGCCTCCCGGTCTTCCGCAAGAATGATGAACACGGCATCGCGTCGGAAGAAGTTCGTGATCACATCATGAATGTCACCCGCCGATGGATGGACCCTGACGGAGACGGTGATCCATCGGACGGCATCGACGGTTGGCGACTGGATGTGCCCAACGAGATCCCCCGACCGTTCTGGGTCACCTGGCGGAAACACGTCAAGTCGATCAACCCCGAGGCCTACATCACCGGTGAGATCTGGACTCGCGCAGATGAATGGCTTGATGGCGAGACCTTCGATGCGGTCATGAACTACCCCTTCGCCGAGGCCAGCCTGAGCTGGATCGGGGATCGCGAGAACCGCATCTCGCCGACGGAACTGGACCGCCGCCTCGCCGAGCTGCGGATGGCCTATCCGGATGCCGCCACGATGGTCATGCAGAACCTGCTGGACAGCCACGACACCGATCGACTGGTGTCGAAGATCCACAATCCCGATCGCCCCTATGACGAGGGAAATCGTGAGCAGGATGACGACACCTATGACGGTTCCAAGCCACCGGAAGATGACTATCGGCGGGCTCGACTGGCCGCGCTGCTGCAGATGACCTACGTCGGCAGCCCGATGATCTACTACGGCGACGAGGTGGGAATCTGGGGATCGGACGATCCCAACAACCGAAAGCCGATGCTCTGGCCGGACCTGCAGCCCTACGCGGACGAGGGCTACGCGGTCATGCCCGAGCATCTCGATTTCTACCGACGGGCGATCGCCCTCCGCAATGACTCGCCGGCCCTTCGTCGTGGTGACTTCCAGACCGTGCACCTGCATGACGACAACAACACCTGGGCCTTCATCCGATCCCACGAGGGCGAGGACGTCCTGGTCGTGCTCAATGCCTCGGAACAGGATTCCACCATCGAGCTGCCTCACGTTGGCGAGGGCTGGGAACTCGTGCTGTCCCAACCACCCACCGCGGACGTGGGCGCCCCACCGCAGGTGATGGCTCCCGCCATCGGCGGTGCCGTGTGGCGACGGCGACCATGAGCCGGACCCCGGGGCACGACCTGTTCGCCCGGCGCCGTGGCGGCGTACTCCTGCACCTGACCTCACTGCCCGGTGGACATGGCATCGGTGACCTGGGACCGGACGCCCGTCGATTCGTCGACTGGATGCACCGCGCCGGATTGAGCCTCTGGCAGATGCTGCCCATCGGTCCGGTCGGCAAGGGCAACTCGCCCTACAGCGGGCGGTCGGCCTTCGCCGGCGAGCCCATGCTCATCAGCCTGCGTGACCTCGTCGACGATGGGCTCCTCCCCTCGTCCGCGGCGCGATGCCCGGCGGAACTGAACGGTCCACGGGTGAAGTATGCCGCGGCGAGGCGATTCAAACAGGACAAGCTGCACCAGGCCTTCGTCGCGTTCGAACGGGGCAATCGATCCCGGTCCCGGGCCTACCGTGACTTCGAATCCAGCAATCGACACTGGCTGAAGGCCTGGTGTACACACGTTGGCGGAGAAGCACGCGAGATCACCTTCCAGCAGTTCGTCTTCGATCGGCAGTGGAAGGCGCTCCGCCGATATGCCAATCGACAGGATGTCCGGCTCGTCGGCGACCTCCCGATCTTCATCGAATTGGAATCCGCCGACGTCGAACAGCATCCCGAGCTGTTCAACCTCGATGCGAAGGGCCAGCCCCGAACACTCACTGGCGCAAAGCCGGATGCCTTCAGTCGCAATGGCCAGCTCTGGGGCCACCCGCACTACCGATGGGCGGCTCACCGGAAGGAACAGTGGCGATGGTGGACGGCTCGGTTCCGCCAGGCCCTGGATCGCTTCGATGCCGTCCGGCTCGACCATTTCCTGGGCTTCGTCCGGCTCTGGCACGTGCCCGCCGGCGCCCGGACCGCTCGCCGCGGCCGATGGCGTGCCACGCCGGGGCGTGAACTGCTCACCGTGCTGAGGCGGCGACTGGGCCCGCTCCCGGTCATCGCCGAGGACCTCGGTGCCATCACGCCCGCCGTGGAACGGCTGCGGGATGACTTTGACCTCCCGGGCATGCGGATTCTCCAGTGGGCCTTTTCCGGCACCAACAGCCCGGACCTGCCCCACCGATACCCGCCCCGCTCCGTGGTCTACCCCGGGACCCACGACAACGAGACCGTCACGGGCTGGTACCGCCACCTGCCCGCGGCCGCCCGACGCCGATTCCATGCCTATGCCGGTTCGGCACAGTCCCCGGCGGACTCCATGGTTCGACTGGCCTTCACATCACCCGCCGCCTGGGCCATCTGCCAGGCCCAGGACCTGCTGGGGCTAGCCCCGGGAACCCGGATGAACCGACCCGGAGTTCCACGAGGGAACTGGACTTGGCGGCTGTCCGCGGGCACACTGTCCGGCCAACAGGCCGCTGACCTGCACGCGTTGTGTGACTCCAGCGGCCGCCTCCCGGGAGCTGCTTCGTGATCGAATCCAACGAGTCCAATGGTTCATCCCGTCCCAGGCTGGTTGATGACCCCCGCGCCATTCGACACCGATTGAAGGCGTTGGCCAAAGACCTCTGGTGGTCCTGGAACGAGATCGGTCGCCGACCCTTCGCCATGCTGGACCCCGAGCTCTGGGAAACAGTGCGGCACAGTCCGTTCCGACTCCTGCAGCAACTGGACCCGAATATCTACAGCAGTCGCCTCGAGGAAGCCTCGTTCCGTGACGTCGCGGCCCGGGCCATTGCAGCGCATCACGAGTACCACACGCGTCGAACCTGGTACGACGCCAACTCCAGTCCCGAGGATCCCCCGCTTCGCATCGCCTACTTCTGCTCGGAGTACGCGATCCACGAGAGCCTGCCGCAGTACGCCGGCGGCCTCGGTGTTCTGGCGGGTGATCATCTCAAGTCCGCCTCCGACCTGGGCCTGCCACTGGTGGGTGTCGGGCTGCTGTATCAACACGGGTACTACAAGCAGGAGTTCCGAGGCGATGGCACCACCCGGGTGATCTATCCCTCCATCGACTTCGAGACGATGCCGCTCGATGACACCGGTGTCCGCCTGGACTGCCCGGTTGGTGATCGAACCGTCCGGGTCCGCGTCTGGGCGATGTCCATGGGTCGCGTCCCGCTGTACCTGCTGGATGCCAACCTCCCGGGCAACCGCGTCGAGGACCGGGCCCTGACCGCCAGCCTGTACCAGGGCGATGACGATATCCGCCTGCAGCGGCAGGTCCTGCTTGGCGTCGGTGGGTTCCGGGCACTCCGGCTGCTCGAGGAAGTCCCGACCGTGGTCCACCTGAACGAAGGTCACGCCGCCTTCGCCGCCGTCGAGCGAGTGGCGGAGCACGTCCGCAGCGGACAGTCATTGGAACAGGCCATGACGAACGTCCGCAGCAGCACGGTGTTCACGACCCACACGCCGGTCTCCGCCGGCAACCAACGATATGAACCGGCCAAGGTCGAGGCGATGCTTGCGCCGGTCCTTGATTCCGCGAACCTCGATCGCGACCTGCCGACCCGCCTTGGACGTGAGGACCCGGGCAACCAGGATGAACCCCTGTGCATGACCGTCCTGGCGCTCAAGCTCGCCGAACGCGTCAACGGGGTCTCGGAACTGCATGCCGCCGTGTCGCGGGACATGTGGAAAGCGGCCTATGGTCAGTCCAACCCGGACGAGGTTCCGATCACGCACGTGACCAACGGCGTGCATACCGGAACGTGGCTCGCCCCCGTGGCCGAGCGATTCTGGCGAGAGACGATCGGCTATACCGGTGAGCCCCTCGCCCAGGACCCCTGCTGGATCCGGGCCGAGTCGATCAACCGCCATGCCTTCTGGGAACTTCGACACACGCTCCGTCGACGAACGATCTCGTTCATTCGTCGACGACTCGCCGTGCAGTCACGCCGACGTGGAGAGAATCCCGAGCGGGTCGTCAAGGCCCGTCGGGCCCTGTCCGACACGGCGCTGACGATCGGCTTTGCGCGACGCTTCGCAACGTACAAGCGGGCCACGCTGCTCTTCCATGACCTGGATCGGCTGGCCGGCATCCTCGCGAACGAGGAGTACCCGGTTCAGATCATCTTCGCCGGCAAGGCCCATCCCGCGGATGCGGAGGGTCAGGCGGTGGCTCAGCAGATTCACGAGTTGACGCATGAGTCGCGCTTCGATGGTCGAATCGTGCTGCTGGAGAACTACGACATCGAGATCGGTCGACGATTGACGGCCGGCTGTGACCTCTGGCTCAACACGCCACGCCGCCCCTTCGAGGCCAGTGGGACCAGCGGCATGAAGCCGACCCTTCATGGTGGACTGAACTGCTCGATCCCGGATGGCTGGTGGGTCGAGGCGGATGATGGCAACAACGGCTGGACGATCGGTGATGGCAGCGAAGCTGACCGCCCGGAGGTCCAGGATGCTCGCGATGCCGACCTGCTCTACGGCCTCCTGGAGCACGAGATCATCCCGGCCTTCTGGAACCGCGACGCCGCTGGCCTGCCGCAGGCCTGGATCGAGCGGGCCCTGCACTCCGTCGTCACGATCCCGTCCTTCTTCAATACGGACCGGATGGTGGCCCAGTACCTCAAGTGGGGCTACAAACCGGCCTCCGTGCCCGCCTGAGCTCGCCTGGCCACCCAAAAAAAGACGGTTTTGAGCATGCCGCGATTGTCCCGTGAGTGGCTGGTTCTATGATCTACTCAGAGTGGAGAATGCCGCGAGGTGGCTCAGCCGCCCCGGCCTGAAGGAGAGAAGAACAATGTCCACCCGTATCCGAACCGGTCTCGTTGTCGCTACCGCTGCCGCAGCTGCAGCCACAACGGCTGTCGCCCAACCCATCATGGATGGCCAGCTGGATGGCGACTACCCGTCCTACTCGAGCCTCCAGGGCATCGAAACCTCCTTTGGCGACGCCGACTTCGGTCAGCCCGGATTCTGCAATGGTTCGGAATTGAACGCCATTCACATCGATTATCGCGACGACTTCGTCGTGATCTTCCTCGCGGGCAACCTCGAGAGCATCTACAACAAGTTGGACGTCTTCATTGATGCCCGCCCCGGTGGCCAGAACCAGTTGCGACATGACAACTCGGACACCGACTATGGTGGGCTGCTCCGCATGGGCAACAGCAACGAGAATGCCACCGACGGCCTGATCTTCGACACCGGATTTGAACCCGACGTCTGGATCTCCTTCACGTGCGGCAACGACAGCAACAACGATGGTGCGTTCGTGACCTATGCCAATTTCGCCCCCCTGAAGACCGACGGCGAGGGCTTCGGCTTCTACCTGGGCAGCGGATCGTCGGGAACCAACGTCCTCAACGGCGAGAATGGCATCCAGATCGCCATCGACAACTCGAATGTCGGCGGCGTCACGGGCGGCACCGGCTCATCCTGCGGCGTCGATGTAGGAACCGGAATCGAGATCGCGATCCCCGCGTTTGTCTTCGACTGGGACTTCGAAGGCCTGGAGATCACGGATGTGAGCGTCTGCGCCTTCATCAATGGCACCGGACACGACTACATCTCCAACCAGGTCATGGCCGGCATGCCGCCGATGGACAGCCTGGGTGAACCTCGAGGCCTGGATTTCAACACGATCCCGGGTGATCAGTTCGCTCGAATGGGAGACATCGCCAAGGCCTGCCCCGAGTACAACTACGGGGCCTGCTGCCTGGGTGACGTCTGTGTCGTTACGTCCGAGGACAACTGCAATGCCGGCAGCGGCGACTTCCTGGGTGTCGACAGCGAGTGCCAGGAGGAAACCTGCCTGCCCCCGGACTGCGCGACGGATATCAATGACGACGGAACGACCAACGTCGACGATCTCCTGGAGCTGCTGGCCAACTACGGCCAGCCGTGCATCTGATCCCGGTTGACGCACCGAAGACCTGCAGTCGAAATCCCCTCGGCGAGACTCGGGGGGATTTCGCTTGGCTGCTCATTTGATCACTCGGCCCTCCACGTATACTGAATATGAACATGGCTTCCCAAGCATCCCCATCTCACCCGTTTGTACGAGTCATCCGGTCATCAGCAGCGATGCTTGCAGCCGCCCTGCTGCTGTGCGGGCCCGCCCTGGGCGAGCCCTCCGAGCGGGCGGGCGTCGGCGCGATTCCCTACAACGAGGATGGCCAGAGCGGCGTGACGTTCCGCGTCTGGGCCCCCAACGCCGATGCGGTGGGCGTGGCCGGGACCTTCAACTCCTGGCAGCCCTATGCCAACCTGCTGTCCCCCGAGGGTGATGGCCACTTCTCGATCGACCTGCCGAGCGCCGAGGCCGGCGATGGCTACAAGTGGATCATCATCAATGGTGGTGACACGCTCTGGCGGAATGACCCCCGGGCTCGTGACCTGACCAACTCAACCGGTCACTCGATCGTCGTCGATCCGGACGCCTACCAGTGGTCGGCCGATGGCTACGTCCCGCCGTCATGGAGCGAGATGGTCGTCTATGAGATGCACGTGGGCACCTTCGGCCTGGAGGCTGGCGATGACGTCCCGGGTGATCTCTCGGGCGCCATGGCTCACCTGGACTACCTCGAGTCACTGGGCGTCAACGTGATCGAGCTGATGCCCATGTGCGAGTTCCCGGGAGAGATCTCGTGGGGCTACAACCCGTCCTATCCCTTCTCGGTCGAGAGCACCTACGGCGAGCCCGATACGCTCAAGGCCTTTGTCGATGCCTGTCACGACCGCAACATCGCCGTGTTCGGCGACCTCGTCTTCAATCACCTGGGGCCCAACGACATGGACCTCTGGCAGTTCGACGGATGGTCGCCCGAGCCCAGTTACGGCGGAATCTACTTCTACAACGACTATCGCTCATACACGCCCTGGGGCAATACCCGCCCTGACTTCGGTCGCCCTGAAGTCCGGAGTTTCCTGCAGGACAACCTCCGCATGTGGCTGGACGAGTACCGCTTCGATGGTGTCCGCATCGATGGGGTCCGGTGGATTCGCACGGTGGGCTTCAGTGGCGAGGAGATCCCCGAGGGCTGGTCACTCCTGCAGTGGTTCAATGACGAGGTGAATGGGTCCACCCCCTGGAAGCTGATGATCGCGGAAGACATGGATTCCAATCACTGGATCACGCGATCGACCGGCGAAGGTGGTGCCGGGTTCGACACCCAGTGGGACCCCTATTTCGTGCACCCGATGCGGGATGCGATGGTGACGGTCAATGACTTCGACCGCAGCATGTTGGCGGTCAAGGACTCCATCTCGTACCAGTACAACGGCGCCCCCTTCCAGCGGATCATCTACACCGAGTCACACGACGAGGTCGCCAATGGGCGAAGCCGCGTCCCCGAGGAAATCTGGCCGGGTAATGCCGCGAGTTGGTTCTCGAAGAAGCGATCCACGCTGGGGGCCGCCGTGCTCCTGACGAGCCCGGGTATCCCGATGCTCTTCCAGGGGCAGGAGTTCCTCGAGGACGGCTGGTTCGATGACCAGGTACCCCTGGACTGGACCAAGGCCGAGACCTACTCGGGCATTCTGCAACTCTATCGCGACCTTATCGCCCTCCGGACCAACAAGGCCGGGCAGACGGCCGGGTTGGCCGGTCCGAATCTCAATGTCTTCCACCTCAA
Organism: Phycisphaerales bacterium; assembly: GCA_022446795.1. GTDB lineage: Bacteria > Planctomycetota > Phycisphaerae > Phycisphaerales > SM1A02 > UBA1668. The sequence goes on from JAKVBX010000002.1 coordinate 13,854, forward strand.
TGACACCGACAAGGTGCTCGCCTGGCACCGTTGGGACCAGGGCGGTGAGGGCGATGATGTGGTCGTCGTGGCCAATTTCAAGCAGCAATCGTGGACGAATTACCGCATCGGATTGCCGAGGGGCGGAACCTGGAAGGTACGCTTCAACAGTGATTCGATCATCTACGATGATGATTACGACGACCATCCGGCCTGGGATGTCGAAGCCCAGCCGGTCCCGCAGGATGGCCTCGGCTGGAGCGCTGATCTGTCCTTCGGCCGATACACGACACTCATCCTGTCCCAATCGACTCCCTGCAATGGCGATGCGAACACCGATGGGACCGTGGATGTTGACGACGTCCTGATGATCATCTCCGGCTGGGGATCGAGCGATGGAGACGTCACGGGAGATGGGAACACGGGGGTGGATGACCTGCTGCTGGTCCTGAAGCAATTCGGAGGTTGCCCATGATTTCCAATCGCCCGCCACGAAACGCCTTCACGCTGGTGGAGTTGATGATCGTGATCGTCATCCTGGGCCTGCTGGCATCGCTGCTGGTGGTCGCCGCGGGAACCATGACCGACTCAGCCCGGTCCACCGAGGATTCGGCTCGACTGCGTTCCATCGCAATGGCCAACGTGTCCTTCGCCACGGACAACGATCAACGCCTGCTGTCGCCGCGAACCGAGCCCAATATCGGTGATCCAAATGATCCGGACAACCCGACCACGACGGACGAACAGGTTCGCCGCATGTGGGTCCACGGATTTGGCAACAACGTGTCGGACTCGGGAAGTGACCGAATCGAACTCTCCAGCGCCCTGTCATCCGGAGCCGCCTGGGAGTACCTGGGCGACGAGACGCTGTACAAGTCTCCGCTCGATCCGACCACTCGCATCCGAAGTTACTCACTCAATGCCTTCATCGGCGTGGATCGATGCGCCGATGAGTACCCCGCCATGACCGTCCTCTCGAGCCCGGCCTACAACACCCGGTATCGGCTGCCCTGCCCCACGCAGGCGTCGATCCCCCAGCCGGCCAAGACGATCTGCGCCATTGGCGAGATCCTCCTGGGATTCGGTGGATACCAGCAGACCGCCAATGTCAACGGCTGGCTCGTGTCGCCCAACCCCAATCAGCCGTTGTGGACCGACACCCCGGCCCTTTGGAATCGTGACTTCGTCAACATCTCGCAGATGGATGGCTCGGTGCAGTCACTGAGGTTGATGCATGCCGACGCCCTGCGAGCCAAGATCGCTGCCAGCGGATCGTCACACAACGTCCTGATCGGCGCCAGCGACCAGGACAAGGTCGACTTCCAGACGTTCAACTCACGCCTGCTGCCGGGTGTGCTGGAATTCCGGACCGCATCCGACCAGGAATAGACCCTCAGGCCGAGACCGCTCGGGACACCGCCGATTCAACCGCGTTCAGCAGAATGTCGGCTTCTTCCTGCTGCATGATCAACGGCAGTCGGAATCGCATCGAACGACTGCCGCAGGGCAGTGCGATGACCTTGTGATTGAACAGGTCACGGACCAGGCTGTCCCGGGCCTCCGCGGTGTCGAACGAGCAGGCGATCAGGGAACCCACGCCCCGGACGTTCGAGAACGCGCCGGTGGAGCGGGCGATCTCCCGCATGCCGGCGATGACATGCTCACCCAGGTTCAGCACGTGATCACAGAGGCCGTCGGCGACGATGATCTCGATGTACCGCCGGCTGCGGACCATGTCCACGAGGTTCCCACCCCAGGTGGAGTTGATCCGGCTGGAACGACGGAACACGTTGTGCTCGACCTCGTCCATTCGCGGACCCGCATAGATGCCGCAGACCTGCGACTTCTTGCCGAAGGCCGCGATGTCCGGGGCCACGCCATGGTGCTGCCACATCCAGGGCTTGCCGGAGCCGAAGAAGCCCGACTGGACCTCGTCATAGAGCAGCAGGCACTGGTTCGTATCGGCATAGTCCCGCAGGCGAGCGAGGAACTCGGGGCGGAAGTGATTGTCGCCGCCCTCGCCCTGCATCGGCTCGATCAGGATGCCGGCGACCCGGTCGTGGGTCGGCGAACCGGCCGCGAAGACCGCATCCAGTTCGGCATAGGCCTGGTTCTCAAGCGCTTCGATGTCATTGCAGATGTTGCCGTCCAGGTCGAACTCGACCGTGGGGTTTGAAATGCGGGGCCAGTCGAACTTGGGGAACAGGCCGACCTTGTCCGGAAGCGTGTTCGTCACGCTCATGGTGTACCCGGTACGCCCGTGGAAGGCCTCCTTGAAGTGAACGATCGCGAGATCATTCACGTTGTCGGCGAAGTCGTTTCGACCCAGCAGTCGGGCCTTCCAGTCGAAGGCGGCCTTCATCGCATTCTCAACCGCCAGGCCGCCACCCGCGATCCAGAAGTGATGATTGAAGTCCTCGGGGGTCGCGTGCGTCGCGAAGGCATCGACGAACTGGGCCATCTCGACGGAGTACAGGTCCGCATTGGAGACATTGCAGAGAGACGCGAGCTTCAACGTCTGCAGGTAGTCCGCATCCATCATGCCCGGGTGGTTGTATCCCAGCGGCATGGACGCGAAGCAGGTGAAGGCATCGAGGTACTTCTCACCCGATGCGGCATCGATGATCCAGGAGCCTTCCGATCGTTCCAGGTCGACGACCAGGGGGTAACCGTCCACCAGCTGGTGGCGGGCAAGTTCATCAAGCACCCGTTGGGGATTCATGGCCATCTCCGGTAAGCGGCGGAAGACCCGCCCCCGCGACATGCAGGGGCGGCGAATCGCTGAGCGTAGAGCCCCGGGGGCCCTTCGGCAACCCTAGGCCTCCTTGATTCCCGTCCAATGCCGGGGATGAGCAATTTGCCGGGCGGGCCGGGCCGGCCACAGAGCTACACTGGACCCATGGGGATCGGCCTGCTGCTCCAGGAACGCGGCCTCGTCAGTCGAGATCAACTGGACGAGGCGATCGAGACGCAAACCCGCACCGGGGAGCGGCTCGATCGCGTGCTGGTCCGGATGGGCTACGTCCGGAGCGAGGATGTCCTGCAGGCGATCGGCCAGCAGTTCTCGATGCCCATCGTCGATCTCGCCTCCCAGGAGGTCCCCGAGGAAACACTGCAGCTGCTGCCGCCCCGCCTCGTCTTCAAGCAGCAGTGCGTCCCCATCGAGCACCAGGGCAATACGCTCCGGGTGGCAACGTGCGATCCCTTCGAACTGACCGCCTTTGATGAGCTGCGACTGCTCACCAACATGGACATCGAGTTGGTCCTCGCGGACGAGACCGACCTGCGCAAGTTCATCCGGACCCACTACGGCGTCGCTGGCGACACCCTGGAAGCCCTCGGGGCTGGACAGGAGATGGCCGAGGACACCGCGGACACCGGCGAGGACGGGCTGGACCAGGCTGAACAGGCCAGCGTCATCCGGCTCGTCAATGACCTGCTCGTGGAAGCAGTCCGGGAACGGGCGACCGATGTTCACATCGAACCCTACGAGGACTCCCTGGCGATCCGGTATCGCGTGGACGGTGTCCTGGTCCAGGCCGGCGTACCCGCCACGGTGAACCAGTTCCGCAATGCCATCGTCAGTCGCCTCAAGATCATGGCGAACCTGAACGTGGCGGAGAAACGTGTCCCGCAGGACGGCCGGATCACGCTGCGGCGCAACGGTCGCGAGTACGACCTGCGAATCTCGATCATTCCCATGCTCTTCGGTGAAGGCGTGGTCATCCGAATCCTCTCCAAGACCGTCGCCCTGCTGGAACTGGATGAGCTGGGCATGGAACCGGAGGTCAAGCAACACTGGGAACAGCTGATCTCCCGTCCCCACGGCATCCTCCTGGTCACGGGCCCGACGGGCTCAGGCAAGTCCACCACGCTCTATGCCTCGCTGAACCAGATCGTCTCCGACGAGGTCAAGATCATCACCGTCGAGGATCCTGCCGAGTACAACATCGTCGGCGTCAACCAGATCCAGGTGCAGCGGGAAGTCGGACTGGACTTCGCCACCGGGCTGCGGTCGATCCTCCGACATGACCCGGATGTCATCATGGTCGGCGAGATCCGGGATCGCGAGACCGCCGAGATGGCGGTGCAGGCCTCGCTCACCGGCCACCTCGTCTTCAGCACGCTGCATACCAATGACGCCGCCGGTGCCCTGCCGCGTCTGCTGGACATGGGTATCGAGCCCTTCCTCGTCAGCAGCACGATCGAAGGCGTGCTGGCCCAGCGGCTGGTCCGCCGAGTCTGCGATGAGTGCGGCATGCCCTGGCGGCCTGAACCCACCGACCTGCCCCAGGGATGGCCCCTCCCCGACACCCCCCTTCGACGGGGTGCCGGCTGCCGGGAGTGCCGGAACACGGGCTTCCACGGCCGCGTCGGCATCTACGAACTGCTGAGGATCGACGAACACCTCCGGGAGATGATCGTCCAGCGGACCAATGCCAGCCGGATCGCCGAGGAAGCGAGCCAGGCCGGGCTGCTCCACACCCTGGTCGCCAGTGGACGGATCAAGGTCGCCGGTGGACTGACCATCCCAGCAGAGGTGGCCCGGGCCACCCGGGATTGACCCCTCCAGCGGCCCCGGGGCAGGCCTGGAGTGCCGTTCCGTCCGGGCCCGGCAGAACTTAACCCCCGCTACCTTGACTCCACGGGCCCACCGGGGGAGACTTCTTCGTTCACCGGGGGCCGTCCCCCACGGGAAACCTGGTTTCCCGGCATCCGCAGTCCTGCCCACGGAGAGTTTCCATGGCTATTCGATCGACGACGGGTACTGGCGTCGTTGTCGCGCTGGTGGTGTTCATCATCCTCAGCCTCGCGTTGCTTGCCACCACGATCATCTTCTACAGCCAGAAGGGCAAGGAGATGGAAGAGGCGTCCAACGCTGAAAGCCAACTGAACAAGGTCGCCTCCACCACGGAGCGGAATTCCGAGGGATTCAAGGCGCTGGACTCAACCTCCGGCCAGAAGACGGTCTACGGCTACCTGAGCGAGCAGCACAAGGCCCTCCAGGATTACGTCGGCAGCCCCCTCGAGATCGACGATCTTCGCCAGTCCTACAGCGACACCCTCGGCGTCGACACGAGCAGCTCACTGTGGACCCACATGCAGAATTCCCGGCGTCAGCTGGATGAGAACATGGACACGATCGGCACGCTTCGAGCCCGTGTCAGCCAACTCCAGGAACAGAACGAGGATCTCAACACCCGGCTGCAGTCCGCGGAACGAGAGCGTGATGTGACGCTGGAGGCCAATGTCGATCGGCAGCTCCAGGACATCAACCAGGCGGATTCCAAGTACGAGCAGCAGGTCGCGACCGCATTGGATGACCTGGAACGCGCCAAGGAGCGCAACCGAACCGGTTACCTGGGCCAGATCCAGGATCTCGAACGGGAAGTCGATCGTCTCAGTGACGAGAACGTCCGGGGAGAGAGCCGCATCCAGGAACTGCAGACCCTCGTCAATCGCAGCCGCATCCAGCCCAAGGACCCCGCGAATCTCGTCGACGGCGCCGTCATCGAGGTCGCCGGCCGAGGCGATCGCGTCTACATCGACCGAGGCAAGGCTGACCAGATCGTGCTGGGCATGACCTTCGAGGTCTACGACGATGCCGCCCAGATCCGGCCCGATGCCGAAGGCAACTTCCCCCGCGGGAAGGCCAGCATCCAGGTCGTCAAGATCGGCGACACCACCTCGACCGCCAAGGTCACCCGGGCGACCCGGGGACGACCGGTCGTCAGCGACGACGTGATTGCCAACGCGATCTACGATCCGAACTACACCTTCAAGTTCCTCGTGCACGGCCGATTCGATGTCGATGGTGACGGACGAGCGACCGCCGAGGAGACCGACTACCTGAAGCGGCAGGTCGAAGCCTGGGGCGGAATGGTCCTGAAGGAAGACCGCGTGACGGGCGACCTGGACTTCCTGGTCCTCGGCGTCGAGCCTCCGAACCCGCTTCCGCCGGCGGCCAACGCCACCGAGCGGCAGATCCAGGACATCCTCGAACTGCGGATGACGCATCAGCAGTACCAGGACCTGTTCGAAGCGGCCCAGAAGGCTGACATCCCGGTCCTCAACGCCAACAGGCTGTACATCCTGACCGGCCAGACCGGGCTCTGATTCCCGGCCGTCCCACCGGTCTGCAGACCTGGGATACCGTCCATGCCTCGCCACCGTTCCGCCATACGGAACTGGATCGAATACCTGCCAGCGCGCGGGGTGGCTGCCGCCCTGCAGTGCTTTCCGGTGCGACAGAACCTGGAGACGGCGGCCTGGGGTGGACGGATGTACTTCCGCCTCAGTCGCAAGCGACGACTGCGGGCCGTGAGCAATATCCGGGACGCCTTCCCGGGGTGGAGCGAGGACCGCTGCGAGGCTGTTGCCCGACAGTCCGTCGAGAACATGTTCCAGTTGGCCGCCGTCGACGCCATGATGATGCCGCGGCTGCTGACGCCGGATCGATGGCCGGACATCCTCGATCTTGGCAACACCGTCGAGCACCTCCATCGCCTCATGGATGGTCGATCGATGCTCTTCATCACCGGCCACTGCGGCAACTGGGAGTTGCTGGGATATGGCATGTCCGTCGTGGGCTACCCGATGGCGGCCCTGGCCCGCCCGCTCGACAACGTCCTGTTGAATCGTTGGCTGCTGGGTCTGCGTGAAGCCCACGGGCTGCGCGTGCTGACCAAGTGGGGTGCCACCCCGGAAATGCAGCGGATCATCGAGTCGAATGGACACGTCGGGTTCATCGCCGACCAGAACGCCGGTGACGCCGGCGTGTTCGTACCGTTCTTCGGCCGACTGGCATCGACCTACAAGTCGATCGGGCTGCTGGCCATGCGATATGAACTTCCCCTGCTGGTGGCGATGGCGGAACGCCAGAACAACGACTTCTCGTATCGCCTGCACGTGGAAGATGTCATCGAACCAGCCGACTGGGCGAACCACCCCGACCCCCTGTATTACATCACGGCCCGCTACATCCGCGGTATCGAGATGCTCGTGCGGCGGGCACCCGCCCAGTACCTGTGGATGCACCGCCGATGGAAGAGTCGACCGCGACATGAGCGCCAGGGCCAGGACGTCCCCGACGCGCTGGAGACCAGGATTCGGTCACTCCCCTGGCTGTCCGAGGACGACATCGAGTCCATCCTCGACCGATCCCGCCGGGACAGCCGTGAAGCGGGCGGCCAACGGAATTGAATTGACCGACCCGTGACCGGGCACGCATACTGTGCCCATGACGGCACCACGTCTTGACGGACTGACCATCCTCATCGTCGATGACGACGAGGACATCCTCGGCGGCATGGAACTGGCGATTCGAGCCGAAGGCGCCAACACCATCACGGCGACTGACGGGAACGAAGCCGTAGCGCTCTGGCGATCCAATGAGCCCGCGGTCGTCGTACTGGACATGATGTTGCCGAAGCGATCCGGCTTCCTGGTCCTGGAAGAACTCATGGAGGCTTCCCATCCCCCGCTGGTCGTCATGGTCACGGCCAACGAAGGCCGGAGGCACATGGCCTACGCCCGGAATCTCGGCGTCCACGCCTACCTGACGAAGCCCATTCCGCTTCAGCAGCTCATAGACACCATCTGCGACCTGCGATCTCAACGCTCCGCCGAGGAGGGCGGTACGATGAGCGCTGCCGATTGAGCAGCAGGAGGCCCCGGTGTCCCATCACTTCGTGATCAGCTCCCAGAAACCCCCGACCGAGTCGGGCATGTCTTCGATGGGAAGCCGGAAGGACATCATCGCCGAGCTCGGTCGAATGAACACCTATCCTGAGCAACCGGGCGAGGACGTGCTCTGGGGCCCCGGGATCCGCATGGAGATGCGACCCGGTGAGGACCCCCTCAAGCAGATGCTCCTCTCGATCGTGGAAGAGGAGATCGCCTGGCTCGTGATTGCCCGCATCACGCGAGCATTCAACTGGCGAATCGTCGACGTGGAGACCGGTGAAGAGATCGTGTTTGACAACGGGGACGCTACGGCATGACCGAATCGGACACACCACACCAGGGCCTGGCCATCGATCGATCCGATACCAGGAAGTTCGAACCCACCCTGCTGGCCGCCGTCGACTACCGCGGTGACGTGACGCTGTTGCTCGAGGATGGCTCGAGCATCGAGGGCTTTGTCTACGATCTCACCGGCGACCTGGCGACCGGGAGCGTCGGCTACATGACCAAGCAGGATGCCAGTCGCCGCCGACTGGACATCAGTGCCATCCAGAAGATCGAGTTCTCCGGCCGCGACATGGCCGAGGGCAAGTCCTTCGACACCTGGATCGAGAAGTACGTTCAGAAGAAGATCGCGGGCGAACGGGCCAGCATCGAGTGCGAACCACTCGAGGACTGAGTTTGCCGGGGAAGCCAGGTGTCACTCAGGCCACGGATCGAACCGCATCGACCGGCGCCATCATCCGCCCCATCGGAATGAAGAAGGCACACGGACCATCGTTGAAGATGGCGCCTGCGATGCCGCGCGTGGCCAGGCTCCGGAACCACCACAGGGCCTCACGTGGCCCGAGGGCAATCAACCGATTGCCCTCGCGTCGCGCCGAGGGATCCATGAGATCGGCATGGTGCCGAGCCCGCACGGGATCGGTGAACACGAGCGCGCAGGGTTGATCCCGGCAGATACCCACCATCGGATCTGCCGGGTTGGAGGAATCGGCCACGAAGTACCAGCACGGCAATGATGTCACGGCCTGCCAGAGCTTGCCGGCCTGTTCCTGCGGATGGTCCAGGTCAGCACGTGCCGCAAGCGTATCGATGTCCGGCAGGGACTCGGGTCGGTGCTTCCACAGGGCCACCACCAGGTCATCCAGCCGCCAGTGCACCTCGTGCGGTCCCGGGTCGAATGACGCCGTCCGCACGCCCCAGCGACGAAGGCCGGAGATGAACTCGGAGACCTCGTGCGTCGGAAGCGAGACCACGCGGGCTGAAGCAGGCAATTCACCGTGCAATTCCAGCAGGCGTGCCGCCGCATCTCCTTCAGTAAACAAGTAGACACTGGGACAGCCGCCATGATCCGCGACCAGTGGCAGGATGCCATCCCGCGAGCCAAGGTCGATGACGTACCACCGCGGAAGATTGGCCAGGGCCCCAAGGAGGGCCTCGCGGCTCGCGGTGGTTGGAAGCCGGGACGCGTTCTCGAAAAGACGCGTGAGTTCCGGTCGGTTCATGGGCAGACGCTTTTCCATCACGAAGCCTCCAGTGCAGATCCCCTGCCCCCTGACAATCCAATACGCAGGAGATCCGTTCGAGGGTTCGCCGGGAAGCTCAGACGGCCAGTAGATGGTCCGGACCCACGGACACAAGTCGCGGGCTGGCAGCATCTTGGCCTTCTTCAGAAGGCCACCAGGGCCGGACAGGGCCCTCCTCACTGGGCTGGGGGTCCCACGCCCCGGGATCCGCGAGGAGGTCCTCCAGGCGGGCCAGGTCGGCCTGGCGGTGATCCACGGGCAGTCGGCAGGAAAACAGGCCTCGCGTATAGGGATGGCGAGGATTCTCCAGCACCGATCTGGCCGAGCCCGACTCACAGGTCCGCCCGGCGTGAAGGACAACCAGCCGCTGGACCCGATGGGCCACCAGTCCCAGGTCATGGGTGATGAGCAGGATGCCCAGGCCTCGGCTGCGACGGAGATCGTCAAACAGGTCCAGTACGGCCTCCTGGGTCAGGGCGTCCAGGGCGGTGGTCGGCTCGTCGGCCAGGAGCAGCGAAGGCGAACGGGCCAGGGCCAGCGCGATGACAACCCGTTGCCGCATTCCGCCACTGAGTTGATGTGGCGCACTACGCAGGCACCGGGCCGGATCGGGGATGCGGACCTCTTCCAGCAGTGCCATGGATCGCTCGCGGGCGGTTCGTCCCGTGATGCCATCAAGCGCCAGGACTTCCCGCAGCAACTCGTCAACGGTGAACACCGGGTCAAGCGCCGTCATGGGTTCCTGGAAGACCATGGCCACGCGACGCCCCCGCATCGCTCTCCATTGCGAGGACGTGAAGCCCGTACAGGATTCGCCTTCGATGCGGATGTCGCCACCGGTCATCTCGATCGCTGGCGGCAACAATCCGATCGCCGCCAGCGCAGTGAGTGTCTTGCCACTCCCCGACTCCCCCACCACGGCGGTGATCTCACCGGCCTGCACACAGGCCGAGACGCCATGCACAACCGGGTCACCCCGTACCGCCAGTTCCAGGTTCTCGATGTCCAGCAGCGGGGTCATGTCGCCTGCTCCGCCTGCCGGGGATCAAGTCGAACACGAAGCCACTCGCCGAGGCAATTGAGTGACAGCAAGGTCATCGCAATCATCAGGCAGGGCCAGGCCAGCAACCACCAGTGCGAACGGACCCCGTTGATCTCCGAGAGTCCCGCCGCCGCGAGATTCCCCCAACTGGGCAGTGGTTCCCGGATCCCGATACCCAGGAAACTCAGGAAGGCCTCGCTGAGCATGGCCATGGGAATCGTGAGCGTCGCGTAGACGACGATGGGTCCCATGACGTTGGGAAGCAGATGGCGCCAGACCTGTCGACGCCAGGGAACACCGATCGCGCGACAGGCCTCCATGAAGGGCTGGGCACGCAGGCTCAGGACCTGTCCGCGAATGACGCGGGCCATGGTCAGCCAGCTCACCGCACCGATGGCCAGCCACAGGGTCAGGACGTTGATCCACTGCGAGGCCGCTGCGCCAATGGTCGCACCGCTGCGCTCAACCAGTCCCTCGACCGCGACGACCAGCAGGACGACGATCAGGATGTAGGGCAGGCCGTAGAGCACGTCGACCATCCGCATCATCAGGCCGTCCACTCGCGGTGATGCCGTCGCGGCGATCATTCCCCAGAGACCGCCGACGAACACGGCGGTGGCTGCCGCCGCAAGGCCGACCATGAGACTGATCCCGCCACCGGCCAGTACCCGCGCCAGGAGGTCACGGCCCAGGTGATCACTGCCCAGCACGTATGACGACTCACCCGTCCAGGACGGTGGTTGAAGGGACTGCTCCGGGTTGGTCATCTCGAACCGCCGAACCGGGGACATCTCGCCCTCGACCACGGGGCGTCCGAATGTCCACGGCAGCGTGACGATCGTCGCGAGGATCACCAGCAGCAGGAAACAGCCGCCGGCAATGCCCAGGCGGCGGACCGATGCCGGAGACGGGTCACGAGAACGGGAGAGGAGGTTCAGGACCACGATTGGCAGGATACGCGTTGACCGCGGTCTCCACAGGGTGAAGTGGCCACGCGGTCAGTGGTCGTCAAGATGGGATGCTAGCGACCCAGGGCTGCCTGGACGGCATCGAGTTCACCCATCAGCTGGTCAAGCTGGCGGTCGATCTCGACATCGAAGTTCTCGGTGTCGTGCGTCACTCGGCCCTGCAGCTTCTCGATGTGATTGTGCAGCCGCTGGATGGAACGCTCCCGGTTCTGGATGGACAGCTTCAATCGTGCCCGGACCGAGGCCTCCAACTGGATCATCTCGGCATCGATGATCGCTTCATCGCCGTACTCCGCCTTCAGGTCACGCATCCGACGGGCCTGCTTGCCGATCTCCGCATCCAGGTTCAGTTCCATGATCTTCTGGCGATAGAAGCCCGGATCCGATTCCTTCAGGTTGGCCAGGGCCACCAGGCCGCGACCGTACCGGCGGATCATCCGCTCCAGTTCCACGGGATCCTGCCCCTGCTCGGAACAGATCTTGGCCAGGATCTCGCCCAGTTCGGGATCAATCGCCGTTGCCACGTCGATGTAGCGGTCGACGTTCGTGCGAGCAGACTGGATGCCCGCAGGAGTCGCCGCGGCCGTGGACGGGCTGGCGCCATTGAGCATGTTCTGCACCAGCGCGTTGGATGACGGTTGACTACTGGCCGAGTTCGCTGGCTGGCCGATGGCCGCATTCGCCACGGTCAAGACAGACTGCAGTTCGGTTTCGCCGGAGGCCGCACGCGTCCGCGTCGATCCGGAATCCAGAACGAAAGCCGTGCAGAGCAGAAGAACCAGCCACCCCGTTGCTATGGAATAGTGAATTCGCATCACCGCATCTCCAGTTCCAGGTAGCCCCACTCGTCACCGCTGTGCTGGGCTTCCAGAATGCTCAACAGCTCGTCATGAGCGTCGTACCAGGTCAATTCGTGCCCCACGAGCATGCCGTCGGCATCAAGGGATGCCAGCAGCGTTGCCGTGGGGTGGTATCGGTAGTCGTCCATGGCCACTGGAACGTCCAGGGTTTCTGCCTCTGGTGGTTCCAGGCCCGGGCCAGTAACCCAGAAGGCCGCCAGGACCGCAATCGCCATGCAGGCCGCCAAGGCCATCCGCTTGATGGCGATCCTTGATCGGGACGGCCCGACCCGAAGGCGACGCTGCTGCCGCCACTGGGCCAGCGAGGCTTCGCGGACGCGATCTGCAAGCCCCTGTGGCACTGGAATTTGCCGCAGCGACTCGCCGGACTTGATGTCCAGATCCCGGTCCTGGGGAGAGTAATCCGACCCCAGCGGATCAGGTCCGTCCGAACGTAAATCAGGTTGGTTCCGGAAGGAAAACATGCCTGTGTCACCCCTTGAACGATCAGCATCGGTCTCAGATTGCCGATTTCTCTGTTTCTTTTTGCCTGGTGTCTGGCCCATCGTCAACCTCCATCCTCGTCCACACCTGTTGCCCCCAATCGCTCCCGAAGCCGCTTGACGGCCCGGAAGTGCCGAGCCAGGACGGTGCCAAGGGGCTGATCCAGGACATTCGCAATAGCCTTGAAGCTCATTTCCGCCACGTGCCGCAGGTGAAGCACCTGCTGCTCCGCCTCCGGAAGCTCCGCCATGGCCTGCTGCAACTCCGACAGGGCCTCTGAGGCCTCTCCAGGGCTCCAAGAAGCCTCTCCCGCAGGCGAGATCTCCCGGAGGGTCTCGTCAGCCACCGGTATCGCCTGTCGGCCACGTCGACGCATCTCGTCCCTGAGGCGATTCATGGCGATCCGGAAGAGCCAGGCCTCGAACCGCCCCAACTCGGTGTAGTCAGCCAACTTGGTCACGACCGTGCAGAAAGTCGACTGGGTCACCTCCTCGGCCAGCTCCGGGTTTCGGCACTGGGCGACGATGACCCGATAGACCCTCGGCGAGAATTCCTCGACCAGTCGTGACCAGGCGGCTTCGTCGCCGTCAATGGCGGCCTGAAGCACGATCCCGAGCCGATCTCGATCGAGTGGAGTACACATGTCATCGCCACAGGGAAGAGGAAAGAGAAACGAGGGACCACCGCCAAACCGATCTCAACTGTCCAAGCGTCCCTCTACAATCGGCCAGATCACATGATCGCGTTTCTTGAGACGACAGGCGAGTCGACAATGACCTGGCCACTGGCCCTGCTGCTGCTTGTCGCCGGGGTCATCGGCCTGCTGTGGGGTGGCCAGCTCCTGGTGGAAGGCGCGGTCAGCGTTGCCAGGCAGCTGGGCATGTCGACGCTGCTGATCGGACTGACCATAGTAGCCTTCGGAACCAGTGCCCCGGAACTGGCACTGAACGCCGTCGCTGCAATCGGCGGCGAGACCGGCCTGGCCTTTGGAAACGTGATCGGGTCCAACATCGCCAATATCGGCCTGGTCCTCGGGCTCACTGCGATCGTGGCCCCCATTCGCATCGCACGAACGATCCTCCGGAAAGGTGGGCTCCCCTGGCTGGTCGTCGTCACCGGGGTCGCCATCGGCCTGCCGTGGATCGGTGATGGCGTGGACGGGCAACCGGGCTACACGCGGTGGTGGGGACTGGTGATGCTCGGCCTGGCGCCAATCACGGCCTGGCTCTGGTTTCTCGACAGTCGACAGGGCGATCCGACACCACTGGTGGAGGAACCCGATGTTGAGACTGAACAGACCCGCTCCACGCCCCTGAGTTGGCTGTTCATCCTGGCGGGCCTGGTGCTGCTGATCGTCGGCGGCAAGGGAACGGAAATCGGCGCCGTTCAACTCGCCCGATGGATGGGGCTCTCGGAAGCCGTCATCGGCCTCTCGATCGTCGCGGTCGCCACGAGCCTGCCGGAAGTCGTGACGGCCCTGATCGCGGCTCGCCGCGGCGAGCCGGACCTGGCCATCGGGACCGTCGTGGGGTCCAACCTGTTCAACCTGGCACTTGTCCTGGGCACCACCGCGGTCATCTGCCCGATCACCCTGCCCGATACGGGCGGCGGCTTCGACCTGGCGATCATGGGCGGAATGACCCTGCTGTTGATCCCGATCGCCGTCACCGGCCGCCGCATCGGCACGGTCGAGGGACTCGTGCTCCTGCTGGCCTGGGCGGGAACGATCGCCTTCGGAATCCTCCGCGAAACGACCTGACACCGCCGCGGTGACCGCGAGTCTAGATCGGCAGATCTTCCACATCGGTGGCGGCGACGCCAGCCGGAACCGGCATGTGGGTGTAGTCGCGGAATCGAGTCGTGGAGTCATCCCACGCCAGTTTCACGGTTCCGGTGGGACCATTCCGCTGCTTGGCCACGATGAGCTCAGCGAGTCCTCGCTTGTCGGGATTGGCCTCGATCCACGCCTCGTCGCGATGAAAGTACTCCTCGCGATGCAGCATCATGACCACGTCGGCATCCTGCTCGATCGAGCCGGACTCACGAAGATCGCTCATGCGAGGACGGTGCCCCTCGCGTTGTTCCGCGGCACGATTCAACTGGCTCAAGGCGACAATCGGCACGTTCAGCTCTCGCGCCAACGCCTTGACACCGCGGCTCATTTCCGAAACCTCCTGCTGCCTGGACTCGGACCGACTGCCCGTGGTCATCAACTGCAGGTAGTCGATGAACAGGCAGGAGATGTTGAACTTCTGTTTCATCCGCCTGGCCTTGGCCCGCAATTGCATCAACGTCAGCCCCGGGGTGTCATCGATGTAGATCGGCGCCTTGCGGAGTTCATCACAGGCGGCGAACAGCGCCTGGAAATCCCGATCATGCAGCGCATTGCGTCGCAGCCGCTGCCCGCTGACACCGGATCGGGCGGACAGGAGACGCTGGACGATCTGGTTACTGGACATCTCCAGGCTGAAGAGGCCCACGGGCTCGCCACGAATGGCGATGTTCTCCGCCGCGTTCAGTGCCAGGGCGGTCTTGCCCATCGAGGGACGCGCGGCCAGGATCAGCATCTCACCGTTCTGCATGCCACCGGTTGTTTCATCAAGATCGGAATAGCCCGTTGCCACGCCGCTGAGCGTGCGACCTTCCTGGGCCTCGATCAACTGGATGGCCTCGGTGATCAGGTCCGCCAGCCCGAGGATCTTCCGGCTCTCGGCCTGGTCGGCGATCTGGAAGATCTTGCGTTCCGCATCGTCCAACAGGGCGGCCGCCGACTCGGGGCGAGCGTGCGCGTCCTGGAGAATCTCCCCCGCGGCAGCGATCAGCTGCCGGATCATCGCCTTCTCGCGGATCAGGCGAGCGTAGTGCAGTGCACTGGTCGCATCCGGAACGGACTCGGCCAGTTCCACCAGGAAGTCGACACCACCGATGGGCTTCAGGGCGTCCCGATCCTTGAGCAGTTGCTGCAGTTGGACGATGTCGAGGGTGTTATGGCGATCGTAGAGTTCGCAGATCACCCGGTAGACCTCGCCATGCGACTGGCGGAAGAAGTCCTCGGGGGACCGAACGACCTGCAGAACCTCTCCGCACACCTCCGGGTCGATCAGGATCGAACCGAGGAGACTGGCTTCAGCCTCGATGGCATGAGGGGGCATCTTGTCCAGCAATCCGCCGAACGACTGGCGATCCGTGCCTACCACGTGTGCTCCTGCATCCTTGCTGACGTCTCCGGACTTCCATTCACCGCCGACGCCTTGTTCACCATACACGCTGTTGACGCGACGGCGAAGCAGGACTCCCGGATTTCGATCCGGGCGGCCAGC
The DNA here is from genome assembly GCA_022446795.1 of Phycisphaerales bacterium. Lineage (GTDB taxonomy): Bacteria > Planctomycetota > Phycisphaerae > Phycisphaerales > SM1A02 > UBA1668. The sequence continues at coordinate 29,721 of JAKVBX010000002.1, forward strand.
TGGAAGCATACTGCGTGCGTCACCACCCGCGCGATCAACAGCACCGGGTCACGGTGGACAACTGTGGACAGACTGCTGGCAGCTTCGTCGCTCCAGGCACGCGTGGCGTTGAATGGGAATCGGCGAGACGGCTACTCGACCAGTTCTTCGGTCTCGATGGCCTCTCGCATGAGCCGACCGATCTTGAACTTGACGGTCTTCTTGGCCGGAACCGGAACCCGCTCCAGGGTGCGTGGGTTCTGAGCGACACGGGCTGCTCGCTCGCGGATCTCGAAGACACCGAAGTCACGAAACTCCAGGCGGTGGCCATCACCAAGTTCCTTGATCACGTTGTCGAGAAAACTCTGCACCGTCATCTTCACGACGGTCCGCTTCTGATTCGTTTCCTCTGCAATGCGATCGATCAGGTCTTTTTTGGTCGTGGTTGTCCGCTCGGTGTCTGACATGGGTACGCCTCACACTTGCAATTCTTATCCACGAACTTACCAAACCCGAGTGTTGGCAAGCGAGTGCGTCCAGGTTCATTCGGAATGAACGGTGGACAACCGACCAAGCAAAGGATTGCCCGCGGAAGAGTCCCGACCCAGCGTGCTCCAGGCCCCGTTGGATCCCATCCCACATGCCATCCCGGAGCCAGTATGGAGATCCCCGGGGAGTCCGTCAAGACCGCTCCCGACCACTTTGGAAGGCTAGGGAATCTTGAGAAGCAATCTCACCCGAGATCATGGATTTAGCGGCTGCGAAGCTGGAGCGATCGGGTCGTCTGGAAGTAATTCTCCCAGGGCCGGCCATTCAGAATCCACTGCTGATCCCGAATGTAAACCTGCGAAAGATTCACCGGTGCCACGGCCGGGGGCAAGTCCGCTCCAAGATCTATATCCTTCCGTGAATTAAGGACTTGCATCTCGGCGCAGAGCAGGCCGTCCTCCCCAAGGGCCGCCAGCGTCGCCGCCGAGGGCATGACCAGGGGAGCGACCGGACGGGCGTGGACAGTCCGAATGGCTTCCACCGGTGCCGTCGGGGCCTGGCACCCCGCCACCGCCCACAGGAAGGCCGCGAGGCCCGAAGGTCCGATTATCCGAAGACTGTTCCTGCGTTGTCGTGTGGCCATTGGGATTCCTCCTCGATTCCGGATATCCACCCTACAAAGGTCGCGCCTCGGCACGGAAGGCCCATTCCGGGCTCGTTTGAAACATGATGGTGTGGCGTGGCCGCACCAGTGTTGCTCCTGGTCAACATGCCAGCAGCGGGCCATCTGTAGACTGACAGCCTCGACGAGCCCCAGGCATTTACACGGTCGTCGAAGCGAGGACCCCCATGGACATCATCATCTGCGGCGGTGGTGAAATCGGCGGCTCGGTCGCCGAGGCCATGGTGAAGCGTGGCGACAACGTCACGGTGATCGACACCTGCGAGAACCGACTCGCCTACCTCGAGGAGCATTACGACATCGCCGTGCTGCACGGTGGTGCCAGTTCCGCTGAGACGCTGCGTACCGCCGGGGCGGGGAATGCGGATGCCGTCATCGCCGCCACCGGAATCGACGAAGTGAACCTGGTCTGCACCACGGTTGCCGCGTCGCTGGGCGCCGGACGAACGCTCGCCCGGGTCAATCACTCGCTGTACCTCAGCGACAACTCGGACGTGGACTATGCCCGCCTGTTTTCCGTCGACCGCCTGTTTTCTCCCGACCGGGCAACTGCTCGGGCCATCGCTGCTCGCTTGAGCAACCCCGGCGCGCTCGCGGTCGAGCGGTTCGCCCGCGGCACAGTGGAGATGCAGTCATTCGTTGTCGATGCCGCCGGTTCCGCTGCCGACTGCAAGCTCCGCGATGTGCCATTGCCCCGCGGGGCCCGCGTCCTGGCCATTCGCCGCGGCGACAAGGGACGATTGGCGACTGCAGACACCCGGATGAAACCCGGAGACCGCATCACGGTCGTCGTGGACACCGATCGCGTCAGTGAACTCGACGGGATCTTCACCCCCCACCGACCACGACGACGTGACGTCGCCATTGCCGGTGGTTCCCCCACGGCCGTCTGGGTGTGCCGAGCCCTGCAGCACCGTGGCATGAGAATCCGCCTGTTCGAGACCGACATGGAGCGAGCCGAGGATCTCGCCGGGAAACTGGACTGGGTTTCGGTGATCCACGCGGACCCCACGGCCCCGGAGATCTTCGAGGACCAGAACATCACCGAAGTCGATGCGTTCCTCGCGCTTGGCGAGGACGACATGAACCTTCTCAGTAGCGCCCTGGCCAAGCGTGGCGAGGTCCCGCTCGTGATCGCCATGACGCACCGCCCGGGACTCAAGCCGCTCATGGAACAGCTCCAGGTGACCGAGGTCTTCAATCCACGCGATGCGGCCCGCGAGGACATCGTGCACTTCATCTCGGATGCACCGCTGGAACGCCTGGGGCCCACCCTGGCAAGTGGACAGGTCGAGCTGTTCCGGATCCGGGTCGGTCCCTCATCGCCGCTGGCCGAACAGCCACTGCGGCAACTGGGCCCCGATGCCGGCGTCGTCGTCGCTGTGGCCGAGGATGAATCGGAACGAGGACACGTCCCCGGACCCGATGATGTCCTGGCCCCCGGCCGACACGTGCTGCTGGCCTGCGAAGCCGGTCGAGAAAAGCATCTCCGGAAACTGTTCGGCCTCTGATGACCGCAGGAGTGATCGCGTGAACGTCCGCGTCGTGGTCGGACAACTCGGGAAAGTCATCACCCTGCTTGGTGTGATCCTCCTGCTCATCGGCACCTGGGGTCTCGCCGTTCCCTTCGAAGAGGGACTGGTGGAGGAACGGGCGGAGCAGGCGCTGCTGGCCAGTGGTGGCTTCGCGATCCTCTTGGGCAGCATCACGTGGCTGCTGACCCTGGGCTTCAGTGACCTGAGGCGGACCATCCTTCGCGGCGACCCGCACGGGATGCCCCCCGGACAACGCATGGGCCGCCGTGAAGCGCTGGTGCTGGTCTCCGCCGCCTGGATCGTCGGCGCCGCCATCACCGGGCTGCCGTACCTGCTCTGGGCATACATGGGTGATGGAGCCCCGGCCGACCACCCCTTCCGTTCACCCGTCGACTGCTACTTCGAAGCGATGAGCGGCCTGAGCACCACGGGCGCGACCGTGCTGCTGAACATCGAGGGCCTTCCATCCACGCTGCTCTTCTGGCGTGCCCTGTCACAGTGGCTTGGTGGCCTGGGCATCCTCGTGCTGCTTGTCGCCTTGCTGCCCAACGCGGGCGTGACCGCCAAACGCATGTTCCGCTTCGAGGCGCCGGGCCCCGAATCCGACACGGTCCGGCCCACGATGCGGGATGCCGCCCGCCGGCTCTGGACCATGTACGTGGTCCTCACGGCCCTGCAGGTGCTGTGCCTGCTGTTGGCCGGCATGGGCATCTTCGACGCCTTCTGCCATACGTTCACGACGCTGGCCACCGGGGGCTTCTCCACGCGGAATCACAGCATGGCCGGCCCCGAGACCGTGGGTATCCAGATCATCGTGATCGTGTTCATGGTGCTGGCGGGAACGAACTTCGGGGTGCTGCACATGGTGCTGCGCCGCCAGTGGAAAGCGATCTGGCGCGAGACCGAGCTTCGCGTGTACCTGGCCATCCTGGCCATTGGTTGCGGGCTGGTGATCGGCAGCCTGCTGATCAACGGTGGAACGATGTACCGAGTCGATGGTACGCAGGCCCCGATCACGGCCGGAAACGCGGTACTGGAGGGGGTCTTCACCACCGTCTCGCAACAATCGACCACCGGCTTCACCAGCGTCGACTACAACGCGTGGCCCTTCCTCGCCAAGACCGTGATCATCACGCTGATGTTCGTCGGTGGCTGCGGCGGCTCCACGGCCGGCGGCATCAAGGTCATCCGGGTGTGGATCGCGCTGCGAGCCCTCTGGCGCCAACTCGCCCAGGTGGCGAACCCCGCCGTCGTCCGGCCGATCCGGATCTCGGGACAGTCGCTGGAGCCGGCCCAAGTCATGCACGCGGTCGCGTACACGCTGAGCATCATCATTCTCTTCGCGCTGTCTGCCGTGATCCTCCAGGTCCTGGAGGGTGACGAGTGTGGGTTCGTGACATCGGCCACCGCCAGTCTCGCCACGTTGTGTACCGTCGGACCTGGACTCAACCAGGTCGGCGCCATCGAGGACTACGCCTGGTTCTCCGACGCCAGCAAGATCTTCATGTGTTTCCTGATGCTGGTGGGACGCCTGGAGTTGTTCGCCGTCTTCGTGCTGTTCCAGCCACGATTCTGGAGCGGACGGTAGAACCGCCCGAGCGAACTCACATCGGCTTCTCTTCCGCGGTCTGGTCGTAGACCTCGAGCAGTTTGGCCTTGTCGAAGATCATCTCGTTACGAGTCAACCCGACGACCTCGTACCGTGGGGTCAGCTCGATCGCATCGACGGGGCAGGCCTCTTCGCACATCCCGCAGAAGATGCACCGCAACTCATCGATGTCGAACTGCTTCGGGTACTTCTCACGATCCTCCCAGGGCGACTCCTCGGCCACGATGTGAATGCAGTTGGCCGGACAGGCCGTGGCACACATGAAGCAGGCGACACACCGGACGCGACCGTCCTCGTCCCGGTTGAGACGATGCACCCCGCGGAAGGTCTCGCGGTACTGCCCACCGTCAAGGACATCGCGTTGGTCCCGCTTCTCCTCGGGGTACTGCACCACGTGGATGTTCTTCCGGTTCTTGCCGTCCCGACCCACGTTGCCCAGGCAATGCCGCAGCGTCGTCCCCAGTCCCTTGAAGACGGCAGGAAGGAACAACCGCTCGACGGGGTTGAGCCGCTTGGGGGTGACGTCGACGAATTCGTTCCCTGGGGTGTCCATTGGTCCATCCATGGTAGCCCCGGGGGGTTGGGCCGGGGAACCCCTGACATCGGTCACGCGTCGCGGGTAGGCTTGGCGGCTCCTGGACCCCCCAGGCCCGGAGCCCTCCGATTCCCCACGCCAGCCCCAATCCGGCCGACAACCAGCCTGATCTGGCCTCCAGCATGAGGATGGCCAGCATCGTGTGGCAATCGGTCACCGAGGTGGCCGCCGGGGCCCTGGTCGGCTGGCTGCTGGATCTGGCCTTCGACACGGATCGGGTCTTCCTGCTGATCGGCGGCCTCCTGGGGATCGGCGTCGGCATGACCACCTTCATACGGACCGCCCTCAAGGAGAGCCGGAAGCAGGCCCGCCTGGTCGAAGCCCGCAGGGCCCGGCTCCGAGCGACCCCTCCTGATGATCCTGACCCCGGAGCCGCCCCATGACCCCCCCTGCCGTACCCAGCCGCCAGCCCGAGTGGGCCTACCCCACGGCGACCCTGCTGACCGGGCAGGTCCTGGCGACTGCGGCGGCGGCCGTGCTGTGGGTCGCCGGGACGCTGATCGGTGGATTCGGCACCACCATCCTGGTGGCGGGGCTGATCGAGATCGGCCTGGTGACCGCCATCGCGGTGCTGGGCACCCTGGCCATCCGCCCCTGGGTCGTCCGACCCGCGGGGACCTGGGCGGTCATGTTGATCGCCACCTCGTTGGTCCGGATCGTGGTCATCGCCGGCCTCTCCGTATTGCTATACTCCGCGGCTCGCATGGCCCCCAAGGCCCTGCTGGTATCTGGGTTTCTGGCGATCCTGGGCATCCTGATCGTCGAGACCCTGATTACGGCTCGTTTCCAGAACCGGCTGTCCATGGAGAGATCGACAGCCGACCGCTGACCACCTCCGAACGAAGAGAATCGGCACCACCATGCTTCCGCTGCTGGCCTCCTCAAACCCAACGCATCACGTGATGGACAAGCCCCTGGTCGGAGGGGAAAACGCGCTCTTCAATGGGCCGGAGCTGTTTGGTCAACCAAGCCTGACGATGCACACGGTCACGTTGTTGATCGCCGGTCTCGTCGCCATTCTCGTCCTGCTGCGAGCGGCCAAGGCCATCTCGACCGGCGGCGAAGAGGAAGGCATGTACCGCTACCTCACCAAGGGTCGCGTCTCGCAGTTGATGGAGGTCTTCACCCTCTTCCTGGTCGAGAACACGATCCGTCCGACCTTGAAGGAAGAGACTCGCCGGTACACGCCGATCCTGCTCTCCCTGTTCTTCTTCGTGCTGACCTGCAACCTGATGGGACTGGTCCCGTTCATTGACGTGCAGCACGCCATCGCCCCGGCGAATGAGAACGGCGAGAAGATCTGGGCCGTCTTCGGCGGAACCGCCACGGCGAACCTGGGCGTGACGCTCGGGCTGGCCTGCGTGGCCTTCGTCGTGATCCAGTACCAGGGATTCCGATCTCTTGGCATCAAGGGCTACCTGTCCCACCTCACCGGTGGCGCGCCGATGGCGCTGCTTCCCATGATGGTGCCGCTGGAAATCGCCGGCATGCTGATCAAGCCCGCCGCGCTGGCCATTCGTCTCTTCGCCAACATGTTCGCCGGCCACACCATGATGGCCGTGCTGGCCATGTTCGGCATGCTGGCCTACCAGGCCACCAACAGCATCCTCGTGACCGGGGCCATCTCGGTGGTCTCCATCGTCGCGGCGATCGCGATCAGCTTCCTGGAACTCTTCGTGGCCTTCCTTCAGGCCTTCATCTTCATGTTCCTGACGACGGTGTTCATCGGCCAGATGACCCATCATCACGATGACCACGAACACGACGACGCCCATGGCGGCCTGGAGCCGGCCGGGGCCCATTGACCCGATTACTCAATCGTCCCGGAGTGGGCCGGGACGATTCGACCTTGAACATTCTCCGGATGTAACCCACGACATCCAGACAGACGCGCTCTCAAGACGAGTATTCAACAGAAAGCGATGAGAACGATGAAGCAATTCCTTACCCTCTTTGGAACCGTGTGCGCCGCACTGCTGTTCTTCGGCACCGACTTCGCCATGGCAGCTGATGAAGCCACGGCAGAGGCTGCAGCCAAGACCGTCACGACCGGCGCAGGCCTCAAGGGTATTGGTGGTGGTATCGCTGCCGCATTCGCTGCGGTGGGCGCGGGCATCGGCATCGGCCGCATCGGCGGCAGTGGTGTCGAGTCCATCGCCCGTCAGCCCGAGATGGCTGGCACGATCTCCACGCAAATGATCATCTTCGCGGCCCTGGTCGAGGGTGTTGCCCTCTTCGCCGTGGTCGTTGGTCTGCTCGCGATCCTCTGATCGGATCGTGGGCATGGGTCCGGTGGTGCGTAAGCGCGCCCCGGGCCGATCTCCCGGAGGCCTTTGATGACCCCCATGTACCTTCTTGCTGCCGACCGGATACCGGTGGAAGTTCAGCTGATCTCGCTGATCACGACCATCGTTGTCTTCCTCCTGTTCTTCTTTGTTGCGGCCTACCTGGTATGGCCCAAGATCCTCGCGGGTCTTGACGAGCGGGAACAGAAGATCCGTCGCGAGATCGAGTCAGCCGAGGCTGCTCGTGCCGAGGCTGCTGAGTCCCTGCAACGGCAGGAAGAAGAACTCAACGAGGCCCGTCGCCAGGCCACCGCCATGGTGGCCCAGGCCAAGGCCGATGCCGAGCAGCACGCCGCGGAACTGCGTCGCAAGGCGGAGTCCGACCTGCACTCGATGCGTGAGCAGGCCTCCAAGGAGATCCGCGCCGCCAAGGAGTCGGCCATCAGCGAGCTCAATGCCCAGGCCGCCGGCCTGGCCACCTCGATTGCTGGCCGGATCCTGCAGCGGGAGATCTCGGTGGATGACCAGCGGGATCTCATTGACGAGTCCCTTCGGTCCTTCGCGGCAACCCACGAGAACTGATCCACCATGGCCACCCACACCGACACCCTGGCTCGCATCTACTCCCGAAGCCTCTTCGAACTCTGCGAAGAGGCCGGTGGTCGCGACCGCGTGATGGAGGTGGCCGACGAGCTGGAACAGGTCTGTGAACTGGCCCGGATGGACACGTCCTTCCGTGAGTTCCTCGCATCACCGCTGGTCGAGATCAATCGACGAGGCGAGAGCCTCGAGAAGATCTTCTCCGGCAAGATCTCCGACCTCCTGCTTCGCTTCCTGCTGGTGCTGAATACGAATGAACGGCTTGGTCATCTTGAGATGATCGAGACCGCCTTCACGCAGCTGGTGCATGAGCAATGGGGGCGGGTCGAGGTGAACGTGACCACGGCCAAGCCACTGGATGACGCCGCTCGCGAGGCCATCTCCAACCGGTTGAAGGACGCGCTCGGCAAGGATCCGGTGATGCACACTGCCGTCAACCCCGACCTCATCGGGGGCGTGACGCTGCGGATCGGTGACCAGCTGATCGACGGTTCCGTCGCCACGCAACTGAAGCGACTGGAAACGGACCTGAAGAAGAGCGGCGGTCACGAGATCCGAGTTCACCCGGATCGATTCCTCGGGGAGACCGCGTGATGAAGGCCACCAGCTTCATCGCCATCATCCTGGGGCTCTGCAGCATGGTGCCCCACGGCCACGCGGCTGACGATGTCGCCACCCTGACCGTCACGAAGCGAGCCACGCTGGAGCACCCTGCCGAGTTCATCACGCTGAACATCGGCGTCTCCTCCGAGGCCTGGAAGCTCGATGAGGCCCGCACGCAGGCCACGGATCAGTTGTCGGCTCTGCAGTCCAGCCTCAATGAACTGGGACTGAAACCGAAGACGGACTACGGCGAGATCCGCATCACGGACATCGAACCGATCATTACCCGCGATGGTCGTCGACTGGCCCGCGGCCGGACGGCGAATCAACGCACATCAGCCGGTGCCAGGGCAGGCGGATCATTGACGCCCCCCGAGCTCACCGGTTACGAGGTCGCCGCCGAGTTCACGATCCACACGGACAAGCTGGGACTCGCGCCGCAGATCATCACGCAGACGTCGATGGTCGGCAGCAGCAGCACCTTGGAATACGTCCTGGCCAACCCCGAGGCACACCGAGCCGCCGCCATCAAGCAGGCCGTCCGGGACGCCATGGCGGACGCCAGCGTACTGGCCACTGCCGCAGACTCACGTCTCGTGAGGCTCTCCAGTCTCACGTTGAATGCATCAGGAACACCGAGCCGCGCCAGCAGAACCCAGCGGAGCGGCCCGACAACAGATTTGAAGATCGTCAAGGTGTACGCCGACGTCACCGTTGTCTACGAGATCGCTCCCGCGGATCCCGAATCCGCATCCGGAACAGAATAGGGACAGGAAGGACCGCGTCGTGAAGATCAAGACCGACGAAATCACCTCAGTCATCAAGCAGGAAATCGAGCAGTACTCCTCGCAGCTCGAGATCTCGGAAGTCGGCCAGGTCGTCGAAGTCGGTGACGGTATCGCCCGCATCTACGGCCTCTCCAATGTCATGGCCAGCGAACTCCTTGAGTTCGAGACCAACAAGGGAACGGTCATGGGCCAGGCGATGAATCTGGAGGAAGACACGGTCGGAGCCGTGATCTACGGCGATTACCTCGCCGTTCGCGAAGGCGACACGGTTCGGTCCACCAGCCGCCTGCTGGAAGTACCCGTCGGTGAAGCCATGCTCGGTCGAATGGTCGACCCCCTGGGCGCCCCCCTTGACGGCAAGGGTCCCATCGACGCCACAACGACCATGAAGCTGGACATCGTGGCGCCCGGCATTGCTGCACGCCAACCGGTTTCAGAGCCGCTTCAGACCGGCATCAAGGCCATTGACTCGATGATTCCCATCGGTCGTGGCCAGCGAGAGCTGATCATCGGTGACCGGAAGACGGGCAAGACCGCCGTTGCACTCGACACGATCATCAACCAGAAGCAGTACTGGGGCACCGACGAAGCCGTCGTCTGCATCTACGTCGCGGTGGGCCAGAAGGACTCCACCGTTGCCGGCGTGGTCGACACGCTTCGTACCCACGGGGCCATGGACTACACCATCGTGGTCAACGCCGGCTCATCCGCCGCCGCCCCGCTGCAGTACATCGCCCCCTATGCCGGAACCGCCATGGGCGAGTTCTTCATGTGGCAGGGCAAGCAGGGCAAGACGCCCAAGCACGTGCTGTGCATCTATGACGATCTTTCCAAGCAGGCGACCGCCTATCGGCAGCTCTCGCTGCTGCTGCGTCGTCCGCCTGGCCGCGAAGCCTACCCCGGCGACGTGTTCTACCTTCACAGCCGCCTCCTGGAGCGGTCCACCAAGCTCTCCGATGAAAACGGCGGCGGCTCACTGACCGCCCTGCCGATCATCGAAACGCAGGAAGGTGACGTCTCGGCCTACATCCCGACCAACGTGATCTCGATCACCGACGGCCAGATCTACCTGCAGCCGGAGCTGTTCGCCTCTGGTGTGCGCCCCGCCGTCAACGTGGGTATCTCGGTGAGCCGCGTGGGTGGTAACGCCCAGATCAAGGCCATGAAGGAAGTGGCTGGCTCCCTCCGACTGGACCTGGCCGCCTTCCGTGAACTGGAAGCATTCGCCCAGTTGGGTACCGAACTGGACAAGGCGTCCCAGCAGCAGCTGGAACGTGGCGCGCGAATGGTCGAGCTGCTGAAGCAGGGCCAGTACCACCCCTTCACAGCCATCGACCAATGCATCTCGATCTTCGCCGGCACCAAGGGCATCCTGGATGACATCCCGCTGCCCTCCGTGCATGCCTTCGAAGAGGCCATGCTCGACTACTTCCGTGGACCGCAGTCAGCGCTCCGCGAAAAGCTGGCCGAGGCTCGCAGCTTCAAGGGGATCGAAGACGAGTTCTTCGCCGCCATCTCCGAGTTCAAGGCCAACTGGCACGACGGCTGATGACCGGGCGACGACTGATGACGATGGGTGCCGCAGCAACACTGCTGGCGCTGTCCGCCTGCCAGTCCACGCCCGGGACGACTTCCTCGTCGCCGTCGGAAGCGAAAATCCAGGTCGCCCCACTGCCGGCCGCGGAAGGCCAGGGGTGGCCCACCGATGCCCTCGCCGGGAACTGGGAAGGTGAAGCCTGGCGGATCAACTCCCGTGGCGCCAGCCGGATCCTGGACCAGATCGAACTGCAAGTTGATCAGCATGGCCTGGTCACCGGAACGAGGACATGGACCACGCTCGAGGGCAAGGGCGGCCACAACGGCCGGACGCCCGTCAAGAGTGATGTCGAGGAGCTCCTCGGTGTCTTCCATCCCGAGACGGGCGAGTTCCGGCTGGTCGAGATGAACGAGCCCGGTCATTTCGAGGGCCGGCTCGTGGACCGAAACACCATCGAGTTCTTCAGCACGCAGCCCGGCCGCCAGCCCTCCACCTCCATGGAGCGACTCTCGCGGGTCGTCAATTGACCCCGGCCGGACTTCTCCGGCCGTTGGGCCGGAATCTCCCGGGTGGCAGGCGTCGTGAGCCGATGTAGAGTCCGGCATGACACCAGAGAAGCTCCTTCCGATCGCCATCGAAGCCGTCGCCGCCGCCTGTTCCATCACGCGAGCGGCCCAGCAGGCCCGTGAGGCCTTCAGCAGCCTCGCCAAGGACGACCGCAGCCCTGTCACCGTCGGCGACTACGCCTCCCAGGCCATCGTCGCCATGATGCTCAGGGAGCGTCTCCCCCGCCCACAGGACCACATCCTCGTGGGCGAGGAAGACAGTTCGGCCCTGGAGGGTCCTGACGCCAAGATCATCCGGGAGGGCATCCTGAGGCTCGTGAGCACCTGGAGACCCCAGGCCGATGAAGCTGCCATCCTGGAGGCCATCGACCTTGGCCAGGGCGAGGCCACGGACGAGGGCTTCTGGACCCTGGATCCCGTCGACGGCACCAAGGGCTTCCTGCGAGGACAGCAGTTCGCCATCGCCCTGGCCTGGATCAAGCATGGCCGTGTCCGGCTGGGCGTGATGGGTTGCCCGGGGCTTCCCGTGGACCAGTCCGCAGCAGTCGATGTCCCTGACCCGGAGGGCTCGATCTACGCGGCCATCGAGGGACAGGGCGCCTGGGAGTATGCCGGGTGTGATCCACAGGCCACGCCGATGAGAATCGTCGCCGCCCAGTGGTCCGGCGACCGGCCCATCCGGTTCTGCGGTTCAGTCGAGAAGGCTCACGGTGATCGATCCCAGGCGGGCACGCTCATTGACTCGCTGGGTGGCGGCGTCGGGGTCGCCATCGACAGCCAGTGCAAGTACGCCCTGGTAGCCCGTGGCCAGGCCGACGCCTACCTCCGCATGCCCCGCACCACCGAGTACGTCGAGCGGATCTGGGACCACGCGGCTGGATCGATCATTGCTGCCGAGGCCGGCGGTGTCGTGTCGGATATTCACGGCAAGCCCCTGGACTTCAGTCACGGCCGTGGCCTGTCTTCCAACAGCGGGGTCATCGTGGCCGTGCCTGGACTGCATGAACAGCTCATCGCCGGCATCCACGACCTCCAGTTGGGGCCCGCTGGAAAACGGGAACACTGATGGCATTCGAAGCGTGGTTCACCCTGGCAACGATCGGACTGGTCATGGCCGTCCTGATGACCAACCGCATGCAGGTGGACACCACCATGCTCGGGGGCCTGATCCTGTTGATGATCGTCGGCGTCGTGCCTCCCGAGGACGCGGTACTCGGCTTCGCCTCAACCGCCGTGCTCATGATCGGAGGGCTGTTCGTCGTGGCCGCCGGGTTGGAAGAAACCGGCGCCCTGTCGGTGTTTTCCGACCGACTGCTCGGGCGGCCACGGACGCTGGCCCGCGCCCAGGTCCGGTTGCTGGCGCCCGTTGCCGTGTGCTCCGGGTTCATGAACAACACACCCATCGTGGCCATGTCACTGCCCCTGGTCAGGGACTGGGCCAGGCGACAACGATTCAGCACGTCTCACCTGTTGATGCCATTGAGCTTCGCCGCGATTCTTGGCGGCAAGCTCACCCTCATCGGCACGGCATCGAACATCGTGGTCATGGAGGAGTTCTCCGACTGGCTCCGCGACGATCATCCCTGGCTGCAGGACGTCGGGTACACCGGGCTCTCGCCATGGATGGAGTTCTTCGGCATCGGCGCCATCGGGCTGCCCGCCGCGATCCTCTGCATTGCCGTGATGATCATGATCACGCCCTGGGTCCTGCCCGCCCGCAACCCGGTCGCCGACGAAGAAACCGATGCCCGCGAGTACCAGGTCGAACTGGTTGTCCAGGCCGACTGCCCGGTCGTCGGACAGACGATCGAGGACGCTGGACTGCGTGGACTGCCCGGGCTGTTCCTCAGCCAGATTGAACGGGGCAAGACGCTCCTGCCCGCGGTCGCTCCAAATGAAGTCCTTCAGGCTGG
>JAKVBX010000002.1:43001-259941 GCA_022446795.1 Phycisphaerales bacterium
CCTTCCCCTGACGATCCTCGCCGGCATCGTGACGATCCTGCTCACGCCGGTCGTCTTCCCCTTCTAGCGGGCGGCTGCCTGGATTCATGACCGCGTTGCGCATCATCTCGACTCGAATGGCCGGGGCCGTCCTCGTGATCGCCGCCGTGGCCTTGCTGATCGGTTGGTTGCTGGGCGTGATCCTCAGTGACCGCTGGACCTGGACCCAGTGGCTCTCCTGGATACCCTCGCTCATGCTCATCCCGACCGGCCTGGCCTGGCTGCTGGGAACAGCCATGCTTCCCGCGCTTCGCCGGGCATGGGCGGTGGGTGCCATCCTCATCCTGGCCGGCCCGATGGTCTTCCTCGTCGACAACTGGCGACCACATCGACCGCCGCTCGACCCGGGACCAGCCTTGACCATCACCCAGTGGACCTTGGGATCCGTCCGCGTCAACGAAGCGGACTACGCCGAGGCGCTGATCAATGCCGACGCTGACCTGAGCATCATCGAGGGTGGCCGGCGCGTGAGATGGTCACCGGCGGTGCAGGACTGGCTCGGCGAAAATCACCCGCCGCTGTCCACCGGGATCTTCAGCGTGCTCACGCGGCTGCCGGTTGAACGACTGCGGTCGGCGGTCTGGGCCGAGGGCATTCACATGGCGGTGCTCGAGGTTCATGGTCCCGGCTTCGAGGAAGAACCACTTCGGCTTTTGCTCGTGGATCTTCCGTCGGACCCCAATCGCAACAGGCAGGACATTGCCCGCCGATTCCGAGCGTTGCGAGAAAAGGTCGACCTGGACCCGGTCGACCTGATCATGGGTGACTTCAACATGACCGCCGGCAGCGCGGCCCTGGACTCGATCTGTCCCGGGTTCACCCGGGCCTGGCCCGAGTCCGGCTCCGGTTGGGCCCCGACATTCCCCCGCGAGTGGCCGGTCTTCCGACTCGACCATGTCTTCGTCGGCCCACGCGTGACCGTGTCTACGATCCAGACCATCGATCCGGGCGTGGGGCGACACCGGCTCCAGGTCATGACGGTTCGACCGCGGCAGGACTCAACAGCAACTGTGATGTCAGGTGAAGGCTCGGATCACTGACGACGGAAGATGTCCCAGATCGTGGCGGCATGGCCGCCACTGTCGATCGCATCCTGGCCATCTCGCGGCAGCGCGGTGACCAGTTGCCAGTCCTCAAGCCACTCGACCGAAAGGTCCATTCGCAGGACGTTCAGGCCGCCCTCGAAGTTCAGGTCACTGGAACGCCGCATCCCGTCCGAAAGCAGAACGGAGTTGTACGGGTCAGCGAAGCTCCGCTGCTGCGCCCGCTGGCCACCCGTGGAAGGATCCCAGTAGACGTGTCCGGCGTAGTGATAGTTGGTGTAGATCGCACGAAGCGGGTTGATGTCGTGCCCACCAACCCGAGCGGTCCAGACCTGGCGCAGATTCTGCCAATCCTGTTCATACTCGGCCCAGCGGTGTGCGCCATTGTGACCCGGTGAGTAGAAGACCTCCGGCTCATCGATGAACTGGTACTGGAACAGGCGGCCGAGGCCGTCGAATCCCTTGCTCAGCCAGGAGGCGTACTTCATGTTGAAGCCATCCTCCGGAACGGTCCAGGCCCGCATCAACTCACCGGCCTTGATCGGCGACTCCAGGATGGCTTCGCTCTTGGGCAGTTCGTTGTGGCTGTCGGCGAACAGGGAGATGGCCTGGCCGATATTCCGCTGATTGGACTTGCTGATGACTCGGTTGGCTGCATCACGAACACTCGCGAGCGTTGGCAGCAACAACCCGGTGAGCAGAACGACGATGGACATCACGACCAGCAGTTCGATGAGGCTGTACGCTCGACGCTGAACCCGTTCAGGTTCCATGGAAAACGCCGAATGTGTTCGTGCAGTTGGCACGAGACAACCCTCCTGAAATGCACACAACCGCAATCCTGGCGGTCGAGGTCTGGCCGGAAACCTTGGAGGAAAGGCCCAAGCGAGGTCTCCAGACTACACAATTCTGGGGGTATTCCTTAATTTTCCAGCCCAGATTTGGAGCGAAATTGGCCCCGAAACAGCATGCACCCGCCCCAATGGCCAAAAAACCGGCATCATGTGGAAAGAAGGCCCGGTTCTCGTGGGAACCGCAAGCCTCGATTCTGCGGACTGGTCCCTTGATGGGGGTTCGACTTGGAACAGTTGGAGTCACATCTCATGCAGCAAATCGCCGCGGGCGACGAATCCGCGGTAGCCGAGCTGTACGACCGCTTTGGAGGCCTGGTCTTTCGCGTCGCCCGGCAACTCCTGCCGACCCAGGCTGAAGCAGAAGACGCCGTGCAGGAGATTTTTGTACGCCTCTGGCAGACCGCAGACCGATTTGACCCGCAGCGAGCCAAGCTCGTGACCTGGGTGATGCTCATCGCCAGACGCCACCTCATTGATCAGTTGCGACGCAAGTCCGTCCGTCCCAAGTCCTCCAGCCTGGAGCACGACGCACTCCAGTCCCTCCCCCAGGGGGCCGTGCGATTCACGGGACAGGAGCAGGAGCAGTCAACCGTCCTTCAACGTTGCCTCGCCGACCTGCCCGAACTTCAACGCGTCGTCATCGAACGTTCGTACCTTCAAGGATTCACTCTCCGGGAAGTCAGCCGACAGCTTGATGCCCCACTGGGCACCGTCAAGTCCGCCCTCAGCCGCGGGCTCCAGAAACTCCGGGATCGCGCCACCACCAGCGATTTCCAGGAATGGGCTGCTTCCTGACACGCCTACCACATTCGGAATCTGTTCTTGCCATGAAACGTCCAACCAACATCACCATCCCTGAACTTGCGGAACTCGCCTCCCTCGATGCCTTCGGCCTGCTCGATGCGGAGGACGCCCTTCACTTCGAGGACTCGTTCCTCGCCGCACCGGAGCAGGTCCGCGAGACCATCCGGAACCTCCAGGCCGAACTCGTTTCCGACGAGAGCCTGTTGGGCAGTGAAGAGCCCGATGAGGCACTCCGCGCCAAGGTCCTGGAACGCGTGGCCCGAGCCATGTCCGAGCAGGACGTGCTACTCCAGCCGCTGGCCGCCATTGGCCGGGCCGGGGTCGCCCCCCGGGCCGAGATGGCCACACCGACCAGCTTCACGCAGTCCATCTGGACCTGGCGTGCCGCAGCACTGGTCCTGCTGGGCGTGTCCATCACGCTCGCGATCTTCGGGATCATCTCCGACAGCAAAAACCACCTGCTGATCCAGGCCATCAACAACCGCCAGGCCCAGTTCGTGCTGAACCAGCCGCCCGGTGATGCGGAGCAGATTGCCTGGCCCACGGACGATGGCCAGTACCGCGTGGTCCTGCTGGCGGACATGACTGGCTCAGCCGGCCGTGCTCGCCTCTTCCTCAACCACCAGGACGGATCCAATCCGCGGATCGCCTATGACCTGGATCGTCGCCTGGCCGACCTGACCATCTACGCCATTGATGACGAAGGACACTTCGGCCCCAAGGGCGAGACCTACGTCGTGGCCCACCTGGACCCGACGCAGAACTCCACGACAGTCGTCGACGGGTTCAACGCTGAGTGGATCGGCAAGACCCGGATGGTCGCACGGGACAATTCCGGACGCGACATCCTGGTCCAGATCTGATCCCCAGTTCCATCACGTATCCACAACGCCGTGACCATGATCGGTCACGGCGTTGTTCATGATTGGTTGCCACTCACTCGGCGCGACGCTGCCACTCGTCCTCCAGGGGCCCCAGGCTGGATTCGATCTCCTGTCGCTCCTGCGACAGTCGCTTGACCGCCTCACCATCGGTATAGATCTCTGGCCGAGCCAGGTCGGCATCGATCTCGCCCCGTCGCTGCTCCAGGTGTTCAATCTTCTCCTCGAGCTTGCGGATGCTGAGCTTGGCCAACGGGTTCTTCGGCTCGGCCGCAGGAGCCGGCGCCGGTGTCGCAGCACGCGTCTTGCGAGGCGCCGCCTGTTCAGGCTTGGCGGTCGCTCGATCACGGGCACGGAACCAGTCCGAGAGACGACCTTCAAAGACCGCTGCTGACCCCTTGCCATCCAATGCGACGAGTCGATCACACGTGCCTTCCAGCAAGGCTCGGTCATGACTGATCAGGAGCAGTGTTCCCTCCCAGGCACTCAGGGCCACCTCAACCTGCTCGGCTGACGGCAGGTCCAGGTGATTCGTCGGTTCATCGAGCACCAGCACGTTGTGGCCGCCGCCGACCAGCGACGCCAGGACCAGGCGTGACTTCTCACCACCCGACAACGAGTGGATCAACTGCTCCTGCACGGTGCCACTGAAGAGAAACGCGCCGGCGAGATCACGGGCTTCCTGTTCAGAAGCCTGTCCACTTTCCCGTTCCCGCGCCAGCGTGTTGCGCAACCACTCCCAGACCTCGTCCTCGGGGTCGAGTGCTTCCTGCTCCTGTCGGAACCACCCGATCTTCAATCGTGTCCCGGTCTTCAACTGGCCTTCAGACGGCTGGATCTCACCCAGCAGGCAGCGCACCAGCGTGGTCTTCCCGCTGCCGTTGGGCCCGATGATCCCGATGCGTTCGCCACGCTGCACAGTCAGGCCGAGACCCGACATCACGACATGCTCGCCCCATGCCGTCCCGACGTCCTGTGCATCCAGGACGATGTCACCACTGCGTGGCGGCGTCGGTAACGTGAGATCAGCCACCTGGACGGGCACCAGCGGCGCTTCCATGTCGTCACGAAATCGCTCCAGGCGTGATTCACGACCTCGAGCCTGCTTGGCGCGCTGACCTGCCTTGTAGCGACGGATGAAGGCCTCCTCGCGACGAACATGATCCTGCTGTCGCTTGAACGCCCGCTGGCGTGTGACCTCCAACTCGGCCCGCTGGGTCTTGTATGCCGTGTAGTTCCCGGGGTACTCCAGGAGCCGGCCACGATCCAGTTCCAGGATGCGATGGACCACCCGGTCCAGCAGCCAACGGTCATGGCTCACCACGATGACGGCACCGGGAAACTCCTCTGCCAGGAAGGTCTCCAGCCATTGCCGCCCTTCCAGGTCCAGGTGGTTGGTGGGCTCATCCAGGAGCAGCAGGTCAGGCTGCTCCAGCAGCAGCTTGGCCAGGGCCAGGCGGGACTTCTGCCCACCAGAGAGCGTCGTGGCCTGCTGGGAGAACTCCTCATCCTGGAAGCCCAGGCCATGCAGCGTGGCCTCGATCAGGTGATCCACCTGCCAACCACCCGCCGCCTCCAGTTGAGCCTCCAGCTCAGTCTGTCGCTTCAGCAGGCCATCGAGCTTCTCACCCTGGGCCTCACCCATGGCTTCGTAGACCGCCTCCAGGTCGCCCCTGACCCGCTCCAACTCAGCAAAGGCACCAGCGGCTACGTCACGGACCGTCAGGCCCTCGTCAAACGTCGGATGCTGGGGCAGCATGCCGATGCGGCTGCCTCGCTGGGTATCCAACTGGCCTGAGTCGGCCTCCTGGATACCCGCCAGTACCCGGAGCAAGGTGGTCTTTCCGCACCCGTTGCGTCCCAGCAGACCGATCTTCTCGCCCGGTTCTACGCCAAAGGCCGCCCCAGCGAGAATCTCACGGGTCCCGAATCGATGCACCAGGTTGGACGCAACCAGCAGCGGCATGGGCTGTCAGTCTATGGTGCCCACAGTCAACCGCACGAGTGGAGCACCACCAATGCAGCACGAGAACCTCTGGGCCCCCTGGCGACTGGCCTATCTCCGCCGACTCGATGCCCGACGCGACGCCGCTGGCGACGGGCCGGACGGACCAGTCAACTTCCTCGCCGACTACTGGCAGCATCCCGAAGCCGACGAAGAGAACCACGTGATCGTCCGGAACGATACCGGCATGATTCTCTTGAACCGCTACCCATACGCCAACGGACACCTGCTGGTGGCTCTTGGCGCTGCGGAACCGACCCTGCTGGACTATGAGCCTCCCGAGCGAGCCGCCTTCTGGCGGCTGGTCGAAGAGGCCATGAGCCTGGTCTCCACGGTACTCGAACCACAGGGCATCAACGTGGGTCTGAACCAGGGCCGAGCAGCCGGAGCCGGCCTTCCCGAGCACGTCCACGCCCACATCGTCCCCCGCTGGGGCGGCGACACCAACTTCATGACGGTGACGGGCGATGTCCGGGTGATGCCGGCCTCGCTGGAGGACGTGGCCGCTCAGTATCGAGCAGCACGGTCCAGTTCCTAGCCGCCGGCTGACCAGACGGAGCGGAGCCCCGCGGGCCGCACTTGGGACAGGTCTGGCAAAAAGCCTCCCTGTCCCAACCCCGTGCGGACCTTGCTCGAACCCCAGTTCAAGGTGGGCTCACGGTCAGTCGTGCCCGGCCTTCCACGCTGATCCCACGCTCGGTGGGGGAGGCATGACCATCGACGCCGCTCCAGTGATCCCAGGGGATCAAGCAGGAACGAGCAAAGTGTCCGCGGGAGCCGCGAACCCGAGGGGCTCCGCCCCGTCGGCTTCCAAACCCTATCACGAGAATGCGGCCGGGAACGGGCAATTCGGCCATTTTCATCGCCCAGATCCGACCTGGTTTCGGTTCAGTCCGTCCGCGTTGACAGACAGCCGGGACTGCGGGACACTGGACCGCTTCCTGGGACTCGCCCGGGCTGCTGACCGCTTTTCCCACGAGGTATCAGATGCGTACTCGCTTGACCGTCACGTTGTCCGTCCTGGCCGCCACCGTTCTTGCGACCGGATGCACCTCCGACAAGTACCACACGTGGGATCACATCAAGGGCAACCTGACCCCTGAGCTCGCCGGTATCTCCGAGACCCGCCTCGACCAGGATCGCGACCTCGCCGTCGTGAACAACCTGAACTGGCGTGCCTTCTCCGATGACTGGGGGCGTCTCTTCATGACCGACCAGCCCACCCTTCTGACGCCCTACCCGGTCGTCAACACTGGCGGCAACCCGCAGTAGTTGACTGCTCGCAGCAGTTCGCGTTGAGCGCCATCAGCGGTCGGCTCAGGTCGTCCCCGCGCCATTCGGGTTCCTGTTTCCTGAACCGCTCATCGTGATTCTCCGGTCCCCCGTTCAGCTCGTCACCGCCCTGTCACGCCGCTACCGGCCCTCGTGCATGCCGCTGCGCTACCGGCGGACCTACAGCTGGGAGCTGCTGGCGTGGGGCGTGCTGCCGGTCATGCTCGGCATGCTCGAAGGCGGCGTGGTCGGGATCACCGCCAAGAAGTCATTCAGCGGCCATGTCGATGCAGACCTGCTGAACCTGGTCATCGGACTGTTGACGGGGCTTCCCGCGATGGCCAACCTGACCAGCTTCGCCTGGGCGGCCGGCGCACACGGTCGCAACAAGATCCGCTTCGTCGTCACGCTGCAGATCATCACCGTCATCAGCATTGCGTCGGTCTGCCTGGCCGCCCCAACCGCCTGGGGATTCCTGCTCTTCGCGGTCTCCGTCGCCATAGGCCGGATCGCATGGGCCGGCGTGGTCACGATTCGCACCACCATCTGGGCCGCCAACTACCCACGGAGCGATCGCGGCCGCGTTGCTGGGGCATTCGCCACGATGCAGGCCCTTTGCCTGGCCGGGATCACCTTCCTGACCGGCATGCTGCTGGACGAGAACCCGGACGCCTATCGATGGGTCTTCCCCCTGGCGGCAGCGGTTGGTGGACTCGGCGTCTTCTTCTACAGCCGGATCCGGATTCGCGGGCACCGCCGGATGCTGCGGCTGGAACGGGAAGCCAGCCGGGACAGCCGGCAACCCCGCCCCTCGATCAACCCGCTCGGGATCCTCGGTGTGCTCCATCGTGACCGTGGATTCGGCGCGTTCATGGCCTGCCTGTTCCTGATCGGCACCGGCAACATCATGGTGACGGCACCGCTGGTCATCATCCTCGACGAGCAGTTCAAGCTGGACTACGTCGCCGCCATCTCGATCCTCACGTCCATCCCGATCCTGATGATGCCCTTCTCCATTCCGATCTGGTCCCGGCTCCTGGACCGGGTGCATGTCGTCCGCTTTCGAGCCATCCACAGCTGGATCTTCATCTGCTCCAACATGATCCTCTTCGGCTCCGTGCTGACCACCTGGCTGCCGGGAATCTGGATCGCGTCGATCATCCGCGGGCTGGGTTTCGGTGGAGGCGTCCTGGCCTGGAATCTCGGGCACCACGACTTTGCCGCTCCGGAGCACTCCTCCCAGTACATGGGCGTTCACGTCACCCTGACCGGCATCCGGGGCCTGCTGGCGCCCCTGCTGGGGATCTCCGCCTACGAGATCCTGATCGCCCAGGGCCATCCCACGGGCGGTGGGGTCTTCCTGGTGGCCTCCCTGCTTGGCGTCCTCGGCGCCACGGGGTTCCTCCTGCTGGGCAAGCGGTTCGCCTCCCCCCCGGACCAAGCCACTGGTCCGACGACGACCACACAGCGGAAGCCCCCAGGGGCCTGAAAACCCGGCCAGGACAACCGAATCAGGCTGTCGAAAAGACCCCTTGGATTGCTATACTGAGCGGCTCGCCTTGGGGCACCGAGCCTGGCCCGGGATGTTCAGTGGACAGGGTTCCACGACCCGGAACACAGGCTCACCGTATCAACCTGCGGACGCGACCCGCAGTAGCCCGCCCCGGCCGTCGCACCCCCTGACATTATGGTTGACTTTAATCTCATCGCCGAGCTGGGCGTCCAGCAGGATGACGCCGATTCACTGATCCGAGCCGAACTGGGCGAGGACGTTGCATCTGGCGACATGAACAGCGTGCTCAGCTCCGAAATCCAGCAGTACAGCCGAGGCAAGATCCTCAACGGACGCGTCGTCGGCCGAGCCGGCGACGACGCCATCATCGACGTCGGTCTCAAGTCGGAAGGGCTCGTCAACAAGAGCGAATTCGATGAATGGGACAGCCTCAAGACNGGCGACGTCATCGAGGTCCTCCTGGAGGANCTGGAGGACGAGTCCGGCATCATCAAGCTCTCCAAGCGCAAGGCTGACCGCATCCGTGGTTGGGAACGCATCCTCGAGACCAAGGCCGAGGGCGACATCATCGAAGGTCGCTGCATGCGGAAGATCAAGGGCGGACTGCTCGTCGACATCGGCGTCCCCGTCTTCCTTCCCGCATCCCAGGTCGACGTCCGTCGTCCAAGCGACATCGGCGAGTTCATCGGCAAGACCATCCGGGCCGAGGTCCTCAAGATCGACGAGGAACGCCGCAACATCGTCATCAGCCGTCGCCGCCTGATCGAGCGGGAACGCTCGGAGGCCAAGAACAAGCTGATGAACTCCATCGAGGAGGGACAGCTCGTCACCGGTACCGTCACCAACATCGCCGACTTCGGTGCCTTCATCGACCTCGGCGGAATCGACGGTCTCCTGCACATCACCGACATGAGCTGGGGCCGGGTGAACCATCCCAGCGAGATCTGCAAGGTCGGCGAGGAGATCGAGGTCAAGATCCTCAAGATCGACCGGGAACGCGAGAAGATCGCCCTGGGCCTCAAGCAGAAGGAAGCGTCCCCGTGGGACGAGATCGAGGCCAAGTTCCCGATCAACAGCCGGGTCAAGGGCTCGGTCGTCAGCCTCGTCTCGTACGGTGCCTTCGTCGAACTGGCGGACGGCATCGAGGGTCTCGTCCACATCTCCGAGATGTCATGGACCCGTCGGATCAATCATCCCAACGAACTGGTGAACGTCGGCGACGAGATCGAAGTCGTCGTGCTCGACATCAACCAGGACAAGCACGAGATCTCGCTGGGCATGAAGCAGATCGAGGTCAACCCGTGGGAACTCGTCGCCGAGAAGTACCCGCCCGGAACGATCATCGAAGGCCAGGTCCGGAACCTCACCAACTACGGTGCGTTCATCGAGATCGAGCCGGGGATCGACGGTCTCCTGCATGTTTCCGACATGTCATGGACCGAGAAGATCTCGCACGCCAACGAGAAGTACAAGAAGGGCGACCCGGTCGAGTGCGTGGTCCTGGATATCGACCAGGACAAGCAGCGCGTCGGCCTTGGCGTCAAGCAGCTGACGGAAGATCCGTGGGTCACCGCCATTCCGGATGCCTACAAGCCGGGCATGGTTGTGCATGGCACGGTCACGAAGATCACCAACTTCGGTGTCTTCGTCCAGCTCGAGACTGGACTGGAAGGTCTCCTGCACATCTCCGAGCTCTCTGACGAGAAGGTCGACGATCCGCAGGATGTCGTGAAGCCCGGCGACGAGGTGGATGTCAAGATCCTCCGCGTCGACACGGACGAGCGCAAGATCGGCCTGAGCCTGAAGCGGGCCATGTGGGGCGACTCCGATCCGAAGGAAGCGTCGCCGAAGCATGATCCCGAGGATGACTCCTCCGGCACGCCGTCGCCCAGCCGTGGTGGCATGGACGACCATGGTTCGCTGGGGACCGACAAGATCACCCTCTGATCCCCTGTTCACCAACAGACGAGCCCGGCGTACCTCGGTACGCCGGGCTTTTTCATGCTCGGTGACAGTTCCGTCCGGACCGGGTCGGATCTAGCACATCGCGATGAACACGAGTGCAGACAGCACGAGGAGCCGTTTCCGGTTGTCATTCATTCGGAAGAGATCCAACAGTGCCATGATCCTGTCTCCCTGGTCGCTCCATCGCCCCCGCAAGGAGCATTGCCTTCTGCCTGTACGATGCTTCAATGATGATGCCAAACCCAGGGGTCTTCGCCCGACGTTCATCCCACCGTGACAAGGCCGCCCATTACCGGACGTGGCCACTCCGGCTGTTCCGGATGTTGCGTGGACGCCACGTGATGTTGCCCCTGCTCCCGCTGACCCTGGCCATCACAACCTCGATCGGAGCCGCCCAGCCGCTGGACCTGGAGTCCTGCGTCGGCAGTTGGCTGGATGTACGAGGCTGGGTCAACGCCCTGGCAGTCCCGGACACCGACCTCAAGACGCCTCCGATCGCCGACGCCTCTGCCGCCTGCATCATCCTGCGACACCGGGGCCGAACTGTGGGGATTGGCCGGGCCTCCAGCGATGAAACACTCGATCAGGACATGATCCGAAAGGCCGCCCGCGAGGCGATCGCCAACGCACGATCGGACGAGGTCATCTCGAACCTGCCCGAGAACGTCCGCCGTGACGCCGGGACACACCTGACCATGGAACTGGAAGTCGCCGGGCCGGTTCGAGCCCTGCTGGGGCGGACCTTCCTGGAAGCGACTGATCGCCTTCGGCCCGGCATTGATGGCCTGGCCCTGCGGCACGAGGATCGCTGGTGGTTCCAGTTCCCATCTCACCTGCGACTGACCAATGCGATTGCCGGCCCCGACCGCCTCTACTCACTGGCCCTGGCAAGCGAACTGTCTCCACGGCAGATCGATACGCTTCGTGAACAGGGAACGGTGAGCGTGTACCAGTTCGACACGATCCACCTGGCCCAGGCGACGCCGACGGCTCCACCGACGATGCTGGTGGCTGGCGACGAAGTCGTGCTGGAATCGGAGATCACTCCCCAGCAACTCGCCAAGAGCCGTGATGCATTGGCGCGACACATCCTCCAGCGGGTGTTCACGACCGATGAGGGCGCTCGCTTCCTGGGCACCTATACCCCCTCGACCGAGGCCGTGGAACGAAAGCCGCCATCAACCCTGGATCGCTACCTCATCGCGCTGGCACTCGCCCGCTACGCCTCGACGCCGGGTATCGATGATGCCGTGGCCCTCGAGGCCACGGTCGCGGCCAGGCAATTGCTGAAAGACAACCAGTCACCAGAGTCCGAACCATCGACCGAGCAGATGGACCCGCCCACGATGGCGGCCTGGTGCCTCGCCGCCTCGGCACTCGATCACGATGCCTCCAGCCGAACCGAACGGATCACCACGCTGCGCGACTACGCCGAGATGATGATGCAGGCAGATGACGAGCAGATCCGTCGACACAGCCATGACCTGGCCATGGCGGCCGCCGCACTGGCGATCGCCTCACCGGATGATCGCGACCTCGCCCTGGCCACCGCGCGACGAAGCCGCGATGTGCTGCCCCTTCATCAGCAGGTCGGACTGCTGCCGTGGCTGGGATGGGTCGATCGCGTCCGCCCGCTCAACGAAGGCGAACAAGATCCGGACGCCGAAACCGATCGGTACACGCTTCGCCTGATCCGTGAGCAGGTGCTGGGCACACAGGTGGCGGCCGCATCAACCACCGAGCACCTGGATGCCGGGGGCTTCCGCCTCCAGCCGGATTCCCGTGGCGTCACGGCCCAGTCCCTTCGCCCCGCGGTATTCCTGGCGGAGATGCTGGATGACCCACGCTATGCAGACCCGGAACGAGATGCCATGCTCCGCGCGGCACACCGCCAGTTCCTCCGGTATCTCCTGCAGTTGAGTTGCCGCCAGGACGTCTCGGGAAGTTGGCGTCAGCCGGATCGAGTCGTGGGCGGCATCCGTTCATCGACGTGGGACGCCAGCCTGCACCCGGCGTCGCAGGCCATGGGTCTCATGGTCCTGTGCGCCAGTCCTTCAGCCGCCATGCCGTAAGGCCGTGCCGAAGGCGTCAGGGCTTCGTCTTTGATCCGCCACCGATGACGTCCTGCTTCACCCGCTCTGACAGGGGCTGCTCCACGGTCACCGTATTCCCGGCGATGCGAAGCGTCCGCGTCCGCATGCCCTGTGGCACCGGGATGGGATAGGGAAAACCGTCCAGCTGCCGATGGATATAGCCCGGTGCTCGGATCACCAGGTTGGAATGCAGGACCTTCAGGGTCGCACCATCTCCACCATTGGCCTGCCAGGCCTCCGGCTCCACCATGCTCTGGATCAGGAGGATCAGGTTCTCGAGGTTCTCCTCGCGATCATCGAAATCCGATGGGTTGTCGCCACTACCGGCGCCGCCACCGCCACCACTACCGCCGCCGCCGGCACCACCGCCGCCGCCGCCGAAGCCGCCACCGCCGCCGAAGCCACCACCACCGCCGCCGGCACCGCCGCCACCACCACCAGTGCCACCACCGAGGTTGAGATTGGGCGGGTTGTTGTAGTCCGGGATGGTCATGATCAGGTCCTCGACCGGGTAGATCCGCACGGTCCGGAACTTCGCATCATTCAAGGCCGACTTGGTACCGATGTAGACGATCCCCCACCGCAACTGCCAGGTGACGGCTTCACGCTGGGCCGTGGCGCACTGGTCGAGAATTCGCTCCAGCACATTGATAGCCGGCTTGTTGACCTGGTCGAGCGTGATCTTCGTCTCGGGATCCAGGCCTTCGAATGACTTGTCATCCATCATGATGACCTGGAACGGCGTCCGTGTCTGCTCACTGAGCCAGTCCAGGACTTCCTTGACCGGTCGATCCACGAATGCCGCATCGACATCGACGTACACCAATCGTCCCAGGGACTTGGCATCCTCACTGGTCCGTTGCTGGTCCGCATTCCAGCGACCCTGCACTTCCTTCCAGCGATCACCGATACGCTGGGCGACGGCGTCCGCTGACATGAGCGGCAGCAACACGATCGCCAGCATCATGAACACTCGTCCTGGACGTCGATCGGTCATGGGTCCGTCTCCTGTGACTACGGAATACGTCGCGCACGGCCTGATCAGTATACGAGTGAGACGTCGAAAAACCGACTATTCGTGCCGAAGGGCCTCGATGGGGTCCTGGCGGCTGGCCATCAGGGCTGGATAGATGCCGAAGACGACGCCGGTCATGGAGGCCACCAGGAACGAAACGATGATCGACCAGCCGGTGATCTGGGCTTCGAAGCTGATGTTGACGTCCATCAACCGCTTGATCGACCCCAGTTCCAGGACCCACGGCAGCACGTGTGACACCGCGATGGACAGCGACACGCCAAGCAGGATGCCGAGAACGCCGCCGACCGCCGAGAGCGCCCCGGTCTCCACCAGGAACTGGGCCACGATGTGGCGACGCGTCGCCCCCATGGCGCGACGGATACCGATCTCGCGGGTCCGCTCGATGACGGAGGCCAGCATGATGTTCATGATCCCGATTCCGCCGACGAGCAGGCTGATCGCCGCGATGGCCGTCAGCAGGATGTTCATCGCGAATGTCGTTCGCTTCACGTTCTCCAGCAGTTCCCACGGCACGATGATCGTGACATCACCACGATCCTCGTGCTCGACGGCGATCAGCCGACGAATGCGGTCCGCGGTAGGAAGAACATCCGCAGCCGCGTCCGTGGTCACGTAGATCTCGGAGTAGCGGACTTCCTCTCCGGAGAACGAACCACTGTTGCGTCGGACGACCACGTCGCTGAATTCCATCTCGGCCGTGGTGAGCGGCACGTGGACATCCAGGTTCAGATCTCGACCGACCAGGGCGCCACCCGCGCCGCCCGAAAGGCCCACGGGTTTGAGTACACCCACCACCGTCAGCACGCGATCGTCGATTCGAATCTGCTTGCCGATCGGCGTATGCAGCGGGAAGAACTGCTCGGCAACGGCAGTACCGATCACCGCGACCCGGCTTCTCTGCTCAAGATCCTGGTCCACGAGGTACCGACCACCCTCCTCGACGGACAGGTTCAGGGCCTCCTGCAGCGCAGGAATCGTGCCGAAGGTCTGGCTGGTAGTGCGTCGCGCACCAAACGAGATCTCGGAACCGATCGCCTTGACGGGAACGATGCTGGCCGCATTGGTGACGAACGACTGGATTCGATTCAGGTCGGAATCCTCCAGCCCGAACTTCATGACAAAGGTCCGCCGCTCGGTCCCGATCTGGGAGGACTCGGGTGGTCGCTGGGACCGGATGATGATGTTCCGGGCACCGAGGGCCTGGATGTCCCGGATCGCGGCGTTCTTGTTGCCCTCGCCGATGGCCACCATGAGAATCACGGCCGCCACGCCGAGGATGATCCCGAGGCTGGTCAGGGTCGAGCGGAGCATGTGCAACCGCAGGTTGTTCAGGCCCAGGCGAAATGTCTCGAGAAGGAAGTTCATGCGATCACGGCCATCTTAGACCTTCCGACGGGACCTCGGGTAGGCTGACCCCATGACGCCCCCATCCGGCGATGCCGTCCCACTCCATCTCGTCGAGGAAGTCGAGGCTGGTGACGGCTGGACGTTCCGGTTCACCATCGACATCGACGAGGACCACTCCCGGACCATCGAGATCCGGATGGCCTGGGTGGACTACAACCTCTGGTGCCCCTCCGGTTCCGCCCGCCCCTCTGACGTGTCACATGCGGTGATGAGGCTCTTCCTGGCCTCGCTGCCGCCCGAGTCCGTCCCGGCCCGCCTGGATGCGGCCCGGATCCGCCGGCTCGTCTCCGATGCCGATACGCAAGTGCCCACGCTGATCCAGGCCCACCCGCGATGACCTCGGTCGCACCTATACTCCAACCATGACCAGAGGGATCAGCTTGGCCAACAAGTGCCTGATCCTCTTCGGGTGCGCCCTGGCCGTCATCCTCATCCTGACGCTCGCGGTACCGTGGTTCGCCACGTCCGGCCTTGTACGGGACTACCAGCGGGAAGTTGCCTCACAGTTGGTCGACTCCTACCTGCACGACCCCATCGACAACACGGCCCGCACGCGATCGCTGGAAGATCTGGTGGCCTGGAAGCTGAACGCCCCCGCCCAGCCCAGCGACCCGATTCTCAAGATGTTCTACATCCCGTGGAGCAGCATCACACGAGTACCTTCGGCCGGGGATGGTGCCGGTTCGGCCTCGGTGCCCACCGAGACGCGCGAAGTACAACAGTACGCCCGGGTCTACCGCGAAGCCTTCGGCGGACCTGATCCCAAGGAGGACATCAGCGAGACGGAAACGCTGCATGGACAGACGGTGTTCGTCTACGCCCACCGGTACCCGGATGCCGGAACGACGAGGCTCGCCGGACGCGATGCCCAGTCCGCCACCCCCCGGCAACCCGATGGCGTGATCGTCGTCTTCCGAAGCACCAATTTCGGTGAAGACCAGTTGGGGTCCACACGCGTACTGATCCTGGTCGCGGGCCTGGTGGCCATCATCGTGTCCATGCTTGTGTTCCGGGTCATGCTGGCCCGACTCATCTTCACGCCCGTGAAACGGCTCAAGTCCGTCATCGAACAAGTGACGGAGGGCAACATCGAAGCCCGTTCGAAACTCCAGACGGGCGACGAACTCGAGGCACTCTCGGGTGGTCTCGACGAAATGCTCGACCAGGTCACCGAGACCCAGGATCGACTCCAGCGGATGAACGAGAGCCTCGACCTCAAGGTGGCCGAGCTGGCCGAGGCCAATGTCGGACTCTGGGAGTCGACCCGGTTCAAGACCGAGTTCCTGGCCAACATCAGCCACGAGCTGCGTACGCCATTGAACTCGATCATCGGCTTCACGGAACTCCTTCACGACAAGGCCATGGAGGAAGACGAGCCAGGCTCACGCCGGGTCCGGTACCTCACCAACATCCTCAACAGCAGCAACTCCCTGCTGGAGATGATCAACGAGCTGCTCGACATGGCCAAGATCGAAGCCGGTCGAATGGAGGTCAACGTCGAGCCCACCAGCCTCGGCGATGTCATCGAGGGGCTGGTTCGGATCATGGGGCCCCAGGCCGCGGCCCGTGACATCACGATCAACGCCGAGATCCCCGAAGACCTGCCGGTCATCGAAACCGATCCCGGCAAGGTGCAGCAGATCCTCTACAACCTGCTCTCGAACGCCGTGAAGTTCAGCCCGGCCAATGGGACGATCACGCTGTCAGCCGAAACCCGGACGCCTGCAGAAGCCGGCGGTCCGACCCGGGTCGTGCTGTCAGTCGCGGATGAAGGCCCTGGCATTCCCGCGGACATGCATGACGTCATCTTCGAGAAGTTTCGACAGGTGGATGCCAGCCATACCCGCACACACATGGGGACCGGCCTCGGGCTGGCCATCTGTCGCGACCTGGTCGACATGCTGCACGGTGAACTGTGGCTCCAGTCCGCCGATGGCGAGGGAACGACCTTCTTCGTCTCGCTGGATGTCGTGTTCCGGACGCTGGCGCCCCAGGCACTCATGGGCGATCAGTAGCCCATTGACAACAGGCCTGCCTCAGTCAATCCGACGGTGGCTTCTGCCAGTCCCAATCGCGGTTCTTGTGAAGCGCTCCCCCGGCCTGCTTGACACAGCGACGACACACTCGTGCTTCAGCTTGCGTGGGTGACTCCCACCAGGGTGGCTCTCGCGTCTCCAGGCACATCGTGCACTTCCAGGTGTCCTCGCCCGTGAGACCGGCACCGTCTCCAACGAGAACACCCCAGGCCTGGTCCAGGCAATCGCTGCAGAGGATGCTCCCATGGTGCCCCTCGATCGAGGGGACGTCCATCGCCCAGGTCGGACGCGCACAGAAATCGCAGAGGATGTCCTCTGGCTGGATATTCTCAGGATCGTGGCCGTCTCGATGCATGGATCACCGCCTGACCAGCGTGGCCGCATGAATGGGGCGACCTTCCCGCTGGTACTTTCGTTCGAAGTTCGTCCCGATCACTTCCTCGGCACCTGCGGACTCCGGTGACTCGAACGCTCGACGTTCGAACAGGTTCACCGCCCCATCCATGTGCGCCTCGTACCACGTCCAGAGGTCGACATGGTCGGTGACGAGATGCACCAGGCCGCCGGGCTGAAGCACACGATGAAGATGTTCCAGCGTGTTCGCCTGGACGACGCGTCGCTTGTGGTGCCGGGCCTTGGGCCACGGGTCGAGAAAGTAGAGATGAATCACGGTAGCCACCGAATCAGCGCACCACCACGTGAGGAACTCCGATCCGTCACCATGCATCATCCGCGTATTGACCAGGTCATGGCGACGCAGGCGATCTGCCGCGAAACGGAAGAATGGCGCTGCCCATTCGATGCCAAGGAAGTTGGTCTCCGGCTGCCGACCAGCCTGCTGAACCAGGAAGGTGCCCTTCCCGGAACCCAGCTCGATCTCCAGTGGACGGTCAGGCGAATCAAAAAGCGTTCGCGGATCCACCGAGGCCTGATCCCCGTGTGCGATCTCGCTCATGGCGAAGCCCCAGCCCTCGATGGACTCTTCTCGACGACGGGACAGTCCGTACGTCATTGATCCTGCGCCTCGGCTGGTGGCGGTACCGGGCCGGCCACCGCCTGGATCCAGTCCGTGACCGCCCGCATTGCACGCGGATCGACCGTTGCTCGAATCCGACTGGAATCCACGACCTTTCCCGGATCAGACGGCTGCAACCGGTGGTTCACGTTCTCGATGTCCACCAGTTCAATCTCGCCACCCGTGCGCTGCACCGCCGCCTCGATCTCGGGCAGGTGCACCGCAGAGGGGACATCGACATCCGCCGTCCCCCCGACCGCCAGCACTGGGCAGCGGAGTCGCGGCAGGATCATCCGAGGCTCGAATCTCAGGTTGCGACGCATCGCCGGCGAGGCCATGGCTGCCAGCCCCTCGGCAATCTCCTGCTCTGAAACCGGCCGCTGGTTCCCAGGCGCCAGCTGACGGTGAGCCGCCAGGTACTTAACAACCAACTCCCGCAGTTCCTCTTCCGACGCCCGGGGATCCTGGCCCACGTCAAGGAGCGTTCGATAGACGCGCAGAACAGATCGGGCCTGCTCCTGGTCGACGGGCGCCGCCGCCAGTTGCTGCCACAACTGGGCGGACATCACCTCGGCCAACGGAAGTCCGGGCATGGACAGAAGGACGATGAATGCCACTTCACGGTGAAGGCCAGCAGCGGTATTCGCGGCCACCCAACCACCTGTATCCCAGCCGACGATGCCAACGGCCGCCGGGTCTACTGTTGGCTGGGCCGCCAACCATTCGACAAGATGTCGAACATCCATGGTCTCGTTCCTGATCGATGGACCGTAATGCGGTATGCCTTCCGGAAGCGTGGATCGACCTACGCCACGGTCATCGAATCTCACCGATGCGATTCCCCGCCTGGCCAGTGCATCCGCCCAGACCGCCTGGAACTGGTGTCCACCGGAGCGGTCGTCACGATCCCGCCCCCCGATTCCCGGGACCAGGACCACCGCGGGGAACGGACCGTCACCCGCCGGAGCCGTGAAGGTCACACCGAGTTGGTGACCGATGGGATGCGCGATGTCCTCGATCCGAAGCACATGAGTCGTCCGACTCCCAGGGGCCTGTGGGTACAGGGGCTCGACCACTTCCTGATCACCGATCTGTCGACGCATCATCAGGGCCGTGGAAAGGTCGCCCTCGCGCCAGGCCGCCATCACCTGCTCAGGCTGGCCCTCGGCGCCAAGGGGCGTCGGTGACACCAGGCGAAGCTGGATATCGAAGGGAAGGTCGATGGACAGCGATGCGTCGGCTTCACGAACGTCAGCCGGGTAACGGGATATCTTCCGGTCGGGGAGGTCCACGTCGGCATGCCAGCGATCATCTTTACGCAGCAGCCGCAGGCGTACCCGTTCGAAGTCCCGCCCCGGGACGATCACGCTGCCGGACCAGATATCGACACCCGGTCCCTCGACAGCGGGCCGATTCACCAGGGCAAAGGTCCCTTGCGTTGCCCCATCGGAAACGATCTCTCCACGGAACGTCGATCCATCCGCGGACACCTCGCCTCGCCAGGTCACCATGCCCTCGTCCATGACTGGAGAGAGGATGACATCACCTCCATCGATCGCGCTGTTCACGATTGGCTGATGAAAGCGGTCGACCGAAGGCTGTGTCAATCGAAGCACCCAGTTGTTGCCAAGCCCCGTCGCTTCGATAACGGTCTCGACACGAGCACCGTCCTTCATCTCGACCGTTCCGAACCAACGGCCTTCGAAGGGGGACGTCGAAGCGTCCACGCGGGTGGCCGAGAGCAGCAAGAGAATCAGGCAACTGACAAGCCGCATGGCTGTACCTCCACGTTACTGCCGGCAGGACGGCCGGTCACGTTCCCGTGGTGCCGTCGCCGACGTTTCCCTCGGGTGATCCCGGTCGATCGAAGTCGATGTCCGTGGCATCCGCCCAGAGCGTCTCCAGATCGTAGTAACTCCGGCGACCTGGTTCGAAGAGATGTGCCACCAGGTCGACGAAATCCACGACGATCCACGTTTCCAGCGGATCACTGGTCGAGCGGAAGTGGCCAAATCCACTGGTCCGCCCGAGGGCTTCCAGTTCCGCCGCCACCGATCGCATCTGTCGATCACTGGTCCCGGATGCGACCAGGATGACATCACAGAGCTGACTCAGCCCGCTGACATCCAGCAGCCGGACATCCTCGCAGTGCAGATCCACCGCCAACCGAGCCGCCTCCCTGGCGAAGGCGATCGGATCGAGTGATCCCGGCGTGCCGCCGTCCCGCTGTTGCTCATCCACGTTCGTCATACCCAGCCTGAATCAACCCAGGCCAAGGGCCGCCTGGACGGTCGGGCCGAAGTAGACGACCAGTCCCGCAAAGACGACCGAGACGACCGCGATCAACTTGATGAGAATGTTCAGTGACGGACCAGAGGTGTCCTTGAAGGGGTCGCCGACGGTGTCACCCGTCACCGATGCCTTGTGCGAATCGGATCCCTTGCCTCCGTGGTTCCCGGCCTCGATGAACTTCTTGGCGTTGTCCCAGGCGCCACCGGCATTGGCCATGTAGATGGCCACGGCGAAACCACTGGTCAGGCCACCGACCAACAGGCCCATGACGCCACCAACACCGAGAATAAGACCGACGATGATCGGGGTCACGATCGCCAGCACCGAGGGAATGACCATCTCACGCTGGGCACCAGCGGTGGAGATCGATACGCACTCCTGGTAGTCCGGGTAGGTGACGCCGTTGACTTCGACACTGGTTGGCCACTTCATCGGGTCAGCCACATCCGCATCGCTCATGCCATCAGAGCGGAACTTGTCACGCATGATGCCGAACTGGCGTCGACACTCGTTCATCATCCGGTAGGCCGCACGCCCCACCGCGTTCATGGTCATGGCACAGAAGACGAAGGCCAGCATGACACCCAGGAAGAGACCGCCGAGAACCCGCGGGTTCATGATCGAGATGTCATAGAACGCGCCCAGGTGCTTGAGCGAAGCGAGGTCCGCCGGAACCAGGTCGAAGTTGTAGGTCGTATCGTCGGCCTTGGCTTCCACGTCATAGACGCCGTTGTGCTGATCCCAGACCGCATCGACATGGATGTCAGAGCCCACCGGGCAGATTCGGCCGACACCCGTCACGACGGAACGCGACGCGAGCATCAGGCCGCCACCGGCTGTCTGCCGGCTGTTGAAGTCCGCGACGACGCGGAATTCACCCTGGCCCATGTTTCGCAGGTGAAGCTGGACCGCATCACCATCCGCCGGACGATTCTGCTTGAAGGTCGCAACGGACGACGCATCGAAGTCCGAACCACCCACCTCGGCGATCGGTGAGTCCCAACTGGCGACAGAGTGCTTCTTCACAAGCGCCACGTTCACGACGATCGCATAGGCCGCCAGGAGGGCCATGGCGGTCAGGGCCGCCGAGCCGATGGCGAATCCCTTGCCGGTCGCCGCCGTCGTGTTGCCCAGGGAGTCCAGCATGTCCGTACGCTCACGCACGAACGAGGGCTGCCCGGTCATCTCGGCGTTGCCGCCGGCGTTGTCCGCGATCGGGCCATACGCATCGGTTGCCAGGGTGATGCCCAGCGTACTGAGCATGCCGACCGCGGCAATGCCGACGCCGTACAGGCCCAGGAGGAAGTTCTCATTGCCTCCACTGAATCCGAAGGCCAGCAGGATGGCTGCCACGATCACCAGGAGGGGTGCCCAGGTGGACTTCATGCCCTCGGCGATACCAGCAATGATGACCGTCGCGTGCCCCGTCTGGGTCTGCTCGGCGATCCGCTGCGTCGGTGCATGCTCGTACGAGGTGTAGTACTCGGTGGCGAACGCGATGATGAGGCCTGCTGCCAGGCCCGTGATGATGGCCAGCGTCGGTTGCCACCAGGCGTAGTACACCGCCACTTCCGGATCTCGCAGCAGGATGTAGAACAGGACGCCGGCGCCGATCGCTACCAGCAGCGAGGCGAACCACACGCCCATGTGCAACCCCTTCAGCAACTGGCTGAAGGAGGCCCCTTCCTTGGCCCGAACGACGAAGACACCCAACAGGGAGCAGATGATGCCCAGCCCGGCGAGCGCCATCGGTGCAGACGCCAGGATGTAGGCCATCTTCTCCGACATGACGCCGAAGGCACCGGACAGTGCTGCGGTCGCACCCAGCGCCATCGAGGCGAGGATGGAACCGTAATAGGATTCGTAGAGGTCGGCACCCATGCCCGCCACGTCGCCGACGTTGTCACCGACGTTGTCAGCAATGGCCGCCGGGTTGCGGGGATCATCTTCCGGGATACCCGCCTCGACCTTGCCGACGAGGTCAGCACCGACATCGGCTGCCTTGGTGTAGATGCCACCACCCACGCGGGCGAACAGGGCCTGCGTGGACGCACCCATGCCGTAGGTCAGCATGATGGCCGTGATTTCCTCAAGGCCGGAATTCGGGATCAACTGGTTCCAGAGGAAGTACCAGACACTCACGTCGAGGAGGGCGAAGCCCACCACGACCAGCCCCATCACCGCACCGGAGCGGAAGGCGACGGTCAGGCCATCGTTGAGCGACTGCTTGGCGGCCCAGGTTGTCCGAGCCGAAGCGTTGGTCGCCATCTTCATGCCGAACCAGCCACAGAGGCCGGAGAACAGACCGGCGATGGGAACACCCGCGGCCGTCCAGAGCGGCTGGATGTTCAGAAGACCAAGAATGAGGAGGATCGCCACGAGCACGAGGAAGACGACGAAGACGACCTTGTACTGGCGGACGAGGTATGCCATGGCGCCCTTCCGGACGGCCTCGGCAATGTGAATCATGCTGTCTTCACCTTCGGACCGGCTCATCACCGATCGGCTGAAGATGAATGCGAACAGCAGGGCCAGCACGGCGCCGATGGGGGCAATGAACCAGACCCAGGCGTCCTTCACGATAGGTTGAAAATCGGCAAGCATCATTCCACTCACGCCTGCATCTCCTCATATAGAAACCGCGCTGACGAACGCAGAGCGGCGATCAGTCACACGTCTCTCTCATGACATGAAAAGCGAGTACCCGGGCATGCCGGATGAAACTCCGTGAACGGCCCGCAGAGGCTTCTGCCAATCAACGGCCACGGCGGGGACCACCGCCGCCTCCAGTCTTGCCTCGAGCACCTCCGGGCGGCCCGCCACCGCGGCCACCACGGGGTGGTGGGCCCGCCTGCAGCCGAGCGATCCTGGCGATCGATTTGCGCAACGCGCGGCGACGTCGCTCCGAAGGCTTCTCGAAGTACTGACGTCGCTTGACGTCCTTCGTGAGGCCCTCTTTTTCGCAGAGCTTCTTGAAGCGGCGGAGCATCTGGTTGACAGACTCGCCGTGACGCGATTTGATCCGAATGGCCATGAGGTCGTTTCTCTGGGGTCAAAAACCGGGGGAAGCCGGGTATTAGAACCGATTCGCCGCTCACAGGCAAGAGTATCCCTTCTGAAGTGGGACCCCCCAGGGCCCCGAAACCGCCGTTTTCGCGAGATACTGTGCATCGGACAATGAGGCTACTTGTAGACACATTCAACGTTCTCCACGTCACCGGCGTGTTGCCACCGGGCCTGGCAGGGCCAGACACGCGGGGCCTGGCCGCCCTGATCGCCACCAGCAGGTGGTCAGAGGCCCACGTGGCCCTCGTCTGTGATGGAACCCCGCCCCAGGGGGCGGTCCCGCGGCTGCCCGGCGGCATCCGAGCCATCTATTCAGGAGCCAAGGAGGCCGATGAGATCCTGGAACGCCTGATTGAGGACTCCACGGCACCGGGTCGACTCGTCGTCGTGTCTTCAGATCGACGAGTTCGACGAGCGGCACGCCGCCGAGGGGCCAAGGACCTCGATTCCGCCTCATTCCTCCGGATTCTGCTGGATGACCGCCGGGGACGGCCCCGGGAAGACACCCCTCACCGCCCCGCTGCCCTTCGGCCTGGCGAGGTCGCCACCTGGCAGGACCTCTTCAAGGTCCGGGAAGATCAACTTGAGATCACCGATGAGGACCTGCCACCCCACTTGAGGACCCAGGCGCCAACACCCACCCCACCAGCAGCCGAGACCCCCAGGCCACGTCGTTCAGAGCCAGCACCTGATCCAGCGTCGATCTTGCCACCGGACCTCCTGGAAGAGGCCCGGGCACTGCTCAGCCAGGACACCCCGGAACCGACGCCGAAGTCCGATGCCACGAGCCACCGCCCACCACCACCAGCCAACTCGCCACCACCCACGTCGCCGCCCCCTGCCGACAAGGGGCCGATGCCCGATGACATCATCAAGGAAGCGGAAGACCTTCTGCGTGACCTGTCCGACCCGGACCGGGACTGAGCCTCAGGGCCAGAGCCGCTGGACCACCCACTGGCCCTCGCCGTCGGGCGTATACACCACGCGGTCGTGCATCCGATCGGTACCACCCTGCCAGAATTCGATGGACTCGGGCCGAACGCGATACCCCACCCAGTGCGGAGGCCTCGGAACCGAGTTGCCCTCGTGCTCCCGCTCGACGCGGTCGAGCGTGGATTCCATGGTGGCTCGATCAGGGCACGGACGAGACTGATCGCTGGCCCAGGCGCCGACCTGGCTGCCCCGCGGCCGGGACGCAAAGTAGGCGTCCGCCTCCTCGTCGGAAACGATTTCAACGGGCCCCTCGATGCGGATCTGCCGCTCCAACTCATCCCAGAAGAAGAGCAACGCGGCCCGATGCGTCGCCTCCAGGGCAGCACCCTTCCGGCTCTCCCGGTTGGTGTAGAACACGGGGCCGCGTTCATCAAAGCCCTTCAACAGCACCATTCGGCAGGACGGGTTCCCGTTGCCGTCGACCGTGGCCAAGGCCATGGCGTGGGTATTGGGAACGCTGCACTTCACGCGGGCTTCATCAAACCAGGCGGTGCAGGCCGAGATGGGATCTGGTGCCGGCGCATCGAAGTCCATCGTGGCGTCAACTCCCCGCCGGATGTCCCGGCGCCCCGGGAAGTTCGAAGGTCGCCGCCGATTGCTCCGCACGGAAGGCGATCAGGCGATCACGCACGGCCGAGTCGGACAGGGCAATGATGCTCGTCGCGAACAAGGCCGCATTGACGGCGCCGGCACCGCCGACGGCCAGCGTGCCAACCGGGATCCCCCGCGGCATCTGGGCCATCGACAGCAGTGAATCCAGTCCCTCGGTCGACCAGGCCTTCATCGGACAGCCCAGGATCGGCAGATGCGTCAGCGCGGCTGCCACGCCCGCGAGGTGTGCCGCACCGCCCGCGGCACAGATCAGGACCTGGAGGCCCCGATCCTCGGCGGTCGAGCAGTATTCTTCGAGCCGTCGCGGGGCCCGATGCGCGGAAATGACATTGCATTCATGAATGATGTCCAGGCGGGACAGGGTCGCGGAGGTCTTCTCCATGACGGGCCAGTCGGAGGCACTGCCCATCAGAACCCCCACCCGGGCTCCCTCAACGGTGACGTAATCAGCCATATCGATATGCTCCAGCCAAGTGGTGATGTGAGGCCGAATGGTAGCCCGAAGATCGCCCCCCCGCAGGGCCCGGGAAGGGGGAGAAATCGGCCCGGGTCTACGCTAGAATGGGCGACGCAACCGATCACGTGGGGATTGGTGTAACGGTAGCACGGCTGACTCTGAATCAGTTAGTCAAGGTTCGAATCCTTGATCCCCAGTTCGACCACAGGTCCCGCGATCAAGAAACAGGCCCCGCAGCAGATGCTGCGGGGCCTGTTGATTCCATTCCAGGAGGTACGGCGATCAGTTCGCCATTGCAGCCTGCTGCCGCTTCTTGGCCCGGAGTGCATCATCCATGGCTTCCATCATGCCTGCGAAGTCGCCAATGTTCATGTTGATGACGCACTGGCCGCCCTTGGACATGGACGTGCACTTCGCATCGAACAGGACGGGGTCGCCCGCAGGCGTTCCATCGGGAATCTCACGCATGAAGTCCTTGTCCGCCTGCAGGGCAGGAACGGTATGCAGGAATGACAGCACGTCACCGATCATCTGACGCATGTCCATCATCATCACCATGGTCGGTGAGCCCTCTGACGTGGAGATCAGGGCATCGAGGGTGTTCGGGTCCCCGTCGTACCGGCCGCTGAGGATCTGCTTGGCGCGACCGATGGCCTGGCCATAGCGTCCAATCACGATGGCCATCTTGTCACCCTGGTGCAGGTAGCGGATCTGCAAGCCGACATCACCACCCATCATGGCTTTGACAACGGACTCGATCATGGCCATCTCCTGCTTACCCATCGCTGGAACACCGAAGCTCGACATCATCTTCTCTGCATCGATCTTCAGGGCGTACCCCGTTCCGCTGGCATCCACGAGTTTCAGGTTCGAAACCTCGAAGCCAAGACCAGCATCGGAGAGCGCGGTCAGTGCCTCATTGGTGTCCTTGAGGTAGGCCTCCGGATCACTGACATTCATCATCTGGAGACACCAGAGTCCGGTCTTGTCGATGCCCATGGACATGCCCATGGAACTGTCGATGACGCCCATCGTCACCCGGGCGAGATCGAAGATCTTCTTCATGGCATCCTGGGTCGCGGCCGGGAGATTGGGGCTCTGGAAGCCCTCCTGCATGGACATCATGCATTCCAGCATGCTCTTGCTCATGGCCGCGGACATCGCGGACTTGGGCATCATGACACCGGTGTACTTGGCCAGGTCAGCCGATCCGGTGGCCTTGTCGGCCGGATTGGTCAGCACCCAGCGAACCGTCGTCTCGACGAACTTGCCATTGAAGGTCATGGCCATGTCCCAGGACTGGAACATGCCCATCAGGGTCTTGATCTGGGCCATCGCCTGCTTCAACTGGGCCTGCATGGCCTGGGCCTGGGGATCCTGCCCGGGGCCACCCATGCCGCCGGCCATCGCCATCATCATGTCGATCATCGGACCGTACTGCTTGACGAAGGTCGCCTGGTCGAAGCTGATGGAAATGTCGCCCGCGGGAACATTCTGCAGCAGCGTGTCGCTGGCGCCCATGGGCATGCTCGCAGGAACATCCGTGACCATCACCAGGGAACTTCCTTCGATCGGCACGACCCGGCCGTTGGGCATCGAGGTCTTGAGCCCGGTGCGATCACTCTTCACACCGACCATAATGGTGATTGCCGGGTTGCCCATCGGGCCCGTCGGGCCGGTGGCCACGGCGACCGCGGCCGGTGCATCCATGTCCAGTTGAACCGGCGCACCGGTCTCGTGCTGGAACATGTCCATGCTCATCATCTGGGGCGCCATCTGAACCATCATCCCGAACTGGGGATTGATCGACGCACCCGTTCCACTGACGGCATTCAGCAGCTTCTGCATCGACGGCGCGTAGACCAGAAGGAACGCATCCTTCGGAACGTGCTTGCGAATCTCAGCCGGGATCTCGATGGATGTCTGGGCCGAGGCCACGGGACTCAGGATCCCGATGATGGCGATCACCATCGCCCCGATACACGTTCGAACAGCAGTCATGGCAGTGCTCCTTGGGTACTTCTCTTCCGATCGGATGATGCGCTTCCCGGGTCGTTCCCGAGTTGATCACTCGTCGCGACCAGGCGCGAGGAGCAATTCTACCGAATCACGTGATTGATCACCACTGGCCGACGTGGCCCCAGGGAAGGGCCTAGCTGGCATCCCCGAGGCGAACCAGCCGCTGATCCGGCCGACAGGACACGGGAGGCCCCCCATCGGCGGGCTGGAACCACCCCCGGATATTGACGACCAGCGAGGGCAGTGGTTCATTCCGAACGTCGCGGACATCCAGTTTGAACCGATACCCGGGCAGTCCGAACATCGTCGGGCCTTCGGACGCCTGAACCTCGGCTGACGTGAATCGCCAGATCATCGGCGGGAACGAGCCGCCCTCGTCGCGGGTCATGGGAATCGCTTCGAACACGAATTCGCCCGGAACGATGACGGGCTCCGGCCGAGGTTCGGCAAAGAGCACGACCGAGACACTGATGATGTCCGCCTGGCCGTCGCCCTCGACATCCTCCGCCTTGGGCCCCACGATCAGCGTCATTCGATTGGGACGGGCATCCCGGATGACCTTCATGATCTCGGGCTTGGGACGGGGTGGCGTGAGACGCCGCGGGGTGGTCCGCTGGGTCTCCTCGCATCCGACCAGCACCGTCACGGCCGAGAGCGCTACCGCCAACGCGAGGCTCCGAATCACTCGTCACCCCGTGGCGAATCCGATTCACCGGCATCCTTCGGCGGAACCAGCCCCTCGGTCTCATCCGCTTCCATGAGGTCCTTCAACTCGAGTCGGTAATTGTCTCGCTTGAAGATGCCCTCCCGCTCCAACTGACCGGCCTTGATCTTGTCGCGGAGGTTCTCAGGCAACGGAAGCGTGTCGATCTGCGCGGTCGTCAGGTCGTCGATCCGGCTCCTGTCGGCGGGACTCGTGATGACGTGAGGTGTCAGGACGATGATCAACTCCGTCCGCCTCAGATCCTGCCGCTCGCCGCGGAACAGGAATCCGATCAGGGGGAGATCCCCGAGCAGTGGAATCGACTCCTCGGTGTACTCGTAGCTCTCCTCGATCAGGCCGCCCAGGATGATCGTCTGCCCATCCGCGACGGTGACCGTCGTGTCCGCCGTCCGCTGGAGGATCCGGGGCGTCTGCACGCCGACCGCCGGCTCATCCGTCTGATCCAGGACCCGGGACAGGGTCGGGTTCACGTCGAGTCGAACGAAGCCGTCGGGATTGATCGATGGCGTGACGTTCAGGAGGACACCCGTTTCCTTGGCCTCCAGTGGAACACTGATGACACCGGTGTCGAAGGTCTGGGAGGACGTGGGCACGTAGATCGTCTCGCCCACGTTGATCGTCGCCTGCTCGTTGTTCGCCGTCATGATGGACGGATTGCTCAGGAGATTGAAGCGCCCCTGCGTCTCCAGCGCCTTGAGCATCACGTCGAAATCACTGGAGGCAACCGTCAATGTCGGTGCGCCCATGGCCATCGAGCCCACGAGATCGTAGACGCCTCCCAGTGATACGGTTCCGATCGAACCAGAAGCGTCCACGCTGACACCCCAGTCGAAGCCACCCTCGAGCGTGACCTCCGCCAGCATCAGCTGGATGAGCACCTGTGGCGGGTCAACATCCAGTTGCTGGATGACGGATTCGATCCGCTCCATGTAGCGAGGGCTTGTCGAAACGAGAACCGTGTTCGACTTCTGGTCGCCGCGGATGGTGATCTCACGTTCCAGCAAGCGAGCGGCCGACCCCAGTTGGTCGCCGCCGAGTGTCTGAACAAGCTTCCGCTGTTCTTCCTCGACGAACTCGCCAAGAACCGTAGCAACGTTCTCGGCGGTGGCATTGCGGAGCTGGTACACGATGGTCTCGCGCTCATTGGCCTCCAGCTCGTCGAGTTCCGTCACGACCTCTTCGACCAGTTCCAGGTAGGCCGGACTGCCCGAGACGAGCAGGCTGTTGGTTCGGCTGTCCACCGTGATCGCCAACTGCTGCCGCGGATCCGGAACGGCCGTCAGTTCCGTCCCGCCCACGACGTTCTCCGCCATGGGCGCCAGGCCCTCGGCGACGGGCATCACACCAGCCAACTGATCGCGTGGCTTGAGGACGAGCAGGTCCTCGCCTTCATCGAGACGGAAGAGATCCATCAGGACCTCTCGCATCGCCATGGCGTCGGCATTCTTCAACTTGAAGATCCGGATGTTCTTGGAGCCCTCGGAGGAATCGTCGAGGTCGCGGATCATGCGACCGATCAGTTCCATGGATTCACGAGGTGCCCGGACGATGACCGTGTTGGTCCGAATGTCCGGCGTGAGGCTGATGGACTCCCGCAACGCGGCACTCACCTGGAATTCGGTGTCGCCGATGGCGTCCTCGATTTCCCGGACGTACCGAAGCACGGTGGTCTGCTGTGTCGTCCGCCGCCTGGCACCGATGCCACGGCCGGAAAGGACGTCCTCGATCAGCCGGACCGTCTCCAGCGAGTTGGCGGACTTCAGCGGGAAGTGCCGGATCTCGATCACGAAGGCGGGCTTGGCACCGTCAAGGCGAACGACCAGGCTGCGCAGCGCGGCGATGTCCGACTGCGGCGCGCTGATCAGGATCGAATTGAGCCGGGGCTCCGCGGACACGCGGACCGTTCCAGACCCACGGTTCCGGTTGGCTTCCTCGACGTACAGATCATTCAGTACCCCCACGAGTTCCTCGGCGGAACTGCCCCGGAGCGCCAGCACCTCGAACTCCCGACCGGCCGTCGTGTCCGCCTCGGCCTGAACCAGCAGGGCCACCATCTCCCGGACGATGACCAGGTTCTCCTGGCTTGCCGCAACGATGAGACTGTTACTCGCGGATTCCGCCGTCACCGAGACGCGATCGGAGGCGGTCGCGGCCTCACCGAGAGACTGCTGGCGATCACGCATCAACTGCTGCAGGCGAGGGGCCAGTCGATCGGCATTGGAGCCGGAAGCCACGGGGACCACGTGAAGATCAACGGCCTGGGCGATGGGCGTTGCCATCAGCTGCTTGACCAGTTCCTGGATCGAGGCCAGGTCCTCCGGATCCGCGGAAACAAGCAGGCTGCTCGTCCGGGGATCCGTCAGGATCAACGGCTGACGCCGGTTCTTGAGTTGGCCGGGCATGTCCGCGTACCGACGTTCCATGATTGCGTTGATGGCGGAGGCGAGGCGATCCGGGTTGGAATCCCCCACGCCGACGACTTCGACGAGAGCATTCTCCAGGACGTTGGCCTCGTCCATCTGCTCGACGAGCATCTGGATGACGTCGTACGACTCGTTGCCCGCGGCGATGACGAGCGTGTTGGTGCGATCATCCGGGATGATCGTGGCCCGTTGCAGATCAGCCGTCTCGGGCTCGACCAGCCGCAGTCGCTCCACGCGGGCATCCATCAGTCGCTGCACGACGTCTGCCAGGCGTGCGGCCGATGCGTGAGTGACCGACAGTCGACGGATTTCCTGCAAGTCAGCATTCATTTCCGTATCGAGGGCTTCGAGCAGACTCTCGACGATCGCGAAGCTCCGGGCACTTGTCGTCACGACCAGTGCATTCGTTCGTTCATCGGACTGGATGATGACCCGATCTTCCTTGCGGATCACACCGGAAGAGACCTGCTCACGGAACAGCAACTCGATCGTCGTCGACAATCGTGCCGCAGACGCATGCTCCACCGGGTAGATGCGAACCGTCGAGGCCGGCGAAGCCGCCTCGACGTCCAGCATGGCAACCAGTTCGCTCACGAGGTCGAGATTGACCGGGGTGCCCACGAGCATCAAGGCCCGCATCTGCGACTGGGGCTCGATGATCAACTGGTGCATGGGCTGGAACACCTGCGACTCGATGACGCGGGACGTTTCCATTCGGGCCATGCGGAGCCGTCCAACCTGGCGCTGCAGGGGACCTGCCTGGGGCAGGTCCGTGGCGCCCTCGACCAGGACACGGTTCAACGTCTGGGCAATGTCCTCGGCATCGGCCCAGGTCAACGAGACCAATCGAGGCTCGACCCAACCGGCCTGAAGATCGGAGTCCAATCGTTCCGAAATCACCTCGACGGCGGCGACCGAATCTTCCTTGCCCGCGATCACCACGGTGTTGGTTCGATCGTCAACGGCGATGGCGACCTCATCGAGCAGCGCCCGCCCAAGCGTTCCGGCCGGAACACCGGCCACGTCGCCACCGGGCACATTGCCAAGCGCCTTGCCTTCTTCGAAGAGCGTCCGGATGATCCGGGCGAAGTCCTCCGCGGGGATGTTCTCCAGCGGGAACATGCGGACA
Organism: Phycisphaerales bacterium; assembly: GCA_022446795.1. Lineage (GTDB taxonomy): Bacteria > Planctomycetota > Phycisphaerae > Phycisphaerales > SM1A02 > UBA1668. The sequence continues at coordinate 74,683 of JAKVBX010000002.1, forward strand.
ATGACCGTATCGGTCACGGGAAGCTGGTCGAGGATGCCGACCAGGTCCACCACGGCCGAGACGTTTGCACGGGTCGAGCTCACGAGCAGGGCATTGCGGGTCTCGTGCGCAATCACGCGGATGGGTTGCGTGAGGTCCAGTCCCAGGTCCGATTGGTTGATGCCGTCCTGCTTGACGCTGAGCCGGCGAATCTGCTCCTGCACGGCCTTGGCCATCGGCGTATCAACCTGCTGCGCTCCCGGCGAGAGGATCTCGGACAGCAGGTCCGCGATGACGTCCGCTTCCGCGTTGCGGAGCAGCACGACCCGCATCTCCGCGGTGGCCAGTTCCGGCTCGGCATCCAACGCCTTGAAGATTCCGGTGATCGTCTTCTCATCCGCGGGCGAGGCCACGACGACGACGGCCCGGCGGCCCCGCATCGGTGACACCCGGATGGGTTCACCCAGCAGCCGCATCACGGACCCCTCGTCCTGTGGCTTGTCCAGGCCGATGGTACGAATCACGCGAATCGCTTCCTGCGGATCGACGTGTTCCAACTCGATGATGAAGATGCCCAGCCCCGAGGCGGGTGCCAGGTCATCCAGTTGCAGAACGGTGTCCTTGATTTCCTCGACCAGTTCCGCGGTCGCCGCAACGACGAGGCTGTTCGTCGCCGAGTCCACTTCCACCTGCAGGGCCGCATCAAGCGCCTCTGCACGGGTTTCGTAGGTGCCGCGAATCGCATCAGCGACCCGGGCGGCGGGTGCGTTCTCCAGGCGAATGACATGGACCCCCATGCCGCCATCGTCACCGTGATCCTCGATGGCCTTGGCCAACGCCATGATCTGGAGGAAGTCCGCCTCCGGTGCCCGGACGATGAGCGTCGACGATTCGACATCACCGACGATTCGCAGGTTGACCCGGCCCTCGCGGCCCGGGGTCTCGTACAACGTCCGAACCGACTCGGCCAGTTGCTCGGGGTTGGCCGTTCGAACCGGGATCACCCGGGCCGGCGGCAAGCCGGCGTGATCCGCCTTGTCCAGTTGGGCCACGATCGTCTCGATCTTGAGCAGGGTCTTGCGCGACGCCGACACGACGACGGAGTTGGTCAGCGGTTCGGCCGACGCCCGCACCCAGTCCTCGGCCTGGACCAGGACGGTCGGTGTCTCGACGTCCTGCCGCGACCCTTCGCGACCATTGCCGCCGCGATTGTTTTCCGGGGCCTTCTGTCCACCACGCCGAACCTGCTGCTGGAAGGCATCGTTGATCGCCCTCGCCACGGAAACCGCATCCGCATAGGTCAACGGGATGACCTTCAACTGCAGCGCAGCATCGTATTCCTCGGCATCCAGTTCCTTGATCAGGGCGTTCAGCGCCTCCCACTCCTGCTCCTCGGCGGAGATCACGAGGCTGTTGGTCGCGGGATCGGCCACGATCCGGACATTCAGCTTGGAGGGCGTATCCGCATCAAGCGCCAGCGGTCCGTAGAAGACCGTCAGGGCCTGGCGAACCTTCTCCGCCTCGGCAAACTCCAGCGGGATGAACTTCGTGCTTCGATCCACCGATGACGGCTGATCGAACTCGTCCACGATCATCTCGATCTGCTTGAACTGATCCGGCGTCGCCGAAACGATCAGTTGGTTCTCCATCCGGTTGTAGGTCACGCGCGGACTGGGGTCCCCCATCGTCGGAAGAATGTCATACAGGTTCCAACGGACATCCTCCGCCAGGGCGTGCTCCAGTTGGAAGATCCGGTACTCGACCTGGACGGCCGCCGGTTCTTCATCCAACTGTCGAATGAGCGCCTCGATGACCGGCAGGGAATCCTCGGTCGCCGTGACCACCAGGCTGTTCGAGCGGGCATCCGCCACGACACGGGCATGCACTTCAACCGCCGGCTGATCCGGCTCAAGCCGAACCGCGACACCTCGCGCCTCGCCCGAGTCGTCCAGTTGCAGGGTCTCTCGCAGGATGTCGACCACATCACCGGCTCTTGCACCGTCCAGTGCAAAGGTACGGATGATGGTCTCGTCTTCCGCTGCGCGGGTGTCCAACTGGGCGATGAGTGCTCGCACCTGCTCCAGCTCCCGGGTCGGGGCATTGAGAACCAGGCTCCGGGTCTGCGGCACCGTGGTCACCATGACCTGATTCGCACCGCGGCGACCGAACTGCTCCCGCAGGATGCCGGCGATCACCGCGACCTCGCCGTCCTTGATCGTGACGATCTCGATCGTGCGATCACCGGAGGCGTCCTCGACATCCACCTTGCTGATGATGTCCTTGAGCAGTGGAAGTTCATCCGCCGGACCCGAGAGAATGATGCTGTTGGAGGTCCGGCTCGCGATCACCATCGTGCCGCTGTCACTTCCACTGGCATCATCGCGTTGGCGGACGAAACGCTCGAGAATGTTCTCCAGCTCGGCGGCCTCTGCGTACTTCACCGGCAGCACGAGGACGTCAGCAGACGATCCCGCCAGTTCCAATTCCAGTTCGTCAACCAGTGCCGCAATGGCCGCGTGCTTGGCGGCGGGAGCCGCCACGATCAGTGCCCGCCGGGGCTCATCGGCCATCACATCGACATCCGTTGACGTCGGCGGCTGCCACCAGCGACGCGTTCCCGTGCCGTGCAACCCCTCGACGACGTCCTCGAGCATCTGCACCGGGACGTTCTCGACGCGATAGACCTTGAGCGTCCGCTCCGCATCCGCGGACTTCTCCGCATCCATGATGTCCACGATCCGCTCGACCATCTCGACCGAGTTGGGCGTACCCGAGACGATCAGGGCATTGAGTCGGCTGTCCGGGTAGATCGCCATGCGACCCTGCAGTTGCCGACGGGATTCGCTGGCGTACCACCACGGGCTCTGGCCGGTTTCCAACTGAGCCACCATCTCCTGGACGGTCTCGGCAATCTCGGCGGCGTTGGCGTTCTCCAGCGGGATCGCCCGGATGTCGAGCGACTCGGCGGCCTGCGGACTGTCGAACTGCTTGACCAGTTTCTCCACCTGGTCGAAATCCTCGTCCGAGGCCGAGACCAGGAGCAGCCTGGTCGCGGGGTTCCCGACAATGGTCACTCGTCGGCCCGCTTCGCGTGCTCGATTGCCACCAGCGCGACCGAGTCGTGCCCGGTCATCGAACAACCGCTGGAGGGACTCGGCGATCTGCATCACGTCGGCCCGCTCCACGGTCAGGGTCCGGACATCAAAGTCGTTGGTCGGGTCGCGATCAATCTCCGCAAGGACCAGGTTGATCTCGTCCATGGTGCCCTTGTCGGCGCGGACCAGGATGGTCCCCGAGGCATCGTCCGCAACGATCACGGCGGACAGTCGGCGGGCCGGGTTCACACCGAAGACGACCTCGTCCAGCAGCTTGGCGGCACGCGACGGTGTCGCTGATTTCAGAACCACTGATCGCAATGGCAGCGAAGCGTCCTTGACCGGCTGGTCAAGCTGCTCCAGGAGTTGCTCGACTTCCTTGAGATGCTGCGGCGATGCGGTCACCAGGAGCATGTTGGTGCGCTGGTCGGCTCCGAACTCCGGCTCCATGAACTGCTGGCCACTCGTCGACCGACGCTGGTCTCGATGCCGGGCTCGGAAGATCCGGCCAAGGGTGTTGCCCAGTTCGGCCGCGCGAGCATGATTGACCTTGAACAGCTTCAGCGTGGCCACCTGGGACACCGGAGACTGGTCGATCAGTTCAATGAACTTGTCGATGAACTCGACAGCCTCGGACGGCGCCATCACGATGATGGCATTGCTTGCTCCGTCACCGATGACCGAGACCATGTCCGGTCGGAAGATCGCCTCGACCGCCGTCTCGTCACCGAGCGTTCGCAACGCCAATGATCGCATCCGCGAGGCCTGCTGCCCGCGACGGCGGGCGTCACCCTGGAGCAGCCCCTGGACGCTTCGCACGGCCTGGTCGCTCGAGATGGATGACAGCGGGTAGGACTTGACGACCGTTGCTCCACCAGCACTCCCCCGGGCCAGCGCACTGATGAGATCACCGATCATCCTGAAGTCCGCATCGTTGCAGACCAGGACCAGGGCATTGTCCCGCTCGTCAGCGACGACCGAGGTTCGCTTCAGGAGATCGCCCCGGGTACCACCCGGGGGGCTCATCTGGTTCATCGTCTGGCGAAGCATCTGGGCCAGTGACGCGGCATCAGCGGATCCGCCCAGTTCAATCCGGCGAACCGTGCCCGCGGCTGCGGGCATCTGCTGAACAAGTTGTTCCAGGACGGCACGAGCCCGCTTGACCGCTCGATCCGAGCCGACGATCACCAGGCTGTTCGTTGCCGGATCAACCGCAACGGAGATATCCGGCTCCACGTCCGCGGCCTCCTGGAAGGTCGTCCGGAACGACCAGGTCCCCAGGGCCATCGACAGCAGGGAAAGGTGAAGTGGACGAGGGCCGATACGGCCCTGGTCGGAGGTGTCCTCCCTGGAAGGCGAGTGCAGCAGGTCTTCCAGTTTGATGACCTCGACTCGACTACCGCCACCACGATCGAGCATCCGTCGGAGGGACTCAGCGACGTCGGCGGCGGACCCTCGAGCGGGGTCGATCGGGACGAGGTGAACCTGTCGACTGGTCCCCAGCGTTGCGGCATCGACATCGCGGACAACGTCTCGAATCCGGGACAGTTGGTTCTCGTCGCCACGCACGAGCAGGGTGTTGCTCGAGCCATCAACGCGAACCGTGGGCGGATCGGCGGTTCCCGACTCGGCGAACAGCGCGTCCAGGCTGGCCGCCAGCTCGCGGGCATCGGCATTGCGGACCTGCATCACGGCCACGCGACGAAGCGCCGCCGTATGAACCGTTGATGGATCCACATCCAGTTGCGAGACCATCTGCTCGGCCACCGCCAGGATCGCTGGTGTCGCCGCAACGACCACGGCATTCAGACGCGGATCCGCAACGACCCGGACGTCATTCGCCTCGGGCATCGGCACGCCGCGGCGGGAACTGAACCAGGCCATGTTGGGGTCGACATCTTCAACGAGCAGCTGTTCGACGATGGGCGCGACACGTTCCGCTCTGGCGTGCTGAAGGTAGACGGTTCGAACCTGCGTCTGGTCCGGCGCCAGTCCGTCATCGAGACGGGCCACGAGGCCGCGGAGATCATCGATCTGTTGCGGTGTGCCCGTAACAATGATGGCATTGCCCGACGGCTGGGCCGATACGGCTGGCCGGGGTTCGCCGGGACGCAGACGGGCCCTCGCCTCGATCGACTCATTGAGCGTCTTGGCGACCTCGGTGGCCTGGGCCTGCTGCAGCGCGATGACCTGAACGTCGATCGCGGTGGCGTTTTCCATCGGGCGGTCCAACTCATCCAGCAGGTCCTTCGCGATTGCGACAACCGGCGCCGGAGCGCTGATGATGATCCGATTCGCCGGGGCATCCACGGTGACGTTGGGCTCCGGCACGGCTCGACCGCTTCGGGCCATCTGTTGCAGGTCGGCAGGCCATCGCTGGCGATCACGCAGCAGCGGCGTCAGGACCTGGGCAACCGTGCGGGCATCTCCATGCTCCACCCGGAGGACCCGCAGTTCCACGCGTGGGGTGGGCGAGGCCTCGTTGTCCCAGGAGGCCAGGATCTTGATGGCCCGATCGACTTCGTCGGGCAGGCCCGTGACCACGACGGCACCGCTGAGCGGTTCAGCCGTCAGCACCAGTTCCGAGGCCGGTCCACCGGCCGAGGTCTCGTTCAGCAATCGCCGAACCGTGTCCGCCAGGGTCGGGGCATCGGTGTTGGCCGGGGTATAGGTCTTCCAGGTGTGCGAGGCGCGTTCATCGGGAACGTCAAGTTGCGTAATGAGGGTCTCGGCCAACGCGACGGTGCGGGCGGGACCCGAGACGATCAGGCTGTTGGTCCGGTTATCCGCTTCGACGCGAATCGGCGGCGTCAGGTCCACCTGGCCGCGGCTGCGCCGGATGCGTTCCATGATCAGGCGTGGATCACTAGCCTGTTGATCCGCCAGGAGTCGTTGCACGATCGGCGACAGTCGGCCGGCATCCGCATGCTTGAGGGCATACGTGCGGGCATTGATCGCGTCCATCGACGGCCGCGCATCAAGAGTCGCCACCAGCGTCTCCACCTGGTCCAGGTCCTCGGGCAGCCCCACCATGATCAGGGCATTGGCGCCGGGGCTGGCGATGAGTCGGGCATCGACCGGTTCGCCGGTCGTGGTGCTGGTCAGTTCGCGAAGGGCCGTGGACAGGGAACTCGTGATCGAGCCGGCATCGGCGAAGTCCAGCGGGCGGATGCGGACGGCGTGCCGGGACCGAGCGGCAGCGGGTGTATCCAACTGCTCGATGAGGGTCTGGACCACCGGCATCAGCGCCGTGGGGGCCGAGATGATCAGGGTATTGGTCTTGTCATCGGCCGAGACATTGAGGAGCGACTCCAACGCGACCGTGCCACCGGGCAGTTCCTCACGCATGCGCACCAGCAGCACGTCTCGCAACGTGTTGGCCAGTCGCGTGGCATCGGCATGGTCCAGGGCGAAGAACCGAAGGGTGGTGACCGGGGCGGCCCGCTTGACGTCGAGCTCCTCCAGGACCTGCTCGACCTTGGGGAAGATGGCCGCGGGTCCCGACACGATGAGCGTGTGCGAGACCGGCTCGGTGGTGATCGTGATGGTGCCGCGACGGTCACCCATGTCCTGGTTCAACGAGCCCGAGTCCGCCAGTTGCCGGAGGGTATTGGCCATGGCGGACAGGTCGGCATGAACCGGCTGGTACGTCCGGACTTCGATCTCCTCGACGACCTTCTGCCGATCGAGTTGTTCCACCAGTTGCTCGAAACTCGCCATGCGGGCGACCGGTGCTTCGACAATCAACGAATTGGTCTGTGGGTCCGCTCGAACGACGACTTCTCGCGGCTCCTGCAGGTGCGGCATCGGTGTCCCTCGCCGATCCTTGGGCATGGGCGGCTCGGGGAACATCTCGTCGATGGTCTGTCCCAACTCCTCCGCTCGGGCGACCCGAAGCGGGAAGATCCGGATCTCGCGGCCATCGCGGTCGATTCGATCAACCGTGTTGAGATTCGTGACGATCGTCTCGATTTCACCGACGACATCGGGATGCGCGGAGACGAAGAGCGAGTTGGTCGCAGGATCGGCGGTGATCCGGACCGGCTGGGCCGTGCGATCCTGGACGGAGCGGGCGTCATACTGCTGGCTCAACGTACGGGCGAGGCCCGCGGCATCAGCCACCTGCAGTTGCAGAATGCGAAGCGGTGCCCGTTCGCCAGCTGACTGCACATCCAGTGACTGGACCAGGGTGCCGATCATCCGCTGCTGCTCATCGCTGCCGGAGACCACCAGCGTATTGGTGCGGTCAATGACATCGATGAACGGTGCCGGCCGACCACCGGAGCGAAGTAGTCCCTGCTCTTCGGCGGCAAACTGGGCCAGGTAGGACGCCACGTCGGCGGCCGAGGCGTGTCGCAATGGAATCATGCGAAGGTCGGGGACCGGGACCTCCAACTTCCGGAAGGTCGCGATGGCCTGTTCGTAGCGGCTGACCGACTCGCGTGATCCACTGACCAGCAGACGGCCGGTCTGCGCATCCGCTTCGATGTCCGGCATCGGAAGACCGGGATCTCCCCGGAGGTTCTCCCAGGCGGTTCGTGCCCGGGCCATGATCTCGCCGAGGTCCTGGACATCGGAAACATCGATGACCTGGACACGGAAATCAGACGGGTCACGCTGATCGAGCGTCTTGACCAGTTGGTCGATCATCTTCAATTGCCTTGGTGATCCCGACACGACCAGGATGTCCAAGGTGTCAATGGCCTCGATCCGAGGCGGCTCCGTCTCCGCTCCACCCAGGTTCGGCATCATCTGGGCCACCATGGTCTTCAGTGGTTGCACCAGGCTTGAGGGCGCAGCCGCCGTCACGCGGTATTGCCGCGTCTCCTGCTGCAGCGGGTAGTGCTCGGACACGAGATCCACCATCTCGATCCAGGACTCCACCTCGCGTCGGGGCCCCACGAGCGTCACCACGCGGCCATCATCGGAAGTCGTCAACGTCAGTCGACTGTCCTCCTTGAGCCGCTGGCCATGCAACTGGTTGGCCGCCTCGACCAGGCCCGCCGGATCAACGGCACCAGGGCCATCCAGGCGGACCATCCGGACCTCCTGCTCGACCCCATCGGCCCGATCCAGGACCGGGATGATCTGGCCCACTGCCGTGACGTCATCCGCCGGGCCGGACATCAGCAAGCTGCGGCCATCGGGCCCGCTTACGAGCCGGACCAGGCTCTTCTGCCGCTGGTTCAGGAGCCCCTCGAGGGCCTTGATGACGGACCCGGGGTCGGCCTGCTCCAGCGGGACGGCCTCCAGGACCAGTCCGGCGGAGGCCTCGACCGAGATCCCGCCATCGAGTTCGTTGAGCAGTTGAACGCCCTCGTCGACGAGGCCCCGCTCCCCCACGATCGTCACGGCGGGCTCATCCGCGCGAGGCATGATCACGGGACGACGGGCCTCGGGCAGTCGCCCGAAGACTTCCGTCAACCGCTTCTTCGCATCATTGGGTGACATTGTCGCCAGGCCGACGGTGCGCACACTGCGGCCGGCACTCGATGACACGTCAAGGACCGCGATGATCTCCTTCAACTTGTCGAGCGATGGTCGTGGACCCTTGCCGATGATCGAGTTCGTCCGAACATCCGCGGCGAGATTCAGACCGGAGAGTGACTCCTCCTCGACCTTCCGAAGGTTGCCCTTCTTGTCCGGCATGTACTTGACGACCTTCGTCATCAGCAGTGCCTTGAGTGGTTCCATCAGGTCGACGGCGGACGTGTTCTTGACGGGCACGACCTCGACCAGCGCGTCGGGCGCCTGCTGATCGAGTTCCGAGATGATCATGAGCAACCGCCGTACCTGCGCCGCGGTCTCCGTGATGACGATCGAGTTCTGGCCAGGCATCGAGGTGACCGAGCCGTACGCCGCGACCAACTGCGCGAGTCGTTCGGCAAGCGCCTGCGCCGAGGCCGACTCCAATGGCCGGACGACGGTGACCACCTGGTCGGGCGTGATGTCAGTCGGGATCTCGCCGATGAAGGTCGGCACGTTCTCGCGCTGCATCTCGGTGAGCTTCTGGAGGTACAGCATGTCATCCTCGACGCGCAGCATGACGCCGCGCGACTGCAGAATGACATTGAGGACACTCAGCCCCTCGTCGAGGTCATAGGTCTCCGGGGACAGGAAGTCGAGCGTGCCCTCGGGTGTGCCCGTCTCCTGGATGACGGGCTTGCCCGTCGCGCGCGAGAAGTAGTCGAGCACCTGGTCGAAGGAGGCACCCTTGAAATTGAATTGAAGAGTGACCGCCTCGGGTGCTGCCTCAGCAGAACCTGGGTCGGACTCCTGGCCCAAGGCTGTTGCAAAGCTCGCGAGGAGCAAGGCCGCCGCTAGCACGACTCTTCTCCCCGCCGCGCGACCGGAAATGCCGCTCATGACACACCCTCCGTGTAGGTCTACTGGTCATCCTGACCTACGCGGCAGTCTACTTGTGAACGGGCGCCGTGTCCTTGACCAACTCTCCAACCCGGATCGAAACCACGGTTTCCCCGGACCGAAAGGCCGCCTGATCCCCCTCGATGGCCTCCAGGACCATCCCATCGTGGCGATCACCGATCATCAGCCGTCTTGTCCGGCCCGATTTCAGGTTGCGAATCCAGACCTCGGCCTGGCTCCCGATACCCGCGACACCGGTCATCTGCCACTTCGGAGGATCGGGCTTGGGCCTGGGCTTGGGCTTGGGTGACGGCGCGGTCGCCACCGGAGTCGGCGCCGCGGGAATCAGGAATGGACTCCGGGATGCCAGTTCAGACAGGGCCGCGCGACGGTCATCCGTCCACGTGTCCGCGGGTGGAGTCTCCGGTGATCGACCGGGAATGAAGAGCGTCGTCAACCGGATCGTGACCTGCAGTTGAGACTTGTCGGTGGCCGCACGCACACGGACACCTTCGATCTTCTTGATCCAGGCGTCGACCATCAGTCGGTCGATCAACTCGAGAAGTCCGCTCCAGGTCGTGGTTCCCGACAACGTGCCTTCCACTTCCACGAAGTCGACTTCTTCACGCCATCGTCGGCCGGTCGAGCCCTTGAAATCGGAACGGCCCGGTGACAACAGCGTCACGCTGCGACCGGTCCCCACCGACAACCCCTTCAATCCGACGGACTCGCCCAGTCGATTGAGTCGACTCCGCAGGCGATGGTCAACCTCTTCCAGCGTCCGACCGAGCGTGCGTATCACGTACCCATCGGTTTCCTGCTGCAGATCGTCAGACCCATCAATCGCGTCCTGGTAGGTCGCGACTGATTTCTGAAGAGAGGTCAATCGACTGCGCAACTTCTCCGCCGGTGACCACCAGAAGGACTGCATCAAGGTCCACAGCAGCCACGCGGCAACCACCACGGCGACAATACCCAGGATCAGGCGAGTGCGCTGTGACATCAGGGCGTCGCCTCCGCGTCATCCCCGGTTGTCATCGGATCTGCCGTGGCGGAACGCAGTCGATAGGTAAATCCATATGGCAGTCGACTGCCGCCGCCGGCGTCATTCCCGGCGCTCGATGTCGTATACGTGGACGCTTCAACGAGTCGTTCCCGGAACGAGTCGGCAATGGCGCGATCGCGTGACTCACCGTTGATCGTCAGTCCCACCTGCCAATCCGCCGACCAATCGCGTCCCTTGCGATCGAACTCAACACCGTCGAACACCAAGGTCCCGGTGATCTCGTCCAGGACCAGGTCGGTGACCTCTGGCCGCATCACATCCAGCTGCCGGAGGTGGGCCAGCCAGTTGACATCGGCCGACTCCCAGAGATCCAGGTGCACCTTTCGGTAGGTCTCCCGCATGAAACCGAAGTACTCCGGGCGGAGGGTCCCGTACCGGGTCTCCATCGCCTTGACCTGGGCCTCCAGCCGCCGGGTCGTCAGGTTCCCGATCGTCCAGATCAGGAGAACCACCAGGAAGAACCCCGCCAGGGCGGCCAGGGCCAGCCGCCGGCGACCCGCCATGGGGTCCGGGGCCTTCCGCGGCGACGCGAAATCGACGATCGGACGCCCGGTCGCCTGGGCCAGCAACAACCCGGCCAGCGACCAGTGGCGATCCAGTTGGTGCTCCCGCGATTCGATCCGCGGATGGGTATCCAGCAGTTCCATCGGGGTCTTGAGCAGGCCGCCGACCCTGGCCGCAACCCGGTCGACCACGCCGCCCGGGCCCAGCACGACGCCCGAGTCCACGCCGGCCTGATCATCATCCATCTGTCGGCTCAACCAGGTTCGTTGTGCTTCACGGACCGCGGCGCCGACCATGGCTTCCTCGTCCACCTCCGCGATCCGGGCGGCTCGGCTGAACCTCACCCGTCCACCCCGGGTGAACGTGAACTCGATCCCATCCCCGGGGATCAGGTCGATCGCAACGATGTCCGCCTCCGGATCCGCAGTCGACTCCGCGACGGCGGCAGCGCCGAACGTCCGGAGGGAAACACCCTGCATCACGAGGCCTGCGGCGTTCATCATCCGCCGTGTTCGATCCAGCGCTTCACCAGGCAATGCCGCGGCCAACACGGTGGTTGACGCTTCCGTTGTCTCCAGGACCACGAAATCAATGACCGCATCCTCGGATTCGAACGGCAGGCCCCGCTCCATGGACAACTGGGTCATGTCGGGCAGTTCATCAAGGTCGTCCGTGGGGTGAACGATGCGCTTGAGCACGACCTCCTCGCGAGGCAACGCGACGATGCATCGATCACGACGGAACCCGGCCTGGCGCAATTGATCGCCGAGCCATCGGCCTGCCGCCTCCGGCTCGCTGCGGTCCAGCTGCTCGGGAATGTCGCTCACGTGCGTCCGCACGATTCGGATGCCGTGTCGCGTCGAGACCGCCGCCACGGCTCGAAGCCGCGCTGATCCCAGTTCGACGGCCACCCAGCCGTTGCTCACGCGTGATCCTCCATGACCTGACGCTTCACCCAGATCGTACTCGCCCATGGCCCGTGGGAACGGGCGAACCGGTAAAGGGCGGTGATCATGGAATCCACCGTCCGACCCGTGGTGTTCCCGTGTCCGGCGCTGCCACGGGCGGTCCAGGCGACTCGGCCGGTTCATCCGCCGGCCATGGTGTCTCCTCGATCGGTGGCTCGATCTCGAGCATCCCGTCACCGGCGGGGCCCAACATGTCCTCCAGGAGATCCGATGTCGACATCAGGTCATCCAGGTCAGCCAGTTCGGATTCAACCGGGTCCGGCTCGATGGCGGCGGCCACCTCGGCCTCGAGTTCAAGCGCGGCCGCCAGCGTCGACGCCGTCTGCAGCATCGTGATTTCGCGCAGGTAGCCCAGGCGTGGTCGAGGGTCGGCCAGGTCGATGACCGCCTCGTACACCACCGCGTGTTCAATGGGACCGTCGGGATCGTCCGCCGCAACAGTGCCCGCCGCGATTCTCACTCGCCAGGTCCAGGACCGAACGGTCACCAGGCCCGCCAGTTGTTCGTAGTCGTCCCCCGTGAGGATGTCACGAGTCAGGGGCCACACGACGGTGGCGCGTTCAGACGCATCAAGCGATTCCCGCTCGGCCACGATGCGATCCGCCAGGGACTGGTCGACACCCGGCAGCGATTCCAGGGCCTCCGCCGATGCCGTGTTGAGATCGAGTCGACCGGCCACGTGAACATCCGGAATCGTGGTGAGTGCATCCAGGGGCTCGACCCAGTCCTCCGGTGGTACCCGGAAGCCACGAAGCACGCGGACGATCTGGGCATCCTCGTCGAAGGAGGTCTCCTTGAAGATCTGCTCCAGGGCGCGAGCAGCCCCGTCGCCGAAGCGCTCGGTGACACGTTCCGCCAGTTCATCCGACCACGGAACATTCAGGTCGATCCGTCGCTTCCCGCTCTGCTGCAGGTTGGGCTCGAACCCATACACCGTCAGGACATCGGACAACCCACGCGGCTGGGGGCCAACGAGTCGAGCTTCGACCCGCTCCGCGAGGTCGCCCTCCTCGCCCAATGCCTGATCCATCGACCGCTCATCCGCCAGGTCACCCAGCAGGTCCGTCACATCGATGCCCTCGATGGCCAGCAACTCATAGATGCTGTTGAACCGGGCCCCGGGCCGGGTTGCACGAGCGGCCACGATGGCCTCCGCCTGGCTCAACGTCAGCATCGGCAGCGATGCGAGCATCTCCGCGGTCGCGTGATTGATGTCGACCCGCCCCGCCTCCGCCACCAGGCGACTGCCGTCGGGGCCATGCGGAAGCAGTCGAACGACTGCTTCGCGATCACCGTCGTCCCACAGGGAATACTGGTCCTCGACCGTCGGCATTCCACCAGACAGCAGAACGTCACGTTGCTCGACCAGGACGTCGGAGAGCAACCGAAGGCCCGAGAGGCCCAGGGACCGATGCTGCGTCCGCGACATGGTGACCTCGGCCGACCGGACATCCGACTGCATCAGGAACAGCAGGCTGGTCGCCACCCACAATCCGCTGATTCCGGCGATCAGCACGGCCACGATCACGAAGCCCCGGCGTCGTTCGTGCCTCATGGCATGGCCTCCCCTGGGCCGGACGACTCCTCTGCTGATGCATCGGGAACGAGAATCACCCGGCGGCGGTCCGGAACCCGTTCCACGGGATCGAGTTCACCCGCCAGGTCATCCATCTCCGCCGGTCGATCGAACCGGGACTCGAAGCCATCCTCTTCTTCCTCGACCTCGGGACGGCCATACCAGGCAGCAATCTCCACGGCGACGGGCAACCGGCCGCGGGCGAGGCTGTCCCACTGGTCCTGCCACTGGTCGCCGTCGAAATAGCGAAAACGAAGATCCTGGAACATCCCGGGCAGGACTGATGGACGGTCGGCCTCGCCCCCGATCCACGGCGACCGGTTCATCTCAAGTTGTCCCGACCCCGTATCGAATGACAGGACGAGACGATGCAGGTCACCGATCATCGTCGTGGGATCATCCGTCCACGACGGTGACACGCCCCTGGCGAAGAGCGTCACGGATGTGGCATCACCAGCAACGCCGGGCTGACCATCGGACGTCCCCGCGACCACGCTGATGAGATCCTGCTCCAACCGGTCGATTGCCAGTGTCAACGATCGTCGACTGTTCGCCGCCTCCAGGACCTGGTCCCGCGAGGACAACTGTGACCACGCGAAGGTCGTGACGGATCCCATCAGCACGAGACCCAGCGCCAACGCGATCAGAACCTCCAGCAAGGTCAGCCCGTGCCGCGTCATGGTTCGAGCCCCTCATCGACCGGCAGCGGGATATCCATGGGGAGGTCACGCATCATCTCGTCCTCTTCCCATTCCTCTTCACCACCGTCGCGCAAGGCGACCAGCTCCCGGAGAACGAAGCGAGCCGGCAGATCAACGCCGTCCTCCTCGACCGTCAGCGTCACGACCGTCAGGCGGGGCCGCAACGATGGACGCGTCCGCACCTCGATCCGCCACTGTCCGATCGTCATCAAGCGATCGTCATCACGGTCTTCACCGAAGACGCTTCCATCACGCAGGTCAGCGAGCGACAGCACGCCCGCCTGCAACTGGGCCATCGCCGATCGAGCCAGGTCCGCCGCAACCAGTCGACGCTCGGTTCGATCCAGGGCATCGACGGCATCGGACGTGGCCCGCACGCAGAAGGCTGCCGCCGCCACGAAGATCGCGATCGAAACCAGCACTTCCAGCAGCAGCGCACCGCGCCTCATGGCCCTGGCTCCCCCGCCGGCGGCCCGTCACCCGATCGAATGGCCGGGATCCCGAAGCCGGGATCTTCTTCGTCATCCACTGGCTCGTCAGTGTCATCCAAGCGATAGCGACGGTGGATCGCCGGCAACCCCGTGCGGTGGTCGATCCAGACCGCGGCCAGCCGACCATCTCGATCAACCAACCACCGCGGACCACGCTCGATGACCGAGCCATCGGGCAGGAACACCGCGATGCGGAGGGTGTCGGTCTCCGCCACCGGAAGCCACTCCTCGTCGACGTCGTCAGAGAAATCCTCGGGCCTGGACTCGCGGCAGTCCGTTCCCTCTGGCAGTTCGAGTTCCTCGATCAGGGACCCGGCGTCGTCGGCACTGACATCGAGCGATGGTTCGTCGTCTTCGAACTCGTCCTGGAATCCACCACCGGAATCGTCCAACGGAATCGACTGCACAACGTCGGGATCGAAGATGCGGGTCCGCAGCCGACCAGTGTCCCACGTCACCTCGACGGGCAGCCGACGTTCCATCGCCTCCAGTCGGGCGGACAGCAGGTGACCACTGACGCGGTCCATCGTGTTCTCGAATCGTCGCTCGGCCAGGGTCGCATCGGTGAATGGCACGACCACGGCTGCCATGAGCAGCAGGATCGAGACGGCAACCAGGATCTCGATGAGCGTGAACGCCCGAGCGGGCAATCGACCGCGAACGCTAGCGACCGCCGATGTCACCGGGAACCGAGAACTCGGAATCGGTCTCGATCTCGCCGTCCGCGTTCTTCTTCCTGTCATGGTTCGTGATGTCGTCGTCGGTGTCCTGCTCGCCGTCCGGCCCGAACGAGATGAGGTCATAGGAACCCTCATCTTCCGTGTCGAGCAACTGGCTGGGTCGCTGGTAGACGATGTCATTGCCCCACTTGTCGCGGAGCGGGCCTTCCAGGTACGGGCCGGCCCACCGTGCCCCCTTGGACTCATCCTCGATCACGGACTTGTCCCAGAGCGCGGCCAGGCCCTCATCCTCGGAGGGGTAGTCCCCGATGTTGGCCTTGTAGATCTTCATGGCGCCGACGATGCGATCGATGTCGGCCTGCTGCAGGTCCTCGGAAGCCTGGTCACCCACCCCGATGAAATTCACGGCGATCAGGGCGCCAAGCGCCAACAGGATCGTGATCACGATCAACAGTTCGATCAACGTCAACGCTCGCCGCAATCCTCGTCGTCGCGTGGTCTTCAACACCGGACACTCCTTCGTTCAAGAACCTGCCGCCAGTGCGATCCATCGCCCGGCGATCTCTCTCCTTCGACCTCGACATGGTACCCCGACCCTGCCGGAACGGGCACCTGAAGTGGTCATCCTCCCTGCACGGAGGCTGTCAGACGCATCATCGGCACAACCAGGGCCACGAAGATGAAAACCACCATCCCGGCCATCGCCAGCAGGAGCAGCGGTTCCAGGACTCGAAGCAGCATGGCCAGCGCCCGCTCCACCCGCCGCTCGGCGGTATCGGCCACGGTCACGAGGACCTCGGGAAGGTTGTTGGCGGCCTCGCCGACCGAGATCATCTCGATGACATCCTCTCCGAACAGACCACTGGAACCCAGCGGTGTCGCCAGGGGTTCACCGGCCTTGACCGCCGTCGTGGCCTCACCGATCGCCGCCTCCAGCAACGGATTGCCCGCGGCGTCCCGGCTGATGTCCATGGCCTGGAGCATCGGCACGCCGTTGTCCAACAGCGTGCCGAGAATTCGGGAGAACCGGGCCACGGCCAGGTCGCGTCTCAGGCTGCCGTACAACGGGGTCTTCAGTTCCAGGTTTGCCCAGTGGCGTGCAAAGCTCGGTCGCTGCCTGGCCCACAAGACGCCGACGATGATCCCCGCCAGGATGAAGATCCCCGGCAGCCACCAGGCCGCGGCCAGGTCCGAGACACCCAGCAACACGCGGGTGGCCAGGGGCAGTTCGATCTTGGCATAGAAGTCGCGGAACTTCGGGACCAGCCCGATGAGGGCATAGCCCACGACACCCAGGCCGACGACCATGAGGAGGGCCGGGTAGATCAGGCTGCCGAGCACCTTGCTTCGCATCTCGGCCTGGTGCTCCATGAACCGACCGATCCGATCGAGCACCGAGGTCAGGAATCCACCCCGCTCACCGGCGTTGATCATCGCGACCTGGACCGAGGAGAAGACGGCCGGGTGCTTGGCCACCGCGTCCCCCAACCTGGTTCCGTCGGCGATCTCCTCGCTGATGGTCCGCAGGACTTCACTGAGCCTGGGATTCGTGCGAGTCCGACCCAGCAGGTTCAGTCCACGCAGCAGTGGCACACCCGCGCGAAGCAGATCCGAGAGTTGCCGGAACATGGTCGCCATCCGAGACGCGGCGATCCGCCGACCCACGACGCGACGAACCCGGACTTCCTGCAGCCGAACGGGAACGAGTTGGCGCGCTTCCAGTTCCGCAAGCACCGCTTCACGGCTGGCGGCCTGGACCTGGCCGGCCACCCGCTGGCCTTCCACGGATCTCGCGATGTAGGACCAGTTACCCATTGCCTACAGCGTATCGGCAGTCAGTCCTCGTCCCCACGCAGTTTCGCCAGCACGCTGAAATCCTCAAGCGTGGTCATGTCCCCGGTGGACTCCTTGCCCACGGCCACGTCCCTCAGCAATCGCCTCATGATCTTGCCCGAGCGGGTCTTGGGCAGGGATTCCGTGAACCGGATCATGTCCGGCTTGGCGATGGGCCCGATCTCGTTGGCGACGTGATCCCGCAGGCGCTTCCGCAGGTCCTCATCCGGCTGGTAGGCCGGACTGAGCGTGCAGAAGGCGGCGATCCCGGTGCCCTTGATCTCGTGCGGCATGCCAACCACGGCGGCCTCGACGACGGCATCATGACTCACGAGCGCTGACTCGACTTCCATCGTGCCCAGGCGATGCCCCGACACATTGATCACGTCGTCCATGCGACCCATGATCCAGAAGTACCCCCGGTCATCGCGACGGGCGCTGTCACCGGCGAAGTACATGCCGTCCACCGCAGAGAAATACGTGTCGATGAACCGCTGTCGATCTCCGAACACACCGCGCAACATGCTCGGCCAGGGCTTGCGAACCACCAGCAGGCCTCCCTCGTTGGGAGGGAGTTCCTTACCGCTGGAATCCACGACCGCCGCGTCGATCCCGAGGAAGGGAAGCGTGCAGGACCCGGGAACCGTCGGGGTCGCCGCCGGAAGCGGTGTGATCATGTGACCACCCGTCTCCGTCTGCCACCACGTATCGATGATGGGACAGCGTTCCTGTCCGATGGTCCGGTGGTACCACATCCAGGCCTCGGGGTTGATGGGTTCGCCCACCGTTCCCAACACACGCAGGCTCGACAGATCGTGCTTGCGGGGATGTTCATCGCCCCATTTCATGAACGCACGGATCGCCGTCGGCGCCGTGTAGAAATGCGTGACCTTGTGCCGCTCGACGATATCCCAGAACCGATCCGGTTCCGGATGATTCGGCGCGCCCTCGTACATGACGGTGGGCACGTGATTCTGCAGGATGCCGTAGATGATGTACGAGTGACCCGTGATCCAACCCACGTCCGCGGTGCACCAGAACACGTGGCCATGGCCCGGCCGGAGATTGAACGAGTACCGACTGGTCAGGTAGGTGTGAACCAGGTAGCCACCGGTCGTATGCATGATGCCCTTGGGCTTGCCGGTGGAACCGGAGGTATAGAGCAGGAAGAGCATGTCCTCGCTGTCCATGATCTCGCAGGCGCACTCGTCCGACTGATCGGCCACCAGGTCAGACCAGAAGTGGTCTCGCCCCACGCGCATGTCGATCTCGTTGTCGCATCGTTGGACCACCACGACCTTCTCGATGTGATCCGTCATGGTCATGGCGGAATCCACGTGCGCCTTGAGCGGGACAACTGAGCCACGCCGCCAGGCACCGTCACACGTGATGACGAACCGGCTCTTGGCATCCTCGACCCGATCCGCGATGGCGGTGGCCGAGAACCCGCCGAAGATCACCGAGTGCGGCGCCCCGATGCGGGCACAGGCCAGCACGGCGATCGTGAGTTCCGGAACCATCCCCATGTAGATCGTGACGATGTCACCTCGTCCAACGCCGATGGACTTGAGTCCATTGGCGAATCGACAGACCTCGGCGTGAAGTTCCCGGTACGTGAAGGTCCTGATCTCCGGACCGTCGTCACCAACCGGCTCCGCTTCCCAGGTCAGCGCCACCTCGTCGCCATGACCCAATCGGATCAGGCGATCCAGGCAGTTGTGGCAGGCGTTGGTCTTGCCATTGACGAACCACTTGGCATCCGGCGCCTGCCAGTCAAGGACCTGGGTCCAGGGCTCGAACCAGTCCAGTTCGTTGGCGATGGTCGACCAGAAGTTCTCGGGGTCGGCGATCGACGCCGCATGCAGTTCCTGGTACTCCTCCATGGACTCGATCCAGGCGCCACCACAGCGCTCGGCGAAGTCGTCCGGCGGATAGAAGACGCGGTCCTCGCTCAGAACGGACTTGATACTGGCATCGTCACTCATGATGATCGACCTCCGATGTGGGTCGGTCACCTTATCGCGCCAGGGCGATCGCGTCTCATCGGCGACGGCGTCGGCGGCCTCGATCCCGGCGTCCCGAGGATCCTCGACGTGGCCGGGCCACCTCACGGGCGGTTCGATGCGGGTGCTTCTTCAGGTGGAGTTCCATGTCACGGGCGGCCGGATCGACCCTGACGAGCTGAACCGTGACCGGGTCACCGATGCAGAGCACCGCCCCACTGCGTGATGCCACCAGTTGACCAGTGCCGTCGATCTCGACCCATCGATCGGGTCGGGTACCGGGCGTCCCCATGCCGTCCCACGGAATCATGCCGTCGACCAGGTAGCGGTCAAGCATGACCCAGACGCCGGATGACGCAAAGCCAGTGACCACGCCGGTGACCTCGTCGCCCAGGATCTCGGCCTCGAGATGTTGAAGCACGAGGAACTGCCGCAACTCGCGCTCGGCCTGTTCCGCATTCTGTTCCGTATCGGTGCAGTGCCGACCCATCACGACCAGTTCCCCGACGTCCGGAACCCGATCATCATCCCGCAGTCGATCTCCCATGGCCGAACGCCGTCGACCACTCACACGTGCGGTTCCATTTTCGGTGGCGTCGAGATAGGCCTGCAGGGCGCGATGGACGGTCAGGTCCGGGTATCGACGAATGGGGCTGGTGAAGTGCGCATAGGCCGTAGAGGCCAGTGCGAAGTGACCGATGGGCGCCGGGCTGTACTCGGCGCGAGTCAACGTCTTGAGAACTGCGAAGTGAACCGCTCGCGCCGCTGGCGTCCCCGCCGTCTTGTCCAGCAGCCGCTGGAGATCCGTCCGGGTCACCGAGTCGGGAAGTCGCAGGCCCAGCGTGATCGCCAGGATCCGCAGGTGTTCGACATCTTCCAGTTCCGGTTCCGGATGCACGCGACGGAGGACCGGAATCTCAAGACCCTCGAACAACCGCGCGACGGCCTCGTTGGCTTCCACCATGAACATCTCGATGATGGTGTGCGTGTAGGCATCGTCTTCCGGCTGGACATCGACCACCGCACCCTCGTCATTGAAGACCAGTTCCGCATCGGGAAGGTCCAGCACGATCATGCCATCCCGGAAACGGCGCTTTCGCAGGGTTCTGGCGAGGCGATCGGCAAGGCGAAGTGCCTCGGCTACCTCCGGTTGGCAGGCCGTATCGGACCGCATGTGCTTCCGCGCCTCGGCCATGTCACCATCGATGATGGCCTGGGCCTCGAGATAGGTGAGTCGCTTGCGGGACCGGATGACCGTGGAAGCGAATCGCTGACCGATGACACGCCCCCGGTCATCAAAGCTGATGAAGGCACTCTTGCAGAACCGGTTCGTGCCTTCCTGGAGTGAGCACACGCCGTTGGAGAGGACCTCGGGAAGCATGGGGACCACCCGCCGAGGCAGGTAGGCGCTGTTGCCGCGACGACGAGCCTCCTCATCCATCGCCCCGTCGAGTTCAACGAAGCTCGAGACGTCCGCGATGTGAACACCGAGGACCCATTCCCCGGACTGTTCATCATGCGTAATCGAGATGGCGTCATCAAAGTCGCGGGCATCCGGTGGGTCAATCGTGAAGATGACGGACTCGGTCAGGTCCTCGCGGTCGCCCGGGATGTTCTCTCGCCAGTCTTCGAAACCGCGAGCCGCCTCCCTCGCCGCATCGCTGACCGCATCCGGGAACGACATGGCCAGTCCGTACGACGCCATGACCGCGGCTGTTTCCACATCCGGCTGGCCTGCTGTTCCGAGAACCTCGGTGACGACGCCCTCTCCGAGCATGTCACCATCGGGATCGACAACGAGTTCAAAGACCACCTTGTCGCCCGGCTGAAGATCACGTGCATGGGGATCACGAATGATGATCGCGTCCTGCAGCTTGCGACCGTCGGGATCAATCAGCCACGTCTTGCCACGACGTCGGACGGTCCCGGCGAACGTCGTCTGCCGACGATGCAGAACCTCCTCGACGGCCCCCGTCGGGCCACGCCCCTTGTATCCGCGTCGCCGGGACAACCGGACGCGAACGCGATCACCCGAGATGGCCCCGGCCATCGCCCCACGCGGAATATGGATGTCGCCACCCTGGTGCGGCGTGTCGGGAATGACAAAGCCGAATCCCCGGCGTGTCACCCGCAGCATGCCCTCGCACTCGTCTTCCAGTTCCGGCAGCCGGACCCGCCCGTCCGACCCACGGACGATCCGCTCCTCCTGCTCGAGCATGTCCAGCGCCTGCTCCAGGATCTCCTTGTCATCGCGACCGACGCCGAGCAGGTCGGCGATCTCCCGGACCCCGAGGTCCTTTCGATTGGACCGACTGAGGAGGTCCGGAATCCGATTTGTATAGCGAAGCGGCATGTTCTACACCGGGAGCTTATCGCGGGCGAAGACCGCGTGTGGCTCAGTCGTCGGTGGATGTCTTCTTCGGCTTGGATTTCCCTGACGCCGTATCACTGCCGGAGCTGCTGTCCGACTTGGACTTGGTATCCGAAGAGGACTTGGTATCCGAGGAGGACTTGGAACTGCTGGTCGAGTCCGCAGCCTTGTCCTTCTTGTAGGACTCGCTCCGGTAGTCCGTCTCGTAGAAGCCGCTTCCCTTGAACAGCACACCAGATCCCGTTCCGATCAGGCGTTTCAGGGTCATGCGACCACACTCCGGACACTTGCGCTTCACCGACGCGCTCATCGACTGGAAGAGCTCGAAGGCATGGCCACAGGAGTCGCACTCGTAGTCATAGGTCGGCATCAGTGAATCCCCCGCCCGATCACGGTGCCACCGCGACCTTGGCCGGCCGCAGGACCTGGTCCCCCATCGCGTACCCGGGCTGCATCACCATCACGATGTGATCCGACTCGATGCCCTCGGCTTCCTGCCGAAGCATGGCTTCGTGCCGAACGGGGTCGAAGGGCGACCCGACCTCGGGATAGATGCGATCAACACCCTGGTCCGCAAGCGTCTTGGCCATCTCGTCCCGGGCAATCCGGACACCCTCGGCCAACTGGTCGATCGAGATCGTCTCCAGTTCCTGCGACAGCGCCATGTCGAGCTGGTCCAGCACGGGCAGCACGCCACGATACGCACCGGCTCGCGACGCTCGTTCGATCCGCCGCTCGTTCTCAACGGCACGCCGCTGGTTGTTCCGGACCTCGGCCAGGGCGCGAAGTCGATCTTCGCGGGCCTGATCCCGCTCCACGAGGACCTGTCGCAACGCGTCGCCGACCCGGCCGTCCGCGTCCTCCGCCAGTTCGATCAAAACGTCATCGGCCAACGGCGCATCCGCCTCCTCGGCCACCTCGACGGACTCGTCAACAGGTTCCGGCGTGACGGCATCGGAGCGGTCATCTTCATGTGCTGGCTTGGTCATTTCGTCGTTCATGCTCATCCGATTCACCTCGGTCGTCGAACAATCGGGATCACCGACCCGTTACCGCATCCTTGATTCGATTCCACAACGAGGGATTCGAGGCCTTGACCTCGATGTCCTCCGTCTCCGCGTACTGCTCCAGGAGTTCACGCTGCCGCTCATCCACCTTGCGTGGGACGATAACCTGCAGGATGACGATCAGGTCTCCTCGTCGCGCTGTCCGCAAGTCGGGCAGACCCTCGGACGGCACGCGGAACAGTGCCCCATGCTGCGTCCCCGCGGGCACATCGATCTCCGAGTTGTCTGCATCGGGATCAAGCACGGGAACAGAGACGCTGGCGCCCAGCGCCAATTGCGAGAACGAGACCGGCACGGCGATGATGAGATCATCACCATCCCGTTCGAACTGCTCGTGCGCTTCAACACGGCAGACGACGTGAAGGTCGCCTCGACCGGCCGCCCCGGCAGCATCCGCTTCCGGCGGCGGTGGCTCTCCTTCGCCCGCCAGGCGAATGGCCTGCCCATCATGAATGCCAGGCGGAATCCGAACAGACAGTCGTCGATCAACCGTGACCCGACCCTGCCCTCGACAATCACTGCATGAGTCCGTGACGACGGAACCGCGGCCCTGGCATGCCGGGCACTTCGTGACCATGCGGAACATGCCTCCAAGTCCGGCCTGTTCCACCTGGCCACCGCCTCCGCACGTCGAACAGGTCTTGGGCGTACTGCCTGGCCGCGCCCCGGACCCCGTGCACGTCTCGCAGACGTCAAGCCGGGAGAACGACACCTCGGTCTCGGTTCCGCACAGGACCTCTTCCAGCGTCAACTGAACCTCGGTCTCCAGGTCATACCCGCGGACCGCCTGCCGACTGCGTCGACGGCCGCCGCCGAAGCCGCCACCGAAGATGTCCTCGAACATCGAGAAGATGTCCTCGACATGCATGGTCCGGAAGTCATGCCCTGGCTTGGACCGAAGACCATCGCGACCATAGCGGTCGTAGACACTGCGGCGATCGGAATCGGAAAGTACCTCGTAGGCCTCGGCCGCTTCCTTGAACGACGCCTCGGCCTCGGAGTCTCCCGGGTTGCGATCCGGGTGGAACTTCATCGCGAGTCGTCGGTAGGCGCGCTTGACCTCCTCACCGGAGGCCGATCGCTCGATGTTCAGGATCTCGTAGTAGCAGCGGGTCGCGGCCATCGAAGAGGCCTCCGTGCCATCAACACACGGCGTCGTTGACGGGCTCCGTCTCGTCCTTGAGCTCGGTAATGGCGACATCCGATGTCAGCAGGAGTCCGGAAACGGATGCCGCATTGAGCAGCGCCGCACGGACGACCTTGGCCGGATCGATGATGCCCGCCTTGTACAGCGGCTCGTACTCACCGGTACTCGCGTTGTATCCGAAATCGTTCTTGCCCTCTCGGACCTTCTCGACGACGACGTCGCCATCGACGCCGCTGTTGGTGGCGATGTACCAGGTCGGCATGGTGAGTGCGTCAGCAACGACGTCATATCCCAGCTTCTCATCACCGCGGCCACGGCTTCGCGCCTTGTTCACGGCATCGATGATCCGCAGGTAGGACACGCCACCACCGGGGACATAGCCCTCGGCCGCCGCGGCCCGCGTGGCCGCCAGCGAGTCCTCGACCCGGTCCTTGCGTTCCTTCATGTCGGGTTCCGTGGCACCGCCGACACTGATGACGGCGACGCCACCGGTCAGCTTCGCGAGTCGCTCCTGGAGCTTCTCCCGATCGTAGTCACTCGTGGAGTTCTCGATCTGGTTGCGGATCTGGCTGGCCCGACGATCCACCTCGGCCTTCTTCCCCGCGCCCTTGAGAATGGTCGTGGAGTCCTTGTTGACCGTGATGCGCTTGGCCTTGCCCAGTTCGCGAAGCTCGATGTCCTCGAGATTGCGACCAAGGTCCTCGGAGAGGAACGTCCCGCCGGTAAGCGAGGCGATGTCGCCGAGCATGGCCTTCCGACGCTCACCGAAACCGGGCGCCTTGACCGCACAGACCTGGATCACGCCACGCAGCCGGTTCACGACGAGCGCAGCGAGTGCTTCGTTCTCAACATCCTCGGAGATGATGAGGAGCGGCTTGCCGGCCGTCGCCACCTTGTTCAGCAGTGGAAGCAGATCCGCCAGGTTGGAGATCTTCTTCTCGTTGATGAGGATCATGCAGTCCTCGAGGACGCACTCGGCCGTCTTCGGATCGGTCATGAAGTACGGGCTGAGGAAGCCCTTGTCGAAGGCCATGCCCTCGACGTAGTCCAAGTCCGTTTCCGCGGTCTTTCCTTCTTCAATCTCGACGACGCCGTCAGCGCCGACGCGATCGATGGCCTCGGAGATGAGCGTGCCGATCTCCTTGTCGTGATTGGAGGAGACCATGGCGACCTTGCGGAGGTCGTCCTTGCCCTTGCAGGTCCGGGCCATCTCATCGATGGCGTCTCCGGCGGCCACGGCAGCGGCATTGATACCACGCTGCATCGCAACGGCATTGGCCCCGGCAGTCAGGTGCCGCAGACCGGCACGGTAGATGGCTTCCGCCAGAACCGTGGCCGTCGTGGTTCCGTCACCGGCGAGATCGGCCGTCTTCTTGGCCACCTGGTGGACCATCTGGGCCCCCATGTTCTCGAACGGCGAGGGCAGTTCGACTTCCTTCGAGACCGAGACACCGTCCTTGGAGACGGCCGGTCCACCGAAGGACTTCTGCATGACGACATTGCGGCCACCGGGACCCATGGTCACGGCGACGGCGCGGGCCATCTTCTCGACACCGGCCAGGAACTCCTGGCGTGCTTCCGCGTCGAATTTCATCTGCTTGCTGGACATGCGGCTTCCTTCCGTACCTCATCTCATCGCCGGGTTCAGGCCCGGCAATCACCTCACTCGACGACGCCGAGCAACTCCGATTCGCGAACGATCAGGTGAGTCTGGTTCTTGATCTCAACCTCTGTTCCGGCGTACTTGCTGTACACCACGGTGTCGCCCTTCTTGACGGCAAGCTTGATCCGCTCGCCGTTATCGAGCAATTTGCCAGGACCGAGTGCGACGACCTTGCCCTGCATGGGCTTCTCCTTGGCCGACTCGGGAAGGTAGATCCCCGATTCGGTCCGGGACTCGGCCTCGATGGGCCGAATCAGCACGCGATCTTCAAGTGGCTTGACTGACATGAGTGTTCTCCGTTGTGCTTCGCTTGAGTTTCATTCCTGGGTGCGACGGTGTTGACGATGGAATCAGAATCCCATGCCGCCCATGCCGCCCATGCCGCCCATTCCGCCCATGCCACCCATGCCCATGCCGCCCATGCCACCCATGCCACCCATGCCGCCCATGGGGTCGTCATGGTGATGGTGATCGCCACCGCCATCGTCCTGCGAAGGACGCTCGGTCACGATGCAGTCGGTGGAGAGCAACAACGCAGCTACCGAGGCCGCATTCTGGATCGCGGACCGATCCACCTTCGCCGGTGTGATCACGCCGTCCTCCATGAGGTCACCGTACTCGCGGGTCAAGGCGTTGAATCCGAAGGCGGCCTTGCCTTCCGAAACCTTCGCCACCACGACGGCACCCTTCTCGCCCGCGTTGTCGGCAATCGATCGCAGCGGCACGGCCAGGGCCTCGACGACGGTGTCGACGCCAAACCGCTCGTCACCACGCATGGACTTGCGGGTCGAGGCCAGCTTGTCCCGGGCTCGAATGAAGCTGACGCCGCCACCAGGGACGACCCCTTCTTCGACCGCAGCGCGGGTCGAGTGCAGGGCATCTTCGACTCGCGCCTTCTTTTCCTTCAGCTCGGCTTCGCTTGCGGCGCCCACGTTGACCTGGGCCACCCCACCGGCGAGCTTCGCGAGTCGCTCCTGGAGCTTCTCGCGGTCGTAATCCGAATCGGAGGCCTCGATCTCGCGGCGGATCTGCGCGATACGTCCCTGGATGTCGGCGGTGTCGCCCACGCCCTCGACGATGGTGCAGGCATCCGCGTCGATGACCACCTTCTTGGCCCGACCCAGCTGGGTCAGCCCGATCTTCTCCATGTCGATCCCGAGATCCTTCATGATGGCCTCGCCACCGGTCAGGACCGCCAGGTCACCAAGCATGGCCTTGCGTCGGTCGCCGTATCCCGGTGCCTTGACGGCACAGACCTGGGCGACGCCACGCAGCTTGTTGATCACGAGTGTCGACAGGGCTTCGCCCGTGACGTCCTCGGCGATGATCAGCAGGGGCTTCTTGGATTCGACGATCTTCTCCAGCAGTGGCACCAGCCGCTGCGCGGAATCGATCTTGTCCTCGTGAATGAGGATCAGTGGCTTGTCCAGTTCAACCGTCATGGCGTCAGCGTCGGTCACGAAGTTCGGGCTGAGATAGCCGCGATCGAACTGCATGCCCTCGACGACCTCGATGACCGTGTCCAGTCCCTGGCCTTCCTCGACGGTGATCACGCCATCCTTGCCGACCTTCGAAAAGGCCTTGGCGATGATCTTGCCGATCTCGTTGTCATTGTTGGCGGAGATCGAAGCCACGGCTTCGATGTTGTCTGCCACCGGAACCGACATCGACTCGATCTCGGAGGTGACCTTCTCGACGGCCTGTCGAACACCACGGACGAGTGCGTTTGCATCAACGCCCGCAGCAATGTGACGCAGGCCGGCCTTGAAGATGGCCTCTGCCAGCACGGTAGCGGTCGTCGTGCCATCACCCGCGACGCTGCTGGTCTTGGATGCCGCTTCCCGGACGAGCCGGGCACCGACATTCTCGAAGCGGTCGCGAAGTTCGACCTCCTCGGCGACCGTGACACCGTCCTTGGTCACCTTGGGACCGCCCCAGCTCTTGTCGAGGACGGCGTTCCGCCCCCGGGGACCGAGCGTGGACTTGACGGCGGCGGCGAGTTTCTCGACGCCGGACAGCAGTGCTTTGCGAGCCTCGATATCGAAGGCCAGATCCTTGACGGACATGAGTTGTGCTCCTGCTCGTTCTCTTCCAGTTCCAGTTCCGAACGCCCGGGACACGGCAACCGCGCCCTGAACGTCGGACCGTTCATTTTCTCTCAAATCCCGCGCCAGCGGGCGCTCGTGGACACATGGATGAATCGGCCCTCATGGGCCACCCAGGCCCGGTGCCCCTCTTTCCCCGTGCCACCAGCCGGGAAGACCTCGGCCGGATCCTGCCAGGTTGGCAGATCCACCGAGCCTCAGGAGCCAGTCGGAGGGTCAAGGAACTCCCGGAGGCGAGGGGGCGGAGACTGCAACGCCCGGCGGACCCACCTGAGGTTGACGCACAGGTAGATCAGGCCGACCAGTACCAGCACGCTGGCAACGACCAGCATGGCCAGCCCGAGGATCGCCAGGCCTGACGTCGGTTCCTGCCCGACCGTGAAACGCCCCAAAGACCACCACGGTGGCGGGGATCCGGTGGAGCCCAGCCCGCCCATCCAGGTGAGCACGATGCCAAGCCCGATGAAAACAATTCCGATCACGAGGTCCATGATCCGCTGTCGACGAATCTGATCCGTTCGAAAGAGACGACTCCGGGTTCCGACCTCGATCACGATGCGACGGAGTCCCACCAGGTAGATGACGCTGCCGAGCAGTGGCACGAGCGCCATCAGCCCCGGACCAAGGCCCTGCCCCGGTGGCAACCACCAGACCAGGCCGCATCCGATCGTCCACACAGCCAGGCCGGTAGACAACCACCCCAGCCCCCGCCGCCCCTGGCGAGGATCAATCGTCCCCGGCGATGGCCACAGCTTCAGCACGGGGAACCAACCCACCAGTCCACAGAGCACCGCCACGAGCATGGTCAATCCGTACAGCAGACGTGTGGCACCTGGGGCCAACTCCATGATCACGTTGGTCATCACGATGAGGTGAAAGGCCAGGGCCACGCCACCGACCAACGCCAGTCCGCCGAGGGTGACGATCGCGGCACCCACGGCTTGCGGCGCGAGGAGCGGTGGAAGCCGATGCGTGGTGGGATCAATGGCCGCCTCAAGCGAGCGGCTCGCAGGCAACCCACACTCGGGACAGACCCCGGTTGCCGAAAGGCCCCGAAGGTCGTAGCGGCATCGCTGGCAGGGAAGCGAAAGACGGATCGCCCGTCCCTCCAGCCGCTCCGGGCCATCCGTGCCGATCAGGATTTCGCTGGATGATGGATCCACGGACGTTGGCTCCACGGACAAGGTCTGGCGGCCGTACGGATTCGACCCGGGTCTGGATTACGCGGCGACGGCTATACTCGCGTTTCTGGCCCAGTCCCGTGGCCGCCAGGCGGCCACCAGGAGAACAGTGCATGGAAATCGATGCCCTGCAGCGACTCCGTGACAATATTACTTCGGTCTATCTCGGGAACGCGACAGCCGTTGATCGACTCCTGGTCTGCATTCTCGCTCGAGGCCACGTCCTGATCGAGGATGTGCCGGGCGTAGGCAAGACCGTCCTGGCCAGCGCCCTGGCCCGATCCCTGGATGGGTCCTTCACCCGCATCCAGTGCACTCCGGATCTGCTGCCTGCCGACGTCACGGGGATCACGGTCTACAACCGCGAGACCAGTGACTTTCACTTCAAGCCGGGGCCAATCTTCCACAACATCGTCGTGGCGGACGAGATCAACCGAACGACGCCTCGGACGCAGTCGGCCATGCTCGAGGCCATGAGTGAGAACGCGGTCTCCATTGACGGCGTCACGCGGGAACTCCCAAGTCCGTTCATGGTCGTGGCGACGCAGAATCCCTACGAGTTCGAAGGCACCTACTTCCTGCCGGAAAATCAACTCGATCGATTCCTGATGCGGATCTCACTTGGCTACCCCGCCCCGCCGGATGAAAGTCGCGTCCTGGAATCCCAACCGGCCCGGACAACCCTCCAGGAACTCTCACCGGTCATCACGACGAACGACATCATCGCCTTGCAACACGCGACCGATGCCGTGCGTGTCGACCAGTCACTGCTGGATTACATCGTGGCCCTGGCCACGGCAACGCGGGGACATGATGATCTCCAGGTGGGGCTGAGCCCTCGCGGATCACTGGCCCTGTCACAAGCCGCCCGCGCGACCGCCGTGCTGGATGGCCGCGACTACACCATCCCGG
Organism: Phycisphaerales bacterium; assembly: GCA_022446795.1. Lineage (GTDB taxonomy): Bacteria > Planctomycetota > Phycisphaerae > Phycisphaerales > SM1A02 > UBA1668. The sequence continues at coordinate 104,391 of JAKVBX010000002.1, forward strand.
AAGACATCGTGGGCAACGTGGTCCCGGTGTGTGCACACCGGATCATCAGTCGCAGCTACATGCATGACGGAGACACGCTGACCACCCGACGGATCATGCAGCAGGTCCTGGAAACAGTCGCGTCTCCCGCCTGATAGCCGCAGCCTCACGCCGCCCGTGATCTCGTCGCCCGGCGAATGAGATCCTGCACCTGGCGTTGAGCCATCGCCGGATCGGACAACATGACCCAGGCCGTGTCATAGAACGCGGTACCGGCCGTGGCAAACAGGAGAGATCCGATGCCGGTGCATCGCTCGAGCACCGAGACCGAGATCATGGTCTGTCGCACGTTCACCAGCGAGGTTTCGTAGATCGACCGACGAATGACCCCGGCGCAGGTCAGGACTCGATGCGTCGTGAGGACGTACACCCGGAATCGCCATTCCAGGCACTCCCAGGCCAACAGGATGAGTCCGATCGCTGCGGCGATGATCCAGGTCCATCCGGTGGACAGGAACGGTGTCATGCCGAGATTCGACATCGCGGCGGTCGCGATTGTCACGAGGCTCGCGATCACGACCAGGAAGCCCAGCCAGGGCAGTGGTTCCAGCAGGATGTACCAGCGGCTGGGCCGCAGCACCAGGACGACCGCCTCGTCACCGCGAATCGTCCCGCGGGGAACACCACCGGTCATCGACTCGGGATCAGCAGTCGGCTTCTCACCCACCAGCCCCCGGGGGCCGGACCCCGTATCGGCAAGCGGGAAGAAGGTTGGCATGATCGACATGACGGACATCCTCAAGTGACGGCGAGCCGGGCCAGGCCGTTGAAGATCTATCGTGTCAATCCACCGCGTTCCGACAGCCAATAATCCCACGCGGTCCGGATCGACTGGCGGCCAAGGCGTTGGGGATCGGTGATCAGGCGCCCGCGGGTCCTTCGGTGAGAACCTCGGGACGCAACACCGCGATGTCGGGCACGTTTCGGTAGAGGCCGTTGTAATCGAGGCCATACCCGACCACGAACTCGTCGGGAATGTCGAATCCCACGTACTCGCATGGGGTATCCGGAGCAGTCTCCTTGCGAAGCAACACGCACGCCGCCACGGACAAGGCGCCGGCCGCCTCGGCCACGCTTCGAAGTTGCGAAAGCGTTCGGCCCGAATCCAGGACATCATCGACGATCAGGACATGGCTGCCCCGCAGGGATTCCTCGTCCACGCCCTCCAGTTGGACGGGCTGGTTGGCCACCGTCGTCGGTCCCACGTAACTGCGTGCTCGCACCGGTTCTATACGAAACCGGATGGGCAGGTGCCGCATGAGATCCGCCATGAAGACCACGCTGCCGGTCATGACCGGCAGCACGATCAGATCACCTGACTCGACCTTGACCCGCAGGTCACGCTCCAATTCGGTGGCCAGGCTCTCGACCCGCTCGGCGATACTGTCACGGTCGATCAGGATGGCCGACAGGTCGTCATGCATGGCGGCGGATGGTACCAAGGGCGGGCCCTGGGCCCCGGGAACCCGCCCAGGGACAGCCTCCGCAGCGTTCCATCCTCAATATGGCCCCGGAAACGGCCTCTATTGGCCCGTAAGTGCCTTTACAGCATGTACTTAGGTCCAATAATTTGATCGAAAACGCCGTTTTTGATACGCTGTCCCGGATCATGGCAACTCGCAAGACATCGACAACCAGCCGGCGTTCCCGAACCCCTCGACGACAATCCAAGGCTTCTCGGCACACCCCGGTGAAGGCGAGCAGCGTCTCGACCTACAACTCGGCTGTCCGATACCTCTTGGAACGAACCGACCTCGAGCGAGTGCGATCGGTCCGCTACAACGAAGACACCTTCAAGCTTGACCGGATGGCCAGCCTGCTCGATGCCATGGGGAACCCGGAGAAGTCCGTCCCCGTCGCTCACGTTGCCGGAACCGTCGGAAAAGGCTCGACCGTCGCCATGATCTCGTCGATCCTCCGACAGGGTGACTTCACTGTCGGCACCTTCACGTCGCCACATCTCACGGATATCCGCGAACGGATCGCCATCAACGGCCAGATGATCGAAAAGTCAGCCTTCACCTCGCTGACCGCTGACATTGGCAAGATCGCGGAGAAGTCCTCTCCCGAGGCAACGTACTTCGAACTTCTGACGGCCATGGCGCTGGAGCATTTCGCCTCCCAGGCCGTCGACATCGCGGTCATGGAGACGGGCCTTGGTGGCCGACTTGATGCCACCAACCTCACGCAGCCCAATATCTGCCTCCTGACCCTGATCGACTACGACCACATGAACCTGCTGGGCAACGACCTGGAGTCCATTGCCGCTGAAAAGGCCGGCATCATGAAGCCGGGCGTCCCGGTCATCTCCGTTCCGCAAACTGCTGCCGTGGAAGCTGTCCTGCGGAAAGTGGCCGAAGACGTCGGTACGACGATCAACTTCATTGGTCGCGAGATTGATTTCAGCAGCCGGTTCTGTGTCTCGGATGACCTGGGACCCCACACGCGAATCTGCCTGATCACGGATCGAACGCAGTACATGCACCTGCCCGTACCACTGCCGGGCGCGCACCAGGCCAACAACTGCGCCCTGGCGCTGGCCGCGGTCGACGCCATCTCCGGCGACTCCAACACGGTCGATGAATCCATCATCTACCAGGGTCTCGCCGAAACGGTGATCCCGGGACGGATGGAGCGGATCTGGGACAAGCCCGCGATCATCGCGGATGGCGCGCACAATCCCGCGGCACTGGAATGCCTGATGCGGACGATCGGTGCCCACGTCCCCAACGATTCGATGATCTGCGTCTTCGGCTGCTGCCAGGACAAGGACGTCGACGGACTGTTGGACAAGGTCGCCCTCGGCGGTGACAAGATCATCTTCACGAAGGCCTCGAATCAACCCCGAGCCATCGAGCCGGAGGAACTGGTCCGCCGGTTTGCCGAGCGGCACAACCGGGTCTGCCAGGCCGAAGGCAAACTGTCCTCCGCCCTGGAGATCGCCGCCCAGGCGGCCAGTCGTGATGATTTGATCTGCGTCACGGGGAGCTTCTTCCTCGTCGGTGAAGCCAAGCGGCATCTCAGCGAACTCGCTGCAGCCCGCGAGGCAGAGCTGGTCACGACCTGATCACCGCTGTCGGTGCTCCTGTCGAGGCAGCGGTACCATGCCACGTTCCTCAAGCGGAGGCCTCGGCATGTCCGACTCGACCCCATCAACACAGAGCCGTTCCCCGGGAACGATCCCTGATACCCCCACGCATCGATACACCGCGGCACTGACCGCCGAAATCGAGCCGCGATGGCGGACGTGGTGGGAAGCCAATGACGTGTATCGCACGGCTGGCCCGGGCGACGAGGGCTTCGATGCGTCCAAGCCCAAGTTCTACTGCATGGACATGTTCCCGTATCCGTCAGGCGCCGGCCTGCACGTCGGGCATCCGCTGGGGTACATCGGAAGCGACATCATCGCTCGCTACCGTCGGATGCGTGGCGACAACGTCCTGCACCCAATGGGCTGGGATGCGTTCGGCCTGCCCGCGGAACAGTACGCCATCACGACCGGTATCCACCCGGCGGAAACGACACGCAAGGCCATCGAAACCTATCGCAAGCAACTCGATGGCATCGCGTTCAGCTATGACTGGTCACGCGAGATCGCAACGATTGATCCCGGGTACTACCGATGGACCCAGTGGATCTGGTTGCAGGCATGGAGTTCCTACTTCGATCCCACGATCAACAAGGCCAGGCCGATCTCGGAACTGATCGATCGCCTGGAGTCGGGCGATGAACAGGCTGATGGCCAGGCCTGGTCCACGATGGACGAGGTCGCCAGGCAGGCGTTCCTCGACCGCAGGCGACTGGCCTACCTGTCCGAGCAGGTCGTGAACTGGTGTCCCAAGCTGGGTACCGCACTGGCCAATGAAGAAGTGATTGATGGAAAGAGTGAGCGTGGTGGTTATCCCGTCCACCGCAAGCCACTTCGACAGTGGATGTTCCGGATCACCGCCTACGCAGACCGCCTCCTGGCGGACCTGGAGACCGTGGACTGGCCCGAGTCCACCCGCGCGATGCAGACCGAGTGGATTGGTCGAAGTGACGGCGCCGACCTGGACTTCACGCTCGACACGGGAGATCACCTCCGGGTGTTCACGACTCGGCCCGACACGATCTTCGGCGCCACCTTCATGGTGATCGCGCCAGAGCACCCGCTGGTCCAGGCCGTCCTGGCCGACCCACCGAATGGCTGTGACACCGCCGCGGTCTCACGCTACGTCGCAGAAGCGTCGGACAAGGCTGACGTAGACCGAATGGCGGACCAGGGTGAGAAGACCGGTGTCTCACTGGGTCTCTCCGCCACCAACCCCGCAACAGGAGAGTTGATCCCGGTGTGGGTCGCGGACTACGTCCTGATGGGATATGGACACGGCGCGATCATGGCGGTGCCCGGCCATGATGAACGTGACGCCGCCTTTGCCAGGAAATACGACTTGCAGATCAGGGTCGTCGTCGAACCCAAGAGCGGCACCTCCGAAGACGAGTGTTTCACCGGAAGTGGCCTGGCGATCAACTCGGACGGCGCGTCGCTCTCCATCAATGGACAGACGACCGACGACGCCAAGGCGACCGTCATTGCCTGGGCCGAGTCCGAGGGCATTGGCGCCCGCAAGATCCGCTATCGACTTCGCGACTGGTTGTTCTCGCGGCAGCGGTACTGGGGCGAGCCCTTCCCGATCGTCCACGATGCGGATGGCGGCATCTGGCCCATCTCCGAGGACCACCTGCCGGTTGAACTCCCGGACCTGGCCGACTTCGCCCCGGCGGAATCGGATGATCCGCAGCCACTGCTGGCCAAGGCAACGGACTGGCTGAACACCACGGCCGGTGAAGCTGGCGTGGATCCCGCGCTGCTGCCACCGGACACCCCGGTCACCCGTGAAGCCAACACGATGCCGGGCTGGGCGGGATCGTGCTGGTACCACCTTCGCTACTGCAGTCCTGACTGCGAGACCAGGCTGATTGATGAAGAAGCGGAACGCTACTGGTTGGCCAATGGCGTCGACCTGTACATCGGAGGCGCCGAGCATGCGGTGCTCCACCTGCTGTATGCCCGGTTCTGGCACAAGATGCTCCACGACCTGGGCTATGTCACCTCGAACGAACCCTTCCGCAAGCTCTTTCACCAGGGACTCCTGACCAGTTGGGCCTACCAGCGGGCAGACGGCTCGCTGGTCCCCGTCGACGAGGTCGAGGAACAGGCCGACGAGGTCTACATCGAGACAGCCACGGGCGAGACCGTCAGCCGCATCATCGCCAAGATGAGCAAGTCGCTTCGAAACGTGATCAACCCGGAGCATGTCATCGAGGAATGGGGCGCCGATACGCTCCGCCTGTACGAGATGTACATGGGCCCGCTGGAAGCCAGCAAGCCCTGGAACCCGCGGGACATCGTGGGTGTCTTCCGCTTCCTCCAGCGGTTCTGGCGACTCGCCGTGAACGAGGACACGGGTGACCTCCACCTGGCCGAGCAGCCGGACGACGCCATCGAACGCCAGTTGCATCGGACCATTGACAAGGTCGGTCACGACATCGAGAAGATCTCCTTCAACACCGCCATCGCGGCATTGATCGAGTTCACGAACGTGGCCACATCCACGGGTCGCCTGACCGCAAACCAACTGGAGCGACTGATCCGGACGATCGCGCCACTGGCCCCGTACATCGCCGAGGAACTCTGGCATCGACTCGGGCACGACTCCCCTGTCTCACACGCCCCATGGCCGACCGTCGACTCGGACATGCTGGTTGATGACACCGTTGAGCTTCCCGTCCAGATCAAGGGAAAGGTCCGGTCCAAGATCTCCGTCGCCGCGGATGCCGATGAGAAAACCGTCCAGGAAATCGCCCTGGCCGATCCTCGCATTGCTGAACTCGTGGCGGATGAGAACATCCGCAAGGTCATCGTCGTCCCGGGCAAGATCGTGAACATCATCACGGGCTGACGATGACACTTCTCCCCCTCTTCGATGTGTCACACCTCCCCGACGCCGCGTGGATGGTCGATCCCCCCGCGCCCACCGGACTGTTGTCCGGACTTCGGGAACCGATCGATATCGAGGAGGTCGGCCACGCGGTCGCTGACTTCGTCGGTGAATCGATCGAACTGACCCCACTGGAGGCGCCGCCGCAACAGGAGTGGCTCGCGGAAATCCGGGTCCCGGGCCTCTCGTCACCACTTCTCTTCTTCACGGCCAAGCGTGAAGAGCACGATGGTCTCGAGATCCCGATCACGGAATGTCCCCAGTTGCTCGGTGTCGAAAGCCTGCTCCACCCCGCTGATCCGCTGACGGTCTACGTCAACCTCGTCCGCCTGCTGATGGCCGCAACACCGGACCCACGCTTTACCTGGGATGTCATCACCAATCGGATCATTGATGAACAGGGACTGGCGGAGGCCTTCCTCGGCGATGGGACCGAGCCACCGGACCGCGTGCTGTGGGTCACGGAAGCCGTGGAAACCACCAACGACCGATGGATCATCCAGACCCGTGGACTGCATCGATGCGGTCGTGCGGAACTGGCTGTTGCCGAGGTTCCGGTCGCCGCTCATCAGCAGGCACTCATGCTGGTCGACGGGCTGGCCAGTCTCTGCCTGGAAAGCCCACTGCCGGCACCTGGTCAAGTCATCCAGGTGGGCAGTGACCTGTCCGTTCGAATCGAAACCGCCGAGTCGCGACAACTGGAAGCACACACGGCCGCACCCACCGGCATCATCCTGGATCCAGAGGGTGATCATGTTGACGAGACGCTCAAGGCGCTCGAGGGATCCACTGTCGCGATGTACCGGACGGCTCGCGCCGGAGCCCGGGAAACCCGTCAGGCCCGTGAAACCTGGTCGACATTCGCCGCGTTCGCCGCCACGTCGTGCGACTCGATCGACTGCCTGGTCCAGGTGCCGTTCATGCCACCGGACGGTACCGATGATGACACGCACCTCCTCTGGCTCCGGGTGGTCTCATCTGATGGCACAGCCGCCGTCGCCGAACTGCTGCATTGCCCACCGGACGCCGTGGGGCTGGCCGCCGGCGACCGGCACGACATTGATGCCGAGACCATCTCCAACTGGTGCATCATGCTCCCCGAGGGCCCTCACGGCCCCGAGTCTGCCACCCTGCTGGTGGAGCGATTGGAGGCCTCATGACTGACGATCTTCGAAACGAGAAACTGGTCATGGTCGAGAACTGCCCGACACCCTTCGCGGCCCATGCCCTGGTGGCCCTGCTGGCGGACTATGACATCCACGCCGTACTGGCCCACTCGACCGCGGTGAACTTCAAGACCGGCGGATTCCACGGCTTCACGGATGGCACCGATCAGCGTTGCCCGGTCCTCGTCCGCGAGTCACAACTGGAACTGGCCCGGCTCACCATCGAGGATGCTCGATCCGATGCCGCTGACCTCGACTGGGATGACGTGGAACTCGGCGAACGCCATGATCGGCTGCCACTCAAGCCGGTACCGGACACGCAACCGGCCTGGCTGCGGATCGTGGCCGTCGTCGGCATCATCGTCCTGGGATTGAGTTTCGTCGCCATGGTCCTGGTCATGACGTTGGGACGCTGATCTTCGATCCCGCAGGCGTCAGTCCTCGAGATCAGCCAGTTCCAGCACCCGCGATCGAAGCCGTTCGAAGATCTGTCGGCTCTCGTCATCGAACTCGCTGGTCTCGATGAGCAGCGTGATATCACGCGCGAAGCCTTCCCACTTGGCGCGGAACTCGACGCGACTGAGGCTTCCCGGCGCACCGTTTTCCAACTGCGTACGATCCATGATGATCTGCTGCAGCACCATGGACGGGTCATAGCCGATCGACAGGTCCGAGACCTTCGGCAGTTCGACACCTTCCTCCGGCGGCAGCAGCGGCCTGGCCCGGGGCGCATACCGATCGTAGTACCGTCGAACCTTCTGCTCGAGCACCTGCCGCTGCTCGTTCCACCCTCGACCGCCCGTCTGCCGACTGTCCAGTTGCTCGGTCGAACCAAGATTGACCTTCACCTGCAGTCGCTGGCTGCGACGCGGGAGTCCAGCGGCATCCGCCGGCAGGTCCCTCGCGATTTCCAATTCGATGGGTTCACCGGGCCAGTGACGCTTGATCAATTCCGACACCTCGGAAGACTGATCGATCAACTCACCTTCGATGGACATGATCACGTCACCGACACGCAGGTGCGCCTCAGCCGGCATGCCCGGGAGCAGTTCGAGAATCTCGACGCCACGGATGCGATTGCCATCCTGGTCCTGGAAGTCGACGATGTCGATCTTCATTCGGATACCAAGCGCCCCTCGAGGCAGTTGGAGCAACCGGGTCTCGATCGCCCGAAGCAATCGCAGCCGCTGTTCATGCGTGAGTCCCGCCCGCCCCAGTCGCTGGGTGATCAGGGTCTCGGTCACGTCACGGTCCAGTGCCAGTTCAACCGTGGCTTCCTCGCGCGTGCGCCAATCCGCAGAGTTCATGTCCTGGATGAACCGCGACAGGCGAACGTCCGGTCCCCGGGGAGGTGCTGGCGTATCCGCCTGCACGACCGCCGGCATCCCGACCAGGACACCGATGAGCCCGAACAGTACATGGTGAATCACGTTCATCTCATTCCACCATAGCCCGCATCGACGCGATCAGGCGCCCGGATTGCCGCTGAATCTCACGAATCGATTTCACGACCATCGGCAGGAAGGACTTGGACTCGTGGGGACCGAAGTGACCATCACGGATCATCGGTGGCATGGTCTCCAACACGACCGCCTCCACGATCAACGCCGGAATCGCCGCCAGTTCCGTTCCGCGCAGTGGATCCGCGGCCGCCTTGGCATAGCCGCCGACCAGCCAACCAGCCGCCTCCAGGTCGAGGTCAACCGGCCAGATCGACTCGTCACCCTGCCGCTTGGAGTTGACGTATCGACCGAAGTGAAGCACGGCCGCCGCCAGATCGGAGACGCGTGGTTCTCGGCGAGCAGCGTCAAAGTCCAGCACCGCAGCCAGGTGCCCGTCGGGACCGAAGAGCACATTGCCCGGGTGCCAGTCACCGTGCACGATGGTGCATGGCCAATCCGACCAGCCGAGGGCATCAACCTCGGCGGATGCCAGTTGGTACCCGAGCATCAGATCATCGCAGGCTTGACGAGTACTGGAACGCAGCGTCTCGGCATAGCGTTCGAGGTGTCCCGCCAGGTCAGGCACCGCATGAAACCCGTGAACCCCCGGTGGCCGATGCTTGAAATCACGAAGCGTGTCATGCAGCATGGCCAGACCACGTCCGCATGACTCCAGTGCTTCCCGCGATCCGTCGCACCGGGATGCCTTGACATAGCGGAACAACTCGTAGATCCCCGACCCGGCCCGGACGACGGTTGATCGACTTCGCGCCGATCGGATGATCTCCACGACCGGGTAGCCCGACTCGCTCAGTCGCTCGTGAACGGCGTGTTCGAAGACGATGCGACGGGGATCATCCCGCCCCGGGCCACGTCGCTTCAGGATCAGCGACCCGATCCCGGCTTCCACCAGCGCCTTGGGCGCCTTGCGGGAGCCACGTGGATACACGCGGATGCTGCGAATCTCACCGATGTCATAGTGGGACAGGACGCTGGCGATTTCCTCGGTGTCAATCGCCGACGGTGCCTCCGGCATTCCGGCCGACTTGGTCACTTCTGTTTCCTGTCCGTCCACGTCCACCCTCCAGCCTGGATCGACGACTACCGAATGTTCTGCACCTGCTCCTTGAGCCGATCAATCGCGCCCTTGATCAGGACGGTCTGGCGACTCACATCACTGTCGAGGCATTTGCTGCCGATGGTATTGGTCTCCCGGAGCATCTCCTGGGACAGGAAGTCGAGCTTGCGGCCGGCGGGTTCTCCCGACTCCGAAGCCACCAGTTCCTGGAAGTGATCAATATGACCGCCCAGGCGGGAGATCTCCTCGGCGATGTCCGACTTCTCGGCGAAGACGGCGACCTCGCGGATGAGATCCTCATCCTTGACCGTGGCACCGACCGTGGCCAGCATCGCCTCCATCCGCTGGCGGAGCCGTTCCTCGTAGAGTTCGATGACCACGGGTGCCCGCTCGCGAATCACGTCGAGGCCATTTCGAATCTCGGACAACAGCCCGTCCAGTTCACTCCGCAGCGCCTCGCCCTCGCGGGTTCGCATCGAGTTGACCTCCTGGCAGGCGGACTCGACCAGCTTCTGCAGAACCGGCAGGGCCTTGGTTCGCTTGAGTTCCTCGTCCTCGCTCGTCACTGCGCCCGGCAGCGGCAGGACATCGGACAACTGAACCGCCAGGCCATGCGCCTCGGCGACCGGCTTGAGTTGCTTGAGATACTGCTCGACCGCGACCTGGTTGACCGCGGCCCCGGCCTCCATGTCACCGCCGGAGATTCGAATGGTCACCGTGACCGTCCCGCGATCAAGGAAGGCTGAGGCGACTTCCTCCAGCGAAGACTCGATGCCCTGCAGGTCCTCGGGCAACCGGATGTGGCACTTGAAATAGCGCCCGTTGACCGCCCTCACCTCGGCGACATAGCGACAGCCATCCACCAGTTCCGAGGCGGTTCCGAATCCGGTCATGGATCGAATCATGGAATCAGTTGCCCTCGCCCGCGGGCGATTCCGGCGTTGCGGCGCCATCCGCCGGCGTCTCGGGCGGGAGCGGTGTGAAGACCCCATCAGCCGCAGGCTCGTTCGCCGGCGGCGTGGTCGTCCCAGTGCTGGTCGCGCCACCGGTGCTGTCGGCACCGGAGGTGGTGCCGGTGCTGCCGCCGGGCAATGGCGGATCCGTTCCCCCCAAGGGGTCCAGGGTCTGCTGCACGGTCGGGGTCACGACCGGCACATCCCGGCTCTCCATGAGATTGAGCGTGATCGCCAGGCCGAGGTAGACGCAGAAACCGATCACGGTCATGACGGTCAGGGCATCGCCCACGCGGCCGCCGAAGACACTCTCGGTCCCGCCGCCACCGGCGCCGCCGAAGGCTCCAGCCAGACCGCCGCCGGCGGGTCGCTGGACGAGAATGATCAGGATCAACGCCACGGCGACGATGATGAAGATGGCCGTCAGGATCATGTAGGTCGAGGTCATGGTCAGTCGTCTATTGCGTGGGGAGTACGAATCTGGATTCAGGACGCCTCGACGGATGCGGCAGCCCGGACGATGTCTAGAAAGCCCCCGGCATCCAGGGAAGCCCCGCCAATCAGCCCCCCGTCCACGTCTGGTTGAGCCAGGATCGAGTCCGCATTCGCGGGCTTGACCGACCCCCCGTAGACGATTCGAACGGAAGTGGCGGACCGAGCATCATACTGGTTCTCGAGGTCGGCGCGAATACGCGCATGCATGGACTGGGCATCTTCGGGGGCTGCCGTACGGCCCGTCCCGATCGCCCAGACGGGCTCATAGGCGATGCTGAGGCGTTCCAGGTCGGCCTTGGTGACCCCCTCAAGGCCTGCTGAGACCTGCTTGGCCACGACCTGTTCGCTATGGCCGGCTTCCCGCTCCTCCAGGGTCTCCCCCACGCAGAGCATCACATCCAAGCCGCTGGCCAGGGCCATCCGGACCTTCCGGTTCAGGACCTCATCCGACTCATTGAGCCCATGGCGGCGTTCGGAATGCCCCACGAGGGTCATCGTGCACCCCAGGTCCAGGAGCATCCGGGCACTGGTCTGTCCGGTAAAGGCACCTTCTTCATGCCCCGAGACATCCTGCCCACCCACCTGGACCGGGGCCGAGCCCACGCACTGCCGAACGACCTGGAGGTACGGAAACGGCGGGAACAACGCGACATCGCAGGTCTCCGCAACGTCAGCGGCGAGCCCTTTCACCACTGCCGTGGCAAGCGCTTCCGCGGACTCCCGCGTGGTGTTCATCTTCCAGTTTCCCCCGATGAGGGGTCGACGATCGGGCATGGGGTAGGCCTCCGCTGACCATCACGAGGATACTGGCATCCCGAGTCTCCCGAGACCAGCAACCCGGGGGGAGACCACCGGTACACTGCGGAACCCCGCCACCAGGCCCGGGAACCCCCTTTCCTGATCAACTAACCCCATGTCCTGTCACCGATGACTACAGACTCCCAGCACAGCCCGGACCGGGTTCGAACCGCAAGCCAGATCCGCCGGGACTTCATCGACTTCTTCGCCGAGCAGGCCGATCACACCATCGTCCCCTCGTCACCGGTCGTCCCCCATGACGATCCGACACTCCTGTTCACCAACGCGGGAATGAATCAGTTCAAGGACGTGTTCCTCGGACAGGGCACGCGTCCCTATACCCGCGCGGTCGACACCCAGAAGTGCATTCGCGCCGGGGGAAAGCACAACGATCTCGAGGATGTCGGTCGGGACACGTATCACCACACCTTCTTCGAGATGCTGGGGAACTGGTCCTTCGGCGACTACTTCAAGTCGGAAGCCATCACCTGGCACTGGAAACTGCTGACGGAGGTCTGGGGACTGCCCAAGGACCGGCTGTACGTCACGGTCTTCGAGGGCTCGAAGGAAGATGGCACGGAACCCGACGAGGAAGCCCACGAGCTCTGGTTGAAGAACACCGACGTGGACCCGTCACACATCACGCGATGGGGCCGCAAGGAGAACTTCTGGGAAATGGGCGCGACGGGGCCCTGTGGTCCCTGCAGCGAGGTCCATTACGACGGGACTCCAGACGGCACTGGCAGCGAACTCGTCAACCTCGATCATCCCGACGTCATCGAGTTGTGCAATCTCGTCTTCATCCAGTTCAACCGCCGCGATGACGGCACGCTCGTACCCCTGCCCGCCAAGCACATCGATACCGGCATGGGATTCGAACGGATCGTTCGGGTCCTGCAGGGCAAGTCGAGCAACTACGACACCGACCTCTGGACGCCGCTGTTCGACGCCATCCACGAGTGCAGCGGGGCACGCCCCTACTCCGGCCAGTTGGAAGATCCGACGGACATCGCGTACCGCGTCATCGCGGACCACATCCGATGCCTTGTCGTCGCCCTGGCCGACGGTGCCCGCCCGGGCAACGAGGGNCGGGCCTACGTGCTTCGGAGGATCCTCCGCCGCGCCGTCCGCATGGTGCACCAGTCACTGGGCGTTCAGGAGCCCATGCTNTGTCGCCTGGTCCCCGCGGTAGAAGCAAGCCTGGGCGAGATCTTCCCCGAGATCCGGGAGAACGCCGAGGCGATCGCCGACGTGATCCGAGACGAGGAACTGGCCTTTCTCCGTACGCTGGAACGTGGACTGGTCCTCTTCGAGCAGGCGGCCCAGGCGGCCGCTGACCAGAAGATCTCCGGTGAAGCCGCCTTCGCACTGCATGACACCTACGGATTCCCGATCGACCTGACGGAGTTGATGGCCCGCGAGCGCGACCTCGTCGTTGATCGCGACGACTACGAGACGCACATGAACGCGGCGCGGGAGCGATCACGCGCCTCCACGGGCGGCCCCCAGTCCATGAGCCTGCCCCCGGATGCGATTGCCCGGTTGTCACAGGATGCCGTGGCCGCCACCGATGACTCCCCCAAGTACGCCATGGGAACACTGGACGGTCACGTCAAGGCCATCTGGGACGGGAACGAGTTCATCAACCAACTCGAGGTCGGTGTTCCGGCCGGGCTTGTCCTCGACCGAACGTCGTTCTATGCGGAACAGGGTGGACAGGTCGGCGATACCGGCGTCGTGACCGCGGGCGGCTCCACGTTCACGGTCAACAGCACGCATCGGTTCGGTGAATTCGTGCTCCACGAGGGCGAGGTCTCCGGCGAAGCCCTGCCCGTGAACGCCCCCATCGTCTCGACGGTCGACGCCGAACGTCGAGCGAGCATTGAGCAGAACCATACGAGCACGCACCTGCTCAACCACGCGCTTCGGGCCGTCCTCGGTGATGGCGTCGAGCAGAAGGGCTCCCTCGTGGCCTCGGATCGCCTGCGTTTCGACTTCTCGCACCGCAGTGCACCGACACCCGATGAACTGGAACAGATCGAGAATCGGGTCCGCGAAGCCATCGACCGGGACCTTGGCGTTCACGCGGCCGAGGTGCCACTCGATACCGCGATGACGATCAACGGGGTGCGGGCGGTCTTCGGAGAGCGATACCCCGACCCGGTCCGCGTCGTGAGCATCGGGGCCGATGTCGGTGAGTTGGTCGAGAACCCGGGAAATCCCGACTGGATGGAATGCTCCATCGAATTCTGCGGCGGTACGCACCTGGAACGCACGGGTGCGGCCGGCGGATTCGTCATCGTCCAGGAGCAGGCGCTCGCGGCAGGTATCCGACGGATCGCCGCCCTGACCGGTTCGGCCGCTGCGCAAGCTACCGATGAGGCTCGGGCCCTGCAGGCACAGGTTGAAGCCGCTGCCGAGTGTGATGATGCGCAACTCGTGGAGCAGGTCGACGAACTGGTGCGACGTGTTGATGAAGCAACCCTGGGACTGCTGGACCGGAATTCCATTCGGCAATCGCTCGAGGCGTTGCAGGGCCGGGTCAAGGCCGCCCGGAAGAGCGCTGCCAAGTCGTCGCGGAACGACGCCGTCGCCCTGGCCCGCACCATCGCCGAGTCGGCCGACGGAGACGTCATCACCAGCCTGCTGGACGGCGTGTCTGGACGGGATGATCTGCTCTCGGCCATGGATACGATTCGGGGAAACCACCCGGAAGCCGCCTGCCTGCTGATGGGCACCGACCCGGATGCCGGCAAGGTTGTCATGGTGGCCCGCGTACCAGAGGGACTGATCGCGCGCGGGCTCAAGGCCGGTGACTGGGTGAAGCATGTCGCTGGACTCTGTGGCGGCGGTGGTGGTGGCCGGCCCGACATGGCGCAAGCCGGGGGCTCCAAACCTGAACAGGCCCCGGCCGCGGTCGAAGACGCCCGGCAGTGGGCGATGGACCGTCTGTCGTGACTGGCCACGCTGATCCAACTCGTCGAGGAGTGCTCCATGGTGCCGCCGCACTGGCCGCTGGTGGCGTGCTCTCCAGTTGCACCCGTTCAACTGATACCAAGCCGGAGAAGACGTCCATGACCCAGGAGTCCACCGTGTACCCGATCTCGCTGGCCCAGTGGTCGCTGCATCGCACGATCCGAAGCGACGAGCTCGACCCCCTGGATTTCGCCCAGGTCACCCGGGACACCTACGGCCTTGGCGGCGTGGAATATGTCAACTCGTTCTTCAAGGATCGAGTCACCGACACCGCCTACCTGTCGCAATTGCGGAAGCGGGCGGCAGACCATGGAGTCGAGAGCCTCCTGATCATGGTCGACGGTGAGGGCGCCATGGGTGCGGCCACTGATGCGGAACTCCAGCAGACCGTCGACAACCACCGACGCTGGCTGGACGCCGCCAAGTTCCTGGGATGCCACAGCATCCGGGTCAATGCACAATCGGAAGGAACGCCCGAGGAACAGCATGCTCGCTGCGTCCGCGGCTTCCAGATGCTCCTCCCCCATGCCGAGCACCTGGACATGGATGTCATCATCGAGAACCACGGCGGCCTGTCCAGTAATGGACAGTGGCTGGCCGAGTTGATCGTCAAGGTTGATCACCCGCGGCTGGGGACGTTGCCCGACTTCGGCAACTTCATCCTCGATTGGAACACCAGGGAAAGCTATGACCGCTACGTCGGCGTGGCTGAGCTCATTCCCTATGCCAAGGCGTTGAGCGCGAAAAGTCATGACTTTGACGACAGCGGCGAGGAAATCAACACGGACTATGCCCGGATGATGAAGATCACCCGGGACGCGGGCTATGACGGCTGGGTCGGCATCGAGTACGAGGGTGAGACGCTCTCGGAACACGACGGCATCATGCGCACCCGGGACCTGCTGGTCCGAAACGGTTGCCGCGTCAGCTGACGGAGACCAGGCGATGCGTGCACTGATCATCGAGACGAAGGGTTCCCCGGTCACACCCAACATCCGGTACGTCGAGGACTACCCCACGCCGTCCCCACGGGCTGGAGAACTGCTCGTACGGACGGAAGCCTCTTCACTCAACCACCTGGACCTCTGGGTCGGCCGCGGCCTGCCCGGCGCGGAGGACTTCCCGAGGATCAGTGGCTCCGATGGCTGTGGCCGAGTCGAGGCCACCGGCGACGGTGTCCACCCGGACTGGGTGGGTCGACGGGTCATCATCAATGCCGCTGTTCCCGCTCCGCAGGCCGCGCACCCGGATCACGCACCCGCGCTGCCGATGCTGCACATGATCGGCGAGGCATCCGACGGATGCCATGCCGAGTATTTCACGGTTCCCGCGAGCAATGCACTGGATGTTGGTGATCACGACCCCGTGAACGCCGCGGCCTATGGGCTCACTCATCTCACCGCCTGGCGGATGATGGTGACCCGATCCGGGCTCCAGCCCGGCCAGTGGGTACTGATCACCGGCATCGGTGGAGGCCTGGCCCTGGCGGCGCTCCACCTGGCCAATCACCTTGGGTGTCGCACGATCGTCACCTCCCGACACCAGTGGAAGCTCGACCGCGCCCGTGAACTGGGCGCACACCATGGCATCCTGGATTCCGGGGAAGACTGGTCCCGGGAGGCACGATCGATCACGGGCAAGCGAGGGGTCGACGTCTGTGTCGAGTCCGTCGGCCAGGCCGTTCATTCTTCCGTACTCAAGTCGCTGGCTCGCGGCGGCATCATGACCACGTGTGGCGCCACGACCGGGCCAGCCGCAACAACCGACCTGATGAGGATCTTCTGGAATCAGCTTTCCATCATGGGCTCCACCATGGGCGACATGGAGGAGTTCCGCCAGTCGACCGCCCTCTTCCAATCAGGCGCCATCTCCCCAGTGATCGACCAGGTGATCGACGCCTCCTCCGGGCAGGAGGCCTGGGCCCGGCTCGAATCCGGTGATCAGTTCGGGAAGATCGTGCTGAACTGGACGTGATTTCGCCCTAGTCTGTGTACAGACCTGTTCTCCATGTCCTCATCCACACCAGCCATCATGAGATCTGATTTCCCGGATGCCCTCCAGGAAGACGTGGATGCCGCCCTGGTGGGCGCGCACGAGGAAATGGTCACCTTCCGCCGCGACCTGCACGCCCATCCTGAACTGGCCGGCGAGGAACATCGCACGACCGATCAGATTGCGAATCGTCTTCAGAAAGCCGGGCTGGTGCTGCGTGATCTCCCCGGGACAGGAGTCGTCGCCGACCTGCTCACCGGCGCCCCGGACGACCGGTGGCTGGCGCTCCGCGCCGATATCGACTGCGTCCCCGTAGCGGATGAAAAGGACGTGCCCTGGCGGTCCACTCGCGACGGACGATGCCACGCCTGTGGACATGATGCCCATGCGACCATGGTGCTGTTCGTCGCGGAGGCCCTGGCCCGGCAGCGAGCCGGAATCGAAGCCAGCAAGCCAGCGGCCAATCTTCGATTCCTGTTCCAGCCTGCAGAGGAAACGGCCACGGGCGCCGTGGAACTGATCGAAGCCGGAGCCGTCACCGATGTCCAGGACCTGCTCGCCCTCCACTGCGACCCGTTCCTCGACGTTGGTCAAGTCGCGATCCGAACCGGTCCGATCACATCCAACATGCGGACGTTCAAGATCACGATCACTGGAGAAGGTGGGCACTCCGCCCGTCCGCACGACGTGATCGATCCCGTACCGGCCGCGACCAACGTGGTCTCCATGCTCTATCAACTGGCACCACGCAGCATGGACAGCCGATACCCCATGTGCCTCACGGTGACGAGCATTACCGCGGGGCAGGCGTTCAATGCCATCCCGGGGGAAGCCGTGATCTGCGGCACGCTGCGAACCGGCCGAGCGGCTGACGACAAGCGGGTGCGGCATGCCATGGAACGCTGCATTGATGGTGTCTGCCAGGCGACAGGGTGCGAATTCGAGATCGAGTATCCCTATGCCACGCCCGCCACGAACAACCACGAGACCTGTACCGCCCTGATCGAGCAGTCGGCACGCCGAGTGCTGGACCCGGATGGCCTGCTCCGAATGGGACTGCCCAGCCTGGGGGGCGAGGACTTCGCTTATTACCAGCAGGTCGTCCCCGCCGCGATGGCGAAGATTGGAACGGGAAGCGGACCCCTGGAAGATCGTCGGCCACTCCATTCACCGCTGTTCGATATCGACGAATCGGCCCTTCCCCTGGGCGCCCGGCTCCTGGCCGGTGCGGCGATCCTGGGCCTGGGGCCGTCACACGAGGCCGAGAACCACCACAATTAGCTGCCTTCAACGGAGAGTGCCACCATGGCCCTGCGATTCAAGCCCAGTCCGGACCCTACGCTCGGTGTCGAAATCGAGTTGGGCCTGATCAACAAGGACTCGCTCGAACTCGTGATGGACGTTCCGCAGCTCCTGGAGAAGTGTCCCCGGGAATGGGAAGACTCCGTCAAGCCCGAGTTCATGCGCAGTTACCTGGAGTTCAACACCGGGGTCTGCAACACGGTGGCTGATGTTCGACGGGATCTCTCGGAGAAGCTCCACTGGGGCTACGAGGAAGCCGGCAAGATGGGCCACACCCTCCTGTGGAGCGGAACCCACCCCATCAGTCACTGGAAGGACCAGAAGCTCACCGAGGACGAGCGCTACGAGTGGCTGATGGAGACGATGCAGTTCGTCGCCCGCCGCCTGGTCGTGTTCGGCCTGCATGTGCACGTCGGTGTCGACTCAGGGGACAAGGCGATCCAGATGTGCGATCGGCTCCTGCGGCACCTGCCGGTTCTGCTGGCCCTGTCCTCCAACGCGCCACACTGGTGTGGTCGAAACACCGGCCTGCATTCCTATCGATCCAAGGTCATGGAGTCACTGCCCACCGCAGGTCTTCCGGAGACCATGCGGAACTGGTCGGAGTACAACTGGCTGACCGACCACCTGATCGCGACGGACTTCATCCACTCGCCCCGGGAAATCTGGTGGGATGTCCGCCCCGTGGCTCGATTCGGGACCGTCGAGATCCGCGTCATGGACACACCGATATCGATGGAGCACCTGCTCGGGCTCGTCGCCATGACCCAGTGCATCGTCGCTGGCCTCTCCGACGAGATTGATCGCGGGATGTACCTGGTGGACTGCCACCCCATGATCGCCCGGCAGAACAAGTGGCATGCCGCACGCTACGGACTGGAAGCCACCCTGGCGGATCCCGACACGATGCTGGCGATTCCCGCCAGGCAGCAGGCCCGGCTGCTCCTGGATCTCTGCAAGCCGGTCGCCGATCGACTGGGGTGTGCGGAAGAACTGGGGTACATCAACTCCATCATCGAGGACGGCACGGGCTCAGCCATCCAGCGACGCGTGCATGATCAGACGGATGGTGACATGCACGAGGTGATCAAGGCGACGCTTGAGGCGACTGGTTCGCCTTGGGAGACAACCCCCGCGGCGCCCTGAGCACCGACAGTCGATCCTCGAGCGACTCCATGACGGTGGTATAGACCGTCTCCTCATCAGGACGAGCATCGACCAGGATGTAGTGGTCGGGATTCCGCTGGACCTGCTCCAGGTACCCCGCCCGGACGCGGGCATGGAAGGTCTCGCCCTTGCGCTCCATTCGATCGAGGAGTGGGTTGAGTCGCCGTGAGGCCGTCTCCGGATCGACATCGAAGACGACGGTCA
Organism: Phycisphaerales bacterium; assembly: GCA_022446795.1. Taxonomy (GTDB): domain Bacteria; phylum Planctomycetota; class Phycisphaerae; order Phycisphaerales; family SM1A02; genus UBA1668. Next base: position 123,984 of record JAKVBX010000002.1, read on the forward strand.
GGTCAGGCATCCAGCCCCCGACCGCAACATTCCCGACCAGGTCGATCGATTCCACCGGCAGGCCACCACCGGCGCCCTGGTAGGCATGCGTACTGCTGATGAAGCGATCCGCCAGCACCAGGTCGCCTCGCTCGAGGGCCGGCTGCACCACCTCCTCGACGATCTGCGCCCGACTGGCCATGTACAGCAGCATCTCGCAGGTCAGCGTCATCTCCTCGTGAGCGACATCGAGCAGGACCTCCCGGATCCGTTCGCCGATAGGCGTCCCGCCCGGCTCCCGGAGCTCGGTCACAGGGACACCGATCCCCTTCACCCAGGCCGAGAAGCGGCGGAACTGGGTGCTCTTGCCGGAGCCGTCAGGGCCATCGAACACGATGAACCGACCTCGGAGCAAATCGAGCCACTGCGCCATTCCGGAACTATACCCCGCACGAGCGATCTCCAGTCATTTCCGGATGGCGGGAGGCCCCGTACCATCCCCGCATGCGGGTTCTGGTACGCCAGTTGAATCGACGACGGGTCGGGATGATCGAGGTCGACGCGGAGGCGAAGCCCGCTCGAACCACGACCACCGATACCAATGCCGAGGTCTACCTGGACTGGGAGCGGGCTCATGACGATTCCGGCCACCTCAGGAGATGCATCGTCTGCGGCTCGGAAGACCTGTTCCGGCACAAGACGTTTCCCCAGATCACGCCATTCGTCATCGTCCTGGCCTTCGCACTGAGCCTCATCGGGGTCCTGGGGTTCGTCACCGATGTCGCCATCCTGATCGGCATGACCGGCGTGCTGCTGCTGGATATCGCCATCCTGTTCTTCGCTCGAACAAGACTGCTGTGCTATCGATGTCGATCACAGTATCGGGATGTCGAGATCGCTGACTACCACCACCACTGGGACCGCAGTACCGAGGCCCGTTCCCGTCGGGAACGGGAGCCTCGACCGACCGAGCCGTCGGGCCGGCACCGCAATCGTGATGAGTTCCGCTGAGCCCGTCAGGCGTTCCGCCTGACGATGTTCTCCATGACGATGAAGAACGCCAGTACGAACGAGACCAGGAAGCCGACGAAGCCGATCCAGCCCAGCACCGAACCCTGCTTGTCGGCCGCCAGTACGAGCACCGACGAGGCCAGGATCATCGCAGCGATCAGCAGCGTGTAGGACAGCTGTCGGCTGGAGTGCTTCATCGTCCGCGTCAACTGCTGAAGACCATCGATCTCGACGCCCACGCGGACCTCGTTCCGCGAGAACCGCTCCAGGATCGAGGAGACCCGATGCGGCAGATGCTCAGCCAGCTTGATGTACTTCGTCGTCGAGTTCTTGAGTCGTGTCCAGATCGCCTCGCGGGAATACTGTCGCTTGACCAGGGCCTCAAGCTGCGGCTGGGCATAGCCGACCAGGTCGAATTCCGGGTCCAGGTCTTCTCCGACCCCCTCGATCGTGGAGAGCGCCTTGATCATGAGCACGATGTCGCCGGGACACTGGATGCGATGCTTTCGCAAGCCGTCCGCAAAGCTCTGGAGCACGGCAGACATCTGGATCTTCTCGAATGACACACCCGTGAACTGATCCATGAAGTCCTGCAGATCACGACGGACCGCTCGTGGCGAGATCGTCTCTTCCCGAACATTGCCCAGCGCGATGAAGGCCTCGTAGACCTTGCCGATATCGCTGGTGGCCACGCCATAGAGCAGGTTGGCCAACTCGTTGACAGTCTCGTGATCGACGCGACCCGCCATCCCGCAGTCAATGAAGCACAGCCGCTGGTCATCCAGCCAGAACATGTTGCCCGGGTGCGGATCAGCATGGAAGAAGCCGATATCGAGGACCTGGCGGAGAATGCTCCCCGCGCCGATCTCCACGATCTTCTTGCGTTCCTCGGGACTGAGATTGGCCTGCTTCCAGTGAGAGAGTTGCGTGCCCTTGATCTCCTCGAGACCAAGCACGCGGTTCCGGGTCACGGACCAGTACACCTCGGGGAAGTAGGTACTGGGTTCATCCTCGAGTCGGCGGCGGAACGTTTCGATGTTGCGAGCCTCGTGCATGAGGTCCAGTTCGTGGCCCATGGCCTGCTGGAACTCCTCCACGACGGCAACGGCATCGAATGGAAGATCGGGGTGATGCCGGGCGACCCACTCGGCGACCGAGTGCAGGATCTCCAGGTCCTCGGTCACGATGCGGGCGATCCCCGGACGGAGCACCTTCAGCACGATGGGCTGGCCGTCCTTGAGAACCGCGCGGTGCGCCTGTGCCATCGATGCGGCCGCCATCGGGACCTCATCGATGGACTGAAAGAACTCGTCGAAGTCCCCGAGGTCTTCAAGCATCTGCTTCTTGATCTCGGGCCAGGGGACACTCGGAACGTTGTCCTGCAGGTGCTGGAATTCCTCGATGTACTCCGGCGGCAGGATGTCGGGCCTCGTGCTGAGGACCTGACCGAGCTTGATGAACGTGGGTCCCAGGGCTTCCAGCGCCAGCCGCAGCCGCTTGGGTCGACCCATCCGCTGGATTTCCTCGCTCGGACCTCGATGGAATACGCGGCGACCTCGTTCAAGCAAAAGGTCGAGCTTGGCGTCCTCGAAGAACTCGCGGAACCCGAATTGGACGAGCACCGACAACATTTCCCGGTATCGCCCGGCATGTCGCACAAATTGCAACATTGACATGAATAGCTCCTCGAACGAGAAAACAGCCGAGGCGGCACTATACAGGCTCCGACCCGCCTCCTCGGACCTCGGCCCGGTCGATTTCGCCCCTCGGCAGGCCCAGCCGGTTCGAGACCACCCCCGTGGTCAACGAAGACCGGTCAGGAGGGCGACGGCCCCGTTGGATCCGGTATTCCTTCGCTCTTTGGTGATGTTCCACTTGCCCGGCCGGGATTCCGGAGAACACTCGAACTGGATGGTCAATCGCAACGACCAATTCGGAGACCGGCTTCGCCGACTGCACGTCCGCCAGGACGCCCGGGTCATTCCGGCGCCGCGGCCGTGTGAGATGTCCTTCGCAGCACGGGTATGGGCCGTGCTCCTCACTGCCATCGAGCGACTTCTGGGGGGATGTTGTACACGGCGAAACAAGGGGTGTGAACGGGAACACTGATCTGAGCCGACCGGCATCAGACCTTCCTACGAACGCCCCGCCGATGCGGGGCGTTGTGCATTTACGGAGCGTGAGAGGAAGCGCAGACATGAAACGGGATGAGCACGAATTCGACGACTACCAGCCCATTGGAACCAATGACGAACAGGCGGCACTGGTATCCCCGAACTGGGCACGGTTGATCCGCCACGCGCAGATGAACCGCCTCATCATCGACGGCGTGCCCGGCTGGACAGCGCTCACGGCGGTCGCCGCCATGTTGGAATCGCCCTCCATGGAAGTCCTGCTTGGACTGGACACCGGTATCCAGGTCACGCAGTTGCAGGCTCCCGATGTCGACCCCGCGACCCTGCCACTGCGGTATGCCGTCTGCGTGGACGGCCCCATCGAACAACCGGATGCCGATGCCATCGAGGAGGCACTGCTCTCGGGCGCTTCCCTCCTGGAGGCGGATATTCGAACAGCGGCATCGGTCCTGTCACGAAGTGGCGTCATCGAGGTCCAGTCGAGATCGGATACCCCGCTGCTGGCGGTCGTCGCCGAGATGATCCGTCGGTTCCTCGCCCGTCGACTCCAGTGCGAGCACACCCACCTCCCACTGCCGGATGCCGGGATCATCGATTCACTGATCTCGGCCACGGGACGGTTGGCCGTCCGGCCCATCGAGACCGAGATCTACGAGGACTTCGTCGACCTCGGCCTGGTGCTGCCGGAAACCGAGGAAATCGGTCCCGCCACAACCTCGATCGTGTTTGACCGCACCAGCCGGACGTGGCATATCGACTGATCCGGCCCCCGGGGAATCGGTCACCTCGCACGCAACCGGAGCGGGTCTCCTACCATCCGCGTCATGGTCGCTCGACTGGGCCTTTTCCTGAGCCGCACGATCGGTCGCTGCATGCCCGATCCGTTGATCCTCGCCCTCGGGCTGACGATCATCACCGCCATCCTCGCGCTGGTCTTTGGCTACGTTGACCTCGACCGGAGCACCGCCAGTACCACGTTGCTGAACGATTGGTGGAGCGGCGGGATCTGGAAGTTCCTGTCCTTCAGCATGCAGATGGCGCTCATTCTGGTCACCGGGTATGCCCTGGCGGACAGCCCCGCCGTCCGACGCCTGATCTCCTCCATCTCCCGACTCCCCCGCACGCCGGCCCAGGCGGCCGCGCTGGTGGGCTTCGTCGCGGCCGCAACCGGCCTGCTCAACTGGGGACTGGGCCTGATCGTCGGCGCCCTGCTGGCCCGTGATGTCGGCCGATCAATGGAAGCTCGTGGTCGCCCCGCTCACTTTCCGCTCCTGTGTGCCGCAGGTTATGTCGGGCTGCTGGTCTGGCACGGCGGCCTGTCCGGCTCGGCAGCGATCAAGACCAGTACCGCCGAAGAAGCGAAGGGCATTCTCGGGCCGGAACTGATGACCGACCTGGCCGCACAGGGATTCCCGGACGGCATTCCACTGGATGCGACGACCTTCTCCGGTCTGAACCTGATCGTGAGTGGTGGCCTGCTGGTAATCGTGCCGCTGGTGCTCTGGCTGCTGGCCCCGCGGGAGGCAGACTGTCGATCGCTGACGCAAGTCGGCGCCACGCCGATGAAGGACCTGCCACCAGAACCGATTTCCACCGGTGAAAGTTGGGGCGCCATCGGCACGATCCTGTCCATGGCCGTGGCCGTCGCCCTGATCGCCGGCTTCCTGATGTTCCTGACCGACGAGAACAAGGGGATTTTCCGGCTCGGTCCCAACCAGTTCAACGCGGTCATGCTCGGGATCGGCCTGGTCCTGCATGGGTCCCCCATCGCGTACGCCCGGTCCATCGAGCGGGCCGCCCGTGGCTGTGCCGGCATCCTCATCCAGTTCCCGCTCTACGCAGGCATCCTCGCGATACTCAAGGAGTCCGGGCTGATGGCGGACGTCGCCCAGTTCGCGGCAGAAGCAGCCACGGACGTCACCTTGCCGCTCTACACCTTCCTCTCGGCCGGCGTGGTGAACTTCTTCGTTCCCTCAGGTGGTGGCCAATGGGGCGTCCAGGGGCCCATCGCCATCCAGACGGCCATTGAAGCTGGCGTTCCCCTGCCCAAGATGCTCATGGCGGTCAGCTACGGCGATGAACTGACGAACATGCTGCAGCCCTTCTGGGCACTGCCGCTGCTGGCCATCACCGGTGTCCGCGCCCGCGACATCGTCGGCTACACGGCCATCGTCATGCTCGCCGCCGGCCTGTGGATGGCGCTGTGGTTGCTGGTGTGGTAACGGAGGCGTCATGACTCACGAAACACACGTCCACCTGGAGCAGGATGGTCCGATCGCGTCGCTCTGGCTCGATGGACCAGCACAGCGAAATGCACTGGCCCGAAGCACCATGACCAGGCTGTGCGAGGAACTGGAACGCCTGGAGACCTGCCCCGACATCGCCGTCGTACTGCTCAGGGGTCGGGGCGAGTCCTTCTGTGCCGGGTTCGACCTGGGCCCGGTTGTGGATGAACCGGCGCTCCTGGGCGAGTTCATCCCGGGCCTGAGCCAGTTGCTCAAGCGAATGCGACAGCACCGCGCCGTGATCGTGGCTGGAGTCCAGGGCGCCGCCATCGCCGGCGGCTGCGCCATCGTCAGCGCCTGCGACCTGGTGGTCGCTTCGCCAGGGGCCAAGTTGGGATACCCGGTACACGCGCTTGGCCTCTCGCCAGTCGTCAGTGCGCCGACACTGGCACAGGCCGTCGGTGATGGCGCGGCACGGTCACTGCTGCTCTCGGGACGCCTGATCTCCGGCACCGAGGCACATCAGCTTGGCCTGGCAACGCACCTGCATGATGATCCCGTGAAGGCCTCTGGCGATCTGGCGAGCACGATCAGTGGTCACTCGCCCCAGGCCCTCGAGGCGACGAAGGCCTGGCTCAATGAACTGGACGGCAGCCTCGACGAGGACCGGTTCGACGGCCCCGTTGCCGGATCCGCTCCACTGGCAACGGATGCAGAGTCCATGTCTCTTCTTCGGAAGCGGTGGATGCGACGCTGAAACGTCCGGACCGGAACGCTACTTCTTGGAACTCGTGAATTCCCTGCTGGCCGCCGGGTTCATGCCCAGTTGGACGTAGTCACGGCGGAAGAAGAAGTTGATGATCCAGTCCAGGAGCACCCGGATCTTGCGACCGAATCCCGGCATCTTGCTCAGGTAGATGGCCCGCCACATGGCCCAGGCCATGAAGCCCTCGACCTTGATGCCCTTGAACTCCATCACGCCCTTGTGATGACCCAGCGGGACCAGGATGCCCAATACGCTCACGTCACCCGGCGTCAACGCTTCACCACGATGTGCTGCTGCGATGTTGTGGGCCAGTTGCTTGGCCTGTCGAATGGCGATCTGGGCCAGCGGCGGCATGGGCTTTCCGCTGGGACCGGGAACACCCGCGCAATCCCCGAGCGCCCAGACGTTGTCATAGCCCTTGACCTGGTAGGTCGGCTCACAGTCGACACCGGCATGGCTGTTCAAGGGCAGGTCGGTGAATTCCTTGAGCACGGGATTGGGCGCAATACCCGCGGTCCAGATGACCGTGGAACACGAGATCCGCTCGTCATTGGACGTGATCACGTGGTCCGCATGGACCTCCTTGACCGATTCGCCCGTTCGCAGTTCGATCCCGCGACCGGTCATGGTCTTCGTCGCCCATCGGATCAGGTTGTCCGGCAGGATGGACAGGATCTTCGGCGCGAGCTCGATGACGGTGAACTGGCAGTCCGATGGCTTGATGTTGGCATACATCGAGGTGGCGCCACGGACGAAGACCTCGAGCTCACCGACGACCTCGATGCCGGTGACATTGCCTCCAACGACGATGAAGTGGAGCAGTCGCTTGCGCTCCTCCGGATCGTCACAGGCATTGGCCAGTTCCAGCAACTCAACCGCGCGATCGCGGAGGGCGATGGCATCGCTCATGTGCTTGACTTCGAAGGCGTGCTCCTGCACACCGCTGCAGACGTCCTCGGGAAAGATCCGGGTGACGCTTCCGAGTGCGACCACGAGGTGGTCATATTCCAGTTCACGATCCCGATCATCACCGCACAACTGGAGGCGGACCTTGTTGGCCTTGGTATCCAACCCCTTGATCTCGCCCATGAGGAGCTCGCTCTTCCGGGAAAACTCACGGATCGGAACGGTGCAGTGTCGCGGCTCCAGCGCCCCCGTCCCGGCCTCGACCAGCAACGGATAGAACACGAAGTAGTTGTTGCGGTCAATCACGATCACCTCAGCATCGAAGCTGAGGTTTCGATCCGCCAGGTGCTTGGCCACGTAGGCACCGGCAAAGCCGCCACCGAGAATGACAATCCGCGGTCGTCGTTTTTCAGCCATCGGGTCCCTCCTCGGTGATCTGCCGGGCTGGCATCATAGCGGAGCCCGTCACCGTCGCATCAGGGTCCGCCGCCGCCACTGGGCAGGGTGGGAGGCAGACCGCTCTTGCGATCAAAAACATCGTCAAGCCCATGTGGATATTCCGGTTCCATCCCCGGCTGGAAGGTGACGATCATCTCGATCACGAGACAACTCGACCAGACCACGGGAACCGCCGTGATCAGGCAACCGGCGACCGCCAGGCGTTTCGCCGTCTTGACGTCCAGGCGAGCCGCGTACTCGCACACGATGATGACGAAGGCGACGATCGTGAACTTGAAGACGCTCATCCCCATCTGCCCGCCGTGCTTGATCACCAGGTCGGCCAGCGGGTTGATCTCCAGGCCGCCGAAGTACAGGATCACGCGAGTCAGGACGACGTCCAGGGCGGACAGGAAGACCAGCCAGAGATAGAGGTTCGGGAAATGAACCCCGATGATCTTCTTGCGTTGCCGGTCGATCATGAAGGCCCCCGCAATCAGATCACGGAATCATGCTTCGGGACGTTGGTGACCTCGGACGTGTCCAGTCGGACCAGTTGCTCGACCCCCTGGTCCTGCTGGATCTTCTGGGCCTCCGACGCATCGGTGTTCTCGCTGTGGCACGCCGGGGCGGCTGATTCCCCGGTGACCTCCCGACGGACCTTCGACGCCAGTCGATGGATCTCCGCCGGGTCGAGTACACCACGCTGCTCGAGGATCTGCTTCTGCTCCTCGGTGAGCGAATCGCTGATCTTGGGCTTGTCCCACGCGTAGTCTTCCGCCTGACCGGACTGGAATTCCTGGATTTCCTTGCTGATACGAACGCTGCACCAGTCGTGTCCGCACATGGCACAGAAATCGGTATCGACGTCCAGGTCTTCGTCGTGCAGGGCCCTCGCGGTATCGGGATCGAAGCTCAATTCGAAGTGTCGCTCCCAGTTCAAGGCCGCCCGGGCCTTGGTCAGCTCGTCATCACGATCGCGTGTCCCCGGAATGCCCAGCGCGATATCGGCGGCATGGGCGGCGATGCGATACGCGATGCACCCCTGCTTGACGTCATCGCGCTTGGGAAGACCAAGGTGCTCCTTCGGCGTGACATAACAGAGCATCGAGGCGCCGTGATAGGCCGCGTTGCAGGCACCGATGCACGACGTGATGTGGTCGTATCCCGGGAAGATGTCCGTCACCAGCGGCCCGAGAACATAGAACGGAGCGCCATGGCAGAGCCGCCGCTGGAGCTTCATGTTGAACTCGACCTGGTCCAGTGGGACATGCCCCGGGCCCTCGACCATCACCTGGACCCCGTGCCGCCACGCCCGCTCCGTCAACTCGCCCAGCGTCTCCAACTCGGACAGCTGCGCCTGGTCGGTCGCGTCGCCGAGCCCACCGGGACGCAGGCCGTCGCCGATCGAGAATGACACGTCGAAGCGCCGCATGATCTGGCAGATGTCATCCCACAGCTCGTACATCGGGTTCTCCCGACCGTGGTGGATCATCCACTTGGCCAGGAGGGAGCCGCCGCGGGACACGATGCCGATGAGCCGATTGCGAACGAACTTGAGATGACCGTGTCGCACGCCCGCGTGGATCGTGAAGTAGTCCACGCCCTGCTGGGCCTGGTGTTCCAGCATCTCCAGGATCGCCTTGTCGTCAAGATCCTCGATCTTGCGGCCAATGATCATCGAGTAGATCGGCACGGTTCCGATCGGGACCTTCGAATGCCGAATGAGCGCCTCCCGACAGGCATCAAGATCGCCGCCGGTCGAGAGGTCCATCACGGTATCGCCGCCCCACTTCTCGGCCCATCGCAACTTCTCCAGTTCCGCCTCCGTCCCCGAGCTGACCGGTGAGGCACCCATGTTGGCGTTGACCTTCGTCAGCGATGCCCGCCCGATGCACATCGGATCCAGTTCATATTCCAGGTGACGGATATTGGCCGGGATGATGAGACGACCGGACGCCACCTCGTCACGGATCTGCATTGCCGTCAGGTGCGGTTCCCGCTCGGCGACACGCTCCATCTCCGGGGTCACGGTTCCCAGTCGTGCATGCTCCAACTGCGTCACGGGTTCGAATCCCGGGACGGGTACGGCGCGGATCGGCTGATCGCCCTGGTTGTGACCGTGGCAGCCGTCGGGATGTGTTTCGATCGTCCAGCCTTCCGGGAGGAAGTCCCAGGCCGTCTTCTTCGAAGCCGCTGGCATGCCCGGCGTATCGGGACTGCTGAAGCTCAACGGCCCACCGATGTCTGCCGCGTTGGCAAAGCTGCCTGGCGTCGTCCCCACTCGATCCGTGGACGGATCGTCGGCCCCGTGCATGGGCAGGGCCTGGCGGAAACCATCGTCATCAAACTGGTCGAACTGACTCGGGGTGGTGGACGTGCTCTGGGATTGGATCATGATCTCTGTTCTCCGGATCGGGGCAGTCTATCAGCCGGGCGGGCCCACTGACCCGACAAGGCCGGGGGGCTGAGCCTACAATCGCACCCGAGCCAATCATGCGACAACCCCCGACCTCCCGATGCACCCGACTGCTCATGGCCGCCATCGCCGGCACCATGCTTCTGCTGGGTGGTTGCACGCATTTTGCCTTTGGAACACGAACCTCGCTGGAGGTCGACGGCCCCGTGGTCGTCGACATCGTGACATTCGCCGGAGATGTCACGATTCGATCCACAGGTAACGCACCTGGCGAACCCTACGTGCTGGTCAAACCCTCGGCAACCCACGGCTTTCACCGGATGGGTGATGCCCAGGCCTCGCTGGATGAGATTGACTGGTCCGTTGAGACCGTCGAGGAAGGTGGGCGAACGGTCGTCCGCGTTCGAGCTGACACGCTTTACCCGGAATCCGGCATGCAGCGACTGCATGTGACCGTCTCGGCCGCGGATGTCGATGGCCTGCGAGTCAAGACGCGACTTGGCGACGTCGATGTCCTGGACATCCAAGGCCCCATCGACATCGATACCACCCGGGGCGACATCTCGATCGTGACCAACCGACCCCTGCACGGACCGATCTCGGCGATGACAACCGAGGGCGACATCACGCTGCGAGCCCCACCGCAGACCAGCGGGCGACTGGACTTCTTCACGGGTGATGGTCGCGTGACCTGCAGCGTGCCGGACAGCAAGCTGCGAGTTACGGGCCGAACTGGCGAACGCAGCTTCCAGGGCATCCTGAACGATGGCCATGAACCCATCACACTGCGAACCAATGATGGACGGGTTCGTGTCGTCGTCAAGACGTACCCGTACCAACAGAGTTCTCTGCTGTTCGATTGACGGAACCAGGATGCCACGCGAGGTACAGGATCACTGGTTCCGTGAGGCGAAGCGACTGGGATGGCGTTCCCGGGCCGCGTTCAAGCTGACGGAAATCGATGACAAGCGCAAGATCCTCGTGCCCAAGGCCCGTGTTCTTGACCTGGGATGTGCACCGGGATCCTGGCTCCAGGTCGCGGCCAAGCGAGTCGGGACCGGAGGACTGGTCGTCGGCGTTGACCTGCAGCCGGTCACCGGTGGATTCAAAGGCGCCCCGGTACACGTGATCAAGGGCGATGCCTTCCAACTGGATGGCGACATGCTTGCTGAGATCGGTCTCGAGCCGGACCTGGTATTCGATGTGATCCTGAGCGACATGGCACCGGCCACGACCGGCCAACGCGATACGGATCACTACGGATCCATGCGGCTGTGTGACCTGGTCCTCACGACCGCCACCGGTCGGCTCAAGGCTGGCGGAAACCTCGTCATGAAGACCTTCGAGGGACCTGGCTCACGTGACCTGGTTGATCGAATGAAGTCCATCTTCCAGACCGTTCGCCCTGCCAAGCCGAAGGCATCGCGTTCCAACTCCCGCGAGATGTTCCTGGTGGGCATGGATCGGAATGCCGACGTGTCATCGCAGGAGCGTCACACGGCTGCACCGGGCGGTCCGCCCCCACCCACGTCAGGCTGGGGCGACTGACCTCAGGCCGCGTATCCGGCCTCGACCAACTTCAAGACGACCGATCGCACATCGACTTCCAGGGGAAGCGTGCCAATCACGTCTTCGTAGCCCGGGGGTGGTGTTGTCGCCCAACCACGGGCCTGCCAGCGTTCGAGCAGTCCCTTGGCGGTCTTCATCGCCTGATCCACGTGCCCTGGTTCCAGGCCATCAAGGCTCACGGCCTGGGTAGCGGATTGACCCGCCTTTTCGTCGCCCGTGGATGACTGAAGGCCCAGGGCGTCTGCCAGCAGACCGCCCAATGACGCCAGGCCCTCTACGGCTGCTCGCGGTGCCGCCATGAGCGTGTCCAGGACCGGATTCGTCGCCGACTGTCTTTCCAGGAGCAGCAGGAGGTCATTCACATCAACGATGCCGTCATCATTGAGATCCGCATGCGAATCCGATTCGCCCCAGTTGCGGATGATGTCCTCGATCGTCACCTCGTCCGAAACCTGGTCATCCCCCCGGGGTGACGCCACGGCCTCTGGCTTGGTGATCGTGACAGGATTATTGGACGTGAGTTCGATCATGGCTGGCTCCTCGTGATCTTCACAAGGTCCGCCGCAATCGCAATGCCGGTCCGACAGACCGTATCAACCGCACCATGGCGCAGGTGATGCCGACCGCCGCGCAAGAACCGCTTGCTCGCTCAAACGCCTGCCGTGATACCCGCTGCGGCGATGATCCGCTCGGCGGTTCGCACCGCTGCACTTCCTGCTTCCGCGTCCACGTCAGGTCGGACGCCGGTCCGGACCGAGTTCAGGAAGTCCTCTGCCTGCAGCCGCAGGGGTTCGGCATCCTCGACAACCAGGTCCTCGAAGCTGACGAGGTCAAGGTAGTTGACGTCAGACAGATCCTCGCCCGCCTGGAGCCTTGAACGGATGTCATCCAACTGCGTCGCATTGGCCGAGCGACGCACGACCGTCCCGGTTCGCGTGACGAAGTCCGCCGACACGTACAGGTCCTCGCAGATGATCCGGAGCTTCCGCTCGGTCTTCAGGGCCAGGCGACTGGCTGTCACGTTGGCGACACATCGATCCCCGAGATCATCCGGGGAATAGGTCAGCCGCACATTGCAGACATCCTCGGCCTCTGACAGCACGGCGACGGCATTGGCCTGGATGTCCTCCGGCTCACGACCGATCAACATCGTCAGCAGGTCCAGGTCGTGAATCATCATGTCCAGGACGACGCCCACGTCAACGCTCCGGAACGTCATCGGCGAGATGCGATGAAGTTCAAGGTGCCTCGGTCGGAACTCGCCCAGGTTCCGGATCGCTCGCATCACCGGGTCATAACGCACCACGTGACCGACCTGGAGTGAGACGCCCTTGCGGTTGGCGGCGTCGGCAATGGCCGACGCATCCTCGGCCGTCGGTGCCAGGGGCTTCTCGATGAGACAGGACACGCCGGCGTCGATCAACTGTTCCGCCGCCTCACGGTGGTGAATGGTCGGTGTCGCGATGGTGACGGCCTCGACGCCCAGGTCGATCAACTCCGCCACGGTCTCCAGCGGACGACCACCCCACTCGTCGGTGATGTCGCTGCGTCGTGATTCGTCGGCATCAACAACGCCGACCAGTTCGGCATTGGGCAATTGGGCATAGATCCTGGCATGGTGTCGACCCATCCGGCCTACGCCCACGACGCCACAACGAACTGGTGTACTCGACATCGTTCCGTCCCTCCAGAACGGGGCATCCTAGCAGTTTGCCCGCCAGGCAACGGCTCATGAGTCCCCTGTACCGTCCGATGAACCATGGTCCGAAAGGGGAATGTCCCCCGTATCCGGCCAGTCGGGTGACGGTGGTGGCTCCGAACGAGGGCCGACCGTCTCCATCCCGACCGCCGCGTTCATGGATTCACGCTTCGCCTTCTTCCGCTCGGGCCGCGTGGCTTCCATCTGCTTGATGCGAACCGACCATCGCGCGCGGTTGATCAACTGCATGAGCGAGAGAAAGACCACGAAGAACATCACCCACCAGAGGCCCAGGAAGACGACCAGGATCAGGGCATGCAGCCCGCCATAGGGGGAAGCGGAGATCCCCTCGGTGACATGCGCCGGGTATGGGGCGATCCAGATGGCGATCGAGTAGATCGGGAACAGGAAGGCCGCGAAGAGAAACTGCCCCGCGCTCCGCCGCATGTAGAGGTCCTTGGCGACGACCGACAGGAGATAGAGCGCCCCGACGATCCCGACTCCGGCCAGGACGAACATCACGCAGGTGGCCGCGTACACCACGCCCTCGGCCCCGCCCACTTTGTCCTTGAGCAGGGCCCAGGTCAACAGGAACCCGATCGGCCAGCACCACTGGGAGATCTTGACCGCACGCCGCAGCGTCTTCAGAGGTGACAACCCACCATCAATCGTCGACGGCAGTGCGACGAACAGGCCGCCGGCCCAGGCCGTGGACGTGATGAACATGATCATCGTGTACTCGTGACCCGGCACGTTCGCGACCAGGACCACCAGTTGCATGAAGAGCGAAACAAACGTCGCACCCGCGAGGACCAGCAGGCTGCTTTGCCAGGTGGCGGACTGCAGCAGTGAATCCGGGACCAGCACGGGGTCCATGTACTGGCGAACCGCGGGTCGGTAGGGCGCCCCGCACTCGGGACAGCGGCCCGCGGGCGGCAGGCCCACGAGCAGGTAGCCGCACCCGCCGCACTTGGGCGGTGGTGCCGGCTTCGACTTCTTCTCGGGCGGATCGAATGGACCGTCGCCGCCTGCAGCCTCCGGTGGCGGGAACTCCGGTGCCCCGCACTCCGGGCACCGGGCGGGCCGCTCCAGGCCCCGCAGGGGATAGTCACACTCACGACAGAATCGGTCCGTGTCCCGGCGGCGATCTTCCTCAGGATGTTGGGACTGGAGATGCTCCAGGAAGCGTTCGTCGATGGGCATCGTCGCCTCCCGTTATCGCATCATGCCGAGACCGTGGCCGGGCGTCCTGCCGTGACCCAGGAGACCGCATTTCGGAACATCGCCAATCCAGGCGGATCACCACGTCGGTCCGACTCATCCAGGCGGGTCCAGTAGGGATGCTGGGTCCATCGCGTGTATCGCTCCGGATGCGGCATGAGACCGAGGATCAGGCCCGAGGCATCGCAGATGCCCGCCACGTGTCCCTCGGATCCGTTGGGATCATCATCTGAGGCATACCGAACAGCAATACGTCCGGCACGTTCAAGATCATCAAGTCGACCACCGGAAACGAATCGCCCTTCACCATGCGCGATGGGCAGCAGCGAGGCATCGGGTTCGGGTTCAAGCCCCCGCGTCCAGACACACACGGTCTCGGCCGGGTACTCGACACGCACCCAGCGATCGATGAACCGCGCAGACTCGTTGTCAACCAACGCGACTTCCGAGGAGGCGGGCGTCGTCGGCCACGCTTCCCCGGCCTCCGGACCGGGCAGGAGGCCCGCCTGGACCGCGATCTGGAATCCGTTGCACGGTGCGATCATGGGCGCCCCACGCTCCACGGCACGAAGCAGTCCCTCCCAGAGGTGCGATCGGATGACCTGGGCAGCAATACGCCCCGCGGCAACCGCGTCACCGTAGGAGAAGCCACCCGGCAGGCCGATGAGTTCCGCTTCGTCCAGCATCCCCGGCGAGGCCGCCAGGCGATTCACATGGACACGACGGGCGTCTGCACCGGCCAGCGTGAAGGCCTCGCAGAGTTCCTCATCACAGTTGATACCGGGGGCAGTGACTACCAACGCCAGGGGTCGATCGGACATGTGTTCATTGTACGGGGGACGCGACGGCCATCTTGCTGGCTTGCCCGCGGATCGTCATACTGACCCACGCCCATGAGCCTCCCCCCGCCACAATGCGTGCTCGTGACCGGTGGTGCCGGATACGTGGGCTCTCACGCGGCCCTCGAACTGCTGCGAGCCGGCCACCAGGTCATCATCGTGGACACGCTGGAGAGATCCTCCGGGGAGGCGATCGAACGCCTCCGCAGGATCGGCGACATCGAGTTCATCCAGGGGGACTGCGGTGACCCGGAAATCGTCGCCCAGCCGCTGTCCCGAGCAGACACCGTGATGCACTTCGCGGCCTACGCTCGGGTGGAAGAGTCGATCGAATGCCCGGAGCGATACCAGCACAACAACGTCGAGGTCACCCGTTCGTTGCTGAAGTCAGCCATCAAGGCCGGCGTCTCACGATTCATCTTCTCGAGCACCTGCGCGGTCTATGGCAGCCCTGGCCCGGAGCATCTCCCCGTCACGGAAAACGCTCCGATGGATCCGCAGAACCCCTACGGCGACACCAAGGTCCAGGCGGAAGCCGTGCTGGCCGCCGCATCTGCACCCCATCCCTTTGCCACCGGCGTGCTCCGCTACTTCAACGTGATCGGTGCTGACGCCGACGGTGCGCTGGCGGAACCGGTGGTCGAAGCACGACTGCTGTGCGCCTGTCTGCAGGCCGCCCGGGGTGAACGGGACCACTTCACGATCAATGGAACCGACTACGACACACCGGATGGAACCGCCGTCCGGGACTTCGTCCATGTCACCGATATCGCTGGAGCGCATGGCTCTCTGATGACGGCCCTCGAGGATGGCCAGCACCTCGTGTGCAACGTCGGATGTGGTCATGGCACCAGCGTGCGTGACATCGTGCAGGCCGTCGAAGCCGTGTGCGGGCACCCGATCAGCGTGGTGGAAGGCCCCCGACGTCCCGGCGACATCCCGGCCACCTGGGCCGACACGACTCGGATTCGCGAGACGCTCAACTGGTCGCCTCGATACGACGACATCGCGGCGATGGTGTCCACCTCCTGGAACGCCGATCGCGCATGATCGAAAACGACTCGATTCGAACCGATTACGGACAGATCGTGCCGAACGCGTTCACCACGTAGATCAAGTCCGTGATATTGATCACGCCGTTGCCATCAACATCCCCGGGACAGGTGGCCGGGCAGGTCAGGCAGACGGAACCGATCCCGAGGAACGTTCCGCCCAGGGCCGTGCACACGGAATCGCTGGTCAACGTGCAGCCGCTCACCACGCAGCAGGCCCCCCGGGTCGTCTGAGAGCAATTGACACAATCCCCGCCGACACCCAGCCAGGCACCCCCCAGCGCCGTGCAGTCAGTCTCGTCGGTATCCACGCAACCACTCGTCACGCAGCACGGGCCCGTCAGGTTGGCCACGCAGCCGGCACATGGGGTCCCGACACCCATCCAGGTACCGCCCAGCGATGTGCAGTCCGCATCGGTCGTAGCCAGGCAGCCGCTCGCCACGCAACAGGCACCGGTTGACGGTGGCGTGGCGCAGGTGGCACAAGTCGTTCCGCTGCCCAGGAACGTGCCACCAAGCGCGGCACAATCCGTTGAGGTCGTCAGGGCACAACCGTTCTCGACACAACACGCCCCAGTGGACGTGCAGAAGGAACAATCGACTCCATCTCCCAGCCACGTGCCGCCAGAAGCGACACAAGCCGATTCCGTCGTCGTTGAACAAGTGGATCCCACGCAGCAGGCACCAGTCGGATCGGTCGGACAGGCCGAGCACAACGTGCCATCACCGAGCCAGTTGCCGCCGACGGCCGTACACGCATCCTGGGTCGAAATCGTACATCCCGCTGACTCGCAACACGCACCAGTGACACCATGCAGCCCCAGTGAGTGGTAGAGGCCAGCGGCAACGGCGGTCATGGCCTGGCTGGGCGGCGTGCTCTGTCCCTCGGAGTTCAATCCCCAGGCCACCACGGTGCCATCCGCCTTCACGGCCAGGCTGTGGTATCCACCCGCGGCAACCTGGACGTACGTCCCGGCCGGCGGCGTGCACTGTCCGTAGTAGTCGGATCCCCAGCAGACGATCGTTCCGTCAGTTGCCAATGCCACCGTGTGGTAGATGCCCGCATCGATCTGCGAGAACGTGCCAGCGGGAACCACCGTCTGGCCGTAGAAGGACTGGCCCCAGGCCACGGCCGTGCCATCAGACTTCAAGGCGACGCTGTGGTAACCACCAGCGGCAATATTCGTGTAGACGCCGGCAGGTGATGTCGCCTGGCCGTAGTGATCGGCGCCCCAGCAGGCGATGGTCCCGTTGGACTCCAGTGCCAGGGAATGGTCCTTGCCCGCTGCGATCCGTGTGTATGTCCCGGTGAGCGGAATATTCGTCTGCTGGGACCACTGCGCGCCCCAGGCGGCCAGCGTGCCGTCGGTCTTCAGGCCGACCGTGTGGAAGTTGCCGGCAACAACCTGCGTCCAGGCCCCGTTCTGGGGTGTTGACTGTCCGTAGGTGTCGGATCCCCAGCACGCGATCGTTCCATCGATCTTCAATCCAACGGAGTGGTAGGCGCCACACGAGATCTGGCTGAAGGTCCCGGTCGGCACCGCTGTCTGGTTCTCGTTGTTGCGACCCCAACCGGTGATGTCACCAGCACCCAGTACCGGCGGCACCATCACCAACAGGGCCATGCCAATACACAGGCCAAGGACTGTTCTGTTCGTCATCACGCTCCCCCTCACCCTGCGGCGTGCGATTCCAAGGCCACGACGCAAATCAACGCTGACTCGGGACGCCAACCGACAAATTCGCCGGGAACGACCCGATACGGAGGCCCTGGCCTACGGCAGACCTGCGGGTTCCGCATCGGTGGAGGATAGCCTTGCCATCGCGGATTTCGGATGACGTAAGTCCATATCGGACAGGTATTTTCGTGGCTGAAACTGCCTGTCTTACCAGGCTTAACAATTGCCTTACCCAGATTAACAGCCGGCTTTAATCTGCTCGCCCGAAGGGGTTTTAGGTGCTCTTGGGGGTCCTAAGGCTTCGGTTCCTCGCCGCCCAGGACAGCCAGCGGAGCGGCCCTGGTCACCGGTCAGATGACCAGGCTGTCGGCCCAGGCCGCGTGCAGATCATCCATCGAGAGATCGATGTCCCCCAGGGCCAGTCGCCGCCGGGAGGTGAACGTCCCGAGCACCGTCATCGGATGTGCCCCCAGCGCCGCCCGAACCTCGTCCACCCGATCCGGGCAGATCTCGAGCAGGTAACGCGACGGCGTCTCGGCGAAGCAGGCCGTTGCGAGATCATGTGGGCCGCGGAGGTCGTCAGCCTCCAGCGAAACGCCGAGACCACCGGCCATCGCCATTTCAACCGCTGCGACCAGGAGACCACCTTCACTGCAGTCGTGCGCACTGAACACCAGGCCCTGGTCGATCAACGATGCCACGACCCGGGCCCGATCCGGGCCCGAGGTCAGATCGGTCACAGGCAGACTGCGGTCACCGGCGAGCCCCGGTTCCAGCGACAGCACATGCGATCCGCCCAGTGACCCAGTCGTCTCCCCGACGCACACGAGCACGTTCGATGCCGCCTTGGCGTCCATCGTCACGCATCGTTCGATATCGGGAACCGGGCCCATGCCGGAGATCAACAACGTCGGCGGAATCCGGATCGTCTCACCGTCTTCCGTCGTGAACTGGTTGTTCAGCGAGTCCTTGCCCGAGATGAACGGCGTGCGATAGGCCTTGGCCCCGTCATAGCACCCCTCGGCAGCGCGAACCAGCAGACCCAGTCGCTCCGGGTCGTCACAGCCAGGCCAGCAGAAGTTGTCCAGGATGGCGATCCGCTCTGGATCCGTTCCCACGCAGACCAGGTTCCTCACGCATTCGTCGATGGCCGCCAGCACCATCAGGTAGGGATCGCTTTCCCATCCCGTGGCCAGGCCATTGCCGATGCCAAGGCCCCGCGACGAGCCCGGAACGGGTTGGATGACCGCCGCATCGCCGGGACCATTGCCCCGCACGCCAACCATCGGCCGGATGACGCTGCGACCCTGCACCTCGTGGTCGTATTGCTCAATGATGCGATGGCGGGAACAGATGTTCGGATGGGCCAGCAACGCCCGAAGCAGCGACTCGATGTCCCCCTCCGCCGTTCCCGCGGACGCCTGCGGCGGCGGTGACCACGCGGCCACGCGAGTCAACTGGGGCAGACCGTTGTGCAGGAGGTCCATCGACAGGCGGCCGACTTCAACGCCGTGATGACGCAGGATCAACTCGCAGTTGTCCGTGCCGAAGACACCGAGGTTGCACATCTCGACCTCGTGGGCGTCGCAGATGGCCTGGAGCGCCTCGACGTTGTGTTCCGGCACGGCGAGCACCATCCGTTCCTGCGCCTCGGAGATCCAGATCTCGCTGGCGGTCAGGCCGGCATACTTCAAAGGCGCCTGGTCCAGGTCGACCTGGGCGCCGATGGCTTCACCCATCTCACCCACGGCACTGGAGAACCCGCCGGCACCGCAGTCGGTGATGGCGGCATACAGCGGCCCACCCTCGACATCACGCGCCTCGAGGATGGCATCAAGCAGTTTTTTCTCGGTAACGGCATTGCCGATCTGGACGGCATGCGAGAACTCATCCGCGTGGGAATCCGTCAATTCAGCGGAAGAGAACGTCGCGCCGTGAATACCGTCACGGCCCGTGCGGCCGCCCATCGCAATGATGCGATCCCCGGGCCGCGGGTCACCGCTGACCAGCTCCCGCGGCATGATTCCAATGCACCCGCAGAACACCAGGGGATTCCCGATGTGGCGATCATCAAACCAGACCGCCCCATTGAGCGTGGGAATACCCATGCGATTGCCGTAGTCCCGAACGCCGGCCACGACCCGCGACAGGATTCGTCTTGGATGCAGGCAGCCCGAGGGGACCGGGCGATCGGTCTCCGGCGCCCAGCCATCCAACCTCGCGACACAGAAGATGTCGGTTGCCGCGATGGGCTTGGCCGCCAGGCCCGTTCCGATCACATCACGGATGCACCCACCGATCCCGGTCGCGGCACCGCCATAGGGCTCCAGCGCCGAGGGATGATTGTGTGTTTCCGCCTTGAAGCAGACCGCATGGTCATCGTCGAAGGAGACGATGCCGGCATTGTCGACGAAGACCGACAGGCACCAGTCGATGCCATCGGCCATGAGCTCGTGAGTCGCCGCGGCAACGGTCGACTTGAGCAGGTTTTCGATGCGGACACGACCATCATCGAGCTGGACATGACCGGGGCGATCGCCCCCTGGCAATGGTCCGTCGTAGTCAATGGTCGACTTGAGGGTCTTGTGCACGCAGTGTTCGGACCACGTCTGGGCCAGGGTCTCCAGCTCGATCTCCCGGGGATCGCGACCAATGGACTCGTAGAACGATTGGATCGCCCGCATCTCCTCCAGGCTGAGGAAGAGGTGCCCCTCGCGGGAGAGTTGCTGGAGTTGGGCGTCATCAAGCCCTCGCAGCGTGACCGTGGGCATCTCGACCTGCCGGTCGGCGCCACTGGGAAAAGACTCTGGATGAAATGGCCCCTCGTGAACGTGGTGGATCAGCGTGTTCGCCAGGCAGTCCCTGGCCAGGTCGCGGGCCGCCTCCGCTGGAATCCCTTCCATGTCGTAGCGGACACCGGTTCGAACGGAAATGGACCGACCCAACAGGCTGCGAAGCGCCAACTCGACCGCGTCAGCATCCGGGTCCATCACGCCCGGGAGCGGATGCACCTCGATGATCGAGTGACTTCCACCACCGCGAGCACCGGAGATGGACTCCTCCGTGACGGGATTGCCCAGGAGATCACGCTGAACGGTTTCCAGCTCCGCATCATTCAGTTCGCCGTCGAGCAGGTACACGCGAGCGCATCGAATGGTCGACGGCAGAGGATCCACGCCTGCAGCCCGTGCCACGGCCAGTGCGGCTCGGCCTCGGGCGTCATCCACCCCGTCACGGGGCGCGACTTCGATGCGGTGGATCACCATTGGCCCAAGGGTAGCGTCCCGTCGGACTCGGCGCCCATCCACCTGGACTTCATCCACGGGCGGCCTCATCACGGCCCTGCACCGCCATCCGATCACACCGTTCGTTCTCGGGGTGATCGTTGTGGCCGCGAACCCAGTGCGTCGTGATGTCGTGGACCTCCCTGGCCTGGTCCAGTTCCTTCCAGAGATCCAGGTTGAGCACGGGCTGGTTCTTCGGCCGCTTCCAGCCTCGTCGCTTCCAGCCATCGATCCACTCGGCGAGGCCCTTCACGACGTACTGGCTGTCCGAGTAGAGGTCGACCCGGGACGGCCTCTTGAGACGACGAAGGCCCTCGAGGACCGCCAGCAGCTCCATCCGATTGTTGGTGGTGGCCGGATCCCCGCCGTACTCGACCGCCTCCTCGCCCCCGGGGAGCGACCGGAGGATGTAGGCCCAGCCCCCGGGACCAGGGTTGCCGGAGCAGGCACCATCGGTAAAAAGGGCCACATGCGGCCTGGAATCGGTCATCAGGGGGGAGACTATCAGGCCCTGGCCACTCCTGGCCCCCCGGCAGGCGATATCCCCGCTTCCTGGCCCGTAGCGGCTTGGCCTCGGGACCCGGTACTGCTAGACTGCTGGACTTGTTTTCAGGAGCGCCCGAGTGCCGACGATCAATCAACTCGTCCGTAAACCCCGCCGAACGCCGAAGGTGAAGTCCAAGGTCCGTGACATGGACGCCTGCCCGCAGCGCCGTGGTGTCTGCTTGCTGGTTCGTACCGTCACGCCGAAGAAGCCCAACTCGGCCCTTCGGAAGGTGGCCAGGGTTCGCCTGTCCAACGGCAAGGAAGTCACCGCGTACATCGGTGGCGAAGGCCACAACCTCCAGGAGCACTCGATTGTGCTCGTTCGCGGCGGTCGTGTGCGTGACCTTCCTGGTGTCCGCTACCACGTCGTTCGTGGGTCGCTGGATACCCTCGGTGTTGATGACCGCAAGCAGGGCCGTTCGAAGTACGGCGTGAAGCGCGGCAAGAAGTGATCTACTCCCACGGCCGATGGCCGTGGATTTCAATCAAGGGATCACCCCAGGTGATCCCAGGCAAGTAACCGCGATCAACCGACCCCGACTGTGGAGATCGCGGTGAACAGATGGCCCCAACCGGGGCGGATGAGCCAGGGAGGTCGACATGGCCGGACGTATTACCAAGGCGGAACAGCAGCTCAAGGGCGATCCTCGACACGGGGACAAGGTCCTTAGCCGCTTCATCAACTGCATCATGCAAGACGGCAAGAAGTCCGTCGCCACGCGAGTGGTGTACGACGCGCTCGACAAGATCCAGGCTCGGATGGAGAAGGAAAAGCGTGAGAACCTTCCCGAGACGTCGATCGAGACCTTCCACAAGGCCATCGACAACGTCAAGCCCAACGTCGAGGTCCGCTCCAAGCGTGTCGGTGGTGCCAACTACCAGGTCCCGATGCCGGTGACCCAGCGTCGCCGCCAGAGCCTGGCCTTCCGCTGGATCATCACGGCCACGCGAGCCGAAAAGGGCAAGCCCATGGCCGATCGACTGGCTCGCGAGCTCTTCGATGCCGCCTGCGGCGAGGGCAAGGCCGTCAACGTGCGTGAACAGACCCACCGCATGGCCGAGGCCAACAAGGCGTTCTCCCACTTCGCCTGGTGATCCCCCGCTCCCCTGCGACGAGTACGATGTGGGCATGCCTGCGCGCTGGATGATCGCCATCCTGCTGCTGGTCCCCGCTGCTCCATGCTGGAGCCTGGACCAGGACCCGACCCCCGCCGCTGCCGTGGGTCGCGCGGTCCGACAGCTTGCGCAGGAAGCCAAGAAGGAAACCCCAGCGCCACCACGACAGCAGGCGGACTTCTTCGGTGGCTTCGAATGGGAAACAGATGGCGAAGAGGCCACCAAGCGGCTGCTGAAACCACAGGACCGTGATGACCGCATCGACGGCTACATCCGCTGGCAACTCACGGCGATTGCTGATCCGTCCTCGATCCCCGATGGCCGACACTTCCAGCGAATGCTCGAGCGGCTCCCCCCGCTGCCGACCAACCCGCGATCGGACGAACGGACCATTCGGAAGTTCGAACAGGAAGTCAACCGTCGGTACCCGACCGAGGAAACCGTGGCAAAGGCCATGGCCGCCTGGCAGGAACTCGACCAGCAATCGCGGCAGCAGGAAACCTGGGCCGAGCCGGGACGGGCGCTGCGGCGATGGATCATCGAGCACGCACCGGACAACACCGCGCGGCTCCAGGCGATGCTGGAATCCGTGCATGCCGAGATTGCTGCTGGTTGGAATCCCAACCGCCACATGCGCCAACTCGAAGACCTGTGCGGACAGTTGGGCAATCGGCAGGCCCTCGATGAAAAGGGAATCGCGGACTTCGCCAAGCTGGCCAACTCCCTGACGAAGACCCGGAAACCACTGGCCTCGAACGCCCAGGCCGAGGAACTCGTCTTCACGGTCAACGTGAGCTACGTCGCGATTCGCGACTACGACGTCAATCGCTGGGTCAAGCGACTGCGATACGGGGCAGCCCCGTGACGAGCATGTCTCGTTATCACCGGCAGGAACTCCTCCCCCAGTTGGGCGAAGCGGGACAGCAGCGACTCGCGGCTTCATGCGTGCTGATCGCGGGATGCGGCGCCCTGGGATGCACGATCGCCGACCTGCTGGCCAGAGCCGGGGTCGGACGGCTGCGGATCATCGATCGCGACCTGGTCGAGACCACCAACCTCCAGCGACAGGTCCTGTTCAGTGAATCCGATGTCGGCTTGCCCAAGGCGACGGCAGCCGCCAACCGACTTCGATCGGTGAACTCGAGCATCGAAATCGAGGCGCACGTCGTCGACCTGAATGCGACCTCCATCAAGCGACTCACGACGGGCTGCGATGTCATCGTCGACGGCCTGGACAACTTCGAAACGCGATACCTGCTCAATGACCTGGCCGTCTCGACCGGCGTGCCATTCGTCTATGGCGGCGCCGTCGGTACGGAAGGCCTGTCCCTGGCCATCCTGCCCGTCACCGGGGGCGACTCCGCTTCACCGTGGTCAACCGACCAGTCGACCGCCTGCCTGCGATGTCTCTTCCCCGAGCCACCCGCGGCCGGTGTGACGGCGACCTGTGATACCGCGGGCGTACTGGGACCGCTGGCCGTCACCGTGGCCGCACATGAAGCCATGCAGGTCATCAAGATCCTCGCAGGATGCCTTGATGACCTGGACCGCTCGGTCCTGAGCATCGACGCCTGGCGAAACGACATCCGTCGGCTGGCGCCACCCTCGCCGAATCCAGACTGCCCCTGCTGCGGACAGGGCCAGTTCGAGTGGCTCAACGGTGAACGTGGCCATCAGACCACGATGCTCTGCGGTCGCGACGCGGTCCAGGTCCTGCCCGGCACCACGGCGGCGCCGCAGGCCGACGGACACCTG
Source organism: Phycisphaerales bacterium (assembly GCA_022446795.1). Lineage (GTDB taxonomy): Bacteria > Planctomycetota > Phycisphaerae > Phycisphaerales > SM1A02 > UBA1668. The sequence continues at coordinate 148,623 of JAKVBX010000002.1, forward strand.
CAGGAACTCTCCCGACGCCTGTCGGCACACGGCACCTTCACCTGCCGTGACGGTGTGCTGCGTGGAACACTCCGCGAGGAACGTAGTGACGCCGGCGATCCCATCGAGCTCACCGTGTTCGAAGATCTGCGAGCCATGGTCGGTCGCATCGAGTCGTCCGAGCGTGCCCGGGCCATCTACGATCGCTACATCGGTGCCTGACCGACCTGCTGGGCAACTGGTGTTCACGACCAGGCAGGCTGGCGGTACGATCCGCCACCATGAATGACACCATTGACCTGATGATGCGACACCGGTCCATCCGGCAGTTCACCGATGAGCCCGTGTCCGAGGACCATGTCCAGCAGGCGGTCGCCGCCGGCCAGATGGCCTCGACCAGCGCCGCGATCCAGTCGTATTGCGTGATTCGCGTTCAAGACATGGAACGGCGCAAGACCCTGGTCGGCCTGACGGGTGACCAGACCAAGGTCGCCCGATGCGGCGCATTCTTCGTCATCTGTGGTGATGTCCGCCGCCACCGCCTGATCGGCCAGCGGGACGGGATGCCCTATGACACGCAATGCGAGGCCTTCCTCCTGGCCGTCGTCGATGCCACGCTGTTCGCCCAGAACATGGTGCTGGCTTTCGAGTCCATGGGGTACGGCATCTGCTACATCGGTGGGCTTCGAAACAACCTGGCTGATGTCTCCGCGCTGCTGTCCATGCCGGAGGGCCTGTATCCGCTCTTTGGCCTGTGTGTCGGACGGCCCGCCCAGGACCCCATGATCCGCCCCCGCCTCCCCCAGCAGAGCGTGCTGTTTGACGACGCGTACCCGGATGATGACGCGATGCTGGCGGAGATCGAGGCCTATGACGCCACCATGCTCGATTACTTCCGGCAGCGCGGTGCGGGCGATCGGACCTGGTCCGTCGAGACCGCCAGCAAGTTCCAGCAGCCCCGGCGTGTTGACATCGGCCCGTACTACCGCCGCCAGGGGGCCAACCTGGATTGACCGGGCATACCGAGGCCTTCGGCGGTAGTCTGTCTGGTTGATTCAATCCCATCGCGAGGAGGAGCACACCATGGCCACTGCCGGTTCATCACGCCGTCGATTCCTGAAGACCTCTGCTGCCGGGGTCAGTGCCACGCTGCTTCCCGCGGCCTCGTGGGGCCGCGTCCTGGGCGCCAACGATCGACTGAACATGGCGGTGATCGGCACGGGCGGCATGGGAACCGGCCACACGCAACGACTCGTGGATCGAAAGCAGGCCGAGAACATCGATGTGATCGGCGTCTGCGATGTGTATCGCCGCCGGCTCAACAACGCGATGCGGATGATCGACAAGGGGTCCGACAGCGGGACCATGGAATACCGCGAGATCATCGACAACCCGGATGTCGACGCCGTCCTCATCGCGACCCCGGACCACTGGCATACGAAGATCGCCATCGAGGCCATGGAGAACGGCAAGGACGTCTACTGCGAGAAGCCGCTCTCTCACACGATCCCCCAGGCCCTGGCGTGTCGTGATGCCGTCAAGCGCACTGGTCGAACGCTGCAGGTGGGCCCGCAGGGCACCAGCGACGGGAACTTCTGGGCGGCCCGGCAGGCCATTGCAGACGGACGGATCGGCAAACCCGTCTGGAGCCAGGGCGCCTACTGCCGCAACTCCCGGGGCGGTCAGTTCAACTGGCCCATGCAGTCCGATGCCGGACCACGAAACGATCCGGCCGCTGAAGGTTACGTCTGGTGGGATCGCTGGCTGGGCCATGAGCACGACCTGGCGCCGAAGATCGATTGGAATGCCGACCACTTCTTCCGGTTCCGGAAGTACTTCGCCTACAACGGTGGGCTCGCGACGGACCTGCTGTATCACCGGCTGTCCCCGCTCATGCTCGCCATCGCCGGTCACTCCGGCGAGTATCCCAAGCGCGTCGTCGCCAGTGGCGGCATCTACCTGGAGAAGGACGAACGGGATATCCCGGACACCTTCTTCATGATGGTCGACTACCCCAGCGAGCACACGGTCGTGCTGTCCAGCGTCATGACCAATGATGACACCTGGCCCTACGTGATCCGTGGCCAGTACGCCACGATGGAATTCGGCAATGGCATCGACCTGAACGAGCAGGGCGTCTGGTCCAACGAGTTCCGAGACAAGAACCAGATCGAAACCAGGACGGTCCAGGGCGAGGATGGCAAGGAACGACAGGAACCCGCCCGCGGCCAGGCCGCGGTCCACCTCAACTCCGTCCCACGGCGGGATCACATGGGCAACTTCTTCGATGCCGTCCGCAATGGTGATCAGCTCGCCTGCGATGTCGACCTGGGCTGCAGCGTGATGGTCGCCATCAAGATGGGCGTCGAGGCCTATCGGCAGGACAAGGTCATGACCTGGGATGCCGAACAAGAACAGATGATTGCCACATGAGCGACGAGTTCCGGAATGAGCATGTGATCGCGGAAGCCACCTTCCGCAAGAAGTCGATCATCACGTACCAGATCGCCAGTACGTCGATCGCCCTGCTGCTCACGGTCGTGGGCATCGTTCTTATTCCGATTGCCATCCTGATCATCAAGTTGATCGGACCCAAGATCGTGGACACGTGGGCGTGCACACTCACGAACCGGGCGGTACACGTGAAGAAGGGCTTCTTCGTCAAGGTGAAGAAGACGATCCCCCTCGAGAAGATCACTGATGTCGGTTCCGTGCAGGGACCGGTCATGCGACATTTCGACCTCCATGCCCTGAGCTTCGAAACCGCCGGACAATCCGGTGGATCCTCCGGCGGCGCACTGGTCAAGCTGCTGGGTATTGACGACTCCGAGTCGTTCCGGGACCTGGTCCTGGACACCCGGGACGCCACCGGTGTCGCCACTGGTTCGGCATCGCCCGGCTCAACCACGCCAGGCGTTGATTCAGACCAGGACCTGCTCCGCGAGATCCGCGACAGCCTGCTCCGGATCGAGGACCACATCAGCCAGGGCGACTGAGCCCCGCCGACCCGGGCCCGAGCCACTCACAACACGATCTTCACGGCCTCATGGCCGCGGAGGGCCTCGTAGAGTTGAAGCCGGTCCTCCTCGCTGGCGACCTCCAGGGCCACGACGAGGGTCACCCACTTGCCCCCGGTACTGCTCCGGCCAGGCGTGACCTTGGCGGGGCGATCGCCCAGGACCCCCTCGATGGCAGCCCGCAATTGGGCCTCATCGGCTCCAATCACGCGATATTCCCACTCGCAGGGGTATTTCAGCTCCAATCGGGGGCCGTCCATGCCGTCTCGGGCTCCTTCGTCCTCTGGCCAAATAGGGGGATATCCGGGCAACGCCGCACATCATGCCGAGGAGCGTCGTACCGAGACGGTAGTCGAACCAACCCCGGGCGGGCACCGGATTCCGTCCGGACCGGGCACCAGAGCTGTCAGAAGGCCCATTTGACGAAGGAACTGGCCGCCAAGGCGTGGATTCACGGACCTTGAACGAGGCCATCGCAGTAAACTTGCCAGTCCTGTGCCAGCGGCACAGGAGACCCCTATTTCGACAACGAAGGAGTTTGAATCATGTCAATGCGACATACCCTGCTGGCCGCAGGTTGCCTGGCCACCCTCGGGGCCATCGCCACCCAGGCGCATGCCCTACAGGAATCGACTGAGTCGATGCCTGCCGAGACGGTGATGGCACCCAGTGGCAGCAGCAGCAGGCCGGATTTCCCCAGCTTTGACAGCGTGACCAAGAACTACACGCAGGTCGTCTCCACGGCTGATGGCAAGGCAGGGATGTACACGCTTTTCGTCAACAACAAGGACAGCAAGGTCCTGGCCGAACTGCCCCGCAACTTCGAGCGGCAGAAGGTGTTCATCGCATACACGGTTGCCGGTGGTACGCCGACCGCTGGTGTCCAGACCGGCGACATGTACGCCTACTGGAAGCGATTCGGGAAGCGACTGGCCCTGATTCAACCCAACTACGAAGTACGCACGACCGGTGATACCCAGTCCAAGGCTGGGTACCGACGCGTCCACACCGACCGGGTCATCCTCGATGTCCCGATCGTCACCATGGGCCCCAAGGGTGGTCCGGTCATCGACCTGACCTCGCTCCTGGTGAACCAGTCAACCAAGTTCTTCGGTGGCGCAACGGCTGGTGCCAACACGCGACTCGCCAAGATCGCCAAGGCCAAAGCCTTCCCCAAGAACGTGGAACTCGCCTTCGAGATGCCCCTCCGCAGCGGGCAGTTCGGAACGATCTACTACTCCTTCGCCGAAATCCCGGAGAACACCGGCTACAAGCCGCGTGAAGCCGATGAACGACTCGGTTACTTCGTCACCTCCCACCGGGACATCGGTGACGCCGCCAGCGAGTCGCCCTGGAAGCGGTACATCAACCGTTGGCATCTCCAGAAGGCTGATCCCAAGCTCAAGCTGAGCCCGCCCAAGGAACCCATCGTGTTCTACATCGAGCACACCACGCCGGTCCGCTATCGGCGATGGGTCCGTGATGGCGCCCTGGAATGGAACAAGGCCTTCGAGAAGGTCGGCATTGTCAATGCCATCGAGGTCTACCAGCAGGATGAAGCCACTGGTGCCCACATGGAGAAGGACCCCGAGGATGCTCGTTACAACTTCATCCTCTGGACCAACTCCGACATGGGCTTCGCCATTGGCCCCAGCCGGGTTCACCCGAAGACCGGCCAGATTCTCGATGCCGACATCGTGATGGACGAAGGTTTCATCACGGGTTGGTCCAAGACCTGGGAGAGCCTCATTCCCCAGATGGCCATGGAGAACTTCGGCCCCGAAACGTACGCGTGGCTCGAGTCCCGTCCCAATTGGGATCCGCGGGTCACCCTCGTGCCGCCGTCACAGCAGGAATCCGTCCGGCAGCAGCTGGCACGCGAAGCGGTTCTCCGCGCCAATGGCAAACTGCCTGATCATCACGAGATGATGACTTCCGGCGACCCGACCCTGATGGGTGACGATGCCTTTGACGGCCTGGCCGGCCGGGTCAGCCAGATCAACGGCGCCTGCCAGCACGCCTCGTGCAAGGCCTTTGACGTCGCCCTGTTCCGGTTGAACTACGACATGATCATGAATCTCGAGCAGCCCGTCTCCATGGACGACGAGGATGGCGAGAAGAAGGATGATCCCATCAGTGGTGTCTGGAACGGCATGGCCGAGTTCAGTGGCCCCGAGGGCATGTCCCAGGAGCTGCCGTTCACCATGGATCTGCAGCTTCAGTCCGACAACTCGGTCACGGGTTCGACGGAATGGGGTCCCATGGGTGCCCAGGAGATCGCGGGTGAATGGAACCCGAAGAAGTCCACGCTGTCGCTGATGCCCGTCGAATCCGAGGGCGATGACGAGCCGCTCGTGATGACCCTTGACGATGGCAAGCTCACCGGCAAGATGAGCGAGGACAGCTTTACCCTCAACCTCTGGGCCGAGCGTGAAGCGCCCGTCTCAGGCGACTGGGCTCACGATGGTGACCACGACCACTCCGACGACGAGGGCGACGAAGATGCCCACGATCACGAGGACGAGGAAGACGATCACGATCACGAGGAAGAGGACAGCAAGCCTGCTCGGGCAACCGGCAAGGCCACCAAGAAGGGTGATGTCCAGCTCATTGATGGTGTGCCCGAGAGCTTCATCGGTCCCCAGTTGAAGGACGTGATCATGCATGAGGTCGGACACACGATCGGCCTGCGTCACAACTTCAAGGGATCACGTATCTACGATCTCGACGAGATGAACGACCCGGACATGAAGGGACAGGCCATCGGCGGTTCCGTCATGGACTACCTCCCGGTCAACATCAACTACGGCGAGGATGCCAACCAGGGTGACTACACCATGGTCACCATTGGTCCCTATGACTACTGGGTCATCGAGTACGGCTACGGATCCAACCCCAAGGAGGTCCTGAAGCGAGTCGCCGAGCCGCAGCTGGCCTATGCGACGGACGAAGACACCTGGGGCCCGGATCCCACGGCCCGACGATTCGACAATGCCAAGAATCCGCTCGACTACGCGGACTCCCAGATGGCGCTCGTTCGTCACCTGCGTGGCAAGATCATCGAGGAGATGGTCGAGGACGGCGAAAGCTGGGCAGAGGCTCGCAAGGCGTATGAACTGCTCCTTGGCAAGCACGCCGCTGCCGTTGGCATCGCATCCAACTGGATCGGTGGCAGCTACCTCAACCGTGACAAGAAGGGCGATCCGGAAGGCCGACGTCCGATCGAGAACATCCCGGCTGATCAGCAGCGTCGTGCTCTGGCATTCGTGCTGGACAACACCATGCCTGATGACTCCTACGGGCTGAGCTCGGATCTCCTGCACCGCATGACTGTCGACAAGTGGTACGACGGTGGCGGCATGCGATTCCTGTCACAGGACGAGACCTTCCCGGTCCACGGTCGGATCTCCGGCGTGCAGTCCATGGCGCTGTCCCAGGTCATGAATCCCACGACCCTTCAGCGCATCTATGACAACGAGTTCCGGGCGATGGGTGAGGAAGACGTTCTCTCCGTCCCCGAGACGATGGAAGCGGTCCGGGCCGCTGTCTGGATTGAGCTCGAGGCCACCCCTCGCGGCAACACCAACCGGCAGCCCTACATCTCGAGCCTCCGCCGCAACCTGCAGCGGAACCACGTCGATCGCCTGATCGACATGAGCATGCCCGCCAACGGCATGGGCTCGGCCGCGGCCCCGGTCTCGAACCTGAGCCGCATGCATCTGCGAGAGATTCTCGCGGACATCGATGGCGTCAAGACCAAGGGCATGGACGACTACTCCAAGGCCCACCTGGCCGAGGCCCGCTCGAAGATCGAGCGTGCCCTGGACGCCCAGTATCTCTACAACGTCGATGATCTCGGTGGCGGGAGCATTGACCTCAGTTCGTTCTTCATGCAGGAGAACGAATCGAAGGAGTAGGGATCTCGTTTCGTCAATATCCTTCGTTGAACGAGGACCGCCCCGGATCATCCGGGGCGGTTCTCCATTCCGGGGGACATGATGACGGCCGGCTGAAGCCGTACACTCTCGACATGTCCTCCACCGCCATCGTCATGGCCGGCATTCCCAGCGTGAACCGCAGTCTCTACCGGGAGATGCAGTTCAGCGTGGGTGACCCCGCGGCCCTCATCCGTTTTCCCGGCAACGACTCCGAGCGACGGCTGCTGATCCTCCGGGATATCGAGATGGAGCGGGCGCGTGAACAGGCCGCCGCAGACGAGATCGCCTGCCCCGCGGACTTCGCCCCGGCAAGTGGACTCTCCGGTGATCGCGAAACCGCCACGGCCCAGGCCGTGGCCGAGTGCCTGAAGCGGGCCGGTGTCAATCAAATCACCTCGGATCGAACGCTGCCCCTGAGTTTCGTCGACGAGATCCGAAAGGTGAACATCGAGATCAGCTACGACCCCGACCTGGGTGTCATCGATCGACGACGAAAACGCCCTGACGAAATCGAACACCTCCGACAGGCCCAACGGGATACCGAGACAGCCATCCGCATGGCCTGTGAGACGATCGCCGCCGCCACCCCGGATCGCGACGGCGTGCTGCAGCACGATAAAGAGACGCTGACCTCGGAACGCGTGCGAGCGATGATCGACCTGCACCTGCTTCGGATGGGATACGAGACAACACCCAGCATCGTCGCGGGCGGTCCCCAGGGTGGCGACTGCCATCAGCGGGGCTCCGGACCACTGCGGACTGGTGAACCGGTCATCATCGATGTCTTCCCACGAAACCAGACCACGCTGTACGTCGGCGATTGCACACGATGCGTGGTTCATGGCGAGATTCCTCCGGTGATCGCCTCGATGCATGCCGCCATCGTGGAAGCCAAGGCCGCGGCCACCGCGGCGACACGAAGTGGTGTGACTGGTGAAGCGGTTCACCAGGCGACCCTCGGCGTGATCCACGCGCACGGCTTCGCCTCCGGGCTGCCCGCAGCCGATGATCCCGATGATCGGATTGCCATGGTGCACGGAACGGGACATGGCGTCGGCCTGGATGTTCATGAGCCACCGCTGTTGGACTTCGGCGGCCCGGTCCTGGTCGACGGCGATGCCCTCACGATCGAGCCAGGACTCTACGCACCAGCCATCGGCGGCTTGCGGGTCGAGGACATGGTGATCGCCACGGCGTCCGGTGCTGAGAATCTCAACACGCTGCCCGAGGGACTGGACTGGTCTACCTGAGTCACTCGGACCTGGCGGTCAACAGTGGCATGGGGCAGTCAATCGACTCGGCAATGGCACGCAGGAGCTCCGCTTCGCGCGGGGTCGTCTGACCGTCATGCAGGATGCAGATCTCGCATGCTTCCAGGAAGCTCTTGCGATCCGTGAATCGAACCGTTCGAACCTCCCGAAGCGCTGACCTCAGGGTGCGAAGCGTCAGGCTGCGGGGATCCGGTAGATCTTCCCGCCACCCGAGGTGGTCCGTTGCCGCAGCAAAGGCGGCCTCGGCCTCATCCTCATCCTCGGCGCCGCTGCAGGCAAGCGTCGCAAGTACCGTGTTGACCGCTGGACGACGAGCCCTCAGCTGCGCCCGCGCCCGTCGCTCGGCACCGGGCTTGTGGTACCGCTCCTCGAGGTGACGGTCGAGGATCGTGTCGACGACCCACTCCCACTGGTCCAACTTGCCGTCAAGACGAACCAGCATGTCCAGGGTCGAACGGAACTGCTTGTACTGGTTCTCGCTCATCTGTGACAGGGCCGGTATGCACAGGTCCAGGAGTGGCATGCGGGCCCAGGCATCAAGCGTCCTCATCTGCTCTTCCAGCCGCTGCAGCGACTTGAACTCGAACTCGTTGAGGATCTCCTTGAGCTTGTTCCACTGCAGCGCACGATCACTCTCATCCTGGTCCAGGATCAGGCTGAAGACGACCAGTCTCGCAGTCGCGGCGGAATGCGCCGCATCCTTCACGGGTTCCGGAATACTCCCGAGGATGTGACTCGATTGCTCCAGGCTCTGCTTATCCACGGTCCCGATCTTGGACATGGCGTCATCCAGGACGGAGCCAAGGATGACCGCACCGAGGACATCCCGGGTCGCCTGCTGCCGATCGACACCCGACTGCGTCACGGGTTCGACGAGCGGCTTGGGCCTGTCGATCTTCTTCAGGCGTTGCTCCTGCAGTTGCCTGCGAACCTGTTCGACCGTCATGCCCTCGACACGGGCAATGCGTTCCGAGAGTGGTGGATGAGTCGCGAACATCGAGTTCATCGCCTTGGCGAAGAACATGTGGCTGATCTCCGACGCCTTCTCCGGGAGATCCTCCGCATGGCCCCGTCCAACACTTGAGATCATCCGCAAGGCACCACCGATGCCATCCGGATTGCGGGTGTACTGGACCGCCGAGGCGTCGGCCAGGAACTCACGCTGACGAGACACCGCAGCCTGGACCAGTCGACCGAAAAAAGTACCGATGAACCCGCACAAGGCCATGGCCAGGCCGAAGAGCATGATGGCGATGCCGATGGCGGCGCCCCCGCCATCATTCTTGGAGGAAGACCGCCCACCGGATCGCATGGTCAACGGTCCGATGAACCGAACCATCAGCCAACCAGTCACACCCAATACCATCAGCCCGTGGATCACGCCGATCAGGCGGATGTTGATCCGCATGTCACCATTGAAGATATGACTGAACTCATGGGCGACCACGCCCTGCAGTTCATCCCGACTCAGGGTGTTGATGGTCCCTCGGTTGAGGCTGATCACCGCGTCGTTGGGCGACCAGCCTGCTGCAAAGGCATTGATGGAGTCGTCCTCCAGGATGTAGAGCGGTGGAACCGGCGTGCCGCTGGCAATCGCCATTTCCTCGACCACGTTCTGGGCAACGCGTTCCCGATGATTCCGGGTAGCGGGGTTCAACTGCTTCGCACCGAGCATGTCGGCGACAACCCGCCCACCGGAACGAAGCTCGATGATCTTGAACAGGCTGGATCCGCCGACCAGCAGAATCACCACGCCGGCCACGATCGCGAGCACGCCACCATTCCAGTACTGGACCTGAAGTTCCTGGAATCCCTGTTCCTCATCAAACCCGCTCGCATTGAAGACCACCATGGCCACGGCATAGAGCACCACGGTCATCAAGATGATGCCGGAGACGAAGCAGGTCACCAGGAGCCCGGTCCGCTTCCGCGCCTTGTCCTGCTGCTCGAAGAAGTTGGTTGACATGGCAGCCGTCCCCCCGGGCCGTCAGGGCCCGGATGCGCCTCAGGTGAAACTCACGGACGGGGCTTCCTTCTCAGCGGGGTCCTCGATCTCGAACATGTCTGCCTCGGCGAAGTTGAACATGCCAGCGACGATGCTGGACGGGAACTGCTCCCGGCGGACGTTGTAGACCATGACTGAGTCGTTGTACGCCTGTCGAGCGAAGGCGATCTTGTTCTCCGTCGTGGTCAGTTCCTCCTGGACCTGCATCATGTTCTGGCTGGCCTTGAGGTCGGGATAGGCTTCCATGGTCACCATGAGCCGCCCGAGCGCGCCGGACAGCGCGCCCTCGGCCTGCGACAGGGCCTTGACCGCACCACCACCAACCGGACTGGAAGACGCGGCCTTGACAGCCGCCATGGCGTGATTGCGAGCCTCGGTGACCGCCGTGAGCGTTCCGGCCTCATGAGCCATGTAGCCCTTGGCGGTTTCGACCAGGTTGGGAATCAGATCATGGCGGCGTTTGAGCTGCACATCGATCTGGGCAAATCCGTTCTTGACGCGATTGCGGTCCCGCACCAAGGCGTTGTACATGCCGATGACGATGCCGATGAGCAGAAGCAGCCCACCCACGACGGCAATGGCGATGATCGCGCCGGTTCCAAGTGCGAGGAAGATCGGTACTGGTACGTCGGTCATAACAGGTCCTCCGTGGATAATCGGCTCAGTGATCATGATCATGATTCCCATGATCGTGATCTCCATGATCGTGATCTCCATGATCGTGGCCGTGGCCACCGTGATCATGATCGTGTCCCCCGTGTTCCAGGTTCAACTGGTACTCGATATCTGACATCATCTGGGTGCGACCGTTCATGAAGACAACGGCCACCTGGGATCCGGACCTCATGGCGGCCAGGACATCGGTTCCGGGATGAGGGCTCTTCATCACGTTCTTCCCAGCACCGTGGTATTCAATCATGCCCATGTCCGGCATCGGTGCCAGGAAGTGCTGGTCCACCAGTTCCTGGAGTGACTGGGGCATGTCACCATCATGCTGCGAGGCCCACACCTGGGTCGCACGTTGGATCTGCCTAACGTCGGCCTGTGCTTTCACGTGCTCGGCCTGGCTACGAGCCTGATCCAGGGCAGGCATCATCACGCCAACCATCGAGCCCATCATGGCCCCCAGGATCATGGGCGAAGTCATCAGTTCACCAACCATGGCCGTGACATGCAGCACGACGGAGCGGGAACCGGTTCCCGCCATGACCAGGTCATCACCATCAACGCGGGTCGTCACCAGTGTCGGGCGAGCGGCGGACTCCAACCGGTCGAAGGCCGGCATGATGGTCTCGATTCCGTCGATGACCGTGTTCCGCGGAATGGCGTAGTTTCCGATGGCGGTCATCAACCCGGCCGTCAGTCCATATCCCATGGAGAGACGGGCCCCCGTGTCGAGATACTGAAGCCGCTGGACGTTGCCGACACCACGCTCATGAACGGCGAGGAAGTTCGGGTTGGACAGGATGGAAGACGTTGACTTGAGTTGCGACGCGCCGATCTTCACGGTTTCCGGAGTCATCCCGATGATCAATTGATCGTCCGCAACACCAAAGGACAACTGGACCGGAACCGGCAACCCCGGGAAGGCCAACGTCAATACCTGAACATCGTCGCCGGCAGACCAGTCGACCAGTCGAACGTAGCCCTCGACCTGCCGGGCGATCTGCATGTTGATGTTGGAGGCCAGTGTCGCCAGGCTCTTCTTCATGCCCGCGGCATCAGACAGTCCCACCAGCGCGGTCAGGGAGAACAGGCCTCCACCGCCACTGCTGTTGGACCGATACACGGCGACCGTATCCCCCAGGTAGTCGAAGAACTCGGTCTTGAGATTGATGCCCAGGACCTGCTGCGCCATCATGTTGCCGGCGTCCACGGGAGACATCGGCTTGCCATCCGGGCCTGGTGGCATCTGGCCGGGCGGCATGGCGCCTGCCAGGAGACCATCGATGAAGTTCGGCACGGCTGACAGCTTGACATGGTGAAGATCGAATGCCGTTGCATCGTTGGGGATCATGCGCAGCTGCGCGTCCCCGAGGCCACCGTCGGGAAGGAACTCGCCATAGTGCTTCTTGACATTCGTGACACGACCCGCGAGAAATCCCGTGGTCGAATCACTACCGCAGCCGATGGTGATATCCATCGCGTCCGGGCCCCAGAACCCCAACTTGGTGAAGATCTTGAAGCCGATCTGGGCCTGCTCGGAATTTCCCATCGTCGCCACCATGGGCGTCAGGGCCGCCGAAATCGAATCAAGGTTGACGCCCAGTCCCAGCATGGGCGTCGCCCCGGCAGGCAATCCCAGTACCGAGAGATCCGGTGCCGCATCGCCAGGCTCGGCATTGATGCTCATGACAACGGCATCCTCGCCGCCAACCTGGGTCTGTCCCAGGTAGACCGGTGGATCGGACTTGCCCAGGCTGCCCATCAGCATCACTTTCGGCTTGCCCGCGACCGGAAGCAGCGGCGGTGCCCCCTTCGTCTGGAAGAGTGCGCGGAGTCGAGCAGCGATATCGGAAACCGAAGCGCCAGAGTTGCCATGCACCGACAGTTGAATCGAGCCGGGGAACCGCTCGCTGCCGTCGGGGGCGGATGGGTTCCACTGGAAACTCATCCTGCTCACCAGGGCCTGGTACAGCAGATTGACCGCGATGCCCTGCGCCTCCACGCCATCGGTCGGCAGGCTCAATCCATGTCGCTCCAGGCTGACGAGGGCCTTGTGGAGACCCGAGTCAAGATCATCTGCCAGGAGGTTGTCCACGCCAGCGGAATAGACCCAGATGGCCGGCTTTTCAGCAGCCAGGGCTGACGGACCTACCGCTCCAGCGATGGCGAAAATGGCGACCAGCACAAGACGACTCAAGAATGTCAACATGTCTCTTCCTTCCACGGGCAGCGTGAGCAGGTGCCCCGATTGCCGCTGAACCCAAGGCGAGGATTGTACCACGCCCCATTTCGCGATTCCTCGTCGCCGCAATGCCTTCGCAAGGGGGCTGGGCGCAGCACGTTCCACGGAATCTGTCACAATCCCCCTGGGCCGCGGCCAGACCCGGCCGGCGTCTCAACAGGTCACCACCCCCATGTCACTTCGCTGGAAACTCGTTCTCTCGATCGGCATCCCGGTGCTGGTGGTGTACAGCATCCTGATCTGGGTGCAGTTCAATACGCTTCGCGACACGTCGTTGGCGCATGCCCGCCAGTCCGCACGATTGACGGCGGAGTCCTGGGCCAACCAGTTCAATGGTCAGTTGTACGGCGTTGCCCAGGCGGTCGATGCCATCGCGGCTGCCGTCGCCGTCCATCCGGAACCAGGTGAGGAAGATCTCTATCAATACAACGAGCAGTTGATGGATCAGAACGGCCTTGTGGCCGGGTCGGCGGTCGCCTTCGAACCTGGACGATGGCAACCAGGCATCGAGCGGTACTCCCCTTATTCCTGGGAAGCCCAGGGCGTCCGCAGCCGTCGTGATCTCGCAAAGGAATACGACTACATCGATCGCGAGTGGTACCGGGTCGGCGCCGATGGATCCGCTGGATGGACCGAGCCCTATGACGGCCCCGTCTTCGGTTCGTTGCTGGTGACCTACAGCACGCCCGTCATGCGCGACGGAACGGTCATCGGTGTGGTCGCCGCCGACATCGCCCTCCTGCCGCTCCAGCGTCGACTCCGGGAGGATGGGCCGGATGATCTCTCCACGCTCCTGACCTCTCCCACGGGACAGTTCATCGTCCATCCCGATGCGAGCCTGATCCTGTCAGCCTCCCTGGACAGTGAAGCCGAACGAACCGGTACCGTCGGTCTGTCCGCCTGGGCCCGGGACGCTGCCGCCGGCCGGGAGGGATTCCAGCGACTGAAAGGCTATCCCCTCAATCGTGACCACTGGCTGCTGTACGCCCCGGTCGAGTCGGCAGACTGGTCGATGGCCACGGCAGTTGCCGAGGAGGACATCCTGGCGCCGGTTCATCGCCAACTGGTCCTGAACCTCTCCTTGATGGGCGCCGGGCTCGTTGCCCTGCTGGGCATCATCTTCTTCACGGGCTTCCGCATCGTCCGCCCCGTGCGGCGCCTCGCCCAGGCCGTCCGCCAACTGGGCGGCGGCGACCTTGACGTTCGAGTCGACCCGCCACCGGGTCGTGATGAAATCGGTGCGCTCGCCCGTGGGTTCAATGACATGACCGGTCGCCTGCAGGAGAACATCCGCGTGCTGGCCGAGGAAACAGCCGCTCGCGAACGGGTCGAGGGCGAGATTCGACTCGCTCGCCGGATCCAGGAGATGCTCCTGCCGGACGCCTTCCCCGCACTGTCGAATCGAGATGACGTCGAGGTCTGGGCCGTCAATGAACCCGCCCGCGTCGTCGCCGGCGATTTCTTCGACGTGATCGAACACGAGAATCGGATCACCGTCGTGATGGCCGATGTGTCCGGCAAGGGCGCCGGCGCCGCCATGTTCATGGCGATGGCCCGGACGATCATCCGGATCAGCGATGCTGACCAGGTTCCACTCACCGAACTGGTCCAGGGCTTGAATGACCGGCTCTACCCGGATTCGCATGGTGCGATGTTCGTCACCATGGTGATCCTTCGTTACGACACGACGACGGGTGTCCTGGAACTCGTCAATGGCGGACATCCCCCGCCCATCCGGGTGGGTGAGACCATCGAAACCGTCGGGCAATCGACTGGACCGCTCGTTGGTGCCATACCCGAGGCCACCTGGACCACCATGACGACAGCGCTCGCTCCAGGCGATCGCCTGCTCCTGTATACCGATGGGGTCACGGAAGCCGCCGACAGTCGGAAGGAACAGCTTGGCGAAGAGGGCCTGCTCGATCTGCTGCGTGAACCGGCGCTGCGCGACGCCTCCCCGGGTCAACTCTGCAAGGGACTCGTTGAAGCGATCCAGGAACGGGAGTCCGGGAACGCCTCCGACGACATCACGGTGCTGGTGCTTGCCCGGCCGCGGTGAGGCTCAACCCGCCGCAGCGGCGTCCGCCAGGACGGTGGCGTGGCTCGGCGCGACTCGACCACCGGGAATCGACGTATCTCCCGCCATCATCTTCTTCAGGGCCTCGGCCTTGCCCGCGCCCACGACCTGCCACATGATCCGGTGAGCGCGATCGATGAGCGGATAGGTGAGCGTCATCCGACGCCGACCCTGGTAGGTCCCAGCCGTCAGCGCCACGTCCCGATCCGTCACGTCGAGGACGGCGTCTCCGGGGACCAGCGACGCGGTATGACCATCGGGTCCCAGTCCCAGGTGAATGATGTCGAGCCGAGCAGGCGTGCCACAGACCTCAACCAGAAGTTCGGCATAGCGGGCAGCAGCCGCCTCCAGGTCCGGATCATTGACCGGCATCGGATGCGTCCGACTGGCCAACTCCGGGCGAACGGCCAGGACATGCTCGCGAAGGTGCGTGAGGTTGCGATCATCATCGCCCTCCGGCGCGATCCGCTCATCCACCTGGAACAACCAGACGGATTCCCACGGGAGATCATCACGCCGCGCCAGCGACTCCAGCATGGGCCACGGCGAATGACCACCGGACACCGCCATGGCACAACGGCCGCGAGCGTCAACCGATGCCCGGATGGCATCCGCCAACCACTCTTCACCGTGGGTGGCCACTGCTTCAGATGTCGGGAAGACCTCGATCTCCGGCCCCTGGCGCCCGTCGCTCATTCGATCGCCTCCACGACGGCCTGCACGCTCTGGTTCCAGACGAGAGTCGTCGTGTACTCGTGCTCATAGCCCAGGACGCAGTACGTCCCCGTACCCAGGGTGAAGCAACGCCCCTCGGTCGGCTGGAGTCCCAGCCAGGTGGCCGCCATGACCCGCAGCACGTGGCCATGGGCGAAGAGCGCCACGTCGCCGCCGGCCTCCTTGGCTCGCTCGATGACACGCTGGCACCGGTTGCCGACCTCTGCCGCTGCTTCCCCCCCGGGCGTCTGTCCATTCCAGATGGTCCAGCCCGGTTGCTCCTTGCGGATATCCGGTGTCGTCCGTCCCTCGTAGCTGCCGTAGTTCCACTCGGACAGGTCCTCGCACGTCTCGGCCTGGGACTTGAAACCCGCCAGTTCGCAGGTCCGCTGGGCCCGCTGGCGTGGACTGACCAGCACCAGCGAGAAGCTCTTGCCAGCAAGCGATCGACCCAGCAACCGCGCCATGTCCTCACCACGCGGGGTCAACGGGATGTCCGTGAAACTGGTGTGCTGCCCCGAAAGACTCCACTCGGTCTCGGCATGTCGCAGCAGCCACAGCCTGGTTCCACCAATCATGCGTTCACCAGTTCCTCTACGGGCTTCAGCACGGGAGCGTGCCAACCATACTTGTGATGCAGCAGGGCATCGGCTTCCGTCGGTCCCCACGTGCCCGGTTCATAGTCGATCACCGGGGTCACGTCGCCCAGGATCGGATCGACCACCTTCCAGGCGGTCTCGACCTCGTCCACGCGTGCAAACAGCGTGGACTCCCCGGCGATCGCGTCACCGATCAGGCGCTCATAGGCGCTCATCTCATCGGGCTGCTCATGCTGGGCGATCAGTTCCAGGGGTTGGCCGACCATCTCCTCGCCGATCTTCTTCGCGCGAACACCGATGGCGACCACGGTATTGGGCTTGAACTGGAATCGGAAGTAATTGCGGTTCGACTCATGACAGTCCCGGAACAACTTCTGGGGTGGCTGCTTCATCTCCACGACCACCTCGGTCGCCGTTACCGGCATGTTCTTGCCAGCGCGGATGTAGAACGGGACATCGGCCCATCGCCAGGAGTCGATCTTGAGGCGAACCGCGGCATAGGTCTCGGTCGTCGAATCCGGCTTGACACCGGGTTCGTCCAGGAAACCCTTGAAGCGACCTCGCACGACATCCTTGGGCGTCAACGGCTTGATCGACTGGAACAAGCGAACCTTGGCATCACGCAACGACTCTTCATTCGACGCTGCCGGGGGATCCATCGTCAGGATGGCCAGCACCTGCATCATGTGATTCTGGATGACATCGCGAATGGTGCCCGCCTCGTCGTAGAACGCCCCGCGGCCTTCCACACCGAAGTCCTCGGCCATGGTGATCTGCACCGACTTCACGTAGTTGCGGTTCCACACCGGCTCCATGAAGGTGTTGCCGAATCGGAAGTACCCGAGGTTCAGCAACGGCTCCTTGCCCAGGTAATGATCGATCCGGAAGATGCCCTCTTCCGGGAAGACCTCGTAGAGGACCCGGTTCAGTTCCTGGGCGGTTTCCAGGTTTCGACCGAAGGGCTTCTCCACGACCACGCCGGCATTCTCGGCGCACCCGGAGGCCTTGAGGGCCTGGGTCACCATCTCGAAGATACTCGGTGGAATCGCCAGGTAGTGCAGCGGCCGCTTGGCCTTGCCCAGGGCCGAATGCAGTTTCTGGAACGTCTCCGGATCGGAGTAGTCACCGCTGACATATCCCATGCGATCGGCCAGCCGCTTGAAGACGGCGTCGTCAATGGGGACTTCACCGTACTTCTCGATCCCGTCGCGGGCTCGTTCCACCAGCGCCGACACATCAATGTCGTCCCGGGCGATCCCGATGACAGGCACCTTGAGGTGGCCGCGGCTTTCCATCATGTACAACGATGGGAAGAGCTTCTTGTGAGCCAGGTCGCCCGTGGCGCCGAACAGGATGAAGATGTCGCAGGCCGGCCGACTCACTTGGCTGCCGCCTTCTCGTGATGGCCACCGAACTGGAATCGCATCGCGGACAGCAGCTTGTCACCAAAGTCCGACTCCCCACGCGAGGTGAATCGCTCGAAGAGTGCCGTGGCGAGAACCGGGGCGGGGCTTCCTGAATCGATCGCCGCCTGCAGGGTCCAGCGACCTTCACCCGAGTCGGAGACGCGACCCGCGAACTCGTGCAGGTCCGGACTGTCCAACAGGGCCTTGGCGGTCAGGTCGAGCAACCAGGACGCGATGACGCTTCCGCGTCGCCAGACTTCCGCGATATCCGCGAGGTTCAGTTCGAACTGGTAGTACTTGGGATCACGAAGCGGCGTGGTCTCGGCATCATCGGTCTGTTGCTTCAGCCCGACGTTCCCATGCTTCAGGATGTTCAGGCCCTCCGCATAGGCCGCCATGATGCCGTACTCGATGCCGTTGTGAACCATCTTGACGAAGTGACCGGCCCCGGTCGGACCACAGTGCAGGTACCCATGCTCTGCCGTTCCACCGTGGCCCTCACGCCCGGGTGTGCGCTCGGCCTCGTCGATGGACGGGGCCAGCGTGGACAGGATCGAATCGATGTGCTCCACCGCCTCGGTATGACCGCCGATCATCATGCAGTACCCGCGATCGAGACCCCAGACGCCGCCACTCACTCCGACATCGACATAGTGAATGCCCTTGTCCGTGAGGTGCTCCGCCCGGTCGATGTCATCGCGATAGTAGGAGTTGCCGCCGTCGATCAGGATGTCACCCTTCGACAGGAGCGCCGCCACCTTGTGGACCGTGTCATCGACGAAGGCCGCGGGGATCATCATCCAGACGACCCGGGGACCATCGAGGGCCGCCACGAAGTCCTCCAGGGTCTTGGTTCCCGTCGCGCCCTCGCCAGCCAGTTCATCCACGGCGTCCGAATGCACGTCGTAGACCACGCACTGATGGCCATCCTTCATGAGCCGACGAACCATGTTCGCACCCATGCGTCCCAGGCCGATCATTCCCATCTGCATCTTCACTGCTCCTTCGCTTCCCCGGACCGGGGCCCGACGACGTCAGGCCGTCTGGAGGTTCTTGCTCTTCTCATCAATTGCCGCCATCAGATCGTGCCACGACTGGTTGAAGGAGTCACGGCCCTCGATCTGAAGTCGCTCGCCCAATGCCGCCACGTCGACGCCCGCGGCATTGCAGCGGGCAATGATGTCATCCGCCTCGGCGATGGATGACTCTTCGAGCTTCCCGGTCACCTCGCCATGATCCGCAAAGGCCAGCAGGGTCTTCTCGGGAATCGTGTTGACCGTTCCATCGGCCGCGAGCGCGGAGACGTAGTACGTGTCCGGCAGCGCCGGGTCCTTGGTGCTCGTGCTCGCGAAGAGCAGCTTCTGCGGGGTAGCGCCCTTGGCTGCCAATGCCTCCCAGCGGGGGCCGGAGAAGATCTCGAGCGAAGCCCGCCAGCACTGGACCGACGCGGCAACACCAAGACGATCCTTCAGATCATCAGGCAGGTCGTTCATGGCCGCCTTGTCCCACCGGGAGACGAAGACGGATGCGACCGAGAACACCTTGAGGCTCTCGCCCGCCTCGGCACGACGCTCCAGGCCCTTGATGTAGGCCTCGGCCGCTCGCCGATACTGGGACTCCGAGAACAGCAGCGTGACGTTGATGTTGATGCCTCGCGAGATCAGTTCCTCGATCGCCGGCGCGCCCTCGGGCGTGCCCGGCACCTTGATCATGAGGTTGGGCGTAGCAGCCCGCGCGAAGAGCGAAGCACCCTGTTCGATCGTCGAATTGGTGTCATTGGCCAGGAGCGGGGAGACCTCGAGTGAGCAGCACCCATCGGTCGCACCAGAAACATCCCAGGTCGTCCGGAACAGGCCCGCGGCCCGCTGGAGATCCTGGATGGCGAGCGTGAAGAAGATCTCCTCACGATCGGTCGTGCCACCAGCTCGCAGCGACTTGATCTCCTCGTCGTAGAGTTCGGTATCGGCGATGGCCTTGTCGAAGATCGATGGATTCGACGTCAATCCCGTCACCGAGAGTTCGTTGATGTACCTCGCCAACGTTCCGTTATCGAGAATGTCGCGGCGAATGTAGTCCAGCCAGATGCGCTGGCCCGTTTCGTGCAAGTCGTACATCGGATTCATGAATTGCTCCCTCGCCATTTGGATAACTTCGCCGAGTCGACGGCGATGGCGTTCCTCTCCCGTGAATTCAGCCTTGAGAAAAGCGGTCACGATCTCCTTGGCCGGTTCCACTCCCATGGTCCGGGCGCCAAGCGTGATGACATTGACCGCATCATGTTCAACCATCTGGTGCGCGGTGTAGATATTCTCCGTCGACGACGCCCGAATCAGCGGCATCTTGTTCGCCGCCACGGTGACACCGGCGCCACTGCCGCACAGCAGGATGCCCCGGTCCGCTCGGCCCGCGCCGATTTCCTCGCACAGCGCCTTGGCGGCAATGGGGTAGTCCACCGAGTCGCCCGTCTGCGGACCGGCGAAGATGACCTCATGCCCCAGGTCGCGGGCGACCTCGGCCAGGGGGTCTCGCAATGGTCGCCCCGCGTGATCGCTGGCCATCACGATCCGCATCAGTTCGCCCCTTCCATGATGCCCACGAGATCACGAACGCGATCGGCAACATGCTCCGGCGTGAATCCCAGTTCGGCATAGACCTTGGGGCCGGGCGCCGAGGCACCAAAGCGTGACAGACCAATGACATCATCGGCCCACTCGTACCAGGGTTCCGGTGACGCCGCTTCAACAGCGACGATGGGTCGATCGCTGGGAACGATCTCCTCTCGATCCTCCAGGGGCAGGAAGCGGAACAGTTCGACGCAGGGCATCGACACGACGCGGACCTCGACACCCTCGCCGGCGAGCCGTTCGCGAGCCGCCATGGCCAGGCCGACCTCGGAGCCGGTCGCGATGATCGTGGCACGATCACCATCCGCCACGACCGAGGCGCCACGGGACACGTCCGCCATTGCCGGGTCCTGGACAGGAAGTCCCTGCCGGGTCAGGACAATGCAACTGGGGCCGTGATGGCCAATGGCCTCGCGCCAGGCACCGATGCACTCCTGCGCATCGCCCGGTCGGAACGTGCGGAGGTTGGGCATCGTGCGAAGGCCGGCGAGATGTTCCACCGGCTGATGGGTCGGGCCGTCCTCGCCCAGAGCGATCGAATCATGCGTGAAGATGAAGACCACCGGCAGGTGCATCAGCGCCGCCAGTCGTACGGGTTCACGCATGTAGTCCAGGAAGGAGAAGAACGTCGCGCAGTACGGTCGCAGTCCGCCATGCGCCGCCATGCCATTACAGATGGCGCCCATGGCATGCTCTCGCACGCCGAAGTGGATGTTTCGCCCCGTCCAGTCGCCGCTGTTGATATCACCGCTGCCATCGATGTTCGTATGCGTGGAGGGGGCCACGTCCGCGGAGCCGCCAACCAGTTCGGGCACCATTGCGGCAAGGGCATTGAGTACCTGTCCGCCGGACTTGCGAGTGGCGACCGACTCCCCGGGCGTGAACTCGGGCATCGTGGCACCATCCCAACCGGCTGGCAGCCCTCCCTTCATGCACCGCTCCAGGTCGCGAGCCAGGTCGCCGTGGGCGGACTGGTACGACGCCCAGTCCGACTTCCACTGCTCATGTGCACTGGCCCGCTCGGCGACGGCCGCTCGCCAGTGATCAAGCACCGGCCCGGGAACCTCGAAGGGTGGTGAACTCCAGCCAAGCGCCTTGCGGGTGGCCTCGATGTTGTCCTCGCCCAAGGGAGACCCATGAGCATGGAAGCTGTCCTGGACCGGGGAGCCATATCCGATGTGACTGCTGACGATCACCAGGCTCGGTCGATCGGTATCGGCCTTGGCCTGGTCGATGGCCGCGTTGAGCGCGTCGAGGTCATTGACATCATCGACGGTGATCACCTGCCACCGGCAGGCTTCGAACACGCCCTTGATGTCGGTATTGAGCTCCACCGGGGCCGGACCTTCCAGCGTGACCTCGTTGTCGTCATAGAAGACGATGAGCTTGCCGAGACCCAGTCGACCGGCGATGGAGGCCGCCTCGTACGAGATGCCTTCCATCAGGTCGCCTTCACCCGCCGTCACGTAGATGTGGTGATCGATGACCGTGTGGCCGTCGCGATTGAATCGCGCCGCCAGCATCCGCTCCGCCATCGCCATCCCGACACCGTTGGCCACACCCTGGCCCAGGGGGCCGGTGTTGATCTCGATCCCGGGGGTCATGTCCATCTCGGGATGGCCCGGCGTCTTGCTCTCCCATTGTCGGAACTGCTTCAGGTCCTCGATCGACAGGTCATACCCCGCCAGGTGCAGCGAGGCGTACTGGAGCATGCATGCATGCCCACCGGACATGATGAATCGATCACGATCCATCCAACCCGGTGACCGGGGGTCGTATTTCATCTGGCGGGACCACAGCGTCCAGGCCAGTGGTGCGAGACCCATCGGCGTTCCGGGATGACCGGAGTTGGCCTTCTGGATCGAGTCGATCGCCAGGAACCGGATGGCATTGATGCAGTCCGCATCCATGCCGCTCGGCTCCGAGCCACCACTGGTCCTGCTCCGGATACCGACGTCCGGACGGACATCACCATCGTGGGAAACGGTCGATGACATGGACACTTCCCTCCTCTTCTCACCGGCGAGGAGCCATCCTACCGCGCCCCCCGGAGGTGAACCGGCAGGATATCCCGGGGCCGACCTGATCGGGTAAGGTGGAGTGATTCGACCGATCCAGGACTGAAGCCCGCCCCCGGGGCCGGAGAAGAGCCATGAATATCCTGGTCTGTGACGTGGGCGGAACGAGCGTCAAGATCCTGCTCACCGGTGAAACCCAGCGACGAAAGGCCCCTTCCGGCCCGGAGATGAAGGCCGAGGACATGGTCGCAACGGTCAAGGAACTGGCCGAAGGCTGGACGTGGGATGCCGTCTCCATCGGGTTTCCCGGTCCGGTCATCCACGGCCGGATCATGTCGGAACCCTCCAACCTGGGCAAGGGCTGGATCGCGTTCGACTTCGAGGAAGCCTTCGGCTGCCCCGTCCGGATCGTCAACGATGCGGCGATGCAGGCCCTCGGGAGCTACCACGGTGGCCGGATGCTCTTCATGGGACTCGGCACGGGACTGGGGACCGCCATGATCGTCGACGGCATCCTCCAGCCCATGGAAGCCGGTCACCTGCCCTATCGAGACGGCAAGACCTACGAGGACTTCGTCGGCAAACGGGGATACAAGGAACTCGGCAAGAAGAAGTGGCATTCGGCCGTCATCGATGTCATCACCCAGTTCAAGCGGGCCCTGGAGCCGGACTACATCGTGGTCGGCGGGGGTAACGTGAAGAAGTTCGACGCCTCCGATCTACCGGAGTATTGCGAGATCGGGGCCAACGCCAATGCCTTCACCGGCGGGTTCCGCCTCTGGGAAGATCGGATGCCCCACGGGATCGCCGTCTCGGGCTCCACCTCCGAATCCAGTTGAGGATCGGCTCGACGACGCACCGCAAGCAGTGAGAAGGGAATCAGCATGAGCACGACGTTGCATACCGGCGATATCACGACGGCCCCGGCCTGGTCCGCCCTGCAGAAGCACTACGACGAAACCAAGTCCGTCCACATGCGAAGCCTGTTCGAATCCGACCCCGGTCGATTCGATCGATTCTCGATGACCTTCAATGACATGCTGGTGGACTTCTCCAAGCACCGGATCACGGAAGACACGCTTGGCCTCCTTCGACAATTGGCCTCCGAGGCCGGCGTCGAAGCGCTCCGTGATGCGATGTTCAATGGAGAGAAGATCAACACGTCGGAGAAGCGTGCCGTGCTGCACGTGGCGCTTCGGAATCGAAGCAATCGCCCCATCATGGTGGATGGCCAGGACGTGATGCCCGAGGTCAACAGCGTGCTGGAACAGATGCGGTCCTTCTGTGATGCCGTTCGCGGAGGAACCTGGCGAGGGTTCTCCGGCAAGCAGATCACCGACATCGTCAACATCGGCATCGGTGGCTCGGACCTGGGCCCCGTCATGGTCACGGAGTCACTGAAACCCTACGGCCGTGATGATCTCCAGCCGCACTTCGTCTCCAACGTGGACAGCACGCATATTGCCGAGACGCTCAAGCACCTCGATCCCGAGACGACGATGTTCCTGGTCGCCTCGAAGACGTTTACGACCCAGGAGACCCTGACCAATGCTCACGCGGCACGGGACTGGTTCCTGGCCGTGGCTGGCGATGACGCGCATGTCGCCAAGCACTTCGTGGCCCTGTCCACCAACCAGGCGGAAGTCGAGAAGTTCGGTATCGACCCGGCCAACATGTTCCGCTTCTGGGACTGGGTCGGCGGCCGCTATTCGTTCTGGTCGGCCATCGGACTGTCCATCGCCCTGACCATCGGCTTCGATCGATTCGAGGAGCTCCTGCAGGGCGCCCATGAGATGGATGAGCACTTCCGGACGACACCGCTGGAAGACAACATCCCGGCAACCATGGGGCTGATCGGCGTCTGGTACAACAACTTCTACGGCTGCCAGACCCAGGCCATCCTTCCCTACGACCAGTACATGCACCGCTTCCCGGCCTACTTCCAGCAGGGAGACATGGAGAGCAACGGCAA
The DNA here is from genome assembly GCA_022446795.1 of Phycisphaerales bacterium. Taxonomy (GTDB): domain Bacteria; phylum Planctomycetota; class Phycisphaerae; order Phycisphaerales; family SM1A02; genus UBA1668. The sequence goes on from JAKVBX010000002.1 coordinate 173,151, forward strand.
GCATGTCGACCGGCAGGGCCACCACGTTCATTGTTCGACCGGTCCCATCATCTGGGGCGAACCCGGGACCAACGGCCAGCACGCCTTCTACCAGTTGATCCACCAGGGTACGAAGATCGTTCCCTGCGACTTCATCGCCCCCATTCACACGCACAACCCGATCGGGGAGCAGCACCGCATCCTGCTGTCGAACTTCTTCGCCCAGCCCGAGGCCCTGATGCGGGGCAAGACCGCCAAGGAGATCGAGGCCGAGTTGACCGCCTCAGGCCTGTCCCCCGCCGATGCGAAGGCCCTGACTCCCTACAAGGTCATGGAAGGCAATCACCCCTCGACCAGCATCATGTTCCGGACGCTCGATCCCAGGACACTTGGATCGCTGACCGCCCTGTATGAACACAAGATCTTCACCATGGGCGCGATCTGGAACATCAACTCCTTTGACCAGTGGGGTGTCGAACTCGGCAAGAAGCTCGCCCGGGCCATTCTGCCGGAACTCGAGGGAACCGACCATGTCGCTACCCACGACAGTTCGACCAACGGCCTGATCAACCACTACAAGACCCACCAGTCCTGAACACGAACCGTGTGAATCGCGATACCATGAACACGGTGAAACCCGAACCAGACGTCAAGACGGAATGGCTGCTGACCAATGGCCTTGGCGGCTACGCCATGGGTACTGCCGCGGGGATCAACACCCGCCGCTACCACGGCCTGCTGGTGGCATCGATGGCCCCTCCCGTCAACCGGATGGTGTGCCTGCACAGCACCATTGACCAGTTTCACCCCACCGGCGAAGAGAACGACTATGTCCCGCTGAGCACGCAGATGTTCGGCGATGACCAGACCCTGCACCCGGACGGCTGGCAACACCAGGTCGACTTCACTGGCGACGCCAAGGCGGCCACGTGGACGTGGACCACGCCCGAGGGGGTCACGATCCGACGAACGCTGAGCATGGAACAGGGAGACAACGCCTGCCTCCTGGAGTGGACCTTCACCGGCCTCAAGCAGGAGGCCATGCTGACCGTGCGACCCATGGCCGTGATGCGGAGTTTCCATGAACTGATGACGGATCATGCCCATGACCTTCGGTCGTCGGCGGAAGGTCGTCGATGCTATATCCAGCGAAACGGCATGGGACTGATCCTGGAGGCCAACCGCGGTCACTGGGAAGCGGCGTCGAGCTGGTGGGACAACTTCGACTACCCGGTCGATGCCCAGCGTGGCCAGGACCATCGCGAACGTGTCTTCTGCGGTGGTGTCCTGAGGGTCCTGGTCTCACCTGGCGAAACAACGCTCCGAGTCCACGTCGCCATGCAGGAGTCCCAGACATCCGGTTCGCAGTCCTGGCAACTGGAGTCCAGTGGTGACGACGTGGCTGACCGACTCGCCGCTGCGTGCAACCAGTTCGTCGTGTCCCGTGGTTGGGGCGACGGCGCCCCCAGCTCGGTCATCGCAGGCTACCCCTGGTTTGCCGATTGGGGTCGCGACAGCCTCATCAGCATGCCCGGGCTGTACCTGCAACATGGTCGCCTCGAGGAAGCCATCTCCCTGCTGAGTGGATTCGCCTCGAGAATCCAGCGAGGCATCATCCCGAACCGATTCGACGACTCGGCAGACGAGGCCTACTACAACACCGCGGACGCCAGCCTGTGGTTCATCGATGCCGTCTGCCGGTGCATCAAGAAGGCTGGAGGCATCTCCAGTCACGCCGCATTCGACAGCCTGCTCGAGGCTTGTCGCTCGGTCATCAAGCACTACCGGTCCGGAACGGACTACGGCATCAGGATCGACTTTGACGGACTGGTCATGGCCGGCATCCCCGGCGCCGCCGTCACGTGGATGGATGCCCGGGTGGATGGCCAGGGCGTCACCCCGAGAATCGGCAAGCCCGTGGAACTCTCGGCCCTGTGGCACAACGCGCTCTGCAGCCTGGGAAGCGTCCTGGAGGATCCTGCGGAAGCCGCCGAGTACCAGGCCTCAGCAGCCCTGACTCGAAAGTCCTTCCGTGACCGCTTCTGGAACCAGGCGGACGCCTGCTGCTATGACGTGCTGATCCCCAGCACCGGCAACTGGCGCGGAGATGCCCACATCCGTCCCAACCAGCTGCTGGCGATGAGCCTGCCGCATCCGCCACTCACCGGCGATCAGGCCCAGTACGTCCTGGACTGCGTCCGGCGGAACCTCCTGACACCCTATGGCCTTCGGACGCTGGCACCGACTGACCCGGAGTACCGCGGGCGATACGAAGGCGACATGGAATCCCGGGACCGGGCCTATCACAACGGAACCGTCTGGCCCTGGCTCATGGGCGCCTACTGCGACGGGCTTCGCAAGATCGCGGACAACCCGGAAGCTGTGGACCTGCAGATTCGGGAGTTGCTGTCACCGCTCGTGGCCTCATTGGACTCCGGGTGCCTCGGACAGGTTGCCGAGATCTACGACGGCGATGAACCCCACCTGCCGCACGGCTGTCCTGCCCAGGCCTGGTCCGTCGCTGAGCTCACTCGCAGCTGGCCCCAGGACATCGCTGCTGGCGCGGTCGATCCCGACACGCCCTCGGCCGCCACGGTTTCCTGAGCCCAGGAAGACCCGCTAAAACTCGATCTGGAACTGTGCCCGGACCACCCACTGTCCGTTCTGGTTGCCGTAGTCAGGCTGCCATCCGTTCCCGACACCGGGCCACCGAGCTGACCCCGGGTTGGTATTGCCGTTCCCTGGTGATTGGTTGGCCCCGTTGCCACCATCGATGCTGGAGAACGAGTAGCCGAAATCACACGCGACCTTGATGTCCTGGATCCCGATTGGCCACCAGTTGAATCCCACCGTCAATGTCGACAGGTGCCCCGTCTCTCCCGGCCGGGTCAACGAACCACGGTAGTCCTGGATGTCCCCCAGTTCGTAGCGACCGAAGAGTTGGAGATCCTCGAGCACCGTGATCCCGCCCTGCCCGACCCATCCCCAGGAGTCCACCGATGGCTGATCGAACCCCCCGGCGGTGTCCCGGCCATTGGCCCAGACGAAGTAGGTGAATGCGGTCCAGCCCCGGTCGAACATCGAGAGGTCGACGGTGAAGCCCAGGCTGTCCTGGGCATGGACATTGCCATAACTGAACCCGCCCTCGGGCCCCGACTGCTGGAACCACTGGAAGGCTGCCCCGAGCATCAGGCCGAAGTGTTCTGCGTTCTGGTTGGTGAGCGAGGTGAACTGGGCGTATTCCCCCGCCAGCACGATGTTCGCTCGCGCCAGGATGCTCTGCATGCCGGACTGGTAGGCACCGACGTTCTGCTGCCGCGGGCCGTCGTTGTACATCACGACCAGATGTACCCCGTCGCCATCCCAACCGATTTCCAGTCCCTCGGTCCAGCCATAGGTGAAGGCGTGGTTCACCATGGATCGATCCACCGTCAACAGGAAGACGCTGGGGACAATCTCCTCGCGGAGGTACGGACCCTTGTACTGCCCGACCCGGAAGCGCAGGCCGTTCTCAAAGCGCTTCTGGACCCACATGTTCTCCATGAAGACAGCGCCTTCCGGTCCGCTGGCCTGTGACGCCATGTTCGTGGCCAGCGTCAGGCGATAGGTCAGCGAGGGATCAACCACGTGACCGAAGAAGTGCAGTTTCATGCGACGGATTTCAAAGCCGTAGGTGGCGGACTGGCCGTCCTGCTGACCTGGCATGGTGCTGCGGTGGTCGTACATCCACCGGAACTGGACCTGCCCCCGGAATCGCATTTCGAAACTGTCGTCGCTGGCCCGGACGTAGTAGCCGTTGTCGTAGCCCAGGTTCGCAACGGTTCCCTGCAGGCTCGAGCGGGTATCGGCATCTTCGAGGACCCCGGTCACCACCGCGCGGACATCCTCGGCCCGCTCACGAGTCAACCAGTTCTCCTGGCGACCCGCCTCGATCGCATCGACCTGCTCCCAGATCGAGTCGATGCGAGCCTCGATCCGAGCCCGGGACTCCGCTGACGCATCGACATCCGCCCGGGCCAGTGCCGGCAGAAGGACCAACGCGAACAGACCGACCAGGGACCGGCTCCAAGCACTCATCCACCTACCGTAGCGGATGGGCCGCGACCCGGTCAGCGGACGTGATGGTCTGACGTGGGATTGACCCATCACGGCACCCATGCCTCGGCCCGGAATGACATGCAGCCACGTCCAACAGAACGCGGCTGCATGATCTGGAGTCAGCCGAGGCCCGGGCGGCGGCCACCGCCCGGACCAGGCAAGGAGCAATCGGTCAGAACAACAACTGCATCTGGGCCCGAATCAGGATCTGGCCGTCGTTGTTGTCATAGTCACCAGCCCAGCCGGTTCCGGAGCTGACCCAGTCGGCACTGCCGGGGTTGGTGTTTGGATTCGCCGGATTCGTATTGGCCCCATCGCCGTTCGCCAGGTTGGAGAACGCGTAACCAAAGTCCGCCGAAATCTTGATGTGCTTGGTGCCCGTCGGCCACCAGTTGGCACCGAGCGTCAGTGTCGAGTTATGCCCCGTTTCCCCGGGAAGGGTGAGCGAGCCACGATAATCCTCGATGTCACCAACCTCGTAACGCGCGAAGAGCTCGACATCTTCCACCGGCATGATGCCACCTTGGACGACCCAGCCCCAGGAATCAAGCGAGGGCTCATCGTAGATGGCCGCGTGATTGGCACCGTTGCCCCAGACGAAGTAGGTAAACGCCGTCCAACCGCTGCCGCCGACCGAAAGATCAACCGTGTAGCCGATGTTGTTTCGACCATCGATGTTGCCATACTCGAAGGCGTTACCGGGGCTGTCGAAGTTGTACCACTCGACCGCCGCACCGATCATGGCACCGAACTCGGAGTTGCCGTACCCGGAGAGCGATCTGAACATCTGCCAGTCACCGGCGAGCTTCAGTTCCGCCCGGGCCGTCAGTGAGTTCTCACCCGCGGAGAACGCCTGCCCATTCAGCGACAGCGGACCATCGTTGTACATGCCCTTGACCGAGAGCCAGTCATTGTTCCAGCCAAGCTCAAGGCCCTGGGTCCAGCCATAGGTAAAGGCGGTGTTCACCATGGATCGTTCCACGGTCAGCTGGGCGCTGCTTGAGACGAGTTCCTCACGCAGATACGGCGCCTTGAACTGTCCCACCTTGATGTACATGTCGTTTTCGAACTTCTTCTGGATCCACGCATCCTCGGAGTAGAAGCCTGCACTGCCCCCGACTCGCGAGTTCCGCGTGTTCACGATGGACATCTTGTAGGTCCAGGATGGATCCAGGATGTGGCCGGAGAACTTCAGCTTGAATCGTCGGACCTCGAAGCCGTAGGCATTGGTCTGCTGGCTGTCATTGCCCTTGCGGTGGTTGAAGTCCCAGCGAACCTGCAACTGACCGCCAACCTTGAGCTTGAACGAGTCATCACTCGACTGGATGAAGAAGCCTCCGTCATAGCCGGCGTTTATCGAGGTGCCCTGCAGGCTGGCCCGGGTATCCGCATCCGCCAGGACATCCTGGACGAGTTCACGGATTTCCTCGGCACGATGTTCCGTCAGCCAATCGGATTCCCGTTCGGCTCGAAGGACATCCACTTCGCTCCGCAGCAACTCGACCATGTCACGCAACTGCTGAACGTCATCGTCGGCCACGGCAAGTCCCCCGGGCAGCAGGACAGACGTCAAGCTGGCCAAGCCTGCCGCCCAGAGGCCCCGCCGGGCATGAGTCATCTTCATCTTCTTGAGCTCCTTGATCAGAGAGAGTGAACGTATTGATGCCTGAGACGATCCCCCCGCCGTGTTCAGGTCCTGTTCACGTTCTAGGCGCCGATTTACTAAGGCCGACAGTCTGCCACCCGGGACGCCACACCGATCCCGCTGCGACCGCTGGAAGTAAATGCAAAGGAACGACTTAGCGAGACCGGGCCATCAGGCCCGGAAGCCAAGTCCAATGGCCAGCGTGTTGCCGTTCGCCCGGCAGCGTGGGCAGCATCCGGGCCGCGTCTCGGCGGAAGTCCATGCCCGAAGTACCCTGTAGGTCGCATGGCTGATCCCCAGGGCTCAAACACGCGTCACCAGGCCTACTTCCGGGCCAACCTCACCCTGATCGGGATCCTGCTCGTGATCTGGGCCTTCGTCGCCTTTGGATGCGGGATCTTCCTGGCACCCTGGCTGAACCAGTGGCGGCTGCCCGGCACCGGCTACCCGCTGGGCTTCTGGTTCGCCCAGCAGGGAGCCATCTATGTGTTCGTGATCCTGATCTTCGTGTACGTGATCCTCATGAATCGCATCGACCGGCGATACGGCGTCGATGAGAAGGACTGATCCGTGACCGTACAGGGCTGGACATTCCTGATCGTCGGGCTTTCCTTCACCCTGTACATCGCCATCGCGATCATTACCCGGGCCAGGTCCACACGCGATTTCTACGTCGCCGCCAAGGAAGTCCATCCGGTAGCTAATGGCATGGCCACCGCGGCCGACTGGATGAGTGCCGCCTCCTTCATCGGAATGGCCGGGATCATCTCCTTCCTCGGCGCTGACGGGGCGGTCTACCTCATGGGATGGACCGGAGGATACGTCCTCCTCGCGCTTCTCCTGGCCCCCTACCTCCGGAAGTTCGGTCGTTTCACCGTGCCCGACTTCATCGGTGATCGGTACGAGGCTCGCACGGCGAGACTGGTCGCCGTCGTCTGCGCCATCTTCATTTCCTTTACCTACGTGTCTGGGCAGATGCGTGGTGTTGGAATCGTGTTCAGTCGATTCCTGGAGGTGGATATCGCTCTCGGGGTCGTGATCGGAATGGCCCTGGTGTTCTTCTACGCGGTTCTCGGCGGCATGAAGGGCATCACCTACACCCAGGTAGCCCAGTACTGCGTGCTGATCTTCGCCTTCCTGGTACCGGCGATCTTCCTGTCATTGATGTTCGCTGATACCGCGCTCCCACAGCTTGGCCTCGGCCGTCTCGGGGACGATGGCCAGTCACTGCTCCAGCGCCTCGACGGGCTGAGTACCGAACTGGGGTTCGGGGCCTACACGGAGTACGGGGGATCGCTGATCAACATCGCGGCGATCACGGCGGCGCTCATGCTGGGCACCGCCGGTCTGCCACATGTCATCATCCGCTTCTACACCGTGCGCAAGGTCCGCGATGCCCGGTCGTCAGCAGGCTGGGCCCTGCTCTTCATCGCCATCCTCTATACAACGGCGCCCGCCATCGCCGTCTTCTCACGGACCAATCTGCTCGAATCCGTCCCGGAAACGGCCTATGTCGAGTCGCCCGAGTGGCTGAAGACCTGGGAAGATGTCGGACTGATCGCCTGGGATGATCGGAACGGGGATGGGATCATCACCTATGCCCCGGGTGCGGCCTTTGCCGGCAAACCCATCTATGCGAAGGACCCCGAGACCAATGAGCCCCTCCGCGGCGAATTCGGTCAGCGGCTGATCACCAACGACTCCGCCGGAGACCACAACGAACTCTACGTTGATCGCGACATCATGGTGCTGGCGAACCCGGAGATCGCAGGCCTCCCGGACTGGGTCACCGCACTCGTCGCAGCCGGTGGCCTCGCGGCCGCCTTGTCCACGGCCGCTGGATTGCTGCTCGTGATCTCGTCCGCCGTGTCGCATGACCTGCTCAAGGGCGCGATCATGCCCAATATCAGCGAGAAGCGGGAACTGCTCGCCGCCCGGATCGCGGCCGGCGGTGCCGTGGTGATCGCGGGTCTGATCGGAATCTGGCCACCGGACTACGTGGCCGCCATCGTGGCGTTCGCATTTGGCCTGGCCGCATCGTCCTTCTTCCCCGCCATCGTGATGGGTATCTTCTCGACTCGCATGAATGGCCCCGGTGCCATCAGCGGGATGATCGCAGGCATTGTCTTCACGACCGCCTACATCATCTGGTTCAAGTTCTACGATCCCAGTTCGAACACGCCGGAAAACTGGTGGTTCGGCATCTCGCCCGAGGGCATCGGTGTCATCGGCATGCTGATCAACTTCGGCGTGGCCATCCCCGTGGCCGCCCTGACCCGAGCGCCGTCACCGGCGATTCGCACCCTCGTACAGGACATTCGGGTTCCAGGGGATACCTGAATCACGGGCCGGACCCTATCCTTGGGTTCACCATGATTCCCGCGGTCATCCTGGCAAGCATCCTGGCACCAGCGGCACCGACCCAGGCCGAACTGGCGGCTGATGTCCGTGGACTGCTGGCCGCGAAGTGCTTTGCCTGCCATGGACCTGATGCCGAGAGCCGAAAGGCCGGTCTTCGGCTCGATACCGAGGACGGGCAGCGACGGGCAGGCCGCAACGGTCCCGCGGTCACACCGGGCCTGCCAGCCAGCAGCCTCCTGCTGCAGCGCATCACACACTCCGATCCGGACACCCGAATGCCGCCAGAGGCGCCTCCATTGGCCGACGACGACATCCAGTTGTTGACCACGTGGATTGAAGCGGGTGCCGCATGGCCGACACACTGGGCCTGGAATCCAATCGAGAACCCGACCATGCCCGGTGTCACGCGAACCGACTGGCCCCGGGATCCGCTCGATGCCTTCGTGCTCGGTCGACTGGAGTCCGCCAACCTGGAACCGGCACAGGACGCAGACCCCCTGCCATGGCTTCGACGAGTGCACTTCGATCTCATCGGGCTTCCACCGTCCCCGGACACGCTCGATACGTTCATGGCCGAGTGGGCCATTGATCCCGACGCGGCACGAGTGAAGATCGTTGATGAGCTTCTCTCATCACCACACTTCGGTGAGCACTGGGGGCGACACTGGCTGGATCTCGCCCGTTACGCCGAGACCTGCGGGCACGAGTTCGATTACCCCATCCCCCATGCGTGGCGATACCGGAACTGGGTCATCCGCGCGTTCAACGAAGATGTCCCCTATGACCGCTTCGTCGTGGAGCAGGTGGCCGGCGACCTGGTCCCCGATCCACGGATCAACCCGGACACGGGTCTTGATGATTCGATCCCGGGAACCGGGTTCTGGCACTTGAGCCAGGGAACCCACGCCCCCGTCGATGTTCGCCTGGATGAAGCCGATCGCATCGCCAACCAACTCGATGTCTTCGGCAAGACGTTCACTGCCCTGACGCTGAGTTGCGCCCGATGTCACGACCACAAGTTCGATCCCATCCCGGCATCCGACTACTACGCCTTGAACGGCTACCTGCAGAGTTCACGCCGGCGGAACGCCTACCTCGATCCCGGAAACCGGATCGAGGCGGGTTTGGCCGACATCGAGTCGGATCGACGCACCCTCGCCCAAGCATTGACCCAGGACATCGATGTCCCGCTGGAGGCGCGTGACGACGATCCTGGTCTCGTCGAGTCCTTCGAAGGACCGATACCAGGCTGGTTCATCGATGGACAGGCGTTCACCGATCCCATCCCGGCCGGGTCGCCCTACCTCGAGGATGACGAATTGCGATTGGCCGCCTCCGGGCTGCTGCACAGCGGCGTCCGGTCACCGCGGGCCCAGGGCACCGTTCGATCTCACTCGTTCCCGATCACCGGAGACTGGCTGCATCATCGTGTCAAGGGTCGGAGCAGTCGCATCCGGGTCATCATCGATGGCTTCATGTTGAACGAATACAACGCCCTGCTGTTCGAAGACTGTCTGAAGAACATCGACAACGAATCGTGGCACCATGTGGCCCAACGCGTCGGCAAGTACCGCGGGCACACGGCCTGGATCGAGTACAGCGATGACGGCGATGGCTGGATTGCCATTGACGAAGTGCGGTTCTCCGATTCGGCGGAAGAACCCGATTGGTCACATGGCGACGACCTGGACACCCCCGCCCATGACGCTGATCGCCTGCGATCAGGATTGGAGACGATCCAGGCCGCCGAGGCCGATCTCCCGACCCCGGTACGCGTCCTGGCCATGGCCGATGGCACGCCGGAAGACGAGTACGTCTTCATACGCGGCGACCACGACAACCCGGGGCCACTCGCTCCACGATCGGCGCCAGGCCTCTTGAATGCCCCGATCACGACTCCGGAATCCGGCTCGGGCCGACTCGAACTGGCTGAAGCACTCCTGGTCGACAGCAATCCACTGACCGCCCGCGTGATGGCCAATCGGATCTGGCACCATCTCATGGGTCGTGGCATCGTCGAGACGGTCGATGACTTCGGCGCCATGGGCCGCCCGCCAACGCACCCCCTGCTCCTCGATCATCTCGCGACACGCTTCCGCTCCGACTGGTCCGTCAAGAACCTCGTTCGGGCCATCGTCCTGTCGCGGACCTATGCCATGTCCTCGGAGGCCGATCCCGCGGCCCTTGAGATTGATCCAGGCAACACCCTTCTGCATCACGCTCCGATGAAACGCCTGACAGCCGAGTCCATCCGCGATGCGATACTGGTCTCAGCCGGCAGCCTCGACCCGGCGGTTGGTGGCCCCCCCGTCGCCACGCACCTGACGCCGTACATGACCGGGCGAGGTCGACCCGGAAGCAGCGGTCCACTTGATGGTGACGGCCGGCGAAGCATCTACCTCGAGGTTCGTCGGAACTTCCTCTCCCCGATGCTCCAGGCATTCGACATGCCGCTGCCGATGGAGACGACCGGACGGCGAAGCGTGTCCAACGTTCCGGCGCAGGCGCTGATCCTGATGAACGACCCGTTCGTTCAGGACCAGAGTCGCCGATGGGCTGACCGCGTCCTGGCCGAAGCCGATCCGATCAGGTCCATGTACCGCTCGGCATTCGGGCGGGATCCCCTGCCGACGGAACGGGAGGCCGCCCTGGCCTTCATCGAACAGCAGGCCGCTACCCATCGTGACCTTGGTGACGAACACCCGGAACAGGCTGGATGGGCTGACCTCGGCCACGCGCTCTTCAACACCAAGGAGTTCATCTACCTGAGGTGAATCGCAACCCGTCCGGCCTCAAACCGGGCGTACACTGGATCCAGAGACCCCCATGCACCCCTGCGGACGCCATCTTCCTGCACCGATCTCCCGTCGTGAGATGCTCACCCGAAGCGCGGGTGGTTTCGGTGCCGTGGCCCTGGCCGGCCTGTTCGGCGAGGTCCCGGGGGCCATCGCTGCGCCGATTCCCGGCGCCACCACGTTGCCACATCATCCCGCTCGGGCCCGCAGTGTCATCTTCCTGTACATGGATGGCGGCCCGGCGCAGATGGACACCTTTGATCCCAAGCCTCGACTGATCAAGGAACATGGCAATCCATTCCCGATGACCATCGAGGCCACGCAGTTCGACAACAATGGCCTGACGCTGCAGTCCCCATGGTCGTTCTCCCGGCACGGAGAGTGTGGGCATCCCGTCAGTGCCCTCTTTCCACATGTGGCCACGTGTGCGGATGAACTCTGTGTCGTTCGATCGATGACCAGCAAGTTCTCGGAACACACCAACGCCAACTACTTCCTGCACACCGGGCTTGGCCTGGCCGGGCGACCAAGCATGGGCGCCTGGGCCTCCTATGGACTCGGTTCCGAGAGCCGTGATCTGCCCGGGTTCGTCGTTCTCAATGGCGGCCTGACTCCGCCCGGTGGCCTGGACTGCTTCAGCAACGGGTTTCTGCCTGCGACGCACCAGGGCTCGGTCATCAAGCCCGACAACCAGGGCATGGCACACGTCCGTCCCCTGGAACGCGACGTCGCCCTCCAGGAACAGAAACTCTCGCTGGTCGGACAACTGGACGCGCTTCAATCACCCGATGCGCAGGGCGCCCTGGAATCCGCCATTGCCAACCAGGAGATGGCCTTCCGCATGCAGTGGGCTGTTCCCGAGTTGATGGGTATCGACGGTGAGTCGAAGGCCACGCGTCAACTCTATGGCCTCGATGCCGACTACGAACCAACGAAGATCTTCGGCCGCCAGTGCCTCCTGGCTCGCCGCCTGGTGGAACGTGGTGTCCGGTTCGTTGAACTGACCTGCCCCGCCGTCAGTGGCGATCGGTGGGACCAGCACAACAACCTGAAGGACGGTCACGAGAACAACGCCCGGGCCGTGGATCAGCCGATCGCCGGTCTGCTCAAGGACCTGCGAAGCCGGGGCCTCCTGGATGAGACGCTGGTGGTGTGGGCCGCCGAGTTCGGTCGCACGCCCTTCGCCCAGGGATCCGATGGCCGTGACCACAATCCCTTCGGATACACGATCTGGATGGCTGGTGGCGGCATCCGTGGCGGCATGACCTACGGCGCCACGGACGAGTTCGGCTACAAGGCGGTCGAGAATCCGCTGGAGATCCATGATCTCCATGCCACGATGCTGCATCTCATGGGACTCGACCACACTCGGCTGAATGTCACCGTGGGTGGACGGGACATGCGCCTCACCGACGTGCATGGGCACGTCGTACATGACCTCATCACTTGAGGTTGTCCCCCACGAGCAACGTGTTGAGCAGTTGCTGCTGCTCCCCGTACTCGGTGCGGATCGCCAGCCAATCCTGCGAATCCAGCACCTTGACCATGGCCACATTCAACGCTTCCGCATGCGGGCTGGCCGTCGGTATGGCAAAGGCCAGCCGCTCCGGGTGAAGATTTCCCTCGACGACGACCTTGGCGGCATGCTTCCACTGCCCGAGTTGCCACACCAGGGCCGAGCGGTCTCCCACGAAGACATCGATGTCCCGATCGACGACGGCCTGGAGACCCGACTCGATCGAATTGAACTTGTGAACCGCGACGTGGCTCTTCTTGAGCCAGTCGTTCGCCTCTGACTGGTCGACGACACCAACGACCATCTGACGGAGATCACCAACAACGGACACCTTGGAACCCATCCGTCCCATGGTCAAGCTCGACGCAATGGTTCCCGTGAAGGCGGACAACAGGATAATGGAGAGAAAGATCCAGATGATCCCGACGACTCGACCCCCCATGGTTCGAGGGGCCTTGTCTCCATACCCGACGGTGCTCATCGTCACCATGGACCACCAGACACCACTGCCGAACCCATGCACCATCTGACCACCGAAATGGTCCTGGTTCCGGCGGCGCTCCATCCACCACATCAACAGTCCGAAGATCAGGCAGATGACCACCAACGAGAGCGTCAATTGGAGAAACGCGGAATCACCAAGGTGACTGATGACATCGATGACCGTTCGCACGGGCTTCCGACGAGACGCGATGGCCAATCCGGAGTTGATGTAGGTCGGGGTGAAGTCCATCACCCGTTCCCGCTTCGTGTCCTGGGCGACCGGTCCCACCGCGACATCGAGTTCCCCAGCCTCCACCAGCTTGAGCAGCTCGGGCAGGTCATGAACGGAATAGGTCCATGTCCAACCCAGGTCCCGGGCGATCATCTCCCAGAGATCAATGGACAGGCCGTTGTAGGTGCCGTCCGTCTTGGCCACGAACGGTGGCTCCAGGATGACCCCGACCTTGACATGCAGAGAGTCATCGGCAACGGCCGTCGCAGGCATCTGCAGGAATGACGCCACGGAAACAACAAGCAGGATCAGGAATCGAGGCACGATTGAGTCTCTCATGAGGTTCAGTTCAGCGACGCTTCACGGTCATGACACCATTCATCATCGGCCAGTGACCCGGGAAAGTACAGACGTAGGGATAACGACCGGGCCGCGTTGGCGCGATGAAGAGTACTTCATCGGTCTCGCCTGGCTCGACCATCGCCAGTACGTGCATGATTTCCTTCATGTCCGGGACATAGTTCCGGGCGACGGCATCCGGCCCCGTTCCCATGTTGTCCGCCGCCGTGCCGACCTTCCGCATGGAACCCGGGCGACACACCAGCAGGTTGTGTGGCATCGAGTCGTTGTTCTTCAAACGGATCCGAATCGGCGTCCCCGCCTTCACTTCCAGTCGCTTGATGTCATAGATCATCCGGTCGGCGATCGTCGTGATATCGATGTCACGGATACGCCACTGCTGTTCGTCCTCGGTCCAGAATGACTCGGGAACACCCTGCATGGCCTCGATCGCCACCAGTCGAAGCGCCGGATCCGCATCGGACTCCGCGTAGGGAAGCAGGCGGTCCATGGTGGCCCGCTCACGACCGGGCATGGAACTCATCGTCAGCATGGCGGCCTCGACCAGATCCCGATCCCAGGATCGGCCCGGCTCACGTCGATCATGGAACTGCGGCGCAGGAAGATCGGTCGCCGCCCAGGCCTGGTCACGGGCCTCGTCCAGGATCTCGATGGTGTATCCGTTCAGCCGCTGGTCGTACGGTCGCTCGGACCGTCCCCAGACGGTCACGGCATCAATCGGGACGACCTCGCCCAGGTCGACCTCCCAGAAGGGATTCGCATCACCTTCAACGGTGTGGGTCGAGGTATTCCTCGAGTACACACCATCGGTATTCCCATCGACGGCCCGGGATGCTTCGCCACCCCATCCGACCGTCGACTGCTCAGCCGACTTGCCCAGCGCGACGTTCTGTCCGCCGCTCTCGACTTCGACCTCGGCCAGCGTGATGGTGCCCGGTTGCGGCAGCGAGATCCGGACGTAGCGGCCCTCGGGGCGGGCATCCGTCGGCATGATCTCCGGGAGTTTCGAGTCCGCCATCATCCAGCCCTGCTCACGGACGCCTGCGGCATCGGATCGATCAGCCAACAGGGAGACCCCGGCCAGGAGCTCCCGTCGCGCACGCCGATCATCAGCACTGCGACCCGCGTCGGCCCAGGTCGTCTCCAGGTCACCATCGGCCAATGCCATCGAGGCCCAGGCGGCGCGTCGAAGCCGTGGCGACACCGCTGGTTCCCGAGCAATCGCCATCAGTGTTTCACGCTCGGCTGCCAGGTCGGCCCGATCCCGCTGGAGCAACATCTCGATGGCATCATCCAGCGCATCACGCTCCGGATCGAGTTGTCGTGCGGCCTGCACCAGTTCCCCGACCTCGCTTCGATTGGTGCGGGAGGCCAACCAGGCGATGGCTTCCTCCCGATCGACCATGCCAAGGCCCGGTCGACGCATACGTTCACGGGAGACGAAGTGATCAAGCGGCTCCGCGAGCAGATCCGATTCACTGAGCTGCGTCAGCCGCCAGGCAGCCGTCCCCTCGCCGGTCGGTGTTCCGTAGGGCTGCAGCGCTGCAAGCGTACGATTGAATGCGACTTCGAAGTCAGAGTCCATCGACTGGCTCGTCGCCAGTCCCGTCAGTTCCGCTGCGCGAACGTCCGGCACGTGACCCAGGGCCAGCACCGCTTCCAGTCGGACACGCTCGTTAGGGTCCAGGACGGCACGTTCCAGGAGTGGGAACGGATCATCCACCTCGTCAAGCCACCATCGCAGGACACGCACGCCGCCTGTTCGGGCGTGATAGTCCTTGGCTGTCAGGACTCGCTCAAGCAACGCTTCATCCACGTGGTTGTGACCCTGGTGAATCCACAACGCCTCAAGCAGATGATGCTCATGATCCGGGTCCGACTCGTCAAGCTGCGCGACCCAGGCATCGACCGCCGGAAGAACCACGGCGGAATCACCTTCCTGCAGTGCACGCCGGGCCAGTGCCCGCGTCCTGTTCTCATAGGCGGTCAGGAAGTCCAGGAGTTCCTCGGTTGAAGCACCCTCGATCGCCGGTGGTTCCGAGAGTGGTCGAGCGGGATAGGTAATCCGCCAGACACGGCCGTGGGTGTGATCCCGTCGCTCGTCTCGCACGTTGAACTGCATGTGCCCAACGATCGGGTTCGCCCAGTCCAGCACGTAGAACGCGCCGTCGGGGCCGACTTCCATGCTCACGGGACGGAAGCTGGTATCCGTCGACTGCAGCAACTCCATCGGCTGGCCCTCGGTGACGTATCCCGAGCCCTCTTCCTCGAGGTCATACCACCTCAGGCCGTGGAAACCGATGCACTGGCTGGAGACGAACCAGCCCTGCACCTCGTCCGGGAAGTGCCTGGAGCGAATGAACTCGCTTCCAGAAGCCGGCCGTCGACCGCCGGGTGTAAAGGACCGGACATTGCGATACGGCCCCTGTCCCTTGATCGCATCGGGGTACGTGTGGGCCCCCATGAGATGGGCCAGGCGGTAGTTGTAGCCATTCGAGGCATCCGAGATGATGCTCTGCCCCCAGCGATCAACCGTGTGGCCCCACGGGTTCGCGAACGGGAAGCTCACGACGACGTCCACTTCCTCGGTGTCCGGCTTGTATCGCAACACCCCACCATGGCGCACGCGGCGCGGGCCCCAGGGGGTCTCGATCTGCGTGTGGTGAAAGGTCCCCTCGTTGAAGTAGATCGCACCATCCGGTCGCCAGGTGAAGGCGGACATGGAATGGTGGCTGTCCTCGGCACCGAACCCGTGAAGCACGATCTCCTGTTCATCAGCGACCAGGTCGCCATCGGTGTCGCGCAGGTGCAGGAGATTCGGTTGTGACACGATGTAGGCACCACCATCTCCCAGGACGAATCCCGTCGGGATGTACAGACCCTCGGCAAAGATGGTCCGCTTGTCCGCCTTCCCGTCACGATCCAGGTCCTCCAGGATCAGCAACTTGTCCTGCGGCTCATCACCCGGCTCCAGGTGCGGATACGTCGGCGTCACGGCAACCCAGAGTCGGCCGCCCGCGTCGAAGGTCATGGCGATGGGATTCGCCAGTTCCGGAAAGTCCTCCTCCGAGGCAAAGCAGTTGACGGCATAGCCCTCGGGAAGGATGAAGGTCTCCAGGGCCGCCTCGGGACTGGGAACTGGCCGATCCTCCGGCCGAGTCGGTTCCGCCTCCTGGGCCAACGCCCCGGCAGTCAACAGCATGGTGAACAGCACGGCCCGCATCAATATCCCTCCTCGACCGAGACGCACACCGGTCGACCGGGCGGCAACGCCCAGATGGCCTGGTCTGCCTGCTCGATGAGTCGATCCAGTTGCTTCATCTCGTCCGGGAAATTCTGGGAGCCAAAGGGCTCATGTCGTCGCCCGTAGACGTACTCGGTATTCACGGGTCGCCACCTCTGGAAGAAGAGGCGGTTCTTGGTCAGCACGGCCTGCCGCAGGTCCTCGTGCTGTTGAATCGCCGTTCCTTCCTCGTCCACGTTCTCGCCAGCCTCCAGTGGAATACCCAGTCGATCCACCATGGCACAGGTCGTCACTCGATACCCCCGCTCGTTGAGGTGAATGCCATTGATCGTCAACGGCCCTTCCCCGCGGGCGAATGACTCGCGAGTCGGCGTGAAGAGATCCACGAAAACCACGTTCTTGTCCGCGGCCACCTTCTGCATCGTGTCCACGTAACGCTGGAGAACGAAGTTGTGCTCGCGTCCATCAGGCAACGGGCGACCAAGATCCTCATGAGCAATGGGCGATACCAGCACGATTCGAGGCGGGGTCGTTCCGTTGTATTTCTTCTGCCTCTGCGCATCGATCCAACCCTGGAGATCGGATTGAAACTGTGCCAATCCCTCGTCGCCGCCGAAGGATTCGTTCATGCCGAAGCAGGCGATGATCACGTCCGTGTCATGTCGGTCCAGCCATTCATCCATCCCGATGAAATTCAAGGGGCGTGGCTGCAGGGCCACTTCGTCACCGCTCCATCCGAAGTTCCGAACGGACAACCGGTGGTCGGGGTAGGCCGCGTGAAGAAGAGCCTCGAACTGACCGTCGAGTTGCATGCGCTCGGCATGGGTATTGCCGACGACCGCGATCCGATCTCCCGGCTCAAGACCGAGTTGCGAGGGATCTGGTTCGGCCAGCATGGGCAGGACGGAACCGGCCAAAAGAAGTGAATTCAAGGTGAGCATTCGTCGAGAATACCACCCCCGGGCGACGGACGGCGGCGATCAGTTGGATGCCCCCCGGAGGGACTCCAGGTAGGCCACGACATCACGGATCTGCATCGGATCCAGGTGTGTCGCCATGGCCGGCATGGCCGAGGCTTCACCGAAACCCTCCGTAATCTCGGCCTGGGGTTCCATCAATGATCGCAACAACGCAGCCGTATCAAGTCGCTGGCCCACATCGGTCAGGGGTGGTCCGGCGGTGCCTCCCGTGTCACCGATGATGTGGCAACGCAGGCACGAGGCGCCAGCGTGGTAGAAGACCAACTCGCGACCACGATCCGGATGACCGCCAGCTGCCGCCAGCGTGTAGGCGGCGGCATAGCCCTCCGGAGGTGACTCCACCCACTCCGCAACCGCTCCGGTCAAGCGATCCCCACCTCGACGGCGCGCCGCCTCGACGACGTCCAGTGCCACGGCCGGATGGGCCGTCGTCACCGTTGCCAACTGCGTCATCAACTCGGATTCCGCCCGGGCATCATCGATGATGCCAAGCGACTCGATGGCCGCTCGTCGCTGCTCGACATCCTCCGACTCCAGCATCTCCATGACCAGTGGCATGGCCTCCGCGGACCGGTGGATCGCGGCCAGTCGAAGTCCATCCGCACGCAACAGCGAGTCTGGACTGGCCAGTGCCAGTTCAATGGCCTCCGAACGCGAGTCCTCCGCCAGGGCCAGCAGGCCCAGGGCCGATGCCCGTTGCGCCGACGGCATCGAGTCATCCCGAAGCGTGGCGAACAGCATCGCCGGGTCCAGCGCGATGCCATGGGCCGCAGCCAGTTCGCGAGCCGGCGTCGCAACGACCGCATCCGACTCCGCAAGGGCCGGAAGCACTCGGGACATGGTCATTCGCCAACCCTCGATATCGCGAGGGCCTTCAACCGGTCGGTACCGACCCTGTACACGCTCACGTGGTTCGGGATCGGGCCACTGGCGGAGAACCTCCATGGCCTCTCGCCTCAGCACATCACCCTGTGAACGATCAAGCGCCAGCGCCGCGACGACCTCGGCACGCTCGGGCTCCCCGGAACGGAGGGCAGCTGCCAGCGATCGCCGCACGATCGCGGATCGTGTTCGATCAGGAGCCGTCATGCCGATGGGCCGTTCCCATGTTCCATCGGGGTGCTGCCAGCCAACGGCAACGTGATCGCCACCACCACCCTCGCTGTGAATCGCCTGGACGATCCAGGGCTCACCAGCAGTCATCTCAATGGGATCGGAGATCTGTCCGGCCTCGACGGACCACTGGTCGAGTGGTGTCCAGACGTTGACCTTCGCCACGCGTTGCTTCTTCTCGGGCTGACCCTCGGGCCAGATCAGCAGGACGGAAGAGTCGTCACTGGTAATCGCAAATCGATATGCACCGGTTCTCGTGGGAACAACCCGACCGGTCATCCGGCTGACATACCGATCCATCTCCCCTCCGTTGAGCAGGAACCCCTCGACCTCGAGGACCTCATCCGGCTCCTCCTGGAGAACAGGCAGTGCCTCCAGTTCACCGGACGGCGTTGGTGGAACATCCGTGAAGATCTCCACCGTCACCCGGGGAAGTGGATCCACCGCGGCATCCGACTCGGCGATCAGTGTTGGCAGGACATCTGCCAACGCCGATTCCGCCTCGAAGATGGGCACATCGTTGATGGCTCGTGCCGCCTCGGCGGCAATAAGAGGATCGGGATCCCGCAGGACACGAGCGACAGCCGGATCGGCCATTCGTCGCAGGGCCAGGACCGCGGCCATGCGTACCGCCGGCATCTGGTCTCCCAGGAGTTCCAGCAATCGCTCACGGTCCCCGATTCGCGCCAGCGCCACCGCCCCGGCATGTCGCAGCCAGCGGTCCTCGTTGTCATTGGTCCAGATCATCTCGACGATGGGATCGATGGCTTCGGCGTCACCGTATCGGCCCAACCCCATCACCGCGTGGTAGATCACGCGAGGTGATTCATCGAAGACCAGTTCGAGAAGATCTTCTCGCGCAGGCCCGTAGGTCTCGTCTCCCAGCGTCCGAACAGCCTGGATCCGGATCTCCTCGTCGTCATCCCACGCCAGATCCCGGACAACCTCCAGCGGATGATCGTCATCCTCATCCGTCCACTGTCCATACCGGGCGATCATCCCGAGTGCCCAGATCGCATGGAGCCGAGCCATCTGATCGGCCTCCGGATCCTGGGCCAGGGCCGTCAGCGGCTCCACCGACGAGTCGCCCTGGTACGCCAGTTCATAGTGCGCACGTCGGCGGACCCGCATGTCCGCATGCGACAACAGTGACAGCAACTTCGCCTGGTCGAGTGACTCGAATCCTCCGGCGACCAGCAACGCGGTCTCCTTCATTCCAGGCGTCGTGCCATGCACCTGGTCTCGCAACCGGAAGATGCGACCAGTCTCCGTGCTGTACCAACCCTCGACCCAGTCCGAGATGAGCATTGATCCATCCCAGTCGAAGTCCACGTCGGTGCACAGCACGCCCTTGACGAAGTCATGCACGTCATCGACGCGGAATCCAGCACCATCCGGTACCAGCTTCATGGCGATGACACCGCTGTTCGTCGGGCCGCCGAGGAAGTTGCACATGAAGACATGATCGACATACCGATCAGAGAGCCCCTGCCCGGGATACGCGACGAAACCAGAGGGTCCGCTGCCGACGTGTGCCAGGGGCGGAAGCGACCAGGCCGGTCGGCCCTCGTGATCCGTCTCCCAGAGTCCCTCCTGCGACCAGGGCCCCCGGACGTTGTCACCACCCAGTGTCTGGTAGTTCATTTCCCAACCGGTTTCACTGGCCTCGGCGCAATAGACGATTCGGGCCCGATCACCGGCGTCGGAGTTGTTGTCTCCCGTGAACAGGTTCCCGAATCGATCAAAGAGCAGTTCCTGGGGATTCCGGAGCCCCGTGCAGAACACCTCCAGGTTGGATCCGTCGGGCTCACATCGGAAGACCGCCCCGGAACGGGGATCTGCCAGGACCCGGCCCTCGGGTGTGGTCACGTGATATCCACGATCTCCGATCGACCAGTAGATCCGGCCATCGGTCCCCCAGGCCAGTCCATGCATGTCGTGTCCCCGCAGCGCATCACGTACGCCGAAACCGCTGAAGATCGGCTCACGGGAATCCGCAACACCATCATCCTGTTCATCCGTCAGCCGCCAAAGGTGCGGGATACACGTGTACCAGAGTTCATCACCGTTGACGATCAACCCGGCACCCGTTCCATCCAGCGGTCCATTGAATCCATCCGCGAAGATCGTCACCGTATCGGCGACGCCATCGCCGTCGGTATCCTCGACCCGGCGAATGCGGTCCTCCATCTCGGTGTACCAGTCCATTCCGTTCGCGCGCTTCTCCGCCCACTTCTCATACTTCGCCAGCCGATCCTCGACCCGCATGGCCGCCAGGTCATCGAGCAACCAGTACGGTTGCGAGCGGTTGTCCTCGACGCCATGCTCCTGCCGGAACGACTCGGCCACGTAGACGCGGCCCTGGTCATCCACGCAAAACGCCACGGGGTCCATCACCATCGGCGTCTCGGCCCAGATCTCGACGGTGACATTCTCGACAGGTACCAGGGCCGACGCGGGGTCAGGCGTCGCCTCCGCAGCCTGGGCAACAACAAGCATGGAAAGAAGGTGGATTCCGATCACGAGAGTCTCCCGGAACGAGTCGATCGGTGGGCAGCGCGATGAGTTCGACGTGCCAGTGTAGTGCGATCGAGTGGGTTCCCACCGCCAATCGGGCCGTGAAGTCCAGCGAGTACCATAACTGGCACAGATGTCCGCACCACGTGATACAGCCATGCCCGATGCCGGCACGGAATCCAGGGGGTTCCGCGAGGATGTCGCGCGGTGGCTGGAGGCCCTCCAATCTCCTGAATCCGCGGACCTGCCCTCGCACCCCAACCTTCTGTTCTTTCGACACGCCGGTGTCGAACTGGCCTTCCGGGCCATCGACGTGGGAACCGTCGAGGCCGTGAGTCACACGCACCGGGTACCCCACCGGCAAGGTGAGGTCTTCCGGGGACTGGCCGCCACTCGTGGTGACCTGGTTCCGCTTGGCGATCTGTCCGCAGCCATCGACCTGCCGCGGGATGGCGACGAGCCGAACCGCGTGCCACGACTTGTCGTGCTGTCACCGGCGGATGCTGATTCCTGGACGCTGATCGTGGACGTGGTGCATGGTGTTGAGCTGTCCGATCCCGACTCGTGGCGCACACCGGAACCCGCGATGCCCTTCGTTGATTCCATCGTCGAGACACCGCGGGGCGATGCTCGACTGCTGGATACCGCGGCCGTAATCGAAGGACTGGAGGCCGTACTTCGATGAGCGGTGACCTGAGTGGGTTCTCGATGTTCGACCTGTTCCGGGACGAGGCCCGGACGCACGGCGATGTCATCAGCCGCGGACTGGTCGACCTGGAATCGGATCCGACCAACGAGAAGCTGATCGAAGCACTCATGCGAGCGGCTCATTCCCTCAAGGGCGCCGCCCGAATCGTCGGGCTCGACCTGGCCGTGGGTGTCGCACACGCCATGGAAGACGCGATGGTCGCGGTACAGAAGGGGGAAGCGGTCATCACCCCCACCCGCGTCGATCAGTTGCTGGCCGGAGCCGACCTCCTGGCCCAATTGACCGAGATCGAGGAATCCGGCGTCGATGACTGGACGATGTCCAACGTCGCCGCCGCGGACACGTTGGTCACGGACCTTCGCACCCCCGTGACCGATACGCCCTCGGCGTCCACGAAGAAGATGGATGCGACGCCACCGGCACCGACGGAGAGTCCACGGGAGGATGGCGCCGTCCGGGTGACCGCGACCCGTCTCGATCAGATCATGCGGCTCGCTGGCGAGAGCCTCGTGGAGTCCCGCCGATTCCGCGGTGTACGCGAGTATCTCGTCCAGTTGCGACGGCAGCACCGCACCATTCAATCACACCTCCGCGAGGCCCGGCTGCAGCCCAACGACGACACCATGGTCGATCTCGCGCGACGGCAGGCCGCTCGCACGGAACTGGAACTGGCGGAACACCAGGACCAACTCGACATCTTCCTCGGCCGCCTGGAGGAACTCGCGGACTCGCTCTACAACCAAGTCGTCGGCAGTCGGATGCGTCCCTTCGATGAAGGTGTCGCCATGTTCCCCAGGCTGGTCCGCGATCTGTCCAAGGACCTCGGCAAGAAGGCCGTACTCCAGATCGAAGGAGAAACCGTACCCGTCGACCGAGACGTTCTCCGGGATCTCGAGGCCCCCTTGACCCACATGCTTCGCAACTGCGTTGACCATGGCGTCGAGCCCCCGGCGGATCGGATCGCCTCGGGCAAACCGGAAGTGGCGACCATCATCGTCGCCGCCAGGCACCAGGGTGGTCGCCTGCATGTCACGGTGGAGGATGACGGACGAGGCATCGATCCGGAAC
Organism: Phycisphaerales bacterium; assembly: GCA_022446795.1. GTDB lineage: Bacteria > Planctomycetota > Phycisphaerae > Phycisphaerales > SM1A02 > UBA1668. Next base: position 196,251 of record JAKVBX010000002.1, read on the forward strand.
GCATTCGGAGCAAGGTCATCGATCGAGGTCTTGCGGACACGGCCGTTGCACAGGCCCTGACCAACCAGGAGTTGTACGAGTTCCTGTTCCTGCCGGGATTCTCGACCACCTCGGAAGTCACCGATGTGTCCGGTCGTGGCGTTGGTCTTGATGTCGTTCAGACCATGGTCCAGGACATCTCCGGCGGTGTCCGAATCGAGTCGGAACCCGGCCGGGGAACCACCTTCCGATTGACCCTCCCGGTCACGCGATCCGTCGTCCGGGCGCTCATCGCGGATATCGGCGGTGAGTCCTATGCCTTCCCGCTGCCGCATATCGCGAGGATCGAGAAAGTGACACGCGAGGCGCTCAGTGACGATCGGCGTCGACTCCAGGTCGGGGAAGACAACGTGGAACTGCTGGATGCCGGGACACTGCTTGAACTGGATCCGGTGCGATCCGGCTCGTGGGTCCATGCCGTCGTGATCGGCGACGAAGAGGACCAGTACGCGCTGCAGGTGGACGGCTTCCATGGCGAAGAGGACATGCTGGTGCGGCCGCTTGACCCACGACTGGGTCGAGTCCCCCACCTCACCGCGGCCGCGTTCCGGGAGAACGGCGAGCCGGTGCTCATCATCGATGTCGAGGACGTCCTGCGGACGGCGCGTCGTGCCGTCGTGGATCACGCCTTCGAGGTCCAGCCGGAGTCGGCACCCGCCCAGGCCGGTCCTCGGATCCTCGTTGTCGACGACAGCATCACGGTCCGCGAGGCCCAGCGGGCGATTCTCACGCGTCACGGCTACGACGTGGATCTCGCCGTCGATGGCGCCGAAGGCTGGGAACGCCTGCAGCGAGGCGAGTACGACCTCCTGATAACCGACGTGGACATGCCGGGCATGAATGGCATCGAACTGGTCCAGACCCTCCGCCGCCAGAAGCGGTTCGACGACCTGCCGGTGGCCGTTGTCTCCTATAAGGATGACGTGGCCCAACGGCAACTGGGGCTCGATGCCGGGGCCACGGTCTATCTCAGCAAGCACGTCATCAATGACGACCAGTTCATCGAGACCGTGCGTTCCCTGCTCCAGTCCTGATAGGATTCCGCGAAGCCATGGCAGACCAACCGTCCACCGCAACAACCGTCCCAGGCATCCGTGTCATGCTGGTTGATGACCAGGCCATGATCGGCGAAGCCGTGCGACGAATGCTGGCCGCTGAAGAGGACATCGAGTACCACTACGTCAGCGACCCCCGGCTTGCCATCGAGACCGCCAACGAGTGGAAGCCCACGATCATTCTCCAGGACCTCGTGATGCCCGATGTCGATGGGCTCGACCTGGTGCGCGAGTACCGCAGCAACGAGGGGACCAGCCTGGTTCCCATCGTCGTGCTGAGTTCACGCGAGGAAGCCACGACCAAGGCAGAGGCCTTTTCCCGGGGCGCCAATGACTATCTCGTGAAGTTGCCGGACCCGGTCGAGATCATCGCCCGCATCCGGCACCATTCCAGTGGCTACATCGCCCGCCTGGAGCGCGACTCAGCCTATGGCGCCCTCGCGGAAAGCGAAGCCAAACTGCAGACCGAGCTCTCGAAGGCCGCCGAGTATGTCCACTCGCTCCTTCCGGAGCCCATGTCCCATCGGGTCCTGACGGATTGGCGGTTCATCCCCTCGGTGTCACTGGGTGGCGACTCCTTCGGCTATCACTGGCTCGATGAACATCGCCTGGCGCTATACCTCCTGGATGTCTGCGGGCATGGTGTCGGACCGGCCCTCCTGTCCATCACCGCGATGAACGTCATCTCCAGTGAGTCACTGCCCAATGTCGACTTTGCCGACCCCGGGGGTGTCCTGCGGGAACTGAACAGCCGGTTCCGGATGGACGACCACCAGGGCATGTTCTTCACGATCTGGTACGGGGTCTACGACGCGGAAAAGCACACGTTGTCCTGGTCCGGCGGTGGACATCCCCCCGCCGTCCTGCTCCGTGAATCCGGAGGCGACCCCGAACTCCTCGACTCGGACGGACCCATGATCGGTGCCATGCCCGAACTGGAATACAACTCACAGACGTGCCCAGTCACACCCGGTGATCGCCTGGTGCTCTACAGCGACGGCCTGTACGAAATCAAGAAGCCGGATGGCTCTCTCTGGACGCTGCAGGAATTCGTGGAAGTCGTCGCAAGGCAACCGGCCAAGGACGTCTCCTCGGTCGATGACATCATCGGATCCGTCAAGGCAGTCAGTGGCGAGGAGTTCTTCGACGACGATTGCTCCGTCGTCGAGTTCACGTTTACCTGATTCCGTCGCGGTTCTCGGACGGTCTTCCGGCGGATCATGCGCTCCGCATGGGCGCCGATCTACCAATTCAACAACTTCTCAAGCTCCAGCGGCTGGTGTCCGAAGTCATGGCTATCACCTTGTTCATGGGGGATTCATGACAACTGCCGATCGTTCCTGCCTGGTTCGCTGCACACTGTGGCTCTCGAGTCTTGCCTGGATCCTGCCTGCGTGTGTTCTCGGACTCAGTGCCTGGCTGGTCCATGATCTCACCGGCATCAATCCACTCGCTTCTCCCGTGTCTGAATTCGGTGACTCCTCGTTCGAACTGGGACTCGCCTCCCTGTTCCACGGGCATTCACTGGCCGCCTTCAGCATGGCCCTTGCCGTCTTTGCCATCTTCGCGGTGGGCAGTCTGCTGGCCGTCCTGGGCGTGCTGACCGGCCGCCAGGCCGTACGAGTTGGTGGCCTGACCGCCCCCGTCCTCGTGGGCATCCTGACCGCCGGCCTGTACCTGGCGACCGTCGCTGGCATCCTCGTCGGAGCTTCCGTCGCCTGAGAGATCAGTCAGTAGACTGCGATCATGCTCGCGGCCATCGGCATCACCATCGTGGTCCTCGTCCCATTCGGGGCGATGTTCCTGTTTGCCCTGCGATGGACGAGGATCGGCGATCTCCCCGCCTGCCCCTCGTGTCGGCAGTGCGTTCGAGGAACCAGCGGTGAGATCTGCCCGGAATGCGGCAATGATCTGCAACGCACCGGGGTCATCACCTCACGCTGGCGAGTCAAGACCCGGGGAAAGAGACTCAGCCTGCTCCTGACGCATGCGATCAGCGGCTTCATCGTCCTCTTCCTGGTCGCTGGAACCATGGTGACACCATCCTGGTACTACAGGGGTCAGTGGACCGTCAGCTATGCCGTGACCCAAGGACCGATCCAGCAGATTGATGTGCAGTACCCGGGCTGGTATGGGCCGGACACGGGTCGTAGCTCCAACGGTAATCCCACCTGGACCTACCCGGCGGACATGCCCATTCGGCTTGCCGTCACCTCGAGCAATGGCACCAGCCATGAACTGCTCATCGAACCGCGAGGCAAGCAGTTCGAGTTTCGAGCCGTACCGCCATCAGCAGGACCGCTCGGTCCGGTCCTGTCATCGACGCAATCCAGCAGTCTCCGGGAGGTGTTGGGCGACTGGATGATCGAACATGACCTGACGACGTCCGTGCAATCCCCCGAGGCGCACCTGGTCGACCAAGTTGTGTTCCTGATGGCCCAGGCGATTCCACAGGCCAATCCCGGGATCGCCGTCTGGTACCGGATTCCGCCGCTCCCACCAACGCTGCATGTGAATGTTCCGGGCGCCAAGCCACCTACCACTGCCAGTAACGCTGGAGGTGGGTCACGCCACGATGCAGCAGCCGCCTTCAGGCTTCTCTTTCCACCATGGCTCCTCGCGTGGATCATCATCGGCCTGTTCACCCTGGTTCCCAGGCCAGGCACTGATGAATGGCAGCCAACTGAATACTGATAGACTCCGTCCATGCTGATGATCGTCACCTGGCTTGGGATCCTGATCATTCCGGCAGCCGTGCTGCTGGCAATGATGGCCCGCGGGCGTCGACTCACCAATGTGCCGGCATGCCCCCGTTGTCATCACTGCGTCCAGGGCCTGGCGGCGCCCACCTGCCCGGAATGTGGAAACGACTTCGCTTCCAGCGGCGTCATCACTTCGGACCGACAGCCCATCAGCCGAAGCCTGCGAGTGCTCGCCCTGTTGCTTCTGTTCATCGGTGGATACCTGCTGGCCATGACCCTCACGTTCGGTCGACTGAACGGTTTCATCTTCCGCAACTTCGAGCCCACCCACTGGGTCTCCGGTGTCAAGACCACGACACTGCAGTTCGGAAAAGGGCCGATCAAGAAGATCAGCGTCGCCTATCCCGGTTGGCTTGACCCTGACCAGGTCGTCCAGGAGGGCACCAATGATCCCAAGTGGAAGCATCCCACGCCCTTTCCCCTTCGCCTCACCGTCACGAGTACCGATGGAACAACCGGCGAGCTCTTCATCGATCCCGGGGAGAACATGTACGCCCTGCAGATGGTCCAAACCACTGGACCATCAACCGCTCCCGGATCGCTCATCGCCCGGGTTCCCAAGACAGATCTCACTGCGGCCCTGGGCACCTGGATGGTCGACGAGAACCTGTCGGAGTCACCCGATAGCCCTGCCATCGAGGTCACGGATCTCCTGGTCATGAAGATGGCTGAAGCCGCGAAGGCCTTTGAAACCGGCAAGCCCGGAGCGTCCCTGTGGCGGTCACCTGCAATCTGGGATGATGAGGCGTCGGCCGCGGCCTACTCTCGCTACATGCAGGACCCGATCATCACCGGCCAGGGAAGTTCCGGTGGTGGTGGCTACCTGCGCGAAGATGTCGTGCAACCCTGGATGCTGCTGACTCCCGTGTGGATCGTGTTGTGGGGCCTCATCGCCATCTTCACGATTCGACCTGGTGCCCGGGTGGAACCCTGGACGGCCATGGCCGGAGCAGCCGCCACCGACCCGGTATAGCAAGGCCGAGACATGACAGCGATCATCATTGTCGTCTTCGCGGTGCTGCTCATGGTCCTGCTGGTGATTGGATTGCGTGGACGGGTCATTCCAGAGTCGCCGGCCTGCGCCAAGTGTCGATATTGCGTCGCCAGGATCACGACGAGCACCTGCCCCGAGTGTGGTGCTGATCTGGCTGCGTGTGGCGTCCTTGATGGGCGACGGCAACCCATCAGCCGGTGGATTCGCGTCATCCTGGTCGCCCTGGTCAGCCTGTTCCTCTTCGGTGGGTATGCCGAACTGACCGACCGATACTGGCGGCAGTTTTCCGAATCCGTCTTCGGTCGCAGCGAGACATTTTCCGGGCGATCAACCGGCCATGCCCGTCCACGGGCTGATGCCAGTTCCCTCAAGGAAGTGCTCGTCGCCTACCCGGACGTCAGCGTCGTTTCGAGCACGCTTGCCGCCAGCAATTCGAACCGGGGCAACATGCTGGCGCCAACCGGTCCCTGGACGCCACCCCAGCCATTGCGATTGATCGTGCAAAGCACCGAGGGCATCCGACATGACTTCACGATCGAGCCCCTTGATACCGCCGGTGACATGACTCGCTGGAGAGTGACCGAGGTGATGCCGTTGACGGCTGACCCCGGCACGGTCATCATCGCCGACCCCGTCACGGCCTCAAGCCGTGATGAACTGCCGTCCATGATCATGCAGCAGGTCACTGCCGTGATACCACCACGCGATGGCGATGACCCCGGCGCCGCCATTGCTGGCGACCTGGTGGCGAAGATGATCGCGAACATGATGCAGGACGATCCCGACGGATCGATGAGCATCGGTATTCGAAGAGATGGTGTTCGCGCCTCCGGTGTCAGCAGCAACATCGCCAGGAGAACGTCACTTCGCGTCCCGGTTCACCAATTGGCGGTGTCGACCTGGTTCGTCTTCTGGCTCGTAGTGCTGGTTCTCGTGCTCATCCCCGGTCGACGACCGCAACCGTGGGATCCAGAGACGAGTTCAAGCCGCTGACCCCGCCTGGTTCCATTGACTCGTGCCCAGCAAGAGCATGACTCCCGGCGCTGCTAGACTCACCCCATGAACACGGGACCTGACATCGTTGCCGGCGGCTATGTTGTCATGGGCCTCGTCAGTCTCGCCGTAGCGGTGTTTCTCGTGTTCCTCGTTCGCGGTCGGCCGCATCGAGTCACCCCGGCCTGTCCACGGTGCCGCTACTGCCTGACGGGAACAACCAGCACCACCTGTCCCGAGTGCGGCCACGATCTCACCACATCCGGCGTGTACCTGAATGGCCGACGTCGATGGCCTCGCCTGATCCGGGCGGTCATCGTCATCGTCATCGCGATCCTGTCCTTCCTGCCGTACCGGTATGTCACCCAGTCGTCCTGGCGTTACTGGGCCATGGACACCTTCGGTGGGCCCCAGTCGTGGACTGGCGGTGCCACCGGCATCGTGAAACTCGATCCACAACAGTGCCAGGCTGTCGAGGTCACAATCATCTATCCGGATCCGGAACATGCGGATCTGCGATCCGCGACGTCAAACGGTGACATCTACTACTGGAACCCGCCAGAGCCCGTCCGCCTGATGATGGCCCAGGCGGATGGAAGTCGACGGGAATATGTCATTGAACCAAACTCCAACGATCCCCAACGCTGGACAATCCAACGCGTCCAACCGATGTTCGGTCCGTCGGACCAGGCATTGTCGACGGATCCCGTGATCGCAGAACGCCTGGAGGACTTCTACCGCGTGATCAGCGAGCGGATCGATCGTGATGGAACCACCCCCCCGGGAGATGATCCGGGGCCACGGGTCGCCGCCGCCATGGCCGAGATGATGATCCGGGTCATGTTGGCCGAAACCAGTGCATATCCCACCTATCCATTCAATGACAGTGACATGAGCGCGGTCATCCACTCCGACGTCAACTTCACTGCCAAAAAGGGCGCCACCATCCCACACGTACAGGGAAACTGGTTCATGCTGGCCAGTTGGTTCCTGTTCTGGTTGATCGTGTTGTTGATCGTGATCGCACCCGGATCACCGACGGACCCCTGGGAACCGGAACCAGCGGATCCAGGCGCGAACAGCAAGACCTGACGTCGCCGATCCCTCGTTGGCCGTACCCGCCTGGCGCCTTTGCGCTCCCGGTCACCGACCGCAACCATGGGACCCAGCAGCCAATTCAAGCACCTGGACCAGTCCCGTGGCGGTGTTTCGAGCCCGTCAGGAGCATGACTCCCGGCGATGCTAGACTCACCCCATGAACACGGGACCTGACATCGTTGCCAGCGGCTATGTTGTCATGGGACTCATCAGTCTCGCGATGGCATTTGTTCTCGCGTTCCTCGTGCGCGGCCGTCGGCACCGAGTCACCCCGGCCTGTCCACGGTGCCGCTACTGCCTGACCGGAACAGCCAGCACCACCTGTCCCGAGTGTGGCCACGATCTCAGCGAATCCGGCGTGTACCTGCATGGCCGGAATCGGTGGCCTCGCCTGATCCGAGCGATCATCGTCATCGCCATGGCGCTCCTGGTGCTGCTGCCGTATCGGTATGTCACCCTGTCGTACTGGGACAGCTGGGCCACGAACATGTTTGGCGTGCCCGCGTCCTGGGCTGGAAGCGTGACCGGCAACGTGATGCTCAATCCAGACCGCTGCCGGGATTCCCAGATCACGGTCATCTACCCGGACCCCGCGCAACATGGTTTTCTCCCCGCGACATCACCTGGCGACCTCTACTATTGGAATCCGCCTGAGCCCGTTCGAGTGATGATGGTCCAGGCGGATGGAAATCGTCGAGACTATGTCATTGAATCCGTTTCCAGCGATCACCAACGCTGGGAGATCCGGCGTGTCCAACCAATGGTCGGTCCGGCGGGGCCGGCCTTCTCGGCTGATCCCGCGGTCGCCGAACGGCCCGAGGACTTCTACCGCGTGATCGGCGAGCGGATCGATCGTGATGGTGATACGGCCCCAGGAGAAGATCCAGGACCACGCGTTGCCGCCACCTTTGCCCAGATCATCATCGAGTCCATGCTGGCCGAGGACATGACATTCACCCTTTCCTGGCGACCGAGTGAATCAGGCGCGGTTGCGCATTCCAGCATCAACTCCGCCGCCTCCAGGAGCACCAACCGGCCGAGTACACAGGGACCCTGGATCATGCTGGCCAGTTGGTTCCTCTTCTGGTTGATCGTGTTGCTGATCGTGATCGCACCCGGATCACCGACGGACCCCTGGGAACCGGCACTTGCCGATCCGGGTACCGACAGCGACGACTGAGCCTCAGCACCGGGAGAACACGAGTTGTTCATCATCCCACTCATCATCGCACTCATCGTCCTGGCCGTCTTCGCAGGCATCCGAGTCGAGCAGCGGCGTCGACATGGATCACACCCACGCTGCCCACGCTGCCACCATCTCCTGGCCGGGCATTCCAGTAAGAACTGCCCGGAGTGCGGGGCCAACCTGCTGGTCTCCGGCATCCGCCAGCCAGCTGGCCCCATGCGGTGGGATCGACTGTTGATCCTGGTCATCGCTGGTGTGGCCATCTCCATCGCCGCCGCAAGCAAACTGGGCCCCAAGGCGACACCGGCGTCGGTCGGCCTCATGGGAACGACGCCCCAGGACTTTGATTCGATCATGTTCAAGGTTCTGCCGTTGACGCCACAGGTGCCGAACTTCAGGATCCAGGTCCGGGCCCCCGGGATCCTGATGAAGCGAGGCGGCTTCTACAAGGGTGGTCGACCATCCATGGAGGAACGCCTGGTCTTCCCGAACTCGTACGAGTTGCTCATCAAGCTCATGCCAGAAGGTGATCCAAGCACGGCCAATCAAGGGCTGGAATCCAGCCTGATGATCATTGCCGAGAAGGACCTTCCCGACTCACCATCAGGAACTCGGTGGTTCTTCACCCAGGATCCTGCAGATGTCATGGAAGGTCCATTCAAGGATGTTCCCCGGACAAGCGACTTCAGCGTTCCCGACATCGCCGATGTGCCAACGGCTGCGGAAGCGTGGTTTGCCAATCTCATCGAGGAGGTGTACACGGTCGGACCGGATGCCCCGCCTGGCAACCAGCCCAACCCGGGACCGGCGATCGCCAGGGCGATGCTCCAGATCGTCATCGAGGCAGGCCCGGAAAGACCCGTCGAGTTCTACCAGGCCGCCATCCGGTCACGCTTTCCGAACGTGATCGACGAGAACACCGTCATCCAGATCCCGTACACACAACGACTGGCACGTCTCCCCGGGTACTGGCTGGTCCTGCCGATCGTCCTCCTGGCCTGTGGCATCGTGGTCATCCTGGTCGGAGTGCCGCGCCACCGGCACGAGCCGTGGTCGCCGAACGACACCGACGACTGAAGAGGCACTGCCCACCCCCGCGGCCTCGGACCGGAGACAGCCGACACTCGAAATGGGTCAGGCAAACAGATCGTGTACGACGTGGCCATGCACGTCGGTGAGCCGGAAGTCGCGACCCTGGTACCGATAGGTGAATCGCTCGTGATCAAGGCCCATGGCGTGCAACACCGTCGCCTGCAGATCATGGACATGAACGGGATTCTCGACGACGGCGTATCCCATGTCGTCCGTCCGACCGTGGACATACCCGGGCTTCAGGCCACCGCCGGCCATCACGATGGAGAAACAGTGCGGGTGGTGATCCCGACCCAGGAACGTGGAACCATTGCGTTCCTCGTTCATCGCGGTTCGCCCGAACTCGCCGCTGACGATGACCAGCGTGTCCTCCAGCATCCCCCGCTGCTTGAGATCCGTGATCAGCGCCCCGATCGGGCGATCGACTTCGCCGCACTTCATCGGCAACTGCGTGATGATGTCATCGTGCGGACCCGTGCCATGCGTGTCCCAACCCCAGTCGAAAAGCTGAACGAAGCGAACACCTCGCTCCGCCAGCCGACGCGCCTGCAGGCAGTTGTTGGCGAATGACGATCCGCCCACCTGGGCCCCGTACATCTCGATCGTCGCAGGAGACTCGTCGCCCAGGTCCACCACTTCCGGGACGGACATCTGCATCTTGAACGCCAGTTCAAACTGATCGATCCGCGTCCGGGTCTCCGGGTCACCATGGCGTTCCAGGCTGACCTCGTTCAGATCCTTGAGTGCATCGAGACTCAACCGACGCATCGACCGGTCCATGCCGTGTGGATCATTGAGGTACAGCACCGGGTCAGGCCCGCTGCGGCACTGAACGCCCTGGTGAACCGATGGCAGGAAGCCGGATCCCCACGCACTCTTGCCTGCGCTGGGCACCTTGCCACCGGAGACCAGCACGACGAAGCCTGGCAGGTTGCTGGCCTCGGATCCCAGTCCCCAGGTCAGCCATGATCCGACCGAGGGACGCCCGAACCGAGGCGATCCCGTCAGCAGGAAAAGCTGGGCCGGGGCGTGGTTGAATTCATCGGTGTGCATGGAACGAACAATCGTGAGGTCATCCGCGATGGACGAGAGATGTGGCAGCAGTTCGGAGAACTCCGTGCCACTCTGCCCGTGCTGCTTGAACGCATAGGGACTGGCCAGCACCTTGGGATGGCCCTTGATGAAGGCGAACCGTTCCTTCTCGAACAACGAGTCCGGGCACGGTTGTCCATCCAGTTCAGCCAGGACAGGCTTGGGATCCAGGAGATCATGCTGGGGCGGCGAGCCCGCCAGGTGGATGTAGATGACGCGTTTCGCCCGAGGGGTGAAGTGCGGAGACGATCCCACCTGGGCCATGGCCGAGGACTCACCCAGCAGACCCGCCAGCGCCAGGCTTCCCATGCCCACGCCGGTGGTGCCGAGGAAGTGTCGCCTCGTCATGTGCTGCTGGATCTCAAGCAGGGGGTTCATCATCAGCCTCGCGTAAGCGTCTCGTCCAGGTTCAAGAGTACGTTGGCAACGACGACGAGGGCGGCCACATGTGCCGGATCCGCACCAGATGGCGGTTCACCGGGCCACTGGGCCAGCAAGGCCCCGGCCTGCTCCGGATCGGCGGCATAGCGTTGCGTCGCCTCCTCGGCGAGCATCATCAGCCGTCCAGTCTCCTCGGCACTCGGCGGGCGGCCAAGCACGAGTTGGAATCCCCGGGTGATCTGGCGTTCGAGTTCATCACCGCCCTCCCGGATCATGCGACCAGCCAACGCCTTGGCGGCCTCCACGTAGACCGGATCATTCAGCGTCACCAGGGCCTGAAGTGGCGTGTTGGTTCGAATGCGGCGAACCGAGCAGATCTCGCGACTCGGTGCATCGAAGGTCGTCATGCTCGGGTACGGAGATGACCGGCGCCAGAACGTGTAGAGGCCGCGCCGATGCCGCTGGCGGTCCGATCCCTGCGGCCAGTCACGGTTGTCGTAGGTCACCTGCCACAAGCCGGCCGGCTGATCCGGGTAGACCGGTGGTCCATGCATCGTCGTATCCAGCAAGCCTGATACCAACAAGGCCTGGTCACGAACCGCCTCGGCCTCAAGGCGTACACGTGGCGAGTGACTGAGCAGGCGATTCTCCGGATCAACCGAGCGGGCTTCACCGGTGGGTATGGACGATCGCCGGTACGCCTCACTGGTCACGATCAGGCGGCACAGTTCCTTGTGGCTCCATCCCCGGTCCATGAAGGTCACGGCCAGCCAGTCCAGCAGTTCCGGGTGGCTTGGTCGATCGCCCTGTGTTCCGAAGTCCTCCGAAGTCTCGACGAGCCCACGACCGAAGAGGCGTTCCCATGTTCGATTCACATGGACCCGGGCCGTCAGCGGGTTGTCCCGCGACACCAGCCACCGCGCCAACGCCAGTCGATCCGCCGTCCGCTCCTCGGGCAGCGGGTGCAGCAGGGCCGGAACATGAGGCTCCACCTCTTCACCGGGATCCAGGAAGGAACCGCGGTTCAGGATGTGCGTGGTGCGGGCCATGCCCGGATCCATGGCTCGCATCACGGGAACGGAAGCGGCCCGCCCCCTGATGGCCGTGATTTCGTCATCCAGTTGACTGATCGCGGCACGCTCATCCGCCAGTTCATCACGGGCATCGGCCTGGACGTGGCGCAGATACCACTGCTCCAGGCGGCCTTGATCCTGTTCTGAACGATCGGCTGCAGGCACCTGGATCACGGCGAGCATGTCAGCCGGGATCACGGGCTGCGCCAGTGTCCGCTGCATCGCCTCGAAGGCCTGCAACGAATGGAGCGGCCCCTGGTCAATGGGCGCATCGCGAACGACGCCCGCGCCATCCCACGCCACACGGCCACCGGCCTGGGTAAAGGCCCAGCCGTCGATCGCATCACCGGGAGCCAGGCCGACGATCGCCGGATCGAACTCCAGCCGAACCCACTCACCCAGCGGCGGAAGATCACCCGCCCGATGCCGCGACGTCGTCCCCAGTTGTCCCCAGGGATTGTGATCACCACCCCAGAAGATGCGATGTTCCCAGTCACCGGGGCGATGAAACTGCAGCATGATCTGCGCCGGTGGATTGTCGGGATCAAGCCAGGCGTGCGCTACCAGTCGATCACCATCCTCCAGCACCAGGGGCAGCCACGCGGACTCGAAATACTGTTGACGCACCGCGGTCGGTCCAGTGGCAGTCCCGGCATGGAACCGCGTGCCGGAAAATGCCGGGATCGCATCATCGCCATCGTGCCAGGGCCAGTCTTCGCCGTTCGACAGGTTCAATGACGCACCGACCGGGGTCATGTCATCGATCCAGTACTGGTCCCTTCCATGATCCGCCTGGGAAGCAGGAACCGGTTGCTCCGGGTCCAGGTTCGCCAGGTGCTGATCGAGCAACCGCAGGGCCTGGTCACGTTTGCCCCGGACGTCTGCGAGCGAGGCTCGATCGCCGTGCGACAGCACGGGCAGCACCGGCTGCTCGTCCGGTCGATCCGCGTCCTGTGTCTGGTTGAGCATCGCGAAGAGACCGTAGTACTCCCGTTGCGTGAATGGGTCCGATGGATGATCGTGGCACTGCGCACAGCTGATCGTCACACCCATCCAGGCCTGCATGGTGGTATTGGTGCGATCGACGACCGCGGCCACGCGAAACTCCTCATCATCGGTTCCGCCTTCGTCATTGTTCATCGTGTTGCGGTGGAAGGCCGTCGCCAGGACCTGGTCATCGGTCGCATTCGGCAGCAGGTCACCCGCGATCTGCTCGATCGTGAACTGGTCGAACGGCATGTCATCGTTGATCGCATCGATGACCCAGTCACGCCAAGGCCAGATGGTCCGGTCGTAGTCCTTCTCGTAGCCCTTGGTGTCGGCGTATCGCGCATGATCCAGCCAGACTCGTGCCCATCGCTCACCAAAGTGAGGCGAGGCCAACAACTGGTCGACCTGCCGGTTCCACGCCCCTGGAGCCGTGTCCGCTTCAAAGGCCGCAATGGCCTCGGGCGTCGGTGGCAACCCGATCAGATCCAGGCTGGCGCGACGAAGGAGGTTCGCTCGATCGCTCGGTGGTGAGTGCTGGAGACGATTGGCATTCAGTTTCGCATTGATGAAGGCATCCACGGGATGAGCCGCGGCATCGGCACGTTCCGCCGCCACGGGAGGTACCCACGCCCAATGTTCTTCCCAGGGCGCTCCCTGCTCGATCCACCGCCGCACGAGATCGATCTCGTCGGGAGAAAGAGCCGCGTGGCCTTCATCAGATGGGGGCATTCGATACGCGGGATCCGTTGAGGTGATGCGCTGAAACAACCCACTGGACCCCGGATCGCCGGGCACCACGACCGCCCCGCCACCACGGAGTTGTCCCATCAGTCCGGATTGGGTGTGCAGGCGGAGATCCGCTTGACGGGACTCCTCGGCATTGCCGTGGCAGAGAATGCACTTGGCAGCCAACAGGGGCCGAATCTGTCGATCGAAACTGACCGGACCAACCGGTGATCCGGCCGCCGAGGACACGCTCGCTGCCAGGATGGAGATCGAAAGCGACCACATGATGTCATTGAACACGCAAGGCCGATGGTGGAGCAAGTCGATTTCGCCGATTCCGCGTGCCAGGACGTGATCAGAACGACCACACGGATCGAATGCCCCAGATCCAGGCATCATCGATGCCTGCGCCGGTGTCCTGGACATATTGCAGTACCGGGCTGACCTGGATCGAGTCGGTCATGTTGACTCGCCAGAACAACTCGAACAAGGTCTGGTTTCCGGGCACGAGTGGCAGGTTGGCGCCGTATCGGCCCAGTTCCGTCAACTTCGACCAGGAACCCGCGAAGCCAAAGCAATCACCCTGGCGACCGAGGAAGTCCTCGATGCCGAAGCCCGCCGATACCGAGAAGTTGGATGGCGTGACATCATTCTCACCCCAACCGACTCGACAGAAGCCGACAAGTCCCTGCCAGATGCGCTGATCCATATTGAAGGTGACGCCCCAACCGGATGCATCCCATGGGCTGTTCCCACTTGCGGTCTGCCCGATCGAGTTGTACCAGAGCATGAATCGATAGTGCCCCTCGTGGGTGAACTCGCCCCAGTCGAAGTGGGTCGTAAAGTCCGACTCGATCATCGTGAAGAGATGGTCGGACGAGAGATACTCGAAGCCGGTGGAGGTGCCGATCGACTCCGAGTTCATGGTTCCCGCTCGTAGTGTCCAGTTCGGGGCGACATCCCAGCCCACGATGCCGCCGAAGCCATAGCTCGGAAAGGGATTGGTGATGCTCTGGTTGAACCCTTCGTACATGAACTGGGTCGCCGGGTTGTAGGCGATGGCATTGGTATCGAAGAACACCTGGTCCTCGAACTTGCCGATGCTGACCCGAACCTTCTTCTCGAACAGTTCCTGGTGCCAATACAGCATGTACAGGTTGAAATCGCTGCTGACCAGGATGTTGTTCATCAGCATCGGGGACCCCACGGCCGTTCCCATGTAGGGCTGTGTTCCCGTGAAGGCACCTTGCTGAGCCTGGATGTTGTAGACCACGCGACCGGAAGTGTCCTGGTCATTCCACAGGATGACGGCTCCGTTCACCGAGAAGAACAGGACCGATCGAGCACTGGGGTATCCCGGACGAACCTCGGTCGAATGCTGATAGGTCCACGCCATCATGGGATCGAACGTCGTGCTGATGGGATCAAGCAACTGCTGACGGAACGCCAGGATCACATCGTTGACGGGCTTCATCGGATCCAGGTCCAGCAGTGGCTCCGAGACCGACGCCAGCTTGTGGACATCCGTGACGACGCGAAGTCCCTTGCCTGTCCACCCCGACATCTCCTCCGCGATCTGCTGCCGCTTCTGCGCATCTGACCGCACGCCATAGAGCAGACCCCATCGGCCCGGATCGACGTCCGGCATCTGCTCGCCGGGAACAGTCTTCACCATGCTGGGAAGCAGGGACACACCATGCTGGCGGTGTCCGGCCCGGTTGTAGACCTCGAAGCCACCATGCCCCTGCCGGACAGGACCCGAGTGCGGCATGCGGATGAAGTGGCCCTGTTCGATCAAGCGGCCGCCCCATTGCCCGGTGTCAATCTCCTCGCCAGTCGATGAGATGCTCAAGTCACGACCCTGGCCGGGAGGCAGGCGATGGCCGACCTCGGATGGAGCCGGTTCGCTGTCGCCCGAACTGCTGTCCACGTCAGGCGACGCATCCGCCACGGTCGTCTTCGACGCCTCGGCCGATTCTGGTGATTGATCCTGGACCCCCAGCGTCGTCGCAGCCAATACAAGCGGCCCGAGCAGACCAAGAAGGAGTCCATGTCTCATGGACAGCGAGTCTATCAGGTTGCGACTGCACCCGATTCGACTGGGCGGGGTATGGTGTCCGACTACGGAGCAGCTCCTTGAACACTCATCCGCATGCCCCGCTGAATCCCCGAACCGGTGAGCTTCGCCGCGGCGGCTGGTACTCGTGGGTGTTCTGGGGCATCGTGGCGCTGTTCTACCTGTACGAGTTCTTCGTCCGCGTCACGCCCAATGTCATCCTCCCGCAGCTGAGCCAGGATCTTCAATCCGATCCCGGGACCATCGGCACCGCCATGTCGGTTTACCTGTGGGTCTATGCCCCAGCCCAGCTCATTGTTGGATGGTTGTTTGATCGATTTGGAACCAAGTTCCTCGTGTCCTCCGCCGCGGTCATCTGCGGCATCGGCTGCATCCTCTTCTCCGTTGCCCACGCGCTGGACATGGCCGCTGTCGCCCGCGGTCTGATCGGCCTGGGGTCGGCATTCGCCTTTGTCGGCGCGGTGTACGTGGCAACCGTCTGGTTCCCACCGGCGCGCCTGGCCTTGATCGCGGGCATCACGACATCGGTCGGCATGATCGGTGAAGTCATCGGGCAGTACCCCATGGCCCGACTGGTCGAGACCTTCTCCTGGAGAACCGTCGTTCTCTGGACTGGTTTCATCGGCGGCGCCCTCGGGCTGCTGATGTTCTTCGTCATTCCCAGGCGACCATCCTGGTTCAGTGCCTCCGTCGCGTCACATGAATCCGAAAAAATCGGACTGTGGCACAGCCTCGGGGGCGTGCTTCGGAATCCCCAGATGTGGCTGATCGGCCTGACCAGCGCCATCGTCTACCTGCCCCTGAGCGTCCTGGCCGCCCTGTGGGGAACCAGCAGCCTGGAAACACTCAACGGACTCAGCCCGGAAAAGGCCAGCGTCGCGATTTCCATGCTGGCCATTGGCTGGCTGATCGGGTGTCCCATCGTCGGCATGCTCTCCGACCGCCTGAAGCGGAGACGCCCGTTCATGCTCGTGGGCTGCATCGGTGGTGCCGCCACGATGGCCCTGCTCCTGTTCCCCGGGTTCCTGAACTACAGCGGGCTCATTGTCCTCCTGTTCATTTCCGGGCTCCTGACCAGCACCCAGGCCATCACCTTCGCGATCGCCATGGAGGTCAACCCACGTCGATTCCGAGCGACCTCGGTGGCCATCTGCAACTTCCTGGTCATGCTGATGGCCGCTGGTCTCCAGGTCGGGATCGGCTGGATCCTCAACTGGCGAGCCGGCGTTCATACCAACGCCTCGACCATCGGCGTCAAGGGCACCTCCGCCCACCCGCTGGCCAGCCACACGTCCACTCCTGACGCGTTCTCCTCCCTGGACGTGGCGGACTTCCAATGGGCCCTGGGGATGATCCCGATCCTCTTCGTGATCGCGACCGTCCTGTGCTTCTTCATCAAGGAGACCAGGGGCCAGAACATTGTCGATGCCCAGGCCGAACCGGGAACCGCCGCGGGCGGCTGAGCCCGGCCTTGCCCGGCCCCTCCACCGGGACCAAAAACCGACAAAAACGTGGCCCATGCCCCCTAGGGGGGCCTGGAATGGCCCTCTGGCCAGAGTTTCTCAGGAAGCTGTGAGATCAGGCTCCGGCCATCGCAGACCAGTTGGAGAGGCGGCGAGCCGCCGCTCCGACGAACCACGCAAACACCTTGGAGCCTCACAATGACTACCTTCACCACCGCCCTGCGTCTGTCCTGCACCGGTCTCGCCCTGGCAACCGCGGCTTCCGCCGTGGCCGCTCCGACGTTCGAAGACCGCCCCGTCAGCAAGACCTACTACGTCGGCGATTACGACACCACCAATGGCGTCTACTACGAATTCTCCGACTTCGAGATGGTCCCCGGCGTGTTCTCCAACAACGGACACGGCTACATCGACAATCTCGGTCTGGCCTGTGGCCTCGGCAACGACCTTCGCCTCTCGAACATCTATGTCACCTTTGACCTTGCTGGCACCAGCGGTTCCGTCAACGATCCCACGGTCCGCATCGGCTGGTACGGCGGCGCCGTCAACCTGTCGATCAATGGCGCACGCATCTGGGCGAACAACCCGGGTAGCATCCCGGCCACGCTTGGTGGCTGCAGCGTCAACGTCACCGCGCTTGGTGGTGGCTGCGGACTGCTCGAAGTCACCGGCACGGTCAACACGATCAGCTTCGGTGGCCAGGAGTTCTGGGTTGACAGTCTTCCGAGCTGGGGCACCCCCGACGACGAGTGCGACTGGGGCTACGAAGATCTCGCCCCCACGCTGAGCATGCCCACCGGAACGCCCTTCATCACCGATGGTCTCCCGTCGAAGGTCCGCCCGATCCAGCGCATGGACAGCTCGATCGACTACTCCGGCACCGTCAGCGTGTCGCTGGCCAACGCCGCCTGCAACACCGGCCAGGAACTCAACGTCAACAACGCCGTGGTCTCCCATGACCTGCTGGCCTCCGGCAGCTCCTACGAGAACGTGGCCTGGGCGTACGGCTACTACGGCGGCTACATCAACTTCGAGGTCAACGGTGACCACCGCGTCTACGGCACCCTCTGGGATCTGAATGGCCAGAACATCGGCGGCTGCCAGGTTCACATCGTCCCGACCTCGAACGAGTGTGGTTGGATCATGCTGGACGGCGTGGTCGACACCATCTCCATCGGCGGCCAGGAACTGTTCGTCGACTGCCTCAAGGGCGACGAGTTCACCCCGGCCACTCCCGGTGATGTCGATGGCGACGGCGACGTGGATGTCGACGACCTGATGGCCCTGATCTCCGCCTACGGCAGCAGCTGCTCCGGCTGCCCCGAGGACCTCGATGGCGACGGCGACGTCGATGTCGACGACCTGATGATCCTGCTGAGCAACTACGGCAGCTGATCACACCTCCTGCTCACGACAGAACAGCGGGCCGGTCCACCAGGACCGGCCCGCTTCTTTCGTTTGTTCAACAGTGTCTTCAGGCCTTGATGATGCGGGCCTTGGGATCCTTCACATCAACCATGGCATTCCGGGTATCGACCACGAGTCGGGCATGCTCACCGATCAACGCGTAGTCCACCGCCGCATGATCCGTGACGATCAACACGCAGTCGACGGCCTCCAGGGCCTCGGCATCGAGGTCAACCGAGGCCAGGTCCAGGTCATGCTTTTTCATCTCCGGAAAGACCGGGCAATGCGGGTCGTGATACGCCACGTTGGCTCCCTGGTCCTGGAGCATCTCGATGATGGGTGCCGCCGGTGTCTCGCGAATGTCATCGATGTCCGGCTTGTAGGCGATTCCACAGACGAGCACTGACGCGCCGTTCATGGCAATGCCATCTTCGTTGAGGGCATCGGAAACACGATCGACGACCAGTTGCGGCATGGCCGAGTTGATCTCGCCAGCCAACTCGATGAACCGCGTCGGGTGCCCCGCTTCCTTCGCCCGCCAGGCGAGATAGAAGGGGTCGATTGGAATGCAGTGGCCGCCGAGACCTGGACCGGGATAGAAGGCCTGAAAACCGAACGGCTTGGTTGCCGCAGCAGCAACGACCTCCCAGACATCAATGCCAAGACGGTCGAAGACGACCTTGAGTTCATTGACCAGCGCGATGTTCACCGCGCGGTAGACGTTTTCCAGGATCTTGGCGGCCTCGGCCACCTCAGCTGACGACACCTGGTGGACCTGGTCGATGGCATTGGAATAGAAGACCACGGCCAAGTCCGTGCTGGTGTCATCGACACCACCGACCAACTTGGGGATCTGGGCCGTGCTGACACCCGCTCGCCCGGGATCCTCGCGCTCGGGGCTGAAGGCCAGGAAGAAGTCCCGCCCACAGGTCAGTCCACTCTTCTCGAGAATCGGAAGCATGTGCTCCCGTGTGGTCCCCGGGTAGGTCGTCGACTCCAGCACGACCAGTTGGCCCGGCCGAAGTTGCCCGGCGACCATCTCGGTGCTGTTGAGCACGTACGACAGATCCGGGTCGCGATTCGGTCCCAGCGGCGTCGGAACGCACAACACCACGACATCTGCATCCGCAATGCGATCCGGATCACTCGTGGCGGCAAAGCGCTCTCCATCCGTCAGGGAGCGGAAGAACTCCTCACCGAAGTGACCCAGGTAGGACTCGCCTCTCTGCATCATCTCGATCTTGCGATCATCCACGTCGAATCCGATGACCCGGTACCCGTTCATGTGCAGGGCCCGAGCCAGGGGGAAGCCGACGTACCCCATGCCGATCACGGCCACGGTCGCGACCGATTTTTCAATTCGATCCGCGAGGACCGCTGCCGGGGAACCGGGTTCAATGTGAGTGGAGAGGCTCATGCGTCGATTGTAGCCGAGGGGTGCTGGCGCCAGTATGTGAACTACAGGTGAGAGGCATCCGGAGCGCTTGTCGCGTCGTCCTCGACCACGGGACGGAAGGGCAAGGCCCCCCGGGCTTCCTGGTCGGCGCGTTCCTGCCAGACCAGGTCAACGAGTTCCTTCTCCGGCTTGAACCCCTCGACCACGGTCTGCAGCAGAGCGCGAATACGTTCTGGATCAGGTGCCCGACAGGCCTGCACGAGTGATTGGAGATGGGCTTCCAGGGTTTCCCAGGGCAGTTCCGCCTCGGCGGCCCGCATGATCATCGGGTGATCCGTGCCGGACACGTTGTCACCGATGAGGAGTTCCTCGTAGAGCTTCTCGCCGGGTCGAAGGCCCGAGTACTGGACCTCGATATCGCCGTGCGGATCATCCGAGGTCCGTTCGCTCAAGCCGGCCAGCCGGATCATCAGTCGAGCCAGGTCGGCGATCTTCACGGCCTCGCCCATGTCCAGGACGAAGACGTCACCGCCCTCACCCATGGAGCCAGCCTGCAGGACCAGTTCAGCCGCTTCCGGAATGGTCATGAAGTACCTGATCACCTCCGGGTGCGTCACCGTGATGGGACCACCGGAAGCGATCTGCTGCTTGAAGCGCGGGACCACGGAGCCGGACGAGTCCAGGACGTTGCCGAACCGGACCATGCAGAATCTCGTGTCGGTCTGACGTCGTTGCAGTGCCTGGAGGACCAGTTCCGCCAGTCGCTTGGAGGCGCCCATCACGTTCGTCGGTCGCACCGCCTTGTCCGTCGAGACCAGTACGAATGACTCGACACCTGCCGCAATCGACGCCTCGGCAAAGGTCCAGGTCGCCAACGAGTTGTTGCCAACTCCCGCCGAGATGTTGTATTCCACCAGCGGAACATGCTTGTAGGCCGCCGCGTGATAGACCGTTTGGACACCGAATGTCCGCAGGACGTCTTCGCCTCGCACACGATCCCGTACCGAGCCCAGCACCGGTGTCAACGTGACGTCCAGGCCCTCGGACGCCTTGATCTCGGAGAGCTCACGCTCGATCTCGTACAGCGCGTACTCGGATCGTTCCAGAAGGACCAGGCGACGCGGTCCAAGCCGCAGGATCTGTCGGCACAGTTCCGAGCCGATGGATCCTCCCGCCCCGCTCACGAGTACGACCCGGTCCCGGATGCACTGTTGCAGCAGTTCCTGCTGAGGTTCGACGATGTCCCGTCCCAGGAGATCCTCGATCGCGATGGGACGCACCTCGTCCAGGCTCGCAGTGCCATCCAGCAATTCAGCAAGGCTGGGCACCGTTCGCACCGTCACGGGAAGCGACTTCAGTCGATCGATGATGCGCCGCCGCTCCACCCGATCGATGGAGGGCATCGCCAGGAAGATGTCTCGACACCGGTTCCTGAGCACGACATCGCGAATCACGGCCGGATCACGAACGGGCACGCCGTTGATCACGGTCTTCCAGGCGGCTCGATCATCATCGACGAAGGCCACGACCCGGAACCGCTCGCTCCCGGCCATTGACGCCTGCAGTTGCACACCAGCTTCCCCGGCACCATAGATCACGACTGGGCGCATGCCGTCCCGCAGACCGACCCGGAGCCAGCCCCGGGCCAGCATACGAACGCCACCGATGCCGACGATCGCCAGCAACCAGTAGATCACCGCGGCAGAGCGGGAGAACTCCGACGCCTGCTGGGCCAGGATGACCATGACCGGCATGCACAAGGCCGAGAAGGTGACGCCGTAGACGAGCGAGAGGCCGAACTGCGGCCCCAGGTGACGAACCACCGTGCGATACAGCCGGGCGAGCCGGAAGATCGGGATGGTCACCGCCGGCATGGCGATCAGCAGCCACCAGCGGGAGGCCAGCATCTCGGGCCAGGGATCCGCCAGCCTGAGGGCAAAGGCCGCCCAGACGGCCACCGCGATGATGAGGGCATCCACCAGCATGGTGATGAACTGCTTCACCGGTCGGGGCATTCGAGTCAGGCGGTCCTGGAACATGCCCGCATTGTATCGGCGGGTGCCGGGATCCCTATACTCCGATCATGCAAATGCCCCCGTGGCCACTGTATGAGCCTGACGAAATTGAAGCCGCTGCCGAGGTCTTGAAATCCGGTCGGGTGAACGCCTGGACGGGTGATGACTGCAGCCGGTTCGAGGCGGCCTTTGCCCAGCGAATCGGTGTCGATCACGCCCTGTCGATGGCCAATGGTTCCCTGGCCCTCGAGGCCGCCCTGGCCGGACTTGGGATCGGCCCCGGAGATGATGTCCTGGTCACACCTCGGTCCTTCGTCGCCTCGGCCACCTGCGCCGTGTTGAGAGGAGCACGCCCGGTCTTCGCCGACATTGATCCGGATTCACAGAACGTCACGGCGGCGACGCTGGAAGCCGCACGAACACCCGCTACTCGCGCCGCGGTCGTTGTTCACCTGGCCGGGTGGCCATGCGACATGCCCGCCATCATGACGTGGGCTCGCGAACACGACATCAAGGTGATCGAGGACTGTGCCCAGGCGCATGGGGCCTCCATTGCCGGACACAGTGTCGGCGCCCATGGTGACGTCGCCGCCTTCTCGTTCTGCCAGGACAAGATCATGTCCACCGGTGGTGATGGCGGCATGCTCGTGACCAGTGATCCGGCGCTATGGCGACGGGCCTGGTCGACACGCGAGCACGGCAAGTCATATGACGCCGTCAAGCGGCAGGATCACCCACCGGGCTTTCGCTGGTTCGTCGAGTCCTTCGGCAGCAACTGGCGGCTGACCGGACCCCAGGCCGCCATCGGCCTGCGGCAACTGGCCAAGCTCGACGACTGGAACGGGAAGCGAACGAGGAATGCGACGATCCTCCAAGACCGGCTGTCAGCGGTCGACGGAATCCGTTGTCCGTGGCCCGGTGATGACATCACGCACGCCTGGTACCGCTACTACTGCTTCATCGAAGGCGACGACCAGGCCAGGAGCACGCGGCGGGACCGGATCATGCAGGAGATCAATGCCGCCGGATGGCCGTGCCAGGTTGGTGGTTGTCCCGAGATCTACCTGGAACGATCCTTCGTCGAGGCTGGATTTACCCCCACGGCACCACTTCCCGTGGCTCGACAACTGGCCGAGACGAGCCTGGCCTTCCTCGTGCATCACACGATCGATGCCGACACGATGAACCGCTATGCCGATGCCGTGGCCGAGACCATCTCAGCCAGCGTCACCGCCTGATCAACCGCGAGGTCGCGCCGGCACGCCCACGGCGACGCAGTCGTCCACCAGGTCCGAGATCACTGCCGCACCCGCACCCACCATGACATCGTGGCCGATCGTCAGTCCGTGGCGGACGGAGGAGCCGATCCCGATCCAGGTTCGGTCCCCGATGGCCACGTCCCCGCCGATATGCGCGCCCGGAGCAATGTGCACACAGGTCCCGAGTCGACAGTCGTGATCCACGCTGGCCGCGGTATTGATGATGCACCCGGGGCCCGTCATGACGCCGATGTTGACCACCGCACGTGGCATCACGACAGTGCCTGCCCCGAGGGTCGCTCGCGAACTGACCGTCGCCGAAGGCGCTACGAGCGTCGCCGAGGCCAGGTCCGAGGCCTGAAGGTGTTCAATCCAACGAGCCCGAAGTTCGTTGTCGCCGAATCCCACGACTCCATGCGTGAAGTCGGCGACATGGTCACTGAGGTCACCGCACTTGCCAACCGTCTCCCAGGGCCGCTCGTCATCCACCGGGTATGGCGCGTCGTCGAGGAACGCGATCCTCGACCAGTGCCCGCAGGCATCGGCCATGTCGGCAATGACCCGTCCATTTCCCCCGGCACCGATGATGAGAAGTGAGTCTGTGCTCATTCGTTCCCCGTGAATCTGCTCATGGTGGCATGACCGGCCTGGTTGACGTCACTGGTCTTGAAGACCTGCCCCACGGTGAGCACGAGGATCTTCAGGTCCAGCAGCAGTGATTGATTGTCCACGTACCACACGTCCAAGTCGAACTTCTCCGGCCAGCTCAGTGCATTCCGACCCTTGACCTGGGCCCAGCCGGTGATCCCCGGGCGAACCTCGTGACGTCGAGCCTGGTGCTCGTCATAGAGCGGAAGATACTCCGGCAGCAGTGGACGCGGGCCCACCAGGCTCATCTCACCACGGATGACATTGATCAGTTCCGGCAGTTCATCCAGGCTGCTTCCTCGAAGGAATCGACCGAGCCGACCCAGCCGCTGGGCATCCGGCAACGGGGCCCCGGAAGCATCAGTCCCCGTACCCATGGTGCGGAACTTCAGTACTCGGAACAGCTTCCCATCGCGACCAGGTCGTGACTGCCGAAAGAGAACGGGCCGCCCCATGACCAGGAGGATCATGATGGCCACCATCAGCATCACCGGTGCCAGGAGCACCAGGAGAACCAGGCTGACCACCACGTCGAAGAGCCGCTTCATGGTGTCGTCAGTGTATCCCTCGATGGTGAGCAGGCGTGAAATCTCAGAGCGACAGGGCCTTCATCATCACGCGAGCGACCTCCCGGGCATCGAAGACCTCCTCGGCCCGGCGGCGGCTGGCCTGGGCCATCGCTGCCCTTCGGTTCGAGTCAGCAGCAAGCGAAATCATGGCCTGCCCGAGATCAGCCGGGCTTCGGAGTGGAACCAGGAGGCCATTGACACCGTCCTCCACGGTCTCGCGACAGCCTCGGGCATCGGTCGTGATGATCGCCCGCCCCGTAGCCATGGCTTCCAGGACGCTTCGTGGTGTTCCCTCGTGCCATGACGGAAGAACGTAGACGCTGCAGGCATCCAGGGCCTGGTGAACATCGTCCAGGTGACCGATGTACTCGATCGCGCCGGCCCGCTCGGCTGCCGTGATCTCGGTCATGGGCACGCCACCACTGCCGGGATCTTCCATGCCACCGAGCCGAATTTCCGCATCAGGACATTCGGCCTTGACCATCGCCGCGGCCTCGAGGAACTCGCGGACCCCCTTGGCCTGGAGCAGTCGGGCCAGCATCAGGAAGGACGGCTTGTCCGGAAGCGGCCGCATCGGGAACAGATCGAGATCCACTCCCGAGCCTGCCGTCATCACGATCCGTGATGAATCCTCCACGACGCCGGCGTTGATCATGTCGTCCCGATCATCGGTGTTCTGGAAGAAGACGTGGTCATGGTGGCGACAGGCCCGCCGGAACATGCGGATGGCAACGGTGCGTCGCCAACCGTGGTTCATGAAGACGGTACCCAATCCCGTGACCATCGCGGCGGACGGAACACCTTCGGCCTGGGCCGCCCAGCCGCCATAGATGTTGGGCTTGATCGTGTAGCACAGCAGTCGATCGGGCTTCAGTTCCCGGAGCATCCGGCGGATGCGCCTGACGAACAGGAGATCACGGGCGGGCTGGACACGGTTGCGTTCAAAGTTGATCGGGTACCACCGAACGCCCATCGACTCCATGGCCTCGGGAACCCGTGGATCTTCATCCGGCGCAGCGGCGATCACCTCATGTCCTGCCTCGACCAGGGCTCGGAGCAATGGGGCGCGGAAGAGAATCAGCGAGGGTGCAAAGCCACCAAAGAGAAGGACACGGCTCATGAGGCGTTTCCCCTGCCACTGGCCAGGTCGGACCACAACGCTTCGTATCTGCCGACGATCGTATCGATCGGGTACCGCTCGGCGATCCGCTTCCGATGCGCAGCGCCGATGGCCTGACGAGCCTCCCGCGGCTGTTGCAGGAGCGAGCTGATGGCAGCGGCCATTGCCTCGGAATCACCCGGCGGCACGACCCGGTCCGGTTCACCCAGGATCTCGGCCGCATCCCCGACATTCGTCGTGACGCATGGGATCTCACAGGCCATCGCTTCCGCCAGCACGTTCGGGAATCCCTCGCCCCAGGCGGAAGACACGGCCAGGCAATCCAGACCGGAGACCACCGGCGGCAGGGGTCGTCGCTCGCCCAGCAGGTGAAGTCGATCACCCAGGCTCGATCGCAACGACTCCGCCGACCCGCCGGGCTCACAACCGCGACCGATCAGTACCAGGTGAGTGTCCAGTCCCTGGCCGACTGTCTTCATCACGGCCGCGGCCAGCATCTCCTGGTCCTTCATCGGATGAAACCGTGCAGCACAACCCACGAGCAGCGTGTCCTCACCGACATCCAGTTCCTGGCGAAGCTGAGCCCGGCCCTCGGGAACGGGTCGAACCTCATCCAGGTCCACTCCGTTGGGAATCACCTCGTTACGTGGTGATCGATAGCCGATCGCCTCATGCTGAGCCATGCTGACCGCCGCGTTGGCGACGACCGCCTCCACGCGCGAGGATCGCCGGGCACCCGCCCGAATGACCCGACGGGTCAGCCACGGTTCATGGGCCAGGTCGTGCAGGGAATGTCGAATGTTCCACGCAATCGCGGGCCGCCCCGGCACGGCGCCTCGCGCCAGGAACGCCGCCAGATTGGAGTGGTACATCCAGGACTGGATGACATCTGGGC
The DNA here is from genome assembly GCA_022446795.1 of Phycisphaerales bacterium. Lineage (GTDB taxonomy): Bacteria > Planctomycetota > Phycisphaerae > Phycisphaerales > SM1A02 > UBA1668. Next base: position 222,581 of record JAKVBX010000002.1, read on the forward strand.
GGAAGTCACGCAGGTGTTTCCTGACACCGAGAAAGGTCCGGATGCTCACACGGCGACGAGCGGCACCCAGCGCGACGACCGGAATGTCAAGGGCACGCAGCTGCGGACCAATGGTGCCTTCACCGATCATGGCGATGACCGAGGGCTCGAACCGATCCCGGTCGATACGTTCCAGCAGCCGAAGCAGGGTGGTCTCCGCCCCACCGGTCTGGAGGTTGTTGATGACATGGGCCAGTCGAATCATCGGGCGCAGCATACCCGCGTCATCACTTCGACCCGGACCGGGAGGCGACCAGGGCCCGATCCAGGACCGACTCCGTCGCCTGTACCAGTTGCCTGATACCGAACGTCTCCACGATTCGAGCCCGGGCCGCTGGCCCACGATCCGTGGTCTCGAGCATCCCGTGGATCACCCGGGCCAGCGCCTCGGGATCTCGTGGAGGTGACACCATGCCCGTATTCCCCACGATCGAGGCGGCCTCCCCGACGGTCGTCACGGCACACGGGATCTCGCAGGCCATGGCCTCGGCCACGGCGTTGGGGAATCCCTCTCCATCGCATGATGACATGACCAGCAGGTCGATGGCCGAGTAGAAGGCCGGCATGTTTGATTCGTTGGCAATCCAGTGCACATGACCGTCCATCCCCAGCGACGTGACGAGTTGCCGCAACTCCTGCCGACGATCCACGGGACCATCGCCAAGGCACGCGAGATGAAGTCCGGGGTGTGACTCCAGGAGGATGGCCATGGCCTGAAGCAACGTGTCGTGGTCCTTCATGGGACTCAGTCGACCGACATGACCGAGCAGGACCACATCCGATGGAAGACCCAACGATTCCCGGATCTGCTGACCGGATTCTGGATCTGGCGAAAAGAAATCGGTATCGATCCCGTTGGGGATGACTTCCTCGAGGCTTGACCGGATACCTATTCGGTGAGCCTCGGCCAGCCCGGCCTCGGAGTTGGCAATGAGCCCATCAAGCCGTCCATGTGCCGCCAGACGCTTGAGTGGGAGACGACGCTTCCAGCTCATGGACTCGGCGGAGTTCCGAATGCCCGCGACAACAGCGGGTCGCTTGGCCATGCCGGCAACCGCACGCGCGGCGAGCCAATCCGGCCACTCCAGACCGGCGTAGATCACGTCCGCCTGGAATCGCTCCAGTTCCCGGCGCACCGGCCGCCATCCGCGAAGCAGTTGGATCAGGCGAAGCGGGCCAGGCCAGGGCGATCCAAGCACGACCTGCCGTTCCACGCCCTCGAGCAGACGTTCATAGGCGGGGTTGTCGTCACCACTCTCCATCGTCAGGAACAGCACATCGTGACCGGCTCGCTTCAACTCCCGACCGAGCAATGAGAACTGCCACTGGGCTCCCCCGGTCGTCAACGATCCCATGAACAAGACGATACGCATGGCTATCCGTTCGCCTCCAGCCATGCCTGGAACATGAGAATTGGCCAGAGTCGCGCAGATCGATCAGCAGCACCCGATAGGTGTGTTTTCCACTCGTGTCGAATGGGATCGGACCTGAAATAGCCTTGCTGCTTCATCCGATTCTCATCGAGCATATCCTCCGCCCACGATCGCAATGGACCCTTGAGCCAGCTTCCGAGAGGAACGCTGAATCCCTGCTTCGGCCGATCCCACAGGTGCCTGGGCAGGCAGTTCTCCAATACCGATTTCAAGATCGATTTGCCGGATTGCCCCTTGCGCTTGATCTCGATCGGCAACGACCACGCCAACTCGACGAGCCGGTGATCGAGCATCGGCACACGTGCTTCCACACCAACAGCCATACTGGTCCGATCAACCTTCACCAGTATGTCGTCCGGCAGGTAGTCGTGGAAATCCCGGTACATCATCCGATGCCAGGTTCCCAACTCGTCCCCGACTTCCCGATGCCGGCAATGGGAAGCCCCCTGGCCGTCGATCACCAGGTCCATACCATGCCACAGAGAGACCATCTGGTGATAGAGCGCATCAAAGTCCTTGCTTTGAACAAGAGATGCTGCACGATTCCATTTGTCTTCTGGATTTCGAACTCTCATTCGCTTTGGAACGATCGCATTCAGAAACCTGCCAATTGAACCCGTGGCGAATCCAGGGCAACAGGCGGCCGTTGAACCGAGTACTTTCCGCAATGGCCTGGGACAAAATCGCATTCGGTTCCAGAACCTCATGGCCCACTCATATCGCACGTAACCGGCGTGAAGTTCATCTCCCCCATCGCCGGACAGGCAGACAACTGCATCGCTGGCCGCCTTGGCAAAGACCAGGGCGGTTGGCAACTGCGAGGATTCAGAAAATGGCTCGTCGAACATCAGGCTCATGCGAGGAACCAGATCCAAGACATCCTGGCTGGTCATGATGTGCTCGACATGGTCCGTGTTCAGATGCGCCGCAATATCAGCGGCATAAGCCGACTCGTCATAGCCTTCCTGCTCGAACCCGATCGAGAACGTCCGTGGCCGATTGGATCCTGCCTGCGTGGCCATCACCGCGACCAGAGTCGAATCAATGCCACCCGAGAGCAGGATTCCCAATGGCCGGTCTGAATTCAACCGAAGACGGGTACTGTCCAACAGAAGTGATTCCGTCTGCTGGACGGCCTGCTGGTAGTCCAGGTCGTGACGAATATTCGGTTCAAGCGACCACCAGGCCTCCTCGTGAACATCCAGGCCACCAGAGCCACTGCAGGAAATCGAAGCCAGGTGACCTGGCGGCAACTTCCTCACATTGGCAACAATGCTCGCCGGACCTGGAACATAGCCGTGGTTCACGTACGCATGAAGCGCCGACCGATCGATGTTCAACGGAAACTCAGGGAGACACCGTATGGCCTTGAGCTCTGATGCGAAGGCCAGAACACCGCCCTGCTGGCCGATGTACAGCGGCTTGATTCCGACACGATCACGCGCCAGATGAAGCCGGTGTTCAATCGTATCCCACAAGGCCAGGGCAAACATGCCATTGCACCGAGGGAGCGTATTCGCCAGGCCATGCTGATCAATCAACTCCAGCAGGACCTCCGTATCACTATGCCCGGTCCAGTTCCCCTCCGCGAGTTGTACCGTTTTCGCCAACTCCGGCGCGTTGTAGATCTCACCATTGAAGACCAGGACATATCGCCCACTTCTGGAGACCATCGGCTGGTGTCCAGCTTGACTCGTATCGATGATAGACAGGCGAGTATGGCCCAACAGAACACCAGCAGCCTCATCGCCATACCGCCCCTGGTCATCGGGACCTCGATGACCGAGAGCCTGGATCATCGATCCCAACTGGCCGCCACGGTCGTCGCCTGCTCCGCCTACCTCCAGAATGCCGGCGATACCACACATCCGGTCAGGACACTCCCGTCGCACGTTCCATGATCAGGCTGTGAATTCGACAGGCACCATCAGCCTGGCTGATGAACTCGAATCCACTTGCGGAACGGCGATACACGCCACCCTCAACCTTGCTGCCCGCCTCCTCGTTCGCCCCCACCACCAACAAGCCCCCGGGGACCAGGACCCGGTGGATGCCGTTGAGTGCTGTCTTCAGTCGGTTCTCATCAAAGTAGCCCGGATTCAAGATGTTCATCGCTCGGACGACTTCAAATGGACCCTCTGGAAGATCAAAGAGATCACACTCGCCCGTCTGGAAACCGGGCGATCGACGCTCCAGTTCCAGGGCCCGATGACCAATGAGCCTCACACGTCGACTCGAGAAATCGCCATCCTCACCGGATCGGTATTTCGTTACCAGGCGTGGAACCTTTCGCTCCAACAACCATCGATTCACCGGGAATCGTTTCCATGATTCCGGCCCATAGCAGTTGCTCACGAAACGACCATGACGCACCTGGATCAACTCACCACTGCTGTCGAACGCGAAGTGAAGTCTCCCCGAGGCATGCGATCGAATCTCGATCTCTATGTACTTGTCAGTCGCCACGAACTGGAGCTCCCGAGCCAGCTTTGCCTCCAGCCGATCCCAGAGATCCACTGACGTCGTCGCATCGGAGACACCAAGATCAAGCAACCGGAGCGGGCCTTTGCCTGCAAGTTCACAGGACGCCTCAACCACCTGGCAATCAAACTGGTCAAAGCGTGAAGGATGAGTCCGCTTATATGTTCCATTCGGAAACCGAAGCCGGCGAAGGACCTCTGACTGAAGTTTCTGCCGACGCTCTGGCGTCTCATCGCTGCCTCTGGCCTCCTCATACAGTTGACAGGACACGGCTGCACGCACCGGGCCACGATCAGCTTTCGCTGAAAGTTGTTCAAGTGTCGTGATGCCAAGCCTCAGCACTTCAATCTGCTCCGGTTTACCTGAGCGCCAATCCCACCCTGACGATATGGTCGTCGCTCATTCGTTCGACATGTCTGCAGCCTGCCCTGGGCATGCCATGCCTCGGCCGTCCCTCGTTCGAACACTCGCTTCGAGAGATGCCATGCTAGTCCCCCCCTTCGCCAGGAGCATATCCGTAGCGGGACATGCCGCGTCGGCATCGACGTTCGATGACACTCCTGACCTCGGGATCGATCGAGCGCTCCCAATCATCCTTCTTCCTCAAGGCAACCGCCTGCTGCATTCGCAACCGATTCCCTGCGACGGTATGGCCAATATGAATGGGATCACCTGAAATCACTTGATCGGCGACCGAACTCATGTCGAGGTCGGCCGCTCGGCCTATCGCTGAAAGGCTCGCGCCGGGATCTGCCAGGAAGTCCTCGTACCGCAACCGGACGACGTTCTCCGGTGGAGATCGCCTCAGGATCCAATCGGACAATCGGGTCACCAGACTCCACCCCTTGGCCACCTGGTTCACGCCCAGGGCGGCAATGTCATGCTGGATCCCCGCCCGAGGATCCCGTTTCCAGGCCTTCATCAGGGAGGCCGCGACGCCCCGAGGATCTCGCACCAGGTGAATCAGTCGAAGATCCACGCCCGGCATCCTGGACAAGGCCAACGCGCGAACCGGATTCTTCGACGAGTCCACAAGGGTGCGTGTTCCTGCTTCCCGCAAGACTGCCTCGTACAAGGCAACCGTCAGCCGGCTGTAGGTGCCAAAGGGGCCGGCCGCCCTCCGGCTGACAGCAACCACTCTCGGCAGTTGCCGAACCCGGGTGTATCGCCCCTGCAACTCCATGTAGCGCTGACTGTCTGCTGATGTTTCGCCGGTCCATCGATCATGAACCGCTGTCCAGAACTCGCAGTCGCGGACACGTTCGCCACAACCGCAGTAGTCCTCCCCACACCATCCGGCTTCGTGAACTTTCTCCAACTCACCGAGCCCAATGACATCGTCATGACTTCCCAAGATGGAGTCCAAGATCGTCGAGCCACTGCGACTGCAGCCAACGATGTAGATGATCTTGGTTTTCCGATCTGCCATTCTGGTCTCATCCTCGACGATACGGCAAATTACAGCGTCGATATAGGCTGATGCCATTGTATAGTCTAGAGTTCCGTCAAGCCTTCGATCACTTTCCATCGAACACGAGATACACGATGGCCGGCACACCAGAATCTCCAACTGATCAAGAAGGAGCCACTCGGCTCTCTACCCAGGATGACTGGAAAGAGACTTGGGAAGATGCGCGCATGGGACCGCTTGAGTTCCCATTTCGCGTACCCGCGTTCGCAGATCTAGATGACTTGTTCCGCCGCCATCTTCCATGCGACCCCACATACCGATGCCTGGAACTCGGTTGCTGCCCCGGCCAATATCTCTGGTACTTCCACAATCGGTTCGGATACCACCCCAGTGGCCTCGACTACCTCGAAGATGGATGCCGCGAGACCCAGGCTCGATGTGCTGCAAATGAGCTTGAGGCAGACATCATTCACGCAGACCTCTTCGACTTCGAATGCAACGATGAATACCCACCATGGGACGTCATCGCCAGCTTCGGCCTGGTTGAGCACTTCGAAGACATCATGCCATGCCTCCATCGACACATCGATCTGGTTCGACCCGGAGGATACGTCGCCATCGTGATTCCCAATCACGCGGGACTGAATGGCACCATTCTGCGACTCCATATGCCGGATCGCTATCGACTGCACAACTTGATGTCATGGGCCGACCTCCGCGAGGGACTCGAGGCCACCAATCGGGTTGAGATCATCGAAGGCGGACACTACGGTCGAATTGGATTCTGGAACACGGCGGTGTATCGCCGGGCAAGGAAGTACGGCAAGATTCCCTACGCCGCCATCCGGGCCCCGCTGTGGGCGATCGAACACGCCGGACGGATTCTGCCGAACAGCAGCTACTTCTCGCCCAATATCGCCGTCATCGCCAGGCGCACTGACTGAGATACCGGCTGGTCATGCATACCAGGAACTGACGAGATCTCGATCCACCAGGGCGGAGAGTTCCTCAACGTCTCGCCGAAAGACCGAGCGGAGATGTTCTTCAGTCCGTGATGACATGCGATCCAACGCGACGTCCTTCCGATTCACTCGGTCGACTGCCTTCCGCCCTCCGGATCGAATGGAACCGGGGAGGATCTTTCTGACGAGCCGCTTGCCGAAACTGGATCCATCCATCCACCGGCGAAGCCCTGGGATCCGGGACTTGCCCGCAACATTTGAGCGAGGGAAGCGATCGAGCACCATGGACTGAATGCCCAACCAGTTGCAGAGATCCGCGTACGGCTCCGTCGGCGACTTGAACACATCTTCGCTCACGAGAACCTTGACTTGCTCGGCCCCGAAGACATCGATGTATCGACGAACCTGGTTCGCATACGACGCCCTGGCACTATAGAAGAAGTTGTCCCGCCAACCAACGAGGTCCATCTCCCCATTCCGCCTGGCCTCTTCGGCGTCCAGGGCCGCCTCGAAAGCAAGGGACTCACGCTCAAGTCGACACTGGTGCCCCCAGAGTGAATAGGCCATCTTCCAGGGCGCTCGCAACATGACAATGATCTTCGTCTGACCGCCAAGCTGTTCCGCGATCATCCCCGCAGCAGAAGACGACCAGAGGTACGCCACCGATGCCTCGCCAACGACTTTCGCATCACCCGAGTCACGAAAGTAGGCCGAGTATTCATCGAAGGTCTGCACACGCTGCCCATCACCCTGAGCGAAGTAACTCAGTTCCTTCAGGGTCGGCATGAAGACATCGGGATGGTCCCGCAGGGCTGCGGCCAGCGAAGTTGTTCCGCACTTCGCAGCACCGACGATCAGGAAATCAGGTGATCTCAAGCCCATCACCATCTCTCCTGAACAGGCCGCAACCCGGACGATCCACAACCAACGCTACCGAGAGGCACGACGCCTGCGAATACCGTCACCGCCGTGACCATCTCATGCTTCCTGTCCAGCAACTGCCCCATGCTGATCCGTTTCCTCCAGGGCCAACAGCGACTGCTCACACGCGATCGCGAAATTGTCCGCTTCCGCCACCGCACTTGACTTGTCCGTATCCTCCCCCACGTCAACCATCGTTGATCGATGTGTGCAGACAAAGTAGGCGTTGAAGCACGCTCGAATGGTCTCATCGTCTGGCGGCGGTTGGGCGAGAAACTCCGCCAATCGCGAACCCATATCGGCATCGATTTCAAGACCCAGTACTCCTGGGAACTGTCGATAGAAAACCTCGCCACAGGCAATGACCCGTGAACCCATCGCATACGCCTCGAATCCTGCCGTGCCGGTGATCGTTGCCACGGCCCGTGCCGACATCGTCAAGTCGAACGTACTCACGGACGGAGAGACGATTTCAACGTTGTACAACCTGTCCAACGCCTTGTAGAACGAATAGGGCCGACGACCAAGCATGGCCGTATGCTCCTTCACGACAAGCCTGTATCCCGTCGGGAGGTAGGCGGCAATGGCCCGGATCAGGTTGAGTTGCTCTTCATGCCGATAGCCATAGACGAGCGTGCTGATCTCCGGGCTGTAATGAAGTGGAAAGTAGACGTAGTCACCATGACCATTGAACTTCCCCTTGAACAGCCTCCGCCGACCTTGAATCAAAGCACGAACATCAGGCCACAGAACGTGCTCGATGAAATTCAAACCCGGCAGCCGAGTGGACTTTGACTCGCGGTCAAATTTTCCATGCTGCCTGCGATTTCGCAATCCGCGGCTCACCCGACCAGCACCAAGCTTGACGTACGTCCAACCTCTCTTGAGCGGATTACTGCGATTGCGAGCATAGGTGATCGTGTACTTCGGCCGTTCTGGAAGTCGACGGAACCCGTCCAACCACTCAGTGGCCTCCTCGATCCGGTCCTCCATTCCGCCGGCACGCCCGTCGCGTATTGATCGAAAGGCGGTTTCCCAACCAAGCAACTCCCCGGGAACGTCGCCTTCCATCTCCAGTCGTCCTGCGATTCGAGCATTCAGCGGCCTCAGGTAGCGATGCCCGAGACCTCTCGCCACCTGCTGGATCATGCATCCAATCTGAGTGACGTTTTCTCCACGGATGAACAAGTAGCGTTTGTCGACAAGCACCTCTTCGACGAATCGAAGATGAATGAGATGTCGCCTGATCGCAGCTCGCCAGTTGGTGATCCTTCGCAGGTTGCGGTCGAAGTAATGATGCGGATTGACCGCCGCTAATCCAATTCGTTGCTCGATCTCCCGCGACTCATTGATCACATCGTCATCGGAGGCCGCCTCACAACCTGACTGGTGCTCTGCCACGAAGTCTGCCAGCGAATACACGCGGCCAACGACCTTTGGATCGATATCCCGTAGGTAGTCACTGCCGGACCCCCACCCCAGGATCAAGTCAACTGGCACACCAAACCGTCGGGACAATGCCTCCGTGGCGTAGACATGGCCAGCAATACCAAGCACGCTGAGAATCGGCGCGCCGGACGGCTCCGCAACATCTTCAGTGGAAGGCAGGTTCATGTCCGTAGAATATCGACTCAATGCTCATTGAACAAAGCAACTGAAGCCACTGCCCGCCACCGGGAGATCAGGCACGGCACATCCCATCGACGAGGCCAATCGATGCTGGCTGTAAACCCGGATGACACCGGCCGCCACAGGTGTGTCAGCCCGGACGAACACACCCCATCAGGATCTCGTCCTCCCACCCATGAAGCGTTGCCCGGCGATGCTTGCGGCGTCCTTCGATCGACCAACCGGCTTTCTCAAATGCACGTGCCGATCCGATGTTCGATTCATAACATCCAGCTTCCACCCGATGGAGGGACAGCTCCTCAAAGGCATACTGAGTAAGTGCCTCTATCGCCTCGGTTGCCACTCCCTTGCCCCACCATGCGCGGTCACCAATAAGGATGCCGATTGCGGCTCGATGGTCACCGCTGTCAATCGGGCCAAGCTTTATATTCCCGACATGTGAACCGTCCTTCACGCAGATACCAAGCAGAAGTTCCTGCTTGGATTCATTCATCTGCTTGATGAATGATGACAGGCTCTCCAACCCGGGAGGATCATGACGAATCTCCAGGTACTGATTGACCTCGGGATCGTGCAGCCACGCAAGATACGTCTCATTCGCATCCCCTGGGGCGAGGCTCCGGAGTTCGAGCCGTGGCGTCCGAATCGGTTGTTCAATTATCACAGGACTACCTCCGGACGTTCTTCCCGGCTGTGATCAGGTGCTGCTTGATCTTGACCAGGTTCGCATCGCTGAACACCAGCATGGCACCAACACCAATTCCATCTACGCCTGCTTCAAAGGCATCCTCGACATGGTTGAGTGTACCGGCGCCGCCTTCAAGAATAATGGGAACCTGCACACGATCTCGAGCCTCCCTATACAGATCCAGGTCATACCCCTCGAGGGTGCCCTCTCGATCAACCGCCATCAGTCGGACTTCCCCTGCGCCCATGTCGACCGCTGTTGACATCCAGTCAAGCGGATTCCGATCCGGCACAGTCGCCCCAGATCGATGGTCGTACAGACAATAGTCTCCCGACTGATCCTTGATGACATCAACGCCGATGACCACTGCCTGGCTCCCATATTGATGAGCCAGATCCGATACGAGTTCAGGATTGTCCAGGGCGGTCGTCGTCAAGCAGATCTTGTCGGCTCCGGCATCCATGATGACAGACGCCTCGTCCCTGCCTCGTATGCCCCCCGCAACACACAGCGGCATGTGACACTCCGCTGCGACGGACTTGATGATCTGCGACTGCGGCGCCAGGCCATCCCTGGACGCATCGATATCACACACGAGCAGTTCATCCGCACCCTGGTGATTATGCGCACGAGCAGTGGTATGCGGCAGACCGGCATCACGCAGGTCCCGAAAATTCCGACCCTTCACCAGCCGGCCTTCATGAATAAGAAGAGATGGAATGAGCCTCTGAAATGGCACTCGTCATGGACTCCAGTCGAGGAATTCCTCAAGAAGCCGTTGCCCGGCAATCTGGCTCTTCTCAGGATGAAACTGGGTTGCGATGATGTTCTCACGACCAACTGCGGCGACAAGCGAACCGTGATAGTCGAATGTCGCTGCGACATCCGCTTCGCGAGCCGGCCTGAACACGAACGAATGTGAGAAATAGAACTCACTTCGCTGCGACAACCCGGCCTTGATGACCGGTGAATTCGAAACACCGCAAACGCTGCTCCACCCGGTATGCGGAACCTGGCAACGCTCGCCGACCGCTTCCGACAAGTGAACCACTGACCCTGGTATCCAACCAAGACCATCATGCTCACCAAACTCATGCAGCTTGTCGGCAAGCAACTGCATGCCCAGGCAGATTCCCAGGAATGGCACGCCGCGATCCAGAACGGCTTCGTGCAGGGCCTGGTCCAGACCACTGGATCGCAAGCGATCAACAGCCTGCCCTGCCGCACCGACCCCGGGAAGGATCAGCCGCTCACAGGATTGGATCTGCTCAGGTGTCGCAACCCGGATCGTCTCGGCACCGATATACGAGAGGATGTTCTCTACCGATGCGATGTTCCCCGCGCCATAGTCGACGATCCCGACTTCGGTCATTCGCTCGCCGCTCTCGGACTGTCCGGGCAAACCACGCCCCTGAAGTCATCCATGCCATCGAGTTTGACATCCATGGACTCAATCGAATCGGCATCCGGCATGCAGTGTGGATCCACAACATGCCTGCCAACGATCTCCATGAATCTCGCTTCGCTGATACCCAGGATATCCAGGAAGAGATCAAGCGATGGCGGTCGCTTGCCGTCGTAGGCTTGCATCAACTCCAACCCGCGATCACGATCAATACGGCCATTACGAATGTCAATGGAGACCAGGTGAGAGGTTCGCCCATATCCTCGCTTGAGGTACTTGATGTAGTCCCGCACCCCCTGCATGTAACACTCGATCTTTTCGTATTCGTAGCCAGGTGGAACACCTTCTACGACATCGCCCTTCCAGTCGAGCTCATCCTGGATGATCTCCGTCTGCTTCCGAACGTCCCATGGAATGTAATACCCCAGGAACACCGAACTCACACGGGCCTTGCGCAATTCAGATGTCGGCGGATATGTAAATGGCTTGAGATCTCGCAAATCAACCGGATAGTCCGAGATCGTGTCGTCCATCATCCCCAGCATGTCCTCGGCGTTGATGCCGAGATTGACGACACGATTGAACCGCCGTTCGTCCGCCAGTTCCTCTTCGTCGTAGCTATAAAAGGACGAGTACTCGGAAGTCGGCTCGCCCCACACCACCAAGGGCACCTGCTGCTGCAAGGCGACCCGCATCGGGTACGAGAAGATCCCCGTATGGCAATGCCAGCAGAAATCGCCGCGGCGAACCAGCGATTCGTACATGAGCTTCCGGACAACCTGCCAGTTCGGCGTGAATTCGAGCACATCGACACCCAGCCGTCTGAACGCCAGCTCGCAGTTCTCACGCAACTGGGGCCTGAAGAAGCCGTGGTTGAACCGAACAACAAGTGGCTTGAGTTTCAGTTCCTTGACGATGTACCAGAGCGTGAACGTGGAATCCTTGCCCCCCGAGAACGGGACGATGCAATCATGATCGTACTTCCCTCGATACCGGTTGATCAGCTCATCAAGCTGCTCGCGGCGCTCTGTCCAATCGATCGACTCTCGCTTGTAGTCGATCTGCTTGCAGACAGAGCAGGCACCATCGGAATCAAAGGCAAGGGACTCCGCCGTGACCGGGGTCACGCATCGGGAGCAGAGCGAAAGCGATGATTCCCCATCCTCGCCGCGTCCATGATGAACATCATCTTGCTTCGCCATAACCGAGAAGGCTATCGAGGGACGTACCCGGGGTCAACATCAAATCTGCCGCCACCACCAAGATCCAAGCTGCAACGGTGACGAAAAAGTCCACCTCAAGCGCCTGCACTCCGGAAGACACCATGGCAGTCTTGCACACTCCGAACTCGCCATCCCTGGCGGATCCAGGCCATCCACGGGGGACGAATCACAGGGCAAGAGCTCAATCGCGATCCGAACAGCCGACTCCTGTCCGAGGCTGGTAGATTACGAATCACCTGGTCCTGTTCCGTTACCCAGTACGTTCGACACCCACTCATGCCACAGGAAAACCACCATCACGGCCAGCGCCTGCGAGCAGGCATCATCGGATGCGGAGCCATCGGCTCACTGCTCGATGAGGATGATCTCACGCTCGCCCTGTCCCATGCCGGGGCCTGTGCGGCCACGCCCGGGGTGGAACTCACTGCAATCTGCGATACCAGCGAAGAACGACTGCAGCGGTGCGGTGATGTCCGACAGGTGCAGCAGCAGTACGTCAGTTTCCAGGAAATGCTTGGCAGCGAGAAGCTGGACTTGGTGAGCATCTGCACACCCGTATCGCAGAGACTTGAGATCATCGAAGCGGCCGTGAACGCACAGGTCAAGGTCATCATCTGCGAAAAGCCACTGGCCTCGTCCACCAGCGAAGGGCAGGCCATCGCTGAACTCATCAATGGCTCGCAGACCGAACTGGTGCTCAATTTCCAACGCCGATGGGATGCCGGGATACAGGAAGCCGCACAGCTCGTGCGGAGCGGAGAGATTGGCGACATCCACCGGGGGTTTGCAATCTATGAAAAGGGACTTGCCCACAATGGCTCGCACCTCATTGACCTGATGAATCTGTTGCTTGGCCCCCCCTCTGGCTTGCGGGCGATTCCTGACTCCACCATGCAACCCGCGGATCAGGCGACGCCGACGTTTGATGCTGAGTTTCGGTACGACAACAACGACCGCACGGCCTTGGTCTATGTCTCATCACTGGATCACTCGCGATACAGCATTTTCGAATTGCAACTACTCGGCACCCTTGGCAGAATCGTGCTATCCAACGGCGGCCAGGATGTCACCGTGTACAAGGTGGTCGAAGACAGCACCTACGCGGGCTACAAGGCGCTCTCGCCAGCCCGACAACTCCATACCACTTTCGGAGAGCACCTCAAGCTCGTCATGCAAACTGCTGCTGATATCGCCAACGGCACAACGGAGCCATCCCCATGTGGGCTCAAGGAAGGTCTTGAGAACCTCGCCCTGGTAGACCGGCTTCTCAAGAGCCATGCGAGCCAGGACCCCGCATCGATGGAACACGGGCCATGACTTCCTTCGGCCTTTCCACTACGGCAGTGCAGCGCAGGTCTCACCAGCTGGAGACAGGCGATCCCCAATACGCTCCTGACAGGCAACTACCACACCAAGGACCCGCGGAACCATGAATACTGATGCGATGCCTGCCATCCTGGGTGGAACGCCAGTTCGCAGCCAACCATTTCCTGATCGCCGCACGATCGGAAAGGAAGAGACAGAAGCCGTCCTGCGCGTATTGGAGTCCGACTGCCTCTCCGCCTTCATCGGCGGCGCCGGCGAGTACTTCAATGGCGGGCGAGAGGTCCGCGCATTCGAACAACAATGGGCGGAGCGAGAGGGATTCAAGCACGCTATCAGCGTCAACTCGTGGACCAGTGGACTGATCATCGCCTGTGGATCGGTCGGGATCCAGCCTGGCGACGAAGTCATTGTCCCGCCCTACACCATGTCCGCCTCCGCCACCGCTCCCATGTTCTACGGAGGCATACCGGTCTTTGCCGACGTCGACCCAACCACGTTCTGTCTCGATCCTGATTCCGTTGCGTCATGCATCACGGAACGAACCAAGGCCATCATGGTGGTCCACCTGTTCGGTCGCTGTGCGCCAATGGACGAGATCCTGGCATTGGCAAGACAGCATGACATCAAGGTCATCGAGGATGCCGCCCAGGCCCCGGGCGTCTATGACGGCGACCGAGCCGTCGGCGCCATTGGTGACGTGGGTGGATTTTCGCTGAACTACCATAAGCACATTCACACCGGTGAAGGTGGAATGCTGGTCACGAATGATGATGCCATCGCCGAAAAGTGTCGACTGATACGAAATCATGGCGAGAACGTTCATGATGAGAAGGAAGTGGATGATCCAGTCAACATCATCGGCGGCAACTATCGACTCACCGAGTTGCAGGCGGCTATCGGCATCGAACAGTTGAAGAGACTTGACGACATTCTTGACACCCGAAATGAGTTGGCACACCATTTCGCCTCACGACTCAATCGCGTGCCGGGCCTCTCGGCGACCATACCGCAGGGGCGCCGGTCGCACGCCTACTACATCTTTCCGTTCCTGTATGACGCCGACCAGGTTGGACTCTCCCGTGATCAATTCGTACAGGCCGTGCATGCCGAATTGCCACAGGCAACAGACTTCGAATCAACACCACTTGAGCAGGGCTACGTCCGGCCGCTGTACCTCAGCAGGATCTACCAGGACAAGTGTGGATTCGGCCCCCAAGGGCAACCGTGGGCCTATCAACCAGATGTTGACTACTGCTACGAGAAGGGCATCTGCCCCGTTACCGAAGATCTGCACGAACGAAAGATGCTCCTGTCTCCGTTGATTCGCGAGCCCCTGTCAACGAGCGATATTGATGATCTGGCCGACGCCATTGATCGAGTCGCCTCCCACGCGCCGGAGATCCGGGACGCCTTGGAGAACTCGGCCAAGCCAGCCAGCATGTGACACCCTGGATGACGGAACCGCGGGATTTCATCTTGACCCAGGAAAACAGCCGCAACCAGCAGTATCACATCGCGGTCGTATCGCGGACGACCGGATGCGCCAATGCCCTCGCACCCACCATGGCGCTACTGCAGGATCTCGGGCACCAGGTGAACATCCTGGCCTTCCCACCATCCTGGAAATCACTGGATGACGCCGGACTCCACTACGAGAAAATCCACAGCGCCCATGACGGCATCGAGATCCTGGAGCGACTCGAGCACCTGGATCTCCTGCTCAGCGGCACCTCAGAGGAAGCTGACGAAGACGGAATACTCTGGAGATGGGCAGAAGCGCATGGCATTTCGACCATGGCATTCCTCGACAGCTGGGCCAACTATTCCATGCGATTCACTACCCCGGGATCGAACAGGCCCCTTGATCTTCTGCCGGATTGCGTTGCCGTACCCGATTCGGCCGCCCGCACACGCATGACCGAAGCTGGCTGTCCTGCCGACCGAATTGTCGTCACAGGCAACCCGGCGTTTGACGCATGGCCAAACCTCGGACAGGAGATCGGCAAGACATGGCGAGAGTCGATTCTGCAGCCGGGCGAGACGATCGTGATCACCTTCGTCATGGAAGTCCTGCGCGAGTACTACGGCGATGACCCCGACTCTCCAACCTACCTGGGCTACACCGAAGACGATGCCCTGGCGACTGCCATGAAGGCTGTTTCTGACTTGTCAGAACAGCTTTGCCAGCCCATCCTGTTCGCTATTGCCCCATATCCAGGAGAAGATTCTCGGAAACTCGAGACAATGGTAAACTCCATTGTGAGCAACGCTGAGCTGCAACATGACTCGTTCCGGGCAGTCGTTCTCCATGATCACGACAGGTACGCCATCGTCTCCGGCTCCGACATCGTGACGGGAATGATCTCGACACTGCTTTACGAGGCCAGCCTCACAGACGTACCTGTGATCAGCATCCAACCACGACGACGTTTCCCGAATGACTTGACAGACCTTCACCCAGAGATTGTCGTGACGACAGAACAAGAGGCCATGTTCCAGGCAATGAAAGCGGCCTTGGAATCGACACGCGAAAGCGAGCGACACGACAGCTCGAATAGCAGCAGCCTCGACGCCACCAGGACACTTGCCTCCAGCATCATCAGTCGAATCGGACGAGATCAGAATTCATGAAGACCAAATCTCATATCGACAACCGGCCGGAAGATCCCGGCCGCACGGTGACGGCCAATGAGAGCAGCAACAGTTGCTCCTGGTTCCTGGAGGGTCAACTCACCCGGCTGCGAGGCATGCATGAGAATGATCTACCAGCCCTGGTTCGCTGGCTTGATGACCACCGAGTCACCCGATACCTGGCCCGAGGCACCTATCCGGCAAGCTTGAGCGGCGCTCATGGTGAACACCAGTCGATGCAGGCAAGTTCGAAGGATGTCGAACTGGCTGTTACTGATGCCGAATCAGGAGCCTGCATCGGCGTCACTGGCCTCCATGAGTTGGAGTGGATTGCCAGGCATGCGGAGTTCCGGATTCTCAT
Source organism: Phycisphaerales bacterium (assembly GCA_022446795.1). Classification (GTDB taxonomy): domain Bacteria; phylum Planctomycetota; class Phycisphaerae; order Phycisphaerales; family SM1A02; genus UBA1668. The sequence continues at coordinate 239,091 of JAKVBX010000002.1, forward strand.
CGGCGAACCCACGGCCTGGGGCCGAGGCATCGGCACAGAAGTCTGCCAGCTCATGTGCTGCTATGGATTCGAGGTTCTGAATCTCAACAAGATCTACCTGGGCGCTTCCGAGGCGAACCGCGGAGCCGTCAGGTCATATGAGAAGTCAGGCTTTCGAGCCGAGGGCATCTTGAGACAAGAGGTCTATCGAAACAGCACGTACTACGATGTCGTACGAATGAGCCTGCTGCGACATGAGTACGAGGACGTACTGCCCTCCTGGACGATTGCCGACAAGATCGCCGAGCTGTTCCCGAGAGGTTGAGCCAGTCCCGCCGGTCTACTCGCCCATCTCCTCAAGCTTCGACAGGTATTCCGCGTTCCTCGCCTGGCCCTGGTCCAATGCCAGGAGAACGGGCTCCTGTTCAAGCAGATCGACAATCGGGTGAAAATCGGCAGCCGCGGCCATGTCCTTTCCGTGCTCGAGCCGATCGTAGATTGCCCTGGCCAACTCAAGATCCTCCGGATAGTCAATGGTCAGGTTGAACTTGGAGTAATCCGCATCCGCTTCAACCGAACCTACCGCAAAGCTGGATGTGTTGGCCTGGAGATAATCCGCAGGAAACTCACGATAGAAGGGGTCATCCGACTCGGTGCGAATTCTCTCGAGGGTCGTCACCCGGTAGACCTCAAGGTCCAGGCCCCCTGGAAAGGTCCTCCGGGTGGGCGAGAAGGTCGCGCAGTAGTCCAGTCCATCATCTCGAAGCCGTCGCACGGCCATGTCAATGACTGCGGGATCGACAAATGGGCAGTCGCCCCAGATACGCACGATGACATCGGCATTGAATCGCAACGCCGCATCGTGAAAACGAACAACCAGGTCATCCGTACTGCCCTGGAAAGCACCGATGCCCATGCGATCGAGTTGCTGAAGCATGGGGGCCTCCCCCGCCGCTTCAGTGGTCACGACAACCGATTCCGTGACGGTCTCCGCCAAGGCAACTCGCCGGCAGATCCTGGCAACCAGGGGACACCCTCCGATCTCCAGGAGCGCCTTGCCTGGCAGGCGCGACGATCCCATGCGAGATTGGATCATGCCTACGACGCGCGGCTCGCTGTTACCAGGTTTCATGCTCTATGTTCCATGCCATGTTCCACGAAAGTCCCGCGAAGGTCCGCGACGATTCAATGACCTGATTCGCCCTCCAGCAGATCCCAGGAAACGGGTGTTCCCCTCGCTACGGGTACCCGGACTCCACGGCCGAGGATCGCCTCAAGGTGCTTCGGGGGCAGGCCATCACCAGGCCGGATACTCCTTACGTTTTCCGTCGTGATACGGTCGCCCGGCTGAAGATCCTCGACTACGAAAAGGGACCGGCGGAACTGCCTTGTGGAGGCCTCCACTTCCGGACGATTCTGGACATCGGCACCACGCGCCTCCCAGGCCTCCCGGACATCAGCACACAGCTGACTGAACTCAGAGGGTTCCAACGAAAACTCGGCATCCGGCCCTCCCTCGGATCGGCGCAGAGTCATGTGTTTCTCAATCAGGCAGGCCCCCATGGCGACCGCAACAATGGAGGCCATGCTGCCAAGCGTGTGATCCGACAGGCCAACGGGGACACCGAACATGCCCTGCAGGCTGCTGACCCGCTGAACCATCGCTTGATCAAGAGGAGTGGGATAGCCACTGACACAGTGAAGAACCAGGATATGTTCGGCACCGGAAGCTCGAGCAACTGCCATCGCCTCCGCGATCTCATCGTCCGTCGCCATCCCCGTGGACATCAACATTGGCCGTCCGGTCCGGGCCGCTGCTGCGATCAGGCCATGATCAACCAGTTCGAATGATGCAATTTTCATCGCTGGACAGTCAAGCGATTGAAGAAAGTCAACCGCCGTGACATCGAATGGCGAACTGAAGCAGTCCAGTCCGACCGACTGCGCTCGTTCGAAAAGCTGGGGGTGCCAGTCCCAGGGGGTATGGGCCCAGTCGTACAACTCATGCAGACTTCGCCCCTTCCATGGCCCCTTGGTAATCTGGAACTCCGATCGTTCACAATCCAGCGTCAGCGTGTCTGCCGTGTACGTTTGAAGCTTGACGGCATCCGCACCCGCTTCCGCAGCAGCATCGATGAGTTGCAACGCCCGATCGATGGACCCATTGTGATTGGCGGACATCTCTGCGATGACATAGGGAGGGTGACTGGGACTGATGACCCGGCTGCCAATCCGGATCTCTTCCAAACCGCCTCCCTGTGAAGAACCCGTTGCTGTCGACATCATTGATCTCCGGGCCTCGGACGCGAATAGCTCAAGACCACATGCCCCTCTCGGCTCATGCCTGGATCCTGATCCAGAGCAAATCCCGCCCGGTCGAATGCTCGCACTGACGCCATGTTATCTGACCGCACAAATGCCAGTACCTGCTCCAGGTCCGACCATTCATTCATCGCGCACAAGCACCCAAGCGATATCACACTCGTGCCCAGCGAACGACCTCGCCACCCACTGACCAGGGCAATGGAAATTTCCGCCATCCCGGAACCACCGTTCTGGAACCTGACGTAACCCACAGGACCTTCCGCCTCAGGATGTTCGACGATCAGGATCAGGACATCTGGCCGACTGACGGCTGACTCGAACCACGCACAATGCTCCTCGGGCGCGACAACCCTCTGCGTTGATGTTGTCGCAACGACATCAGGGTCATTCCGCAATTCCAGCAGAAAGCGACTGTCCTCGCCGGTGGCCCGTCGCAGCACGATCGGCGCTCCATCATGTTTGCTCGATTGACCGCCCTGCACTGCCCGCTCTCCATTGCCGTCACTGGTTGCCGGGTTCAACTAACTGCCAAGCATCGTATCGACAACCCGCTCTGCTCCGCGGCCATCAATGAAGTCCCTGCCAGCCTCGCTCATCTCCGTCAGTCGCGATGAATCACCAAGCAGACTGCCTGTCAAATGGGCAATATCCTCAGGATTCTCCAGAGACGCTTGGACAGCAAAGCCGGCTTGTACCGCCTGTTCGCCTACGACTGACTGGTTCCCGGCGACGGGAAGAAGAACAGAGGGAACACCGAGGCATGCCAGTTCCCACGTGGTCCCGCCGGCAGTCGACACCGCCAGGTCAGCCCTGGACATGATCTCCGATACACGGGACGGCGTCGTGTGCACGGTGACATCAAGACGACATCGCTCGGCGCACTTGCCGATGTCACCTGCGGTCCCTGGATCACCATGGATCACATCGACAACCAGTGGTCGCTGCACCTTCATGAATGCCTGGAAGATGTTCTCAGCCAGTGATGGTGAACCGAGTCCCCCAAGGAGAATCACGATACGGTTCCGCTCGGGCGATCCGATGACGGTATCCCGTGCAAGAAGGAACTCCCGACGCAACAAGGTCCATTGCGGTCCGCCGAGAATCCTGGCCGCGTCATTCAGGCAGTGCCCGTAGGCCTCGCGTGCAACTGATTCGTCACGATTTGGATCCAGCAGCAGATCAACTTCGAGCTGACGATCCGCCAGATCGTCAATCACCATCATGGATCGCGTCGAACCAGCAACAGCACGATGCCACCTGGCATCAATGCCATAGTGGTCAACGACGATCCACTCGGGCTTGATGAGGCCCGCAAGTTTCAACGTCTGCTCTGCATCCTCTGATTGCGTTGCCTCCAACCATGATGAGTGAGCAAGATCCGAGTCATGCGCACCGCTTGACACAGGAAGCTCATGCATCTGGCCGGGAAACATGTCGATCAGCCACGCGGGAAGCTGGCCAAAGCCCCTGCCGACCAGGTGAACAGCCGCTCCACGCCGAACCAATTCTGCCGCCAGGGTGCTGCACCGGACAAGATGACCGCTCCCGATCCGCATTGAGGCATCCGCCCGAAACAGGACATTCCGGCCTGCCCCCTCTGCCTGGTTGGAAATCGATCCCGTGGGCATATCAGTTGTACTGGCGGAAAACCGGCTTGACTGGCTCTCCCTGGAGAAGCCCGTCGACGCCGTTGGCCAAGCCCTGATCGATCACCGGCAGGGCGTGATCCAACGCGGTACTGATCACCTCGAAGGCCTCTTCATCCAGACGGTAACAGGGGTTGAGCGCTCCGAACAGCACACCATGGGCGATCATCTCCTGCATCATGAGGCTGCGAAGCTGATCACATGGCCGCCCCTCCCGATCAAGAACCATGATGCCCGGCCGACAGGCCTGGCCGCCTGCCAGCACATGCTGGTCCAGGCCGTGCGCCGCCGCCTTCGAACGGACAAGCTTCACCAATCGCTCACCGATTGACCAAAGGGCTCCCGTGACATCGTGCTCGATGCTGAAATCAACTGTTTCCAGGAAAGCGCCCAGTCCACACATTTCTGCGCCATGCGTCGTCGACAGCAGAAACACACGCTCCCGGCCCGAAAATTCGATTGAGCCGTGTTCCATGACCTCGCGTTTTCCTGCCACGCAAGCAACGGAGAAGCCATTGGCCATCGCCTTCCCAAAGGTACTGATGTCGGGTTCGAGCCCGAGCATGCCCTGGGCACCACCAAGATCCCATCGAAATCCAGTCAGCATCTCATCCAATACGAAGACGATGCCATGCGCCTGGCAAAAGGCCTGGACGTCATGCAGGAACGTGCGCTTGCCTGGACCGATATCGCCGCGACAGACCAGGGGGAACGGTCCCGAGTCCGCTGTCGGCAGGCCGGCCGGGCTGAGCACCGTCATGGGTTCCATGACGACACACGCGATCTCATCGGGATTCGACTCCACCAGCGCCGCGAGACTGTCGAGATCGTTGAAATCGAACATCAGTGTGTTCTCGATCACGGCATCGGGAATGCCCTTCTTCAATGCAGTGGAACCGATGAACCAGTCGTCATAGGAAAAGAAAGGATGCTGTCGACACCGTGCCACCTTGATCCGACCCGTATGCGCACGAGCCAGTTTGATGGCAGCCGTTACAGCAGTCGAACCGTTCTTGGTGAACTTGACCATGTCAACGGGGCCAACAAGATCAACGAAGCGTTCGGCCGCCTGAAGCTCCACCAGGCTGGGCCTGCTCGCCGTGTTTCCATTCCGAATCTGGGCAATGGCCGCCTCATCAATGGCTTCCTCGGCATAGCCGATGCCAACCGATGCCAGCGCCATGGCCAGATCGACAAACTCACGGTCATCTGCCGACCAGGCCCGACAGCCTTTCCCTCGCACCATCACATCCGGCGCATTCGATGGATAGACGTCGAATCCACGACTGTAGGTATGCGCGCCGCCGGGTATGACACGAAGCAAGCGATCTCTCATCTCAGCCATGGTTCTGATCCACCTGTCCAGCACCCAGCGTCCTGCCCGATTCGTAGGCAATCCGCGATACACGCGCCGCTTCACCAACGGACGAGAGCCGGCCATCCGGATCTCCCACCAGGAAGAGATCCAGCATTTCGCGGTACATGTCGTCGGGACTCATCTCGGGCCCATCGATCAGCACATGCCACTGATTCTCTCCAGCATCAAAGTAACGAACCTGGCACGAGAACGGATTCGTGCCCTCGTTGGTCCACAGCAAGGTCCCTTCGCTACCGACGACCTCGCAACCACGACGCTGAAATCGTTGCAGGTAATCCAGGTGAATCTCACTGATGGCCCCACCCTCATGCTCGAGGATCAAGCTGCTCCAGTCAGGTCCGTCAATCTCAAGATCCGACAGCTGTCGAGCCTGTGCTGAGGACGACGTGATGCTGCCCAGCATCCAGGCCAGGTAATCAAGCTCATGAATGCAATCGAAGATAACCCCGCCGCCATCTGCGGCTGAGGCACAGTACATGTTGCGGTAGTCCCGGTGAGGCCGCATGCCAGGAAGCCACTGCCCGAAGTGCGCCCTGGCACAGTAGATCTTCCCGATTCGATGCCGATTAGCGCACAGCGTCGCCGGACCGGGATGCAGACGCATATTGGAGACGACCCGGGCCACCGTGCCCGCGGATTCCAGTTCAGCATCGAGCTCATCCAGCCCTTCCATCGTCGATGAGAGCGGCTTCTCGATCAGCATGAGTCGAACCTGACCCGCAAGGGATCGGGCCAGTCCGCAATGAGAAGCGGCCGGCGTTGCGATCACGACCGCTTCGGCTCCCCACGATCCAATATCCTCAACGTCAGCCAGTACAGACGCTCCCGATGAGGCTGCTACGGCTTCTGCCTGTTCACGATCCGCATCGAGAACAGCCACTTCACATGTGTCCACGAGCAGGCGCGCGTATCGGCTGCCGATGGAACCCGTTCCAATGACCGCGACCTTCATGAGGTAACCACCCCATGAATGGCGTTCAACAGAACAAGATCATCCGGCTCATCCAGATCGATGGATCTCGTGAAGGGCATGACATGCACCCGGAGGCCGGGCCCAAAGAAGGTTCGATGCTCGCGGAAGGCCTCGGTCTGTACGGCATACGTACTGCCATTGTCGACGACCAACTCCCCGATATCGCGGGCATTCCGGTTGACCAAATCCGGCCAGTATGGTTCCGCGCGGTCATCATCCAGGAGCTTCAGAGCCTGATGAGGCGGCAGCGGATACGCGGAAACCGCGAGAGCAAAGTCACAATCCTCGCCGAGCAGTTTCACGGTGGCCGTAATATCCTCCGCTGTCCGAAGTGGGCACGTGGCATAAAGCACTACCACCGTGTCCGGCAGTGAGTCGGCACCGGCACATTCGTCAAGAAACGCGGCCAGGACATCTCCGACTTCAACCAGGTCCCCCGCGAGATCCGGATTGCGAACGTGGACGTCGACCCCGCATGCTTTCGCCAGTTCGGCGATCTTCGGATCATCCGTTGACACCACGATTTGATCGAAGAGCCCGGTGGCGACGGCCGACTCAATGGTCCAGGCGAGCATCGGACGACCCTGGAACGGTAGGACGTTCTTGCCAGGGACCCGTTTCGATCCTCCGCGTGCTGGTATGAAGGCGATTCTCATGACGGTTCTAGGACTACCTGGATCCTGCGATATTCGGAAGCACCCGGACTCCACTCCCCCGGGACCAGTCAACAGCAGTGACTGGAGTCCAGGACGAGTTCATGACCCAACACGGTCGTACTGAAGTCCAATGATAGCAATGACCTGTTCAAGTTCTTCCTGGCTCATCCCTTGGTGCAGCGGCAGGGTCAGGATCTGATCACTTGCCTGTTCCGCAACCGGGCAATCACCGGCGTTCGCCTCGAATCGTGTCAGCCGTGTCAGCGATGTGTAGTGAACATTGGCACCCACGCCGGCCTCGCGAAGGGCCGTGTAGAGGTCATCCCGACCAAATCCGGCCTCATCAGCCGAAACACGGACGACCAGGAGATGCCAAGCGTGCGCCACCTTCGGCCGAACGGCCAGCATCTCGATACCAGGCATGTTCTGCAATGCTGGACCATATGCCTCCGCGAGACACTGACGATGCTCCAGCCAACCCGGCAGGCGCTTCAATTGACTCACCCCAAGGGCACACTGGATATCGGTCAGGCGATAGTTCCAACCAGGACCGGGAACGTCGTACCGCCATCCCTGGCCTTCCTCACGCTGCCGACCGTCGGTCGTCATGCCATGGTTCCGGAACCGGCGCATGGACTCTGCCCACTCGGAATTGTCCGTCACGATCATCCCGCCCTCGCCCGTCGTGATGTGCTTCACCGGATGGAAGGAGAACGTCGTCAGGTCCGCGAGCGAGCCCACTGGCCTGCCCTGGTCGGCAGCCCCCAATGCATGACATCCATCTGCGACCAGGCGAAGATCATGTTCGTCGGCAATGGCTCGAAGCGCGTCCCACTCCGCTGGCTGCCCCGCATAGTCAACCGCGATGATCGCCCGGGTCCTGTCCGTGATGCGCCGGCGGACATCGTCCGGATCGATCAGCAAGGTGTCCGGACGGACATCTGCGATGATCGGCGTACCGCCCTGGTAACACACGCAGTTGGCAGTGGCCACGAAGGTCATGGCCGGCACGATGACCTCGTCACCCGGTTCGATACCGATGGCATGCATCGCGCAGTGCAAGGCTGCTGTTCCACTGTTGACGGCCACGCCATGCGCCGCACCAGTGAACTGGGCCACGGCTACTTCGAATTCATCGACCCGCGGACCTGTTGTGAGCCAATCGGATTGCAGGGCCGCGACCACGGCCTCGATGTCCGAGGCATCGACTGATTGTCGGCCATAGGGAATCATGTCAAGCGGTATCGTGACGAGTCATGGCGGCTGATTCAGCGCCGGGAATGAAACAGGGATCCACGTGTGCCTTGATCAAGTCTCGAATCTCCTGGACGGAGAGAAACACCGGATTCTTGCTCGACTCGTAATGGAACCCGGCGGGCACCTTGGTGGCCCCTCTCTTTCGAGCCCACTCGTCAACATCCCATGAAGGCCTCACCGGCAGGATGGTGAAAAAGTCACCGTGATCCCACGTCGTCAGCGCATCTGCCTCGGTGATCATCTCCTCGTGGATCTTCTCACCGGGTCGAATGCCGACAATGGGGTGTTCACAGTCCGGTCCAATGGCCTCGGCAACATCCGTGATGAGATAGGACGGAATCCGTGGAACATAGAGCTCCCCTCCAGCGGAGTGCTCCAGGGCATGCAACACGAGATCCACGCCTGCCGACAACGTGATGTTGAACCGAGTCATCGTTGGGTCCGTGATCGGGAGCACCCCTTCCGACCTCTTCTGCATGAAGAACGGAATGACTGATCCACGTGAACCCATGACATTGCCATATCGAACGACTGAGAAGCGGATATCCCGCGAGCGAATATTGTTCGCCGCGATGAACAGCTTGTCCGAGCAGAGCTTCGTCGCACCGTACAGGTTGATCGGTGCCGCCGCCTTGTCCGTCGAGAGGGCCACGAGACCCTTGACCTCGGTCTCCAGGCAGGCTGAGATCAGGTTCTGAGCCCCCATGACGTTGGTCTGGATGAACTCGATGGGGTTGTACTCGGCGGCCGGAACCTGCTTCAGCGCCGCCGCATGGACGACGAAGTCAATCCGCTCAAGTGCCCTTCGGATCCGGGATTCGTCCCGGACGTCACCCAGGAAAAAACGGATGTTGGGATAGCGGTCAGGTGGAAACTCCTGGGCCATCTCGTACTGCTTGAGCTCGTCCCGGGAAAAGATCACCAGGCGGGCGATATCCGGATACAGCTCAAGCACGCGACGAACGAGGGCCCGACCAAAGGAGCCCGTTCCACCGGTGATCAGAAGGGATCTGTTATTGAGCATGTGCCTGGCAACTCCCGAATCCCATTATATCGAGGTGATGACCGCCCCCGATCCCCGATGTAGCAACTCGGGCCTACCATGTACTCTCGAATGGGCTGGGCGAGATTCCGTGCGGATACTGATCAAACGAACCTGGGGACTGCTTGAAGGCCACGAGCGGCGGCAACTGGGGCTGCTCGTGCTGCTGATGATCGGACAGGCCTGCCTGGAGGTCGTGTCCATCGGATCGATCCTGCCCTTCATGGGCCTCCTGGAACGCCCCGAGGCCATCCACTCCATGTGGTTCACCCAGTGGGCCTACGAGACCCTTGGATTCACGAGCGACCGAGCCTTCCTGGTCATGGCCGGGGTGATCGTGCTCGCCCTCTTCCTCCTGGTCAACGTGGTGAATGCGTTGAGCCTCTGGGCCCAGGCCCGATTCGCCTGGATGCGGAGCTTCTCCATCTCCCGTCGGCTCCTGGCCGCTTTCCTGGGCCGGCCCTACACGTTCTTCCTTCGGCGGAACACCTCCGACTTCAATCGGAGCATCTACCAGGAAGTTCGCCAGGTCGTGGTCGGCCTGATCCTCCCCAGTGTCCGCCTGTTGTCGCGAAGCATATCGATCATCTTGATCCTCGCCCTGCTGATCTACATCAACTGGTGGTTGTCGCTGGGCCTGGCCGTCCTCTTTGCCGGCACCTACGCCATCGTCTTCCTGGTCAGCCGCAAGGCGCTGTCACAGATCGGAACGAGCATCGTTCGAGCCAACGAGGAGTGCTACCGGGTCACCAATGAGGCGTTCGGAGGAATCAAGGAAGCCAAGCTCGGAGGACTCGAGTCGGCCTACGTCGATGCCTTCTCGCCCCCTGGACACGTGGTCGCTCGCATGAGCACCCGCCGTGTCGTGATTGCCGGAGTTCCCCGGTACATCCTGGAATCCGTAGCCTTCGGCGGCATGCTCGCCCTGGTCCTGATCCTGCTGGGCACAACGGGCTCGATCGCCAAGATCATCCCTACCGCCTCGGTCTTCGCCTTTGCCGGATATCGCCTGATGCCTGCGCTCTCGCAGATCTTCATCTCCGTTGCCAACATCCGGTCCTCCACGGCCAGCCTCGATGTCGTTGTCAAGGACCTGGACGATGCCGCGGATGAACCGGATTTCAACCTCGACGCCGCGCCACTTCCTCTCGTGAAGTCACTGGCGCTGAAGGACCTGTCCTTTTCCTATGACGGCAACAGCCAAGCGATCCTGGAGAACATCAACCTGGAGATTGCCTGCGGTGAGTCCATCGCACTGGTCGGCCCGACTGGCGCCGGAAAGACCACGCTCATCGATATCCTCCTGGGGCTGCTGGAACCTGGCAGTGGGCAGATGCTCGTGGATGACGTCTCGATTGACCGAACCACCGTCCGTGGGTGGCAACGACAACTGGGCTACGTCCCCCAGCACATCTTCCTGGGCGATGACACGATCGCCCGGAACATCTCGCTGGGGACCGCTGCCGAGGACATCAACCGGGAACGCCTGGAACAGACCGCAACGATCGCCGGACTGCATGAGTTCATCACCACTGACCTGCCCGAGGGATACGAGACTCGCGTGGGCGAGAGAGGCGTCCGCCTCAGTGGTGGCCAGATCCAGCGGCTGGGGTTGGCCCGGGCGCTCTACGGTGAGCCCAGCGTGCTCTTCCTGGACGAGGCCACCAGCGCACTCGACGCCCATACCGAGCAACAGGTGATGCAGGGCATCCAGGGCGAAGCACGGGATCGAACCGTGATTGTGATCGCCCACCGGCTGTCGACCGTCCGCTTCTGCGATCGCATCGTGGTACTGGACAGGGGCCGGATCGTGGACATGGGATCCTGGGACGACCTGATGGACCGCTGCGAGGTCTTCCAGAAGCTCGCCGGGGAGCATGAATCAAGCGTCGCTTCCAGCGGCAGTGACTGATACCATTTCGGCTGCCCAGGAGGATGTTCATGCGGGTTCTGGTCACCGGCGCCGCCGGATTCATCGGGTCGTTCACGACGCATCGCCTGCTGGAACGCGGCGACGAGGTGGTCGGCCTGGACAACCTCAACGACTACTACGACCCGACCCTCAAGCAGGCTCGCCTCGATCGCATCCAGTCTCGACCGGATGCCGATCGATTCCAGTTCATCCAGGCCAACCTGGCTGATCGTGACGCCATCGACAATGCCTTCGCGACGGGTGGATTCGATCGCGTGGTGCACCTGGCCGCCCAGGCGGGTGTCCGGTACTCCCTGGAGTGCCCGCACGTCTATACCGAATCGAACATCACGGGCTTCCTTCACATTCTCGAGGGCTGTCGGCATCACGACATCAAGCACCTCGTCTATGCCTCGACCTCATCGGTGTATGGCAGTGACACGTCCATGCCCTTCTCGGAACACCAGGGTGCCGACCACCCGATGACGCTCTATGCCGCCACCAAGCGGGCCAATGAACTCATGGCCCACTCCTACAGCAACCTGTTCGGGCTGCCCTGCACCGGCCTGCGGTTCTTTACCGTCTATGGCCCCTGGGGCCGACCCGACATGGCCTTGTTCCTCTTCGCCAAGGCCATCCTGGCGGGCCAGCCCATTGACGTCTTCAACCATGGCAACCACAGCCGGGACTTCACCTACGTGGAAGACATCGTCGAGGGCATCATCCGGGTACTCGACGCACCGCCCACCGCATCACCCGACTACGACACCGATCAACCGGACCCGGCGATCAGCAATGTCCCGTGGCGGGTCTACAACATCGGTAACAGCAAGCCAGTCGAATTGATGCGTTATATCGAGGTGCTGGAGTCCTGCCTTGGACATACCGCCGAGAAGAACATGCTGCCCATGCAGCCCGGCGACATTCCCTCGACCTGGGCGGACACCTCCGACCTGGCAGACAACCTGGACTATCGGCCGGCCACGAGCATCGAGGACGGAGTCAAGGCCTTCGTCAACTGGTACCTGGAGTACTACGGTCGCGACTGAGTCCCGACCGCTATTCCTTCGGCAACTCCTTGGGCCGCCACAATGCCGCCAACGTGCCCGATGCATCAATCACCAGATCGGACCAGTCCTGGGTGAAGTCGATCACCGCGATGACCGCCGTGGGACAGAACTCCATGCACGAGGTCGTCCGGCTGACGAAATCCTCGATGCCTGGATTGTGAGCCACCAGCAGCACGACCTCGGCATCACCGGCCTCGGTCGCCAACAGCTCCAGGATGTCATCCGTCGCGGCGTGGTACAGATCCCGGAAATGATCCACTGGTGGAACCACCTCGAACGTGGCCGCCACCAGTTCCGCCGTCGAGGCCGCTCGGTTCGCCGTCGACGACAGTACTCGGTCCGGTTGAATGCCCTGGGACTGAAGCCATCGACCCATGCGAGGCGCCGCCTTGAGACCACGGTCGTTCAGGGGTCGGTCATGATCAGCGGTACGGGGATCGGACCAGCTTGACTTGGCGTGACGCATCAGGAGCAAACGGGGCATGACATGATCTCCCACCCAACTCGTCGGTCAATCGATGGCATCCGGATGACCGGTGGGCCGTGGCCTCTCGGCGGCCTCACCACTGGCTCGTGCTCGAGCCTCCGCCTCACGGGCATCGAGACAGAGCGTCTCGAAGGTACCGGAAATCGCAGGGCCGCTGGCTGCGCCATCCGGAACCTCGAATGGTCGGTAGGTTCCGTCCGATCGCATCTCCCATGAATCCGCGCGGTCCTGGATGTTGACATCCAGGATTCGATGCAAGCGTCGCTTCGCTTCCTCATCAACGACGGGCGTTACGACCTCGACCCGCGAGTCGAGATTGCGCTTCATCCAGTCCGCGGATCCGAAGTACCACAGGCCATCCGCCGGGTCGCCGCATCCGTTGGCAAAGTGGAAGATCCGCGAGTGCTCCAGGAACCGGCCGATGATCGAACGGACCGTGATGTTCTCCGACACATCGGTAATGCCGGGACGGAGGCAGCAGAAGCCACGGACGACCAGTTCAATCTTCACCCCGGCACGGGACGCCTGGATCAACCGACACATGATCCCCTTGTCCTCGAGTTGGTTCATCTTCGCCCAGATCCGAGCCGGTCGACCATCACGAGCGGCCGCGATCTCCCGGTCGATCAAGTCGTAGAACTGCTTCCGCATGGTCAGTGGCGCCACCAGCAGGCTCTTGTAGTCGCTGTGGCGAGATCGACCCGTGAGATAGTTGAACAGCTCAATGAGGTCTTCGGTGATCTCACGACGGCACGTCAAGAGGCCTACATCGCTGTACTGGCGAGCCGTAACCGAGTGATAGTTACCCGAGCCGACGTGTCCGTAGGCCTGGAGACGATCACCCTCGCGGCGAACGACGAGCGATGTCTTGGCATGCGTCTTGAGGGCCATGATGCCATAGGCGACGTGAATGCCGTGTTTCTCAAGCAGACGCGTCAGCTGGAGATTCCGGTCCTCGTCGAATCTCGCTCGAAGCTCGACGATGCAGGACACCTGCTTCCCGCTGTCCGCGGCGGCGATCAGGCTCTTGATGAAGGAAGAATCAGGGTCCGTTCGATACAGGCACTGCTTGATCGCCAGGACATTCCGATCAACAGCAGCAGCATGAATGAAGCGCTCGACGGAACTGTCGAACGACTCATAAGGATGACTGACGAAGACATCACCATTCCTTATCACGGAGAAGATGTCCCGTTCCGAGTCACGCAGCCGTGGCGGAGGAACAGGCTGCCAACGTACGCGGCTCAGGTCTGGTGCATCCACACGGGTGATGTCGCTGACCGAGGGGTAGTCCAGGAGGCCCTCGTGCGCATAGTGTGCCTCGGCCTCCAGTTCCAGTTCCTCCAGCAGCATGGAGACGATTCCCGCGGATGGGTCCAGTGGTGTCTCCAATCGAACCGCCTCGGCAAACCGACGATGCCGCAGTGACTCCTGGACGAACTCCATCAGGTCCTCGATGTCCTCGTCATCCTCCTCCAGACCCGCAGCCCGCGTCACCCGGAACAGCAGCGTGTCCTGGATCTTCATTCCCGGGAAGATCTCGTGCAGGTTGTGCTGAACGACATCATGAACCGGGATGACCGTCATCGGAACGGGGCCGTCGATGGCCCCCACGTCACCTTCCTCGGGAACGCCGATCCAACCAGGAAGTCCGTCCGGGATCTTCACACGGGCAAACCGCTGAAACTCGCTGTCGGGATCCGACAGGAGGACACCGAGGTTCATCGACAGGTTCGAGATGAATGGGAAGGGATGCCCTGGATCGACAGCCAGCGGGGTCAGGATGGGGAAGACCATGTCATGGAACCACGTGTCGACGCGACCACGCTGCTCGTGGTTCAGATCGCTCCAACTGGCCACGGTAATGCCCTGTGCGCGTAGTGCAGGCAGGAGATCGGCTGTCCAGAGCGCCGCCTGCCGCTGCTGAAGCTGAATCACTTCCTGCCGGCAGGCCTTCAATTGCTGTCGAACCGTCATGCCGTCATGGGTCAGCTTCTCGAAGCCGGTGGCGACGCGCTTCCGAAGCAGAGCGATCCGCTTCATGAAGAACTCATCGAAGTTCGAACCACTGATCGCCAGGAACTTCAGCCGGTCGAACACCGGCACCTGGGCATCTTCAGCCTCCGCCACGACCCGACCATTGAAGGCCAGCCAGGCCAGATCACGGCCGATGAAATGAGCCGGATCCCTCGTGTAGTCATCATTGACGGACGAGTCTTTTCCCGCAGCCTGACCCGCATCGCGGGCCTGCGTGTCATCAAGATGTCCCTGCTGATCAGGTGATGGCATGTTCAAACCTCGGCATGCGCCGCAGCCCCCGCCTGCGCGCGGGTCCCGGACGTCACTGGATGCCACTGCACGAAGGCCTCGATGGCTTCGTACTCGGCAAGCCCGAGTTGATTGTAGAGGTCAGCTGTTGCCCGGTTCCGTTCTTCTGCCCGTTGCCAGAATTCGCGAGCATCGGTTCCCGGAAAGAGTGCCTTGTCCTTCTGCGATTCATGCTTGAAGATCGCGTTGATCTTCTTCTGCAGTTCCTGCGGACTGAGCGGAACAGCCATCTCGATCTGCTCCGGCTCCCACTCCTGCCAGGCCCCACGGTAGAGCCAGACCCGAAGGCCGTGGGCCCACTCCTGGTCCACCACTTGCTGCACGGCATCGGTCACGGCAGCAAGGCATGTTCGATGGGTGCCATGTGGATCGGACAGGTCACCCGCGGCATAGACCTGGTGCGGCTGAAGCGTCTCCAGCAGGTCCACGATCAGGTTGATGTCTGCACTGGTCAGCGGCGACTTCCGAATCCGCCCGGTCTCATAGAAGGGCATGTCGAGAAAGTGGAGCCGCTCCGCCGACACGCCGCAGGCACGGGTTGCCGCCCGGGCCTCGTTTCGCCGAATCAGCCCCTTGATGGACTGGACCTCTTCGCTGTCGACCTGGCCTGGAAGCTTGTTCCGCAGGAAGGCCTCGACGTGATCGTCGATTTGACGCACACGATCATCATCGATCTGGAAGCACTCCGCGAAGTCACGGACGAAGTCCGCCGCGCTGATGGCGTCATCATCAAAGACGGCGATGTTCCCGGAGGTCTGGTAGGCCACGTGAACCTCGTGCCCCTGCTCCACCAGCCGAATCAGGGTTCCACCCATCGAGATGACGTCATCGTCGGGATGGGGAGAGAACACCACGACACGCTTGGGGAAGATCTCGTCGCCGGGCCGCGAGATGTCACCATCCCGCTTGCGACGTTGCGGCTTGCCTCCGGGCCAGCCCGTGATGGACCGCTGAAGCCGCCGAAAGGCACCGAGGTTGATGTCATAGGCCGGCCCATGCTTGGCCAGGAGGTCCTGCAACGAATGCTCGTTGTAATCCTCATCGGTCAGCTTCAGCAGTGGCTTCCCGACCTTCCGAGCCAGCCAGATGGCCGCCGTATGGATATTCGTGTCATCCCACTCGACCGCCCCGACAGTCCAGGGACAACGGAATCTCGTGAGCCCGGCTGCTGCAGCGTGATCGAGGAACAGGCAGGCATTGGGGTGGTCCTGCAGGAAGGAGGCGGCAATGGAAGCCGTCACCGGCTCTTCGACTGCCGAGCGGATGATCTCGGCCTTGCGTTCACCAAAGGCCACCAGGCAGATTCGTCGCGCATCCAGGATGGTTCCTACGCCCATCGTGATGGCACGACGGGGAACATGCGATTCGCCGAAGAAGTCACTGGCCGCGTCGAGGCGGGTCGTTCGGTCCAGCGTGAT
This sequence comes from Phycisphaerales bacterium, assembly GCA_022446795.1. GTDB lineage: Bacteria > Planctomycetota > Phycisphaerae > Phycisphaerales > SM1A02 > UBA1668. The sequence continues at coordinate 255,562 of JAKVBX010000002.1, forward strand.
CAACCGGGTTCGGCTGTCACGGCCTGATCCAGGTTCATTGAAACCAACGTGCCCGGTCCGGCCAATGCCCAGGAGCTGGAGGTCGATTCCACCAGCGTCCGCGATGGCTTGCTCATATGACTGACAGAAGGCAGACGTGTCCGCCTCGGCAATCGAACCGTCCGGAATATGAATGTTGTTGCTGTCGATGTCGATGTGGTCGAAGAGATTTTCATGCATGAACCGGTGGTAGCTCTGCAACTCACCACGCTGCATGGGGAAGTACTCATCGAGATTGAACGTCACGACGTTGGCGAATGACAGGCCATCTTCGACATGCAGGCGTACCAGTTCCTCGTAGACGGTCAGGGGTGTCGACCCCGTCGCCAGACCAAGCACACACTGGCGGCCGGCTTGTTCACAGGCACGAATGGTCTCTGCGATCTCTGCGGCAACAGCCAGGGACACCGCCCGTGGATCACGATGGGTCTCCACAGGGATTCGCTCGCGTGACGTCAGCATGGGTTTCGAATCCTCCAGGTCCACTCTTCAGGCACACCAGAGTAGCCCACCCAAACAGGCTCGACGGCTACCGAGCGGTGCCACATCATGAGATACCCAAGCCCTGGAAAAAAAACTCGGCCGCGGCCCTTAGGCCGCGACCGACGCTCGGAAGTTAGTGCCTATTCGGCACGATTTACTCGATGTGAAGCGGTCTCAGCGAACCCCCTCTACGAGCAACACGTTGACGGTCCGGTCGTCGGCCTCACGGCAGAACCTGGTGGAGGACCAGGTCACAAGAAGAATCCCCCTCCAGAAATACTGGACTCGATCCCCTCGCTCTCCCGCCCCAATGCCGGTCCATGACCGGGTCCATCAGCGCATTAAATATCCTAAGGCCTCACTGCGGACCATCCAATAGGGAAACAGCTGGATACGGAAAACAGCTCTGGAGCACTCAAAAAGCCTATTCTGGCAGTCCCAGAAGCCGCCCAATCGGGGCTTGAGCCTGTGGATAGCTTGGGGAAAGCGAGATCCATGGCAGTTTAGGCAAGGCTGGAAGAGGGCTTGGCGACCGAGAAATGGGCGAATAGGCCCCATTCAGCCTCCCCGTGAACCCTGTGGGCAACTCAACTTAACGCCAAATTGCCACCTCAGACCGTCCAGTGGCATCTGCAGCCCCTCGATACATCCCTTCACAGTTGAAAGGCATCTCGATCCGGCCCTGGTCATCGACCGCCACCAGGCCCCCGCTGCCCGGTGGCAGGCAATCCCCCACGACCTCTTGGACCGCCTCCGAGAGGGCCTTGCCCTGGAGCTTCATCCTCGCAGCCACCGCATGGCCCGCCACGCAGGCCATGAAAGCCTCGCCATGACCGGTACCGGATACCGCGCAGCGATCGTCCGCCCACGTACCCGCCCCGATCGTAGGCGTGTCCCCGATCCGACCGGGCGGCTTGCCGGTCCGCCCCCCGGTTGATGTCGCGGCCGCCAGACGGCCGGAATGGTCCCGAGCAACGGCCCCGACCGTGGCTGGCCCTCGTGCATCAGCAGCCGATGCCGTGTCCTTCCACTGTTGCCATTGCTCCCTTCGAAGCGGCGTTGTGAACCACTCGTTGGACACGCGTTCAAGATCCTCCCCCATCGCCTCGGCCGTGGCCCCGGCAAGCAACACGTGAGGCGACGTCTCCAGGACCCGACGGGCCAGGTGAATCGGGTGACGGATCTCCCGCACCAGGCAGACGGCACCGCAATCACCACTGCTGCCGTCCATGATGGCCGCCTCCAGTTCATGCGTTCCCTCGGAGGTCAGAACCGCCCCACGCCCCGCATTGAACTCGGGAATCTCCTCGAGTTCAGCCACCGCCTGCTCAACGACATCCAGCGCAGCAGTGCCCGCCGCCAACGCCGCACTGGCATTCGATACGACCTCCTGCAGTCGCTCCATCCGAACGCGTGCTGCCTCGGGCGGCATCGTCCTGGCGATGACACCGGCACCACCGTGAATGGCGACAGCCCATTGGATCGGTTCAGTCATGTCCACCATGGTAGCGCCTCTGGCCAATGAAGCAGGCCGCACCCACTGGGGTGCGGCCTGCAGGGAAGACTCCAGGATGAAAAGGACGGATGTCAGCAGTCGCTGTTCCAATTGGCCAGCAGCATCAGCACGTCTTCGACATCGACCATTCCATCGCCATTGATGTCAGCACCGGCATCCGTCGATCCAAAGGCGGCCAGCACGGCCAGCAGGTCCTCGACATCGACTTGGCCATTGCCATCGAGATCACCGGGGCAGGGTGCGGATTCCACGGCCAGCCAGGCGTCGTATCCCCGCCCAGCCATGTGGTTACCCGCCCAGCCCAGGACCAGCCCCTGCGAACCGACCGCCAGGGATGGTGACACGCACAGCCCCGGCGATACGGCATCCGTCGGGACGATGATGTCCCCGGTGCCGCTGCCTGGCTGGTAGTTGACCAGTTCGATGCGAGCCGCGGAACCACCATGACTGGCTGTCGAGTCCCAGGCCACTGAGTAGCTCCCATCCGCCATCGCCACCACGTCAGGGTTGCGGACATCACGAGCCTCGATCGCACCGTCGAGCCGGAACGCATTGCCGTACGGCGCCCCCGCGGTGGTCAGGCGACGACCCCAGATCTCACCACGGCTTCCGCCACTGCGGTAGTCCATCCAGGTCACGAGGCCGGTGCCATCTTCAGCCAAAGCGGCCGCAGGTGTCTGCACGGTCAGGTACGCATACTGCCTCAACTGGACCTGCGGACCCATCGGCGAGCCGGATGCGTGGTACCGACGAGCGTAGATGTCGTTACTGACGGGATTGGGACTGCCAGTCCACGTGATGACGAAATCACCATCAGGTCGCATGGCCAGGTCGGGATTCCGGTAATAGATCGTCGCGCTCACGGCGACCAGCAGGTTGCCGCCAAGGGCGACACCATCTGCATCGAAGCGTTGGGCGAAGATGTCGTGCGTGCTGTGATCACGCCGTTCTTCCCACGCGATCACGAAGCTGCCGTCTGCGGCGATGCCGACCGAATGGGGATAGAACACGCTTGACGGCGTGTCGACCTGACCGATCTCACCGACGAAGCCCAGGCCGAGCTCGTATCGACGGAAGCGGTACCGGTAGGTGTCGCCATCCCACCAGGCAATCACGCCGGCGCCGTCATCATTGATGGCGACGGTGACGTTCCGATCGCCCGCGGTGCTCGAGTTGGGTTCACTGGCCAACTGGTCGTTGCCGACCAGGCCACCGGCGGCATCCAATTCACGAAGCCAGATGGTCTCGACGCCGTCACGACTATCCGTCCAGGCGATCAGGCCGCCCGCGGCCGACATCGCCAGCGCCGGAGTCGCCTGATCCGCCTCATCCGGATCATCAGAAAGAACCAGCCCGGTACTGGTGGACCCGTCGATGAGGAGACCCACGATGTCGCTTCCGCTCCCATCGGTCCAGTCATTCGAGGTGTAGGCCATGATGACAGCGCCATCCGCGAGGACGGTCATGTCCAGGGCTTCGTACGCCAGGTCACCGCTTGTGACCGCGACGTCAGCAACATCGCCGGCGAACAGACCGGTCGTGGCATCCAGGCTCAGCATCTGGATCCGATCCGGTTCTCCCCACCCACCATCATTGGCAAAGGCCAGGCGGATCTCGTCGTCGCTGGCACCGTTCCCGAGTCGGATTCGCTCCGATTGACCGTCCAGTTCCACATCGAGCGAGGCCAGTGGGCCCGCCGTAGTGCCATCGGCCGAGATCACGCGCCCCTGCACGAACTGGAAGCCGAAGTGCCACGCGACGAAACTGCGGCCGGCAGGATCGATATGCACATTGATACCGGCGACACCGGAACCGAATTCATCTTCCTCGGTCAGCATGATCGGATCACTCTTGGCTACGCCATCGGCGCCATAACACCGAGCCACGGCCATCGGGAAGTAACTGAACGTCTCGGTCCACGCCACCGTGTAGGAGCCATCCGCCGCAACATCCAGTGCACAATCACCGAACACGAAGTTCCCGGTGCTGTTGTCATTGACGATCTTCGGTTCAGCGATTGGATTGCCGGCGAGATCAAATCGTCGAAAATGAACCTGCCGCGGCCATGTTGAATTCCAGGTCACGAGCAACGTGTCGCTGGAGGCGTCATAGGCGATATCGCGGCCGGCACCCGGGTCATAGGACGCACCCAGGTCCAGGTCGATGGCGGCTGTCGGACCCGCTGCCGTGACAGACTGCAGGCGAAGCACCGGAGCCTCCTGGCCGTCTTCCCAGAGCACGTGCGCCACGCCATCACTGTCAACCGCCATGACCGGCGCCTTGGCTCGAAGCCAGTTGGTTTCGCCCAGCTTCATGCTGTCTGAAAGCGGTTGGCCGGCCGC
>JAKVBX010000002.1:260041-324131 GCA_022446795.1 Phycisphaerales bacterium
GCGACGGAGGACCGGTACATCTTCTGGTTGACCTGGTCGTACGAGATCGTCATGGCTGACCGCTTGGACTTGTGGAAGTCCAGGCACGAGTCCTGCCACTCCAGGCCGGTCAGGTCGATCAACCGTCTCGTCCACGTCTCCTGGTCGGCGGTGAGGCTCTCGTACGGAATCTCGAGCATGCGGCAGTCGAGTACGTCCTGCCAATGCTGCCACACCCGCTGCCGGGCCTTGTACACCTCCGCAAGATCCTCCAGCCTGGCGGCATAGCGATGCTGGTTGATGATGATCTCGGTGAGGTGGCAGGACAGGCAATTGTCCAGCGGATGCCGCTTGATGTGCAGGGCCTGCATGCCCGGGAAGATCACCGACATCAGGCCAAGGTGCTCGTAGTTCATCAGGCTCTTGTTGGACACCCGCAGCGCATCTCCCCGGTAGGGCTCGACGTACTCCAGGAACAACTGCTGCAAGCGGTTCGCATCCTCGGGTTGCATGTCGATCAGGCACGTGGGGTAGTTGTGATAGGAGTCGCAGACATGCTGGGCCCGGACGGTCATGATGCTGCTCGCCGAGATCTCCCCGGCCTGGGCGATCTGCGAGTGCATGCCGAAGATCTGCTCGACCAGGCTGGTCCCGCTTCGCGGCATGCCGACGATGCAGATCGGCAGTTCATTATCGATGGTAGGACGCCGCCACATTTTCAGATTGCGACTGCTGTAGACCTCTATCGCTTCATCGAGCCGTTCAACGAACATTCCGACTGGAGCCGTCCAGTTCAATTTCTCATACGCCTCCGTCGCGGTCGCGAAGGCGTCGTCATACCGCTCCGTCTTGTCATAGAGCTTGACCAATTGGAACCGCGCAGCAGCCAGTGACTCCGGCGGCGAGTCATCACGCTCAAGCATGCCCTTCAAGACGACTTCCGCTTCATCCCAACGCTTGTTCTTGATCAGGATCTTGCCTTCGATCATGTCGAACGCATACGCCTCGATACCCTTGCGCCGACCCTGGGTCACGACCTCCATGGCCTCATCGTTGCTGTTCTGTCGCTCGTACGCGTTGGCCAGGTTGATCTGGTAGGCGATGAACCCGGGATGCCGGTCGATACCGCGACCCAAGGCGGCCAGCGCCTTGTCGACATGACCGGCACGGACCCAGGCAAACGATGCCTGGACCAGGTGTGACGGGTCACCCGGCTGGAGTTCGAAGGCCTTTTCCGCCACGTGGGCCGACTGGATGAAGTCAGACTGGATCTCGGCGATCTTGGACAGGGAGATCAGCGGTTCCACGCATCGTGGGTACTTCTCGTTCAACTCGATGGCCTGCAGGCGAGCATGCTCCGCAGCACCGTCTTTGACAAGGGACTTGATGGCCTTGACTGCAGAAAGAACCTCGGGCGGCGCCTTTACGACTGTGTCCATGGAGTGAGATTCTACCACCAAAAACCGGGCTAAAATCACCCTGCCGAGGGACCGAGTATCATTCGAACCACGAACATGAACCGCGGTGGAGACTGGTTGCGTTGGTTCCTGATGGCCGTCCTGGCGGCGGTGGCGGTCTACTTCTTCCTGTTCGCCAACCGCGGGCTGCCCTCCCCGCCGGTCCCAGCCGACGGATCCGTTTCGGATCCACTCCTGGCATCGAATATCCAGGCCCAGTTGGCGGCGATTCAGCAGTCCCCGGACTCCTTCGATCGGCGGCTCCAACTGTGCATGATGTACGAGGCCAATGCTCTCGATGAACTGGCCGGCTCCTGCTACCAGCAGGTCACCGAGCTGGTTCCCGACCACCCCCGGGCCTGGTATCAACTGGCCCAGGTCAAGCTCAAGGACGGTGATGGCGCCGCGGCCATGGAGGCCATGCGGAATGCTGTCAGCCGAGCCGGTGATGTCCCGTTCCCGGACTGGCAGATGGGCATCATGCTCCTGGACGCCAGTCGACCGGATGAAGCACTCGGACACCTCGAAGCTGCCCGAGCGGGCCTGGGCAATGACCCCGTCCTGCTGAGCCTGATCATGCAGGCCCAGGTCGATCGCGGTGAACCAGCGCTCGCCATCAGCCTCGCCCAACAGCACCGCCTGACGGAGTCGAGCATTGCGCCATACGTCCACCAGTTGCTCGGGCAGGCCTACGAGATACTCGGCGAGACCGAATCGGCCCAGCAGTCCATGGCGCTCGCCGGCGGCGGAAGACCGGCCATGGCTGACTCCTGGATGCAGGAAGTCGCGGGACTCCAGGCCGGTCTGCCCGCGTTGAAAGCGCGGATCAACGCGACAATGCGAGCCGGCAAGTGGACGCAAGCGCTCACCATGCTCGACCGGCTGGCGGTCTACGAGGTGCCCAGCCGCGACGTCCAATTGCTCAAGGCCACCTGCCTGGCACAGTCAGGCGCTCCGGAAGAAGCGGCCTATATCGTTGAACCATTGCTGGCGGAATCCCCTGACGACATGCAGTTGAGCCTGGCGATGGCGAACATCCGCCTGGAGATCGCTGCACGACGGAAGGACCTCACCCAGGCGGAGGCCGCCCTGGCCACCGCCGAGGCCATCATCGCAACGTCCCCTGAGAACATGGCGGCGCATGCGGTCGCCATGCGTGCCCTGGAACTGCTGGGTCGGCCCAACGAGGCGATCGCCGCCTGCCGAGCCGCGTGGCGTGTCAACCCGCAGCAGCCAAGAGCCCTGCAACTGGCCGCGGTCCTGATCGCCCGCGAGGAACTGTGGAAAGAGAACGAGGATCTCCTTCGCGCCCTGTGGACCGGTCGCCCGGATCATCCCGCCGCCGGCTCCATGCTGGTGCTCTCCCTGGTCGAGCAGGGACGAATTGACGAAGCCAGGGCATTGCTGGCCAGCCTGACCAGTGCGTCGTTGGACGGCGACTTCTACTCACGTGCCTTCCAGGCCGTTCAGTCCGCGGCGTCCCCGGCCCCGGCCTCCGACTGATCCACCGGTGGCCGGACCAGGTGGATCCGATCCACATCAAGATCACCCAGTGACAGTCGTGTTCCATCGGGCCAGGTGACCGTGACCTCCCGGGCAAGATCGATATCGCCCAGCCCGACATGTACCCGCGGATCGTTGGCGGAAAGGTAGCTCCATCCCGTCCGGACGTCGCGACGGATGGCACGATCGCCGACACGCATGGTGACGGTCGCCCCCAGGGCGGGCCCGCCGGCCGCTTCACGGACATCCAGCAGCAGCCAGTGACCACGATCGGGATGCACGTTCATCAGGACATGCGGTACCGCGTCGCGGTTGTTCACCACGACATCAAGTCCGCCATCATTGTCGAGATCCGCGAAGGCAGCGCCACGACCAGTCGCCGCCGCCCAGGAGGTCTCCACGGTTTCGAATCGGCCATTCGGCAGACCGCGCAGCAGGAGATCGGGTTCCGCATAGGGATCCTCGGAATACCGCCGAGGCATCTGCCCAACACGGCCATTGGCCTGGAAGAGATCCAGCAGACCGTCGTTGTTCATGTCGACCCACCCCAGTCCGAAGCGGGTGAAGCCACGGGGGACAACGGCCAGTCCTGAATTCGCCGTGATGTCGCGAAAGTGCGTGCCCTCGTTGCGATAGACCGAGTCGGTCTCTCCACTGAGATTGCAGACCATCAAGTCAAGGTCCCCGTCGAAGTCGATGTCGGCCGCGGTGACGCCCATTCCCGCCTTGGCCGTCCCTGAGTTGTCCACGGCACAGCCCTGGACCAGGGCAACGTCCTCGAATTGGAAATTCCCGAGGTTGTGCCAGAGTCGATCGGGCATGGTGTCATTGGCCACGAACAGATCCTCGCGTCCATCGCCATCGAAATCGGAGGCGATCACGCCCAACCCGGTTCCCGGCGCCGAAGGCAGACCGGAAGCCGCCGTGACATCGGTAAACGTGCCATCACCGTTGTTGCGATAGAGTACATCGACCGTTGGACGGCCGTAGTCCGTCGGGGCACAGTAATCCGGATCCCCCTGGGCGTTTCGACAGGCGCGCTCCAACTCAGGTGTCCAATCGACGTAGTTCACCACGACGAGATCCGGATGGGGATCACCATCGGCATCAAAGAAGGTCGCGGCCGCGCCGAACCCGGGTTCCCCGACGCCGGCGGCCGCCGTGACATCCGTCAACGTCCCGCCACCGTCGTTCCGGTACAGCAGGTTGCGGCCGAGGTTGGTCAGGTAGAGGTCGAGATCGCCATCCCCGTCATAGTCACCCGTCGCCACGCCCATGCCGATCGTGTCCTCGGCGCCAAGCGACATCATCGATTCGAACCGGCCCTCGCCGAGATTTCGATAGACCCGTGTTCCACTTCCCGGCAGGGTCTGGATCATGACAACGTCAAGCAGGCCGTCCTCGTCCAGGTCGACCACGCCAACACCGCTGCCGACCGCCTCGGGCAACAGGTGAACGCCGTCATGCCCGGTCACATGGAGAAAGTCGATACCACTCTCCGCCTGCTGATTCTGCAACCACGTGATCCGGGACGCTTCGGCGACCTCCGGTTTCGAGGAGGACTCTCCCTCGCAACCGGCAGCGACACAGACCAACAACAATGGAATTCCTCGTTTCACTGGGACGCCTCCAAATCGGTGATTGCCGCCTTCACGCCGGGGTGACGCGGCCAGCGACGTTGGGCCTGCTGCAGCAGGGTCCGTGCCGTCTCCAGGTCCCCACGCCCCGAATGTACGGCCGCGGATAGTACGACCAATTGCGGATCATCGGGGCGCAGCACCCGCATCACCTCGATGATCGACATGGCATCGTCATGACGACCCTCATCAAGCAGAAGATTCGCGGTGGAGAATCCCAGTTGCAGATCACCCGGATTCGCGATCGATGCCTTGGCCAGCAGCTCGGCCGCCTCAGCGGTCCGGCCCTGGAGCACCATGACACGGCCCAGCAGCGCATTGGTCGCGGCGCTGTCGGGCGCAATCTCCTGCGCCCGTCGAAGATGGGCCTCGGCTTGTCCCAGGGCGTCTGCATCACCACGAAGCGCCGCCTCGCTGCGACCCCGAAGTTCCAACCCAGCCAGCTGCCGATGGGCGATATCCAGTTCCGGATCCATCCGGACCGCCTGTTCATAGAGCGATTCCGCCGTCGTCGAGTCACCCGTCGCCGCCGTCGCCATGCCCAGGTTCAGCACGAGCGTGGCATCATCGGGGTAGCCGGACACCAGATGGTTGAAGATGGTGACCGCCTGGTCGGCCTCCCCGGCATCGACAAGTGCCAGCCCGCGGGTTCGTAGCGCCTGCGGCCCTCGCGCCCAGGTCTCGATCACGCGTGACTCGGCACCATGCCAGTCCGGTCCGCTTCCCATGCCCGCCGCAACATGCCCCCGGGCCGACAGGGCGCGACCCTGGTTGCGAAGGGCGACCCCCAGCAGGTGATGGGCGTGCAGGTCACCGGGCTGCTTGACCAACCACGCCTTCAGCACCGTCTCGGCCCGAGCATCCTGCTCCGCTTCCAGCAGCGCATGCGCCAGGGCGTGAGCCGCCTGCACGTTGTTGCCATCAATTGATCGGGCCTCTTCTGCTGTCACGCAGGCCTGATCGGCCTGGCCGTCCGACAACTGGTACCGCGACAGTTGCCACTGGTACTCCACGTTTCGTGGATCATGCTCAACCGCCTTCCGCATGGACTCCAGTCGGCCCGAGCGATCCCCCACGTCATCGAGCGCCATGGCACGAAGGGCATGCACCCGGGCATCCCCGGGATTCCTGGCCACGAGGACTTCGTAACAGGCTGCCGCCAGGTCTGGACGAGCATTGGCGTGGTATGTCAGCCCCAGCTCCTGCCAGGACCGGTCATTGCCGGGGTTCTCCTCAACCGCACGCAGCGCGGTTGCGAATGCTTCCTTCAGGGACGGGTCCAGGTCCGCCGTTGTCTCGGGGCGCGGTGGGTCCGGTGGCTTTCCACACCCCCACGGCATGCTGGCCAGGCCGCAGACCAGGCACACGAGGATGGCATTCCGAAGACGCATGAATCACTCCCGATCTGGCCCCGGGCATGGAAGCCAGCTCTCGAAGGGTACCGCCCCGGCATCAACCCGACCACGCCTTCACGCGGCAACATCCATGAACTCCCCCTGGGCGTACAGCACCCCATCATGCTGATTCTCGACTGGAGCGTTCCATGACGACAACAGCCCGAATCATGCTCGTCATCACCTTCCTGGTCGTCGCCCTGGGACTGCACCTGGTGCTGTGCCAGTGGTCAATGACATGGCCTGTCGGCAACCCAGTGATCACGATGGAATACGACGACGATCGAATGGGGCTGTTCTCAACCCAGGATGTCACCCGCGCGGATGCCATGACATTCGGCGTCGCCATGCCGGTACTGCTCACGGGTATCGCCATCGCGCTGTTCGTGGACACGCTGGCACGTCGACGACTCAAACCCGGCCAGTGCACACGGTGCCGGTATGACCTTCGAGGCCATGACGGCGACACGTGCCCCGAGTGTGGGCTGGTGGTGGATGGCACGAGACCGGCATCGGCGGATCACTCCTGACTGGATGGCAATCGATACCATCTGGCCATGGATCATGAACTCGGACGTCGCCAGTTCTTCACCTTCATGACAGCAGCTTCGGTCGCCAGCCTGGCGCCTCGAATAGCCCGGGCGGATGATGACCTGGGACAACTGGTGAACGATGCTGCCGGTGACTCCCTGCTACCGCCGGCAGCAGCCAAGGTGTCGCCCGAGACCATCGCTCACGCTGAACGGCTTGCCGGAATCCGGTTCACGCCCAGGGAACGGGCGATGATGGCCGAGAGCATCGGCGCGCAACTGGAGATGATGAAGGCCCGGGTCGACGGGCTCGACATGCCTGAGACGTTGTTCCCGGCACTGACCTTCAATCCACTGTTGCCCGGTCGCGTGCCCCATCCAGCCACACCCAGTGGCGATCCCAACACGCTGCCCACGGTCTCGCGACGACTGCCGACCGATCCGGTCGAGATCGCGTACGCCTCCATCGCCGAACTGTCGCACTGGATCCGGACCCGCAAGCTCACCAGCCGGGATCTCACCCGACTGTACCTGGATCGACTGAAGAAGCACGATGCGGATCTGCACTGTGTCGTGACCCTGCTGGAAGAGCAGGCCATGACCCAGGCGGCGGCCGCCGATGCGGAGATTGACGCTGGCCGCTGGCGAGGACCGCTGCATGGCATCCCCTGGGGCGCCAAGGATCTCTTCGATACCGCTGGCGTCAAGACCACCTGGGGCGCCGCGACCCACGCCGATCGCGTGCCGGAAACCACTGCCGTCGTCATCGAACGACTGGAAGCGGCTGGCGCCGTGCTCGTTGCCAAGCTCTCCCTGGGCGCCCTGGCCTATGGGGACATCTGGTTTGGCGGCCGCACCAACAACCCGTGGAACCTGGACGAAGGCTCCAGTGGGTCCAGTGCCGGATCCGCCTCGGCGACCGCCGCTGGCCTGGTCGGATTCTCCCTGGGAACCGAGACCTGCGGCTCCATCGTGTCTCCATCGCTTCGATGTGGAACGGCCGGACTTCGCCCCACGTTTGGACGGGTGCCCCGGGACGGCGCGATGGCCCTGTGCTGGTCACTCGACAAGGTCGGGCCGATCGTGCGTCACGTGGAGGATGCGGCGCCGGTCCTGGCCGCCATCAATGGGGCCAGCCCGGGTGACCCATCATCCGTCACGCAACCACTGCATGTCGATGTCGCCGCCACGGCTCGTGGGCTGCGTGTCGGCTACAACCCGAAGTGGTTCAGCGATGAGGAAACGGGCGAGTTGGAACTGACCGCGGTCGAGGCCCTTCGCAAGTCCGGCGTGCGGCTTCAGGAAGTCACGCTGCCCGACTGGCCATGGGACGCCCTGTTCCTTGTCCTGCTCGCCGAGGCCACGGCGGCGTTCGAATCAATCACTCGAAACAACCGAGATGATGAACTCGAGTGGCAGGAGCCGGAAGCGTGGCCGAACACGTTCCGCCAGTCGTGGTTCATCCCGGCACCGGAACTGGTCCAGGTGGACCGCTTCCGGCGGCAGTGCATGGAATACTTCGCCAATCTCTTCACCCAGGTTGATGCGCTGGTCGCGCCGTCCTTCGTCGAGGGCCTGATCATCTCGATGAACTGCACGGGACATCCATCATTGACGGTGCCCGTCGGCCTCAAGCAGAGTGGCAGTCCCCATGGCGTCACGCTCATCGGCCGGCTGTTCGATGAAGGAACGCTGGTCCGCCTGGGGCGCGAGATCGAGCGAACCTGCTGGCGCACCCAGCCCAGGCAGCCCCGCTGAAGCCTCGGCACAAAGACCAACCAGAACATCGCCGCTGCTGAAGCGGGCCAGCGTGTCACCCATCGAGATGGCACGTCATCCGGACGGAGCGAGTAGCGTTGCGACCGGACCAATCAGGCCCACGTACTTGTTCTGGTACTGCATCACCAACGCATCCTCTCCGAGCACTCGACCTGTCTGGGCGAGGTAATCTCGAAAGAACGGGTTGTCATTGATGTCATCCATGACACAGAATGTACCCGCGTGCATCCTGGCTTCCGCCAGTTTCATCGCGTAGGCCCGTCCCTGTACAGACTTGTCCGAGTCGTACGAGAACAAGTCGATTCGATCCACCTGGTTGAAGATCCGAGGCAGGTTCGCCCGGTCGCCGTCTGTCATCAGGGTCCAGTGTCCACGCTGAGACTCATCCACCAGGACACCGATGTACTGTTCCGGATTCGGCAGCCTGAAGTATGGAAAATCGCTGCTGTACAGATGCCCGGCTCCATTCTCATCAATCGCATCCAGGATCGCCCGGGAACTGAAACCTGCGGCGACACCGGTTTCGACGACGACGGTCGGCTTCAGTCGCTTGACCAGGTAGTACAGCAGTTCGACGTGTGCCGCGCCGCCGAGCTCGACCGGCAACTCGGACAGCCGCTTCCTGGCCCTGGCATCAAACGCCTCAGCGTAGGCCACCGCCGCTTTCCACCCTTCCGGATCAGCACCGGCCAACGTCGACTCCAGGTCCGCCTGGTGCTCGATCAACCACGCGCGGTAATCCTCAAGCGCCTCCGCCGTGTAACCGGGCCGCAACCGGGCCTTGACCTTGCGCACCAGTTCCCGGAGTCGTCCGAATCGAGTGGCAAATCGGGCAATCGTGAGCAATCGTGACGTCACGTCCACATCCTCCGAAACGGGCCTGGGCGATCATTCTATCGCCGACGCACGGAATGACGAGCATCTTCCCACGCGACTGATTCGGCTGCCCTCGACCCGGTCACCCTACGAGCACTGGTCGTACCGAAAACACGAGACGAGATGGTCATTCACCATCCCGACGGCCTGCATGAACGCGTAGCAGACGACGGGGCCGGTCCACTTGAAACCCAGTTTCTTGAGTTCCTTCGCCATCGATTCGGACTCCGCTGTGCGGTCGACGATATCCCGAAGCCGCCCGCGGGCATTGATGATCGTCTTCCCACCGACGTGGGCCCAGAGCAGCTCCGAGAAGGACCGCCCGGCCTCCGACAACTCGACATAGCACCTGGCGTTGTTGACGGCGGCAACGACCTTGCCCCGGTTGCGGATGATCCGCTCGTCCTGCAGGACCCGCTCGATTCGTCGTGAGTCCCATGTCGCCAGGCGGACGGGGTCCAGGTCGTCCATGGCCGCCAGGATGCCGTCTCGCTTCCGAAGAATCACCAGCCAGGACAGCCCGGACTGGAACGTGTCCAGTGTCAGCTTTGCGAAGAGCGCGGCATCGTCACGGACCGGAACCCCCCACTCCTCGTCGTGGTAGGCGACGTACTGCGGATCCGTCCCGCACCATGGGCATCTCTGGCGTTCCGTCATGACGGCAGCCATCATAAGCTGGCCGCGAGTGACGTATCCTGCACGACCATGATCCGCACCCACGATCTCGCCAAGTCCTATCGAAACACGCCCGTGCTGCGTGGGGTCTCGATCGAGGTCGAGCCCGGCACCATCCACGGCTTCGTCGGACCCAATGGCGCCGGCAAGTCGACGTTCCTGAAGTGTCTCGTGGGCGTGGTTCATCCCGACGATGGCGAAGTGACGATCGACGGCCTCGATGCGCGACGGCAATCCGTCGCCGTGCGACGACGGGTCGGGTATGCCCCCGCGGAAACCTCGCTCTATAACCGGATGAAGGCGAGGGAACTGGTCACGTTCTCGATTCGCTATCACCCGAAGGCCGACGTCGACCGGGCCGTCGCACTCCTGGAGACGCTGGGCGTGCCACCCGACCGCCGCGTCGGCGCCCTGAGCCACGGCATGAAGCGCAAGCTGCTCCTCACCCAGGCCATTGCCAGCAACGCCCCGGTGATGATCCTGGACGAGCCAATGGAGGCCCTCGACCCCGAGGCCCGCCGCCACATGGAAGGCGTGCTGCGGGAAGAGTGTGACAAGGGTCGGACCATCTTCCTGTCGTCGCATGACCTGTTCAGCACCGAGCGCCTGTGTTCGCATGTGGCGTTCCTCCACCACGGCCGGATCCTCCGGAACGGAACCGTGACCGACATGGTGGCTGGGCTGCCGGGTCTCCTCCATGTTCATCTCCGCGAGGAACGAACCGAGCGCGACCTGCCCGAGGGACCCGGATTCACCTGGACTGGAAGCGGACGAAACTGGAAGCTCCAGTTCTCGGGACCACTCGAGGCCGCGCTGCAGCAGTTGGGCTCACTTCCACTGGCGAGTGTTCGCGATGACGGCGGCAACCTCGAGGACCTCTTCGACGTCCTGTATGAACGAACGGTTGGAGGTGACGCATGAGCATCCTCCGACACTGGCTGCGTGATGCCTGGTGGATCGTGCTGGGGTACATCGTGATCCTGGAAGCCGCGATGGTGGCCGCCATCCTGTACTGGCCCAAGTTCCGCGACAACATGCCCGCGATCGCCAAGCTCGTTCCCTTCGAGTCGCTGCAGCGACTGATGGACTCGGTCGAGATCGCCGGGTACTGGCCGTATTTTGCCGTGCAGCAGTGGTTCAAGGGATGCAGCCTGTTCGGTCTCGCCGCCGCTGCATTCCTGACCAGTGGCATCGTCGCCCGCGATGTCGACCAGAAGACCGTCGAGTTCCTGCTCTCGCGACCGGTCTCGCGGTCCCGGATCCTGCTGACCCGCTGGTGCGCCGCCGTCGGCGTCGTCATCATCCCGGTCTACCTGACCTCGATCACCGCAATCTGGATTTCACCGGCCGTGGACGAAACCCTCGGCTGGGGAGACGTTCTCGTCTCGAGCACGTTCATGTCGCTCTTTCTCATCATGCTCGTCACGTTCACCGCCATGGTCTCGGCCATGAGCAGTCACCAGATGCGGGCCGGCATCATCCTGATCGGGGTGATGCTGCTGAACTTCGCGTTCTATCTCATCCAGGAGATCGATGAGATCAGCCTGTTCAAGACCGTCGATGTCTTCGTCTTCATGAAGATCCAGGCCGGCCAGTTCCCCTGGATCACGACCGGTTCCTTCATCGGGGCAACGATCATCATGCTTGCGATCGCCCTTCGCATCTACGCCCGACGAGATTTCTGACAAGGAGTTGAACCATGCGTGCCCTGCTGGGAAGCGGCGGATTCCGGACACCCGAGCGACGAGCGCTCTACAACGAGGAAATGCGTCGGCACTTCGGTGACGTCAAGCGCATCCTGTTCATCCCATGGGCCCTGCATGATCACGAGGGCTACACCCGCCTGATGACCGAGCGTGGCCTCGCTGGTGGCTACGAGATCGACGGCATTCACCGCCATGACGATCCCGTCGCGGCCGTTCGCGAAGCCGAGGCGATCTCCGTTGGCGGCGGCAACACCTTCCGGCTGATCGCCGACCTGCATCGTCATGGCCTGGTCGACGCCATCCGGGAGCGCGTCATCACCGACGACATCCCCTACATGGGCGTCAGCGCCGGAACCAACGTGGCCTGCCCGACAATGCAGACCACCAACGACATGCCCATCACCCAACCACCGAGTTTCCAGGCCATCGGCCTGGTTCCATTCCAGGTCAATGCCCACTACTTCCACGGATCAACGTGGGTCCGGCAGGGTGACGAGTTCGTGGAGCACTTCGGCGAGACCCGGGACGATCGCATCCGGGAGTTTCACGAGATGAACGAAACGCCGGTTGTCGGGCTCTGGGAAGCAGGCTTCATCCGGGTCACGGATGACTGCTACGAACTCGTCGGCGCCCCGGCACGGGTCTTCCGACATGGTTGTGACGCCTACGACGTCGAACCCGGAAGCACGCTGGTCGAACTCTCCTGACGAACCGGCACGGCGTCCGGATCGGCGGACGCACCGGTCCCGCCCCGCGACAGGCCAAGGGTCAGGACGGCCACGCCGACGACCGAGATGATGGCGCCCGCCACGGCTCGCCACGTGATCCTGTCCCGCTCGACCCAGGCCGCGAAGGGCAGGATGAACACCGGGGACAGGGACATCAATGTTGCCGCAATACCGGTCTCCAGGTTGTCGATTCCCACCAAGCTCAGCCACACGCCCAGGACCGGGCCGAAGATCGCACCAACCAGGATGAGCCCGGTAGCCACCAGCAACACCCCACGGCCGTCGTCCTCCTCGGCCTTCTGACGACGCGGGCGACAGGCCTGGATCACGGCCAACAGGACGAAGGCTGTTGCCGTGCCAAAGACCAGCCGAATGAGCGTCGCTGACCAGGGATCAAGTGATTCGACACCGACCAGGCCCAACTTGGCCAGGATGAGACCCGCGGCCTGTGCAAGTCCACCACCGGCGGCGAAGAGAACGCCACGGCGAGGATGCCGCTTCTTCTCCGTCACCTCCCCTTCGCTGACGACCCAGGCGATCCCCCCCAGGGTGATGGCCATGCCCAGGACCGCAACGATGCCCAGGGCTTCATCGAGGATCGGCCAGGCCAGGATGGCGGTCGCCGGTGGCGCAAGGGTCATCAGCAGCGTGGAGACCCGGGACCCGACGTCAAGCAGTGCCTGGAACAGGAGTTGATCCCCGATTCCAAGGCCAATGATGCCCGAGGCAGCCAACCACGCCATGCTGGAACCACTGACTTCCGGCCACCAGGTACCGAACAGGAGGCGATGGACGATGGCCAGGATGATCACGGCCATCACCAACCGAACGGTATTGACCACGGCGGAGCCGACACGTCGACCAGCGGCTGCAAAGGCCAACGCGGTGAAGACCCAGCACAACGCGGCGCCGACTGCGGCCAGGGAGCCAATAAGGGGATCAGGAGGCACGATGGAAGTATCGCAGCCCAGCCGGGCCCATGCGCGCGATCATGAGAACCTCGAGATTTGCCCTGCAGCGCATGCACGTGGTCTAATCCCCGGGTGATCCGTCGCCCCCGCACCATTCCCTGCCTGGCCCTGGCTATCTCCTCCGCACTCGGTGGAATGATCAGCGGCTGCAAGGTTGGTCCCGATTACGTCCGCCCCGACCTGCCCATGCCCGAGGACTGGGCCCAGGCCCGACCGGGAATCGAGACCGATGGCCAGCCCAACTGGGACCAGTGGTGGGATACCTTCAATGATCCCGTCCTCAATTCACTGATTGCCGAGGCCGACGCCAACAACCGGACGCTCCAGGTTGCCGTGGCCCGGATCGACGAGTACCGCGCCCGCTACAGCATCGCCTCCTCGGATCTGTACCCCGACATCCGGAGCATCGCTGGCTACTCCCGGGCTCGCGTCAGCGACACCGACTTCGATCAGGCCGGCTACAGCGTCGGCGGACCCTTCAACAACTGGGGACTGGGGCTCGACGCGAGTTGGGAGATTGACCTCTTCGGCCGGATCGCCCGATCGATCGAAGCCGCCACGGCCGAATGGGAAGGCATCATCGAGGACTGGCGTGATGTCATGGTGACCCTGCGAGCCGACGTGGCATCGAGCTACATCAGCGTCCGCACGCTGCAGGGCCGTCGGAAGGTCGTGCTGGCCAATCTCGAGGCCAGCCAGAAACTCGTCGAGCTGACACGGAACATGCAGAGTTCCGGCGCCAACTCGATGCTGGATGTCTCCCAGGCCGAGGCGCAGTACTTCCAGTTCGAAGCACAACTGCCCCGGATCGAACTGCAACTGGCCAGGGAAATCTCCAACCTTGCGGTCCTGCTGGGCCGGGACCAGGAAGGACTCGCAGCGACACTGGAGGATGGTGGCCACATTCCCACGCCCCCCGGGGAAATCGCCGTGGGAATCCCCGCGGATCTCATTCGTCGCCGCCCGGATCTCCGGGCCGCCGAGCGGGCGGTCGCCGCCGCAACGGCTCGCATCGGTGCCTCCGAGGCCCGTCTCTACCCGACCCTGAAACTGTCAGGCAGCTTTGCCTTCACCGCATCGAACTTCAATGATATCTGGAACTGGTCCAGTCGGACCTACCAGGGTGGCGCCGGCGTCGCCTGGGACTTCTTCAATGGTGGTCGGCTCAAGGCTGGCGTCGAGGAAGCTGAAGCAGTCACGAAGCAGGCGCTCCTTCAGTACGAGCAGAAGGCGTTGGTGGCCCTGGCTGAGGTCGAGACCGCCCTGGCTGGGTTTGCCCTGTCAGCGCGTGAACGTGACATCCTCACCAGCGGGAGCAAGGCCGGCCAGGAAGCCGTGCGGCTGGCCACGCTGCAGTACTCGGTTGGAACGCTGGACTTCCTCAGTGTCCTGACGGCGCAGCAGCAGTTGCTGGCACTTGAAGATGAACGTGTGCAGGCCACGGGAATGTCGGCAGAGACACTGGTCGAGATCTATCGCGCGCTGGGTGGCGGCTGGACCCCCGGGATCGTTCCCCTCGATGAGGAGGACCCGGAATCGAATGACGCCACGACCGTGGCAAGTGGAAAGGAATCGGCATGACGACCACGGCCCTCTCCAAGGCGATGGCCCTCTTCCTGGCCACGGCGTTCCTCGCCTCGTGTGCAGAAGAGCAGGCCAAGCCCGTTCCCAGCGTGCCCGTGGTCACGGGGCAGACCTCCTCGGAGGACGTCCCGGTCTACCGCACGTACCCGGGCAAGACCGTGGCCGTCCGAACGATGGGCGTCCATGCCCGCGTCGAGGGCATCCTGGAGAAGTTGCATTTCCTGCAGGGTGGACTCGTCACGCCGGGCCAGGTGCTCTACAGCATCCAGGACGAGCCCTTCCGAGCCGAGCGTGATGCCGCGATCGGCGAACTCGCCAGTGCCGTCGCCGAGGAGGCGTATGCCCAGTCCCAGCTCGAACGAAACACGAAGCTGGTCCAGGAAGGCGCCGTCTCCCGCGAGTACTACGAGGACATCCGATCCAAGCACGTGAAGGCCGAGGCCATGGTGGAGACCGCCAAGGCCAAGCTGGTCGAGGCGGAGCTCAACCTCGAGTACTGCAGCGTGATGGTCCCCGACGTCCCGGGAGAGAATCTCTACCGGGCGGGACAGACCTACTTCGATGAAGGCAGCCTGGTCGGCCCGGGTGCCAACTCGGAGCTCGCCACCGTGGTCCAGATCTCACCGATCCGAGCGGTCTTCGATCCCGCCGGTGCCGAGTGGCCCGAGTACCTCAAGCAGAGCCGCGGTGGGCAGGTCCCCCTGACCGTCGAGGTCACGATCCCGACTGATCCGGACTACAAGCGAACCGGGCGAGTCAATTTCGTCGACAACGTCGTCGACTCGCACACGTCGACCGTCGAGATGTGGGCCGAGATCGAGAATGACCAGCTCGAGTTGATGCCGGGACAGTTCATCTCGGTCAAGGTCCGCCTGCAGGTCCTGGAGAATGCGGTCGTCATCCCGGCCAGTGCCGTCCAGACCAGCGCCTCCAAGCAGTTCGTCTGGACACTCAAGGATGACAAGACCCCGGAGCAGATCGCCATCACGCTGGGGCCGCAGCATGAAGACAAGATCGTCGTCACCTCCGGACTCACGTCCGGCGAGACGATCATCATTGACGGCGGAAACAAGATCCGACCGGGCGCGACCATCCAGGTGGTCTCGGCGGATCAGATGAAGCAGATGAACCAGCCCGCCGCCGGACAGTCCGGCGGCGGTGCCAACGGAAGCAAGGCGGGAAGCTGATCACCCATGGTCGAGTTCTTCATCCGTCGACCGATCTTCTCAACGGTGGTCTCCCTCGTGGTGATCCTCGCGGGGCTCGTGTCCATGGGCATCCTGCCCATCGCGCAGTTCCCCGACATCACGCCGCCGACCATCACGGTCTCCAGCAACTATCCCGGTGCGGATGCGGTGACCGTCTCGGATGTCGTCACCCGGCCGCTTGAGCAGCAGATCAATGGCGTCAAGGGCATGATCTACATGTCCTCGGCCAGCACCAACAACGGCGACTCCAGCATCACCGTCACCTTCGACGTCGGGTATGACCAGGACATCGCCGCGGTCGACGTGCAGAACCGGGTTGAGCGGGCCAAGCCCCGCTTGCCGGACGAAGTCCAGCGGTCCGGCGTGGTCGTCGACAAGCAGTCCACCAGCCTGACGATGGTGGTGTCGTTGCTGTCGCCCGAGAGGACCTTCGACGGCGGCTATCTCACCAACTATGCCGACATCCACGTCACCGATGCACTGACACGTGTCCCCGGCGTCGGCAAGATCAACAACTTCGGTCTCCGGAAGTATGCGATCCGGATCTGGCTTGACCCGGAACGCATGGCGACGATGGACGTCGGGATCCAGGAGATCCGCGCCGCCGTCGGTGGGCAGAACAAGCAGGCCGTCGCCGGCAAGGTAGCCGCCCCACCGACCGTCGGCGACCCGGCCTTCACGCTGCAGGTCACCACGATGGGCCGGCTCCAGACCGTCGAGGAGTTCGAGAACATCGTCATCCGGGCGACAGGCGCGGGACGGGTCGTTCGACTCAAGGACGTGGCCAAGGTCGAACTGGGCTCGCAGACCTATACCGGCGACTCCCGCCAGAACGGCATGCCCGCGGCCCAGATCGGTGTCTACCAGCTGCCGGATGCCAATGCCCTCGACGTCGCCCAGAAGATCACCGAGGCCATGGACCAGTTGTCCGAGCAGTTCCCTGAGGACATGACCTACAAGGTGACGTATGACTCGACCTCGTTCGTCCAGGCCTCGATCGAGGACCTGGTCACGACGATCATCGAGGCGGCCATCCTGGTCATCCTGGTCATCTACATCTTCCTGCAGTCCGTCAGGACGACCGTCATCCCGCTCCTGGCGATCCCCGTTTCCGTCGTCGGCGCCTTTGCCGCGATGCTGGCCTTCGGATTCTCGATCAACACGTTGACCCTGCTGGGTCTCGTGCTCGCCATCGGCCTCGTCGTCGATGACGCCATCGTGGTGGTCGAGAACGTCGAACGGGAGATCCGGACCGGGCCCAAGGACCGCACCCCCATGCAGTCCACCATCGTGGCGATGAAGCAGGTCACCGGACCGGTCGTCGCCACCACGCTGGTGCTGCTGGCCGTGTTCATCCCGGCCGCCATGATGCCGGGAATCACCGGGCAGCTCTACAACCAGTTCGCCCTCACCATCGCGTTCTCCGTGCTGATCAGCAGCGTCGTCTCCCTCACCCTGAGCCCGGCGTTGTGCGCCCTCATGATGAAACGGGAAGATGAGGAAGACCGGAAGCCAAGTCTCCGCGAACGGATCTTCAGTCCATTCAACCGGTTCGTCGACTGGATCACGAAGTGGTATGGCAAGCTGGTCCACCTTGGCGCGAAGATCTGGCTGGTGATCGTCCTGATCTTCAGCGGCGTGGTCGTCGGCCTGGTGCTGCTGCTCATCCGAACGCCCAGCGACTTCGTTCCCAACGAGGACCAGGGCTACTTCTTCGTGACCATCCAGCTCCCGTCCGCATCCACCATGGACCGGACCCAGGATGTCGAGGACATCGTCCTCAAGATGATCGATTCCGAACCGGAAGTCGTCGATGTCATCATGATCAGCGGCTACAACTTCCTCTCGGGCATCTCCCAGACGAACTCCGCCTTCTTCGTCGTCACGCTGAAGAACTGGTCGGAACGACCCGCCGAGGACCAGCACGTCGAAGCGATCATCGAGCGACTGATGCCGAGGTTCATGTCCCTGCCGCAGGCCATCGTGATGGCGTTCAACCCACCGGCCATCACGGGACTGGGGGCCGTCGGCGGCTTCCAGATGCAGGTCCAGGACGTGAACTCGCTGGGAATCGATGCCATGTCGACGGCGGTCAGGACGTTGATCGGCGCGTCCATGAAGACGCCCTACATCGGCCGGCTCTCGACGACCTTCCGGAATGACGTGCCGCAGTTGTTCCTCGACATCGATCGGACCAAGGCGGAACTCTACGGCGTTGACGTCGGCACGCTCCTGGACACGCTCCAGTTCTACATGGGCTCGTTCTACATCAACGACTTCAACAAGTACGGAAAGGTCTACCAGGTCATCGCCCAGGCCGATGCCGAATACCGGATGACGCCCGACGAGATCCTGGCGCTCCACGTTCAGAACCGCGATGGCTCGATGATCCCGCTGTCGGCTTTCGTCAAGGTGGAATCCACCTCGGGCGTCGACAACCTGGCCCACTACAACATCTACGACTCCGTCAGCCTCAACGGCACGCCCGGCGCCGGCTTCAGCAGCGGCATCGCCATCAAGGCCATGGAGACGATCGCGGATCGGTTCCTTCCCGCCGGCATGACCACGGAATGGACCGGCATGACCTACCAGCAACTCAAGGCGGGCAACCTGGCGCCGCTCATCTTCGCGCTGGCCCTGATCGTCGTCTTCCTCTTCCTGGCCGCCCAGTACGAGAGTTGGACGCTGCCGATCCTGATCCTGCTGGCGGTTCCGCCGGCCGTGCTGGGCGCCCTCCTGTTCCTGCTCTTCCGGACGATGCCCCTCGACGTGTACGGACAGATCGGTCTGGTCATGCTCATCGGCCTCGCCGCCAAGAACTCCATCCTGATCGTCGAGTTCGCCAAGCAGGAACGCGAAGCCGGTGGTGGTATCGTGGAATCAGCCGTGAAGGCCTCCATCCTCCGTCTCCGTCCGATCCTGATGACTGCCGTGAGCTTCGCCGTGGGTGTCATCCCGCTGGTGGTCGCGACCGGAGCCGGCGCCGTCAGTCGACAGTCCCTGGGCACCGTCGTCTTCGGCGGCATGGTGCTGGCCACCGTCCTGACGCTGATCCTCGTCCCGATCTTCTACGTGATTCTCGAGACGATCCGGACCAAGTTCGGCTTCCACAAGGTGGCAACACCGGAAGCCGAGTCGACCGACTGATCCTCAGTCCTTGATGAGCCCCAACTGGTCGAGCAGGACCGCGTATTCAAAGGCCGTTTCCTCGAGTCGACCGTAGCGGCCGCTCGCCCCGCCATGCCCGGCGCCCATGTTGGTCCGGAGAAGCAGCAGGTTGTCATCGGTCTTGTGGTCCCGCAGTCGTGCCGTCCACTTGGCCGGCTCCCAGTAATGCACGCGGGAGTCGTTGAGTCCCGCCGTGACCAGGATCGCTGGATAGTCCATCTCCCGGATGTTGTCATACGGCGAGTACGCCAGCATCCGATGGAAGGCGGCCGGCTCGCCGGGATTTCCCCACTCCTCGTACTCGCCCACGGTCAGGGGAATGCTCGGATCCGACATCGTGTTGATGACATCCACGAACGGCACATCTGCATGAGCGAAGCGATAGAGATCCGGACGGATGTTGAGTACGACACCGATGAGCAGGCCGCCGGCAGATCCACCCTGCATGGCGATCCGGCCCGGATCCCCCCACCCCTGGTCGCGAAGGGCCTCGGTGGCCGCGACGAAATCGGTGAACGTGTTCATCTTCTGGGCCATCTTGCCCGTGTCATACCAATGCCGCCCCATCTCTCCGCCGCCGCGGATATGCGCAATCGCAACCACGACACCACGATCCAGCAGCGAGAGACGGTTGGATGAGAACCACGGGTTGGCGGATGATCCATAGGCCCCGTACCCATAGACCAGGAGCGGGTTGGTCCCGTCCGGCTCAACGTCCCGGTGATGAACAACGGAGATCGGGACCACCACGCCATCGTCAGCAACCGCTTCAATCCGACGGGTCACGTAGTCGGATGAGTTGAAGCCGCCGAGAACCTCACGCTGCTTGCGGAGGACTCGTTCCCGGTTCACCAGGTCATAGTCGAAGGTCGATGACGGGGTCACCGGCGACTGGTACTGGTAACGAAACGTCGTGGTGTCAAACCGCTCGTTGGTTCCCCCGCTGATGACTGACACCGGCTCCGGAACATCGATGACATGTTGGTCGCCCGTCTCCAGGTCGACGACGCGAATCGCGCTGTACCCGCCCCGTCGCTCGGACACCACGAGATGACCCTTGAATACATCAATGCCGGTGACATACACATCGGGATCATGAGGAATGAACTCCGTCCAGTGCTCGGAGCCCGGGGTCTTGACCGGCACCGTCACCACGCGGAAGTTCGTCGCGTCTTCGTTGGTGCGGATGAAATACCGGTCACCGTGGCGTTCGACCTCGTACTCGATGCCATGTCGTCGCGGCGCAATGACCTGCGGCGGGCGCTCCGGCGAATCGGGATCGACGGCGTGCCACTCGCTGGTGAGCTGTGATTCCGTCTTGACCAGGATCGCCTCACCGCTGCGAGATCGATCCGCACTGACGTAGTACATGCCGTCCGGGTCGTGGTACACCAGGACATCCTGTTCGGCCGGTGTTCCCGTCACGTGACGGAAGATCCGGTCCGAACGCTTGGCCTCATCATGACGGGCATAGAAGATCGTCTCGTTGTCGTTGGCCCAGGACAGCGTGAAGGGGTTGGCGTTGTGAACGGAATCGTCGATGATCTCACCGGTCGATAGGTCCTTCACCAGGAGATCGTTCTCCTCGTAGCCGGTACGGTCGGCCAACCAGGCCAGGCGACGACCATCCGGGCTCGTCTCCCAGGTGGTGACGTCGTAGAACTCCAGCCCTTCCGCTTCCTTGTTCACATCAAGGATGATCTGCTCGGCACCATCATCACCCTGTCGTCGACAGATGATCTCGTAGGGCTTGCCCTCCTCGGTCCGGCTGTAGTAGGTCCAGCCGTCATTGGCCTGCCAGGGAACGGACGAATCATCCTCCTTGATGCGGCCGAGCATCTCACCGTAAAGCGCCTGGCGCAACGGCTCGAGGTGTGCCGTCCGGGAATCGGCATACTCGTTCTCGGCATCGAGATAGGTGATGACTGCCGGGTTCTCTTTCTCGCGCAGCCAGCTGTAGGGGTCCACCATCCGCACGCCATGGGGCACCGTGACCACGGGCCGAGCCTCGACATCTGGGGGTGAAGTCAGCATGACCGTCAACAGGACCTCCGGGAAAAACATGGGGAACCTCCTCTCGTCCAACCGGGCATGCTAGCCTCCCCACCCCACCTGCACGGAGCCACCATGTCCTCCCTTCGAATCCTCACCTGGAACGTCAACGGCCTCCGGGCGGCCATCCGGAAGGGCCTGGACACCTGGCTCGAGACGATCGCCCCCGACGTGGTCCTGCTGCAGGAAATCCGGGCCCGGCCGGACCAGCTGCCGCCACCATGGAGCGAGATGGATGACTGGCATGTGCACTGGCACCCCGCCGAACGGCCCGGGTACTCGGGCACCTGCATCTGGTCACGACGCCCCATCTCGCGGATCGAAGTCGGGATCGACGGGGAAGCAGACCCGGAAGGACGACTCGTGGTCGCCCGCATCGACGGCATCGACCTGGGCAGTGTCTACCTGCCATCGGGGTCTTCCAGCGATGAAGCGCAGGTTCGCAAGAACAGCTGGATGAAGCGATTCGCCCCGTACGCCCAGCACCTCTTCCGCCGGCGACGAGCCGTCATCCTGGGCGGTGACTTCAATATCGCCAGGACGGAGCGGGATCTCTTTCACTGGCGCAGCAACCGGCAGACGTCCGGCTTTCTTCCGCACGAGCGGGAGTGGATGGATGACCTGGTCAAGTCCGGCGGCCGCGACCTGGTCCGCGAACACCATGGTGATGTCGACGGCCCCTACACGTGGTGGTCCAACCGCGGCAAGGCCCGGGAACTCGATCGCGGCTGGCGCATTGACTACCTCCTGGGGAATGCGCGGGCAGCGCGTGGCCTGACCGACATCAGCGTGCATCGCGAGGCCGGCCTGGCCATCTCCGACCACGCGCCCGTGATCCTCGACCTGGCCCTGGAATCCGCCTGATACGATGCCGCCGTCCCCTCGGAGACTCGACCATGCCGACACTCGTTCTCATCCGCCACGGGCAGAGCCAGTGGAACCTCGAAAACAGGTTCACGGGCTGGGTTGACCAGGACCTGTCGGAAACCGGTGTCGCCGAAGCCCGTGCTGCCGGCGAACTGCTGAAGGCCGAGGGATTCGCCTTCGAAGCAGCCTATGCCAGCCGCCTGACTCGCGCCATTCACACGCTGTGGCTGGTCCTCTGGTCGATGGACCGGTGCTGGGTTCCGGTCGAGTACGCCTGGCAGCTCAATGAACGTCATTACGGTGCACTGCAGGGACTGGACAAGGCCGAGACCGCGGCCAAGCATGGCGACGAACAGGTTCACATCTGGCGTCGGTCCTACGACACGCCCCCACCGCCGTTGACACGGGATGATCCCATGTGGCCTGGCCACGATCCTCGGTATGCCGACGTGGACCCCGACCTTCTACCGGTCGCCGAGTGTCTGAAGAACACGGTCGCCCGGGTGATCCCCTTCTGGGAGTCGGTCATCAAGCCACGTGTCGCCGCAGGCGAGCAACTCATCATCGCGGCGCACGGCAACTCGCTGCGAGCACTGGTCAAGCACCTGGACGGGATCAGCGATGAGGACATCGTGTCACTCAACATCCCAACCGGTGTGCCGATCGTGTACGACTTCGATGACGCCATGAACGCAACCGGCCGACGGTATCTCGGTGACGCCGATGCCATCGCGGCAGCGGCCAAGGCCGTCGCGGAACAGGGCAAGAGCCGCTAGAACAGCATGTCCATGTACGTGGGCATGGGCCAGAGGTCATCCGGAACGATGCCCTCGATCGCATCGCACGCGGCGCGGGCCCGGCTCATCGTCGGGATCAGGACATCCTGAACGTGACGGACCTGCTTCTCGGAGTCCTCCGGGAGTGACTCCAGCGTGGACTCGATGTCCACACAGGCACACTCCAGTTGCGTGATCGACGTCATCAGGTCGGACAGTCGACCGCGAACCGCACCAGGATCGACACCCGCAGCATCGGTGGCCGCGATGGCCTCGGCGACCTCGGACTGGTGGCGAATCGCTGCCGGGAGGACCAGGGTCCGACCCATGCGGAGCAGCGTGCGGGCCTCGATCTCCAGCATCTGCGTATAGGTGTCATAGAGCACCATCAGGCGAGCTTCGAGTTCGGCCTCACCCATCACGCTGTAGTCACTGAAGAGCTTGCGAGCCTTTTCGGTCCCGAACATCGGCAACGCGTCCGCGCAGCCATGCAGGTTGGGAAGACCACGGCGCTCGGCCTCGTCATGCCACTCCTGGGAGTAGTTATCCCCGTTGAAGACGACACGCTTGTGCTCCGTGTACACCTTCCGAAGTTCTTCCACGATGGCCTTCGATCGTTCCTCGGTGGACATCCCGTCCTGGACGCTGGCCTCCAGGCGATCGGCGATGTAATCCAGGGACTCGGCGACGATGGTATTGAGCACGGCATTGGGCCAGGCCGGCACGGCCGTTGATCCCACCGCCCGGAACTCGAATCGATTTCCGATGAAGGCGAACGGGCTTGTCCGGTTCCGGTCTCCCGGGTGCCGCTCCAGAGTGGGCATCGCCGTGGTTCCCAGGTCCAGTGTGGTGCTGTGCTCGAACTCGGAGACCACGCCGGCTTCGAGCCGTTCGAGAACGCGTTCCAGTTCTGCGCCCATGTAGATGCTCAGGATGGCGGGCGGCGCCTCGTTGGCACCCAGGCGGTGATCGTTGCCGGCACTGGCGACGGACGCCCGAAGGAGATCCGCATGGCGGTCGAGTCCTCGCACGACGGCGCAGACGAAGACCAGGAACTGCAGATGCCCGTGACCGGTGCTGCTGGGGTTGAGCAGGTTATGGCCAGTGTCCGTCACCAGGGACCAGTTGTTGTGCTTGCCACTGCCGTTGATCCCGGCAAAGGGCTTCTCGTGCAGCAGGCAGACCATGCCATGCTGCTGAGCAAGCTTGCGGAGCACGCTCATCGTCTGCATCTGGTGGTCGCAGGCGAGATTCGTTCCCTCGAACAGCGGTGCCAATTCGAACTGGTGAGGGGCCACCTCGTTGTGTCGTGTCTTGGCCGGGATGCCCAGGTAGTAGAGGCGTTCCTCCACGTCGGCCATGTAGGCCTGGACCGGACCGGGGATTGACCCGAAGTAATGGTCGTCGAGTTGGTGACCCTTGGGCGCATCAGCACCGATGAGTGTCCGGCCACAGAAGCGGAGATCGGGCCGGAGGTGGTAATCCTCCTCGGAGACCAGGAAGTACTCCTGCTCACATCCCAATGTTGTCTGCACCCGGTGCACGCCCTTGTCCGTGCCGAAGATCCGGAGAATCCGCATGGCCTGGTTGCTCAACGCATCGATGGAGCGGAGCAGCGGCGTCTTCTGGTCGAGCGACTCACCGGTCCAGGACACGAACGCGGTCGGAATGCACAGCGTGCGCTCGCCTCCATTGATCGAAATGAACGCCGGACTCGTGGGGTCCCACGCGGTGTAGCCGCGGGCCTCCCAGGTATCGCGAATACTGCCGGTCGGGAACGAGCTGGCATCCGGTTCACTCCGGATGAGCATCTCACCGGAGAACTCGGCGATCACGCCACCCTCGCCGTCCATGTTCAGGAAGGAGTCATGCTTCTCGGCGGTCGCGCCGGTCAACGGCTGGAACCAGTGGCAGTAATGCGTGCAACCGTTCTCGACCGCCCAGTCCTTCATCGCCGCCGCCACTTCATCAGCGATGGCTTCATCAAGCGGCTCGTTGTATCGAATCGTCTGGTCGAGACTTCGCAGCGAGTCGGGCGACAGTCGACGGCGGACGTTCTCTCCCGTGAAGGTGAGGATTCCATAGTCATCGCCGAAGAGACGCTCTACGTTACGCACGTGATCCATGGCAGGCTCCGGTTGGAAATTGGCGACGTTTCCACGTGTCTCGAAGGTCGAAGACGGTCGGCTTGTGATGAGGCTCATGCCGCCATCGTACCGCGATCGCCTGGAATCCGGACTTGGGATCCATGCGGTGGATGAGGGGTGATGGCGTTGATCGGCCCGTCAGTCGCCAGCGGATCGGACGGCCTGATCAGTCGACGTCTCGCCGGCGTCGATGGCGGGTTCACCGGGTGCCAGCTTGTAGGGATGGTCGCCCAGGTTGCCAGAAGCCACTCGCTTGATCCAGGCCTGACCCAGGGCGATCGTGGCCGCGCCCAGGTCGCTCAATGGACGTGCGAAGCCCGGTTGCCAGTCCGTCAGTCCGGCCAGGTCCTGGGTCACGACGACCTGTCCGTGGCATGCTGGTCCGGCCCCACATCCGATGACGGGAATGGACGTCCGTGACACGATGACCTCCGAGACCTCCCGTGGGACGGCCTCGATGAGAAGCATGGTGGCGCCGGCCTCTTCGAGCCGCCGCGCATCCTCCAGCAGCCGCTTTGCCTCAGCCGCTGTTCGGCCGGCTGATCGATAGCCGCCGTCGTGCTTCACCTGCTGGGGTCGAGACCCGATATGCGCCACGACCGGGATACCAGCACGGTTCATCTGCGAGACCAGCCCGGTGAAGGTCCCATCGACCTCGAGCTTCACGCAATCGGCCTGTCCCTCCACCAGGAACCGACCCGCGTTCCGGATCGCCTCCGCCTCGTCCACCTGGTACGACAGGAACGGCATGTCGCCCATGACCAGGCAGTTCGGGGCCCCGCGCTTGACCGCTGCGGTCAGTTGCAGGAGGAAGTCCAGCGGCGCGTGAATGGTGCCTGGCAGGCCGAGGATCATCTCAGCCGCGGTATCACCGACCAGCAGCACGGGGACGCCAGCCCGCTCCAGCCAACGAGCCGTGGTGGCGTCGTAGCAGGTCAGGGCGGCAAATGGGCACCCCTCCTCGGCCATGCGGCGGAGGGTCCGGAGCGTCACCGGCTTGGCCACGGCATCCGGGTACTCGGCAGAAGGGTCTGGATGGGCTGGTATTGCGGCCATCAAGCGGGTCAGTATAGGTTTCGACCCGGCCCCGGGGAACGCGAGAACAGCCGCCTGGACGAGGATTGGGCAACTCCTGTGGACGGAATCACTTGCCTCCGCAGCATTTCGGCCGAATCATGGAGTAGGACATACCCTGTCAAGCACGTTCCAATGCGGAGGACACCATGCCAATTCCGGCCCCGACGCCGTCGCCAGATACCCAGCAGCCCCCTCCGGAGCATGGAGGTGGTCGCCTCCTCACCCTGCTGCCCGCGGCCGTCGTCGTAGCGACAGCGATCCTGCTGCTCTATGGCACCCCGGCAGCCGTCCGCCAGTTCTCACATGACCAGACCGTGCACCAGGTCCGCGAAGCCGGCCTCCGCCTGGCGAGCCCAGCCGGTGCGCCACCATCTGGCTCGATCCTCGACCAGCTCAACGAAGCCTCGCGTGATGTTGCCACCTTCGTTCGCCCCTCGGTCGTTCACATCAGCGCCCAGGAGGACATGGAGTCAGGCCAACCCTACAGCGGAATCTCCACGGGCAGCGGATGGATCTGGGATGACAACGGTCACATCCTGACCAACTGGCACGTCGTGGCCGATGCGGACCGCATCGATGTCCAGTTGCACGACGGAACGGTCCGCCCCGCCCGGCTCGTGGGCCGGGACCCCTCGACCGACATTGCCGTGATCCGGATTCCGGAGGGCCAGCTTGTTCCCGCCACTCGGTCTCCTGATGGACACAACATCCAGCAGGGGTCACTCGTCTTCGCCTTCGGGTCACCGCTGGATTTCCGCTTCTCGATGTCACAGGGCATCGTGTCCGGACTGGGTCGCTCGGTCGGCCTGTTCCGGAACCGCCGGTCAATGGGATACGAGAACTTCATCCAGGTCGATGCCGCCATCAATCCGGGCAACTCGGGTGGACCGCTGACAAACCACCGCGGCGAAGTCATCGGCATGAACACCGCGATCGCCACCATGGACAACGAGGCCGAAGGTCGATTCTCAGGCATCGGGCTCGCCATTCCGCTCGACATGATCGAGTCGGTGGCGACGCAGCTCATCACGGGTGGCATTGTCCGCAAGGGCTACCTCGGCATCAATGTCGTCGACCAGACTTCCCCATTGATCCGCTGGCTCATGCAGATGGGGTTCAACCCCAACCTGAGCGGTGTCGTCGTCTCGACGGTGGGCAGCCGAATGGCCACGGCCGGCCTGGTGACCGGTGATGTGATCACGCACTATGACAGCCAGTTGGTCTCCGACCCCAATGCCTTCTGGGAAGCCCTGGCCAGCGATGAGGACGACAAGACCGTCCTGTCGATCTGGAGAGCCAACCCGGACCAGGAGACCGCCGAGCTGCTTGAGATCACATGTGGGCGCCCGCTCAATCGACACGAGGCCGACATGCAGCTGCTGGACCTCGTTGATGACCTCTCCAGCTTCTACCGCGACATCGGTTTCAATCGCACCGGCGTACTGGTGGTCAAGACCATCGCGGGCAAGCCCGCCCGCCTGGGTGGCCTGCGAGCCGGTGACATCATCTGCAGCATCAACGGACGGGACATGCATACCGTCGAGCAACTGCGGTCGACCATCTCCACGATGCTTCCTGATTCGGTCGTGGAGGTCGATACCTGGCGTTGGGATCCCACCGCCTCCACCGGGAACCGCATGTTGATGAAGATCTCGCTCGTCGAATTGGACCAGTTCCAGCAATAGCCACTGCTCCCCGTTCATCCCCCGGGCATCCCCCGTGATCGGTGTCGGGACCACCCGCTGTCCGATTTGGCGGTAGCGTGAGGGCTCACTCACGATACCCATGACTGCTTCAACCCCTCGACAACCGTTGCTTGACGTCGACCACGCCAGGGTCGTCTTTCCCCAGGGCGGCCCCCATGGCGAGGTCGTCGCGGTTGATGATGTCTCGCTGACACTGGACACCGGTCGGACCATGGGCCTCGTTGGTGCCTCGGGCTGCGGCAAGTCCAGCCTCGCTCGCGCGATCATGCACCTCATCCCGTTGGCCAGCGGGACAATCCGGATCATGGGCGAGGATCTCTCCCGGCTGGGACGCGATGCCCGACGCCGGAAGCGGCGACACTTCCAGATGGTCTTCCAGGATCCCGGTGGATCACTCGATGCCCGGATGCGAGCCATCGATCTCGTCTCGGAACCCCTCCAGGTTCACGGGCTGGCCAGTGGGCCCGACCTGCGTGACCGGGCCCGGGCCGTGCTGGCCTCCGTCGACATCCCGGCCGACGCCGTCGATCGATTTCCCCACCAGTTCTCGGGCGGACAGCGACAGCGGATCGCCATCGCCCGGGCGGTGGTCACCGAGCCCTCCCTGCTGGTCTGTGATGAGCCCACCTCGGCCCTGGATGTCTCCGTGCAGGCACAGGTCCTGGATGTCCTGCGGAACATCCAGCAGGATCGCGACCTGGGAATGCTGTTCATCACCCACGACATGGGGGTCGTGCGGCAGATGTGTGATGACGTACTGGTGATGGACGCCGGCCGGGTGGTCGAGGCCGGGCCAGTGGACACGGTGCTGGATGCCCCCGCCCACCCCGTGACCAGATCACTGCTGGCCGCCTCGATGGGTACTCACGCCATGGGCGTGGATGGGTAGGATGGACGACTGATGCAGAACTACCTTGACCTGCTCCGACACGTTCGCACCAACGGCAGTCCCCGCGAGGACCGCACGGGCACCGGTACGCTCAGTTGCTTCGGTCAGTCAATGCGATTCGATCTCTCCGAGGGCTTCCCACTGGTCACCACCAAGAAGGTGCACCTGAAGTCCGTCATCGGCGAGCTCCTGTGGTTCCTGCGTGGCGACACCAACATCCGCTGGCTCAATGACAACGGAATCTCAATCTGGGACGAGTGGGCTGACGAGAACGGCAACCTCGGCCCGGTGTATGGACACCAGTGGCGATCATGGCCGACCGCCGATGGTCGAACCATCGACCAGATCTCGACCGTCATCGAACGGATCCAGACCAACCCGCAGTCGCGACGGCTGATCGTCAATGCCTGGAACGTCGGCGAACTGGACAAGATGGCGTTGCCCCCCTGTCACGTGCTGTTCCAGTTCTATGTCGCTGATGACAAGCTCTCCTGCCAGTTGTACCAGCGAAGCGCAGACCTGTTCCTGGGCGTACCGTTCAACATCGCCTCCTATGCCCTGCTGACCATGATGATCGCCCAGTGCACCGGGCTCACGCCCGGCGATTTCATCCATGCCATCGGTGATGCGCACATCTACAGCAACCACCTCGAGCAGGTAGACACGCAGTTGCAGCGTGAGCCTCGACCGAGACCGATGATGACGCTGAACCCCGAGGTCACCAGCGTTTTCGACTTCACGCTCGATGACTTCACCCTGGCCGACTATGACCCGCATCCCCGGCTGTCGGCCCCGGTCGCCGTCTAGCCCAACGGGACGCCGCTCATGCGAATCACGCTCATCGCTGCTGCCGCCGAGAACGACGTCATCGGCCGCGATGGCGATCTTCCGTGGCGACTTCCCGCCGACATGGCGAGATTTCGACGGACGACAATCGGGCACCCGGTCATCATGGGCCGACGAACCTGGGAGTCGTTGCCCAAGCCGCTGGAAGACCGAACGAACATCGTGCTGACGAGAAACGGTGGCTTCTCCGCACCAGGAGGCGTAGTCGCGACCAGTCTCGATGATGCGATCGTGGCGTGCGGCAAGGCACAGGAGTGCTTTGTCATCGGTGGCGGCGAACTCTACCGCCTGTTCATCCCCCAGGCGCATCGCCTGCTCCTGACTCGCGTGCATTCGACCGTCGACGGCGATGCGACTTTTCCGCCGATCGACGCTTCCGCCTGGTCGCTGGTGTCGAGCGAAGAACGTCAAGCGGATGAACGCAATGAGCATGACATGACCTTCGAGGAGTGGCAGCGGTCCTGACCGCCTGGCATCTTCCTGATCTTCCGCATTCCTTTCCGGTGACGGACACGCGGCGCGGTACATCACGTGCCGGTGACACGGATGTCACTGTCCAAACGAAAGGAGTTCGCCATGTTGTTTCTTCACTCGACCGTGACCACCATCGGGCTCGGTCTCAGCCTGTTTGCGGCATCGTGCCAGGGTGGTTTTCACGCCACACCGACGTCACTCTCGGGCTGGTGTCACGTCAACCAACGCCTGGGTCACCACCTGTCCCAGCCACAGCCAATTCTCTGCAGTCCCCGGATCGTCGGGAGTTTCATCGACGATACCGGCAAGGTGACATCGCTCATCGACATCAATTGCGATCAGCGGCCGGACTATGCTCAATGCGGCAATCGTCGATGGGAGATCCGCCCCAATGGCCCGCAGGCGCTGCCGCACGGACCAACACCCTGGTATCACCAGCAGCAGCCGATCCGGTACAGCGAACCCCAGTTCGGCAATCGAACCGCTGCCGAGTGGATCGTGGCCACCGGCCTGGATGCCCTGGAATCCCCGGGACTGTTCGCCCAGGACTTCTGGTTGCATGAGATCGACACTGTCGAATGGCTGCTGGACATCACTATTCCCTCGACGTCCGATTGCCACCGGCCGCGGTTCGCGGACTACGACCTGGGCTACCAGTGGAACGTCATTCCCGGTGATTCCGGGCCGGAGTTCGAGACCTGGCGTGTGCGTGGAGATCTGAACGAGGTGCTCCGCTTCCTGGTGGACTGCGGTGCCGACAACATGACCATGGAGACGAAAGCCGGAACACTTGTCATCGAGGTTGTTGATGACGGCGCCGCCGTCGTCGCGATGCTTGATGGCGTTCAGCAGTACCGGGTCGACCTGGACTGAACAGCCGTCCGAAGGAGGGGCTGGTGCTCCCGTGGATGCTGCAGCGTTCGCGGGAGTTCCCTCCCGCGGAACCGCGCTACTCGCCTTCGCCCGGCATCACCGAGATCAAACCGACAAGCGGTTCCCCCTCGGCCGATTGAAGTTCGATCAACTCCACCTT
This sequence comes from Phycisphaerales bacterium, assembly GCA_022446795.1. Classification (GTDB taxonomy): domain Bacteria; phylum Planctomycetota; class Phycisphaerae; order Phycisphaerales; family SM1A02; genus UBA1668. The sequence continues at coordinate 291,104 of JAKVBX010000002.1, forward strand.
GGCAGCAGGCCGGGTCCGAAAGAGACCGCCGGCCCGGAACTTCTCGCCCAGGTCATCCCGGAATGTGAACAGGTTCATCGTGACCCGCTGGCCGGGAGCGAGCTGCTTGATGCTGGCGGCGTATCGCTGGTTCACCCAGAGCGTCGCGTCGGTCCACCCCAGGTCGGTGGAGTTCACGATCTCGATGTGCGTGCCATCGCGGAAGACCTGGATGGGCAGCACGTTGGTCGTATGGAGTTCGTAGGGATAAGGTCTCGTCGCCAGCTTCGGGTCGAAGTTGGGCAGGTTGCAACCTGACCCGGCCATCGAGAGCACCACCAGCACCGGCGAGACGAGAATCAGCGTGATTGATCGCGGAATCATGATGCTGACCATTGTACGAAGCGGTCCGGAGGGGCCACAATGGTGGGATGTCCGTCGAGATGAACCCACCGGAACTGACCCGGCCGATCCTGGATCGGCCCGTGGCGGAAGTCGCCCGGGAGACTCGGGTTGATCCCCGGATCCCGGCACTCGTTCCGGGCTTCGATGCCCCCTTCTTCCAGGCCGGGCTGGCCGGCTACTCCGATGGGGCCATGCGACTGGTCGCCCGGGACCACGGTTGCCCCTTCTGCGTGACCGAGGCCCTGCTGGACGTCACCCTCATCAATGGTGGCAAGGGCCGCGCCCGGGAAGATCCGGACCTGCTCCAGGAAGAATGCGGCACCGGCGATCTCGAGGACAACCGGGCCGCCGGTGGCAACGACCATCCCCTCGCCGGACAGATCATGGGTACGACGCCCGAGACCATGGCCGAGGCGGCCGGGCTGCTCGTGAAGATGAACTACGACGTCATCGACCTCAATCTCGCCTGCCCGGTCAAGAAGATCCGGAAGCGACATCGTGGCGGTCACCTCCTCACAGCACCCGACCAGGCCATCGCCATCCTCGAGGCGGTCCGGGAGGTCGTTCCCGAAACGATTCCCGTCACGGTCAAACTGCGGCGGGCCTTCGATGACTCCGACGAGATGGCCGAGTCCTTCGAGACGATCTTCAATGCCGCCTACGACATCGGTTGCAGTTGGACCACGGTCCACTGCCGGACCGTGAAACAGAAGTACAAGGGACCGGGCAAGTGGCCGTTTCTCAAGGACCTGGTCCGACGGCATCCCGACAAGTTGATCTTCGGCAGTGGCGACATCTGGACCGTCGAGGACATCTTCCTCATGCTGGCTGATACCGGCGTTCACGGTGTCTCGGTCGCCCGCGGCTGCATCGGGAACCCGTGGATCTTCCGACAGGCTCGCAGCATGATGGCTGGCCGCGACCCGGTGCAGCCAACACTGCTGGAACAGCGACAGGCACTGCTGGACCACTTCCACCTGTCCGTTCGCCTGCATGGCGAGGCCTCGGCATCACGACAGATGCGCAAGTTCGGGATCAAGTTCGCGGTTCATCACCACGATCCGGAAGCCGTCCGCAAGGAATTCATCGCCGTTCGCTCGATCGAGGACTGGCACGCCGTGCTCGACGCGCATTACCCGGCGGTCAGCGACCCAGCAGCAGCCGGGCAATCGCCGCCCGTTGCCCATCCGTGAGCGGCTGCTCCATTCGGGCCCGAGCCTGTCGCATCAGCATCGTCCGCTCCCCCGAGTTCTTCATCAACTTCGTCAGCCACTCGTTGGCGGCTTCGTAGGCCGGCGCGATGTCATCGCACAGGTTGGCCCCGATGGCCCGGCCGGAATACAGAATGCTCTGGGCCTGTGTTCTCAGCTCATCCCGCCCCACCAGGTACTCCGGAAGGACCTCTATCACCGTGGTCTGCTGCTCCGAGGAACCGTTCTGGAGAATCCAGTCCGCGATTCGCTCGACGTCGTCACCCGTCGTCCAGAGCCAGGGGTAGTTGGCCGAACGGTACCGCGCGGTCCAGGCCCCGGCCGCCTCGGCGGACGGGCACACCTGGTGGATGGCGGCGAACGTCGTGTAGTCGATGCTCTGCCGGGCGCTCCAGCGTTTCGACCGCTCGATCATGACGTTGATGCGGCCATTCGTATCACCGCTCAGCTGCGCCACGCGGTCCGACAGCGCCGCCTGTCGTTCCGTATCGGCATAGACGCGAATCACGGGCATCATGGCCACCCGCCAGGCGTCAAGTGGTGCGTCCACCGCGGCTGCCGGCAAGCCTTGCAATTCTGCCTGCTTCGCCTCCTGGACCAGTTCGAAGAAATCGAGCCCACTCCCGTCATAGCGGGAGTCCTGGCCGTCGACCCGAGCCGGACGGAGGTACACACGGCGATACACCTCGAAGCGTGCGCGATCCAGTGTCTGGCTGTCGACGACCGAACCCAACGTGATCACGTCCTCGATGAAACTGTCCATCTCGGCATCGGCCTGGGGCCAGTTCTCGGCCTTGGACTTCTCCAGGTCGACTCGCAGGGTCTTCACCTCACCGCTCTTGGGCCGATACCGTCCCTTCAGGATGCCATCGAGGCGTTCCCGAATGGCCTTGTCGCGTTCGTCGGACTGGTCAGCAACGACCTGCAACCGGTCGATGTACGACTCGTACCGCAGTTCGGCAAGCTCGTCCTGGGATTCATCGAATCCAAGAATGACGGTAAAGGCCCGGATGTCCCCCGGCATGACGAGTGGACGAATCCGGTGTGACTCGAACTGGGCCAGCGTCTCGGAAGAATCCGCCACCAGCCCCGTGGGGGCGAGCAGCAGGACCAATCCAGTCATGAGGGTTCGGAAGAACATCGGCCCATTGTAGGCCCACGACTCGCCCCCGTGAGATCAGAAGGCGAAGATCGCGTCCAGGGCCTGGGCCAGGATGCCCTTGCTCGCGGCATTCCGGACTTCACCCTTGTGCCGCTTCTCGACCTGGAGATTGAAGATCTGGTTGGACAGGATGGTGTTCGCCGCGGTCACGTCCTCGGGGCGGCACGTCCCCGTCAACTGGGTGTACCACTCCTCGTCGTCCGTCTTGATGCGCGTTCGTGCTTCCAGCACGAGGTTCCCGTTGGGACGAATCTCGATGACCTCCGCGGTCAGTCGCGTGACCAGTTCATCCTCCCGGACGTACTCGCCCTCGCCTTCGAACTCCTTCTCGCCGACCACGTCGAACTCGGTATAGAACAGCGGGTCATACTCGTTCACGCCCGGGAAGGACTCGACTCCACCAGCGAGCCCGTACTCCTTCTCCGTCTCCAGTCCCTGGAAGGACGCCGACACGCTGGCTTCACGGACGATGATCTGCACGAGATCATGCGTATGAAAGAGCCGGGGCTCGACCGGCTGAACCGCGAACATGCTGATGGCCTGCAGATCACTTCCGCCTGGTGTCGATTCCGACCACACGCCCATCGCCTGGGCCATGATCGATGTCGACTGCATGGGAATGGGAACCGTCATCACCGGGGGCGTCGCCAGCAATGGCAGGCCCGCCAGGGGCGGCAACTCGGTGGGAATGACGGGATCGATGACACCGAAACCGCCCATCGTGGCTGGCATCATTCCCATGGGACTCATCACCGGACCAAGCTGGTCCATGCCCATGAAACCGTTCATCCCACCGACCATCTGCGGAACCAGTGGTCGGCCACCCATGCCACCGTTCCAGTTGCTCCACCCCGCGACACCGCCCAATGCCAATGCGGAACTGCTGGGCATGTGCGTCACGGAACTCTGATAATGGTGATGCCGGGGAACGAGCGGATCAGGATGCAGCGTGGCGACCGACCTGGCCGCGTGCATTGGAACGATGATTTCATCACTGCTGGCCGCAGCGGAAAGCAGCACCGGTGACACGGCCACCAGGGCCGGCAGAAACAGGCGGGTCATGATCACGCTCCTCGATCCACGGTGGGATGTTCAACCAGCAACCCCGAGGGCCGGGACTGAACGTCCAGGTCAATGACAGCTTCGCCGGGCCCGGTGATGGTCGCGGAGAAAGTCTCGCGATCACGGCCACGGCGCAGTTCGATGGTCTCCCCCAGGCCCCCGCTCGACTCGGCGCGAGCCTTCAACGAGATCGCGGCGCCACCGACAAGGCAGCGAACCATGATGGGATCGCCGCGATCCACCAGTTTCACCGCCCGGATATCGCGGCCGCGGAACATGGTGCCGACTCGAACGGGTGCAACGGGCATCTGCCCGATCACATCAACCGGTGCCAGCCGGATGCTCCGCTGGGACGGTGTCAACCAGGCTTCGACCGCATTGACCTGCTCGGGCAGGATGGTGGCATGGCGGGAGAGATTCGCCGCCGCCTCCGCAACGGTGCATCGAATGAGTGGCTTGACCTTCAGCAGCCGCCGCTCACCGGGTCGGCCTTCCGCCCAACGGCGGATCTCCAGGTCCAACCGGTCGCTCATTCGCATGTCACTCAGGGCCCGGATCTCGTATCGCGTCTCACCAACAGTCGTATCGAGCCACGAGTCGTCCGTAGCGTCAAACACGATCCGGAGGGAATCAGGAGTCGTATCAAGTGTGCCGACCAGGAAGCGCATCACCGCGGCCCGCAGGGTCTCGACCCCCGTCGCCTCCACCGCCGATCGCGCCCCGGCGGTACCGGCCACGGGAACCGCCGACCGCTTGACGGTCATCGGCACCATCGCCTCCGGCGCCACCGCAGACACGGCCTTGGCCGGTCGCACGCGGACCGAACCGCCATGGAGATCAACCCGCCCCCAGTGCACACCCGCCTCGTCAAGCCGCTGGCGAATGTCCGTGATGCTGATTCGCACGATGTCACCCGTCGTCTCGGCCACCGGAAGCCTCGCCCAAGCCTGCGCCTCGGGGCCTTCCAGGATCGCGACATCCTCCAGGTGAATGCTCTTCGCCCGTGGTGAACAGACCGCCGCGGTCCGCAGCGTGATGCTGTCCGCCGCAGTCATCGTGGTCGTCACCGCGAGGCCAATACTGAAACCGATGATGTCACTGAACCGGATCATTCGCTATCGACTCCTCACCGATCATCCATACCGACGCAGGTTGGCGACGATCTGCAGGACTTCATCAGCAGCCTTCAACGCCTGGGAATTGAATTCGAATGCCCGTTGCGTGTTGATCAGGTCAACCAGTTCCGTCACGGGATCGACATTGGATGCTTCAAGGAAGTCCTGGACGATCGTGCCACGGCCATTCTGCGTCGGCAGGCCGACGGCCACTTCGCCCGACGCGATCGACTCGACGTAGAGGTTGCCGCCGATGGGCGTGAGGCCCGCCGGGTTGGCGAAGATGGCCAGTTCCAACTGTCCGATCTCCTCGAATACCTCGCCGTACGACACCTGGACACTGCCGTCATTGGTGATGTTGATGGCGTTCTCGGGAATACCCCAGGGCACCTCGATCGTCGGCATGACTCGTCGCCCCTGGTCATTGGCCAGGACGATCTCCCGCTCGGCGTTCAGTGCGAAGTTACCCGCACGCGTATACGCCAGGCCGTTGGTGTAGGTGTCCTCGACCTCGACGACGAAGAAGCCCGATCCACTGATGGCTACATCAAGTGGTTGCTCCGTGGATACCAGGGGCCCCTGCTGCAGGTTGAGCTGTGTGCCCGAGACCCGCGTTCCGACGCCGGCGTACAGGCCGGTGGGATTGAGGTCACCGATGATGTTCTCCAGGCCTGGTTGTCGCTGCTCCAGGTAGAGCAGGTCCTGGAAGTTCACCGAACTGGCCTTGAAGCCATCAGTGCTCGCATTGGCCAGGTTGTTGGCAATGACGTTGAGGTTGGTCGTCAGGGCACTCAGCCCGGTTGCCGATGCATCAAGACAGGTAAAAGCCATGTCGTTTCACTCCCGCCGGGAAATCAGTCATCCCGCGCCGGTTCAGGTCACTTTTCCATACGTGTTGATCACCTGGCCCATCAACAGATCCTGGGCCTGCATCAGCTTGGCATTCGCCTCCAGCGCCCGGCTGATGCTGACGAGTCCCGCCATCTCCAGGACCGGTTCCACGGTGCTGGACTCGAGATAGCCCTGCCAGAGGGTCGAGCCGGCAGACCACTCGGGCGTTCCCGCGGCCGGAACCGGTGCGATGAGACCGTCACCGAGCTTCCGCAGGGCCGAGGGGTCGGCCACTTCCATCATCGCAATCCGACCCAGTTCCTCGCCTCCACTGGAAACCAGCCCGTCACCACCGACGGTGACTTCTCCAACGGGAATGGCAATCGGGCGATGCCGGGCATCGAGCACCTTCATGCCAGTGCCCATCATGGCCAGGTCGCCCTCCGGATCCCGCGTGAATCGACCATCACGGGTCAGGTGAACCCGGGACGCCTCACCCGTTCCATCGCCCACGAGGAAGAACCCGTTGCCATCAATGGCCAGGTCCAGTTCCGCATTCGTCGGTGTCAACGATCCCTGGGAGAGCGCGAATCGCGTCGGATCGGCAAGCTGCCCGCCGCCGAGTTGCTCCAACATGAACTGCGGATCAATGGCCGTACCGAGTTCCAGCCGGGCCGGCAGTCGCTGGCTCGCCGTGACCTGGTCCGCCTTGAACCCGACCGTCTCACTGTTGGCCAGGTTGTTGCTCGAGACCTGGAGGCGGTTGGCCTGTGACATGAGGCCTGCCGCGGATTGATAGAAGCCGTAGTTCATGCCCTGCGCTCCTGGCCGCCGCCCGGTTGAACGACTGGACGGCCCCCGAGCAGCGTGACGTGCAAAGCCGTCGCAGCGCGGGCCCGATGGAGGATCGACTGGCCCATACGGTTTCCCAGCGACGCCGAGGCGGTCGCCTCGCGTTGAGCGGCTTCGATCATGATTCTCGCCTTGGCTTCGTGCTCATCCACCCTGTTCGGCCTCCTGCCCTGGGGTACGTTCCAAGGGGGGCAATCGCCATGCCGTTGCCAGACCCCTCCCGATGGGCCCTGGATCGCGTTCCCGGCCCGCGATCACTGCGCCATGGCGATCCCGGGCGCAAATCCTGCGCCCACTCCTGCGGGTGGTCGATCGACCCCCCCGGCAAAGTCTGGCCCCGCCCGGAAGCAGCCGCCGATAGATCCCGTGTTGGACATGACCGCAGGCCAGTTCCCCAACCCGGTCACGACTACCCCTCCGCCATCCGCGGAGGTGGACTGTGGAGCCTGCCCACGCGTCGACCAATCACTCCGTGAATGTCGCAGCCACTTTCAACTGCGTTCGATCGAGCAGGCGATGGCCACCTGCTTCGGGGACTGGTCCAGTTGCCCGATCTACAAGGCCCTCTCTCGCCGCGGATCAGAACCATCCAGGGAACAACCTGTCGGCGTGATCCTGACCGTCCGACAGCAAACGCATGTCGAGCTTCGACCAACCGGTTCGTGAAGTCCTCGGGTGGCTTCGCATCGAGGCGGGACTTTCCTCCGCCACGCTCGAAGCCTATACCCGGGATCTCCGCGACCTCGAGACGGACATGCTGTCCCGCGGGATCACGAATCCCGCCGACGTTACACCTCGGCATCTCTCGGATCACCTGCAGCATCTGCATCGTGATCGCGGACTGCAACCCAGCAGCATCAGTCGTCACCTGTCGACCATCCGGACGTTCTTCCGCTACCTCGAGGCCGACAAGCGACTGAAGAACAATCCGGCAGCGCCACTCACGCCACCGACCCGGTGGAAGCGGCTGCCCGGTGTGATGACCCCTCGACAGATGAAGAAACTGCTCGAGGCCGCGTCGCCGGAATCGGGTCGCCTCTGGCAACGTGATCGCGCCATGCTCGAACTCATGTATGCCGCCGGACTGCGGGCCTCCGAGGTCGGTGCGATCCGGATACACGAGTACAAGGAGACGCTCGGCGTCCTGCTCGTGCATGGCAAGGGTGACCGGGAACGACTGGTTCCCGTCGGAATCCCGGCCCGTGACGCCGTCCGGCAATACCGCGAGGAGTTGTATCCCGAGCTCAACCGGTTTGACGACGGCCGAGACGAGTCCCGGCTCCTCTTGAGCAACACCGGTCGACCGTTGGAACGCGTCGCGGTCTGGCAGATCGTCCGTCGACTGGCCATGCGGGCCGGCCTGGAGAAGATCCACCCGCACATGCTGCGACACTCCTTCGCCACCCACCTGCTGGCTGGTGGCGCCGACCTCCGGGTCGTTCAGGAAATGCTCGGGCATGCGGACATCGCAACGACGCAGATCTACACGCACGTCGATCGATCGCGATTGAAATCGGTTGTCGCCAACCACCATCCACGGCCGTAACGCCACCGCCCGGTGTTGATCAGATGGTCACGGTTCGATCGAAGAACTGGAGACTGGCCGCCTTCTTGGCCATTTCCAGGGTCTCCTCGGTCGCGGCGATGGCCTTCTTGCAGCCCTCGTGAAGGATGTCCATCACAACATCATCCGACTCGTACTGCTTGCGGCGTTCCTGCATGGGTTCCAGCAGGGCACTGATCGACTCGGCCACGCGGACCTTGACGACGCCATCGCCGATGTTGTCGCCCCGCGCGTAGCGGTCACGCAGATCGGCCACCTCGTCGGGTGATTCGATGAAGGTCTCGACGTACTGGAAGAGCGGGTTCTTCTCCGGATCGACCTCGCCTGGATCCGTCGGCTGCCGATTGTCGATGCCGACGTAGATCTTCCCCAGCTTCTTGCGAACCTGCTTGGGCGTATCGGTGATCTGGATGGCATTACCCAGCGACTTGCTCATCTTCTGGACACCGTCGGTCCCGATCAGGCGACCAACGCGACCGACGTCCGCTTCCGGAATCGGGAAGACCCCGCCGAGTTCGACATGATCCTCATCCGGGGCCTTGTCCGGCACCCCGCAGTACATCTTGTTGAACCGCCTCGCCACCTCGCGCGTGAGTTCCAGGTGAGGCACCTGGTCCTCGCCGACGGGAACCTCATGTGCGCGGAAGGCCAGGATGTCGGCGGTCTGTCCCACGGTGTACAACGGGAACCCGAAGGAGTAGTTGTCCTCGAGACCCTTGACCGTGAGTTCGTCCTTGAGCGTTGGATTTCGCATCACGCGGTTGTACGGCAACAACATGGCAAACAGGTAGGTGAGCTGCATGATCGCAGGCACCTCGGTCTGCAGGAAGATCGCCGCCTTGTTGGGATCGATACCCATCGCCAACCCATCGCGGACGACTTCGAGGCAATCCTGTCGGATCTCCTCGGGCTTGTCCGCCCGCGTCGTGAACGCATGGAGGTTCGCGACCAGGAAGAAGCAATCATGCGTTTCCTGGATCTCGACTCGTCTCTTGACGGAGCCGACCCAGTGGCCGATGTGCAGACTCCCCGTCGGGGTGTCACCAGTCAGAACACGACGTCGTCCAGTCTCAGCCATGGCCAGGATTGTAGCGGCGCCAAGGGGGGCGGACCGGCGTCGCCCTCGATCACAGCACGAGCAGCAGGTTGAAGACGTTGAAGGCGGAGTGCATGACGATCCCGGCCAACAAGCGGCCTGTCCGCAGGAAGACCCAGCCGAAGCCCAGGGAGAGAATGAACAGGCCCGCCAGTCCCCGGACGTCGACAACGGACGCATGTACGAGCGTGAAGACGATGCTGGTCAGCAGCACCGCCACCCACGGGGAACTCGAGGCCAGCAGCGGATGTCGACGGATCGACTCCTGGAGGAGGCCGCGGTAGACCGCCTCCTCCCACATCGGCGCGGCCAGGACGATCAGCGCGATGACGGCGATCATCCATCCGCCGAATCGCTCTTGTGATTGCAGCTGTTCCAACGTGCCATGCGCGATCTCGGGCAAGGGCTGGCCGGTCACCAGGGAAACGACCAATCCCGTCAACAAGGCACCACCCAGGACCAGCGGCCAGAACAGGACGAGACTACCAAGGCCCACCGCACCCGAACGCCACCAGGTCATCGGTGGTCGCCCGGGATTCGCGGCGACCGCCCGCCGGAACGCGAGACCGGGGACCAGGAGCAGCACCACGCCCTGGCCGACGTAATTGCCGAGCATCAGGAGGAACATCGACCGCATGTCGATCGACTCCATCTGTTCCGGCGTGAGTCCCAGGAGGGACAAGGCCACCTGCTGACCCAGCAGTCCGCCCAGCAGGATCGCGACGAAGAAAAACAACCCGGCCGCCGGGGCGTAGCTCCACTGCCGCAACCGGGGGTTCTGGAGCCTCCGATCCGGCAGCCACAGGAACACCAGGAGGGCCGCCAGACCGACGGGAACCGGCCACCAGTCCAGCCATTGGACCGTCGAGGAAACGGGAACCGATGTCACGTCTTGATCGGGCGTCCCCGGCGCGGCTATAACAGGGTTGGCCAGCAGTCCCATGGCCACCAGGATCACCATGCCACCAACCCTCGCAGACATCATCGAACACAAGCGACGCGAGGTCGCCGAGGCCAAGCAGCACACCCCGCTGGAGGCGCTGCAGGACACGGTCGCCGGCGTGCCTCCGGCACGCAACTTCTTCGGTGCCGTTGCCAACGGGCGTGGACCAGGCGGAATCAATGTCATCGCGGAAGTCAAGGCGAAGAGTCCTTCGGCCGGAACGCTGCGGGATCCCTATGACCCCGCCAGCATCGCTCTACAGTACGAGAATGCCGGCGCGGTGGCGATTTCCTGCCTCACGGACGCCACCTACTTCGGTGGATCACCCGATCACCTTGAAGCGGTCCATCATGCCGTCGGCCTTCCCATTCTCAGGAAGGACTTCATCGTGGACCCCTGGCAGGTCTGGGAAGCCCGAGCCATGCGGGCCGATGCCATCCTCCTGATTGCCGAGGTACTGACGGAGGGGCAGATCCTCGACCTGATGATCCTGGCCCATGAGCTGGACATGACGGCCCTCGTGGAAGTGCATGACATTGAATCCCTGCTGCGGGTTCGACGGCACATCGGGTTCCCCCATCCCGGCTACGCGCTGCTCGGGATCAACAACCGAAACCTCAAGACGATGACAACCGACCTGAACCACACGATCCGGCTGCTGGACCTGGTGGAGGATCAACGGGACGTCATCGTCTCCGAGTCGGGAATCAAGACTCGCGAGGATGTCATTCGCCTCGCCCGGCACGGCGTGACCCGGGTCCTCGTGGGTGAATCGCTGCTCCGCCTCGACGAACCCGGTCAGGCCCTGCGACAACTGCTGGAGACGCCGTGGTCATGAGCGGATCGGGCACCGGCCCCCGCCGACGAAGAGGACTGTTCTCTCGATGGCGCCGATGGCATCGACGCCTCAACTACGAATCCGCCGAACGGCCGCGGACCCCATGGTCCATTCGCGTGGACTGGGCCCTGGTGGTGACGGGCCTCCTGGCGATCCTGCTTGTCTACAGCCTGCAGCTGTCGGTTGATCGTACGACCCGGACTCGCACCCTCGACTTCCTGATCCTGGAAGACGACGAGGGCACGCTGTCGCTTCAACAGACCACGGACTCGGTCGGCGCCGGTGAAGACATGGTTCACGTGATCCTGCACACGGCCCGAGCAGGGTGGCCGATCAGCACGGCAACCGTGACACAGGACCCTCTCGTCTCCTGGGCGATGCGCCGAATCACCCCGCCAGACGATACCCCCGCCAGGCAGGCCATGACCTCGCTGCCGGACCATGCACCGATGGCCGTTCTCGTCATGGGGACGCTGGCGGCACATCCTGATCCCGAGGTCCAACGGTTTGCCCGTGGCCACCAGGTGGATACCGATGTCTTCGTGTTCCTGGTCATTGCCGGTGTCGCCTGGATGCTGCTGTGGACGATCAGCCTGCCGATCCTGGGCCTCCTTGGAATCGGAGAGGGCGTCGCCAGCCAGATCGGTGATCGACGTCGGCGAAAGCGAAAGAGCCGAAACAAATGCCAACGCTGTGGGTATGACCTCACCGGCCTGGAGTATTCCCCGGCCTGTCCCGAGTGCGGAGAACTGCTCACCTGACGGATAGCAGCCCCCCGCTGCGGCGAGGTCACGGCAGGACCGACCGGTCATTCTGTACACTCCCGAACATGTCGCTGGTTCGCCTGTCCACCGATTCCGGTATTGCCACGGTCACGCTTGACCGTCCCGACAAGCGCAATGCGCTATCGCCCGAGCTCATCACGGGATTGGAAGAGGCCCTCGCAACCATTGCTGAAAATGACTCCATCCGGGTCATGGTGCTGGCCGGTGAAGGCAAGTCGTTCTGCGCCGGCATGGACCTCCGCGGCGTGCTCGATGATGCCGCGAAGATGGCCGGCATGCTGCACGGGCTCTCCCGGGCCATGCGTTCCATCCGTCGCCTGGCGATCCCGACCATTGCCCAGGTCCAGGGCGCGGCCGTCGGCGGCGGCTGTGGGCTCGCGGTCGTCTGTGATTACGCGATCTCGCATCCGGACGCGAAACTGGGATACCCGGAGGTTGAATTGGGTGTCTGCCCTGCCGTCGTCGCCCCTTGGTTGATCCGCCGTCTCGGCGCCGGTCGGGCACGAGGCCTGTTGCTGGCCGGGGGCACCATGTCCGGCGATGCCGCCCTGGAGATCGGGCTGGTCGATGAACTCGTCGCCCGGGATGACCTTGCCTCACACACCGCGGCCTTTGCCACCAAGCTCGCCAAGGGGGGGCAGCAGGCCCTGGCGGTCACCAAGCATTGGCTTAACGAACTCGAGGATTCCTTGGTTGATCCACCCTTTGAACGTGCGGCCCAGATCTCCGCTGATGTCATCGCCGGTGACGAGGCCCAGCAGCGGCTCCAGGCGATCTTCGGAACCTCCTGATCGGCTTCCCGACCGCCCCCGGTGGCCCTCCACAGCCTCTCCAGATGGCCCCCGCCTACCAGCCAGAGTCCGCTAGAATGGTGGGTTAGCAGATCCGGATGGTGGTGACCCCTGCCGACCCCTCGCTGGCCGAGGACCGGCCGTACGACTGGTCCCGCCGAGGCTTGATGATCGCCCCCCCACCTGGGGCAGGCCGGATCCACGACCCACTGCCACCCCAAGGTGGCCTGTTCACCCGCGGTCGACCCACCGTCGCCCGCCCAAGGAGATTCCCCCCATTCCGCCAAGCCGGGATGGGAGCAAGACATGACTACCATTGCCCCCCCAGAACCCCTTCCCATCACCACCCTCGCCAATGGGGTGCTGATGATCACGTTGGAGCATCCGGATCGCCCCCTGGTCATCCTGGACCAGGCCCTGCTGAAGCGGCTGGACCGGACGCTGGACGAACTGCCCGCCGACGCAACCGCCGTCTACGTCCAGAGCGGAGACAGCAAGGTCTTCATCGCCGGAGCTGACCTCAAGGAAATCGATGCCCTCACCGACGACCAGTTGCTGGCCTACCTGTCCGAGGGCGTCAGGATCTTCGAGCGGCTCAGCACGCTGCCCTGCCCCTCCGTGGCCCTGGTCAACGGCGCCACGCTTGGCGGCGGGCTGGAACTGGCCATGCACTGCACCGCCATCGTCGCTTCCAGGGTCAATGCCAAGGGCAAGCCCTACCCGATCGGCTTGCCCGAGGCTGGTCTCGGCCTCTGCCCGGCCTGGGGCGGAACGCAGTACCTGCCAGGACGGATTGCCGCGTCGACGGCGATCCCCGCAACGGCCACTGGAACACCTTTCAGCATCGCCGACGTCCCCGAGGGACTCGTGGATGCCTTTGCTGATACCCCCGCGGACCTCGTGGCCACGGCCGACCAGTGGCTCGCCGCAACCCCTGACCCGACTCACCCCGGCACCGTCCAGCAGGCGGACCGGGAGGCGATCCTCGCGGCCATCGAGCAGACCCGTGCCGATGCCGGTGATCATGCCGCCGCGCTGGCCGTGTGCGACGCCATCCGGACGGGTCTAGACCGTGACCTCGCCGGTGGGCTTGAGGCGGAACGCCGCCTTCTCGTAGCCCTCCGACAGACCGAGGATACTCGTGCCAAATTGACTGCCTTCTTCCAGGGCGCGCGGTGACGTGCCAGGAGTACTGACGTGTCGAAGTCGAATCTGACTGACAACCTGAAGAACATTTCCGAGAAGGATCGCAAGCAGATCGAGCAGGCCCAGGAGATGCTCGGCCCCGATCCGAAGACGATGGGGTTCGTGAAGAACCTCTTCTGGGGGAACTACCGCCAGGACCTGATCGTGCCCTATCCCACCTGCGGCGCCGAGGAAACGGCTCGCTGCGATCAACTGCTGGCCGAACTGGATGAGTACCTCCGGAACGACCATCCCTCGACGGAGATCGACCAGACCCAGCAGATCCCGGACTGGTGCATCAAGCGGCTCTTCAAGATGGGTGTCATGGGGATGATCGTTCCCCGCGAGTTCGGTGGCGGCGGATTCGGCGTCACGAGTTACAACCGCGTCCTGGAGCGAATCGGGATGAGCTGCGGATCGACCGCGGTGATGGTCTCGGCGCACCAGTCCATCGGTTGTGGGGCCATCGTGCTCTTCGGAACCGAGGAACAGAAGCAGTACTGGCTCCCCCGGGTCGCCGGTGACATGCTCAGCGCCTTCTGCCTCTCTGAACCGAACGTCGGCTGCGATGCCGCCGGCCAGGAGACCCGGTGCGAGGTCACCGAGGACGGCGAGCACTACATCCTCAACGGCGAAAAGAAGTGGGCCACCTCCGGCGCGCTGGCCGGCATGTTCACCGTGATGTGCAAGCAGCGGATCACCGACCCGAAGACGGGCCGCAGTTCCGACCGCGTCACCGCATTGATCTGCACGCCGGACATGGAGGGAATCGAAATCACCTCCCGCAACCGATCCAAGTGCGGCATCCGCGGCACCTGGCAGGCCCGCATCACGTTCAAGGACGTCAAGGTGCCCCGCGGCAACCTGCTTCATCACGAAGGCCGCGGCCTGAATGTCGCCCTGACCTGCCTGAACTGGGGTCGCTGCACCCTGTCGGCGGGCATGGTTGGTGCCGGCAAGGCCGCCTACCAGCAGGCGATGAAGTGGGCCCGATACCGCTACCAGTTCGATCGACCCATCGGCGAGTTCGAGCTCGTCCGCGAGAAGCTCTCGTACATGAGCGCCATGTGCTACGCGATGGAATCCATGCTTTACATGACCACGGGCATGGTTGATCGCGAGGACGAGGACATCATGCTCGAGACCGCGATCTGCAAGGTCTTCTGCTCGGAGATGGGCTTCGAGTGCTGCGATGACGCGCTGCAGATCATGGGCGGCGAGGGATACATGACGGAGAACGTGGTCGAGCGACTCTGGCGGGACTCCCGGATCAATACCATCGTCGAGGGTGCGAACCAGGTCATGCATTCCTTCGTGTTCGCCTATGGATCGAAACAGTTGGGCGAGCACATGCTCGCGATCCGGTCCGCACCCTTCAAGCACCTCAAGCAGGCTGTCCCCCTGGCGGTCCAGTTGTTCCTGCACGTGCGTCCCAAGGCACCTCGCATCACCGGCTTCTCCAGCAGCCTTCAATCACACGTCGACACCCTGGAGGAACTCGTTCGCGAGTTCAGCCACCAGGTCAAGATGATGATCAAGGTTCATGAAGAGGAAATCCTCATCCGGCAGACCATCCAGTATCGACTGAGCACCTGCGCCGTCTGGCTTCACGCCATGTCCTGCACGCTCTCCCGCGTGGATCACGCCATCCGGGAAGGTGCCGAGGGCACCAGTCTTCGACAGGAGATGGCCATCGTGAACCACGTGTTCGCCCTGGGGAAGCATCGAATCCTCGGCCATATCCGCAGTCTGAAGTCCAACACGGATGAGACCATGCGAACCCTGGCCACCGAACTCGATTCATTCGTGGACACCCTGCCGGATTCGGACTTCTTCATCCCCGAGCGGACACCGGTCGAGTCGGTCCAGGGCAAGGGCCGGAGACATGACAATGACGCGATCCCGCAATTCGGGAGCGGGTCGGTATTCCAGCCCTTTTCCGAGACCTCCGACCAACCGTAGAATGAACGAACGGAACGAGGATGCCAACAACACCACCGTTTGAAAGAGGACAAGAACAGCATGCGGCCGCTTGAGGAGATGATGAACCGTGGACACGAGCACGTGTGCTATCACCACGACCAGGCAACGGGGCTTCGAGCCATCATCGCCGTGCACTCCACGGCGCTGGGGAACGCCCTTGGTGGAGTCCGCCGGTGGTGCTACCAGGATGAGACCGACGCCCTGTTCGATGTCCTCCGCCTCTCGGAGGGCATGACCTGGAAGGCCGCCTGTGCCGGCCTGGCCATGGGTGGCGCCAAGAGCGTCATCCTCCTGCCGGAGCGCAATGCCCCGATCTCACGGGATGAAGCACGGGCCATGGGCTGCTTCATCGACAGCCTTCATGGCACCTACATCGGTGCAGAGGATGTCGGTGTCTCTCCCGAGTTCACGGACTGGATGCTGGAGAAGACGAACCACGTCATGGGTGGAACCGGCGAGGGACAGGGCGGTGACCCGTCCCCCCATACCGCGATGGGCGTGATCTACGGCATGCAGGCCAGCCTGCGGCACGTGGGCCGCGACCAGTTCACCGGCCTGACCGTGGCCATCCAGGGACTTGGCAGCGTTGGATCGCACCTCGCCAAACTGCTCCAGGAACGGGGCGCCGAGTTGATCGTCGCCGACCATCACGAGGACCGGGTTCGCCACATCGTTGACACGTGCGGCGCCCAGGCCGTGTCCTGCGACGACATCCTCTTCGCCGAGTGTGACATCCTCGCCCCGTGTGCCCTGGGCGCCGTGTTCGACGAGGATACCATTCCCCGGCTGCGAACCAGTGCCATCTGCGGCGCTGCCAACAACGTGCTTCGCGATCCTGATGCCGACTCGGAACGCCTCAAGGATCGCAACATTCTCTACGCCCCCGACTTCATCGTGAATGCCGGTGGCCTGATTCACCTCGCTGGCCTGTACCTCGGGTACACGCCGGCGCAACTGCAGGAAAGCATCGCCCGCATCGAGCAGACCACGCTGGACGTGTTCGAGCAGGCACCGCACCACTCCTCCACCGGCCACGCCGCACTCGCGATGGCCCGCAAGCGAGTCGAGGATGGGGCCGCGGCCAAGGAGCCGATCAATGCCCGTTAGCCCCGTGTTTGAAACGACGATCGATCGCCTCTGCATTCTCAGCGAGGATGGCACGTTCGATGACACCCTGGGCGCAGGGCTGATCCCGGACCAGGATGCCGTGGCCCTCTATCGCCACATCATGCTGTGCCGACACTTCGACGAGATCGCCTTCAAATTGCAACGGTCCGGCCGAATGGGAACCTATCCCGAGAACCGTGGCCAGGAGGTCACGTCGCTGGGCGCTGCCTACGCCCTGCAATCCACCGATTGGCTGGTGCCCTGCTATCGAGAGAACGCCGGCCTGTTCTGGCGCGGGCTTCCCATGGAGAAGATCCTGCTGCACTGGATGGGTGATGAGCGTGGCAACGACATCGATCCCGACCTGCACATCACACCCCTGGCGATTCCCATCGGAACCCAGATGCTGCACGCGGTCGGCCTGGCCTGGGCCAAGAAGTACCGCGGGGACAAGTCCCTGGCCTGCACCTTCTTTGGTGACGGCGCCACGAGCGAAGGCGACTTCCACGAAGCGATGAACTTCGCAGCCAACCTGGACATCCCGACCATCTTCTTCTGCCAGAACAACGGGTGGGCCATCTCGGTTCCGACGCACATCCAGTGCTCGGCCCCCACCATCGCCCAGCGGGCCCTGGCCTACGGCATGCCCACGATCCAGGTCGACGGCAACGACATCTTCGCCGTCGTGAAGGCAGTCAAGGACGCTGCCCAGCGGGCTCGCGAAACCTGCCGACCCTCGTTCATCGAGGCGACAACCTATCGGCTCGGTGATCACACCACGGCTGATGATGCCCGCCGGTACCGCGATGAAGAGGAAGTGGCGGCCTGGCAGAACCGTGATCCGCTCGTCCGCCTTCGCATGTACCTCGAGCAGCGGGATCTCTGGGACGAGTCCCAGGAAACCGCGATGAAGCGCGAGGCCGAGAAGACGATCGTGGATGTGGTCAAGCGAGCCGAGGAGATCGAGGCGCCGGTCTCGACCGACATGTTCGACTCGATGTACGCGACCACGCCCGAGAACCTGAAGACACAGCGACGTACCATGAGAACGACGAGCCTGGGGCAGGACCCCTCCCAACTGCCGTCGAACGCCCCCAAGCCTGCCAACGCCTGAGCACGAGGACCCAAGCACCATGGCGAACCTGACGCTTGTTCAAGCCATCAATCTTGCCCTGATCCAGGAGATGGAGCGGGATGACCGAGTCGTCATCCTGGGCGAGGACGTTGGAATCAATGGCGGCGTTTTCCGGGTCACCGAGGGACTGCACAAGCGGTTCGGCGGCGATCGTGTTGTCGATTCACCACTGGCTGAATCCGGCATCATCGGAGCCTCGGTCGGGCTGGCCATGGGTGGCCTTCGCCCGGTTGCGGAGATCCAGTTCGAGGGCTTCCTCGGACCCGCCTACGACCAGATCTGCACCCACGCTGCTCGAATGCGGACCCGCACGCGAGGAGGACTCACCGTCCCCCTGACGGTTCGCGTTCCCGTCGGCGGCGGCATTCACGCCCCGGAACTGCACAGCGATTCCCCGGAAGCGATCTACACGCACAGCCCCGGCCTGAAGGTCGTCATGCCGAGTTCCCCCTATGACGCCAAGGGACTGCTCGTCAGCGCGATCCGGGACCCGGATCCCGTGATCTTCTTCGAGCCCAAGCGGATCTACCGCGCCTTCCGCGAGGAAGTGCCCGAGGACGAGTACACCGTTCCCATCGGGGAAGCCCGCGTCGTCCGGGAAGGACAGGAGATGACGATGGTGTCCTGGGGCGCCTCTGTCATCCAGTGCATGAATGCCATCGAAGCCAGTGGACGCGACATCGAATTGATCGATCTCCGCACCATCTGCCCGCTCGATGTGGAGACGGTCGTGACTTCCGTACAGAAGACGGGTCGGGCGGTCATTGTTCACGAAGCGCCATTGACCTGCGGCATCGGCGCCGAGCTCAGTGCCCGGATCATGGAACGGTGCTTCCTGAACCTCGAAGCCCCCGTCCAGCGGGTCGCCGGGTTCGACGTGATCATGCCATACTACAAGTTGGAACTGGACTACTTGCCAGACGCAGAACGTATCGGCAAGGCAATCGAAGAGACCGCCATCTATTGAACCGGCGTACTCCTGCTTTTTTACTCCTCACCGTGACGCTCTCCCATGGCCATCAAGCAACCCACTGACAAATCCCACTTCCTCCTTCCCGACCTGGGCGAAGGCGTCGCCGAAGCCGAGTTGATTTCCTGGAAGGTCAACGTCGGTGATCCGGTCGCCGAACACCAGACGTTGGCGGAAATGGAAACCGACAAGGCACTCGTGGAGGTCCCCAGCCCGTGGGCGGGCACCATTCGGGAACTGCACGGAAGCGCGGGCGACATCATCAATGTCGGCAACGTGCTGGTGAGCTACTCGGTGGATGGTGGCGCCTCGGCGTCCACCGCACCATCGGAACCCGCCGAGGCCGCTGACGAAGACGCTGGAACGGTCGTCGGCAACGTCTCGGGCGAACTCTCCATGCCGGCCTCCTTCGCTCGACAGGAGGCCCCGGCCGTGGCCACCGGCTCGCGGGCCCAGGCCACACCGGCTGTTCGTCGGATCGCCAGGGATCTGAATATCGATATCGATGCGGTCCCGGGAACCGGACGTGGCGGACGAGTCACTGCTTCGGATGTCCAGTCCCATGCGACGGGTGCCCCACCGACCGCCGCACCGACTCCACCCGCAGCAGCACCGGCCCCGGCTCCGGCACCTGCAGCACCTGCAGCCCCCGAACCGGCCTTGGAACCCACGGCACAGATGCCGCTGGCGACCACCCGTGTCGCCGTGACGCCCGAGGGCACGATCGAGAAGATTCCGTTCCGTGGAGTCCGACGGAAGATCGCCCAGTCCCTGCATCACTCGGTTCAGACGACGGTTCATTTCACCGTGGTCGACGAGGCGGATGTCACCCGGCTGGAACAGAAGCGAGCCGGCTTCGAGTCATTGCTGGGAACCAAGCTCAGCCTGCTGCCCTTCGTGATCTCCGCGGTCTGTGCCGCGCTCAAGCAGCACCCCACGTTGAATGCCAATGTCGACGACTTCATGGAAGAGATCCATGTCAAGGGACCGGTGAACCTGGGCTGTGCCGTCGATACCGATCATGGCCTCATGGTTCCGGTCATCCACGGCGCCCAGGACCTGACCTTCGTTCAGATCGGACAGCGAGTCCGGGAACTCGCGGCTGGCTGTCGTGACCGGAGCATCCCCCGCGAGGCACTGTCGGGCGGTACGTTCACGATCTCCAACGTCGGAAGCGCCGGTGGCATGTTCGCCACACCGATCATCAACTACCCAGAGGTCGCCATCCTGGCGCTGGGCCGGGCCAAGGAGCGGGTCCTGACCCGCAACGGTGCGTTCTATGCCGGTATGGTGCTCCCGCTGAGCCTCAGCTGCGATCACCGGGTTGTCGACGGAGCCGAAGGCGCTCGATTCCTGGGTACCGTGGTCCGGCTCCTGGAATCACCCGAGACGCTGCTCCCCGAGCTGTGATTCATCACATCAACTGGACGGAAGGAACGCGATGAGTACCTGGTCCTATACGTTGCTTCGCGCCGGCCGATTCCGCCTGGATGGCGGCAGCATGTTCGGCGTCGTTCCTCGCGCGATCTGGTCCAGGCTCGTGGCCCCCGATGACGACAACTGCATCCCCCTCCAGACCAACTGCCTGCTCCTGGAACTCGGTGGCAGCCGGGTCCTGGTCGAGACGGGTAATGGCAACAAGTGGTCCGCCAAGGAGCGGGCGATCTACGGGATCGAGGATCGGACGGTCGAGACCGCCCTGGGTGAGGTCGGCGTCTCACCGGCCCAGATTGACCTGGTCATCGTCACCCACCTGCACTTTGATCATGCCGGCGGCCTGACGCGGCTTGGCCCCAACGGGGAACTCGACCTGACCTTTCCCAACGCGGAGATCATCGTCCAGCAACAGGAATGGGATGACGCCCTGGCCCGACGATCCACCATGAACGGGACCTACCTCGCCAGCCACCTGGATCCCATCGCGGACCGCGTTCGACCGGTCAATGGCGAAGCCATGATCACGGATGGCCTCCGGGTCATGCCGACACCGGGCCATACCTGGGGACACCAGGCGGTTCTCTTTGAAGACGCCGATGGCACGATCTGTTTCCCGGGCGATCTGATGCCGACCCGCAATCACGTCGGTCGCTCCTGGAGCATGGGGTATGACATGCTGCCCTACGACACGCTCCTGACGAAAGAAACGGTGCTGGCCCGGGCCGCTGATGAGCGATGGCGATTGATCCTCGACCATGAGCCGGGCGAGCCCGTTGTCGTGGTGGATCGAGACGAGTCAAAGGCCTGGTTCCGCCTGGACCCCACCCGCGTGCCGCTTCATTGACCGTCCGTGACAGGGTCCTCGGCGTCACTTGACTTGATGGTCGCTTGATTGGGTCGTTTCAATCGAAACACCCGGGCGTATCCGTTCTTGTGAACCAGCTCCCAGAGATCCTTGTCGAACTGCTGCATCGCAACCATCTGGATGAGGTTGGAGTTCAGGAACTCGCTGTCGAGAATCAGGACGAGCCCGGACTCCTGGAGCACAACGAGATGCACCAGGTGATAACCGTCCGGAACGGGTTCGTTGGCACTGACCAATTGGAAATCCCGCGACCCCCCGAGCCCGGCGAGCCGAAATGGCGGTGCCGCCGCCTTTGGCCCCTGCCGAACAAAGGTACTGCCGTTGGGCATTTCACCGACGTAGGTGATCGACTCGAACTCCACGGGTATCCGGCCGTCCTGGCTCTCGACGGAGGCCGTCAGCGCGTTCATGTCCACGATGATCTGGTTCGGCAGGATGACCTCCCGCTCCGAGATTGCCCGGACATCGCGCCGGTCGATGACGTGGTACACGCCGCTCTCGGGATACACCGGCAGGGCATAAGCCGGATCGGCATACGCCTCAAGCACCCGGAGAAGCTTGATCATCTCAAGCGGCATGTACAGGAAGACGTCGCACGTCGGATCCGGCAGTTCCACACGCCCTTCTTCCAACTGCTTGATCATGTCCTCGGGCCAGATCGGGGAGTCACCCTGGATATCCAGGTAGTGATGCGATGAGGGCCGATGCCCCGCGGCCGCCGATTCCGCCGCAAGCCTCGACAATCCCGCTGCGACATCCTGGGAGTCCGAGCTCACGATCTTGGCAACCGTCCAGCAATCATCGCTGGCACTGATCGGGGTCATGAGCACATTGCGCTCACTGTAGTACCAGAGCCCTGAACCATAGTCCCACCAGGAGATCACGTAATCACCGGATTTCGAATTCTCCTTGATCACCCGCATGGTCTCGATCGCCTCCTGGGAGAAGATCGTGTTGACCTTGAACGCAACCGCATGTGCGATATTGATCGCAATGAACGGCGATGCCAGCAGCATGCCGCCGACAATGCTTCCCAGCCGGACCTGGGCCGGCGACAACCGCGGCAGGCACCGCAAGATGATCTTCACGCCGATGAACAGCGCATAGACCAGCGCTGGTGCGGCCATGAGGCCGCCCCACGTGGTGAATCGCAGACCACCATCGATGGAAAAAGCACCGATGACCGCCACCGGGAGTCCAATGAGAAACCCCGGGTAGCGAAAACACATCAGCACGTACCCGATGATGGCCAGGATCGCCCCCGTTGAAGATCCGATGATGCGCTGTGCCAACTTGTAGAGCGCTTCCCCCTGGGACTCCAGTACGGTGCTCTTGTGCGTTTTCCGGAAGTTGATCTCGTCGAGAATCTCCGCACGCTGGAGTTCGACGGGATCGGTCTGGACGATCGCCTGTTCGCCGGTTTCCAGGAAACGGGAATACGTCTTGACCTGCGTGAGGAAGTAACTCCAGGGCATGCTGAGGATCAGCCAGATCAGGCAGGCGCCAACGACCATGCCGACCGCGGAAACTGGCCCGCCCGAACCGGATGTCACCCGGTCATCAATCGCCTCGTCGACCCCTGTCTTTCTCGTGGACCCACCGGACCGGGGAGATGCCAGGAAGTACCAGGCCGCCGCAATGGCGATCACACCGATGAACCATAACCAGGGCGAACTGTACATCTTGCCGCCGTTGGACCATGGGCTGGCCGCTGTACCGGCCGCGACGAGGGCGATCATGCGCAAGCGACGATCNACGTCCATCTTCAGGAGCATGCAGATCAACTGCAGNCCGATGAAGCANCCGGCGATGCCGGCGCCGATGACGAGCCCCTTGGCGTAGAAGAACGGATACAGGAAGACGGCAAATGCTCCCAGGCCGGCAAAGGTCAGGCTCTTGTTCCGGTGTGCGCCCATGAGGAAATACACCAGCAACATGGCCCCGGTAAAGGAGAACACATCCGTGTCGAAGTAACCGGCCATGGTCCGCTCGTAGAAATTCCACGCCACACCGGCCAGGATCGCTGCCGTAAACCCCCAGAGCGAACTCCCGAACAACCGGCCAATCAGGATGAACGGGATCACGATCAGGCTGGCGAGGATCACCGGGCCCCAGAGGAGCACCGTTGGAATCGAAACGGGAACGACCTTCATGAACGCCCACGTCAGGGCGTGCAGGGCCCCCTGCTTGTTCAGCAGGGGAAAGAGATGCGGATTATCACCGTGCAGGCCCTCGAGATGCTGCTGGAGCACGGCGCCATGCGTAAAGGCATCATGGGTGGTGGGCTGGATTTCCCCAAGCCAGACGTTCTGTTCCACGCCGCCAGCCCAGGCGATCCACTGGTACCGGACCAGGGCGCAGACGGACCAGGCGATCACGATCAGGAGAACCGTCATCCATGGGCTGTTGAAACGATCACGAGGCAGCGACAGCCATGATCGCCAACCGGTCTCGGGATGCTGGTTTCCGGCAGCCAGTGCAGGTGGCGTGTCCATGCGAAGGCAGTCCCTTGCTGGTATCAGGTTCAGCTCGTTCCAACCGCAGCGTGCGCACGCACGAATGCGATGATCGTCTCGACAACATGGTTTTTCTGATCCATGGTCAACTCGGAGAAGATCGGTAGTGCGATCGTCTCCGCAGCGGCCCGCTCCGTCTCGGGTAGTGCACCCGTCTCGTCAGCGAGATCCTGGAAGCACTCCTGCATGTGCAACGGAACCGGGTAGTAGACGTCGTGACCGATTCGATGTTCCACCAGGTGGGCTCGAAGATCATCGCGGATGGCCGCGGGAACCCGGACGACATACTGGTTGTAGATGTGGAAGGCTGGCGAGGACGCTCCGATCGGACGACGGATCGGCAGTTCGCTCTCGGTCATGGCCGACGTCCCGGCCCCAGCGGCATCGAACAACCGATCGTAGTCCGCCGCATTTTCCCGGCGACCATCGGTCCAGGCATCGAGGTGCCGGAGCTTGACGTGAAGGATGGCCGCCTGGAGCGCATCGAGTCGTGAATTCAACCCGACCTCGTCGTGGTAGTACTTGGGTTCCATCCCATGGTTTCGCAACCGCCGCATCCGATCGGCCAGGTCGGCGTCATTCGTGGTCACCATTCCACCGTCTCCGAACCCCCCGAGGTTCTTGGACGGGAAGAAGCTGAAACAGCCCGTACGGCCGCGGGCCCCCACTCGAACGCCACCCGAATCCCGGCTGCCGATCGCCTGGGCCGCATCTTCAATGACCGGGACGCCATGTTCATCAGCCACCTTGAGAATCTCATCGAGATCCACGGCCTGGCCAAACAGGTGGACCGGCATGATGGCCTTGAGTCGAGTGCATCGCTGCGCGGCCTCGAGAATGGTCTCGGCCGTGCAGTTGTAGGTCTCGGGATCGATGTCACAGAACACGGGCTTGGCGCCCAGCCGCCAGATCGAGCCAGCCGTGGCAAAGAAGGTGTAACTCGGACAGATGACCTCATCACCCGGGCCGATATCGAGTGCCATCAAGGCCAGCAGGAGGGCATCGGAACCGCTGGCACAGCCAACCGCATGCTCGGTGCCACAGTAGTCCGCCACGGCAGCCTCGAAGTCAGCGACCTTCGGCCCCATGACAAACCACTGGCTTTCCACCACCTCGCGGAGAATGGGCTCGACCTCGTCGCGGATGGTCTCGTACTGTGCTCGCAGGTCCAGCAGCGGAACGCTGATCTCATCAGGCATCGTTCGATCCTCGGGTTCAAGCAGCAGACCGACCGGGCCCGCTGAGGCGGCATTGTAGTCGGGAGCCGCCCGGATCCCGAGGACATGCGGGCAATCCTCGCACTTCCGCGGACAAGATCATGACAAAGCACCCTCCCCATTTGGGGAGGGTGCATGAGAAGCTGTTATCCGTGCCGCTGGCGAGGCCCCTAGGGGCACTCGTCACACTCGGTGTCCTCGCCCAGCCAAGTCGTACCCGGCAGGCTCAGGCAGACCTCCTCGGTGAAGATGTCGCAGGCCCCGGGGACGAGCGAACTGCAGCAGGCACCCGTCGGATCGGGAATGCCGCCACCACCGCCACCACTGCAGGGATCGCATCCGTAGGAATCCAGCAAGCCATCGATCAGGATGTCCCAGATGCCCTGGACGATCGAGGGCGGCGGGGTCGTGAACTCCGGCGGCCAGCCACTGGGATCGTCGCGATTCAGACCGCAGATGTAGTCGCAGGGGTCCACGCCATCGGGGATCGTGATGCCACCGCTGGCAATACCGCCACCGCCAGTATCTCCACCGCCGATGCCGCCGCCGGTATCAGGAATGACACCATCAAGAATGCCACCCAGGTCGCCGCCGATTCCGCCGATACCACCAGAACTGCCGGAACCGCCAGCCGGAGGCTCGGGAAGGCCTGCGAAGAACTCAATCGTATAGGGGGTCAGGGTTCCATCGATGCCCATCCGCCATGCGGTGGCCAGCCGATAGGCCTGGCCCGCGATGAACGTCGACCCGCCCGAAGCCGTCGAGCCGGCATTGGCCACGTCCTGGGTCGTGCTCTCATCCTCGGAACCAAGATCGTCCGAGTCATCGCTCAGCCCGTCGCTGCCGTCTTCATCAGGCCGACCGCCACTACCCGTACTAGGATCAGAACCTGGCTCGGTCGTGTCGCCTTCGGGAGTCGTCACGCCACCGGTCCCCCGGTCCATCTGCCAGTTGACCACGCCGAGCCCGTCGTTCCAGACGAGGTTGACGTGACCATTGACGGTGTAGGTGCCGATGCCGCCGAGGCCCGCGTCCATGATGACTTCCTGTCCGTTGTAGGTCAGGTAATCACCTTCCAGGAAGTTGTCGTTGCCCAGAAGCCAGATCGCAATTCGATGGTACTCATCGGCCTGCCACAGCAGGTCACCCGTCAGGCCATCGCCGTTGAGATCAGAGGTCCCGATCACCCGCCAGTTGCTGCCGGGCACGAGCGAGTCACCATTGGGATAGGTGAACATGGCGTTCTGGGAAATCACGCTGGGATTCGAGGTGGACATGGTCCAGGTCCCGACTGTTCCATCAAACGTGTTCTGCCACAGGATGCTCTGCCGACCAAAGCGTCGCGTCTCACCAACGACTTTCCACGTGATGTCGCTGACCGTATCGGAGGGCAATGAGCTGCTGACCCAACTGCTCGTGGCATCAGGCATGATTCGCCAGACCACGGTGGAACCCGTCAGGCTGTTCCACCAGAAGATCTCGGAACGACCATCAGCATCAAGGTCCGCGACCGTCGGGTTCCACTCGGAGGCGGTCGCCGGCAGGGAATTGGTTGTCACGACATGACCATTCTCAAGCAGCCAGATCATGCTCGCACCCAGCGACTTGTTCCGCCAGAGGAGATCCGGATTGCCATCACCATCGAAGTCGCCGGCCTGCGACTGCCAGCCGCTTCCGGGCAACAGGATGGTCTCGCCGGAGTCGACGTATGACATGTCACGCGGTCCGCCTTCGAAGGCCTCGGTGAACAGCAGCGTGACCTCGGCGCCAGTTCCGGCTCCGCCTGGATCGACGATCGTCAGCGTCGGAATATCGTTGTACCCGCTGCCGGCGTTGAAGTCCTTGATCTCGTGAATGGGACCGCTTCGGGTGTGGCTCAACTGCAGGCCACTGCCTGATGTTCCACCGGTATGTGCCTGACCGTCGTCGCTGCTGAAGCCATCCGGGGGCGGCGTACCATCGGTGAACTCCGGCGGTGACGTGAAGCCATCGCCTGGATCGACCAGGGCCACGTGCATCACCTGACCCCCGAAGAGCAGTTCGATCTCCGGTTCAACGCTGAAGTTGACCGAGTCTCCGTTGTCATAGAGGAAGCGGACCTTGGGAACGATCATGCCGTCATTGCAGTCGTTCTCGTACATTCCATGCCCCCACCCGGAGGCGTTGACCTGGTTGAAGTAGTACAGGCGGTCATCGACCGGTGTGTATTCGGTCGCATCAATCGATCTGTTCGCCTGGTGGATATGCTCCGAATCGCTGCCATCACCCGGGTCGTGCAGGATGGTCTCGATTCGACCCGCATCATCCAGGCTGACCCGGACCACCCCGGCGGGAAGCTCGGTTGGAGTCGGGTTGATCGACATGATGAAGTTGTCATTCGGGTCGCCCAGACCCTTCTTCACCACTCGGAAGGCCGTGATGAAGTCTTCTGCATCAAGGCCCCCGGTCTGGGCCGGCTGCGGTGCCACGTAGGCCGTGGCCAGGCAATTCGATCCATTGGCATTGGTGGCCGTCGCCGACAGGTCAAAGCTGGTCACGCCAAACGCGCCGACGGCATCCAGGTTGTCGGTGTGATCGCAGCCCGACGAAACGACGGCCAAGTCACTGATTCGACCAAAGACCTCGTAGCTCGCAGAGGCGACCCCCCCATCGTGAGGCACGGCGCCCCCGAGACCCGGATCCGAGGAATTGCTGTTATCGCTGGTGGAGTTGCTGTTGTCTGATCCGCCATCATCGCTCCCACCAACAAGCGAGAACGTGATCTGGCCCGGCTCGTAGTTGTCGCCGGCTCCGCCATCCACAATCTCCACTCCATCCAGGGTGAAGTCGGATTCGAGCAGGTCGATTCCCGTGCCGCTGAGATAATGAAGGGTGACGCCGCCCGTGGAGGGATCGTGGTGGATGATGTCGGCCGAGCCATCGGGCCCGCAGGCCGCTGGTCCACATCCAAGATCAGCGACGCCGACGGCTGTCGACTCGGACCAGGCTGGAGCCGAGATCAGGAAGCTTGTCAGCGCACATCCCAGGACTGTCTGTTTGGTCATCATCGCGTTACCTCGTCAACTCCAAGTGCTGCCCCAGGGCGGTTTGAGAGCCCCCGGACGGCGAAATGGGCAACTTCTGCCCATCCAACAGGATACCCCACCATCGGTTACGAACACGATCTGGCGTGTATTTCGTCAGCCCTCGCCAGCCCGGGGTTCCAATCATGAGGGTCTCATGCATGATCCCTGGCATCACGGGGCCTCACCAGGGAATACGGACAGGGCCTGGCCAGGGTTCAACCAGGGTCAGAACGCCGGGCCGTGACCCCCTATTGCCTCAAAAACAGCCTATCCAGACCGTGCTGGGCCATTGAACCGGGGTCCAGCCAGGAGATCAGCGAAGCTGATCGACCTCGAATGGCTTGGCAGACCTCCCAGTGCCCTCACGGAGCCCACGCCGGGATGTCCTGATCCGATCGACCTCGCGGTCCAGCCGCCAGGTAAACCAGTGAGAGTCGCCGTAGAGGCTCCAGCCCAGCGTGGGGAACCACTGGGTACGCATCCCGTCGTCGCGGGCCTGGGACCACTGGATCCCGTCCAGGGCGTACTGGCCGATTCCGACGGGCCGACAGAATCGGATATCCCCTGCGATGACCGACCCCGCTCGAGTCATGAAACCGGCGCCCCCGTTGGGTGCCTCCTCGTCGATACGGGTCCCCGAACCGTCCAGCAGCCAGACCGCAACCCTCCCGGTGTCCCGGTCAAAGAACACCAGGTCACGAAACGCGTTGCTGCCGTCGGAGCGGGGCTGGCCGCCGAGGCTGCCGGCACCAACCAACTCCCAGGAAGACCGCATTCCCACGATTCGCTCGCCCTCGGCATCGCGGAGATAGTCCGGCTCATCCACCCAGTCCAGTACGGACGTGTTGGGATCGACATCGATCTTCCACTGGGCCACGCTGCCGGCACCCGAGTCGACCCAGTAGAGACGATCACCGACATTGCGAGCAGCGTTGTTGGTACAGGCCATCTCCCATCCCAGGTCAATGACACTGGGCAGGAAATTCGAGCCGGACTGAATCCAATCCCCCGGCCGTGGTGACGATGTGTCGATGATCCACAGGGCATTCTGGCCGGTATAGGTATTTCGCCAGAGGATGCAGCAGCCCGGCTGGTTCAGTCCGAATCGTCCGATGCCACCGATCTGCCAGGCCGAACTCAGCGTCGGCAAGGCATGAGCAACCGGTTGGCCGTTTCGTAACTGGACCGTGGCCCCATCATCAAGATTCCAGATGCATGACTGGCCGGTCTCCGGATGGTGCAGGAACAGGTCAATGATGCCATCACCATTGAAGTCGCCATTGGGATGGGCCTCCCAGCCCGCCAGGTCAACCAATGCCGTTTCGCCATCCGAGGTGATGGTGCGACGTCCATCGTCCCCCAGTGACGCCACGAGGACAGCCCCCGTACCGGTGGCGCCAGCACCCGGTGTCACGAGCGGAACGCGGTAGTAGTTGTTGCCGGGTTGATCGATGACAGCACCGATGACTCGACCCGTTGCCGGCGTTCGGCACTCGAACTCCGGATCGTGCTTCGCCAGGCTGGCCGACTGAAGGCCAGGCACCGGCGTGATGACAATCTCGGGAGCCGAACCGACATCAAAGCCATCGGGACCATCCGTGTGGTTGGACATCGGCGGAAGCGCGAGCAACTCACCGAAGATACGGATGCCATCGCACTGGAAACCCGTTCCCATGCCCTGCGGATGAAGGGTCCATCCCCGGGCATCGACGATGGCCGCCGGGTTGCGTTCGATGACCCAACCATGCTCATAGACGTCGGCCCCCGGTACACCGATGCGGTCCTCGTCCAGGTTTCCCATCACACGCTTTGCAGCGCCCTTGGCGTTGACGTAGATCCGCCCATCCATGTCGGTTTCGTACCGGATCACCCAGCCATTGACGACCGTGCCTTCCGAATCGCGGATCTCGAAGACTCCCGGTTCGTAGCCGATGCCACTGGTTGGCTCGGTATCCAGGATGGCCGCGACCAACTCCGATGAGTCCATTTCCAGCGCCTCGACAGCGACCGACGCCTCATCATCATCCACGTCGACATCTTCTTCAGTCGCGGCTGTGGTCGAAGCCTTGTCATCCCGTGTCGACATCGCAACCGCTTCGCGCTCGGGTTCGTCCACGACGGCGGTCAACTCCGGCGAGGGAACCGTCTCGATCTCCTCGACAGCGGTCACGTCCTTCTCGTGGCCCATGCCGTCTGGAACAATCAGCACGTCGGCGATCTGTCCGACCTTCGTGGCCGCCCAGGGGACGCGCCAACCACTCGATGCATCGCCCGTGGCGGGCGTGTGCGCCAGGAAGTTGCGCCAGTTACCCGGCCGTGAGGCAAACGGGTTGATGACATCACCGGTGATATCGACGAAGGTAACGGTATCCGTCACCGGTTCGTCGGAGCCGGGAATGAAGAGGCTCTTCGTCGTCCTCCCCCCGGGCGTAAAGCCGAGTGTCCCCAGGTCCGCACCCCGAAGGTGAACCCGCAATCGAGATTGGGTGGCCCCGATCAGCGAAGCAGGCAGGTGATACCCCGAGCCGCCGTAGGTGATCTGGAGATCATTGTCATCGGATGAGATCACGAAGTCGTTGCCGGTCAGCAGTGGTTGTTCCCAGGGATGATCCAGGGGGTAGTACGACCAGGCACCGGCTCGACCATCCAGGATGGCCGTCGCCTTCAGGCCTCCGCCCTCTGTTCCCGTGTCCTCGACCTCAAGCGGCCGGGTCCAGAGTTCAAACGGTTGAGCTGGATCGTGATCAGGGTCCTGCTCCAGCAGCTTGGCGCGTTCGGCCTCGGCAATCGACTCCGCGGGAACCGAACGGACACGCAGTCCGGCCAGGCCGACCGGGGTTCGACCATAGCCCTCGCCCGGTTCGACGATCTCAAGCGTGACGACCTGGTCCGAACGGTCCTCTCGATCAAGACCATTGGCATTGAGGTAGTGAACGATCAGGCATCCACGGGCGTCGTCCCACAGGAGGCGATCCGCGTTCCCATCAGGCCGTGCATCCGTTGGTGTCCCGAGATCCGCCAGGGCCAGGAAGTGTTCCGCACCGGCGGCGTTCATCCCGGGTACGGCAATGGCGACAGCGACAACGCAACGAGCTGACCAGCTCATGCACCGACCCCGCCAAGATTGCCGGGCTCGCATCACCTGCGTCCTCCCGGTCCGAAAAATGCCACTGTGGATCCCATCACTGGCGTCTCACTCGCCCGGATCCCTGGCAACCCATGTGCACTGGCAGGCTCGCAACGAGCCACCAGCGCGGGAATGGTAGCACGGTCTGCCCGGCCACTGTCAAGAGGATCGTCATAACCAGCACGCTGACACCAACCTCGGAATGTCGAGCCGTTTTCGCAGATCAAAAAAGACAGCGGCGTGCCCGAAGGCACGCCGCTGCGTTCAAGTGCGTTGCGATCTCGTCGGCGAGATCAATACACGGCGGACGAACCCGTGATCGCGTACGGATCGACGAGGTAGCCGGTGCCGGTCGGAGCCGTCGGATCTGCCCGGAAATCGATCAGGTTGATATTCCGATCGAGCTTCCAGGAGAAGGCGGACTGAGCACCGGGGAGGCACCAGTACAGGTTGGCGAACCACGTCGGGCGCCGGAGTCCACCGGGGATCGGGTCAGTAGTGTTCGCCGCAGCGTAGGTGCTGGTGACGAGGTACTGGCCAATGCCACAGAGGGCGTACGCCTGGGACGTGTTGTTGCCACCGGCAGTCGTGAACCCGGCACCGTTGCCAGGAGCACTGCGGTCGACGCTGTAGTAGTTACCGCCCATGACCCACACCGCGGTCTCGCCTCCGGCGGAGGTGAGCACGATGTCGCGGAGCACGCTGGTGCCCTGGTTGGAGGGACGGCCATACATGCAACCGACAGCTGCGATGGACCAGCCGTAGTCGGCCGGGAGCAGGATGTTGTCGCCATCGTCCTGGAGGTAGTTGGCGCCACTGCCAACCATCGCGGACGAAGCGTTGGAGCTGAGCGAAACCGGCCAGTAGGCCATTTCGCCACTGGCGGAGTCCTGCCAGTACACGGACGAACCGCCGTTCTGCACGGGGTTGTTGCCGCACATGGGACGGGTGGTCAGCGTTGCGACCGTTGCACGATCACCATTGGCGTCCATCGGGTATGCACCGCCGACGAGCCAGCCATCCGTGTCACCACAGTCGCTGGAATTGACGGCCCAAACCGCGTTCTCGCCGGTGAGGGCGTTGTACCAGAACAGGCAGGCGCCGGTGTCCGGGTATCCGTACTTGCCGACGGAGACGAGCACCCAGTCAGCACCCGGATCGAGGATCGAGGCTGCACAGATGACGCGGCCGTCGGGACCCATGTTCCAGATCGCGCAACCGTAGGTTGCACTACGCCAGCACAGGTCGGAGTAGCCGTCGCCATTGAAGTCGGCATTGGCGTAGCACATGTAGCCAGCGCCAAGCAGGTCGGCTTCGACGGCGTTGCCATCGGCGTCGGAGACGTAGCGTCGAGCCACGGCACCAATAATGCCACTGAGCTCGCCACCAGTACCCGTGTCATCATCGTTGGGGGTAATCCAACTATCCGTCACGGTGTAGTGGTTCTGGCCGCCGTTACGGACATTCGCACCTTCAATCTTGCCCGTGGGAATCGAAGCGGTCGTGTAGTCCCAACGGTTGCCGGAGGCTTCCGTGGGAACCGTTCCGCCGCCAGCCCAGCTAAGCTCGGGCTGCGACTCGACGTCGTACGAATCAGCCTGACCATTGGTCGAGCAGGACATGTCAGGCATACGGACAACCTGGCCCCACAGGTGGATGCCGCGGCAGTCGAAGCCGAAGCCATTGCCCTGGGGAACGAGCGTCCAACCAGCCGAGGACTTGTGCGTCTCGGTCTGTGCACCGTCGATGTACCAACCCATGGTGTTGTTGAGATTTGCATTCCACAC
>JAKVBX010000020.1 GCA_022446795.1 Phycisphaerales bacterium
AGTTGCGTAACGTCAGCCCATATGTCTTCAGTGGCGCATTCCTGACACCACACCTTGAGATTCTTGGCATTATTGGGTTTCATCATCCACTTATGGCCATTTTTGCATTGCCATTTAAGCGGTGTGTATGAGTTGACATATTGATTAGATACACACTTGCCACCATGACGCTTGGCGATTGCTTGCATATCCTCAATAGTCAGCTTCTTGGGCAATGTGGTATCCGGTGCTGATAGTGGATCACTTGTCCTGGCACGGGCCCCAGTCTTCGATCACGAACAGCAGGTCGTTGATCTCGGTTGAACCGGACTTGTCCAGATCCGTGGCGCAGACCTTCTCGTTGGCGAGTTGGTTGATGAGAACTGTTGCATATGGCTCGCTGCTTCGTGCGTGAACAAGATCGGGATATCCATCTCCGTTCACATCTGCGGCATTCCAGTAATCAGGTTGGCCTGCAACATTTGTAGTGAAAACCTGCGTAAAGCCTTTGCCTGATTGATTGATCAGTACAGCGGCCCTGTAGTTGCCGCTAACTTGTTGAACAGCAACAAGGTCATCAAACCCATCTTGGTCAAAGTCAGCTGTATCAACTATTTCAAACACGTAAGGGTCTATATTCCATTCTTCAACAAGTGAATCGTCAAACACTGGCGCTCCGCTCCACGCACCAAACCCAACCGCGGCGGTCAGTCCCACTGCCAGGCCTGCGATACCGGTAAGCACTGTCTTGTTCATGTCTTTCTCTCCCGTTGGCTGATTGAACCCCAGGCCTTTGCCTGCATCTCCCTTTCTACAACAAAAGGCCTCCCCTTGGGGAGGCCTTGAGTGATTGCCTTGAATCAAGCGTGGGTGCCAGCCCAGTGGGGGCTACAGGTTCCCTCGCCGCTCCTGCTCCAGTTCCAATGACTCGAACAGGGCCTTGAAGTTCCCCTTGCCGAATGACTGGCTGCCGCGGCGACAGATGATCTCGAAGAACAACGTCGGGCGGTCCTGCAATGGCATGGTGAACAACTGGAGGAGATAGCCCTCGTCGTCGGCGTCCACCAGGATGCCCAGGTCCTTGATGCGGTCGTAGTCTTCCTTCACCGGGGTCTGGCCGTGATCCAGCAGGGTCTTCTCGATGCGATGCCAGACCGTCTCGTAGTAGGCGTCGGGGATCTGCAGGAAGTCAACGCCACGCTGTCGCAACGCGTTCACGGAATGCAACGCATCGTTGGTGCGCAACGCCAGGTGCTGGACGCCCGGGGTCATGTCATGCCACTCCAGGTACTCCTGGATCTGGCTCTTGCGAAGACCCTCGGCCGGCTCGTTGATGGGCATCTTGATGAGGTTGTTGCCTGAGGCCATCACCTTGGACATCAGCGAGGAATGCTCGGTCGAGATGTCGTGGTCATCGAAGTGCTTGAACATCTTGAATTCCATGACGTTCTCGTACCACTCGACCCAGTGATTCATCTTGTTCTCTTCGACATTGCCCACGCAATGGTCGACGAACATCAGGCCACAGGGGTTCTTCTCGTTGAGATCATTGATGGCCAGGTGAGGCACCGGCTCGAAGCCCGGCTCCAGCAGGCCACCCTGGCGCAACGCCTTGTGGCTGTAGGCACCGGTACGACTGACGAAGGAATGGACGACGCGACCGTAGGTTCTGATGCCGGCGGTCGTGACGGTGCCATGTTCATCCGACATCGTGCGAGGTTCGTAGGCGCTCTCGCCGCCGTTCTTGATGGCCTGCTTCCAGGCCGTCTCAGCGTCTTCGACGGTAAAGGCGATGTCCTTGACGCCATCGCCATAGCTGCGGAGCTCTTCAGCAGCGGGGTCATCCTTGCTCAGGGGCGTCTCCAGCAGGAGGCGGATATTGCCCTGGGTGAGCAGGTAGCGACTGCGATCACGCGATCCGGTCGTGAGATCAGCTCGCTGGGAGATCGTGAAGCCGAAGTTGTAGGCATAGAAGAAGGCGGCCTGCTTGGCGTTGCCCACGAAGAAACGGACATGGTCCACATCAACCAATGCCAAAGGGTCCGCCGCCACCTTGGGCGTGGACGTGTTCACGGTCGTCATGTCAAGACTCCTAGGCTTCCGCTACGCCGGCGTCCTTGGAAAGGCGGGGGCGCAGGGAGATGACGAGTCCCTCCATGATAGCGGCCTGGGGGCCAAGTCAATAGCGAAGAACGGCATGAACCGGATGGGGTTCGACCCGCTTGGCCCCGTCCAGGCCTCGCAATTCGATCAGGACCGTGATCCCCACGAGTTCGCCGCCCAGATGCTCGATCAGTTTGCAGCCCGCTTCAAGGGTGCCGCCGGTGGCGATCAGGTCATCCACCATCAGGACCCGCTGGCCCGACATGATGGCGTCCGTGTGGATCTCCAGCGTGTCATGGCCATACTCGAGGTCGTAATCCTGCCCGATCGTGTCCGCCGGCAACTTGCCCGCCTTGCGGATCGGGATGAAGCCGGCATTCAGGGCCCGGGCCAGGGCCGTCCCGAAGATGAAGCCACGGGACTCGGCACCCACCACCAGGTCGACCGCCGCGTCCCGGAAGGGATTGACCATCAACTCCACCGCCAGGGAGAGACCCGCCGGGTCCCGCAGCAGGGGGGTGATGTCGCGGAAGGTGATGCCCTCGGCGGGGTAGTCGGGAACGTCACGAACCAGGGAACGGAGCCGATCAAGCATGGGTTGCCCCTCCAGGGAGACGCTCGGGGACGGGATGGATGTGCTGACGCTCATGGGAGCCCCCTCCGGGGTCTGATCGGGACCATCACCGGGTCCCGGGGGTATCATGACCCGCTTATGACGTCCTCACGGTCAAGCGTCAAGTCCATCGAGGTGGTGGAGCCCCTCGGCAACCGGGTCCTGATCCGCAAGGATGAGGCCCGCAAGGTTACCAAGGTCGGAATCCACCTTCCCGACAAGATGGAGATTCCGACCATTACCGGCCGGATCGTCGCCATCAGTGCACAAGTTGCCCACGACGACGACTACCCCATCGAGCAGTACGACAAGGTGCTTTTCAACCCCACCCGGGGGGTCCCGGTGGATTTCGAGGGCGACAACAGGCTGTTCGTCATCCCCGTGGAGGACGTCGTCGCCGTCTTCCGCAAGGAAGACTGATCGTGGCCGTGGATGCCAACTCCAGGCCCGTGAAGGCGCTGGCCGGTCCCGTCTCGGCGGAGGTCCGCGTCCCGGGCTCCAAGAGCCTCTCCAATCGAGCCATCGTGCTGGCCGGACTCGCCCGCGGTCACTCCACGCTGGACGGTGTCCTCCGCTCGGATGACACCGATGCCACCATGGAAGCCCTGCGGACACTCGGGTCCGAGGTCCGCATCGATGGTGACACCGCCCACGTCTCGGGCATCGAGGCGTTCCAGCCGGACCTGGGCACCATCGACCTGGGCGCGGGCGGAACACCCGCGCGATTCATGCTCGCCGTGGCCAGCTTTACCGAAGCGCCCGTCGTGCTCGACGGCACGCCGCGACTGCGCGAGCGCCCCATGGGCGGACTCATCGAGATGCTCGAAACCCTCGGTGCCAGGATCGAACCACTGGGCCGACCGGGGCACCTGCCCGTTCGTGTTCACCCGGGGGCCATGACGGGCGGCACGCTTCGGGTCTCACCGCAGGAGTCCAGCCAGTTCATCTCGGCCATCCTGCTCATCGCCGCACGATTGCCCGGCGGCATCGAACTGTCCTTCGATGGCCCGCCCACCAGCGAGCCCTACATTCGATTGACCGTCTCGGAACTGCGGGCCTGGGGAATCGATGTGCAGGCCATCGAGGATGCCCAGGGCAGGCTCTCCTGCGTGGTGGTTCACGAGGGGGTCATCGAAGCGCGAACGCGACGCATTCCCGCGGATGCCTCGTCCGCCCTGTACTGGGCCGCACTGGCAACGATCTACCCACGCTCGCGGATCGAACTCCCCGGGCTCGATCCCAGCGATGGACAACCCGATCACCAGGCCATCGCGGCCCTCGGACGCATCGGATTGAAACTGGAACAGACGGGTGATCGTGTCGTGTGCCGGGCCAGCGAGGCGCACCGCGGATGGGGTGACCTGGATGCCTCGGGATTTCCCGATGGCGCCATGGCACTGGCGGTCGTGGCCTCGTGCGCCCAGGAGCCGACCCGGCTGACGGGACTGCACACGCTTCGCATCAAGGAATGCGATCGCGTCGAGGCGCTTCACGCGGAACTCGCCCGCATCGGCGCCGACGTCCAGGTGGACGGCGATGACCTGGTGCTCCGGCCACCATCGGACAGCCATCCCACCGCGATCCCGGCCCAGATCAGGACCTATGACGACCACCGCATGGCGATGGCCTTCGCCATCCTGGGCCTGCGACGGGGAATGCTGTCCATCGAGGACCCCGCCTGCGTGGCCAAGAGCTACCCCGGCTTCTGGAATGACCTCGACCGGGTAGAGGCCGCCGCCCGGAAAGGCGATACTCGGTAACACCCATGACTGACTTCTGGCATTTCGTGAAGATCATGGCAGCTCGACGCCTGGCCACCGGCCTGTCGTTGCTCTTCGCCGTCATCTCCGCCTTCGGCCTGGGCGTGGGCCTGCTGAGTCTCGGGCCGATCCTGGCGCAGGTGCTCGACCCGGAGAAGGGGCGATCGCTGCAGGCCATGGCCGAGGAAGTCAATGCCGCCGATGGGTTCTGGCACGTGCCCGAGTGGATCGTGGTCAACCTGCCCACGGATCTCTTCGATGGCGTCCTGCTCATCGTCGTGTTCCTGACGATCCTGACCGTGCTCGGGGCCACCGCCAACTTCCTTCACCAGTACCTGAGCCAGACGCTCGCCACCCGGACCGTGGCCGATGTCCGCGACCAGTTGTTCCAGCGTGTCCTCACGCTGCCACTGGGTCGCGTGGTGACGAAGGGGCCATCGGAGTTCATCGCTCGACTCGTTCGCGATGCCGAGGGACTGCAGGCCGGACTGGTCGCCGTGCTGGGCAAGTCGGTGGCCCAGATCACCAAGGGTGTCGCCGCCCTGATCGTCGCCATCGTGTTCGACTGGAAGATCGTCATCGCCGCAATCGTCGTGGGGCCGCTGTTGGCCGTCATCCTTCGTGGGCTGGCCAAGCACGTCCGCCGCGGGTTCCGGGGATCACTCGAAGCGCAGCAGGATCTCCTCAAGCAATCCACCGAGACGCTCCAGGGCCTTCGAGCCGTGAAGTCCAATACGGCCGAGGATCGTTGCCTGGATCGATTCCAGCAGATGAACCAGGAAGTCGTCCGCAACGAACTCCGCATGCGGACCGCCCGGGCCGTGAGCAGCCCCGTGGTGGAAACGCTGGCGATCCTCGTGCTGGCCGGGCTGGCCCTGCTGGCAGCCAAGGGCATCATCAAGGGCGACCTGCCTTTCGATCGCTTCCTGTTGTCGCTGGGATCACTCGCGGTCGCCGGCGCCTCATTCCGTCCCCTCGCGGGCATCATCAACGAGATCAGCGCCGCGGGCGCACCGGCTTCGCGGCTGCGGGAAGTTCTCGATGAACAACCCGAGGATGATCGAGCCGGATGTCCGGAACTTCCGCCGCACGCCACCAGCATCGCCTTCGAGGAGGTGTGCTTCGCGTACCCGGGCGCCGATCACCCGGCCCTGGTCAACGTCACCATGGAACTCAACCGGGGCGAACGCATCGCCGTGGTGGGGCCCAATGGCTCAGGCAAGACGACGCTGCTGAGCATGCTTCCACGCCTGCTGCTGCCGGACTCGGGCCGAATCCTCATCGATGGACACGACATTGCCAACGTGACACTGCACAGCCTGCGAGAGCAGATCGGTGTCGTCACGCAGGAGACCTTCATTACCCAGGGCACCGTGGCGGAGAACATCGCCTTCGGAGTCAGCACGGCAACGCCCGATCGCATCCGCGAAGCGGCGGCGTTGGCGCATGCCGACGGGTTCATTGATCGGATGCCGCAGGGATACGAGACCAGCGTCGCCGAGCAGGGGGCTTCGCTCTCTGGTGGACAGCGCCAGCGCATCGCCATCGCCCGTGCCCTGCTGCGGGAGCCGACGATCCTGGTGCTGGATGAAGCCACCAGCCAGATCGACTCGGAATCGGAAGCCGCCATCGCCGACACGATTCGCCAGGTCACGGGCCAGTGCACCGTGCTGGTCATCGCGCATCGCCTGGCAACCGTGCTGGACTGCCATCGCATCGTCGTGATGGACCAGGGACGCGTGATCGACGAGGGCACGCATGATGAACTGCTCTCATCGTGTCCGCTCTATGCCCGCCTGACTGAAACCCAACTGCTTCCCAGCGGCGCATGAGCATGCTGGCGGCGTCCATCCCGGCCAGTGCTCGCGCGGCGCGACGACGATGGTGGCCCCTGGTCATCCTGGCCGTGCTGGCGGCGGCCGTCTGCATCC
Source organism: Phycisphaerales bacterium (assembly GCA_022446795.1). Lineage (GTDB taxonomy): Bacteria > Planctomycetota > Phycisphaerae > Phycisphaerales > SM1A02 > UBA1668. The sequence continues at coordinate 6,387 of JAKVBX010000020.1, forward strand.
TTCGGTATGCCATTGATCGAGCACCCGGTGGCAGTGTTTCACTGGCCTGGCCGGAACCGGCCTGGGCGGGATTCCGACGGACGGCGATCTTCACCGGCGTGATCGTCGGCGGGGGATTGGGACTCGCCGGGGCATTGCTCCAGACGTTGCTGCGCAATCCACTGGCTTCGCCCTACCTGCTTGGCGTCAGTTCCGGCGCCGGGCTTGGTGTCATGGCCGCCATGGCGATCGCCGCCTCGGCTGGCATGGCCTCGGCCGGCAGCGTCGACTGGTCGATCCCGGCCATGCTTGGCGCCGTGGCCGCCCTGGCCATCGTGCTGTCCCTGGGCCGACGAAACGGCTGGCCCGATCCGGTGACCGTGCTGCTGACGGGGGTCGTGGTGGCCACCATCGCCGCGGGGGGCATGATGCTGTTGCAGCACCTGGTGCCCATGGATGTTCGTGGCCGCTTCCTGACGTGGATGATGGGAACGCTTCCCGAGATCGCCTCGACCTGGCAGTTGATCCTGGCGGGCACCGTGGTGGCCGGTGGCATCGTGGTCGCCATGCTGCTGTGTCGCTGGCTGGATACCTCGATGCTGGGCGACGATGAAGCCATCGCACTGGGTGTTCCCATCGGACCGATGCGACTGGTGCTGCTGGTCGTGGCGGGAATGGTGACGGCGGTGACGGTTTCGCTGGCGGGCCCCATCGGCTTCGTCGGTCTCATCGCACCGCACGCGGCGCGACGCGTGGTGGGCCATCATCACGCCAGCAGTGTGCCCGCGGCCGTGTTGTGTGGTGTCATTCTCATCGTCGGCGCCGATGCGGCTCGACAGGCCATCGACCTGGGAACGGGACGACTGCCCATCGGTGTCCTGACCATCCTGGCCGGCGGACCGCTTTTCCTCTGGCTGCTTCGACGTGAGGTGCGTGGCCTTGGACATTGATCGCATCACCATCCGGATGGGGGGCCGAGCCGTGCTGGAGGACATCAGCGCGCAGGCGAAGCCCGGGTGCATCACCGCCGTGCTGGGTCCCAACGCCACCGGCAAGACGACCTTGCTGCGCACGATCGCGGGATTGCTGCGACCAAGCAGTGGTCATGTTCACCTGGACGGTGAGGATGTCCATGCGATGCGCATCCGGGATCGCGCCAGGCGAATCGGGATCGTTCCGCAACGCTTCCGGCCGGACGTGCCCTTCACGGTGACCGACATCGTGGCGATGGGATTGAACGGCGCCACCGGGGGTCGGCACCAGCAGGCCCTGGCCGAGGCCATCGAGACCTGTGAACTGGGGGACCTGGCGAATCGCGCCTTCCCCGGGTTGTCGGTCGGGCAGCAGCAGCGAGTGGTCATCGCCCGCACGCTGGTCCAGATCGAATCGCCGGGCGTGCTCGTGCTCGATGAACCACTGGCGCCCCTGGATCTCCGCCATGCGGGGGCCATCCTGGAGATCCTGCGGAAACGGGCCGCGGCCGGTGACACGATCATCATGTCCCTGCATGACCTGGGCCTGGCCTCATCCGGCTGCGACGACGCCTGGCTGCTGCGGGAGGGTCGGCTGGAAGCAGCGGGCCCGCCCGGGGAGGTTCTCACCGAGGAACGCCTCCAGTGGGTCTACGGAGCCGCCTTTGAACGTCTGCAACGCCGCGACGGGCGGGAGTGGATCGTTCCCGCAGACTGTTGAGCCCAGCGGGGCAGGTGGCCGGAGTACACTGTCGGCATGGGCGTCTGGGAAATCATGGTCGCGCTGATCGGTGGCACGTGGTACATCGTGAGCGCCATCTCCGCGGCCAAGGAAAAGAAGAAGAAGCAGGAGAAACGCCGCCAGGCATTGGCTGGCGAGAAGGTTGATACGCCTGCCTTCACCGCCGAAAAGCCAAAGAGCCCGGAGGCTCCCGAGATCAAGGAAGCGGATACGGGCCTGCGTCGACCGACCGAAGCCACGGCCTCGGTCATGGAAACCCCTGCGATCAGGGGCGCCGCCAAGGGAATCAAGACCGCGTCCGAGAAGACGATCAGGGCAACCGGGGCCCAGGATGCCAAGGCCCTCAAGGATGCCCGCAAGGCCATCCTCCAGGCGATGCGCAAGGAGATGGGCCTGCCGGAGCCGTCCACTCCCAAGCGGGCCGCCCAGACGACGGTCCAGCCACCCAGGCCGGTGGCACCCGCGGTCACCCAGACCGCACCGCTTCCAGTCCCATCGGCACCGCAGGCCGAGCCGGCCCTGGAACCTCGTCGCCGCCGTCGAGCCAGTCGCGAGAGCAGCCCGGCTCAGGCCCAGCCAGCACCGCGGAGGCGGGTCCGCAGGCGTCAGCCGGTCAGTCCCAGTCCGATCTCCGGCCGAAGCCTCAGGGAGCTTCTCCGCAATCGAAGCAGCCTCCAGCAGGCCATCGTGCTCACCGAGGTCATTGCCAAGCCCGTAAGCATGCGTGAGGACCACCTCGGGAGCTGATACGGCCCCTGGGAGGCCCCCAGGAGGCTGCCGGGAGCTACTTCGGAATCGAGCACGTTCGCAGGAGATCGCCGCAGATGGCGGCATGATCGCCACATCGGTATACTCCGCCGCCGATGACTGATGTCGCCTCCATGGAACTGACACCGCAGCAGGTCGCCTCCGGGCAGATCCGGCTGTCGAGCCTCCGGGATCGAATGGCCACGGCCGATCTCAAGGGGCTCATTGTCAGCAATGAGCATGACATCTGGTACCTCACCGGTTTCGTGGGGCACTCGGCCCTGCTGCTGGTGACCGCCGAACGAGCGGTGATCATCTGCGACCGTCGCTACGAGGAACTGCTGCAGGCCTGGGCGGCCTGTGACCTCTTCGAGGTGGTCATGGGCGCTCGCCACAAGCTTGGTGTCGAGATCAAGCGGATCGCCGGCGAGGAAGACATGGATGTCATCGGGATCCAGGCCGAGGCGATGACCATCGGGTTCCGCGACGGCCTGGCCAAGTCGATCGACGGCATCGATTTGAAACCGACGACCGGCCTGGTCTCGGCGATTCGACGATGCAAGCAGCCTGCCGAACTGGAACTGGTGGAGCGAGCCATCGCCATCCAGGAAGCGGCCCTGGCCACCGTGCTGGAGGACCTGCGTCCGGGCATTACGGAAGCACAGTTCACGGCTCGATTGGAATACGAGATGCGGCTGGGCGGCGCCAGTGGTGCCAGCTTCGAGCCGATCGTCGGCAGTGGGCCCAACAGCTCGGTGATTCACCACATTCCCGGTGATCGCCCGGTGACCGATGGCATGCTGCTGGTTGACTGGGGGGCCCGGGTCGAGGGGTATTGCTCAGACCTCACGCGGACCATGTGCTTCGGGCCGATGCCCGAGCCGATGGAACGTGTCTACGAGGTCGTGCTGGATGCCCTGGAGACGGCCATCGCGGCCTGTGCGCCTGGCGCAGACTGTGCCGCGGTTGATGCGGCCGCTCGCGACGTGATCACCGAGGCCGGGTGGGGAGATCAATTCCCGCACGGACTGGGACACGGCGTGGGCATGGACGTTCATGAAGAGCCCTTCTTCAGCAATCGCTCCGGCGGAACGACGCTGGAGGCGGGCATGATCATGACCGTGGAGCCGGGGGTCTACCTCCCCGGAATCGGGGGTGTTCGTATCGAAGAAGATGTGCTGATTACCGAAACAGGACATCGCGTTCTCTCCAGCTGGCCACGGGACCTCGAATCGGCCCGGCAGCCATCACTGGAAACCCGGAGGCGTTGAGATGATTGATATTCGCAAGCTCAAGGAACTGGTGAGGCTGATGGTCGCCAACGACCTCACCGAGATCGACCTGCGTGACAGCGAGGAAACGGTCACGATCCACCGGCCGTCGCCCTATGCGTCACCCCAGGTGACACACCAGGCCGCACCGCCACCGATCGCTGTCGCGCCCGTGGCGGCCGCACCGACGTCAGCGGTCCCCGAGACCCAGGCGGCGCCGGCAGAATCGGCGGCGGATGACACCGCCGGCCTCGTGCCGATCCAGAGCCCCATGGTCGGGACGTTCTACTCGGCGGCTTCACCGGATGCCGACCCGTTCGTCCAGGTGGGATCGACCGTCGCCGAAGGCGAGGTCATCTGCCTGATCGAGGCCATGAAGATCTTCAACGAGATCAAGGCCGAGACTTCCGGAACGGTCCAGAAGGTCCTGGTGTCCAATGGTGACGCCGTGGAGTTCGGTCAGGACCTGCTGCTGATCAAGCCGTCCTGATACCCCGGAGCATGGAGCGCACCAGGTGTTTTCACGAATACTCATAGCGAATCGTGGCGAGATCGCCCTTCGGATCATCCGGGCGGCCCGGGAACTCGGAGCCGAGACGGTCTGCGTCTATTCCGAGGCGGATCGAGATGGGCCGTGGCTGGAACAGGCCGATCATCGCGTATGCATCGGTCCCGGTCCGGCACCGGAGTCCTACCTGCGCATCGACCGGATCATCTCCGCGGCGGAGACGACGCACGCGGATGCCATTCACCCGGGATACGGTTTCCTGGCCGAGAACGCGCAGTTCGCCGAGGTCTGTCGCGACTGCCAGATTGCCTTCATCGGTCCCAGTCCCGAGGCCATGAGCCTCCTGGGCGACAAGGTGTCCTGTCGTGACATGGCCCGCCAGTCGGGAACGCCAATCTTCCCGGGCAGTCCCGGTGAGATCGAGGAAGAGGAAGAGGCCCTCGCGGTGGCGGAGAAGATCGGCTACCCCGTGATCGTCAAGGCCGCCGCCGGCGGTGGTGGCCGTGGCATGCGGATCGCCCATGACGAGACCGAACTGGTCGCCGCCCTGAGCTCGGCCAGCCAGGAGGCGGTAGCCGCCTTTGGCAACGGCGCGGTCTACATCGAGAAGTTCCTTGAGCGGGCCCGGCACGTGGAAGTGCAGTGCCTCGGCGATCAACATGGCAATGCGATCCACCTGTACAACCGCGACTGCACGTCCCAGCGGCGACACCAGAAACTCATCGAGGAAGGTCCGGCACCCGGCGTGCCCGAGGCCCTCCGCGACGAGGTCTGCGAATCCGCGGCCCGATTGATCAGGGCGGCCAAGTACTGTGGCGCGGCGACCTGCGAGTTCCTCATGGATGGATCCGGTGACTTCTACATGCTGGAGGTCAACACCCGGATCCAGGTGGAGCATCCCGTCACCGAGATGATCACCGGCGTGGACCTCGTGAAGGAGATGATCCGATGCGCGGCCGGTGAGCCCTTGTCATTGAGCCAGTCGGATATCTCGGTGACCGGTCACTCCATCGAGTGCCGGGTGAATGCCGAGGACCCGGATAACGACTTTCGGCCCCAGCCCGGCGTCGTGGATACCTTCCAGGCGCCCGGTGGCTTCGGCGTCCGCGTCGACAGCCATGTTCGGGCCGGCTACCGGGTACCACCCAACTACGACTCGATGATCGCCAAGCTCATCGTGCATGGCCGGGATCGAACCGAGGCGATTGCCCGGATGAAGTCCGCCATTGATGAGTTCCGGATCGGTCCCATCAAGACCACGCTGCCGCTGCATCGGAGACTGCTGGAGACCCCGCAGTTCGTCGACGTGGACTTCGATATCCACTACGTGGAACGGTTGCTGGAAGCGGAGCAGGCTGCTGCGGCCAAGTGAGCCGACCGGCTGACGCGATCAGGGACGGGTCTGGACGCCCTCGATGTAGCCGACCATGACATCGCCCAGGTACAGCTCGTCCAGGGTCGATCCATTGGTGACTTCGAAGAAGAGAACCATCTGCTGCGTACTGCCGCTGGCGGGCTGGGTGCCCAGTTCCTCCAGCGTCCGCAGGAAGTTCGTCCGGTCGAGCTTGATTTCCGTTCCCTCGCGGCCCTTGTAGTAGTAGCCGATGGGGGCGTAGGTATTCCCGTCGGTATCCGTCAGCTGGAGCCGGTCGCCCGGTCGCGACAGCTTGCGGACCTCGCTGAAGAGGTTGGCGGGGGAGTACCGGCTGACGTCGACCTGGATGATCGTCGTGCCCTCGGTCTGGGAGATGCCGCGGATCTGAAGGCCTCTGCCGACCCGGCCGGCATTCCCCAGTCGGACCGTCATGTAGCCCTCGGTCAGGTAACCGCCTTCCTCGGACATGGAACTGGGCATCTTGTTCTTGGAGACCGACCGCAGGAACTTCAGGTTGGCGCCAACCTTGACGGCGGAGGAAATGTCCCCGCCGGGATCAAGATCGAACTCCGCCTGTCGTCCCAGGGGTTGGGCGTCCGAGAGGACGACCAGGAAGTCACGATCCCGCGGTTCGTCCAGGGCGAGCCGAAGCCCCTTGAGCTGGATGAAGTTCGGCTCGAAATCCTCCGGGACCTCGAAGATGAACTTGGCCTTGGTCTGCTCGCGGCCCGGGACGCTCGTGACGTAGTTCGACATGTCATCAAAGCGGTAGAAGCCGGGGAAGATCGCGTCCATCTGACCACCGACGGCGGTGTCCTGGACCCAGTAGGACGGGTAGATGATCTCCGGGGTCTTGGTGCCGTAGGATTTGCCTACGAGGCGGGCCTGGCCCTTGGCCACGGTCAGCTGGCGACCGAAGTCGCGGGCCGTGGCATCGAATTCCACCGGAACGGTGATGTACCGGCGTCCATCGAACTCACTGACCATCGGCGTCGAGGCCACGGCTGCATCGGGAACGAAGTAGACCTGGCCCTTGTCGCCATTGACGGTGTCACGCAGGAGCGTGGACTGCTTGTAGAGCTCGGGGTTGTACTGTCGCAGCGGCGTGCCGCCGATGTCCGGTCGCAGGCCGGTGACGCTGGCCAACTCGTAGAAGCCGGTGGCGAGCCAATCTGCTGGCAGCCACATCTTGGCGCCGACCTCGGTGATCTCACTGGTGCCGCTCTTGGATCGGCCGTAGCCCTTGTAGCCCATGAACTCGTGAGGTCGTTGGAGGAAGCCGATGCCCGTCAGCAGGAGGCCGACGGCCAGGATTCCGGCTACGGCGCCAGTGACGAAGCCACCAGCCATGTCGAGCGCGGGGGGGAGCGACAGGTTCTCGGGAACCAGGCGATCGGTGCCGACTCGCAGCAGGACCAGGACGCCCACGAAGACGAAGACGAACGACAGCCCCGAGATGTAGTTGTCCATGAAGGCGGTATTGCCCATCGCGAGATCCCAGACCAGGAGTTCCCAGACCGAGATGCTGACGGCGCCGGCCACGATCACCGCAGCCATGTGCAACAGGCCACTGAAGAATCCCTGGTTCGACCACCAGTAGGCGATCAGGAAGACCATGATGATGATCATGAAGTTGAAGATGGCACTCATCTGGAACTCCGTTCGCGCTCAGGCCTTTGAGGTGCCCGAGGGCTCCTTGGGGGCAGTCGTCTTCTTCTTCGGTGACAGGACGCGGCCGATCTCCTCCAGCGAGGTCTCGCCAGCGACGGCTTTCTTCAAAGCAGCTTCCTGGATGTTCGGTGTCTTCTCGCGGCGAGCCGCGGTCAGGGCGGCCTGGAGGTCGCCCTTGACGATGTGCATCCGGGCATCCTCGGAGATCGGGGTCACCTCGAAGACGCCGATGGCGCCGAGGTAGCCCGATCCGCGGCACACGGGGCACTCGAGGATCTTGTTGCGATCCTGGATCTTGCCACCGGCTCGGTACAACTCGGTCCCCTCCGGCAGGCGGAATCGACCGGCGTCCGTCGGGACAAAGCCGACCTTGCAGTTGTCGCAGAGTCGACGCATCAGTCGCTGGTGCACGATGGCCCGCAGGGGATTGCCCGCGAGGCTCGTATCGCCGACATGCTGCAGCCACTGCGTCAGCGTGGCCGGTGTGCTGCCGGCGTTCATGGACAGGTAGAGCAGTGGGCCATCGGCGCCGGAGGCGGCGGCGGTCTTCGCGGTGTCGGCATCCTGGACGCCGGCAACGAAGATCACGTCCGGGTCACGGCGGAGCATGGACTGCAGCATCTTGGCGAAATCGACCTGTGGGTCGGTCGCGTCCCAGACCTGCTGCACGGCACCTTCCATCTCGGCCTCGACCTCTCGTTCCAGGGAGCGGACGTTGGAGGTGTATGAGTCGTGGATCGACATCAGGGCGTAGCCGGTTGTCGTCAGGCCCATGCCCGTAGGCGAGGACAGCAGCACGATGCCGTGGCGGTTCTCTTCCTTGACCAGTGGATCCAGGACAGCCCGTTGGTTCTTCAGCAGCCCCAGTCCGTCATATGGGATGCGGACCTGCTGGGCCCGATCGAAGTCGATGCGAAGGACCTGTCCCTTGGAGGTGCCGGAGGTCGTGGCGGTCAACCGATGGTGGCTGCCGCCGCTCGACACCTGGAACTCGCCGATCTGGCGGCGTCGGCTCTCGGAAAGGTCCATGCCCGCCATGGTGCGGACGAGATTGAAGACCTTGGCCCCGGACTCGGTGTCCAGGGTGTCGACCTTGGTGCGGATGGTGTCCACGGTCTGCGTGGCCAGGCAACCGCCGGAGCCCAGGAGCAGGTCCACCCGGTTGGCCCGGGCTTCCATGGCTGGTGCCAGGATGCTCTCCAGCGAGAGGAAGATGGCCCGGGCGGGATCCTCCTGCGACGGAATCGCCACGGATTCCTTGGAGGAATCGGTGTAGCTCAGTGTCACGTCGCGAAGCGCCTTCTGGGCCGCCTTCTGCTGCCTGGCTTCCGGGGAGCGGGTGAAGCTGATCGCGTAGCGAGCCGTCTCCGGAACGTTGGCGTTCCGAATCTTCCAGTACACCAGGGTCGGGGCGAACATCACCAGGACGCCGACCGGCCAGCCCACGTAGAACATCCAGCCGAAGATCATGATGCCGATGCCCACCAGTGCGCAGAGCAGGTGGGCGAGATTCCATCGCTCGACATTGAAGCGGTAGAACTTCGCGTCGGGCTGGATTTTTGCCGCAACGAGCCAGGCCCACCAGGCCACGACACCCCAGATGACCAGTGGCTTCCAAGGGCTGAGGAGGAAGACCGAGATGTCGCTCAGGAACAGGTGAAGATCAGGCATCGTCGTGTGTTCTTACTGTCAGAGAGTGTGGGGAGACTGAAGCAGGGGCTCAACTGATTCCCTTGAGCCGCATCTTGAGTTCCTCGGGCTTGGGCGTGGCTTCGAGGGCGACCTTGTGGTGAATCATCTCCTCTTCCACGAGCGTCACCAGGGCCGACGTGAAGTCCAGCATGCCTTCCTGGTGTGATCGCTTGAGGACGTCGAGCAGTTCGCCCTCGCGGCCCTCGAGAATGTACTTCTGCACGATGGGGGTACCCAGGAGGATCTCCACGGCGGGGATCCGGGCGATGTTCTTGTGCAGCGTCGGGAGCAGCTTCTGGTAGATGATGGCCCGGATGTTGTAGGCCAGCAGCTTGCGGATCTGCGGGACCTCGCCCTCGTCGAAGAGGTCGTAGATACGGCCGAAGGTCTGCCAGGCGGAGGAGGCGTGGATGGTTCCGAAGACCAGGTGGCCCGTCTCGGCCGCGCGAATGGCGGCCTCGAAGGTCTCCTTGTCCCGCATCTCGCCCACGAGCACCACGTCGGGATCTTCGCGGACCAGGGCCCGAAGCGCCTCGTTGAAGTTGAGGCAGTCAATGCCCACTTCCCGCTGGTTGATGGTCGATTTCTCTTCCTTGAAGATGTACTCGATCGGGTCCTCGATGGTCACGATGTGACATCGGCGACGCTCGTTGACATATTGGAGCATCGCCGCGATGGACGTACTCTTGCCCGAGCCGGTAACGCCGGCGAAGAGGATCAGGCCGTTGGCCGACATGGCGACCGGGCCGAGGACGTCGGGAATGTGGAGATCCTCGAAGGTCTTGATATCGGAGGTAATCAGTCGGCAGGCGTAGGAGACCTTGCCGCGGGTCATGAAGATGTTGACCCGGAACCGGCGGTCCTCGTCGTAGTCGTAGGCGATATCCATCTGGCCGCGGATGCTGAAGGCCTCGTACTGGTGACTATCAAGGACATCGAAGGCGATCTGGTGGGCATCTTCCCGGGAGACCATCTCGGCGCTGAGCGTTCGCAGGGCGCCACGAACGCGGATCCGTGGGATGGCGTCGGCCTTGATGTGGATGTCGGAGGCCTCATGCGCGATACAGGCCTTCAGGAAGGTCCTGAACAGCTTCTCGCCTTCTCCCTGGTCCGTCCCCTTCGCGTGATGGACAAGGCGGGGGCCAGATGCACCATTGCTGGTCGTAACGTCCACGTGGAGGCTCCTCGGGCATGGCCCGCCCCGTCCTCGGGGCGGCCGAATCGAACCGGTCACTCTAGCAGATGGATGGGCCCTTCTGGTCGCCTGAAGCGGTTCTGAACGCCATTCCCATGGCCTTGATCCTTGACATTCGTCCCCGGGGTCCGGATCATTCACAGATGGAACGGATCCGACTCCGAGATGGCATCACCTTCGACGACGTGCTGCTGATCCCCCGGCGGAGCGACGTGGTCCCGGCCGGGACCGATACCTCGACGCTCCTGACCCGTGGAATCCGGCTGAACATCCCCTTGCTCTCTGCGCCCATGGACACGGTCACCGAGTCCATGCTGGCCATCGCACTGGCCCAGGAGGGCGGGATCGGGGTGGTCCATAAGAACCTTGACGCGGATGTCCAGGCCCGGGAAGTGGCCAAGGTCAAGCGGTCCGAGAATGGCATGATCGCCGATCCGGTCACGCTGTGCCCCGAGGACACCGTCTCCAAGGCCATCTCCCTGATGGAGCAGCAGAACGTCTCCGGGTTCCCGGTGACGCTGGATGGCACCAGCCACGGAAAGCTGGCGGGCATCCTCACGCGGCGGGATATCAAGTTCGTCGAGGCCCCGTCCGATCGCGTGGGCGAAGTCATGACCCGGGACAACCTGGTCACGGCCAGCACGGATGTCTCGCTGGAGGAGGCCGAGAACCTCCTGAACCGCGGCCGGGTCGAGAAACTCCTGTTGACCGATGCGTCCGGCTGCCTCGCGGGGCTCATCACGATGCGTGACATCGAGAACCTCCGACGGCACCCAAGCGCCTGCCGCGATGAGCGTGGTCGGCTCCGGGTCGGTGCCGCGGTGGGTGTTCACCAACTCGATCGCGTGGCCGCTCTCGTGGACGCCGAGGTCGACGTGGTCATCGTCGATACCGCCCACGGTCACTCCGAGAACGTCATCGAGACGATCAAGGCCATCAAGGCCAGTTATTCCATCGAAGTCGTAGCAGGCAACATCGCCACCGGGCAGGCCGCTCGGGATCTCATCGAGGCCGGAGCGGATGCCGTCAAGGTCGGTATCGGCCCGGGCTCGATCTGCACGACCCGCATCATCAGCGGCGTCGGCGTGCCCCAACTGACGGCCATTGATGAGGTCTGTCGGGTTGCTGGTCCCGAGGGAGTCCCCGTCATCGCCGATGGTGGGGTCCGCCAGAGTGGTGACATCGCCAAGGCCATCGCCTTTGGTGCCAGTGCCGTGATGATTGGTTCGCTCTTCGCCGGCATGGAGGAGAGCCCCGGCGAACTGATCCTGCACGGTGGCCGGCGATACAAGACCTACCGCGGCATGGGCAGCCTCGGTGCCATGGGCGCCGGGTCGGCTGACCGCTACGGGCAGGGCGAGGTTCACGAATCCCGCAAGTTCGTGCCCGAGGGCATCGAGGGACGCGTGCCATTCCGCGGTCGACTGGCCGACACCGTCTACCAGATGGTCGGCGGGCTTCGGGCGGCGATGGGCTACAGCGGCTGTCGCACCATCGAGGCGCTTCGGAGCGAGGCCGAGTTCGTCCGCATCACCGGGGCGACCCTGGTGGAGTCACATCCGCATGATGTGCAGTTGACCAAGGAAGCGCCGAACTACACGGCGTGGCATCCGATGGCTGACTGAGTATCGACAAGGCCAGCCATTGGGGAGTCTGGGCATGGGAAGTTCATACGAGGTTCGTCGCGACGGTCTCCTGATCGGGGTGTACTCATCCACGGAACTTCGTGATCTGGCGGGCAATCACGAAATCACCTCGGCGGATGAGATTCGTCGCCTGGGCGAGGACCGCTGGTACCCGATCGCCAAGGTTCGCGGTTTGCAGGTGCCGTCCGCACCTCCCGAGTCACCGCCCGTGAAGAAGGTTGATGGTGTCGAGAAGTCGGCGCCGCTGCCCATTGCCGATTCGGACCCCGGGATCGAGGATGTTGACGACAGTCCAGTTGTGGCGTCGGGCCTCTGGGAGGCGACAACGGCTGATGCGATTGAAGAAGCGGTCAACGAGCCGGCTGCAGCAGTAGCGGACGATCCGTTTGACGAAGCGGTCGAGGAGCCGGCTGCAGCAGTAGCGGACGATCCGTTTGAAGAAGCGGTTGAGGAACCGACTGTGGACGTTCCGGCCGATCCCTTCGCAGTCGCAGTTGAAGAGCCGGCCGTTGAAGTTCCGGACGATCCTTTTGAAGAAGCGGTTGAGGAGCCGGCGGCAGCAGTAGCAGACGATCCGTTCGCGGGGGCCGTTGAAGAGCCGGCTGTTGAAGTTCCGGCCGATCCGTTCGCGGGCGCCGTTGAAGAGCCGGTCGTTGAAGTCCCGGCCGATCCGTTTGCAGACGCAGTTGAAGAGCCGGCTGTGGACGTTCCTGCTGATCCGTTTGGGGATCCGGATTCAAAGGCGCCCATGGATTCTCAGTGAGTGCTGATCGTGCGGTGCCCATTGGCCGACGGGAAATGGCCAGGTTGATGAGCGGCTGGAGAATCGGTTGCCCGATGGTCAGCGTGGCTCACTGGACATGATCGCTCCATCGATCACGACACCTGTGCAGTGGCTGGTCCACTCGAATGGGTCGCCGTCATACAGGGCCAGGTCCGCATCCTTGCCGACTTCGATGGAACCGACGCGATCGTCGATGCCCAGGATCTTCGCGGGCTTGATGGTGATCATGGCCAGGGCATCATCAAAGCTGCAGCCATTGGCAGCCGCCATGCCCGCCTCGTACAGGACGACGCGGGTCCGGGGGACATAGCTTTCGTAGCCACTCTGCATCGCCACCGGGACGCCGGCTTTCACGAGTTTGGAGGCCGTCTCGAAGGACAGGTTCTCATGCTCGCCGTAGGGCCGGACCATCGTGGGATGAATGAACACGGGAACGCCCGAGGCCTTGATGTCATCCAGCAGGACGTAGGCCTCGGTAGCGCCGTCGAGGACGATCGGGATGTTGAATTCCTCCCGGATGCGCAGGGCATTGGCGATGTCCCGGGATCGATCCGCGTGGATCAGGAGGGGGGTCTCGCCCTTGAGGACCCCGGCCAGTGATTCCAGCACCAGGTCCCGGCGTGGGGGTTGCCGGTCCTCGTCCTCTTCACCATCGGCCTCGGCCTGCTCCCGCAGGTACTGCTGGGCATCGAGCAGTCGTTGTCGCAGCATGGCGGCGGCCTTGGCCCGTGTTCCGGGTGAATCGCCATCGATGGCGGTGTCGCTCAGTGAACAGGAGATCATGGCGACCGGTCGGATCACCGCATCCTCCACGCGGTTGCCGGTGGTCTTCACGATCATCGTCTGCCCGGAGATGAGCGAGATGGGAGCATGTCCCGTGTGCATCGTGGTCACGCCGAATCCACGCACCCACTCGACGAGGCGCTCGCGGGGGTTGTAGGCGTCGAGCGCCCGCAACTCCGGTTGCAGCGGACCTGACCCATCCAATTCGTCACGGTCGTGGTCGTAGTTCAAGTGGCCGGCCAGGCCCACGCAGGTCCGGGCATCGACGAGGCCCGGTGTCACGACCGGTGCGTGAAGCACGGTTTCCGTTCCGTCAGCCGTGTATTCGTCGGAATGGCCCACGGCTGCGATGCGACCATCGCGAACAAGCACATAGCCATCGACGATGTGGTCGCCGGCCATCGTGTGGACCGTGTCGCCATAGACCAGGATGGTCTCGGCGGAGGCGGTCGTTCCCAGGACGATTGCGAGCAGGCAGGTGATCAGGCGCATCATCAGTGGTGGTGTCCTTCGTCGATGCAGCAGAGGTAGGGACGTTGGGGCTGTCCAGCTCCCATGCCGCCTACGGCGTAGAGCCGGTCCTCGGGGTTCTCCAGGTCGAAGACCTTCCGGCCTTCGATCCAGGTCTGCAGGGTGCGGGTGTAGATACTGAAGGGGTCGCCGTCGAGGATCACCAGGTCGGCGTCCTTCCCGGGTTCCAGCGATCCAATGCGGTCATCCAGGTCGAGCATCGCGGCACCGTTGATGGTCAGGCTCTCCAGGGCCGTCTGCTCATCGAGGCCCGCCCGCATGGCCAGGGCCGGCATCCGGCGGAACCAGCGTGAGTCCGTGATCAAGTCATCGGTGTGGTACGAGATCACGGCGCCGGCATCGGCCAGCACCTTTCCGGTGTCGTAGGACAGATCCACGGCTTCCTGCTTGCCGCCAGGGGAGTCGATCAGGATGAGCGAGCAGGGTGCGCCCGCCGCGGCAATCTCGTCGGCGACCTTCCAGCCGTCGCTGGCGTGATGCAGGACTACGCGGAAACCGAATTCCTTGGAGAGCCGCAGCACGGTCAGGATGTCATCGTGGCGATGCGTGTGGTGATGAACCATCCGGTCACCGTTGAGCACCTCCACCAACGCTTCCATCTTGAGGTCACGGTCGGGCCGCTTCTCCGGGTCATCGCCAGCTTCCTGCAACTTGCGCTGGTACTCCTGGGCATCGATGAAGGCCTGGCGAACCAGGGCGGCGGACTTGCCACGGGTTCCCGGGAACGGGGGGTCCCGGTGGGAGTTGGTGCCGTTGGCCATCTTCAGTCCGCCCATGGGTCTGCCGTTCTCATCAAGAATCACCATGTCCTCGATGCGCGTGGCCGGGCGGAGCTTGACGTAGGCCGTTTGGCCTGATGACAGGTGTCCGCTGCCAGGCATGATGTTCAGGCACGTCAGCCCCCCGGCGACCGCGCGACGGAAGCCGGAGTTGTTGACGTCGATGCTGTCGAGGATCCGCACCTCGGGCTGGATGGGCCCGGAACGATCGGCGCCGCCACCGCCAGTTCCCCAGATGCCGATATGACTGTGGGTGCAGACCAGGCCGGGCATGATGATCCGGCCGGAGCAATCCTGGGTCGTGGCCGGTAGATCGTCCACGGGCCAGTCGGCCATCGATCCGACGTTGGTGATCCGGCCGTCTTCAACCAGGACGTACCCATTTTCAATCGTGGGTGAGGTCACCGGGATGACCCTGGCATTCAGGAAGGCCTGTCGTTCCTGCGCGGAGGCCATGGAGGTCAGGGTCAGGCAGGCCAGGACGATCGTGTGTACGGCGTAGTTCATGGTCATGCGGTCTCGCTGGAGTGGTGGAAAACCAAGTTTACTCCGCTTCGAGCCCTCTGTTTGGGGCTGCTTTCTTGCCCCGTGATGATGGTGGGGCTAAGTTCAAGGAATGATCAACAACACCATCCGTCGCGGCGTTTCCGCCATGCTGCTGGGGTCCGCCACTGCCGTTGGCCTGGTGCATGCGGGCACCAGCGATGTCGCCTGCAACTCCAGTTTCGGGCCCGACATCGTGATCGGGAGCCTCGACGGCATCCAGGGCTATGGCTGCGTGGATGGAATCTGCGGGTATTCCGTGGCGACCAACATCGTCAACATCGGTGATGAACTGCTGCCATGGCTGCCATTCAGCAATCAGCACCCGGTCATCGCCCAGCACATGTACAAGATGAACTCGATCCGAATCGAGCAGATCGGGATCTCCTGGGTCAAGCACGGCTTCGGCGCCCTGGCCCTGGATGACTTCGATTGTGATTGCCAGAACCCGAATGACTACGACTACCTGGGCATCGGGTGCAGCGACCCGTACACGACCGGTCTCAATGGAGACCAGGCTGGCTTCTTCGGCATGGCGGGACTGGGGCCCCGGTGGGAAGTCAATGCCTCGACGGGTGATTTTCCATTTCCATATGCGACCCAGGGCCAGGGGGGGGACGCGATCTTCAAGCGACTGCAGGTTCACTCCCAGGATCTCGATCCACTGCAGAACCCCAGCACGGTCTACTTCGCAGAAGGACACTACGTGACACCTGCCGATGCGCTGGCCGGGCTGGGGGCCAACAGCCTTGGCTACCGACCCATGAGCGTGGGCAACTGGGTGGAGCCCAACGGCTGGGACCTGTCGTTGGAAGGAGAGACCGTCTCGGGCCTGCCCGCCATCTATGCCTGGGCGGCGGCCTATCCAGATGTCATGCTGGAGACCATTGACATTGCCAATGACGGACGCATGATCCTCGCGGCCCGGGCGACGGAGAACAATGATGGGACCTGGCATTACGAGTATGCCTGGCACAACATCAACTCCTGGCGCAGTGGCAGCAGGCTGAGTATCGCGTTGCCGACCGACGCCGTCGTTTCGAATCCCGGGTGGCATGCGCCTGAACACCACTCGGGCACCCCCTGGTCGAACGAGCCCTGGGCCATCTCCATCGGGGAGTCGATCAACTTCCAGACCGCCAATGCCGATTCCGGTTCGCCAGCGTCGCCGATCTGCTGGGGCACGATGGGCAACGCCTGGTTCGACAGTGATCATGGTCCTGGCATGACCGTTGTGGGGCTCGGGTTCTACCGCGAGGGCTTCCCGCTCAATGTCACGTTGTCCTTCATGGGACCGGTCCCGGCCGGGGACTGTGTCGGTGATGTCACTGGAGACGGTGTCACCAATGTCGACGACGTCCTGGCCGTGCTGGGGAGCTACGGGGAGGCCTGCTCGGGCTGTCCAGAAGACATCGACCAGGACGGTGAAGTCGGGGTCGATGACGTTCTCATGCTGCTGTCGGATTGGGATTGCCAGGGCTGAGCCCGGGTGAACATCCGCGGGAGGGCTCGAACCTCCAACCTTCGGCTTCGGAGGCCGACGCTCTATCCAATTGAGCTACGCGGACAGCAGTCGCGGAGTGTAGCAGTCCCCGGGATGCTCTGAACGCCCAGGAACAGCGGTGTGGGCGATTGGAGGACGCCGTGGCCGTTGGCCGGGGCAATGATCGGCTTGATGCGGATACCATCAGGGAATCGTGTCTGAATCACACCAGTCAACCACGTACCGCCCACCCTTCCGAGGGCCCATTCTCCGGCTCAACCCGGTGGCGGGTCCGCCGATGGATGCCGTCGAACTGACGCGGTCCGGCGGGGTCATCGGGCGGGGATCGACGTGTGAAGTCCGGCTGGTCGACCCGACCGTCTCCCGGCGGCATGCCTCGATCTCTTGCCAGGATGACCATTGGATCGTCCAGGACCTGGGCGGCGCCAATGGAACGCTGCTCAACGAGGTGCGGATCGAGACGGACATGACGTCGATCCTGGCCGAGGGCGATCGCCTGCGGGTCGGTCCCTGGGCGCTCCAGGTGGGCACCGTCGAGAGCACGGCGATGGCGATGCGGACACTTGATGATGCCGCGGACCAGGACCGCGTCCGGCGCCTGAGCCCGGCCGAGACCGCTTCGCTGGCTCGGCATCGACTTGGACTGTTCATCGAATGTGCGGGTCGCATCAACCAGGCGGTCGACGAGGACGCACTCTGGGAGTCGATCCTGGTCTCCGCCCTCGAGGGCAGCGGCTTCGGTCGCGCGGGTCTGCTGCGTTCCGATGCGGAGGCGACGTCCGTCGAGGTCCTGGCCTATCGCGGCCTGAGCGGTGATGGGCGGCCCGACGAACTGAGTCGATCGTTGATTCGCGCCGCGGCCGAGGGCGACATCGCCCAGATGCTCTCCGATGAACAGCCCGCCTACGGCCAGAGCATTGCCGACCTGAACATCCACTCCGCCCTGTGCTGTCCGATCATGGTCGATGACGTTGTCGCGGCCTTCCTGTATCTCGATGCGCGAGGGGCAGAGGCGTCGGTGCAGCATGACGCGGCGAGCTTCTGCCAGGCCCTGGTTCGCATGGCCGGGCTGGCGATTGCCAATCTTCGACGCCGCGAACTCGTGGAGCGACAGAACCGCATGGTGGCCGACCTGTCAGCCGCCCGTGAAGCCCAGCAGTTCATGCTGCCCGACAGTCATGGAACCGTCTCCGGCATCGACTATGCCTTCCAGTTCCAGCCGGGTCGCTTTGCCTCCGGTGACCTGTTCGACATCATCGCATTGCCCGATGGTCGGGTGGCGTTCAGCGTCGGGGACGTGACCGGCAAGGGAATCGGTGCCGCGATCCTGATGGCGGCGGCCCAGTCACATCTTCACGCGATCCTGTTGCGGGAAGGTGATCCGACGGCCGCGGTCGATGCCGTCAATGCGTACGTGTTGGCGCACTCGGCGGTCAACCGGTTCATCTCGATGTGGGTGGGGGTGCTGGACTCCCGGACCGGAGAGCTGGTGTACGTCGATGCGGGGCATGGTCACTGGGCGTTCTGCCGCAGCGATGGAACGGCCGAGAGTGAACGGATCGCGGCGCATCATCCGGTGGGAATCGACGCCGGGGCGGACTTCGGATCCACCACGATCCACTGCCAGGCCGGCGACCGGATCGTGCTCATGACCGACGGTGTTGTCGAGCAGCACCGGGCCGACAATGAGCAGTTCGGCATGGATCGGGCGCTGGAGGTGCTTCGCGCGACCCGCACCCCGCGGGATGACGTGGCGGCTTTGCACCAGTCGGTGGCCGAATTCGCGCAGACCGATCAGCTGGCTGACGATACGACCATCGCGAGCATCATGTTTGGGGCGGGTGAGCCTATTTAGGCGGTCCGAAATCGCATGGGTGGCCTATGATCTGGCCGATACCCGGTTCGCCGTGGTGCCAGGGAGGTCGGCGTGCGACTGCTGAAATTCTACCAATCGTCCATTGGCAAGAAGATCGTTGCGGCGGTGACTGGCGCCATCCTGTTCCTCTTCCTGGTCGCCCACATGCTGGGCAACCTGAAGATCTATTCCGGTGCCGAGAAGATTGATGCCTACTCGCTTCACCTGAGGACCTTCATGGAGGGGTTCTTCGGGTTCGGTGGCTTCCTGTGGATCGCGAGAGTCGTTCTGCTTGTTGCCGTCGTCCTGCACATCACCAGCGTGGTCCTGCTGATTCGCCAGAATCGACAGGCCCGCCCGATCCGGTACCGCCGCAAGAGGCGTTTCGCCACGAGCATCGCGGCCCTGTCGATGATCCTGACGGGCCCCTGGATCCTCGTGTACATCGTGCTCCACATCCTGCAGTTCACGACGGGAACGCTCCAGCCCACGCCATTCAAGGAAACACCCCAGGGAATCGGCGCGGTCTATTTCAACCTGTGGAATGCCTTCCAGGTCTGGTGGATCGCGGCGCTGTACGTGGTGTCGATGGCCTTCATCTGCCTGCACCTGTATCACGGGCTCTGGAGCATGTTCCAATCGGTCGGGTGGAACAACCCTGATCGAAACCGGAATGTGCGGCTCTTCGCCACGATCAGTTCCATTGCCCTGTTCCTGGGCTTCTCCTCCGTGCCGGTCCTGGTCTGGGCTGACGTCGTTCCGCCTCCCGCCGGGCAGGATGGCACCGTTGTCGTTGAAAAGGTCGGGGTGGAATCGCCGGCACTCGTCGCAGAAGGGCAGGATTCACGTGATTGAACTGAACCCGAGGATCCCGGACGGCGCCATCGAGGACAAGTGGGAGAAGCACCTCGAGCACATCAAGCTCGTGGGGCCGAACAACCGTCGCAAGTACGACATCATCGTCGTGGGGACCGGACTTGCAGGTGCTTCGGCTGCGTCCTCGCTCGCGTCGCAGGGCTACAACGTCAACTGCTTCTGCTACCAGGACACGCCACGCCGAGCACACAGCATTGCTGCCCAGGGCGGTATCAATGCTGCCAAGAACTATCGTGACGATGGCGACACGGTCTACCGGCTCTTCTATGACACACAGAAGGGCGGTGACTTCCGCTCCCGCGAGGCCAACGTCTATCGGCTGGCCCAGCTGAGCCGCAATATCATCGACCAGGCCGTGGCCCAGGGCGTTCCGTTCGCACGTGAGTATGGCGGCATGCTCGCCAATCGCTCCTTCGGTGGTGTCCTGGTTTCACGGACGTTCTACTGCCGCGGGCAGACGGGCCAGCAACTGCTGCTGGGCGCGTACCAGAGCATGCAGCGTTGTGTCTATGACGGCACGCTGACCATGCATTCACGCACGGAACTCCAGGACATCGTCGTGATCGATGGCCGGGCCCGCGGCATCATCGTCCGGGACCTGGTGACCGGTGAGATCCGTTCGCATACGGCCGACGCGGTCGTGCTGGCGACCGGCGGCTACGTCAACGTGTACTTTCATTCGACCAATGCCATCAACAGCAATGCGACCGCGATCTGGCGGGCCCATCGCCGGGGCGCCGGGTTCGGCAACCCGTGCATGGTCCAGATCCATCCGACGTGCATTCCCAACTCCGGGAACTTCCAGTGCAAGCTCACCCTGATGAGCGAGTCCCTTCGGAACGACGGCCGGGTCTGGGTGCCACGAAAGAAGGGCGACGATCGTGATCCTCGGGATATCCCGGAGGAAGACCGGTACTACTACCTGGAGGAGCGCTACCCCTCATTCGGCAATCTCGTCCCGCGTGACGTGGCGTCCCGTAATGCCAAGATCGTCTGTGATGATGGATTCAGCGTGCTGGGCGATGCCGGTCGCGCGGTGTACCTGGACTTCCGGGACGCCCTGGAACGTGAGGGGCGCCAGGTCATCTCGGAGCGTTACGGCAATCTCTTCGCGATGTACAACGACATCACGGCTGATGATCCATACCAGACGCCGTTCCGGATCTACCCCGCGCCGCATTATTCGATGGGTGGGCTCTGGGTCGACTACAACCTCATGACCAACATCCCCGGTCTGTACGCGATCGGCGAAGCGAACTTCTCCGACCATGGCGCGAACCGGCTCGGGGCCAGCTCGATGATGCAATGCCTGGCTGATGGGTACTTCATCCTGCCGCAGACCATCGGTGATTACCTGCACGACATCTTCCAGGACAAGATCCCGGAAGATCATCCCGCCTTCGCGGAACATCGTGCTCATGTTCAGGAGCGGATCGACCACCTGATGGGCATCCAGGGCACCCGGTCCCCGATGTCCCTTCATGAAGAGCTGGGCCAGGTGATGTGGGAGCACTGTGGCATGGCGCGGACGGGGGAGGGGCTCAAGAAGGCGATCTCGCACATCGAGTCACTGAAGGAGACGTTCCGCAAGGATCTGCTGATCCCCGGAACCGCCGCCGGTCCCAACCAGGCTCTGGAGCGAGCCGGCCGGGTGGCTGACTTCCTGGAACTGGCCGACCTGATGTGCCATGACGCCCTGCATCGCGACGAGTCCTGCGGATGCCACTTCCGCGAGGAGCACCAGACCGATGATGGCGAGGTCGTTCGCAATGATGAGAAGTTCGGCAACGTGTCGATCTGGGAATGGAAGGGGGAGGACCAGCCACATGAGCTCACCGAGGAGCCACTGGAGTTCAAGGCCCTGCCATTGATGACGCGGAGCTACAAGTAATGAAGTACACGCTGCACATCTGGCGTCAGGAGAGTCCGTCAGCCAAGGGCGACTTCGTCAGCTACATCGTGGATGACATCTCGCCCGACTCCTCCTTTCTGGAGATGATGGACCTGCTCAATGAGCAACTCATCGCCAAGGGCGAGGACCCCGTGACATTCGACAGTGATTGCCGGGAGGGAATCTGTGGGTCCTGCTCCATGGTCATCGATGGTCGGGCGCATGGGCCGGGACATGGATGCACGACGTGCGAGGTCCGCATGCGAAGCTTCCGGGACGGCGATCACATCTATATCGAGCCATTCCGGTCAGCGGCCTTCCCTTTGATCAAGGACCTGATGGTTGATCGCAGTGCCTTTGACCGGATCATCGAATCGGGTGGTTATGTCACCGTGCATTCCGGGCCCAAGCCCGAGCCCAACAGCCTCCCGATTCCTCACGCGGTGGCCGAACACGCCATGGACGCGGCCGAGTGCATCGGATGCGGCGCCTGCGTGGCCGCCTGTCCCAATGGCGCGGCCATGTTGTTCACCTCGGCCAAGATCTCACACCTGGGCCTTCTGCCACAGGGGGAGCCGGAGCATGACACCCGGGTCGTGGGCATGGTCCACCAGATGGAGCAAGAGGGGTTCGGGGCCTGCACCAACCATGCCGAGTGCCAGGACGCCTGCCCCAAGGGGATCAGCATCTCCTTCATCTCGCGGATGAACCGAGCCTTCGCCAAGGCCACGCTGCGGGAGCCCGATCAGCGGCGGGGAACCATGTCCAACCAGTAGCTCCAGATGGGATTCATGGGTTCTTGTGCCCTCCCGCTGCTGCTATGATGGGCCCTCGTCCCTGAGCACTGGATCCCTTCCCCATGAGCGACACCCGCGTATCACTTCCGCAGCCGCGACGGCTGGGACAGACATCCCGGCAGGATGCCTGGTGGCTGCAGCCCCTGGTGGTCTTCCTGGGGCTGGGGGCCTTCGTGGTCTATTCGACGTGGGCCGCCTTCGTGGGCGTGAACTACTTCTATGGCGGCCAGGGGGCTCACTACCTCTCGCCGTTCTATTCGCCACTGATCTTCGGCGGACCGAATGAGCCGGCCGTCTTCGGGCCCAAGCCCGAGTGGCTGCCCCTGTGGTTCTCACCGGCCTTCCTGATCCTGTGGGCCCCCGGCGGGTTCCGGTTCACGTGCTACTACTACCGAGGGGCCTACTACAAGGCCTTCTGGAACGATCCCTCCAACTGTGCCGTAGGCGAGTTGCGATCCTGCTATCGCGGGGAGGCTTCGCTTCCGCTGATCCTGCAGAACATCCACCGCTATTTCCTGTACCTGGCCCTGATCTTCATCGTGATCCTGGCCTGGGATGCCTGGAAAGCCACGTGGTTCCTGGATGCCGATGGGCACGAGGTGTGGGGGATCGGCCTGGGCACGCTGGTGCTGACGGCCAACGTGGTCTTCCTGGGCGGCTACACGTTTGGATGCCACTCGTTGCGGCACCTGGTCGGTGGACGCCTGGATGTCCTCTCGAACAAGAAAATCCGCAAGAAGTCCTGGGAGTGCGTGAGCTGCCTGAACCGCAAGCACATGCTCTGGGCCTGGATGAGCCTTTTCTGGGTCGGCTTCACCGACTTCTATGTCCGGATGTGCGCGATGGGCGTCTGGAGCGACTGGAGGATCCTCTGACATGGGCTGGCAGACACGGGAATGTGATGTCCTGGTCATTGGCGCTGGCGGCGCCGGACTTCGCGCGGCCGTCGAGGCCTCGGCGGCCGGCGCCCGGGTGACAGTGCTGAGCAAGTCGCTCCTGGGCAAGGCCCATACCGTCATGGCCGAGGGTGGCATGGCCGCCTCGATGGGCCATGTCGATGATCGGGACAACTGGAAGGTCCACGTCACCGACACGCTTCGTGGCGGGCAATACCTGAACAACTGGCGAATGGCAGAGCTTCATGCCCAGCAGGCACCGGACCGGGTCCGGGAGCTGGAGGCCTGGGGCGCGCTGTTTGACCGCACCCCCGATGGCCGGATCCTGCAACGGAACTTCGGTGGTCACCGCTACCCGCGGCTGGCCCACGTGGGTGATCGCACCGGGCTCGAGATGATCCGCACCCTGCAGGATCACGGCATCCACCAGGGAATCGATTTCCTGATGGAGACCACCGTCGTGCGGCTGCTCAAGGACGGCGACCGTGTCGCAGGCGCTTTCGCCTATGACCGGGAACGCGGTCGATTCCACGTCGTGAAGGCCAAGGCCATCGTCATGGCCACTGGCGGAATCGGTCGGGCCTTCAAGGTCACCAGCAACAGCTGGGAGTACACCGGTGACGGTCACACGCTGGCCCTGATGGCCGGTGCGGAACTGGTCGACATGGAATTCGTTCAGTTCCATCCCACCGGCATGGTGTGGCCCCCGAGCGTCAAGGGCATCCTTGTGACCGAGGGCGTCCGGGGCGAAGGTGGCATCCTGAAGAACTCCGAGGGGCGGCGGTTCATGTTCGATGACATCCCGCCGCTCTACGTCGACCAGACGGCGGACACGCCCGAGGAAGGATGGCGGTACGTCACCGGCGACAAGGAAGCCCGGAGGCCGCCGGAGTTGCTCACCCGCGACCATGTCGCACGCAAGATCGTCAAGGAAGTCAAGGAAGGCCGCGGCAGTCCGCATGGCGGCGCCTTCCTGGACATCGCGTGGATCAAGGAGAACATCAAGGACTCCGAGACCCACATCAAGAAGAAGCTCCCGAGCATGTACCACCAGTTCAAGGAACTGGCCGGTGTCGATATCACCAAGGAACCGATGGAAGTCGGTCCCACGACGCACTACGTGATGGGAGGCATCAAGGTCGATGCCGACACGCAGATGTCGAAGGTCCCGGGCCTGTTCGCCTGCGGTGAATGCTGCGGCGGCCTGCACGGTGCCAACCGGCTCGGCGGGAACTCGCTCTCGGATCTGCTGGTCTTCGGGAAGATCGCCGGGGAGGCCGCGGCCACCTACGCGGGGCAGCACGGCGAGGTCACGATCGACGAGGGCCAGATCGGTGAGGTGGAGACCATGACCCTGGCGCCGATGGAACGCAGTGGTGGGGAGAACCCCTATGCGATCCAGCATGAGCTCCAGGACGTGATGCAGGACCTCGTGGGCATCGCCCGGGTCGAGTCGGAGATGGCCGAGGCCCTGGAGAAGATCGCCAAGCTGCGGCATCGTGCTGACTGCGTGTCGGCCCCGGGCAACCGGGAGTACAACCCCGGCTGGCATACGGCCCTGGACCTGGATCACCTGCTGATGATCTCGGAGTCCGTGGCACGCTCAGCCCTGGGTCGTCGCGAGAGCCGCGGGGCCCATTCCCGCATCGATCACATGGACAAGGACGAGCAGTTGGGCACGGTCAATACCATCACGCGACTCAGCGGAGATGGTTCACTGTCGACCGAGCACGTTCCCGTCATGGGCAAGACGGCTGAGCTGGAATCACTCGTGAAGGAGATGGGCTGATGCCAGCAACCTTCCGAATCTGGCGTGGTGACGATGGCAATTGTGCCTACGAGGATTACCGCGTCGACGTCGATGACGGCATGGTCGTCCTGGACGTGGTGCACAAGATCCAGGCGGAGCAGGCTCCTGACCTGGCCTGTCGCTGGAACTGCAAGGCCGGCAAGTGCGGCAGCTGCTCGGCGGAAATCAACGGCAAGCCCAAGCTGATGTGCATGACGCGGGTGGGGGATCTTGACCTGTCCCAGCCGGTGACCATCGAGCCGATGCAGGCCTTTCCGCACATCCGGGACCTCGTGACCGACGTGTCCTGGAACTACCGCGTCAAGGAGAAGATCAAGCCCTTCAAGCCACGCCAGCCCGATGCCCCGGACGGCACGTGGCGGATGGCCCAGTCCGACGTGGAGCGGCCACAGGAATTCCGCAAGTGCATCGAGTGCTTCCTGTGCCAGGACGTCTGCCATGTCCTGCGAGATCACCACAAGCATGACGAGTTCATCGGGCCGCGATTCCTGGTGTACACGGCGGCCCTGGAGATGCATCCACTGGACACCGAGGATCGGGTGGCGGATCTCAAGAATCGCGACGGCGTGGGCTACTGCAACATCACCAAGTGCTGCACCAAGGTCTGTCCGGAGCACATCACGATCACGGATAACGCGATCATCCCGCTGAAGGAACGCGTCGTGGACGAGTTCTACGACCCGCTCACGCGGCTGTTCCGGATCTTCAAGCCACGAAAAAAGTAGATCACGGCGTCACGGTGATGCGGCGGCGGTTGCTGACGCGCGGTACATCATCCGAGAGCGGCCCCGCGGATGGTCCGTGTCGGCTTCGCCATCAGGCAGGACCGCGGTTGCAATCCCCGGAACGGTCGTTCCAGTGGTCCAGGCGACGGCCCCGAGGACCTGGGTCTCCCCGGTCTCCAGAATCAGCCGGCCCTCCGGGTACCCGGCCTTGAAGAAGTGCAGGAAGACCGGCCGTTGTCCGGACACGGTCATGTAGGCGCGGCCATCCTGGTCCGTCTCTCCGGCGGCGCCTTCGGGCGACGGGGCGGGGCCGAACGCGGCACCGGGAGCGCCGAGCATCGACGGTTGCATGGTCGGGATGTAGAACGTGCCGCCACTGGCTCGCACGATGACATTCTCGAGCGGTTGTCCAGTCTTCGAGTCGGCGACTTCGATCATGACGGGCATGGGGCGGGACGCGGTACAGCCCGCGGCGAGTGCCAGCAGCGACAGGAGCAGGATGGGAAGTCGTGGCATGGTCTCCATGCTACGGCGTCTCCGGGGAGTCGTGCTGTTCGATCTCGTGGCCGTCTCGGGCCGATTGCCCGGCAAAGAGCTGGTGAAGGGTGGGAGAGACCCCGCACTCTGGGCAACTGGTCGTTCGCAGGCCACGCATGTCGTAGCCGCATCCGGTGCACTCGATGGGAGTCCCCTCGGCCCGGTCGAGCCGTTCCAGTCGCTCCTCCTCGGTCTCTCGCCAGACCCAGATCGTCAAGAGCAGGAAGGTCACGGCGGGCGCCATGCCGCCCAGGCCAACGGCTGGTTCCATTTGCCCGGTGAGTGCCCACATGAAGAGCCCGAAGAGGAGCCCCGCGATGCCCGAGAGGAAGGTCGCCACGATGGTGCCCTGGATCCGTCGCTGGGTCCAGTTGACGATAGGCCGCCACAGCAGGATCCAGTAGACCCCGACGAAGACGTACTCAACGCACCAGATTACCGCCAGGAGCCCGGCATTCGGGCTCCGGGAGATGGTCGAGGACAGGCCGATGAGCCCGATGAACACGATGACCCCCAGGGGGAACAGCATCGTGGCCATGATGAGCCTGGCGATGAGCTTGGTCATGGCGCTATACCTCGGGTTCAAGGTGGCCAGGAGTGGAAGCGGTGGGGGTGGGATTCGAACCCACGAACGAGGAAACCCCGTTACCGGTTTTCAAGACCGGCGCCTTCAACCGCTCGGCCACCCCACCGGTGATCTGCCTTGGCGGCTCCGGGAAATAGTACGCCGTGCAGTCCCGGATGTGTTCCCGCGCGTGGGCGGATCCTTCGGCCGGATTGAACCAGCGCCGCCCAAAAACGAGAGAGGCAGCCGCCCACGGGTGGGCGACTGCCGTCTCGATGTTCGATCCAGGTCCTTGGTCGGGCCCGGTACTGGGATTCAGTACCGATCGCGACCTCCACCTCGGGGGCCGCCGCTCTGGCGTTCCCGGGCCTGGTTCACGTTCAACGTACGACCGTCGAGCTCCTTGCCGCCGAGATTCTCGATGGCTGCTCGACCCTCGTCCTCGCTGGACATGGTGACGAAGGCGAAGCCACGGGGGCGGCCGGTGTCACGGTCGGTGATGATTGCTACCTCGTCGACGGTCCCATGCTGGGAAAAAGCGTCGCGAAGTGCGTCCTCGGTCGTATCAAAATTCAGATTGCCTACGTAAAGCCTCAAAGCACCACTCTCCAAATCAGTGACTACAGTTCATCGGAACGGTGCCGTGGCAGATCCCCCACACGTCGGGCGATCAACAAGCGAGCCGCTCTCTATTCAGACAGAATAGGGCTCCAGAACAGGGCTGTGATTCTACCCGATGAGCCCAGCGGGGGGGAGTCGCCTGTCCAATAGCTGTCTTGAGACAGGCCGTAAACCGCCTTAGGAGGGCCCCTGTGGCCGCATGGGGCGATAATCTCCCGCCAAGTTGGCGTGTAGAGGCGGCCCTGTGGATTTCTGTAGGATTGCCCGTCATGTCATCGCTTGATCCCATCCTGGTCGTTGGTGGTGGTCCCGTTGGACTGACCACGGCGTTGATGCTGTCACGCCATGGCGTGGCAGTACGCATCATCGAATCGCTTCCGGAGCCCAGTCCGTACTCGAAGGCCCTGGCCTTCTGGCGGCGGACACTGCTGACGCTCGATCCGGTCCTGCCCATCGAGCATGTTGCAGAAGGGCATCGCGAGATCAGGGGCGTCAGGATCTGCGCCGACTTCAAGCCGCTGGGTGAGGTGAGCTTCGCTCAAGATGATCGGGGCATCGTCCCCGGGCTGTTCGTGCCGCAGTACGACACGGAGCGTCTGCTCCTGGAGGCCCTCTCGGCCCGGGACGTCCAACTGGAGCGGTCCACGACACTCCGTTCGTTCGAAGCCGATGACGACGGTGTGTGGGCGTCCCTTCAGGGTCCCGGGGGCGAGGAACGCATCCGGACGCCGTGGTTGGTGGGATGTGACGGCGGGCACTCTTCCATCAGGCATGTGCTGGGGCTGTCTTTCCCCGGGGACACGAAGAACCGGCGATGGCTCCTGGGCGATATCCGGATCAACGAGGACGAGGGGCTTCACCAGATCATCGTCGAGACCTCCGCGAAGGGAACGGTTGCCATGTTCCCCATGGGGCCGAATCACTGGCGACTGATGGCTGATGGCGGGCCGGTCCAGGATGGCGAGCCGCCCACCACGGTTGACCTGGAGACGATGCAGGACATCGTCAATACCCGTACCTCGCGGCACTGGACCATCACGTCGGCCGACTGGCTGACGGAGTTCCGGATCAATGAGCGGCAGGTTGACAACTACGTTCACGGCCGTGTGCTGCTGGCTGGCGATGCCGCCCACGTGCACAGTCCTGCTGGCGGACAGGGCATGAACACGGGCATGCAGGATGCCGCCAACCTGGCGTGGAAGATCGCGGTCTGGGCCAAGGGGGGTGCCGATGACTCGCTCTTGCAGACTTATCAGGCCGAGCGGCACCCCATCGGGCACAGCGTGGTCAAGAACAGCAGCATGATGATGCGTGCGGCCACTCCGACCAACTCGTTTGTCCGTGGTTTGCGATCCCTGGTCATTCCCATGGCCCTGGGCATTGATCCGCTGCGACAGAAGATCGTGGCATCGCTGACAGAGGACACGGTGACCTATCGGCATGGGCCCCTGGCGGGTGCGCGCCGGTCGCACGTGACCCATGGGCCCGGCGATGGCTTCCCCGATCAATTGATCGACTTCGGTGGTACGAACCGTCCGGCAACCGATCTGCTCCGTAATCCTCATGCGACACTCGTGGTGTTCGGCCCGGATCAGTCACTGCCTCCGATCACAATGGGTGCGGGCGGCGCCGGGCTGGAGGTCACGGTCCGTCGTGTCGGTGATGGTGGTGATGCGACGGATGCGGGCGGCCGCCTGGCTGCGGCCCTTGGCCTGGATGCATCCGGCCTGGTCCTGGTGCGTCCCGATGGCATCATTGCGGTAACCAGCGAGGATATTGGCGAGGTTCAGGCCTGGTGCGAATCGCTCGGCCAGGTGGCAAGCACGGTCTGAGTCCCTCCGGGGCACCGACGATCGCGTTTGAACAGACCAGGCCCTTGTTTTTCGCGTCTCCAACGCCTTATTTGCAGATCCGGCCCCGGCGATGGAAAATGCCGTGTTCAGTCCACGTGACTGCCACGGGGTAGTGGCGAGGATTGGCAGACCTCCTGGAGTACGCCCATGTTGTTTCTTCGTCGATCCATCGTGACGCCCGTGGCTGTTCTTGCCCTTCTCGCCGTCCTTGTGCTGAGCCCATTGGCCGGTTGCGGCGGAGGCCCGACCGAGGACTACGACAAGCCCGATGCGATGATGACGTCGCTCCGCGATGCCGTAGTCAACGATGACCCCTTGCTGCTGTGGAATGCCCTGCCCACGTCCTGGCGGACCGACATGAACGGGCTTGTTCACACCTTTGGTGAGAAGATCGACGGCCCAGCCTATGACGCCCTCATGCGGACGGCTCGCCGCATCGTCACGATGCTGTCGGACAAGAAGCAGTTCATCCTGAATACCCCGATGTTGAAAATGGCCATGAGCCAGGCCGGCAATGATGCCAAGGCCCTGACCGACAACTACGACCTGATCGTGACGATCCTGAAGGCCATGGTCGACAGCGATCTCGGGACCGCCGAGGGGCTCAAGAAAGCCGATCTCGGGAATATCGTGAAGACCTATGGGCCCAAGGTCATGCGGCTCGTCAAGCAGTTGGTCACCCTGGAGGTTCCCGGTGAGCCCGCGGACTTCGCCCAGATGCGGAAGTTCTTCGCCGGGGCCAAGGACATGACCGTGACGGTCGAGTCCACGGACGGAAAGACGGCCAAGGTCAAAGTCTCCATGCCGGCCCTGGGCGATGACACCGTGACCATGGACAAGGTCGGTGACCGCTGGGTTCCCGAGCAGTTCGCCAAGGAATTCCCCAGTAGCCTGTCCGATGCCAAGAAGGCCCTGCAGTCGGCCGACATGGAGGACATGAACAAGGCGCTCCTCCAGGCCCAGATGGCCCTGCCGATGATCAACAAGGCCATGGAGCCGCTGGAAAAGGCAACGACCCAGGATGAATTCGACGCGGCGGTCATGCAGGCGATGAATTCGTTGATGCAGATGCAGCAGCCAGGGGGCGGCTGAGTCCCGGGGCGGACCACGGCGTTATCGCAACAGGTTGACTAAAGAGCAGCCAGAGGTTCTTCTTCCGCTTCTCCCAGCTTCGGGGGCTGGTGGCGCTATGATTCGACCATGTTTCCCGCAGGTACCAACCAGGATCTTCGTCGCGGCCCCCTTCCTCCGCGTTTGCTGGCCCATCTTCGCCCTCATGTCCGAGCTCGACCGTTTCGGTGGCAGCCCATTGTCGAACAGAGCGTAGAATGGCCGCCGGAGGAGAAATCCCAATGCGAACAACTTCCGCCGCCATCCTGATCGCCAGCCTTGGGCTCGTGGGCTGTGCCCCGGTGTCCACCCACGACCTGGGTCAACAACGCAACGCCATCGAGGCCGAGGGCCAGTTGGCGATGCAGGAACAGACCGGAACCGTGGGCAACCCGGCGTACTCCGAACTGGAGTCGAACGTGAACACTGTCCAGGATCCCTTCGATCCGGATCCGTTCATCGCAGCGGAACGCCAGGAATTGACCAGCCGCGAAGTCGAGAGCACCGAGGTGCCCACGGCCGAGCCGGAGGGCATCGGTACCGATCCCGTGCAGGTCAATCCCGAGACGGGCAACATCGGCCAGCCTTGATTACCAGAGCCGTGCCGCGCCGCGGATCCCACTGCTGTCACCATGCATGGCGGGGACGATGCGCGTGCTGACCACGTCGCTGAACACGAGATCCACCAGTCGCGGTGAGATCTCGCTGTAGATGGCATCGATGCGATTCAACCCGCCGCCGACGACGATGACGTCCGGATCAAGGATGTTGATGACCACTGCGAAGCTTCTCGCGAGTCGATCAAGCCAGCGGTCCAGCAGTTCCGCGGCATCGGGACTCGTGGCCATGTCGGTTGCCTGCGTAATGGTCATGCCCTCGCGCCGAGCTTCCGCCTCGACTGCGGTGCCGCTCAGCCAGGTCTCCAGGCAACCGTGCCGGCCGCAATAGCAGGCCTCGCCGGGAGATTCCGCGGTGGTTGGCCAGGGGAGGGGCATGTGTCCCCATTCACCGGCCACGGCATTGTGTCCCATGACCAACTCGCCATTGACGACGACTCCGCCACCGACGCCGGTGCCGAGGATCACGCCAAAGACGGTATGCGCACCAGCGGCAGCCCCATCAACCGCTTCACTGAGGGCGAGGCAGTTGGCGTCATTCGCCAGACGGACCGGCCGATCAAGGATCTGTTCGAGATCCGTTCCCAGTGGCTGTCCATTCAGGCAGGTGGAGTTGGCATTTCGCATCAGCCCGGACCCGGGCGACAGGCTCCCCGGGACGCCGATGCCCAGGGGGGCGGGGGGAACACCCTCGTCCGATTCGAGGCCTTGCACGAGATCCCGGATCGCTTCCAGCGTGCCGCGGTAGTCACCGGAGGGTGTCGGCGCCCGACGACTGCTGATCACCGTTCCGTCGGCGGCCACCAGGGCCGCTTCGATCTTTGTTCCGCCCAGGTCGACTCCCAGGCGATGGTCGCTGCTCATGCCGGGAAGTGTAGCGAAGTGATCGATCAACTCCAGTTGCCGATGACCTCGAGAAGGTCATCGATATCAACGGACCAGTCGCCATTGAGATCGCCATCTGGACCGAGGCCACCCCAGTTGTCCAGCACCATCAGCAGGTCAGCGATGTCGACGCTGCCATTTCCGTTGGCGTCCCCGGCGTATCGGAGGCACTCGGCCCAGAGCGTGCCGGCCCCGGTGGAAAACCAGAAGTTGCCGAAGGCGCTGCCGACACGCAGCAGGTAGGTCTGCCCCTGGTTGACCGGGGCCTGGAGCAGGGAGGCCGAGCCGGGCAGGCCCGGGGCGTCGCAGGCATCATCATTGCAGGCGACCAGGATCAACTCATCGCAATCGCCACGGTAGAGCACGAGGTCCGAGTCATGGTCGACATTGCCGCAGGTGTCCGCGGTGAAGACCCCGGCGTACGGTGCGGTGAAGGTGTACCAGATGTCATGCGAGGTCGAACCGTTGTCCCCGTTTGCTTCGCACGTCGGATGGTCGGGGCCTGTGGACGTGGCTCCCGTATTGTCATAGAACAGCCAGTCATTCAGGACCAGCCCCTGGGCGTCGTCGCAGTCATCATTGGGTGGTGCCAGCGAGATGACCATCGTTCCACTGCCGCGGTCATCGGGTCCATAGCCACCGACCCGGATGTAGAGTTCGTCGTCGTAGTTCACCATCGCCTGGGCGGTACTTCGGTAGTCCGGTTCCTCGCCGCAGTCATTGTCGGTATCGTCATCATTGCAACCCAGCAGGACGAGATCGTCACAGGATCCGCGGTAGATGACGATGTCGGTGTCATAGTTGGCCGTGCCACCGAGTTCCTCACAGGTCGTGACGGTCAGCAGTCCCTGCCGGGGCGCCACGAGCCGGTACCACACGTCGTTGTGCGTTTGTCCATCCCACTGGCACTCGTCATGCGCCTGGCCATCCGTCGTGGCCTGGTTCGTATCGAACGAGCAAAGTCCGAGATCCAACTCCAGGGCGTCGCTGCAGGCATCGTTGATCGGCCGGACTTCCAGGTTCAACTCGCCGGTTCCCCAGTCGCCCTCGAAGTGTCCGCCGAGGCGGATCCAGACCGGCGTGATGCCATTGACGTCTACGTCAAGCGTGCTGCGCCAGCCGCCGGCTTCGTTGCCGCAGGGGTGGTTCCAGTCGTCATCATTGCAGCCGAGCAGGATGAGCCCGGAGCACCAATGCCCCTGGTACATGGTGATTGATGTGTCGAAGTCGGCGGTGCCGCCGAGTTGCTCGCAGGTCGTGGCTCGGATGCGACAGGAGTTGCTGGTCGGTGTGTACTTGAACCAGATGTCGTTATGGGGGCCGTCGTACTTGCACTCGTCATGATCGGCGCCGTCGGTCTGGGCGCCAACAGTGCTGAAGGGGATGAGTCCGGGCGCGATGTGAATGGCGTCGTCGCACTCATCGGCTGCCGCCGACTCGATGACCGCGATCATGACAAAGGACGACATGGCGTCATTGCTCGTATCCAGGTCGCCGTCCGCCGAGGCGATGGCCCCCACGAAGTAGACGCCGGGGGGGCAGTCCTCGGGAATGGTCAACGATCCTGATGTCTCCTCGTAGTCCGTATGGGAGTGGCCGTTCACATGGAGTTCACCGAGCAGGAAGTCGCTCGCCGTGATGATCTGGTTCTCGGACAGCCGGATCTCGACGGGGTAGGCGGGGGCATCTTCGCCGCCCTGGTTGTAGAGCGTGCACTCGATGTCGATGGTGCCGCCCTGCACCAGCGTGAACTGAGCCGGCATCACGACAGTGGGGAACACCTCCGGTCCACCAGTGACCTGGATCCGCTGGGCGTCCCAGCCGCTGGTCTGGTTGTTGTCGTCATTGGCGTCAGCGCCATGCGAGACCAGGGCGCCCAGCCAGTATTCGCCCGTCGGGGTATTGATGGGAATGGTGACCGGCCCGGACGTGATCCACTCCCAGCCCATCGCCGGGAAGTCGGCCTGGAACTCACGGAGATCGAGTTGGGTGTCCTGGTACGAGATGACGTCGTCCGAGGAGAGCATCACGTGATACGTCCAGTACCCCTGGTCGCTTCCATTCGTCGGGTTGCAGGCGAAGAACTCCGACCAGGCAATCTCCTGGCCGGCCGTCACCGTGGATTCGGATCGAAAGGACATCGCGTGAAGGTCGAACTGGGTGCCGCGCGTGGCTGCGATGGTGTCCTCGATGACCTCCCCGAAGTCATAGTCGATCCTGACAAAGTCGGCCGTGTCCCAGAACGGGTCGCGATGAGAGGCGACGGCCGTGGCGAGCCATTCGCCATCATGGGTGATGGCGGCACTGCCGCTCATTCCCTTCCAGAGCCGATCGAAGCACCCCTCGCCCATGTCGAAATCGACTTCCCAATCATCCCAGAGGATCTCGCAGTCATCGAAGGTCCCGCTCCAGACGTACAGGTCCAGTCCATTGTGAAGGGGGCCTCCGTCGTCGCAGTCTTCCACGGGGTAGGCGTAATTGGCAAACCCGTGGTCCTCGATATAGCCGCAACCGACACCCGACTGCCATCCGGGCCATCCAGTCAGCATTCCGATCGGTCGATCGAGAATGATGATGGCAACGTCGAAGTCATAGTCCTGGTCGTCGATGTATCCGCCCGGGGCGTAGACGGCGACGCCGTTGGCGGTGCCCCAGGGGATTTCGCCTTGCTGGGTTCCGGGGTTGATCTCGACCGCGGCCACCCAGTCATCGAGGTCGCCATGCTCATAGATGCAGTGTCCCGCGGTCAGGACAATCCATGGATCGATGAGAATGCCGGAGCATCCGATGGGATTGCTGCTGGGCGTATTCCTGACCCACAACTTGCAGGCGGAGCGAGCGGGAAAGGTGAGGTAATCCTCGACGAGGCTCATGCTGCCGAAGCCTCGCGGCAGGACGGTGTCGTGTCCGCCATCGGGACCCCGCCAGCCATGGTGACGACCGCCGCGCCTGGGCCCGGTCGATTTGACTGAAACAGATCCGGGCGTCGCGGTGAGGAGATCAAAGGACCTCACGACATCGGATGATGAACGCGGGTCATCACGTCCATCGTCATCGATGTCGGGGCCTGTCGATGATGACCAGTCACGCTGGCTGGCCGGGGTGCCGCCGTCGTGCTGTTCGCCTGGCCCGGGAATCGGATACCGGTCATCGGCAATGGACGTGCTGTCGATCGGCCGACGAGGCCCTTCCGGGGGCAGTGGGTGTGCCGCCACCGCCGCGGCAGACATCGCCAGCACGAGCGTGTAGAGAACTGGGACAAACCCCTTGAGACAAGGCATCGGAACCCCTTTCCGATACCTTGAATCTACACGCCCAGGAGCCACCGCTCGGCTCGGAAAACCCGAAACCAACGGAATTGACGGCACCAACCAGCTTCAAGCGGTCTGTGCCGGGGTGGGGGATCGTCGGTCAGGTCAACTCCATCCACCGATGACCGCCAGGAGGTGCTGGATGTCAGCGATATTGTCACCATTGACGTCACCGACTTGTGGCGTGCAACCGGTATAGACCAGGCCGGATCCGAAATCGCCGACCTGGTTGCCCTGGCTGCTGCCTGCGCAAGGAGGGTGCTGATCGTCGAAGACGACTGTGCCGCCCCGAGAGAACGTCGCCCCCGGGGTCGCGAAAGTCGGGCCTGTCCGTGAATACAAACGTTCCTGGTCCCGTGGGGCCGGCCAGGCTGCCCAAAATTGACGCCTTCGTGCTCAGGCTGATGGGGATATTGCCCCGGGTGGCCCAGTCGCGGTACCATTCCCGGCTCGGCAGGCCCCGTCGTCTAGCGGCTAGGACGTGAGGTTCTCATCCTCAAAACGGGAGTTCGATTCTCCCCGGGGTCATTCGGAGAAGGAAAGGCAGGAGCCGGCCCCCCTTGGGGGTCGGCTCCTCGCCGTTTTGGATGTCGTGCTCGATCACTAATCCTCGGAGGTGATGAATCGGTTCTGGCCGTCCAGGACGTCCTCTTCCGCGGGCAGTTCATCAACACCAAGGTCAACCGGCTTGTAGCCGCCCTGTGATCTGTAGTACAGCATCAGCAGCAGGTAGCAGATCGCCATGAAGATCGGCGGGATGGCCGCCAGTTCAAGGGCGGTCATCTTGCCTTCCTGTTGGAGTGCCAGGATGTCGGCGTGGGCCTCGGCATCGGCCTCCTCGAGCCTGGCCAGTTTGTCCTGGTCGATCTTCCGATACTCACCGAAGACACTGGTCTGCATGCTGTCATCGAGCACCAGTTGTCCGCCAAGGCCTTCGCCAGGATCGGTGGCGACGAGCTTGTTGTGCACCTGGTTGTCCTGGAGATTGCCGAGCAGGGGGGCGCCGATGATGCCCACGCCCAGCATGCCGACACCGGCAATGGCATTGAGCGTCAAGGCACCGCCTCGTGGGAATTGCTCTGCGACGACACCAAGGGTGCAGGGCCAGAAGAAGGTCTGCCCGATTCCGTAGACGGTGGCCGCGATGATGATCCAGGCCGTGGCCTGCATGTTCGCCAGGCCGTAGATGCCCACTGCGGCGAACACGGAGCAGACGGCCAGGATGCCGAGGGGGCCGAGGGCCTTGACGATCGGGCCCACGCAGAACCGCAGGACCATCATGATGAAGGCGGTATAGACCAGGACCCAGGCACCATTGATCTCCCATTTCTCGGTGATCGGCGCCATCAGTTCCTTGATCCAGCTGTCCGTCCCCAACTCGGTCGTTGCCAGTGGGATCATGATCAGCAGCAGCAGGATGAAGATGCCACGGCCGAAGGCCAGGACATACATGCCGTAGCACACGCAGACGAACAGGATGATGTCCCCCTGGAGCCACGGCTCGATGCCAAAGACGCGTCCGAACTCCGCGACGATGAGGGCGGTCACGATCAGGCAGCCGAAGATGCCCGCTTCCTGGAGCATGGCTCGATAGGACACGCCTGCTGCGACGCGCTCACTGACCGGGAATCGGCAGCTCAGCAGCATCAGTCCGTAGAGAATGACGGGGATCAGGATCAGGCCGATCTGCCACCGCCATCCGACGGCGCTTCCGTCATCCAGTTCGATCGCCCCGACGGCGATGGCGAGCAGGCCGGCCAACACCAGTCCGCCGGGCCAACCCGCGTGGAGAATCGTGAGCCACTTGGTCTTGTTCCGGTGATAGATCGATGCGATGACCGGGTTGATCACGGCTTCGATGGTGCCGTTGCCAAGGGCGCCGATGAAGGTGCCGATCCACAGCCCCCAGTAGCCATCGGCCGTGATGAGCAACAGGACCTGGGCCAGGTGGCAGAAGAAGGCGAACCACATCGCGATCGTGTAGCCGATGCGATCAATGACCAGCGAGAACAGGATGATGCTGATGGCGAAGGGCCAGAGTCCGACGCCGAAGATCTCGCCCTTCTGGGTCTCGGACAGGTTGAACTCCACTTGCCAGGTATCCATCACGGCGATGCGGACCATGAACCCGAAGGCCGTGGCGATCAGGGCGATGAAACAAGTGGCAAAGATGTAGGGGTTCGAGGAAATGCCGGATCGGCCGGTGCCCAGGGATGGTGCGGCGGTACTCACGGGTGGGACTCCTCTGGTCGTTCTGGTTCGATGTCGGTGGCGAGGATAGCGGTTCCTACCGGGCTTCGTCGGCCCGAGCGACCATGGCGTCTGCCGGATTGGCCGGATCGATCAGCATCAGATCCTCGCCGCAGAGCACCGGCCCGTCGTAGTCGGCCCGGACGATCTCCAGCAACTTCGCTTCGTCGAAGATCGGGGGGACGAAGTGGGTCAGGATGAGGCACTTGGCCTCTGCCTCGGTGGCGATCCGGCCGACCTGTTCGGCGGTCGCGTGATAGGACGCCACCTGGTCAATGGTCTCCTGTGACCGAACGCCTTCCCTGGGCTGCATCTCGTGCTTCAGCAGGACGTCATGTACCAGGACATCGCACCCCATGGCGGCTTCGATGAGCATCTCGCAGGGGCCCGTGTCGCCGCTGAGCACGATGTGGTGATCGTTCTCCCGGAACGAGAAACCCATGGCCGGCACCATGGGGCGGTGGTCGACCTCGAAGGCCTCGATCACCATGTCGCCCAGTTCCATCTCGGCGCCGTGCCCGATCTCCGTGATCTCGACATCGAGCCCGTCAATCGACGGACGCTTCTCGTGCATGACGCGACGTTCCAGTTCGGGCCGCCAGACTTCCAGCAACTGGCCGACGAATTCCTGGGTGCCGGCGGGGCCGACAACCTGGTGTCCGCGATCCCGTCCCTGGTGCCACGACGAGATGATGAACTGGAACAGGTCGACCACGTGGTCCGAGTGCAGGTGGGTCAACAGGAGCAGGTCGACCTCGGCGCCGGAGGTCCCTGCGGACAGCAGTCGCTGGGTGACCCCTGATCCACAGTCGACCAGCACACGGGCGCCGTCCGCGTTCTGGACAAGGGAAGCAGGTCCGTACCGGTGAATGTCGACCGCGGGGCAGCCAGTGCCCAGGAGGTGAAGGTTCATTGCGGGACATGCTACCGGTCCTAGAGCACTCGCGCGAGGTTCTCGACAACCAGGTGGGTCGTCCAGAGACGATCTTCCTCCGTCGCCGAGCCCAGGTGTGGAAGGGCCAGGACATTGGGAAGCTCGAGAAACTCGGGTCGGACGGAGGGCTCACCATCGAACACATCGAGTCCGGCGGCGAAGATCTCCTGCTTGCGGAGCGAGTTGATCAACGCCTCTTCGTCGACGATCGGACCCCGGGCGGTATTCACCAGGACCGCGGTCGGCTTCATCAAGGCCAATCGAGACGCATTGATGAGATGGCGGGTCTCGGGTGTCAGTGGGACATGAAGCGACACGAAGTCGGCCTCTGCCAATCCGGCGTCCAGTTCGACGCGGGTCGCGTGGATCGGTGGCCCCTCCAGGTTGGGCTTGTCGGAGTTGGCCACGTACAGCACGTGCATGTTCCAGCCGACGGCTCGCCTCGCCACGGCGGCCCCGATTCGGCCGGCGCCGACGATCAGCAGGGTCCTGCCGATCATCCGGCGGCCCAGCAGCAGGTCGGCGGCGAACCCGGTCCACTGCTTGTCGCGAATGAGTTGCTCGCCCTCGCGAACACGGCGGGCGGCGCCCATCATCAGCAGCCAGGCGACGTCGGCGGTGGGTTCGCAGACCGGGTCCGGGGTATTGAAGACGGCGATGTGGCGATCAGCGGCGGCCTGCAGATCAATGTTGTCGAGCCCCACGGCGTGATTGCTGATCACGCGGAGACTCTCGCCTGCCATGTCCATCAGTTCCGCCCCGACGGGCACATGCGGCATGGCGACGATTCCCGCGGCACCAGTGACGGCGTCCCGGAGTTGTTCCGGGGAGACGTCCGGCGCCTCGGGCAGCAGGATGGCCTCGCCCAGTTCCGCCTTGCGGATGAGGTCGGGCATCTGTGGAAACGCCCGGCCCAGGATGACGATCCGATGTGGTCGGCTCATGAGCGTTGAGGATATCGAATCAGGGGACACGGGCCGCACCAGCGGTGCAGGAGCCGCCCGGTACCAATGAGAAAGCCCCCGCGGCGCAAGCCACGGGGGTCTTTCATCGAGACCCGTGGTTGGGGGACCTAGTTGGCGGCCCTGGCCTCGGCCGGGATCGAGCGGTACAACTCAAGCCGGGGTCGGCCCATGCCATCCAGCAGCCGGGCCAGGTCGTTGATGTCACCCACGCCGTCGCCATTGACATCTGATTCAGGATGACCGTAGTTGGCCATCAGGTGTGCCAGGTCACCGGCATCAATGACTGCGTTCATCTCAGCCACACGGGGGAGGGGCCATAGGTCAGGATCCAGGGGCAGGTCGGGTGGGGAGACGAATGCCTCTCCGGGCCAACCCCCGCCTTGACTGGGTGGCGATATCACGTTGTCGGCAGGACTGCCGACAACGATGCCGCCCAGGGCGGCGGGCTGCAGTCCCGATGCGACGGCGCCGGTGATCAGGGTGGCGGCCGTGAGCAGGCACAGTGTTCTCAATGTGCTCATGGTTTGGAGTTCCTTATGCTTGTGCATCGCCAGCGACGATGCGAACCAGGGAAACTCCATGCACGGACAAACACGGTACGCCCCGTGTTCCTCCATGATGTTTCTGGGTTGCGGGAAGAGCCCTGTCAGGCAAAAAGCAAAAAGGGCCCCTGGTGGGGCCCTGCGAATGGCGATGACTGGATTTGAACCAGTGACCTAGGGTTTATGAATCCCTCGCTCTAACCAGGCTGAGCTACATCGCCAGGGATCGCAAGCTGTTGATTCTAGCATCCCGAGGCGGTCAGCTACAGGGGCTGGCAGCCGAGGGCTTGACTTGACTGGTCGGGACCGCCGCCCCGGGCGAGGGCTGCTCCGGAATCCACCGTGAGGAGATCTCCTCGCGGGTCGCCGAGGGGTTGCTCCGCTGGATGGCCGCGGCCAGGAGGCCCATGAACATTGGCTGGGGCCGCAAGGGGCGACTGGTCAGTTCGGGGTGATACTGGGCCGCGACGTAGTAGGGATGAACATCGCGAGGCAGTTCCAGGACCTGCATGATGGGCTGTTCCGGGTGACGTCCCGAGAAGATCAGACCCGCCTTCTCCAGTGACTCGATGTACGAGGGATCGACCTCGAATCGATGCCGGAAGCGTTCTCGGACAAGCCGTTGGCCGTCATACAGGAAGCTCGCCAGCGAGCCGTCGGTCAAGGCCACGTCCTGGCCACCGAGGCGCATCGTTCCCCCGAGTCCCTCGATCATCTTCTGCTCGGGCAGTTCGGAGATCACGGCATGGGCCGGTTCGCCGCCGAACTCGGTTGAGCTGGCACCATCGAGGCCGGCCAGGTGCCGGGCATATTCGATCACGGCCATCTGGAAGCCCAGGCAGATGCCAAGGAACGGGACCTGGTTCTCGCGGACCCACTTCACGCCGGCGATCTTGCCCTCGACTCCGCGCTCGCCGAACCCACCGGGAACGATCACCGCGTGCAGGTCACGATGGCCCAGTTCGGACTGGGCGTCATCGATCTCGGTGGTGTCGATCCAGTTCACGTTGGGTGTCGCCGACAGGTGGGTGGCGGCATGTTCGATGGCCTTGTCGATGGATGCATAGGCATCTCGAAGGGCCGTGTACTTGCCGAGGATGCCGATGTTGATCTCGTGTCGACGAGGTCCGGAGAGTCCGTCGGAAAACGTCATCCAACGTGCCCGGGCCGTGTCCTCCTGGACCGTGTTAACCCGACTGTGACAATCGAGAATGGTCAGGATTTCCCGGTCGAGCCCCTGGGCCCGCATGGCCTCGGGAATCGTATAGATCGATTCGCGGTCATGCATGGACATGACTCGCTGCAGCGGGACGTTCGAGAACATCGAGACTTTCTCTCGCACGGTCTCGGCAACCGGTCGCTCCGCCCGGCACGCGATGATGTGCGGTTGGATTCCCGATTCCATCAGTCGCTTGATGCCCAGCTGGGCGGCTTTTGACTTCTGTTCGCCCAGTGTCGGGGGATCGAGGACATAGGTCAGGGCGACGAAACAGGAACGCCCCGGTCCCTCCTCGAAGGCCAGCTCACGCAGGGCCTCGATATAGAAGCCATTCTCGTAGTCGCCGACCGTGCCACCAACCTCGATGAAGACCACGTCGGCCGGGCCGCCGTTGGCCCCGCCAGTCATGGCCAGTTGGCGAAGGCGACGCTTCACCTCGCCGGTCACGTGCGGGATCATCTGCACATCGCGGCCGAGATAGCCGCCCTGGCGTTCACGCTCCAGGACCTCGGTGTAGATCTGGCCGGCGGTCGTGAAATTCTGGACGGAGAGGTTCTGATCGAGCATCCGTTCGTAGGTGCCCAGGTCCATATCGCACTCGGTGCCGTCATCCAGGACGAAGACCTCGCCATGGCGGTACGGGTTGAGTGTGCCGCTGTCGACGTTCAGGTAGCCCTCGAGCTTCACCGGCGCTACCGACAGTCCCTTGTCCTTGATCAGCTTGGCCAGGGATGAGGAAAAGATTCCCTTGCCCAGGCCACTCATGACCGTTCCGAGGACGGCGACATAGGCCGTTCGGCCGGGCACGTAGCCTTCCGGGTGCGGGGAAAAGAACTCGGTGGATTCGGTGGACTGGCCAAAACGGCTGAGAAACGAGCCGACTCGGGAGTCGCCATCGGGGACATCTTGATCCTGGTGGGGCATGTCCGATTGTACCGCGCCACCCGCGATTGATTCAATCCACAACCCCGGGCTTCCCGGCGGCATGGCGGGCCACGAAGGCCTCGTACTGCTCCGGCGTGTCGATTCCCTGGTGGTGGCAGGTCCGGATTGCCACGGCAATCTGGTGTCCGTTCTCCAGGACCCGGAGTTGCTCCAGCTTCTCGACGGTCTCGGCGGGCGTCGCGGGCAGGGCGGCGTAGACCCCCAGGAACTCCCGGCGGTAGACATAGAGCCCCACGTGACGCAGCGGCGGGTCGGTCCGGGTGCCATCGCGATCATGGGGGATCAGGGCCCGGGAGAAGTACAGGGC
The DNA here is from genome assembly GCA_022446795.1 of Phycisphaerales bacterium. Taxonomy (GTDB): domain Bacteria; phylum Planctomycetota; class Phycisphaerae; order Phycisphaerales; family SM1A02; genus UBA1668. Next base: position 48,619 of record JAKVBX010000020.1, read on the forward strand.
ACGCTCGGACTGGTCCAGGACGACCTTGACCAGGTTGGGGTCCGTGGGGTCCTCGTGGGGGCCCATGGGGGAGGCGATGGTGCCCACCTGGCAGTCCGGGGCGTCCATCAACGCCTCCACCGCCGCGTCGATCACGGCGGGGTCGATCTCCGGTTCGTCGGCCTGGACATTCACGACCAGGTCACAATCCAGGTCCGCGGCAACCTCGGCGATCCGGCTGGTTCCATTGAGGTGATCGGCCCGGGTCTCGACCGCGGCGAAGCCATGCTGGCGACCCGCCTCCAGGATCTCCTCGGCGTCACTGGCGACGATGACCTCACCAACCCGCTGGGCCAGGGCGGCCTGCTGGGCGGCATGAATGATCAATGGGGTGCCCGTCTCTGCGGCCAGGGACTTCCGTGGGAATCGTGTCGATTCCAGTCGAGCCGGGATGACGGCAACCACCCCTGGCATGGTTCAACCGATCTCACGGACGAGCAAGTCGATTTCCTTGCGGCGATCACGGATATCCCGGTAGGTGATGTCCTTCCGGGCGATCCAGGAGCAGATCTCCAGGGCGTCCCTCGCCTGTTCGCCGTTGCGTTCCTCACGAGCCGAGGCGATCAGCGAGACCATGAGGTCGTAGCGGATCTCCAGTTCACGTTCCTGGTCCGTTGAGTCGAGCTTCTCGAGGATCTCGCGGAACTCGGCGATCGCTTCGGCGTGCCAATTCTCCTTCGCGAAACAGCGGCCCAGGTAATGGCCCGATATCGTCCGCAGCTTCGGCTCGTCCTTGGCCTTCTGGAAGCATTCCATGGCGGTGCCCAGGTCGCCGCGGCGATAGGCGACGTCGCCCAGTTGGAACTTCAGGGTGCGGTCGGTGGGATACTTCTCGCTGCGGTCGGCATATTCCTCGGCCTCGAAGTCGAGCAACTCCGACATCTTGGCCGTCAGGCGATCCTGGAGGGCGGCCTGTTCGTTTTCCGGCGCCTGCTCCAACTGCTGCTTGATGCGCTCCACTGCCGATCGAAGACGGTTGATGGCAATGTCGCCGGCGTTCATGCGAAAGCGGTACTCGCCGGTCTGCTCGGCGCCCCGTCGGTAGACCTGCTCGGCTTCCGTGAGCGCCTCGTCGGTTCCCGTGCGACGCAGGATCTGGGCATAGCGATTAAGGACATCCGGAACATCCGGTGTGGATTCGTACGCCGCCTTGGCTCGCTCAAGGACGGAATCCCGGGCGCCACCGGCGCCCGCCAGTGAATCTTCCTGCCCGAGTTCCTGTTGCTTCTTGGCATCCTTGATGAACTCGCGGAAGCCACCTTCCTTGCCGGCAGCCTGCTCGTATCCACCCTTGGACATCGCCTTCTGGGCGACGAGGTCCTTGAGATCGTCATCGAGCTTCGAGTCGGAGGGGTCCATCTCCAGTGCGGCGGCACCAGCCGTGATGGCTTCGTCCCACGCATTGCATTGCGAGGCGAGGGCCTTGATCTGGAGCAGGTGATTGCGATTGATCTTGCGTGAGTTGCGAACCAGGTTCAGCACCCGTGGTGTCAGGAAGTTCGCCATCTCGAACTGGTCAGCCTTGACCGCGGCCTCCAGCGCCTTCACGGCCAGGCCCGGGTTGTCGAATTCGCTGGTCCAGCCCAGCAGGGCCGCAGCCAGTTTGTCGACCGGGCGGGGGCCTTCGAGCTTCTTGATTTCCTTGGAGGGCAGCTTCTTGCCACCAGCCTGGTGATGCCGCGCGGCCACATTCAGGATGGCCTCCTGGGCCGAGATCGAACCAGGGTCCAGTTGCAGGCCGTGAGCGTAGTACACGAGGGCCGAGGAGTACTGGTGAGATTCCGCCATGGCCTTGGCATGTTCAAACCATTTGCGGGCCTTGGCCGGATCCGGCGTGAACGCCTTCTCGGGTTCAGCAGGCTCGGAATCGCTTGGTTTTTTTCGGAAGATGGCCAAGGATGGCATGCCTTGTAATACGCATTTGGGTCGCAGTCCGTTGCGGCCCATTTCGGGCTCAGCACACTACGCCCAAGGTCGGTCCGGGTCAATGCGCCATCGGCCGAACCCGGGCCCTGAAGCCGCCTGCACGGGGGGGTTCTCGTACCATGCCCGCCATGGACGTCGATCCGGCCAGCCTGGAAATCGTGGACCATCCGCACCCGGTCCTCCGGACACCGGCCAGCCCGGTGAACGAGGTCAACGATGCCGTCCGGGCCGTCGCCGATCGCATGCTGGAGTTGATGGTTGAGGCCGAGGGGATCGGCCTTGCCGCGCCCCAGGTTGGATTGTCGTGGCGGATGTTCGTGACCCGGGATCCGGAGAACGAGGACGGCGGCATGGTCTGGATCAACCCCGTGCTGGAACCGGTTGATCCCACCCGGGAAACCGACGAGGAAGGTTGCCTGAGCCTGCCGGGGATCCTCGTGAATGTCACGCGGCCCGTGGGCATTCGGATCCGGGGCCTGAACGAGCATGGCGAGGAGGTTGAGGCGGAAACCGATGAGCACATGGCACGGGTCTGGCAGCACGAGAATGATCACCTTGACGGCGTACTGATCATCGATCGCATGTCCTCGATGGACCGGCTCCGCAATCGCCGGGCCATTCGCGACCTGGAACGAGGTTGACGCGTGAACGTTGGTTTCTTCGGCTCCGGTGCCTTTGGACTGCCTACGCTCGAAGCGTTGTTGGGCGAACATGATGTCAGCTTCGTCGTCAGCCAGCCCGATCGTCCGGCAGGTCGACGACGGGAACGGCGTGCGACACCGATTGCCGAGGCGGCGACCGAACGTGACCTTCACCTGCTTCGTCCCGAGCGATTGGATGATGCCACGGTTGCGACGATCCGTGACCTGCCGGCCGATGCCTGGGTCGTGATCGCCTATGGGCTGAAACTCCCGCCGACCCTTCTCCAGGATCGCTTCGCCTGCAACCTGCATGGTTCATTGCTGCCCCGGTGGCGGGGGGCGGCGCCAATCCAGCGATGCCTGATGGCTGGCGATGACGAAACCGGTGTCAGTGTGATCACGCTCGCCAGCGTGATGGACGCTGGTGAACTGCTGGCCACGCGACGGACAGCGGTCGATCCGCTTGAGACCGCTGGAGAACTCCATGACCGGTTGTCGCTCCTGGGGCCGGCCCCCGTACTGGAGACGCTGTCAGCCCTCGAGGCGGGAACGCTGGCGCCGGAGTCACAGGACGAAGCGGCGGTGACGCAGGCCTCGAAGCTCAGCCGGGCCGATGCGACGGTGGACTTCAGCCTGCCCTCGGGCCTGGTACAGGGGCGGACGCACGGCCTGACCCCATGGCCGGGCTGTGATGTCATGCTCGGCTCGGATCAACTCAGGCTTCGGCGGGTGCGAGCCTGCCCCGATGAACCGACGGAGGCCGAACCGGGGACCATCCTGGCTTCCGGCCGAGTGGCGTGCGGGTCAGGACAGTTGGAAATCCTGGAGGTCCAGTCGCCGGGTGGACGACCCATGACATGGGACCAGTGGCAACTGGGCCATCCCGTGGAACCAGGCGCGAGGTTCAACTCGACATGAAACGCTTCATGCTGACACTCTGGGAATTGCTGGGTGTCGCGGAAGCCGATCCGCCATCCCCGCCTCCGCGTCAGGCCCGGCCAGCTCGCGCGACTGGCGGCATGCAGGCCCGGTATGACCAACTCGTTGACGAGATGAAGGCCCACTGGGGGATCCGGGTTCATCGCTGGCGATCTCGTACCAGTGGTTGCGCCTGGGAACTGCGGGACAAGTCCGGCCGGGTGGATCGACTGATTGAATCGCCGTATCCCAAGGGGCCGATGAGTTGTGCCGTCTTTCTCCACGAGGTTGGCCATCACGCCATTGGATTCAATCGCTACTCGCCACGATGCCTCGAGGAATACATGGCGTGGGACTGGGCCCTTCGCGTGATGAACGAGCGGGGGTTCAACGTCACCGCGGCCGTCCTCAAGCGACGTGATGATGCCATGCGGTATGCCCTGGCCAAGGCGTTGAGACGAGGCCTGAAGCGTGTGCCGGAACCACTCCTGCCATACCTCCCCGAGAACGTCCGTCTCAAGCCAGCAGGTCGACGACGGTCCCGACAACCTGCGGGTTGACCGCCTGGGGCACCAGTGGTCCCTCCTGTGGAGCGGGCACGATGGTCGCCGCTGCCGGTGGCGGATTCAGCATGCTGGTCTCATCCCAGTGCGGTCGAGCAGATTCGAGGATCGGTCCCGGCGGGTCCATGTTCTCCGCCCCCGGCGTCGACGCGTGAAGCGTGGGGAGCAGACCGATGAACAGGTACTCGTATCGATGGAGCAACCACCACAGCCCGGGGCTCCAGTTCACCGGGCCGGCGATCCCCTGGGGCGGGACCGGTGCGACCGCCGCGGGTGCCGCGGATACCGGGGCACTGGCCGGGGGACACGGGGCCGTGGCGACCAGGCGACTGGTCGGCAGGGGGAGCATGCTGGCAGCGGAAGCGGCGTTGATCGGGTTCATGCCCGAGGGGGGCAAGGTCCGGGCCCGCTGGTTCTGCTGGCGGCCAGATCAACAGGCCTCCGATAACGGATCGGTTCGTGGCTTGCTGCCGGCGGGATCGCGGACGATGATCGCCTGGACCAGACAGTCCTTCTGTGCGGGATGTTGAAGCAGGGCAACGTGATGTTGGATCAAGTACATGCGACTGGATGACCTGGACTACGACCTTCCGGAAGATCGGATTGCCACGGCGCCGGCCGAGCCCCGGGACCAGGCGCGGCTGATGGTCGTCCGCGCGGACAAGGGGACGATCGAGGACTGCCACGTGTCGGATCTTCCCGGCTTGCTGGAGGGTTCGGATGTGATCGTCCGCAATGCCTCCCGTGTCCTGCCGGCTCGCCTGGAAGCCCATCGTGTCGAAAGCGGGGGACGGGTCTCGGGGCTCTACCTGCACCAGCGTGAAGACGGCCACTGGGTCGCCATGCTCCGCAGCAACGGTCGACTTCGACCCGGGGTCGTTCTCCAACTGGAGAACGATGGGCCCACGCTCGAACTCGTGGAACGGGAGGACGCCAACTGGGTCCTCCGGCCGGACGTCGACGGTCCGGCCGAGTCGGTCCTGGCAAGACATGGTCTCACGCCGCTGCCGCCGTACATCCTGCGTGCCCGCGGTGAACAGGCCGTCACGGATGAGCAGGACCGCGAGTGGTACCAGACCATCTACGCCCGCGAGACGGGCTCCGTTGCGGCGCCGACTGCCGGGCTGCACTTCACGCCCGGCCTGGAGGCCAGGCTTCGGGAACTGGGGCTGTCCTTTCTCGAGGTGGTGCTGCACGTCGGCGCCGGGACGTTCCAGCCCGTGACGGCTCCAACGCTGGCCGAGCATCGGATGCACAGCGAGTCCTTCTTCGTGGACCATCGGACCATTTCCGAGATCATGGCCCCGGATCGTCCCGGCCGGATCGTGGCCGTGGGAACCACGACCGCTCGGGTCCTGGAGTCCTTTCCCGCGGAAGTCCCGTCCGGTGACTGGGCCGGCTCGACCAGCCTGATGATCTCGCCCCCGTGGGAGTGGAAGCATGTTGATGTCCTGATGACGAACTTCCACCTGCCTCGATCGACCCTGCTGGCCCTGGTGGCGGCCCGGATCGGCGTGGACCTCATGCACGAGGCCTATGCCCGGGCGGTCGAATCGGGCTATCGCTTCTACAGCTACGGCGACGCGATGCTGCTCCTGTGACAAACGGCATCCCGGGGCCGATCTATACTCCGGGGAAGTCGTGTTGACTGCCTGGAGCGAGGGAATGCGCTGGGCGAAGCCGCTCGGACAACTGTGTGCTGATCTCCCGCTTGCCGTCGAAGGCAAGCCGGATGTCGTGATCCACGACATCGTGGAAGACACCCGTGACATCACGGCGGGCTGTCTCTTCGTGGCCCGCCCAGGCGGTCACCATGATGGGCGGGACCTGGTTCCCGAGGCGGAGCGTCGCGGCGCCGTCGCCGTGCTCAGCGACGCGACGGGATGCGCTCGGGCATCAGTGGCGACCGCCTGCTGTCCCGACCCGGATGCCATGGGGGTCGTCCTGGCCGACCGTCTGTTCGGTGGCCCCTCGGTTCCGATCGTCGCCATCACGGGAACCAACGGCAAGACGACCACGGCGACCTTCCTGCAGCACTTCCTCGGCGGTGGCCTGATCGGCTCCATCGAGGTCGACGACGGACGTGACCGGACCCGGGCGCGTTTGACGACACCGCGGCCGATCGAGTTGCGGCGGATCTTCGCCCGCATGGCCGACCATGGTTGCCCCTGGGCTGTCATGGAAGCCAGCAGCCACGGGATCGCCCTGGGACGGATGGAGGATCTTCCAGTGGTGGGCGCCGTGTTCACGAATCTCTCCGGCGACCACCTTGACTTCCATCGAACGATGGAGGTCTATGCGGCCGCCAAGCGTGGTCTGTTCGCCGGGCTCTCGGGAAGCGGCTTCTCCGTCTTGAACCTGGACGATCCTGCTTCCTCCATCATGTCAGCAGCGAGTACCGCCCGATCGATCACGTGTCGCATGCGGTCCGATGGTCATGCCGACGTCCATGTCACGCATGGCGAGGGAGTCCACCTGTCGACCGCGGCCGGGAACTGGACCCTTCCAATGGAACTGCCTGGTGAGCACAACGCGATGAACCTCGCCCAGGCCTGGGCCGCGGCCCACGCCTGTGGGGAGTCACCGGAGGCGCTGCTGGAACGGGCCCGGAGCCTGCCCACACCCCGTGGTCGACTCGAACCGGTTCACGGAGGGGGGCCGGGACCGAGGGTCTATGTCGACTTTGCGCATACCGATGGGGCCCTGGGGACGGCGCTTCAGGCCTTGCGCCCCCTGGTGTCCGAACCGGGCCGCCTGATCGTGGTTTTCGGCTGTGGCGGTGATCGGGATCAACACAAGCGTCCACGCATGGCCGCCATTGCCTGCGAACTGGCCGACGAAGTTCACGTGACCTCCGACAACCCGCGGACGGAAGCCCCTGGTGACATCATTGATGACATCCTGGTCGGGACGTCCAACTCGGCCCGGGTTGCCGTCGAGCAGGATCGAGCTCGGGCGATCGCCGGTGCCATTGAGCAGGCGCGGCCCGAGGATGTCATCCTGGTCGCGGGGAAAGGGCATGAGGCGGAGCAGATCATCGGGACGGAACGACTGCCATTTGATGATCGAGCGGTGGCCATGGCGGCGCTGTCGAGCCGAGGGGAGGCGGTCCGGACATGATGTTCAGTGCAGCCGAGTTGGTGACGATCACGGGGGGACGATGGGCGGGGCAACCGCCGGCGTCCGGGCCGCTTTGTATCGGACACGACACCCGCGAGTCGCTCGATGGTGGACTCTACGTGGCCATTCGCGGTGACCGACTCGACGGACATGACTTCATTGAGCAGGCGGTGGAAGCCGGCGCGAGCATGGCGATGGTCGATCGCGAGCGTGAGGCTTCCATTCCGTGTCTGGTTGTTCCGGACACGGTCGCGGCCCTGGGGCAGTTGGCATCGGCCTGGCGCGACCGGCTGCAGACGACGACGGTCATTGCCATCACCGGCACCGCGGGCAAGACCTCGACCAAGGACCTCCTGGCTCATGTGCTGGGGAGCGTTCACCAGGGCACTGCCAGTCCGGCTTCATGGAACAACGCGATCGGGGGCCCGATGAGCCTGCTGCGGGCACGTCCTGAGCATGATCATGTCATCCTGGAACTGGGCACCAGCAGTCCCGGCGAGATTCCCGCGCTGGCCGAGATCACCCGGCCCGATATCGCGATCATCACCCTTGTCGGGCATGGCCACCTCGAGGGCCTGGGCTCATTGGATGGCGTTCGGGCCGAAAAATGCTCGCTGTTGAAGCGGATCGCCCCGGGCGGCGTGGCCATCGTGCATGACGACGGGCATGAGGTCGACGTGCCCGAGGGGGTTCGCCTCCTTCGGCATGGTGATGAACCTGGTTCCATGCCGCGGCTCCTGTCGCGAGCGGATGGACGAATCCACCTGGCCGATGGCGCTGACTTTGCGCTGCCATTGCCTGGTCAGCACCATGCCATCAATGCCCTGGCGGTCATCGCAACGGCCCGGATCATCGGCCTATCGGACGCCCAGGTCGAGGCGGCCCTGGCCTCGGCGACACCGTCGGATTCCCGGGGCACGGATACGACCATCGCCGGTGTCCGTTTCATCAATGACGCCTATAACGCGAATCCCGAGTCGGTTGCCGCGGCCTTGTCGACCTTCCCGGAGATCACCACCGCGGGCCGTCGGATCATTGTCCTCGGCGACATGCTGGAACTGGGTGGCGATTCCGCTCGGCAGCATGCCGGCCTCGCCGCCCATGTACAGGCCAGTCATGCGCGTGCACCGGTGGATGAGATCCTGCTGGTCGGTGAGGCCATCGGGGCACTGAACGAGGCCCTGGATCCGTTTCCGGCTCGGGCCCACTGGGCCCTGGCGGACGAGGCGGCCATGACGCAGGTGGCCCAGCGACTGCGATCCGGTGACCTTGTTCTGTTGAAGGCGTCGCGCGGAATTCAGTTGGAACGGATCATGTCTTACGTCCGGGAACGCGAATCGGAAGTTGCAGCCACCTGAGTGTCGATAGCACAACAGCGAACGGATGCTCTACAACCTTCTTCAATCCTGGCATGACTGGCTGGAGTCCTTCGGTGGCTACTCGCTGCTGCAGGTGCTCTACCAGATCGAGTTCCGAGCCTTCTTCGCGGTGATCCTCTCGTTCGGTATCGTCCTGCTGCTGGGGAAGCGGACGATCCGGTGGCTCCTGCGACAGAAGCTGGGTGATTCCCCCGAGTTCTACAACGCGGACCTCAACCAGCTGATGAAGAGCAAGGCCAACGTGCCGACCATGGGGGGGATCCTCATCGTCGCCGCGATGCTGGTCACGGTGGCGCTCCTCGGCGACCTGTTCAACCGCTACATCCACCTGGCGCTGGTCGTCATGGTCTGGCTGGCGGTGGTGGGAGGCTTCGATGACTGGCTCAAGCTGACCACGGCTCGACGCCGTCCCGGTGCTCGGGAGGGCCTCTTCGCCTGGGAGAAACTGCTCTTCCAACTGGGCCTCGGTGTGATCTGCGGGATGTACCTGTGGCGGCTGACCGGCGACAGCGAGTCCGCCCGCGTGCTGACCCTTCCCTTCCAGCGGACCTACCAGCCCGGGACCGAGGGCTTGGCCCTGGAACCCTCCGTCATCGTGCTGGGCTGGCTGGCCTTTGTCTTCCTCACGACGGTGTTCATTGCCGGGACGTCCAACGCCGTGAACATCACCGACGGCATGGATGGCCTGGCCTCGGGCCTGGTCATGATCGCGTCATTGGCCCTGATGCTGCTGGCCTACATCGCCGGCTCGTCCGGACGGGCCCAGTACATGCTCTTCCCCTTCGTCGAGGGCACGGAGGAACTGATGGTGGTCGCCGGTGCCATGGCTGGTGCCTGCCTCGGGTTTCTCTGGTTCAACTGCGCGCCGGCCCGGGTGTTCATGGGCGATACCGGGTCGCTTCCCCTGGGCGGCCTGCTGGCCTACCTGGCCTGCGCGATCCGACAGGAGTTCCTGCTGCTGGTGATCGGTGCCGTCTTCTACTGGGAGATCCTGAGCGTGGTGATGCAGGTCACCTGGTTCCGGCTGACCGGCGGTCGGCGGATCTTCCGCTGCTCGCCCATTCACCACCATTTCCATCTCGGTGGGTGGTCCGAGTCGCAGGTGGTCGCTCGATTCTGGATTCTCGGTGTGGTCTGCGTGATCGCAGCCGCGGTGCTGCTGAAACTCCGCTGACGCTCACTCGCCGACCATCATGTCGACGTCCAGTTCGGCCCCCGGGACCTTCGGTCGCGAGACGAACTGGTGTTTTCGCAGCAGCTTCACCAGGTTCTGCAGGTCTTCCGGCAACGGGGCCGTGAACTCGACCGCCTCCTCCGAGGAGGGATGGATGAATCCGAGCAGGCCGGCATGAAGCGCCTGGCGACCGAGAATCGGTGACGAGGCGGTCAGGTCCGGTTCCGAACCGGGCGAAAAGATGTCGCGCCCGACGAGACGACGTCCACCGTAGTAGTCATCGCCCGCGATGGGATACCCCAGGTGGGAGAGGTGGACGCGAATCTGGTGAGTCCGGCCCGTCCGCAGTTCCAGTTCGACCAATGTGAACTTCTCGTACAACTCGCGGACCCGGTAGATGGTCACGGCTTCCTTGCCCGAGGAATCCCATCGCACCGCATAGCGGTCGCGGATGGTCGTGTGCTTGCCCAGCGGGACGTCGATCACGTCGGTCATGGGCTCCATGCGTCCGTGCACGACCGCCAGGTATCGCTTGCGGGTCCGTCGCTGTTCGAACTGTCGCCCCAGTCGCCAGTGCGCGACGTCGGACTTGGCGAAGACCATCACGCCCGTGGTGTGCCGATCGAGTCGATGGACGACACCGGGGCGGGCTTCTTCCCGACCCACGTCCGAGAGGCCGCTCCGGGATCGTTCCTGGCAGTGCCAGGCCAGCCCGTTGACCAGCGTGCCGCGCTGGTGCCCCCGGGCCGGGTGAACAATGACGTCGTCCGCCTTGTTCAGGATCAGGAAGTCGGAGTCTTCGTAGATGATGTCCAGCGGCATCTCGTCGGCGGGCAGCTCTGAACTGGGTGGGGGCGGGATCGCGACCCGGATCTCATCGCCGAGCCGAAGCTTGGTCGACGCCTTTGGGGTCCGCCCGTTGACCTGTACAGCCTCCTCGGCAATGAGTCGCTGGAGCGAGGTCCGGCTCAGGAATGGGATGCGATCGACGAGGTAGCGATCGAGGCGCTTCTCCAGGTCTCGCGAGAGCTTGAAGTGCACCACGATCGCGCCGTCATCATCACCAAGCGATTCATAGAGTTCATGGAGCCTCGCCGAATCGACCTTGCCGCCGGCATTGAGGAGTCCCTCTTCGCCGGAGCCGACCTGGTCAGAAGCATCCATGGTTCAGCGGTCGCGACTCACGGGGAGTCGGGATCGGCCGGGGTCGCGGGATCCGTCGAGGGCGAGGCTGGTGTGGCCTCTTCCTCCGTGGCTGGCGCCTCGGCGGGGGGTGCCGTGTCATCCGCGGCGGGTGCTGCGGGCGTCTCGGCGGGTGCTGCGGGCGTGCCGGTGGGTGCTGCGGGCGGAGCGGCATCGCCAGGGAGCGCTCCCGCGGGCAGGTTCAGGATGTTGTCGACGTCGAGCGGTTGCAGCGTGGCACCACCCGGTATGGCGGGCGGGGCCAGCGGAGAGGCCGGCTTGGGCAGGGTGATGTCGGCCGCGTACTCGTCGACCGTCTCGGCGCGGCCGCGGGCCTGGTCGGCCAGGACCGGGTACCACTCCTGGGCTCGCGTGGCTGCCTGCTCGTAATACTTGCGGGCGGAATCAACATCGCCCTGGCACTCGGCAACGGCTGCCAGGCCGTTGAGCGCGGTGTAGGCGGTAATGGTGTCGCCGAAGCCACCTTTGTCGGACTCGGCGACCTGCCGGTAGAGATCGCCTGCTCGGTCCAGGCCAAGGGCGCGATCTTCGGCAGTCAGCGGCGTGCCTTCTTCCAGCGTGGAACCAACGGCGAGGTTGGTCTGCAACGAGGCCAGGTAGGTGTTGGCTGCGCGGAGACGAGCCAGGGTTCCGATGCTGTCGACGTCACCATGCTGCTGGGCAACATCTTCCAGCGAGGCGGGCATGGCCGCCTGCGTGAAGTCGAACCAGGCCTGCTCGTGCTCGCGGACCTCGGCTCGCTGGAGATTCACCAGGTAGAGGTAGACCGCGATACCCACCAGGATCGCCAGGAGGTACCACGGGCCACTGGTCTTGATCCAGTTGACGAAGTCCTCGTTGACGCGGCTCTCACTGAGATCCGACTGCTGTACCTGTTGCAGGCGTTCGCGATCCATGTCGTCCTCCGGGCGATGACGGGTCCAAGAAGGGAACCCGGCATGGTATCGGAGGTCCTGTTGCCGAGCAATGAACATCCCGCCCAGAGAAGACCTTGATGGCGGTTCAGGCCCCTTGGAAGCGGTCCAGTGAGGCTTCCAGTTGGCCCCGGCAGGCTGCCAGGTGCCGAGGATGGCCCTCGGTCTTCATGAATGCCGGGGCGGTTCCGGCCATCAGTGCACGGCGGACCGTGGCCAGTTCCTCGTAATCGGACTCAGCCGGCAGGCCACGGGCCCGTCGCGCCTCGGCGATGGTCGCGACAGGTCGAGCCGCCTCCAGTCGCTCCGGCCTGGCCCAGAGCCGTCGCTCCAGGTAGACGGCGTCCTCGATCCAGTGCCCGGGTCGGACCTCGGCCAGGTCGATCAACGTCACCTCGCCATGCTCCGCACCGATCCGGCTCAGGGCATTGGCCAGGTGCAGGTCGCCGTGGATCCAGTGATCTGTTTCACGGGCCCGCCATCGCTCGACCATGTCAGGCAGGGCGGCACTCAGGCGATCAAGCAGGGCCTGCCAATGGGCTTCTTCATCGATGTGGTTGCGGCGGATACTGGCCCGGGCGGAATCCAGCAATTCCGTCCACTCCTCGCGACGAGCCTTTTCGGCCTCGATGGGAAACAGGTCGGCCTCCTGGTGGAACCGGGTCACGGCTTCGGCGGTCCGGATGACATGGTCGGCATGCCACCGCTTTCCCAATGGACCATGGGGCAGCCATTCGATGACGATCCAGGCGAGGTCGTATGACTCCAGGCTGCTGCCGGAGGCAAAGAGGTTTGGAACGACCGGCAATCCGTCACCATGCGGACGCTGCAGCCGCCGCATCCACAGCAGTTCCCTCGCACGGATGGGGAACTTGACCATGACCTCTCGCTCGGTGCCGTCCTCGGCTTTCCAGTTGGCCCGGCCCGTGGCGGCGCCGCCACGCTGCCAGTCTGCCCGGAACCAATGCACGTCCCCAAGGTGGCTGCCGCAGGCTCGATGGAGATGCGGCAAGAGCGTATTGGCCAGTTGACGGGCCCCGGGGCCACCTGCATCAATGCTTGCGTCGCTCCACATCACCACTTCGAGCGTAGCAGGTTGGGAGGCCAATTGCCCACGGGGTTGCCCCCTTTGCGGCCAGACCGTAGGGTCCGGTCGATGAAGGGCGCCCCAGATCTGCTGGTCATCGACCTCGATGGAACACTCCTCGGCCCCCGGGGGGAGGTCTCTGAGGCCAATGGCCAGGCCCTGGCGGCCGCCCGGGACGCTGGCGTGGACGTGATGATCGCCACTGGCCGGACCCATGCCGAATGTGGGGAGATCCTTCAGGCCATCGACTACGAGGGGCCATTGGTCGTCGCCAGCGGTGCAGCCCTCGTGAACTGGCCCTCGGGGGAGACCCTCGAGAAGCGGCCACTGGCGGTCGAGGATGTCCGGGCCCTGGTCGAGTCCGTCCAGGGGCACGACTGTGCGGCCTTGCTGCTCAAGGACCGTCACGCCGTTGGCTACGACTATCTCATCGTGGACGAGGACGAGTTGCACCCGGTCTCCCGGTGGTGGTTCGACCTGCACGGCCTCCAGACGCGAAGTGTGAGCAGCCTTTCGGAGGATGAGCACGAGGGGCACACGCTGCGTGTCGCGAGCATCGGCGAGCCGCAGCACATGTCCATCGCCGCGATGACGGTCCAGGATCGACTCGGTGATCGAGTGGCCTGTCGACAATGGCCAGCGGTCGGGCGGCAGGGCGAACAGGTGAACATGCTGGAGGCCTTTGGCCGGGGCGTCGACAAGTGGTCCATGGTCGAGGTCCACTGTCGTCGGCAAGGCATCGATCCGACCCGGGTCGCGGCCATCGGTGATGGGTTGAATGACATCGAACTGCTGGCTGGTGCCGGCTGGGGCATCGCCGTCGAGAATGCCGAGGCGGCCGTGCTGGCCGCCGCGGATGCACGGACCCGTTCCCACGCGGATGATGGCGTTGCGCATGCCGTACATCGATTGCTGGATGGCTGGTCGTGACAGAGGCAACACCACATCACGAACATCCGCTGTGGCGTCACACCGGCACGGCCACCCTGTCTGCTGCGGAAGCAATCCTGAAGGCCTCGCTGGAATGCCTGCCCAGCGTGCGGCGTGTGATCTACGTCGCCTCCCAGGCGACCTCTGACCTGGATCGCATCACGGCGGACCCCGAGACCGCTGAACTGCTGCGCATGCATCATCTCCAGGTAGATCGCGTCGCTGACGCGGGTCGGGCCATGCTCCTGGCGGCCTGGGCGGCTCGCCAGGGCCAGCACGTGATCACCGTGTTGACGGGGCCGACGGTTCCCGCGGCACTGGACCTGATCGAAGCGGGGTCACGGCCGCTGCCGGAGGGGGCCGCTCTGGGCCTGATCGTCGAGGACCTGGGTCTCAACCAGGCCGCGATCGATATCCGTGGCCGGCTGTCGCGTCGACGCATACCGGTGCTGGAGGCACAGGATGTTCCACACCTGCGTGATGCCGTCGAGAACGTTCTGCGCATCAGTCGGTCCGACCAGGGCACGGGAGCCGTGGTCGTCGATCGCAGCATCCTGCGGTGCTCGGAAACGCTTCAGATGCGACCCAACCGCGGTGAGGAAGAAGCTGACGATCCGATGCGGCACCGTCGTCGTCGCCGGCCCCGGTGGACCGAGACCGGTGGGCCCCTGCGCATGGCCCGGCGATTGGAGTTGAACTCATGGCGATCGATGCCCTCTCCCGGTGAGGCCGTGCCATGGGGATTCATCACGGTCGGCCCGGCGGACCGAACGCTCCAGCACCTGTCGGCCATGCTCGGGATCTCCGAACGCGTTCCAGTCCTTCAACTGGGCGTGCTTCATCCACTGGATGAAGCCGCCGTCGGGCGCATTCTCCGGCGATGTCGCAACGTCATCGTGCTGGAGCCGCGACCGGGCACCATCGAAAACGAGATTCGTCGTGTCGCCGAACGCATTCGAATCGAGGGCGAGTCGCCCGCGATCACCTGGGGCCATGTCCTGCCGCCGGACGAAGATGGACAGGAATACTCCCTGGAAGGCCGCGAAGCGCTTCATCCATCAAGCCTGATGCGCCGCCTGCTGCATGTCCTGCGTGATCTGGCGGCCAGTCATGTGCTGCACAGCGATCTCCAGCCCGAGCCTCCGTCGCTGCCGGTTCCCGTGGTGATGGACCGCTATGGTGCCGCCGGTCATCACGAAGCGTTGCGTCGCCTGGTCCAGGCGCTCCCCGAGATCATGGAATCGGAGGAAGACGACGAGCCGGTCCGCGATGAGGACCAGGACGTTGCGCCGCCGCCCGAGGAGGTCATCCGCCTCTATATCGATGGTGAAGCCATTGGGCCCCAGGAAGGCCGCCCGGTGTTCATCGAGACCTTTGCCGGACCGGCCTTTCTCCGGAACGGTGCCGCGGCCATCCGCCAGGCGGCGGAATCGAAGGACACGTGGATTCTCCTGGCAGCGCAACCCCATGGTCCGGGACGAGCGGACCTGGAACGACTGGCCCAGGCCGCGGTGCCGACGGATCTCGCCGAGCAGGTGCAGATCCGGCGGGGGACGCTGGCTGAAACGAGTCGATTGCGCCGCATGCTGCGGGAAGCCGTTCGGGAATCGGGCGTGATCGTCATCATCGTGGACGATGGTCCGCCGACTCGTTTCGATGTCGTCTCCATCGAAGCAGAACTGGCCGACGTCGATCGGTTGGGTTTCCAGCCCATGCAGCGCATCGTGTGGCCCGCGGACCGGGCCTGCGTCATTCGCCAGCCGCCGATGCTGGCGGAGCTGGAAGTCGAGGCGGTTCGCCATGCCGCGGCGCTGGAGACACGCTCGAGCCGGGAATCGATCCCCTGGCGCTGGCCGCCACGCCTGGGTGCGAGAGTTCGCCTCCTGGTGGAACAGGTCGAGGTGAATCGGAGTCGGCCACCAGTACGAGAACGAAGCCGAGACGCCAAGGGGCTGCCGGTTCCGACTCCGCTCCATGGTGATTCGTCATCCTGGACGGTTCACATCGCAGGCTTCCGTGGCCCGGCTCCAGGTCTCGTGGCCCGGGTGCTCATGCTGGCGGGCGGGCGGATGGGCTACCACGTTCAACTTCGAATGGTGCCGGCACCCATCGGCGCGGGGCGACGAGCCTGGGCACAGGTGACATTCAGTCGTCCTCGCACCGAGCGAGAAGCCGCGGGCACCAGCACGGTCATTCCCTGGGGAGAAGCGGATCTGTTGCTTGGCGTGGACCGGGTGGAGAGCCTGCTTGCCGTCAGTCCGGATGAACTCCTGAGGGTGGCGTCACGGGGCCGGACTCGTGGCGTCGTCAACATCGGGCTGTTCGAGGACCAGCAGGATCGTGAGGTCGCCAGCCAGCGGGTCGGGGAGATCGCGGATCACTTCCGCCAGTTGCTTCATCCCGATGGCCAGGTCATCGAGGACTTCAGTGACCTGGGACGATGGCGATTTCACAACGAGCGGCTTTCCGACCTGGTGCAGCTCGGGACGGCGTTCCAGATGGGCGCCGTGCCACTCAGTGGTGACGCTGTCGAGGCCGCCATCCAGGAACTGGAGGCGGCTGGGTACGCCCGGTCACTGGAGGCCTTCCAACTGGGGCGGGCCTTTGCCGTGAATCCCACCGCGCTCAAGCGCCCGGGCGAGGATCCCAATGCTGAGACGACCGACCGTTTCGTCCGCCGGCAGAAGTCGCCGCCGCTGGGCCGCAAGGGATTCGGCTCGCGAGAATGGACGGCCCGGTTCGGGCGACTCACGCAGCGGGTGTTCTATGACGTACCGGACCTGGCCCGGACGGAGGAAGGACTCGAGGCCTTCCGGGACTTTGCCGTGGCCATCAGGCGATGCATCACCTGGGGCGGCTTCGACTATGCCGAGCGTTTCGCGGATGCGGTCGTCCGGCTGTATCGCGCTGATCGAGCAGACCGTGGACACGCCTTGACTCGAAAGGCCATCCTGCCGCTGGCAGAGGCCTGCCTGGTTCGTGACTCGATCTATCTCGCATCGATGGCGATCAGCAGTGAGCATCGCCGGCAGACACGACAGCGACTCAATGTTCACCGGGCCCGTGGCGACAGTGTCGAGACGCGATATCTCACTCGTCTCGAACTCACGATCGTCCGCTGGCGGTTGCGGCTTGATCTTCGAACCAGCGACTGGATGGTGCGGGCCCTCTCCGTGGCCCGCCGCATCCTGCCATCGGGCTGGCGTGGAACCCGCCAGGACCGGCAGGTGCGACGGCTGGTCCACGAGATCCTGCTTCGGGCGGGCACGGGCGCCGAAGAGGACTATGATCGATGGCTGGAGACGCTTGGCGAACTGCACGACATGGCCCTGGATGGTCGACTTCGACGGGCCAACCCGGATCGACTCCGCGAACTGATGGAGCAGCGCCCCGATGCCGGATCATGAGACGACTGAAGAATCGCCGCGGGGACTGGCGCCCAGCGCCACGCCTTCGGCCGTCTATGGCCTGATTGGGCTGGGCCTGATGTTCGTGCCCATCGCCGGTTTCATCGTGGGATGGATGGCCATGTTCCGATCACAGCAGGCCGTCATCCAGATGGAGCGTGATGATCGGCTCGAGGGTCGAGGGCTGTACCGATTGGGACTGGTCCTCGGCATCATCGCCATGATCGTCAACACGATCTCGATCGTCCTCTGGATCTGGATTCTCAGTTCGTAGTCCCGGTCGACCGGGACTCGTGCCGAAGCTGGCCGCAGGCTGCGGCGATGTCCCGCCCGCGGCTGGCCCGGATGGTGGCATTGACCCCGTGTCGCCGGAGAATGCGCTGGAACTCGCGGACGTCGACCGTCGAGGGACGCTCGTAGGGCAGGCCCTTCACCTCGTTGTATCGGATCAGGTTGATCCGGGCCCGGAGTTGCGTCGCGATCCTTGCCAGTTGCCGAGCATGTTCGGGCCGATCATTGACCTGCCTGAGCAGAAGATATTCGAGCGTGACCTCGCGACCACTGGTTTCGAACCAGGCCTGGCAGGCGGACAGCAGTTGGTCGATCGTGGCATAGTCGGCCCAGGGAATGAGTGATCTTCGCAGTTCATCATTGGGCGCGTGCAGGCTCAGGGCGAGTGTCACGGGCAGTTCGAATCGAGCGAATCGACGGATGGCAGCGGGCAGGCCGACGGTTGATACCGTGATGTGTCGAGCGCCGATGGCCGGGCCCCAGTCGGCGTTGAGCATCCGGATGGCCCGCATGACCGCCTTGTCATTGGCCAGGGGTTCGCCCATGCCCATGAACACGATGTTGGTGATGCGTTCAATGTCAGCCTCCTGGTTCAGGCGGATCACCTGCTCCAGGATCTGGCCAGACGTGAGGTTGCCTTCCAGCCCGCCAAGTCCCGAGGCACAGAAGCGACACCCCACGGGACAACCCACCTGCGACGAGACGCAGGCCGTGCGGCGACGAGCAGCGGGGATCATGACCATCTCGGTCTGGCGGGCCGACGAGTTCGCGTCCGCCTGGGGCAGGGACAGTGAAGGCGACGGATCCCAGGTGACGAGCATCTTCAGCGTGCCGTCCGAGGCGGATTGAACGCGATCGATTCGGCTCCGGAACACGGTGAAGGACTCGTTCAACCAGGCTCGGTCCGCCTTGGAGACATTGGTCATCTCGTTGAAGTCGGTGACCCCGTGCCGGAAGATCCATCGGAACACCTGCTCGGCGAGATAGCCGGGTCGGTCCTGGTCCACGCACGCGTCGCGGAACTCCTCGAGGGTGAGGTCGAGCAGGTGTTGCATGGGAAGGGCTCAGGCGGAGGCCGAGATCGTCAGGTCCACGATTCGCTGCTCGATGTCGTGGGTTTCCAGGAAGGCCGCCGTGGAAGCAATGTTGTCCATCATGATCCGTCGTCCCGACGGGTCTACGTCGCGACTGCGCATGAAGGTCTTGAGGGTTCCCGGCAGCCCGAACTCAACGCTCTCGTGGAACACGTCGTGCTGCTCGACTTCGCCTTTGTACTTGTGGACCAGGTCGAGCACGAGGGCCTGCACCAGGTCCTCCGGGGCACTGGCGCCAGCCGTGACGAGCACCCGATCGACGCCGGTGAGCATCTGCGGGGTCAACTCGGTCAGGTCGTCGATGAGGACCGCGTTGGTGCCGGCGGCGTTGGCGATCTCGGTCAACCGGAGTGAGTTGGAACTGTTCTGGCTGCCCACCACGATGACCAGTTGGCAGTCCGGCGCGAGTTGGCGGACCGCCCGCTGGCGATTCGTCGTCGCGTAGCAGACGTCCTCGCTCGGTGGACTCTTGATCTCGGGATAGGCCTTCTTCAACGCATTGATGATCTGGTTGGCGTCATCAAGGCTGAGGGTGGTCTGCGTCAGGTAGACGACCTTCTGGGGATCGTCGATGTTCAGGTCACCGATGCCATCCACTGATTCCAGGATCTGGATCGCGTCAGGTGCTTCGCCGTAGGTGCCGACGATCTCCTGGTGGGTCTTGTGGCCAATGAGGATGATCTGCCAGCCTCGACGGGCATACCGGATCGCCTCGGCGTGCACCTTGGTCACCAGGGGGCAGGTGGCGTCGATGGCGGTGAGGCTGCGGTCGATGGCCTGCTCGCGGACCTGGGGGCTGACGCCGTGGGCGCTGAAAACCACGATGGCGCCCTTGGGCACTTCACTGATGTCCTCGATGAAGACGACACCCTGGTCCTGGAATCGCTGCACGACGTGCTTGTTGTGCACGATTTCGTGGAAGACGTAGATCGACTCGCCCTCGACGAATTCGAGCAACTGGTCCACCACGTCGATGGCCATGTAGACACCGGCGCAGAAGCCCCTCGGGTTGGCAAGAATGATCTTCATCAGGATTCAGAACCTCGAACGGGCATGATACCACCCTCAACTGCCGCTACAGTGTGGCCTTTCCCGGGACAGACCACGGTCATCAGGCGTCATGAGCGAAACCTCCATCATCGATCGGCTGGAGACCTGGGGGCCCGGTAGAAATCCGGGCCTGGATGCCGAGGCCTCGCTGGCCTACTGCCGAAAGCTCACCCTGGGGCACTATGAGAATTTTCCGGTGCTGTCGCGGATCGTGCCCCGGACGCTCCGGGATGGGGCCTCGGCAGTCTATGCCTTCTGTCGCTGGGCCGACGACCTGGGCGACGAGATCGGGGATCCCGAGCGAAGCCTCGAACTGCTGGGCTGGTGGCGGGCGGAGACGATCGCCTGTTTCGAAGGGCAGGCGAGCCACCCGGTGTTCGTGGCCCTGGCATCGCTCATGGATCGACACCAGTTCACGCCGGATCCTTTCCTGGATCTCATCAGCGCCTTCGAGCAGGACCAGCGCGTCACCCGGTACGACACCTGGGACCAGTTGATCGACTACTGTCGTCGAAGCGCCGATCCGGTTGGTCGCCTGGTGCTGCGACTGGGGGACCAGGATCATGATCCCGACGCCCTGTCAGCCAGCGACGCCGTCTGCACGGCGCTGCAGTTGACGAACCACTGGCAGGACGTGAACCGGGACCTGCGGGAACGGGACCGGATCTACATCCCCGCCGACTGCCATGACATTCCAGACTTCGAGGACCGCATGCGGCGGACGATTGCACTGGGTCATGCACCGGACCATGAGTTCTATGGCCAGTGGCGGACGCTCATGCGTTCCCTGGTGGACCGGACCTGGCCGGGGTTTGAACGCACCGAGCCGCTGCTTGATGTCCTGCCGGCAGATCTTCGCCCGATGGTCTGGCTCTTCGCTGCTGGTGGCAGCCACGTCCTGCGTCGCATCGAGCAGATCAACTACGAGACCATCCTGTTCCGGCCACGGCTTCGAGCCTGGTCGAAGATCGCCCTGGTCCTCTCGGCCCGTCGCATGGCCAGGAGGCGGGCGGCATGAGCGCTGTCGTCGATATTCCGACCGATGTCGCAGCGTTGGAGCACTGCCGGGAGATCACCCGCCGGGAGGCTCGGAACTTCTACTACGGCCTGAAACTGCTGCCGGAACCCCAGCGGTCGGCGCTGTACTGCATCTACGCCTGGATGCGCCGAGCCGATGACATCGTTGACGATGGTGATGCCGCGGCCGATGAGAACCTTCGTCAGTTCCGCGAGTTGACCCATGCCGCCCTGGAAGAATCCTGGGATGGCGATGATCCGGATCCGATGTGGCGGGCCTTTGCCGCAACGACGAGGCGATTCCAACTCTCGGCGGAACCCTTCGAAGCGATGATCGATGGCCAGCGGGCCGACCTGTCATTCCGCCAGCCGGACACGATGGACGGACTGGTGCAGTACTGCCGACAGGTGGCCTCCAGCGTGGGTCGGGTCTGTGTCGCAATCTGGGGTGCGGATGATCCGCGTGCCATGGAATTGGCCGACGACCGGGGCATCGCGTTCCAGTTGACGAACATCCTCCGTGACGTTCGGGAGGACCACGAAAACGGCCGGGTCTACCTGCCCATCGAGATGCTCACCTCCCGCAACCTGACCATCGAGTCGTTGCTGGCGTGGCGTGATCCCGCGGCCTGCCATGATCTGCTGGCGGAACTCGCCGGGGCCGGCGAAGCGCACTATGTATCTTCTTCTCCGCTGGAGGCGATGATCACGCCGTCGTGCCGACCGACGCTGCGGGCCATGACCCGGATCTACCACGGGCTGCTGCACCGCATCCGCAAGAACCCCCGGATCATCGTTGGGCCACGGCGGGTCCGCCTTGGTCGCCTTCGCAAGATCTCGATCGCGTTGTCGGCCCGCATGCAGGCTCGCATTTCATGACCCAACGGGCCGTGATCATTGGCGGAGGGCTGGCGGGAATCGCCGCCGCGCTCCGACTGGCGGAGGCCGGCTGGTGTCCGATCGTCCTGGAGACCCGCAAGAAGCTCGGGGGTCGAGCGACGAGTTTCCCCGACCAGCGAAGCGGTCAGGCCCTGGACAACTGCCAGCATGTCCTGATGGGCTGCTTCACGGCGCTCCTGGATCTCTACGATCGACTTGGCGTTACTGACCAGATCGAATGGCACGAGCGGCTGTACTGGTACCGCGAGGATGGTGGGGTGGATCTCCTGAAGCCGGGCCGGCTGCCCGCGCCGCTGCATACCGCGGGGAGCTTTCGCCGGATGAAACTGCTCACACGGGCGGAGAAGGCCGGCATCCGTCGGGCCATGTGGAAGATGCTTCGCGGCGGCCGTGGGCTCCGGGGTACCTGGCGGACGCGGACGTTCGGCGCCTTTCTCGATGAGATGCGGCAGTCCAGTGAGGCGATCCGGTTGTTCTGGGACACGATCATCATCAGCGCCTGCAACCTGCCGTCGCACCAGGTCGCTGCCGAGCACGGCATGCAGGTCTTCCAGGAGGCCTTCCTGGGAAGCCGCTGGGCTGGCACGATGGGGCTGTCGACCGTGCCGTTGGCGGCCCTGTATGACCCCGCCGAAGCCCTGATCCGCGAGTCCGGTGGTGAGTTGCGGCTGGGCTGCTCGGTCCGCGAGATCTGCCTCGAGCAGAACCGGGCGGTCGGCGTGATGACGGGCGATTCCATGGAACGCGGCCAGGCGGTCATCACGACGGTTCCACCAGATCGACTCGGCAAACTGCTGCCCGAGGATGTGCGAAGAAACGATCGCCGCCTGTCAGCCCTCTCGCGGTTCTCGTTCAGTCCCATCCTCGGTGTGCACCTGCACTGGCCCACCCAGGTGATGACGCTGCCGCACCTGGTCCTGTCGGGCCGCCCGGTGCACTGGATCTTCAACAAGGGCGTGGATGAACACGGGCGCCAACACCTGCATTGCGTCATCAGTGCGGCCGACGAGTGGATGCCGCTGGACGAACAGCAGATCCTGGCTCGCGTGCTTGACGAACTCAAGGGGCCCTTGCCCGAGACCGTGGGACTCGAACCCGTCTCTGTTCGTGCCGTCAAGGAAAAGCACGCGACCTTTGCCGCGACGCCCGAGATCGAACCGGATCGACCTCCAGCAGCGCCGGGCGCGGTCGGCGTTCATGGTGGCGACATCGAGTCGCTCTACCTGGCCGGAGACTGGTCCGCCACGGGATGGCCGGCCACGATGGAAGGTGCCGTTCGCAGTGGGTACGCCGCTGCGGCCGCGGCCAGCGGAACGCCCTCGGGTATCGAGGACATTCCCGCGGCACGCGTCGCGCGGTGGTTGGGCGTGGACCGCTGAACTCAGGGCGTCGGGGCCGAGACCTGGTCTGACTCGATCACGGTGGCCCCGTCCGCCAGGTGCATTTCCAGGAAGGACCAGGCGTCCGCGACCTCATCGATCCGCTTGGACGTGGGCTTTCCGGCACCGTGGCCAGCGGCCCGTTCGATTCGAATCAACACTGGCTGGTCACCATCGTGAGCCCGCTGGAGGGCGGCCGCGTACTTGAAGGAGTGGCCCGGGACCACGCGATCATCCGTGTCCGCGGTCGTCACCATCGTCGCGGGATAGGCCGTTCCCGATTCGAGCCGGTGGTAGGGCGAGTAGGCCCAGAGCGTTTCGAACTCATCCGCCTTCTCGGGATCGCCATATTCCTTTCGCCAGGCGTGCCCGATGGTGAACTTCGGGAATCGGATCATGTCCATCACACCCACGCCCGGAAGGCAGGCACCAAAGAGGTCAGGACGTTGATTCATGCAGGCGCCTACGAGCAGGCCGCCATTGCTGTGTCCCTGGATGCCCAGGTTCGCCGGCGAGGTGTAGTCGTTCTCGCACAGCCACTCGCCTGCGCTGATGAAGTCATCGAAGACATGCTGCTTGTTCGCCATCATGCCATCCTGGTGCCAGTCCTCGCCGAACTCGCCGCCGCCACGGAGATTGGCCACGGCGTACAGGTTGCCGCGTTCCATCCACGCCAGCCGCGCCGGTGAGAAGGACGGCGTGATGGCGATGTTGAATCCGCCGTAGCCGTACAACAGCGTCGGGGTGTTTCCGTCCCGGACGAGCCCCTTCTTGTAGGACAGGAACATGGGAACCATGGTGCCGTCCTTGCTCTGGTACCAGACCTGCCGGACGACGTAGTCGTTGGGATCGAAGTCCACCTCGGCCTGCTTGAGCAGGGTGGTCTTTCCGGTGGCCAGGTCGAAGCGATAGGTGCTCGGGGGCGTGGTGAAACTGGAGAACGAGTAGAACGTCTCCATGTCGTCACTCTTGCCGCCGAAGCCGCTGGCGGTGCCGATGCCGGGCAGTTCGATCTCCGAGATCCGCTTCCCGGCCATGTCGAACCGGTGGACACGGCTGCTGGCGTTGTCGAGGTACTGGGCGATGAACCCGTTGCCCACCTGCGAGACGCCGCGAAGGGTCGCACTGCTCTCGGGGATGATCTCCTGGACCGTCGACGGGTCATCCAGGTCGATGCCCACCAGGCGACCTCGCGGGGCCTGGTTGTCCGTCTTGAAGTAGAGCATGCTTCCATCGTTGCCCACGAGTGACCAGGCCGATTCGAAGTTGTCGATCAGCGGCTTCATGGTCCAGTCGTCGGTCGAGAGATCGGCCACCGAGACCCGGTTGGGCTCACCGCCACGCCAGATGCTGGCCACGAGATACCGACCGTCTTCCGTCACGCTGGAGGAGAAGCCCCAGTCGGGGTGAGCGTCATCGCGATGGACAAGCCGATCCTGGGACTGATCGGTCCCGGGCACGTGATACCACACCTGCTGGTTGGCATTGGCCTCCACGAGGCCTTCGCCCTCGGGCGGTGCGTCATATCGCGAGTAGAAGAAGCCGCTTCCATCGGGACGCCAGGCCGCGCTGGAGAACTTGCTCCATTCCACCGAGTCATCCAGGTCCTGGCCGGCCGACAGGTCACGGACCTTCCATGTCTTCCAGTCGGAGCCTCCCTCGGAGACGCCATACGCCATGTATCGGCCGTCATCGCTGAAGGTCAATCCGCTGAGTGCGATCGTGCCGTCATCGGACCAGGCGTTGGGATCAAGGACGACCTGCGGCTCATCTTCGAGCGTGTCCATTCCGTAGAGCACGTACTGGTTCTGAAGCCCGTCGTTGGCGTAGTAGTAGTACCGGCCGCCAGCCTTGAACGGGGCGCCGATCTTCTCGTAGTCCCAGAGTTCCTCGACGCGGCTGCGGATCTCGGAGCGGCCCGGAAGTGCGTGCAGGTAGCCGAAGGTCACCTCGTTCTGCGCATCGACCCAGTCGGAGACCTCCTGGCTTTCGCGGACATCCTGTTCCAGCCAGCGATAGGGGTCCGACACCTGGACGCCGTGATAGTCATCGACCACCGCCTCTCGGCGGGACTCCGGGTACGTCAGGCCCGCGTCCGCGGGAGGGGCCGAGAGGAAGGCAAGCGCGAGAATGGTCGTGACGGGCATGGTGGTCTCCATGGCTTCGGGGTTCAGTGGCCGGGCCGCCGGATGGCGGAGCGATCAGCGTCCCACGATATCAGGGAGATCGAACATCGACCCGGTCAAAACATCACGTCCATGCTCGGTCACCAGCACGTCGGCCTCGTAATGGACGCTGAGCGAGCCATCCGTGGTGTGGATCGGCCAGTCGCCGGAGGTACTGGTGATGGCTGCATCTCCGGCGTTGATCATGGGCTCGACCGCGACCAGCAGCCCCGGCTCGAATGTCCGGAAGGCGTCCGGCCACTCCCCGGGCTGGCGGGGGACCACGTTGGAGATGAACGGCGGGCCGTGCAGTCGGCGTCCGTACCCGTGTCCGCCAAGGCCACGCACCAGCGAGAAGCCCGCGTCGGTCACGTGCCCCTCGACGGCCCGGGCCCAGTCCAGCAATGGGCGACCCGGCTGCATCGCATCAAGCCCGAGCCGCAGGCATTCACGGCCAGCTGTCATGAGACGCTGTGTTGCTTCATCAACAGCCTCGATCCCATAGGTCCACGCGGCATCGCCAATCCACCCCTTGTACGACACGCCGATGTCGACCGAGAGTATGTCGCCCGGTACCAGCGGCGCATCGGTCATCAGGTGAGTTCCATGAACCACGCAGGTGTTGGGGGAAAGGCAGGAGTGACTCGGGAATGGGGGATGGCCCGGGATGCGGTATCGAAGAAAGGCGCTTCGGCAGTCCATCGACTCCAGGGTCTCGCCGACGAAGGCGTCGACCTGGGCAAGCGTCTGACCGGCCGCCAGGAACTCGACGATCGCGAAGTGAACGTCGACGACACGTTGCGCAGCAGCGGCCGCGGCTTCAACATCTCGCTGGCGTTTTACGACCATGGCGTCACCCTGGTCATGGCGAGGCCTCGGGATCTTCGTGTCCCTCGAACTCGGCATCGCCGAGGAACTGGACGACTTCGCCGCGGCAGAGCACCAGTGGCGGGGGCGGGCCTCCGAATTCCCAGGCCAGTTCCCGCTCGTCGAGGGCGTCGAGGATCTGGATGTCCGCTCGCATGCCTGCTTCAAGCCGACCGTGGCTGGACTCGACGCCCAGGACACAGGCCGCATTGCGCGTGGCCGCGGTGATGGCCTCGCTGGGCAGCAGTCCGGCCTGTCGGCATGCCAGGGAGATCGTCATCGGCATCGAGGGCGACGGGGCGGACCCCGGGTTGTAGTTGGTGGCGATCGCCACGGCGGCACCGGCATCAACCAGGTCACGCCCAGGCGCGTATCGCTGATCAAGGGAGAAGCCGCTGGCTGGAAGCAGGACGGCAATGGTCGACGAATCGCCCAGGCGACCGATGTCCTCGGGCGTGATCGCCTCGAGATGATCAACGCTCCGGGCGCCCATCTCGATGGCTGCCTGTGTCATGCCCAGGGAGTTGAACTGATCGGTATGCACACGAAGCTGGCAGCCCAGGTCCTGCGCGGCCGTGAACAGTCGGCAGGTTTCCTCGACGCTCCAGGCGCCGTCCTCGCAGTAGGCGTCACAGCAGATCCCCGGGAACTCCTCGGCCACCGCCGGAAGGGTCTCCTTGATCGTCTGTTCCACGAAGTTCGGCGTATCCGGGTCCTTGGCATGAGCACCGAGGAACGTCCCGAGGATGGTCACGTCCTGCTCGCGTGACACCGCATGGATCGCTCGGAGCATCTTCAACTCGGCCTCGGTCGACAGGCCATAGCCGGACTTGATCTCCATGACGGTCGTGCCGAAGGTGAGCATCCGCCCGAGCCGGGCATGCAGGGCCTCGACGAGTTCCTCCTGGGAGGCGGACCGGACGGCGCGGACCGTCGACATGATGCCGCCGCCACGCTTCAGGATCTCCAGGTAGGGAACGCCGCTGAGGCCGGCCTCGAACTCCTCGAGCCGTGATCCGGTCCAGCAGGCGTGCGTGTGGCAGTCGACAAAGGCCGGCAGGACGACCCGGCCACCCAGGTCCAGCACCGTGCCCTCGGCAGGATCCGATGGCAGGCCCTCGCCGACGGCGGAGATTCGGTCACCCTCGATCCGGAGCCATCCGTTTTCGATGACGCCCAGGTCCTGCATCTCCTCACCACGCCGCGGCCCCTCGCCTCCCGCGAGTGTCAGCAGCCGTGCGTTGACCAGGTGGCGGACCATCATCACCAGTCTTTCATCGGAATCTGGACGTCCTGGTCTTCGGCACAGCGACGAGCCGAGTCATAGCCGGCATCCGCATGTCGGAAGATGCCCATCATGGGATCGTTTGTCAGGACGCGTCGGACCCGGGCCTCGGCCTCGGGAGTGCCGTCCGCGACGACGACCTGGCCGGCATGCTGGCTGAAGCCGATGCCCACTCCGCCGCCATGGTGGAAGGACACCCAACTGGCGCCGCTGGCGATGTTGACGCCGAAGTTCAGGAGCGGCCAGTCGCTGACCGCGTCGGTGCCATCCATCATGCCTTCGGTCTCGCGATTGGGCGAGGCGACCGAGCCGCAGTCCAGGTGGTCACGCCCGATGACGATCGGGGCCTTGACCTTGCCATCACGAACGAGTTGATTGAAGAGCACGCCGGCCTTGTCCCGTTCACCAAGTCCGAACCAGCAGATTCGCGAGGGCAGGCCCTGGAAGGCCACGCGTTCGCCGGCCAGTCGCAGCCATCGATGGAGGCTCTGGTCCTCGGGGAACAGTTCCAGCAGGGCCCGGTCCGTCACGGCGATGTCCTCGGGATCACCCGAGAGCGCCGCCCAGCGGAACGGCCCGCGGCCGAGACAGAACTGGGGACGGATATAGGCCGGAACGAATCCCGGGAAATCGAAGGCCCGTCCATAGCCATTGTCCATCGCCCGCTGTCGGATGTTGTTGCCGTAGTCAAACGTCTTCGCGCCGCGGTCCATGAGCATGACCATCAGCTCCACGTGGCGAGTCATCGACTCGATGGACGCCTTGACCGCTGCGTCGGGATCGCTTCGGCGAAGCTGCTCCGCCTGCGGACGGTCCATGGTGTGAGGCCAGTACCCCTCGAGGCAATCATGTGCCGAGGTCTGGTCGGTCAGCGCGTCAGGAGTAATGTCCCGTTCCACGAGCCGTTCCAGGAGATGGACGGCGTTGCCCAGCCAGCCGATGGACACGGCCTCGCCGGCATCCCGGGCCGCGATGGCACGATCAATGGCGGCGTCGAGATCCTCGACGATTTCATCGAGGTAACGATCGTGTACCCGCTTCTCCAGTCGCTCGCGGCAGACCTCCGCGATGAGACAGGTGCCCTCGTTCATGGTCACCGACAGGGGCTGGGCGCCACCCATGCCGCCGCAGCCGGCGGTCACGCAGAGTCGGCCCTTGAGTGAACCGCCGAAGTGCTGGCGGCCGCACTCGGCAAAGGTCTCGTAAGTGCCCTGGAGAATGCCCTGCGTTCCAATGTAGATCCAGGATCCGGCCGTCATCTGGCCGTACATGATCAGGCCCTTCTGGGCCAGGTCATCGAAATGCTCCTGCGTCGCCCAGTGGGGGACCAGGTTCGAGTTGGCGATCATCACGCGGGGCGCATCGACATGGGTCTGGACCACGCCGACGGGCTTGCCGGACTGGACCAGGAGCGTCTGGTCGGGCTCCAGGTCCTTGAGCGACGCAACGATGGCATCGAAGGCCTCCCAGGACCGGGCGGCCTGTCCGCGGCCACCGTAGACGACCAGTTGGTCGGGGAGTTCCGCGACCTCCGGGTCGAGGTTGTTCATCAGCATCCGCATGGCCGCTTCGGCCTGCCAGGTGCGGCAGCTGAGCTCGGTTCCGCGTGGTGCTCGAATCGTTCTTGAAGTCGTCGTCATGGCTCGGTCCCCAGGGGCGATTCATGCATGGTAGTGCGACTTCGGGGTCGGGGCTCCCTATTCCCAGGTCGACAAATCGCCTCGCTGGATCATGTCCGCGAGTTGCTCGATGTCGGGGCCGGGAGGGCGATCTGCCGTCAGTGGTGGGATCTGACTCCGGATGCGTTCGTGGACGGACTCGACGCCGGCGCCACTGACCAGGGGACGCTGGTGCTCAAGTCCCTCGCTCATGATCAGCAGCTCGATGGCGATGACATCGCGGCACAGCCGAAGGCTCGCGGCCAGTTGATGTGCCGACGTGGCGCCCATCGAGTTGTAATCCTCGATCCCGGCCGAGGTCGGGATGTTCGCGACACTGGCTGGCGTCGCCAGCGTCTGCATCTCGTTGCAACAGGCTGCCGCCGTGTACTGGGCGATCATCAGTCCACTGTGGAGACCGGGGCGCGGGCTCAGGCAGGCCGGGCAGAGGTTCTCGGGATCGTGGCCCGACAGCAGCCAGAAGGTCCGCCGTTCCGCGATGCCCGCGACATGGCACAGGGCGATGCACACCGTGTCCATGGCAATGGCCAGTGGCATGCCGTGGAAGTTGGCGCCGCTGAGGATCTGGTTCTCCGCGGGGAAGACCAGGGGATTGTCCGTGACCGCGCCCAGTTCGCACTCGACGATCCCATGGGCCCAGTAGATCGCGTCAAAGGCGGCGCCGAGAACCTGCGGTGTCGCCCGCAGGCAGTATGGATCCTGCACCCTCGGGTCATCCTCGCGATGGCTGGGGATGATCTCGCTTCCCTCAAGCAGTCCACGGATTCGATCCGCCACGATGCGTTGGCCATTCTGGCCGCGGGCCAGGTGAATGCGTTCATCAAACGGACTGTCGGAACCGCGGCAGGCGTCGACGGCCATCGCGGCCGACGAGAGGGCCGCATCCAGCACGCGATGGGCGCTTCGCAGTTCCAGGGCCGCCATGGCGGCCATCATGTGCGTCCCGTTGATCAGGGCGAGGCCTTCCTTCGCCTTCAGCGCGATGGGCGACAGGCCGACCTGGGCCAGGGCCGCACCGCCATCGAGCACCGGACCATCCCGTCCGATCCGAGCCTGGCCTTCACCGACGAGAACGAGCGAGAGGTGCGCCAACGGCGCCAGGTCTCCGGACGCACCGACGGACCCACGCGAGGGAACGACCGGCACGACGTCGTGATTCAGCAGGCCAAGCAGGGCATGAACAACCTCGGGGCGAACGCCCGAGTGTCCCCGGGACAGGCTTGCAGCCAGCAGCAGCAGCATGCCTCGGACCGCCTCATGAGGAAGCGGGTCGCCAACACCTGCGGCATGAGATCGGAGGATGTTGAGTTGGATCTCCTCGACCTCGTCCGGCGTGATTCGATGCTGGGACAGGGATCCGAAGCCGGTGTTGATCCCGTAGACCGGGTCCGCGGCTTCGGCCATGCTGTCGACCACCCGACGGGCGGCCAGGATGGCCTCGACAGCCGATGCCGCGAGTTCCACGTGTTGGCCGTGCTGGGCGACGGCGTCGACCTCGTCCAGGTCCAGCGGGGCACCGGTGAGGATCAGCGAGTTGTCAGTAGGGGTGGTCACGGGCAAGAGAATAGCCGGGCGACTTGCTTCGCCGCATCCTCGAGGCTCCAATGTGCCGATGAAAGCCCCGGGTCGGCCCGGGTGATGGGAGACAGGTCTTGGCGAATCGGCAGATCAATGGGTGGCTCAGCCAGATGAATGACGCTCCGGCCGAGCCGCTGCCGGCCGTCAAGCCCGAGCCGACACCGATGGAAGCCACGCGGGAATGGGTGGTCTTCATCTGCGGCATCGCCCTCTGTGGACTCAGCTTCCTGGTCATCGAGGGCTGGCTGCTGTCACCCCGGGGCAGTTTCGGCCCCACGATTCTCCAGGCAGCCCAACCCGGCCCGGCGGTCGTAGCCATGGCGCTGGCCCTGGGGGTCTGCTTCATCATCGCCGTGGGCGTGGCCCGCCTGCTGAAATCACCCAACAAGGGACTCGTCGTCGTGGGACTCGGCCTGGGCTGGCTCGCCTGGCGGCTCAAGGGTGTCGAGACCATTGCCTTTTCCGGCTCGTTCTCGGTCCTGGCGATCGAGGGACTCATCTGGACCGCGGTGGTGCTGGTCATGGTGGTTGGTGTCTTTGCCGCCGGGGGATCACTTCAGTACGTGCAGCCCCGTGCAGGAAACCAGCGACTGGATGACTGGGCCGCAAGCAAATCCGCCGGAATCCTGGTGCTGTGTGGCCTCTGTGCGCTGCCCGTGGCGTGGCTCTTTGCCCAATCACCACTGCGCGGACAGGCGCTTGCAGCGGCGACACTCGGCGCGATGGCCGTCGGCATCGTTGGTCGCTTGTCAGCGCCTCATGCCCAGCCCATCCTGCTCTTCATGGCACCGGTCCTCGCGGCGACCCTGGCCCAGTGGGTGCTGGCGGTGACGATGCCGGCTGAACAGTTGGCCACGCTCTTCGTTCAAGGTGAGTTCCCGCACCTGTTGATCCCGGTTCCGATCGACTGGGTCGCCGGATCATTCATGGGGGTGGCGTGGGGGTACTACATCGGGAACGCATTCCTGCACCATGAACCCGATGACGCCCAGCTGCAGCAGGCGGCCTGATCTCAGTCGGGAATGACCCTCGGGAATTCAATCGCTCGACGCAGATCGGTCAACTGGCCGGCATGGCATCCGTTGTGAAAGCAGATTCGCAGGACCAGTTCACCATTGGTGAGCGTCGTTCCATGGTGCACGGTCGGCGTATCGAGCATCTCGGCACTCGTGCCACGAACGGCTCCGGCCAGTCGCGTGATGGCCGCCCGGAAGACCTCCAGCCCGCGGGCCAGGCCGGGGTACCGCGCCGGATCTTCCAGGGGAACGGAGCCCTTGCTGACGAGGTCCGGATCGAAGCGGAGATCGTCACCGCCAGGGACGTAGTCCGTCTCGGGCAACCCCTGGCCATCGAAGCGTTCCGCCAGCCGGTTCATCGACAGGGCGCAATGGCCAAGCATCCAGATCGGGTGGTTCGGGAGGTCCGTGGTCATGGTGGTCCGGGTGTCATCCTGGAACCCGGAGAGGTACCGCGTGAAGAGGTGCTCGGTGTATTCCACGGCGTGAGCCAACGTCTGGGGATCCATGGCAGCCTCCAAGAGCAGGGGGGAGGGATCGGGGGGGCGATGGGCCCCATCATGACTCCAACGGATATACCATGCCGGGTTTCCCGGGAGGTTGGAGTACAGCCGTGGCACGATTGCATGAATATCAAGGCAAGACGCTGCTGAAGCAGCACGGCGTGACGATTCCCGCCGGAACAGTCATTCGCAAGCCGGAAGAAGCCTCCGATGCCCTCGAGACGCTCGGGGGACGCGTGGTTCTGAAGGTGCAGGCCTGGATCACCGGCCGCAAGGCGCTGGGTGGGGTCCAGTTCGCCGAGACGGCCGAGGAGGCCGAGTCGGCCGCTTCGGTGATGCTTGGCATGCAGTTCGGGCACTTCCCGGTCCAGGAAGTCCTGGTCGAGGAATGCGTGCCGATTGCTCATGAGCTGTTTGTCTCACTGACAATCGACGACGCCGCTCGGGCACCGATGCTGCTCCTGGACTGCCACGGCGGCTCGGGAATCGAGGATCGAGCCGCGGACGTGGCGCGACTGGCCATCTCGGTAACCGACGGAATCCACCCGCAGGCTGTTCGACGCGTTCTGCTGGACTCGCCGATTCCCGAGGAACACCACCCGGCAGTCGTTGATGCCATCGAGAAGATCATCGCCACGGCTCGGACCGTCGAAGCACGATCACTGGAAGTCAATCCGCTGGTCATCCTCGAGGATGGTCGGGTGGTGGCAGCAGACTGCCGGATCACCATCGACGACTACGCGGTCTTCCGTCATCCGGAACTGGGCATCGAGATCGCCCGCGAGCTGGATCACCCGGCCACGATGCTGGAGCAGATTGCCTACCGGGTGGAACAGCAGGATCACCGCGGCACCTTCTACTTCGCACAGCTGCCCATCGAGGGCCACGAGTCCGGTCGCGGACTCATCGGATTCCACGGTGCCGGCGGTGGTGGCTCGATGATGTCCATGGACGCCGTGAGCAACGAGGGCTTCACGCTGGCGAACTTCTGCGACACCTCGGGCAATCCCTCGGCCGCAAAGGTCTACCGGGCCGCCCGGATCATCCTGGAGCAGAAGGGACTCAAGGGCTACTTCGGATCCGGCTCCGGCGTGGCCTCACAGGAGCAGTTCCACTCGGCCTACGGCCTGGCCAAGGCCTTCAACGAGATGAAGATGACGCTCCCCGTGGTGATTCGACTCGGCGGTAATGCCGAGGATCGCGCCGTGGACATCCTCGAGGATGCCTGCCGCGACCTGCCCGCAACCGTCGAGGGCTATCGCAAGGACGACACCCCGGCCTTCTGTGCCGATCGGTTCGCAACGCTGGTGGACGAGAAGGCCGGCCCCGGGACCTCCGATGCCCTGGGCCGCTCGGTACCGGGTTGGGTCGGCGGCGCCGCCGAGGCCTTCCCCATCGAGGGTGGGCACGTGTGGATCAACACCTCCGAGTGTGACGCGGACCTCACGGCGAAGATGGCCGAGTGGTCAGGCGGTCTGCTTGAGGATGACGGAAACGGGGTGCCGACGCTGGCCGTGACGCCGGAGGAAGCCGCCAAGGCGGACTCCGAGTTCATCGCGTGCGAGATCGAATGCCTGAGGGCGGGGCGACCAGTCCTGTTCGTTGATCTTCCGATCGCCGGCATTGACACCGTTGCCGAAGGGAGCTGCTGACATGGCCATCATCATTGACGAAACGAAGAAGGTCATGATCCAGGGCATCACCGGCCGTGAAGGTCGAGCCCGGACACGGTTGATGCGTGACTTTGGAACCTGCGTCGTCGGCGGCTGCACACCGGGCAAGGGTGGACAGGATGTCGAGGGCATCGCGGTGCATGACACCGTGTCCGAGGTGGTCGAGGCCACCGGTGGTGTTGATGTCTCGGTGGTCTTCGTCCCGGCCCGCCTGGTCAAGGCGGCTGCGATCGAGGCGATCGAGGCGGGCGTCAAACTGGTCATGCTGGTCCCGGACCGTGTTCCGCTGTGGGACGCCATGGCCATTGCTGAATGTGCTGCTGCCAATGACGCTGAATTCATCGGCCCCAATACGCTGGGTGTGATCTCGCCGGGCCGAGCCGTGCTGGGCATGATCGGTGGTCGTGCCGAGTCCGCCCGCCAGTGGTTCAACGAGCCGATCCCAGGCCGGACCGTGGGCGTGATTTCGCGCAGTGGTGGCATGTCCTCGTCCTGCGGCTACTACCTGAGTCGTGCCGGGCTCGGCATCTCGACGATCTGCCATGTCGGCGGTGACTCCGTGCTCGGCCTGACCTTCCCCGAGGTGGCCCTGAAGTTCCAGGCCGATCCTGAAACCGATGCCATCGTCCTCTTCGGTGAGATCGGTGGCTCGATGGAGGAACGCCTCGCCGACCTGATGACCTCGGGCGAGATCACCAAGCCGGTGGTTGCCTACATCGGCGGCAAGGCGGCCCGTGAAGGCACGCGCTTCAGTCATGCCGGTGCCATCATCGAGGGCGACCGCGGCACCCATGCCGGCAAGGTCCGCGCGCTCCAGGAGGCTGGGGCTACCGTTGTCGATGGTTTCGGTGATCTGCCGGAGGCCACGCTTGGTGTGTTCGAAGCGGCCAGCCAGTCCTAGGAGGCTGAAGATGCAACCGGCTCGATCCGCGATCCGGGCAGCGCTTGTGTTCAGCATGCTGCTGCTGTTCGCGATGGTTCCACTGGTTGGAGCTGCCGAGAAGGTGCTCAACGGGTCGATCCAGGAGCGATGGCTCGACGACCATCGTCTTGCCTATCAACTGGATGGTCCCGATGGCCCGGAGAACTGGGTCATGGATGCGAGAACCGGTGTCGCCTCCAGGTTAGACACGCCGTCGAAGGCCGCGACGCTGGTGCCGGAACGAGTCGCGGCATCACGCGGGGGTGGGGAAGAGGTCGAGATCGTTTTCCGCAACGCCCTCGAGGTTCCGGTCGAACTGTTCTGGCTTGATCCCGGATCCCGGCGGACGTCCTACGGGATGCTGGCGGCCGGTGCGCGTCGAGGCCAACACACCTACGAGGGGCATGCCTGGATCATCGTCGGTCCCGACGGGGAAGATCTCACCGGATTCGTCGCCGGGCCAGGATCATCCATGGCGAGGATCGACGACGAGTCCATCAGGGCCTGGTCCGACCTGGTCCGTGAAGAAGAGGAGAAGCCGCCGGCCAGGTCGCCGGAGGATCGTCCTCGGCTGAAGGTCGAGCAGCACAATCTCGTGCTTCATGCCCCAGGCGCCGACCCGAGGACGCTGACCGAGGATGGACAGGCCGATTCACCATGGCATGCTCGCCGGGGCTGGCATTCGCCGGATCGTCGCTGGGCCCTGGCGATGCGCATCGACAAGGCCGAGGAACACCTGGTTCACCTGATCGACGTGGCCCCCGATGATCGAGTCGAACCCGTGCTCCGATCACACCAGTACAACAAGCCCGGTGACCGCATCCGACACCAGCGGCCGGCCGGCTTCGACCTGCACACCGGCGAACGCATGGATGTGGATCCCGCGCTGGTTCCCAACCCCTGGTCGATCAACCGGATCTCCTGGCATCCCGATGGTGACCGGGTCCGCATGCTCTACAACCAGCGGGGTCACCAGGTTCTTCGGCTGGTGGAACTCGATCTTCGCACCGGCGAGTCCCGGGTCCTCATCGAGGAACAGTCGCCGACGTTCATTGATTACTCAGGCAAGCTGTTTCTGCACATCATGGAAGATGGCGACCGGGCCATCTGGATGAGCGAGCGAAGCGGGTACAACCATCTTGAACTCGTGGACCTCGAGACGGGCGACCGAACGCCCTTGACCGAGGGCCCCTGGGTCGTCCGGGGGGTCGACGAGGTTGACGAGGACGCGGGCACGGTACGCCTCCGCTGCCTGGGACTTGATCCGGACCAGGATCCGTACCACGTGCACCATGCGATCGTCGACCTGGACACGCGTGAGATGCGCCGGCTCACCGATGGTGACGGGACGCACGACATCGAATTCTCGCCGGATGGATCCTGGTACGTCGACCGATGGAGTCGCGTCGATCTTCCACCCGTCCATGAATTGCGGCGTACGTCCGATGGACAACTGGTTGCGGAACTGGCCCGAGCCGACGCCACCGATCTCCTGGAGGCCCGTGACTGGAGCCTGCCGGAACGATTCGTGGCCAAGGGCCGCGATGGTGAGACGGATATCTGGGGGATCATCGTTCGCCCACGCGACTTTGACCCCACCCGTCGCTACCCGGTGATTGAACACATCTACGCCGGCCCGCATGGGCACTTTGTTCCCAAGTCATTCAATCCTCGCCGGCGCATGAGCGACTTCGCCGACCTGGGGGCCGTTGTGGTCCAGATCGATGGCATGGGAACCAACTGGCGATCCAAGGCATTCCATGACGTGGCCTGGAAGAACCTCGGTGATTCAGGCTTCCCCGATCGGATCGAGTGGATGAAGGCCGCGGCGGCGGACCGGAACTGGATTGACCTGGATCATGTCGGCATCTACGGCGGCAGCGCCGGTGGCCAGAGCGCACTCCGTGCCTTGCTGGCACACGGTGATTTCTATGACGTTGCGGTGGCGGACTGTGGGTGTCATGACAATCGCATGGACAAGATCTGGTGGAACGAACTCTGGATGGGATGGCCGATCGGCGATCACTATGACGAACAGTCCAACGTGACCAATGCTCACAAGCTCGAGGGTGAGCTCATGCTGGTGCTGGGCGGGCTGGATCGGAACGTCGATCCGGCCTCGACGCTCCAGGTCGTGGACGCCCTGGTCAAGGCCGACAAGGACTTCGAGTTCGTCCTCATGCCCACGGCCGGACACGGAGCGGCCGGGAGCCCCTACGGGCACCGGCGGAGCCTTGATTTCTTCACGAGAAAGCTGGTGGAGCGGGAATGAACACGCTGCCACCACTTTCGAGGAGCGGCCGAGTCGCGGTATCGTTCCCGTTCGGCGTCCCGGGCGCCACCTGCCAAGAACAACAGGGCCACCTCGCCGGGGTCACGGCCCGAGATCGCTAGGAGACACCATGCCAGAGTCATGGCCAACCGCTGTAACGGAAATTCAGCCCAATAGTGTCCGCGTCCGAGGCTATGACATTGCCGAGTTGATGGGCAATGCCAGTGTCGGGCAGGCGGTCTATCTCATTCTTCGCGGTGAGATGCCCACGGAAGCCGTGGGCCACCTGATGGAAGCCATCCTGGTGTCTTCCATCGACCATGGGGCAACGCCGCCATCGGCCCTGGCTGCCCGGACCGTGGCGTCCACCGGTGCCACGCTCAGCGCCTCGGTCGCGGCCGGCATCATGTCGATCAATGACCACCATGGCGGTGCGATCACCAACTGCGCCCGCCAGTTGAATGCCATTGCCGCCCATGGCGAGGAAGCCGGCAAGTCGCTGGAGGAAGCTGCGATCTTCATGATCGAGCAGTGGAAAGGGGAGGGGCGGCGCATGAGTGGCTTCGGCCACCGGGTCCACACCGCGGATCCTCGCACGGCCCGGCTGTTCGAACTGGCCCGCAAGGCGGGCATCATTGCTCGACATTGCGAGACCGCCATGGCCGTCGAAGCCGCCTTCAAGGCCATGGGCAAGTCACTGCCGATCAATGTCGATGGCGCCATCGGTGCCGTGCTGGCTGACCTGGAGTTCGAGCCGGAGGTCATGAACGGACTGTTCATGATTGCCCGGGTCC
>JAKVBX010000021.1 GCA_022446795.1 Phycisphaerales bacterium
GTCGCCATCGGAGGCGGCATCGAGCAATCGTGTGACATCCCCGGGGGCAGAGATCAAGCGTGGACTCCCTTGTTGGCGGTCGACGGTCCGTGAACGTGTCCGGTCACTTTTCACTCGAAAGCAGCAGAACAACGTTGCGCTGTCGATCTGAATTTTCGCACATGCACACGTCGGTGATTCAGTGTGCTGCTGTTTTGCCTCCGGTGAGTGGCCGGGCAGGCAAACGGACGCAGATTCACCGGCTGTACGAGCCTGGTTTCAGACAGTTCAACGTTTTTTGAAGTACATCCCGATGCCCCTCGCAGTGATGTGCGAAAGAAGGAGGACAGCAAGATGAGGTATCCAATCACAACATCCATGGCCATCGCGTCAACAGTGGTGATGTCCGCGGCCGCCCTGGCCGGGGGCTCGGGCGGCGTTCGGAACGGCAGCTTTGCCGAGGCGTCCAATGGCGACTGGCAGTACACCGGGTTGAAGTCCAACTCCTTTTCCTTTGATGTCGACGTGCTCGCCGATCTCGATGCCGGACGTGATGCGTTCGTCCGGCTTGACCTGAGCCGCATGGCCGGGGTGACCGAGGACGCTTTCCCGGGCGAAAGCCCAGGGCTCTACCAGGAGAACATCCAACTGGTTGATTGCCGGGATGCCAGCGTGTTCATGCTTCAATTCGACTACCGGGCAACGGCCGTGACCGGGTTCTATGCCCTGCGAGTCACCTTTGACGCCAAGCTCGGGAACAACGTCATCGCTTCGACGACGGCCCCACTCCTGGGAATGGGAGCAGACGAGGTCGCCGCCGACCCATTCCTGGGCTGGACCACCACCCAACTGACCATCGAATTGGACGAAGAGGTCGACCCATCGGCGTACAACTTCGATGTCAGGTTCGAGGTGCTGGCCTGGGGTGCTGATACCTCTCAGCCGGTCTGTGGCGTCGCGTTCCCGGTCATCGACCTGGACCAGGTCAGCATCATGCCGGTGGCTGCCGCGGGCGAATCCGTTCCGGATTGGGAGCCGATCTGTGGCGATGCCTGGGCGGCGATGGTCATGGTCGACTTCTTCGACGCGTCGCTGGTGACCGAGGCCGTGGATGAACGGGCGATCGATCCGATCTACCGTCACCGGACCGTCAACCCACTGGAAATCATCGAGTGTGGCCCCGGCGGCTGGCCGGAGACGCCGTGCCTCTTCCACCTTCCGACGATGGGCGTGTCATATGATCCGGCCGAGGAGATCTGCCGGGCGGACTTCAACGGCGACGGCTTGGTCAATGGCGCCGACCTCAGCCTGCTCCTGGCCTACTGGAACGCGACAGACTCGATCGCGGACCTCAACTGCAGTGGACTTGTCGACGGCGGAGATCTCTCCATCCTGCTCGGTGAATGGGGCTTCTGCACCCGGTCCGAGGGCCTCATTGCCCCGCCGAACCTGTAGCTCAACCTGTCACTCACCTCATCGGGAGCGCGGTTGCCATGCGGTAACCGTGCTCTCGTTTTTGCAGCATGCGGGAATCGAGGCGACTCAGCGGATCGCGGTGGTGAACCCACCATCGGCGCAGATCGATTCGCCGGTGACGTACCGGCTCGCCGACGAGCACAGGAAGGACACGATGTCCGCAATCTCGCCAGTCGTGGCGGGGCGGCCAACCGGGATCTGTGCCGCGAGTTCCGGTGGCACGTCATAGGAATCGACGTATCCCGGCAGCACGGCATTGATCCGGACATCGGGGGCCCATTGTCGAGCGGCCAGGCGGATCATTCCGCTGAGTCCCGCGCGAAGCACCGTCGAGACCGGGAACTTGTCCATGACCTCGCGGGCGGCGGCACCGGAGATGCAGACGATCGACCCCTCGGCCTGGCACGCACGCATGGCCGGAACAGCGGCGCGGGCCAGGCGCATCACGCTCAGGATCACCAGGTCCAGGCCAGCCTGCCAATCATCGTCGGTCAAGTCGAGCAAGGCGCCCTGGGGAAGGTGACCCGTGCTGAGTGCGACGGCATCCAGTCGGCCGTAGTGCTCCACGGTCGTGGCGACGACCCGTTCCATGTCGTCGGCCTTGGTGACGTCACCCTGGATGGCGATTCCACCGACCTCGTCGGCAACGGCCTGCACGGCATCGCTGCGACTCATGACGGCGACTCGGAAACCGTCAGCCGCGAGATGACGGGCACAGGCGGCCCCGATCCCCTTGCTGGCAGCGGTCACGATGGCAACTGGCGAAGTGGTCATGGGCGGGATTGTAGGGACTAGAGATGGACGCGTTCGCCCTCGCGGGCCGAGTCAAGGGTGTGGGTGTCGCCACGCCATCGAACATCACCCCGGACAATGGCCAACCACAGGGAACGCTGCCCGACCAGCAGCGTCAGGAACAGCCCGACCGGGAGGATGCCCGTCCAGGTCCAGGGCAGGCCGAAACGCAACGCCGAGATGAGCCCGGTGCCGATGGCGATCAGGCAACTGATCACGGCAAGCGCGCCTACGGCCGTCGGCAGCAGGTTCCACAGTGCAAGCAGGGCAAAGGGAACCAGGAGCACCAGGGTCAGCAGGAGGATCAGCAGTGACCGCAGGAAGAGGCCCATTCGCCCACCTCCCTTGGCGGCACCCTTTTCCATGCCCTGGAGAAAGTC
The DNA here is from genome assembly GCA_022446795.1 of Phycisphaerales bacterium. Taxonomy (GTDB): domain Bacteria; phylum Planctomycetota; class Phycisphaerae; order Phycisphaerales; family SM1A02; genus UBA1668. Next base: position 2,628 of record JAKVBX010000021.1, read on the forward strand.
GCGGGTCGATCGATACCACGCGACAGACAGTCGATCGGTCGCCACGGCCAGTCGTGACCGTCCCCCGGATTCGCGGATGATGGTCCCGATGCCGACGTCATCGGCGATCTCCATTCGAAGCTGTTCCATCCCGCCGGCCTTCTGCAGCGCGGATCGCCTGACCAGGTTGAAGGCGCCGACACCCATGGCTCGATCGGCCTTGTCGTCATTGGCCTTCCACAACCTCGTGGCGGCGACCAGCACGATCATCATGACGGCCAGGCAGACCCGCATCAGCCAGGGACCGCGAGCGATGCGGGGAATGAGCGCGACGTGATCGGCCCCCTGTTCAGCCGCCCAGGTCATCGCGTCGGACATGAGACCCGGCTGGAGATGGACATCCGCATCGGAAAACAGGATCCACTCACCCGAAGCCACCTCAAGGGCCTTGTGCTGGGCATGGACCTTGCCCAGCCAGCCATCGGGCAACTCCTGGACATGAAGCACCTGGACGCGTGAGTCTTCCCTGGCCAGTTGATCCATGATCGCCCCGGTGGCATCCGTCGACCGGTCATTGACCAGGATGAACTCCAGGTCAGTGGACGGATCGGCCAGGCGGCTTCGCATGGCGGATTCCAGTTCATCCGCTTCGTCGCGGGCGGGACAGATCACGCTGACCAGGGGATGTTCCGTACGGGTGGCGCGTGGCAGGGCGCGCACATGCCGGCTGGTCCTGATCAGCATGAAGCAGAGTGCCGTCCAGGGGAGCAAGCCGCAGAAGAGGAGGATCCAGGCCCAGGTCATGTGGGAAGCCTATCCGCTCTTCAAAACAGACACGGGCGACGCCGAAGCGTCGCCCGTGCACATTCCTGACCTTCCGAGCGTCGGGAGGAAGAGGACGGAAGGGAGAGGCGGGCCCGATCAGCCGGCCTCGGCTCGCGGATGCGCCTCGCTGTAGGCCTCCTGCATCCGGCGAGTCGTGAGATGGGTGTAGACCTGGGTCGTCGACAGGCTCTGGTGTCCCAGCAGTTCCTGGACGCTTCGCAGGTCGGCTCCGTTGTCCAGCAGGTGCGTGGCGAAGCTGTGGCGGAGCGTGTGGGGAGAAATCTCGGGATCGAGTCCGGCTTCCTTGAGGTACTTGGTGACCTTGCGGCGGACCGAGCGGGCGCTGATGCGGCCATCACCCTTGTTGATGAAGACCGGCTCTTCGCCGGGCAGTTCGTGGTTCAGCCGGCGACGCATCTGCAGGTAGTGCTGCAGGGCGGCCATGGCGTGGGACCCCAGGGGGACGATCCGCTCGCGGCGTCCCTTGCCGCGGACGATGAGGGCCTGGCCGACTTCATCGATGTCGCAGACATCCATGCCGACCAACTCGCTGACGCGGATGCCGGTGGAGTAGAGGGTCTCGAGCATCGCGCGGTCCCGGGCACCCAGCAGGGTCTGGACATCCGGTGCGGCCAGGAGCTTCTCGACGTCCTGGACACCGATGGCCTTGGGCAGCCGCTTGGCCTGCCGGGGGGTCCGGATGAGCGCCATCGGATTGCCCTGGATCACGCCGCGGCGTTCCAGCCAGCGGTAGAACGACCGCATGGTCGCGATCTTGCGAGCCATCGTGGCGGGGGAGTAGTCGAACGTATCGAGGTGCGCGAGGTACTCGCGGACGGAGGCCGTATCCGCTTCGACGACCAGCGTGGTCAAGGTTGCGGGGCCAACCTTTCCGACGACGTCACTGGTGCCATCGGCGGCACAGCAGCGGCTCCAGGCCGTGGCCTCGGAGGTGGAGTCGATCGTGAGGTTGTGCTCGTCAGAGAGGTACTCGACGTACTGCCGCAGATCGACGCCATAGCACTTGGCGGTGTAGGGACTGAAGGCGCGTTCGTCGAGGAGGTAGGTGAGGAAGTCACCGAAGATGGGAAGGGTGTTGTTGTGGCTCATGGTTCTTCTTGCCGCGTCGGCGTGTGACCGTTATGGAGAATGGGTTACAGCGAGGGTTGTTTTTGGCCCAGTGCCGGGAATCCCGGTATTTGGGTGGGCCTGGGGGGTCTTTATGGGTCGGGGACGGCCTGGAGCATCTGCTGGCGGACCATGGCGACGTCGAACCAGTCCAGTGGCACTCGTTCGTCGGCGGCCAGTTCCGCAACGGCTTCGACGAGGGCGTCCTCATCGCCGGCGGACCATTGGAAGGTCCATCGCGATCGGCCCTTGTAGAGGCTGATCCGGAAGGAACCAGTGTCGCCGGTGGGGGGAGGGAGTTGTGAGTCGTAAGTCATGCCTGGTCCTCGGTCGCCAGGCAGACACCTGGCTCAGTATTCGGTCAGTCCGGCCAACCTCTGGTGCTCGTTCGACAGAAGTCGAGCGAGCAGCTGGTGGGCCACGAACTTCGTGTACAGATCCATCTTCACGAGGTAGATGTCGGTGCCGTATGCGGAGGTCGGATGGGTCCGGCCAGTGGCAAACACGGCGAGCGTCTCAAGCGTGGCGTGGTCGGAGGCATCGAAGATGCCTGCCGCCTGTGCCGCGGCGCTGGGGCCCGCCCTGGTATGTGTAGTGGATTGATCGAGGAGCGAGTCCGTCCCTGGACTGCTCGAGCGATCGTGTTGAACAAACAATTGCAGGGCGAGCCCCAGCGTCGGGGGCGTATAGGGATCCCAGGCGGTCACCGTTCCGACGATGAGCCCGTCCACGCCGAGCGTGTCCATGAGGCTCCTGGCATCGTCGATGGTGGTCACCGCGCTCATTCGGAGCCGGTGCATGACGGCCAGCGTTCGAGTCACGGGTACCGTGTTGATCCCCTGGACCTGTTGGAGTTCCTCGGTCAGGAGGTCGGTGATTCGGATGGTGTCGGCGGCCGTCGTCCCGGATTCGTTCACCAGGGGTGCGATGGCCCAGAGGGCCGTCTGGCCATAGGGGGCGACCAGTCGATCGGGTCGGTGAAGGCCCTGGGAGCCCTGGCAGGCCCCGAGCAACAGCAGGGCTGCCAGCATCGAGAGCCGCAGGGAGCCGCCGACGCCGCGGAGGCGCCTGAGGGGTGAGATGGACTGTGCACTTGTCATGGCATCCTGCCCGGAGGCGGGCTCCGCCCGCCGTTCGTCCCGCGTCCGTGCGGGAGACCAGGACCCCAAAAACGGGGTTCCTGGGCCCGAAAATAGCCATCTTGGCGATCTCCGGCACCCCTAGATCGACCATGACCCCCGGGCTCGGACAATTATTCTCGGAACTCCCCGGTGGATCCCCGGGGGCGTCTCGATGGCCGCTGGAGGCCCCTTGGGGCTGGGCATCCGGACCGCCCCGGCAAGGCGATCCAGGGGGCAACCCACCCGGCTGGCGGAACGAGGCTCCGGGCATCAAGAAGCCCTGGCACCTCGGGAGACAGCTTGTGGACAGCTGTCCACAGATCGTTCCAACCCCCCGACTCACAAGGGGATTGCCGTACAATACGACGTTCTCGATCGCGTAGCTCAGTTGGTAGAGCAACCGCCTTTTAAGCGGTAGGTCCTGGGTTCGAGCCCCAGCGCGATCACTGGATGTCTCGTCGTGTCACGACGACCGGCCGGAGGGGCTCTGAACGTGTTGCATGCCAACTGGAGCGATGGCAGCCTGGTCGTTTGGGCCGAATCGCTTCGTCGCTTCCTTTTGCTGTCCGACTCGCAGGGTGAGTCGGCAGGTGATGGGGAAGTCACAGAGCACCCGTTTGCCACCCCGCCAGATGAGCTGAGGGCGATGTTCCGGGAGCAGCTTCCGGATGCCGTTCAGTGGTTGGGGCCGGACACGTCGATTCGCATCCGGTTGCCACGCGATCTTCTCGGTCCCTGGCCCAGCGATACGCTGGCCAACCTCGTGGGTGGCGTGGAAACCTCCGAAGGGCCTTCCCTGGGTGAATTCACCGTCCCCGGTGTGGCCATCCAACCAACGGACATCATCCAGTTCATGATGATGACAGGGCGTGTCTCGCGGCAGGCGCACCTGGGGCCGACGATGGACTGGTGGCGGGCGGTTGGCCTGTTTGCCCTCGACCTCTTGACGGACCAGCGGTTCATCCCGTCGGTCCGGCAGGACGAGCGGGCAGTCCTCTATGCCTCGTGGCGGCCGTGGTTGCACGATGAAGAAGTCTGCCGTCGGTTGGCGTCCGTGCTGGCGTCCATGCCGCCGGTCGTTCGGGCCGCGGTCGATGATCTCGGAGAAGGGGCCTGGCCTCGGCTGGAGTCCGCCCTGACGGCGATCATCGATGGACACATCCGCCAGTTGCTGATTGCTGATGACTTCGGCGAGGCACTGGATGATCGTGATCCTTCCGATCCCCACGTGGCCTGGTTGTCGGGACTCCTGGCAGCCGGTGATCGCGTCGCCTGTGATGGTGAGGCGGGGCGTGGACTCTTCCGGGACGCTCGGCAGTGGATCGGTCGGCTGGACGACATCGGTGCAGACCTGGAATACCGGCTTTGGCTCAACCTGCAGTCTCCGCCGGAGGGTGAGTCCGAGCCATGGCAACTGGACGTCGGTCTTCATTCCGACACGGATCCGAACCATCGGCTGTCCGCCGAGGAAGTCTGGACGCAGTCCCCGGAGTCGCTCGGTAGTGCACATGGCAGCGGGGCGGAACCACAGGACATCCTGGTCACGGAACTGGGACGCGCCGCACGGCTCTACCCCGTGCTGGAACCACTTCTGGCCGAGGCAGCGCCGGCCGGACTGACCCTCGATACGGCAACCGCTGCTCACTTCCTGTCCGAGTTCAAACCACTCCTGGAAGAAGCCGGTTGCATCGTGTCAGCACCTTCCTGGTGGGGATCAACCGACGGCACCCTGGGTCTTCGACTGGCCGTTGAGACGGATGACATCGATCTGTCCGCGGGTGGTGCCGGTTCCCTGGCAGGACTCAACACGATGGTGGCGTACCGCTGGCAGGTTGCCGTGGGTGACCAGCCGCTGTCGCTGGAGGAACTTCGTCGGCTGGGCATGCAGCGACTGCCGCTGGTACAGGTCCACGGCAAGTGGGTCGAGATCGATCCAGACCAGGTGGCACGGGCGGTCGCGTTCCTGGAGCAGTCTGAAACCGGCGAGCGTTCGATGCGACTGCTCGATGCGTTGCGAATGGCCGCTGGTGGAAAGGATGAAGAGACGGGCCTCGCGATCACCGGCATGGAATCCACTGGTTGGGTTTCGGACCTGCTGGGCGATGGCGGGGGTTCGGTCATGGACCAGGTGGTTCAACCGGACCTCTTCGCCGGGGAGCTTCGTCCCTACCAGTTGCGAGGCCTGGCCTGGCTCTCGTTTCTCGATCGGCTCGGGCTGGGCGCCTGCCTGGCGGATGACATGGGCCTCGGTAAGACGATCCAGTTGATCGTGCTCCTGCAGTGGGAACGGTCGCGGGCCAGCGGCGAGCAGTTGGCGCCCACCTTGCTGGTCGTGCCGACCTCGGTGATTGGCAACTGGAAGCGTGAACTGGAGCGATTCGCACCGGAGTTGACTGTCCGGGTGCACCACGGCCCCGGTCGTCCTGTCGGCGACGCCTTCGTCGAGGAAGTCACCGGCACCGACGTCGTGATCACGACCTATGCCCTCGTCAGCCGCGACCAGGAATCGCTGCAGGCCCAGCCCTGGCATCGCGTCGTGCTGGACGAGGCGCAGTACATCAAGAACCCGCCCACCAAGCAGACCTCCGCCATCCGCGCCCTGGAAACGGAACGTCGCATCGCCTTGACCGGCACACCCGTCGAGAACCGGCTGAGCGAACTCTGGTCGATCATGGAGTTCTGCAATCCCGGGTACCTCGGTGATGCCGCGGACTTCCGGCGACAGTACGCCCGTCCGATCGAGCGCCATCGAGACAGCCGCCAGGCAGACCAGCTCAAGCGACTGGTCCAGCCGTTCGTCCTGCGACGGCTCAAGACCGACCGGAACGTGATCAGTGACCTGCCGGACTGTGTCGAGACGCGGGAATTCGCGACCCTGTCACGCGAGCAGGTGATGCTGTACGAGCGGGTCGTTGACGGCATGCTTGGGAAGGTTGATCGAACCGACGGTATCCAGCGACGTGGCCTGATCCTGGCCATGCTCGGCAAGCTCAAGCAGATCTGCGATCACCCGGCGTTGGCGGAGAGTGGTGACGACCTGGCCCACCTGGTTCGACCCGATGGCGATGACCTCCGCAGCCTCTCGTCACGCTCGGGCAAGGCCAAGCGGATGATGACCCTGCTGGAGGAAGTGCTGGCGGCCGGAGAGCGGGCCCTGGTGTTCACCCAGTATCGCCGCATGGGCAAGCTGCTCACCGCGATGATCGAGCACGACCTGGGCACCGAGTCACTCTTCCTGCACGGCGGCACACCGGTCGCCAAGCGGCAGAAGATGATCGATGGATTCCAGTCCGAGCAGTGCAACACGCCCGTGTTCGTGCTGTCACTCAAGGCGGGTGGACTGGGCCTGAACCTGACCGCGGCCAATCATGTCTTCCACTTCGATCGCTGGTGGAATCCAGCAGTCGAGCGACAGGCGACTGACCGGGCCTTCCGTATCGGCCAGAGTCGGACGGTTCACGTGCACAAGTTCGTCTGCCTCGGCACCCTCGAGGAACGGATCGACCAGATGATCCAGGAGAAGACGGCGCTGGCTGAGAACATCATCGGTTCCGGTGATGATTGGTTGACGGAGCTGAGCACCGGGCAACTCCGCGAGGTCCTGATGCTCCGTGCGGATGCCATGGAGGTGGACGCATGAGTCGTTCCCGAACCGAGCAGATGCCCTCGACATCACCTCGTCGCAAGCCGGCACGCGGCGCGAAGTTCGAGTCGGACGTCACGGCACTCGAGGGCGCGCCGATCGCCGGTGCGTGGCTGGGACGGCTGCGCGAGGAGTTCTCCAGCGACTCGATGGCACGTGGCCTCGAGGCCGCTCGCGCCGGCAAGGTCCGCCGGATCGAGATCAAGCCCGGTCGGATCTCCGCCCAGGTTCGTTCCGAACCGGGTGACACCCGCCGCGTGTCGATTCACACGTCGCTGATCGACGACCTGTCCTGGGACCGGGTTGTGGAAGCCATGTCCGGTGAGGCCATGTATGCCGCCTGCCTGCTGGAGCGCCAATGGCCCCAGGGCTTCGACGGGCTGTTCGCGAAATACGGCATGCCACTGGTTCCCGCTGACAGCGAGCCACTGGAGGTGAAGTGGGATGGTCGTGGTCACCCCGAGCACTGGCGGGCCGCGGCGATCGGCTGGTTGGCCGCGGAACAGCTCGCCGCGGATCCACTGCTGATGCTCGAGATCCGGGGCCATTCCATCGAGGGCCTGTCGGATCGACTTCGACAGCATCGGACCCTGATGACCCGGGGCGGCGCCTCGGCACATCCGGATCCCCCGTTGGATTCCGAGACGCTCGCGGGTCCGTCACTCTCCGAGTGTGCCGAGCGGTTCTGGCGATTGGGGCCGGACTTCGACGATGCCCGTCGTCCGACCGAACTGGACCACATCCCGCATGCGCTGCTGCGGCGGCTGGGCCCCAGCACGATGCAGTCGGGGCGATTCCCGCTGGCGGGTCTGCTGGCGACGATCTATGACACGGTCGCTGATGACGCGCGGCGTCTCCAGGAAGATCCTGCCGACGACGCGAGTTGATCGTTCGAGTATTCCTCAGCTCACGTGCTTGAGACCGCGACGCTGATCACGCAGGCGTCGAGCCTTGCCAACACGATTGCGGAGGAAGTAGAGCTTGGCCCGGCGGGCATCACCGCGACGGACGACCTCGATCTTCGCGATGCGGGGCGAGTGGAGCGGGAAGACACGCTCGACACCTTCGTTGGCGACGATGCGCCGAACGGTAATGGTGCGATTGATGCCACGGCCCTTGTCCGCGATCAGGACACCCTGGAAGATCTGGATGCGTTCCTTGTCGCCCTCGATGATGCGCACGTGCACGTCGATCGTGTCACCGACGCTGAAGTTCGTGAGCTCGTCTTCGGGCTTCAGCTGGTCTTTCGTGACGTGTTCAAGGATCTGCTGTTGATACATCTGTCTTCTCCGGGCTCTTGGTGGCCATCAGCGACATGGGTCATGGTGCCCAGGGGTCATTGGTTCTCGGTGTCCAGCAGATCGGGTCGTCGATCCCTGGTTCGCTGTTCCATCTCTGCTCGTCTCCAGGCGTCCACGGCGCCGTGGTCTCCGCTGATGAGGACTTCCGGTACCGGCCGTTCCCGCCAGACCCGTGGCCTGGTGTAGTGGGGGGCGTCCAGCAATCGGTTGCCGTCAGCGGTGTGAATCGTGAAGGAGTCCTCGGATGCCGAATCCTCGTGCCCGAGGGCACCGGGAACCAGTCTCGTGACGGCGTCGGCCAGGGCCATGGCGGGGAGCTCACCGCCGCTGACAACGTAGTCGCCGATGCTGATTTCCCGTGGTTTCAGTTCCTCGATCACCCGTTCGTCGATGCCCTCGTATCGTCCCGCGATCAGCAGGAGCCGGGGGTGGGTGGCGAGTTCCTCCACGATAGCCTGGTCGAGTCTCCTTCCCTGTGGCGAGAGCAGGATGCGCTCCGCCGGTTGTTCGTCCATCTTCTCGACGGCCAGCACGGCGTCATACAACGGCTGGCACATCATCACCATTCCAGGTCCACCCCCGAAGGGCCGATCATCCACCCGGTCGTGCCGGTCGGTGCTCCACTGGCGAATGTCGTGAACGTTGTAGGACACGAGTCCGCTTCGGGCCGCCCGGCCCGGGATGCTCGTGGTGAAGACACCGTCGAACATCTCGGGAAACAGGGTCAGGATGTCAAACCGCATGACGGGGGAACCCGTTTCGATCACGCGGTTCCAGCGGTCTTCTTCCCGGGTGTCGGGTCGATACCGCTGCGCTTCAGGAGCGTCCGGACCGTGTCGCTGGGCTGGGCGCCGACGCTCAGCCAGTACTCGATCCGCTCGTTCTTCAGCGAGAGTTGCTTGTCATCGGGTGCCACGGGATCAAACCAACCGAGTTCCTCGATGACTCGACCATTCCGCGGGGCCCGCTTGTCCATTGCGTTGAGCCGGTAGAACGGACGATGTCGCCGTCCCATTCGCTTCAATCGAAGCACGACCATGAGTGGCTCCTCCTGCGTTGGCACGCGACTCGGTGCGTTGCCGACTCGTGTCGGCTGGGAACGCCCGGCCATCCCGGGATCCGATTGGAGCCATCCATCGGACGTGGGGGATCGACTTCGCCGCGTGGCGAATCCGGGATTGTAGTGGATCCAGGCCGTGATTCAAGGCTCACCCGGCCCCGGGCCGGCCCCAGGGGGCCCTCAGCCGCCCACGAGGCCCTGGATGAAGCTGCTGTAGGCCAGGGCCACCCGCATCGTGCCATCCAGGACGCCATCAGCGAGACCGGCGTAGATGATGATCATGAACAGGACCAGGCCCGCCATCTGGGCCTGGGGCTGCATGTAGACCTCCCGGAGTTTCCAGGAGAAGGCGGCCAGGATCCGTGATCCATCCAGGGGTGGAACCGGGATCAGGTTCAGCAGGAAGAGCACGATGTTGATCCAACCACCCACCAGCAGGAAGGTCGCCACGGAGACCAGCCAGTCCGGATCCGGACTTCCGGCCGGCGGTGCGGCCAGTCCGGTGATCAGGCCCAGGGCCGTCAGGCAGACGAGGATCAGGGCGAGATTCATCGCAGGACCGGCCAGGGCCACGATGGCCTCTCCCCAGCGGTGATGCCGGAAGCGGCTGGGATTGACCGGCATGAGTCCGAACGCGAAGCCGATGATGGCGAAGATCACCATGGAGATCGGCCCCATGTGAACGTAGGGGTTGGCCGTCATGTGACCGGTATCGCGCGGTGTCGTATCGCCTTCCCACATCGCGGCCCAGCCGTGCGCCAGTTCGTGCAGCGTGATGGAAAGCAGGACCCAGAAGATCCAACTCACCAGGTAGATCGGCCCCTGGGCGTGATAGACGTCCGAAACCCACCAACTCATGCGTGGAGACCTTGCCCGCGGGGCGTCATGCGGCGCCGGCGCGCTGTCCGGATTTGAGGTCGATGCCCAGTTGCACGAGATGCGCCTCGGGCCCGTGGGGCTTGCCTTTCTCTTCCTCGAGTCGCTTCATGGCACCCGGGTTGGCGTAGCGGTTGAAGATCATCGCCTTCACCGTGCCCCAGATCCCGCCGAAGCTCGAGAACGTGTGATCGACCGCGGTGGCCTCGTAGCCCGAGTGGACCATGCAGTCCCGGCACTTGGGGTTGCCTGAGCCATGGCCGTATTCCTCCCAGGGCGTCTCATCGAGAAGCTCCTGGAAGCTGTTGAAGTAGCCTTCCTGCAGCAGGTAGCAGGGCTTCTGCCATCCGAAGATGTTGTAGGTGGGGTTGCCCCAGGGCGTGCAGTCGTATTCCCGTGTTCCCATGAGGAAGTCCAGGAACAGGGGGGACTGGTTGAACTTCCATCGCTTCTTGCGATTCGAGAGGATCATCTCGAAGAGATTGTTCGTCTCGCGGCGATGCAGGAAGTTCGACTGGTCGGGCGCCTTGTCATAGGCGTAGCCCGGGCTGACCATCATGCCCTCCACGCCGACGTCCATCATGATGTCGAAGAACTCGCGGACCGCATTGGGATCAGTTCCCTCGAAGAGGGTGGTATTCGTCGTGACCCGGTACCCCTGCTCGACCGCGTGCTTGATGCCCTCCAGCGCCTTGTCGTAGGTGCCCTCGCGGCACACCGCGAAGTCGTGTTCATCTCGGCGGCCATCCATGTGGATGGAGAAGGTCAGGTACTTGGAGGGTGTGAACGTTCCCGCGTCGAGTGCCTTCTTCAGGAGAATCGCGTTGGTGCAGAGGTAGATGTACTTCTTCCGCTTGACCAGTTCGCGGACCAGTTCGGCGATGTGTGGGTACAGGAGCGGCTCGCCACCGGGGATCGACACCATCGGGGCGCCGCATTCATCGACAGCCTTCAGGGCATCATCCAGGGGCATGTCCTGCTTCAGGATGTGAGCCGGGTACTGGATCTTGCCGCAGCCGGCACAGGCCAGGTTGCAGCGGAACAGGGGCTCGAGCATGAGCACCAGAGGGTATTGCTTGCGGCGTCGCAACTTCTGCTTCACCACGTAGCTGGCCACGGTCCACATCTGTGAAATTGGAACGCCCACGGGGTCTCCTGCCGGGTCTGCGCCAAGGCGTCCGGCCGCCTGGCTGGGGGCCCTCGGGCCCAATGGGGAGGCATGGTAGCAGGCAGGTGTTCAAATGGGCCCCGGCAGGGGGCCCGGGAGCCGATCCGGGAAGGGGCCTCCAAGCCGGATCAGGGCCCAATGAGGTCTCATAATCGACCGCTGAGGCAAAAAACTCCGTCTCCCGGGCTGACCGGCCGAACCTAGTGCATCCAGGCTGGGTACCCAGCGTATGGCAACTGCTGCGCTGCATCTTGAAGGCCCGCTCTCCGCGGGCGAGGAAGGGTGTTCCGGGTCGGGTATCATCGCTCGCTTGCGAGGCTGGTACACCGGCTCCGCAGCGTTGCGACGGGCCCGATCCGAGGCCGCGGCCGATCGGATGGACCAGGAGACCGTGTTGGACGAACGAACGGACGAGGCCCTGCTGGCAACCCACCTCTCAGGTGAGGATGACTCCGCGTTCGAACAGCTCGTGGGTCGCTATGCCGATGAGATGGTCCCGTTCCTGACCCGGCTGACCGGATCGCGTGCGGCGGCAGAGGATGTGTTCCAGGAGACTTTCCTCCAGGTCCACCAGTCCGCCGGCACCTTCGACCAGAGTCGTCGATTCCGACCGTGGCTCTACACGATCGCCGTGAACAAGGGCCGGGACTGGCACCGACGGAATGCCCGTCGCAAGGCCCTGTCACTCTCCGTGAACCTGGGTCCTGACGAGGACGGCACCCGCATTTCCGACATGCTGTCCGACGATGGACCGGCGCCCGGTGCCGCCATGGAATCCTCCGAGCGGGTCGGTGCGGTCAAGACCGTTGTTGACCAGATGCCGGATCATCTTCGAGAAATCCTGTTGCTGAGCTATTTTCAGCGTATGAGTTATAACCAGATCGCTGACGCCTTGGAGATCCCGCTGGGAACCGTCAAGAGTCGTCTGCACTCCGCCGTTGCATCGTTTGGGAGAGCGTGGCAACAGTTCCAGGCGGGGGGAAAGGGAGAAGTGGCCTGAATGGAAGGCTATGACGCACAGCAGGACCCCGGAGGGGTACTTGATCCCCGGGACGCTGAGCTCTTTGATCAACTGGTCGAGGTTGACTTCGATGTGAAGGCCCTGCCCGACCTGGACGCTTCGACCCGCAACCGGGCCGAGCGTCTTGTTGCCATGATGGGTCTCCTGGACGACTACCCGGTGGAACCGGTGACGGCCGAGGATCGTGACGTCCTGGTCAGCGCGACATTGGCCCGCATCAACCGGGCCGAGGATGAGCAGCGGGATCGCATGCGAATCGACACCCCTGGTGTCCGAGCACGCTTCCGAATCCGCGAGTTCGTCGCGGTCGCAGCGGTCGTCCTCCTGGGACTGGCCGTCGTGATTCCGATGATGCGGAACACCGCTCATCTCAAGGGCGTCGAGGGCAGTCATGCCCGGTTGCTGGACCTGGGTGCCGCCCTGTCGAGCTTTGCCGGCGACAACAATGGCGAGGCGCCGTCGGCCCTGGCCGACCACGACGCCTATCCGGAGGTCGTGGGCTACCGGCCAACGACATTTTCACTCGCGCCATTGGCCGCCTACGGCATCTCGGCGGAGAGCCTGAACAATCCCATGCGGCCGGATCAGCCCGGTGCGGGGTTCAGCTTCCACAGCCAGCGAGGTCCGCGGATCCACCTCATCGGGATCAAGGCCGGAACGGTCATCATCTCCGACCGGAACCTGTACCTGGAGCAGTTGCTCTCGGGCCAGGCCCCCGCGCTCAAGGACGATGTCAAGGCCTGCGTCCTGCTCAGCGATATCTCGGTCAGCCAATGCACCACATCGAGGGATGGTGACCACATCTGGGACTGCGACCGGCAGCGTATTCACGGACCCAGTGCCTCGGAGATCTTCCTGATCCACGGGGCCACCCGCCCGGCCACGGAAACCGGCCAGCAGGCCGCGCCAGGGGCGAAACCAGCCTCGGCGGATTGACACCGCTCGCGGAACCGATATCCTCATGGACTTGGCTGACCCCCCGGGGAACGGGGTGTCGGCCGTCTCGTCGTCATTGGCTTCAGCCAGAGCCCCGGAGTGTGTCATGCCCAAGAACAAGCCCAACAAAGGTCTGCTCAAGAGGATCCGCCTCACGAAGTCAGGCAAGGTGAAGTTCACTCGCGCCTTCGGTCGCCATAAGCGAAGCCACAAGTCCGGCAAGCTGCTGCGGTCGTATCACCGACCGGCCTTCGCCCACTCGGCGGATCGTCGTCGCGTGTCGGCCATGCTGCACCAGCGCATCAGCTCGGCCGCAAAGCCGTCTACCGAGACCAGCGAGTCCACGGACTGATCGACGAGATGATTTGAAGGATTCCTCCCGGGCGGGACCCAAGCGTTCGACTTCTCGAACCTCCGAAGCCGGGACAGAAGGAGAGGCGTCATGCCCCGCGTCCGCAAAGGTGCTGCCAAGAACCGTCAACGCAAGAGGATTCTCCGAGCCGCTCGTGGCTACTGGGGAACCAAGAGCCGCCATAAGCAACAGGCCAAGGTCGCGCTGATCCGCGCCGGCCAGTATTCCTATCGCGATCGTCGGAATCGTCGTCGCGAGTTCCGTCGCCTGTGGATCACGCGGATCTCAGCCGCTTGCCGCATGCGTGACACCCGCTACAGCGTCCTGATCAACGGTCTCTCCCGAGCCGGGATCAAGCTCAATCGCAAGATGCTGTCCCAGATCGCCATCGAGGATCCCGCCACGTTCGACGCCCTGGTCGAGCAGGCGAAGGCCTCCACGACGGCAACCGTTTCGGCCAGCTGATCGGAGCGGTCACGATGTCAGACGGGATCGCCCAAGCGGATTTTCGTCGAACGCTGGAGTCACTGGAATCGCAGTTCAGCGCGCTGTCCCCGGAGCTGCAGCTGATCGTGCGCGATCCGGCCATGGGCCTGGAGGGATACGTGACCGTCTGGTCGACGCTCAATGCGGTCGGTGGACCGCTGGGCCGAGTCGGCAAGGGTGGAACACGCATCACCCCGACCGTGACCCAGGGCGAGATTGACCGGTTGGCCCGCACGCAGTCTTTGAAGAACGCCGCCGCGGGCCTGGCCCTTGGTGGTGCCAAGTCCGGGCTTCGGGCTGATCCGAGGGCACCGGGATTCGAACAGATCTATCGACGCTTCGTCGAACTGGTGTCGCCGGTGCTCTACGTCAACGGCGGTCCGTGGGGCGGCCTGGGGTTCGACCTGGGCGGACAGCCCATTCACGTGTCCTGGGCCTGTGACCAGGCGGGGCATACGCGATGCATCACCGGCAAGCCGGTCGACATGGGCGGCACGGATTACGACAAGGAAGGCATTGCCGGCCTGGGCGTGGCCGTGGCGGCGCAAACCATGCTGCAGCATGCCGGCCATGACATTTCCACGACGACGGCGGCGATCCAGGGCGTTGGGGCCATGGGCGCTGCCGTGGCCAAGAACTTCGCGGCGCACGGTGGACTGGTCGTCATGATCAGTGATCCGCGGCTCGAGGGCTCCTGGCTGCTCAAGGAACCCCTGTGTGGTCCGTTGCTTGATGCCATCGCCGAGATGGACTTCACGGCAGCACGCGAACATCTCGAGTCCGATGGTCACGAGCGACTGCCGCTGGACGATGTCCTCTTCCATGATGTGGATGTGTTGTTCCCCTGTGCCGTGGGAGATGTCATTGATTCGTCCAATGCACCACGGGTGCGAGCCAGTGCCGTGGTCGAAGGGGCCAACTTCCCCTGCACCAATTCCGCCCGCGAGGCGCTTCACGAGCGAGGCGTCACGTTGATTCCCGACTTCATTGCCAATCCCGGTGGTGCGATCGCCGCTTTCGTCGAGATGACCAGTTCGGTCAGTGATGAGGAGAACGCGTCGACCGCGGCCAAGGTCGTCGAGGCGAAGGAGACCACCGAGCGGATGGTGGAAGCCAATGTCCGCGAGGTTCTTGAGATGTCGTCGTCCAATGCCGTCTCACCCATGGATGCAGGACTGCTCCTGGCCTATCGCCGCATTCTCGAGCGATGACCCGGTACGCCGCCACACTTGATGAGGTCCAGCAGGCTGCTGCGCGGATCGACGGTCTGGTCCATCGAACCCCGGTGATCACCTGTGACACGCTGGATCAACGCAGCGGTCATCGCCTGTTCATCAAGTGTGAAAACCTGCAGCGAGTCGGCGCCTTCAAGTTCCGCGGCGCCAGCAATGCTGTTCGATCATTGGGAGACGGGCTGGCCAGGCAGGGCGTCTGCACGCACAGCAGTGGCAATCATGCCCAGGCGCTGGCTCGGGCGGCGCGAGCGATGGAGATCCCGGCATGGATCGTGATGCCAACCAGTGCACCGGCGGTGAAGCGGCGTGCGGTGGAGGGCTACGGGGCCACGGTCGTGCCATGTGAACCGAATCTCCAGGCGCGGGAAACCACGGCAGCCGAGGTCATGGCCGACACTGGATCCACGATGATTCATCCCTACGATGACCCACGGATCATCGCGGGACAGGGCACCGCGGCCCTGGAACTGCTCGATGAAGTCGGTGAACTTGATGCGTTGGTTGCCCCCGTCGGTGGTGGTGGACTCATGTCCGGCAGTTGCATCACGATGCGGGGATTGAGTCCTTCCACGAGGTTGATCGCAGCGGAACCAGCCGGCGCAGATGATGCGGCCCGTTCGCTGGCCGCGGGCCAGTTGATTCCGCAGGAGTCACCGAACACGATCTGTGACGGGCTGCTCACCAGCCTGGGTGAACTGACGTGGCCGATCCTCCGCGATCATCTCGAGACGATCGTGACGGTTGATGACGACGAGGTCATGCTGGCGATGCGGTTGCTCTGGGAACGCGCCAAGACCGTCGTGGAGCCCAGCGGCGCCACGCCGCTGGCCGCGGTGATGAGCAAGCAGTTTCCGCTGCCGCCGGGCAGCCGGATCGGCGTGATCCTCAGTGGTGGCAACGTCGACCTGGACCGACTGCCATGGGTGGTTGGCCGCTAGGTTCCAGCCTACGGGGTCATGCTGCCGGCGGTGGGATTGTCCCGCGTGGGCTTGCCACCGACCCAGACCTGCCGTGCATCGACCAGGAACATGCCATCGTCATTGCGCTCGCGAACGGTGCCTTCGACCACGATGAACTTCAACGACTCCAGGCCACCGGCGCCTTTTGCAGAGCTGCCCAGCGGGCGTCCGGAAGAATCGACGAACTGTACCGTCGCCATGCCGGCGCGAAGCGCCTCCGGGTCCTCGCAGCAGTAGTCCTGGGGAACCGTGCAGTGATCGTCCTCGCCCATGAGTTCACAGGAGACCAGTCCGGGATCGGCTGCCAGGAAGATGGCATGCGAGTCGACGAAGGGATTGGCCTTTCCACCGACCCGTGCCAGGAAGACGACATCATCACCCTTCTGGGCAGTCTTCTTCACGTCGGCCAGGTTCTTCACATCCGTTGGCCGACTTGTCGTGAAGTGACTGGCCGGGATGGCGCTTACGCTGGTTTCCTTGGCCGGCTCAGGGGTTTCCTTCTTGCCGCTGTCACCACATCCGGCGATCAGCAGGGTGGCACACAGGCAGGTGGCAGTGATGATCAAACGCATGGTTCATTCTCCATTTATCCAAGAAGCAGTCATGGTAGTCGTGTCATTCCGCGGCTCGAAGCGCCTCGGGGATGGGTTTTCTGAGACATCGCCAGGCCGGCACCGCGGCTCCGAAAATGCCCAGGAGCAATCCGGCAAGCAGGCCCAGGGCCAGGACGGCGGACGTGATGGTCACGCCGAAGGCTCCCATTGAGAATCGGACGACAAAGCCGTCGAGCAGCACCGCGCCGATCACGCAGCCCAGGATGGCACCGATGGCGGATGCCAGCACGGACTCCTGCACGAGTGAGATGACGATGGCGGCCCGGGAATACCCGAGTGTCTGCAGGGAGCCGATCTCCCGGACGCGACTGGCGAAGGCGGCGTACATCGTGTTGAGTCCGCCAAGAACCCCACCAAGCGCGATCAGCACAGCGGTGATGATCACCATGGCTTCAACCGGCCGGAAGAATCGGGCCAGGTCCTCGTAGTACTCGATCTCGGACATGCTCACCAGTTCCAGGTCGAGCCGTTGTGCGGCGAAGGCTGACAGGTCGGACAAGGCGGCGGTATCACGGCTGACGACGACGCAGGACAGGGAATCCCGTTGCGCGGTGACCTGGAGATCAGTGAGCGGTGTCCAGAACTCCGCTTCAATGACACCGCCCGCGGCGGCCAGGATGCCGACCACCTCGTAGGTCTCATCATCAAGGCGAAACGACTGGCCGACAATCGACTCAGGCGGCTGGAAGCCCAGTCCGATGGCCGCGAGTCGGCCCGCAACCAGTTCATTTCGTCCGCGTTCCGGAAGTCGACCATGGCTGATGCTGGCATCCTCGTGAACGAGGAAGGCTTCGGGGAGAACACCTCGAATGACCACCAGTTGGCCTGGCTCGTTGGCCGGGGCATCCGAGGGGGCCAGCGGCATGGCGAGGTGAATCTCCGGACTGACCGCATCGATGCCGGCCCGGGACCGCAGTCCGGCCACGCTGGCGGCCACGATGCCCGAGGCACGCATGGGAATCTCACTGCGTTCGATGCTCTCCTCGCTTCCCGTGCCCAGGAGAATCACGTTCTGCTCGTCGCCACTGATGTGCAGGGACGAACGCATCCCCTGCACGAATCCAGCCGCGGCGAGTACCAGCAGGACGACCAGCATGCTGCCACCCACGCTCAGCGCGAGACGCAGCGGGGAGCGACCGAGGTTGCGTGCGGCATATTCAAAGGGGAGCAGTTTCATGGTCATGTTCTCACACCGCTCGGAAGGAAGCGGCGATGTCCCGTCTCGCCAGTCGGGCCGCGGGAACGATGCCGGCAAGCAGGCCCAGGAGGATGGCGGCCACGATTCCCAGGACGGGAGCAATCCAACCGGTAGCAACCTCGATATTCAGGCCCTCCATCGTCAGGCTGAAGTTCCCCAGCGTGACCGTCAGCCACGCCGCCAGGGCGCCGACGATTCCGCCGACCAGGCCCAGCAGGGTGCCTTCGATCAGCACCATCCAGCCGATGAGGCCGCCGGTGTATCCGAGGGTCTGCAGCACGGCGTGATCACGCACCCGGTCCCGCATGGCGAGCACGATGGCGTTGGCCACCAGGGTGAAGACGGCCGCGAGGGCGCCCCACGCCAGGATGCCGGCAAAGTCAACGAGTTGAACGATGTCCTTGGCGGCCTGGCCGACGAATGCCTTCTCCGGTCGCGTGGCGGTGGGATGTTCGTCATGCGCGAAGGCGGTGTCAATCCGGCGGGCGACATCTTCCAGTTCCTTCGGATCGTTCACGGTCACGTTGAACTGTGTCACGATCGAACCCGTGCCACCTCGGCGAGCCGCTTCCTGGAGGAACGGCAGGTGAACCCAGGCGGCATTCCGATCCTGGGGATGATCACTCTGGAGAATTCCGGCGACGAACACGGTGATACCGGCGGCACTGAAGCGATCGCCGACATCAATACCTCGCCGGGCAGCAAGTGATTCGCCGACGAGGGCGCCATCGCCTCGAGATCGCCAGGCGTCACTGGTGCCCTTCACGATCAGGCTGTCCCGATCCAGGGCGGCTTCCAGGTCATCCCGTGGAACGCCTCGGAAGGTGACGACATCCAGCGAAGCGCGACAGTTGGAGACGAGAATCTGCATGGGGACGACGTCACGAACACCATCAATGCGATCGATACGCTCGCCATAGAACTGTGGAAGCCGACTGGAAAACGGGCAGAACCGATTTTCCCGGTAGACCACGAGGGTGGCGTCGCCCGCCTGCACCTCGGTGGCCTCCCGGACACCGTCACGCATGGCCTCGACCATGACGAAGAGGTACATCGCGACAGCGATGCCGGTGATCGTGAGTCCACTTCGGACCGGGCTTCGTGTGATCTGCTTGATCACGACCGGGATCAACAGGAGTCGACGGCTCATGCGGGCACTCCCTCGTTCTGTTCGACCAGTTGGCCCTTTTCCAGGTGGAGGGTCGTCTTGGCCCAGTCCGTGGTCCTGGGATCGTGGGTCACCATGATGATCGTGCGGCCTTGCTCGCGATTGAGCCGGGCCAGGAGATCCATGATGGCGGTTCCCGTCTCGCGATCGAGGTCACCGGTCGGTTCGTCGGCCAGCAGGATGGTCGGCTCGGTCACGATGGCCCGAGCAATGGCCACGCGTTGTTCCTGGCCGCCACTGAGCTGTCGCGGGTAGTGCGCATGTCGATCCGAGATGCCGACAGCGTCCAGGGCGGCAGCGACGCGTTCATGTCGTTCGCGGCGTGTGAGCTTGTGCAGCAGGAGCGGAAGCTCGATGTTCTCGTAGGCGGTCAGGACCGGGACAAGGTTGTAGAGCTGGAAGATGTAGCCCACGTTTCTTGCTCGCCAGGTGGCCAGGGCGCCGCGGGATCGATCGTGGATGGGTGTTCCATCGATCACGAGGGAACCGGCGGTGGGGCGGTCGATGCCAGCCAGGAGATTCAGCAGCGTGGTCTTGCCCGATCCGGATGGTCCCATGAGGGCCACGAATCCGCCGGCTTCGATGTCGAGATCGAGATTCTCCAGCGGAGTGATCTTCTCCGTTCCGCGGCGGTAGGTCCGTGTCAGTTGACGGCATTCAATCATGGCCATGTCATTCATCCTCCACGCGGACGAGCGTGCCGTCGGCAATCTCGTCGAGCACGATGCGATCGCCGGGTGAGAGCCCGGACCGGATCTCGATCCACCCATCGATCTCCGTCGTGCCGATATCGACGGCGCGACGTTGCGTTGTTCCCCGGCCATCGTTCAACGATTCAATCACCATGACCTCGCCATTCCCATTGACGGAATCGCGGGGAACGAAGACGCGCGAGATGCGTCGTGTACCGGCCGCGGAGTCAGTGGCCTTTGGCTGCAGGATCCGGACCCGGGCCAGCATGTCCGGCTTGAGCAGATCGGAGGGGTCGTTGATGCGGACCTTGGCCTCCACCGTGTTCTTCTGCAGGTCGGCCTTGTGAACGAATCGTGTGACCTCGCCCGTGAACGTGGTTCCCGGCAGCACATCGACGATGATCTCTGCAGGATGTCCCACGCCGACCTGGGCCGCCTGGGCCAGCGGTACGTCTGCTCGGACCTGGAGCTTCCGTGGGTCATAGAGATGAACGATGTGGGAACCGTGATCTCCATTGCCGAAGTTCACCACGCTTCCGGGCGCCGTCAATCGTTCGATCACGACGCCATCCATGGGACTCCGGACGATCATTCGATCAAGTCGGAGCTGGGCTTCGTCCCGCTGTGCCTGGCCCTCCGCCAGGAGCGCCTTGGCATCCATGACATGCGCTTCCAGTTCCTGCTGTTCAATGCGCAACTGTCGGATCCGGGCCTCGCTGGCCTCGACCTTCAGTTTCAGTCGCTCGACGGGACCCGCGGCAACGGCACCACTCTCCAGCAGTGTCGTCTTCCGCTTGACCTCGTCCTGGAGAGCCATCAGGTTGGACGTGGCCTCGGCGATCTTCTGTGGCACCTTGGACAGTTGAACCTTCTTGATGGCCAGGTCGGCTTCCAGGTGCTGAACGAAAGCCTCGGCACGCTCAAGCGCCAGGCGGGCATCGTCATCGACGAGCGTGGCGACCGGCTGGTTGCGATTGACCGGGTCGCCTTCCAGGACGAGAACTTCCTTGACCACACCCTCGGCGAGCGCGGCGGCATAGACGCTGTAGGGGTCCGCTTCGACCCAGCCGGGCGCCTGCACGACGGAACCGGTGGTCTCGTCGATGGTCGGGTCGACGGGTTCATCGGTCTCGATCTCACGGATCACGACGGGGACCGCACGGACCGCCGTTGCCGGTTGAAGTGCCGACCAACTGGCGACCACCAGCAGCGCAGCGGCGGCCAACAGGATGGTGATGGGAAGACCGATTCGCAGCAACCACTTTCGAGCGGGCATGGGGACGTACTCGGTCATGACAGGTCCTCCTCGCCGTCATCGCGGGCCTGCTTTTCGATCTCGAATTCCGGCACGTCGTTGAGAACGGGGTCAAAGCTGCCGCCGACGGCCTGTCGCAACTGGCACATGGCCTGCATGGTTGCGAACTCCTGCTGGACCAGTCGGCGTTCCACTTCGATGCGCTGTCGCTGGGTCATGAGCAGCGTGTTGAGATCGACTTCACCTTCTGCGTACGCGGCGTCGCTGCGCTCCTGGGCGGCGATGGCCGCCTCAAGCTGACCCCTCCGGATCACCTGGACCCGGCTGCGTGCTTCCAGCAGCTTGTTCAAGCTCACGCGGACTTCACGCTGCGCGACTTCACTGGCGGCGAGGTAGTTCATTCGAGCCTGTTGCAGCTTGGCGTTCTGCATGGCGATCGCGGGCTCGCCATTATCGAGAATTGGAATCGTGATCTCGCCACCACCAAGGACGCCTTCCCGCCCCGAGAAGCTGTCCCGGTACTGCACCATGAGACCGACCTCCGGGAAGCGACGGGTTTCGGCGAGTCCCAGGTCAGCCTCGATCTTCCGGACCTGCTCCCAGGAAGCGGCCACGTCGAGTCGGCCGGTTGCGGCGAGTGCCAGCAGTTCATTTTCATCCTTGGGAATCTGCCATGTCGGAGGCAGGTCACCGACGGCCACCCAGTCGATGGTGGCATCCGGTCGACCCATGGTCCCCAGCAGGGTGAGCTTGGCGGTGATCAACGCATGCTGACTGGCAATCATCGAGGAGACGGCTTCCTCGTGATCGACAATCGCGCGGTCCAGGTCCAGCTGCGCCAGCTCGCCAGCCACCTGCATTTCTCGAACGAGGTCGACGGTCTTCTGCGTGATCTCGACGTAGCGCTCATCAAGCGAGAGCGTCTCCTGGGCCGCCAGCACGGCGGCCAACTCGGTTCGAGTCTTCGCCATGATCGTCACGCACTGTTCACCTGCCGTGTAGACCGCGGCACGCAGTTCCGCTTCCGCGGCCTCGACCCGCCACGGGTTCTTCCAGATCCAACTGAGGGCCTGGAGCCCCTGGACGAACAGTGGGGCGCCGGACAGACCATCGACGGCCGCACCAATGCCGAAGGCAATGGTGGGATTGGGTGGCAGGCCTTCCTGGACGTACCAGGCTCGCTTTTCCACGATGACTGCGAGTGCTGATCGCAGGGTGGGATCGCCCTGGAGCGCGACCGAGACGGCGGCGTCATAGCCCAGCGGGGCGACGCCATCCCATGCGGGGCTTTCACCCTGGACTGGGAGTGACCAGGCGTCTGCCGGGTCGAGAGTGCCAGTGACGCGGCGGGCGGTGGCGGCCGTGATGTCCAGTTCCCGGTCAGCGTCAAGCGTGGCGCAGCCCGGTGTTGCCAGCAGGGCCGCTGCCAGGAGGAACCGGGCGACGGGGCGTGGCCACGTACCGCTTCCGGGATCGATGTGAATGGTCTGGTTGTGCAGGTGCA
This sequence comes from Phycisphaerales bacterium, assembly GCA_022446795.1. Lineage (GTDB taxonomy): Bacteria > Planctomycetota > Phycisphaerae > Phycisphaerales > SM1A02 > UBA1668. The sequence continues at coordinate 25,149 of JAKVBX010000021.1, forward strand.
TGTGCAGGTGTCCGATCAAGGTTCGTGACAAAGCCCGCGCACGTGATCACGTGCGCGACTCAGAACAAGAACGATGATCGAGATCTAGACCTGCAGGACCACGTGCCCCCGGAGATTCTCCGGGTCGTCTGGCCGTGGTGGCGGATCTGCCCAGCCGCACCTGTTCGGTGTGGTGTCCACGCGATCCGTGATGGACACGGTGATCGGCGTGCACGGCGGCATCGGGGTACCGATGGTGTCGACGGGGGGAGTCCAGTCGAAGGTCGTCGACGGGGCCTTCAGGCAGCAGAGGCAGTCGGAGTCACCACAGGGCGTGGGCTCCGGTGTCGCCTCGGTGTCCACTTCGGCGTGGCAGGCGGAACCGCTGCAGCATGACGGCGCGACTTCCGTCACGACTTCCGCGGGCGTGCAGCAGGAAACCCCGGCGGCGGCATTCATGATGCAGCAGCACAGTGGCATCGCCACCACCAGGATCATGGCGGTGAGTCGATGCAACAGGCCTCGTCGCGGGTTTCTCATACCGCATTCACTCTACGGTGAGCCTTGGACCCGGGCAAGAACGAGTTCGTGGATACGCCATGCAGGGCCTTGTGGCGACGTGTTACCGGCCCTGGAGGTACCGGGGGTGCTATTCCCGTTCCGCTCGTCGACGCTGGAGTTCGGCGTCGATGAACCCGTCGAGATCACCGTCAAGCACGGTCTGTGGGTTGCCAACCTCGTGGTTGGTCCGGTGGTCCTTCACCCGGTTGTCATAGATGACATAGGAACGGATCTGCGTCCCCCAGCCTCGATCCACCTTGCCGCCCGTGGCAGCATCCAGTTCCGCCTGGCGGCGTTCTTCTTCCAGTTGCTCGAGCTTGGACTGGAGAATCTGCATCGACTGTCGGCGATTCTGTCCCTGGTCCCGGAAGGTCGAGGACACGACCATGATGCCCGTTGGCTTGTGGACCAGGCGGACGGCGGAGGCGACCTTGTTCACGTTCTGGCCACCGGGTCCGGATGATCGCGCGAAGGTCGTGATCTCCAGTTCGTTCTCATCGATGTTGACGTCGGACTCCTCGAACTCGGGAATCACGTCAACCGTGCAGAAGGACGTCTGTCGCTTGCCCTGGGAGTTGAACGGACTGACTCTCGCCAGGCGGTGCGTTCCTCGTTCGCAGGACATGTAGCCGAAGGCCAGTGGTCCCTTGAGGTGGTACGAGACTTCCGAGATCCCGACCTCGGAGCCATGGACCTGGGAGATCTGTTCGTACTTCCAACCCTGCTGGTCCCACCAGTAGCGGTACATCCGGTCCAGCATCGATGCCCAGTCGTCGGCGTCGTTGCCGCCGTCACCAGCCTGGATGGCCACGAAGCAGTCCCGGTGGTCATGTTTGCCCGAGAGCAGCGACTGCAACTCGACCTTCTCCATCCGGCGAGTGAGCTGGAAGAGCGACTCATCGATTTCAGTAAGCAGTTCTTCGTCCTGGGCCTCGCGGGCCAGTTCGTACCCGACCTGGGCGTCTTCGAAGTCGGAGATGACGCCGGCCAGGCCGTCCGTCTGGGCCTTGAGGAGTTTGAATTCGGTGATGACTTTCTGGGCGGCCTCCTGGCTGTTCCAGAAGTCCGCCTGGTTCATCTGTTCCTGCAGCTGATCGCGCTGCTCGATCTTGCCATCGTAGTCAAAGAGAGTCACGGATCGTTACGATCCGCGCCTCAAGATCATCGATTACCGGTTGGTGTGCGTCGAAGTGCATGTGGTGGACAAGTGTAGCGTCACCGACGTCCCCTCGCGTACTGGCGGTATGCTCCCGTCATGGAGACCACGATGAGAAAACCACTGGAGCTTTCAAAGCGGGCCCAGGGTGTTCCCGCCTCGCCGACCCTGGCCATCACGGCTCGTGTCAAGGAACTGAAGGCCGCCGGTGAGGACATCATCGGATTCGGCGCCGGGGAGCCGGACTTCGGGACGCCCGAGGTCATCGCCGACGCGGCTGTCGAGAGCCTTCGAGCGGGTCAGACCCGGTATGCCCCGACGCCGGGGACCCCGGAGGCCCGTGAGGCGATCGCTCACAAGTTGCGGACCGAGAATGGAATCGACTGCTCGGCTGGCGACATCATCATCAACAATGGTGCCAAGTTCACGGTCTACCTGGCGCTGCAGGCCATCGTGAATCCCGGGGACGTCGTGTTGCTGCCGACCCCGGCCTGGGTGAGCTACAAGCCGATGATCGAACTGGCCGGTGGCGTGGTCCGGGAGATCCCGGCGGGCCCGACCTGTGACTTCAAGATGACCCCTGCAGACCTCGCGGCGCACCTCGATGGCGATGTCCGCGCCATCATCCTGAACAGCCCGTCGAATCCATGTGGGACGACCTATACCCCCGAGGAGATCCGCGGTCTGGCCGACGTTCTCTCGAAGCATCCTCACGTGGCCGTCATCGCGGACGAGATCTACGAACGACTGACCTATACCCAGGAGCCGTACCTTTCGATGGCGGCTGTTCCGGGCATGGCCGAGCAGACCATCACGATCAACGGGCTCAGCAAGACCTTTGCCATGACGGGCTGGCGGATCGGGTACGCCTGTGCCACCGGCAGCGGCGGGGCAGTCATCAAGGCGATGACCAGGATGCAGAGCCAGATGACCTCATCGATCACCAGCTTCCTGATGCCGTCGATCCCGGTGGCCCTTGAGCAGGCCATGGGGGAGGTCGAGAAGATGCGGCAGACCTTTGCCGCCCGTGCGGAGATGATCCACGGCCGGATCAGCCAGTGGCCGGGGGTCACCTGCCCGCGACCGACGGGGGCCTTCTATGTCTTCCCTGACGTTTCCGGGACCTTTGGGCGGACCTCCCGGGGTGGCGTCGTCATCAACGGGGCCATGGACTTTGCGTCGGCCCTCCTGGATGAGGCCAGGGTGGCCGTGGTGCCTGGAGAGGGCTTCCTGGGCTGTGGGCCCAATCACGTCCGGTTGTCCTTCGCCTGTTCAGAGGCCGATATTACCGAGGGATGCCGCCGAATCGAGGAGTGGCTGGGCCAGCTGACCTGATCCCAGTGCTCCGGCAATCCCCCTGGGGGCCCTCCGAGGCCGGATCTCGAATGGCTCCAGCGGCCCTCGGCCTGGAAGCAGGCCCTCGCATCGGCCCCCGGGTCCTGCTACACTCCGTGATTCAATTCAAGACCCCAGATTTGGAGGGGGCCGCGGTGGCCCCACGAGGAACTCATGAGCCTCACCATCGAACAGAAGAAAGAGATCGTGAACGAGCATCGTCGCGGCGACAGTGACACGGGTTCCCCCGAGGTCCAGGTCGCGATCATGACGACGCGGATTCAGCAACTCACCGAGCATCTCAAGACCGCGAAGAAGGATCACTCCTCACGTCGCGGACTGCTCATGCTCGTGGGCAAGCGAACGCGCCTGCTGCGATATCTTTCCCGCACGCGACCGGCCGACTACCGGGCGCTCATCAAGAAGCTCGGACTCCGCAAGTAGCGGAGACGAGTTGGGGTCCAGGGCCGGGCCGCCAGCGCAGCCAGTCGGCAGTGGACAAGCGACAGTCAGCAGACTGCCTCCTGTCTTCTGCCCTCTGCATAGCAGGCCAACGGTCCAATCATGCTGTTCGCGCGGGCTTCGGCCATGCTGCGGATGTTGATTGCCGGCAGGATCGGCAGGAGAAACTGAACAATGAACGAATGTCATGTCGAACGGGAGATCGGCGGTCGCACGATGCGCATCGAGACTGGCGTGGTCGCCAAGCTGGCCAATGCCGCGGTCTTGATCAGCCATGGAGACTCGACCGTCCTCTGTACCGCCATGCGGGCCAACCCCCGCCCGGGCCTCGACTTCTTCCCGCTGCAGTGTGACTACCGCGAGCGGACGTCCGCCGGCGGCAAGTTCCCCGGTGGTTTCCGGAAGCGCGAGGGTGCACCCAATGAGAAGGAAGTGCTCACGATGCGGATGATCGATCGTCCGATCCGTCCGCTCTTCCCGGATGGGTTCATCGATGAGGTCCAGTTGCAGTGCTGGGTCATGAGCCATGACGGCCAGAATGACACCGACGTGATTGCCTGCGTCGGTGCGGCCGCCGCGCTGCACCTGACAGACGCGCCCTTCGAAGGCCCGGTGGCCACGGTCCGCATCGGTCGGATCACCACCGACCAGGGTGAGCAGTTCGTGCTCAATCCCACGCAGGCCCAGATGGAGTACTCGGATCTCGACCTGGTGTTGTCCGGCCATGCTGACGGCATCAACATGATCGAGGTCGGCGCTGCCGAGGTTCCCGATGAAGAGGTCCTCAAGGCCATCGAGTTCGGGTACGAGGAAGGCATCAAGCCCATCCTCGAGATGATCAACGAGCTGCGTGATAAGGCTGACGCTCCGGAGAAGCGCGTGGGCGAGCTGTCACTGCCGCCGGCCGACGTCGTCGATGCGGTCAAGGCTGCTGCTGGTGACGAGATGACGCGGGTCCGCAAGATCCCCGGCAAGGCCGAGCGGAGCGAGGCGGTCGACGCCCTGCGGACGAAGGTGCTCGAAGAGCACTTCGCGATTCCGGAGAACGCGTCCTACAGCGAGCATCGTGCCGCCGAGGATCGCCAGAAGTGGGCTCGCGAGGCCTTCCGTCAGCTGGAGAAGAAGACGACACGTCGGCTCATCGTCGAAGAGCAGATCCGGGCTGATGGCCGTGACTACACGTCGATCCGCCCGCTGCGGATCGAGACGGGCTACTTCGCCCGAACGCATGGTTCGTCGCTCTTCCAGCGTGGAGAGACCCAGAGCCTCGTGACCTGCACCCTGGGTACCGGTCGCGACGAGCAGATCGTCGATGGCCTGATGCCCGAGTACGCCAAGAAGTTCTACCTGCACTACAACTTCCCGCCGTTCTGCGTCGGTGAAGCGGGTCGCATCATGGGTCCTGGTCGTCGTGAGATCGGCCACGGTGCCCTGGCCGAGCGTTCACTGCTGGGCGTGCTGCCCGACGTCGAGGACTTCCCCTACACCGTCCGGCTCGTGAGTGACATCACCGAGTCCAACGGTTCCTCGTCGATGGCTTCCGTCTGCGGTGGCTGCATGGCATTGATGGATGCCGGTGTTCCGATCAAGAACACCTGTGCCGGCATCTCCATCGGTCGCTTCAGCAACGACGAAGGCAAGATCGTCCACGTGACCGACATCATCGGTGAAGAGGACTTCTTCGGTGACATGGACTTCAAGGTCTCCGGAACCCGCGACGGGATCACCGGCATCCAGTTGGACCTCAAGGCCCGCGGCCTGTGGTTCGATGAGATCCGCACGATCTTCGCCCAGGTCCGTGACGGCCGCCTGTGGCTGATCGACGAGATGGAGAAGGCCCTGAACGGCCCGCGCGACAGCATCTCCCAGCATGCTCCGCGGATCATCCAGCTCACCATCGATCCGGACAAGATCGGCAAGCTCATCGGTCCCGGCGGCAAGACGATCCGCGGCATCCAGGAAAGCACTGGTGCCAACATCGACGTCGACGACGACGGCACCGTCACCATCTCCTCCACGGACGGCGTTTCGGGCGAGAAGGCCCGGGCCGAGGTCGAGGCCATCGCGGCCGAGATCCGCGTTGGCTCCGTCTACGAGGGCAAGGTTGTTTCGATCAAGGACTTTGGCGCGTTCATCGAGATCGCCACGGGGACGGATGGCATGTGCCACATCTCCGAGCTGGCGGACGGCTACGTGAAGAACGTCGAGGACGAGGTCAAGATCGGTGATGTCGTCAAGGTCAAGGTGATCAACGTCGATCCCACCGGCCGGATCAAGCTGTCACGCAAGGCCATCCTCGTGGAGGAAGCCCAGGGTGACGGCGAGGAGGCCAAGGAGACCGTCGAGGCCTCGTGATCGCTGCTGTTACTGGAGGACCGGGTATGGATACGACCTGGTTCATCATCGGAATCGGAGCGGGCATGGTTGCGACCGTGCCCGTTCTGCTGTGGTTGCTTCGCCGTGCCACCACCCGGGCACGCGAGGCCGAGGGTGAGGCCCGCCACAGCCAGCGACTGGCCGAACTGGGCGCCATGACCGGTGGACTGGCGCACGAGATCAAGAATCCCCTGTCGACGGTGGGTCTCAATGCCGAGTTGCTCCAGGAAGACCTGGCGCAACTGGACATCGATGCGGACGAACGGGATCGACTGGTGCGTCGGGTGGAGACCCTGCATCGCGAGGTCGATCGCCTGCGCGGCATTCTCACGGACTTCCTGGAATTCGCCGGCCGTATCAAGCTCGACATCCACCGGCAGGATGTCCGCGGCATCGTCGAGGACCTGGGTGACTTCTATCACCCGCAGTGCGACCAGGCCGGTGTCCTGTTGCGTTCGGACCTCTGTGATTCGCCGGCCTGGGCCAATGTCGACGAGGGCATGCTCAAGCAGGCGCTGCTCAATCTCATGCTGAACGCGGTCCAGGCCATGTCAGCATCGGATGACGAAGGTCGCCCGTCGGAGTTGATCATGCGGGTGCAGGTCAACGATGACCAGGTCGAGATCCAGGTGGTGGATACCGGGCCAGGCATCCCGGCGGATGCCCGGGAGGAGATCTTCCATCCCTACGTTTCTGGTCGGAAGGGTGGGACCGGCCTGGGCCTGCCCACGGCACGCCGAATCGTCGAGGAACATGGTGGACGACTGTCCGTCGAATCGGAACCCGGGCGGGGGACCGCCTTCACGATCCGGCTGCCGATGGTCAACGCCTGAATGATGGTGCTATTCGCCGAGCAGGGTGTCGCTGTCGACCACGGCCTGGGCGACCTCGATCAGTGACTTGCGGTTGTTCCGGGCCTGTCGTTGCAGCATCTGCATCGCCTCGGGCTCCGGGACGTTCTTCCGCTTGACGATGATCCACTTGGCCTGCTCGATCGTCTTGCGTTGCTCGAGCCGGACCTTCAACTGCTGTGCTTCTTCATTCTGCGCCAGCCAGTCCCGGTACCTCGCCCAGGCGACCTCGATGCCAACCCGGAGTTGGTTCTTGGTAACCGGCTTGAGCAGGTAGCCGAAGATCCCGATCCGGTTGCCGGCCTGGACGTACTCGGGGTCGGCATAGGCAGACAGGATGACGACTGGTATCCCCAGTTCACCGAAGATGGCGCTGGCGGCTTCCAGGCCATCGGCCCGGGGCATCCGGATGTCCAGCAGGGCCAGGTCGGGCTTGGTGTCCCGGCACAGTTGCACGGCTGCGTTGCCGTCACTGGCGGGGCCGACCACCTCGTACCCGAGTTCCTCGAGGTTCGAGGTCATGCCAGTGGCCACGAGATGTTCGTCATCGGCCACCAGGACACGGCACGGCTGAAGCACGGCAGCATCCTCATCATGATTCGAATTGGCCTTGGTCACGGTCATCGTGGACACCGGGTCGGCATGCTCGTGGGGCGACGTGGCGAGGATCTCATCCGGGAGATCCAACGCTTCATTCTAACATTGCCGGGCTCGTGAGCGGCCGCCGGTATTCTCAATTCACCCGTCGCTGAAATGGCCTGCAGGGGCCCCGCAGGGCGATGGACCAATAATCCCGCGTGCCTCAATCCAGGAAGTCGGCGGCCTGGAGACGCTCGGGGACATAGACCTCCGAGACGTAGGAGATGTCCTTGGTGATCAGGGACTCCACCTCCATCTTGAAACCGTTGGCGAGCATCTTCCGGATCTCGATCTGCCACGGCTTGCGATCCAGGAACCAGGGATAGTCGGCGATCTGCTTGGCCCGGGCGATGTCCCGCTCATTGAGGGCGATGCGGACATCCGGCGACAGTTCGCAGTCGTCGTAGTCGCCGGCACGAATCCCGATGAACTTCGCCTCGGGGACGGCCATGCGTTTGCTCTCGAAGGCCAGGTTGATCGAGCCCTGCTTGATCACGCTGTAGATGTAGTGCCCCCAGGGGTCGCAATCGAGCAGGCAATACACGGGCAGGCCGAGTTCCTGGTTCAACCGGGCCAGCAACCGGCGGACGCCCCGGGGCGGTTGCCCGGATCCCTCGGTCAGGATGCAGTTGTGCTGTTCCCAGAAGCGGTCCTCGTTGAACCGGCTCCACACCGTGTCCTTCTCGACGTGGAGGACGAAGTCAGCCTCGCACTTCTCGAACTGGATCACGCTGGGTTCGCAGATACTGGGGATGGCATAGCCGCCGGTCCCCATGCGTCGGCAGTCGATCTCGTCGCCGTTGTCCCGGATGGTGATGTTGCCCACCATCGTGCCACGCTTCTTGGCGAAGACATGCAGTTCCTCGCGAAGACCGTCGAGAGTGACCTCGAGGTCCTCCAGGATGCCGTCGGACTCGGACTGGTCGTTGAACGTCTTCTCGTTCGTGCCCTCGATGGTGTGCAGCGACATGTAGTACATGCCACGAAGGCTGAGCGTCTTGTCGGCCTGGATGAGCTCGCGGCAGCCCTTGGACAGCAGGATGCTCTGCATGAACTTGCGGGCCTGGCCGACATTGAACAGCGTCCGTCGCTGGGTGTTGTCGCCCATCTCCAGGATCCGCTCGCGGTGGTTGAACTTCATGTTCGACACCGAGCGGATGGGGATATCGAGGAAGGGGTCCTTCTGGGCCAGGCTCGACTTGACGACGGTCGTGCAGAGCTTCTCGATCTTCCCAGTGGTTTCCTTGTCCCGCTTGGCGGACACGGTTCGACCGGTCGTCTTCTTGCGGGAAGGGGACTTCCTGGTCGTCTTCTTCGTGGCCTTCTTTGCCGCGGTCTTGCGGGCCGTCTTCTTGGTGGCCATCTGGCAACTCCGATCGGGACTCAACGGGTCTTGCGACTGGTCTTCCTGGTCTTCTTCTTCGAGGCTTTCTTCGCGGTCTTCTTCCGGCTGGACTTCTTGCCTGGGTCGCGGCGGAGCCGGGACCGAGCGTCACCGAACAGGTCATCGGTGGCCTCGTCGTCGTCGATCGCGGGAATGGCGTCTTCGACAATGATGACCTGCTCGTCATCATCCAGGCGGCTGGTCTTGCGGACGACTTGGCCGTCCTCGTCGAGCTTGTTGTCTGCTTCAGCGGTCTTCTTGGCCGCCTGTTTCTGCAGCGCGTCGTAGATCTTCTTGGCGTCCGAGCCGGTGACGGCCTCGCATGCCGTGGCAATCTCACCGATGTACCGCTCGAAGATGCTGCGACGTTCGGCTTCCTTCTTCATCCGGGATCGGCGGCGGAGATAGATGCCGAGCTTGCGGCCGCATTCCTGCAGCGCCAGCCTCATTTCCTTCCGGATCTCGTCGTAGTCGGCGATGGCTTCCTTGGATTCGCTGGTAAAGGGCACCCACACGCTGGCCATGTGAATCAGCACGACCAGTGGTCCAGTCGGCAGGGCATTGCGAGGCTGCGCCAGTCCATAGTTCTTCCAGGACGTTTCCATCACGGCCTTGAAGGACGAGCAGGCGGACTGCTGATACAGCAGCGGCACCCGGTTGGCGAAACGCAGGACCCGGGCGGATTCATCAGAGGACAGTTGCCCGCCATAGGCGATGGCGACCTCGATCTGGAAGGGGTTCCCGCGGTAGACCGCCGGTGGACGGGTTGCCGCGGAGAAGAACTCGGCTTTCACTTCCTTGAGCAGTCCGGCCAGCATGGCCCGCGAGCCGATCGGCACCAGGCAGTCGGTGGGGGGCGCCGTGATCCGCGTGTCCTGGATCGCCTTGTACAGGGCCTCCGCTTCGGAATGTCCCATCTTGCTGACGTAGGTCTGCGGACCCTTGAGGTTGGAGTTTGGCGCCGTCTTTGCAGCGGTCTTGCACAGTTCGCTGGCCTTCTGCTGACCGACGCGGCAGAAGTCGTTCTGGAGGAATCCCCCGAGCTTGGTGGACTCCGTCCGCTCGATCATCTGGATCAGCGTCCCCAACTCGATTCCCTTGGGATGGGGCTTGATCTCCTTGGCCTCTTCGGGCAGTTCATCCATGCCCCGGGGAAACTCGATCGTTTCGTTGGCCGGGTTGATGTAGACGAACCACGCGTGGGGATTGGCGATCGCGGTCTGCTCGAGGTATTCGTCGACCGACTGCTTGCCCTTCTGGTACCGGCCTTCCATCTCGATGGTGACCATCGTGCCGTGGCCCTCGGGGAAGTACTTGTCCGCGTCTGGACTCTCCCGGTCGGTCACGACCTCGGGCCGGTTCTTGGACGTGTCGATCTTGAGCGTGACCTCGTGGGCGGGCTTCCGCTTGGTCTTGGAGATGATCTTGACCGGCTTGCCGGTGGTCATGAGGCCATACATGCCGGCCGCGGAGATCCCGATGCCCTGCTGGCCACGGGACATCTTCATGCGGTGGAACTTGGACCCGTAGAGCAGCTTGCCGAAGATGTTGTCGATCTGCTTGCGGACGATGCCCGGGCCGTTGTCTCGGACGGTGACCTTGAACCGGGTCTCCTCCAGTTGCAGGAGCTTGACCTCGATCTCGGGGAGCACGCCGCCTTCCTCGCAGGCGTCCAACGCGTTGTCCACGGCTTCCTTGATCGTCGTCAGCAGGGCCTTGCGGGGATTATCGAAGCCCAGCAGGTGGCGGTTCTTGGCGAAGAACTCGCTGACGGAGATTTCCCGCTGCCGAGCCGCCATTTCTTCGGCGCTGGCACGGGACCTGGATTTCGTCTTCTTTTTCGCTGCGGCCTTTGCCATGTTCTTACGGCCCGTCCCTGGGCCCCCCGTAGGAGCCGTGGCGATGCTCATTGGTGCCTCCTCGGACTTCCCTGTCCGATCCGCTGCCGGCTCACTGTACCAAGCTGGCCCCATGGGGCGGGGTTACGTGGTTTCCCCGTGGACAAGGGGGCCGCCGGGGCGTGATTTCGCTAGAATCCGCCCCCCTTGCCGGGCGGTGCCCGGCCTTCCCGAACCTGGCCGAGCCAACTGGAGCCCCACATGGAGACCACCCTCATCATTCTCAAGCCAGACGCCGTTCAGCGGGGTCTGATGGGTCGCATCATCTCTCGATTCGAGGACAAGGGAATCCAGGTCGTCGGGGCCCGGATGATGAAGATCTCTCCCGAGCTGGCGGCCACCCATTACGAGTCGCACCACGGCAAGCCGTTCTACGACGGCCTGGTCAACTTCATGACGTCCTCGCCGGTCCTCGTCCTGGCCCTTCGGGGCGTCGGAGCGATTGCCATCTGCCGGAAGATGATGGGTGCGACCTTCGGATCCTCCGCCGACGCGGGGACGATTCGGGGCGACTTCGGGGTGTCCAACAGCTTCAACCTGATCCATGGCAGCGACAGTCCCGAGGCAGCCGAGCGGGAGCTGGGCCTGTTCTTCAAGTCCGAGGAAATCTTGGAATGGGACCGTGCGTCGGAAGGCTGGGTCTATGACCTCTCCGGCGACGAGCCGGAGTGAGCCGACTTTTTCCGCGCTGATGGGGGGCTTGTGAGGTCTGTCACAGGCCCCTGGGGGGCTATCTACGGCTCCAATCAGGGTTTGGGGGAAGGAAAAAGGGCTTCGTTCGAACAATCCACCGTGACGGGCGTTCTATTGGTGGCGGGCAACCCCAACCTCGGTTGGGGAGGGTGTCGTGACCGACTCGTGATGTCATTCACGCCGCGGCCCCTGGTCCGCCGAAGCGTCCCCTGAGTGTGGGGGGCGATGTCGTACCCCGCCCACCGGGAGCCTCCTCGCGTCATGGCCAAGCAACAGACCCCTCGATCCCCCAAGCCAACAACTCCAACCCGCCCGCGTCGGCCCTCCTCAGCCAAGCGGAAACCCCGCCGACGGCGAATCACCGCCGCCGATCGTCGCCACGTGATGACGATGCTGTCCGAGCCGGTCCAGTACATGGACGCGGCCGCCTTCCAGGAACCCGATGCCTGCCGGGCCATCTTCGACGATGCCCCCGAGGTGAAGATGCCCGATACGGCCTGGTACCACCCGCTGGTTCACCAGGCGGCCGATCAGCCTGCCCGGACGACCACCAGCCAGGTCCTGACAGCGGCCGAGGAGCGGGTGCTTTTCCTCCAGTACAACTTTGCTCGGTTCCGACTGGATCAGCTTCGCGAGGAGATCGGCGATGCCCGGCCTCGTGATACCCAGGTCCGCGAGGCCATGCAGTGGCAGGATCGAGCCCGGGCCCTCCGGACCCAGATTGCCGAGAGCAACCTTGCGCTCGTGCTGGCCATGGCCAAGCGGATGCGCGGATCGGACGTTGATTTCGGTGACCTGGTCAGCGAGGGCAACATGGCCCTGCTGCGAAGCATCGACAAGTTCGACATCGAGCGTGGCTTCAAGTTCTCGACCTACGCCTGCCGGGCCATTCTCAAGGCCTTCTCCCGGATCGGGATGAAGCAGAGTCGGTACCGCCAGCGATTCCCGACGGAATTCGATCCCGCGCTCGAGAAGTCCAACGAGGCGGCTGAGCGTCGTCGCGAGGACGAAATGGAACGCGCGGCGGAGGCCGTACATGTCATGGTCACCAACGGAGCGGACCTCACGGATATCGAGCAGGAAGTGCTGCATCATCGCTTCGGAATCGATGCCGGTGCCCATGGACGGCGACTGACGCTGGCCCAGGTCGGTTCGCTGATCGGATTGACCAAGGAACGCGTTCGCCAGATCCAGAACCGGGCGCTCGAAAAGCTCCGCGACACGCTGACGAGCCGGTACTTGCCGGCGGCGGATCCCGATGGAACGGATTCCATGGTGATGGCCAACTGACCACCCGTCTGCCAGGTTCGGAACCGAGACTCTCCCCTGTGGCGCCTTGCCGTGTTGATTCGCGGCGGGGCGCCGCGTAGCATCGGGGTCGGGTCACGACGCAACGGGACCGGAGAGGCATCAGCATGGCGGAGTCAACGGGTCGACCGGAGCCATCACCGCCCTGCACGAGCGGGTCGGTATCCCTCCCCGTCGTCGACGGTGCCCAGCGGGTCGTCAAGAACACCCGCATGGGTCGACGTCGGGCGATTGTCCTGGGGCTGGTGCAACTGGCCATCATCGTGCACGTGGTGATCTGGCTGCTGAGTCGCGAGTACGGCTGGTTCGGTGGCCGGACCGTGACGCCGATCGAGCCCTCCGAGAGCATGGAGTTCGCCAAGAACGGCGTGATCAACGCGGGGTTGATCTTCTTCGTCCTGGCCCTGCTGTCGACGCTCATCCTGGGTCGCTGGTTCTGCGGCTGGGGCTGTCACGTCGTCATGCTGCAGGACTTCTGCCTGTGGCTCATGCAGCGCTTCAAGATCAAGCCCAAGCCATTCCGGTCCCGGCTGCTCCTGTGGGCGCCGTTGATCCTGGCCATCTACATGTTCATCTGGCCGGTTTTCTATCGGTTCGTGATCGCCCCGTTTACCCGTCCGGACCTGGAAGGGTGGAGCATGTCGCTGCACCTGACGACTTCCGACTTCTGGGCCACCTTCCCCGGTGTCACCGTGGCGATCATCTTCCTGGGCATCTGTGGCTTTGCAACGGTCTACGTGCTGGGGGCCAAGGGCTTCTGCACCTACGGCTGCCCGTACGGCGGGTTCTTCGCACCCATCGACAAGGCGGCTCCAATGCGTGTCCGCGTCACCGATGCCTGCCAGGGCTGTGGCCATTGCACGGCCGTGTGCACCTCCAACGTTCGCGTTCACGAGGAAGTCCGCACCTGGGGCATGGTGACTGATCCGGGCTGCATGAAGACCATGGACTGCGTGACGAACTGTCCATCGGACGCGCTGTACATCGGATTCGGCAAGTCGGCGCTCAAGCGGACCTCCGTACAGCGGGCGGAGCCACGCCCACGCAAGTGGGACCTCTCGATGGCCGAGGAGATCGTCCTGGCGGTCCTCTGTCTCATCCTGTTCTGGTCGTGGCGTGGCCTGTATGCCTCGATCCCGATGCTGATGGCCATCGGACTGGCGACGGTGCTGACCTGGGTCTTCTGGACGGGCTGGCGGCTGGTTCGTCAGCCGAATGTCAGCCTGCATCACTGGCGCATGAAGTTTCACGGCCGCCTCCGTCTCCCTGGATACGTCTTCGGCCTCGTGACCGTCATCCTGCTGGCCCTGTCCGTTCAGGCCCTGGTGATCCGCGGGGCGACGTGGAACGGAGATCGGCTGACCCAGCAGGTTGACATGCCGGTCCAGATGGCACTGGACCCCTCGCGGCCGCCGCTTGATGAATCATCGCGGGAGACCATCGAGGCGGCCCTGGACTCGTATCGCCTGGCCTCCCGGATCAGCGTGGGTGGGATCGGGTTCGCGGATGATCCGAATGTTCAACTGGCCTCGGCCCGGTTGCACGTGATCAAGGGCGAGCGTCCCGAGGCGCTGCGGATCCTCCAGGATGTGCGCGGCGCCGTCGACGCGAGCCAGTCGGTTGATCGGGTGTACCTGCTGGTCCTGGCCGCAACGGAATCGCCTCCGGCCGTCAAACAGTTCGTTGATGAGGTTCTCGAGGCGCACCCCGGGTGGATCCAGTTCCGCGTCACCGCCTCCGACCTGGCCTTGTCCCGTGGTGACATGGAACGGGGACGGTCATTGCTCCAGGCCGGATTGGCGGAGACGCCTGATGCACTGCCATTGCTCCAGCGTGAGTCCATCATGCTGCTTCAGTCCGGACAGGTCGATGCCGGGATCGCCATGATGAGGCGCTATGTCGAATTGGCGCCGCGTGATGGCCTGGCCTGGGCCACGCTCGGGCAGGCGCTGGCCATCAACAACCAGGTGACCGAGGGTGATGCCGCCATGGCAGAAGCCGTGAAGGTTGCCCCGAACAGTCCACCCGTCCTCCTGGAAGCCATCCGGTACTACCGACAGACCGGTCGCAGTGCGCTCGCGAACGAATTGCAGTCTCGGCTGCCCCGATGACCTGGAGGGGATCCCGGGTCACGCATTGGCGAGCGCGGATCGGAACAACTCACTGAGTTCCTCCGGACTGCCCGCTGCAAAGGCGCTTCGCCGGAAACCGGCGTCCGCCATCAGTCGACTGATGCCGCCCAGTACCTGGATGTGATCACTGATGGCATCCGGTGGCGACAGGACCAGGACCACGAACTGAACGGGCTTGCGGTCGAAGGACTGGAAGTCGACGGGCTTGCTCGGTACGCCCAGCGCGATCGCCAGTTCCTTCAGCGTGGGACAGCGTCCGTGGGGCACGGCCAGGCCCTCGCCGATGCCGGTGGTGCGCTGCATCTCGCGTTCCCAGACGACGTCGGTGATGCCGTCTACATCGTCCACCAGGCCGAGACCGGCCAGGTGCGCCACCAGTTCGCGAATCACGCCTCGGCGATCATCGACCTCGATGGGGACTCGGCAGACGTCCGGTGAGATGAGCTTGAGAAGATCCATGGCCTGTATCCGCGGGAAAGCGGGGGAGTGTAGCAACCGCGCCCCGCTCGTGGGCGTGACGGGCTAGCGCCCCAGGAGGACGTGATAGCTGCCGTCGTGATAGGTGGAGGGAGCGTCCCCGGGGAGTCCTGCCGGGCTCATCAGGTGCTCGGTCTCGATATTGAACCGGTGCCAGTGCATGAGCCACTGGGCCTGTTCGGTGTTCTCAGCCGGATCGAGACTGCACGTCGAGTAGAGAATCCGCCCGTCGGTGCGGAGAAGCGGCAGGGCATCCGCGAGGATCTGCCGTTGTCGGGACACGAGGCTGGCCAGGGCTTCATCGGTGAAGCGGTACCGGGCCTCGGGCCGCCTCGCGAGGACACCCGTATTGCTGCAGGGTACGTCCAGCACCAGCAGGTCAACCTGCTCACGCAGGTCATCGAACTGTCCGAACGGACGGAACTCCACGTTCCCGCAGTTGGCGGTCGATGTGCGAAGGTCATCATGGAGTGCCCGGTCGAAGTCGGTTGTGATGATCCGGCTGCCGGGATGTTGGCGAGACAGCAGTCGGGTCTTGGTGCCACGACCCGCGCAGAGATCGAGAATGCAGGTGGGTTCGAGCCCCAGCGTGGCCCGAATCGGTTCGGCCGAGGCGGGGTCCTGGACGACCACACCGGGATTGGCCTCGAGCACTTCGGCCAGCGACTGGCCGGGCTTGAGCACGCGGAACCCGGGCAGATCATGCGGGTCCGTCACGTCGGCGAGGGCCTCGTGCTCACCCCCGGAAAGGATCAGCGGTGCTTCGGCAATGCCGTGCAGGGCCAATCGCCTGGCCTCGGCTGCGCCGAAACACTTCTTCCAGTGATCGAACAGGGCCGCGGGGCAACTGGTCTGTTGCTGCAGTCGCGTGTCCGGATCCGACGCGAGGATCTCGCGGGACAACTGGATGCCGCTGCCGTCGGAACGCAGAACGATGTCCCGTCGATCGGGATCGGGTGACTCGACCTTCTCCTGTCGTAGTTCACAGATCCGGCGCAGGACGGCATTCACCAGGCCTGCGGCGCGAGGCTGCGAACTCGACTTGATCCACTCCACCGTCTCGTTGAGGACCGCATGATGCGGGACGCGGTCCATCAGGATGAGTTGGGCCGCACCACCCAGCAGGGCGGCTCGCACGACGGGCTTGAGCCCGATCCAGTTCTGCTTGAGATGGGGCTCCACCAGCGACTGCAGGGTCAACCATCGCAGCGCGACCTGGTGATCGATCGCGGCGGCGAGGCGGGCATCGCGCGGCGGCAGGTCCGCCCGGTCAAGAACCCGGCGGTGCAATTCGGGATAGGCTTCCACGCGTTCGCTCAGCGCGGTATATGCCACGGCCCGGGCCGTCATGACCATCGGCTTTCAGATCCCACTCAGACGCTCGCAGCACACCGCTCGACCGCGGCCTTGAGATCGGCCACGCGATCCGTCCGCTCCCAGGAGAACGTGCCCGGACCACACTCGTCCGCCGCCCGGCCGAAGTGACCATGTGCGGCGGTCGGGGTGTAGATGGGTCGACAGAGGTCCAGCGTGTCGATGATGCCCTTCGGTGTCAGGGCGAAGACCTCGCGAACCGCTGCGGCAATGGCTGCTTCGCTGACCGTGGCCGTGCCCTGGCAGTCGACATGGATCGACGTGGGCTCCGGAACACCGATGGCGTAGGACAACTGCACTTCACAGGAGTCCGCCAACTCGGCCGCCACGATGTTCTTCGCGATGTAGCGAGCCATGTAGGCCGCGCTGCGATCGACCTTGGAGGGATCCTTGCCGGAGAAGGCGCCGCCGCCATGTCGGCCGCGGCCACCATAGGTGTCGACAATGATCTTCCGGCCGGTGAGGCCGCAGTCACCCAGTGGGCCGCCGACCTCGAACTTGCCGGTGGGATTGACATGCACGGTGATGTCGTCATTCCACCATTCGCCCAGGACGGGCTTGATGATCATCTCGATGACATCGTCACGCAGTTGGTCCTGCTGGTCATTCCACTCGGGGCCGTGCTGGGTGGAGAGGACGACCGTGTCGACCGCCTCCGGCGTGAGCCCGTTGTAGCGGACGGTGACCTGGGACTTCGCATCGGGACGCAGGTGGGGGATCGTTCCCGCCTCGCGGATCTCGGCATGCTTGGCGACGAGCAGGTGCGAGAGTTCGATGGGCAGCGGCATGAGGTTCTCGGTTTCGCGGCAGGCGAAGCCGAACATCAGGCCCTGGTCACCAGCGCCCTGTTCCGTGTGCAGGCCTTCGCCCTCGGAGACGCCCTGGGAGATATCCGGGGACTGCTTGTCCAGGGAGACCAGTACGGCACAGGAGTCGGCGTCGAAGCCCATCGCGGCATCGATGTATCCGATCCGGCGGACCGTCTTGCGAACGGTCGAGGCGATATCCACGTATCCGTCGCAGGTGACCTCACCGGCGATCACGGCCATGCCAGTGGTCACCATGGTCTCGCAGGCGACGCGGGCTCCCGGGTCCTCCGCCAGCATGGCATCGAGGATGGCATCCGAGATCTGGTCGGCCATCTTGTCGGGGTGTCCCATGGACACCGACTCGGACGTGAACAGGTACGTGTGATCAGTCATGTGTTCGAATTCCCTGGGGCGATTGGCGGAGGCCCCTGAACCTGCGAATTGTAGTGATTTGCGGGTCATCCAACAATGGACGCGGAGGCACGGGCGGGCGGCGGGGCAGTACCATGCCCGGGGCCGGATGGGCCGGCTGGAGACGCTCATGGACGTCCGAATGGAACTGTCTCGCATCTTCATTCGTGAGCTGGAGGATCTGCAGATCATCGAGCTCAAGGAGGTCGATGGCGAGCGATCATTTCCGATCGTGGTTGGGATCCACGAGGCGTTCGCCATCGAGCGGCGGCTCAAGGGCGTTTCGATCCCCCGGCCGCAGACCCACGAGTTGCTTGACTCGGTCCTCCAGACCCTTGGCGGGACCCTCGAGCGGATCGTGATCCACGAGCTCAGCGAGGGGACGTTCTACGCGATGCTGTGCATTCGCCAGGGTGACCAGGAACTCCAGGTCGATGCCCGCCCCTCGGATGCGATTGCCCTCGGTGTGGCCAGCAGCGTTCCCATCCTCGTGAGCGAACACGTCCTCGAGCAGGTCGAAAAGGACAATGCCATCCCCCCGGGCTTCCTCGAAGATGAGGGTGAGGCCGAGGGCGAGGACGAGGACGAGGACGAGGAAGGACTCGACTGGACGTGACCAATACCGGAACGGGATTCGATCTGGCCCAGATCCCGGATCCCCGGTCGGGGACCCGGGCGACTACGGAGCCGGGACTCGGCGGTCGTTTTCGAGCGCATAACGACGAGTTCCAGGTCGAGGAGATCTCGCTGTTTGAACCCTCGGGGAGCGGGGAACACCTGTACCTGCTCATCCGGAAGACCGGTGTCTCGCACCGGGCCATGATCCGCCGGTTGTCCGAGGCCTTCAATGTGTCGGAGACCGCCATCGGTTTCGCGGGCATGAAGGACCGTCGGGCCGTGACCACGCAGACGGTCTCCATCCAGGTCGAGGGGGATTCGATCCCGGACATCGAGGGCGAGGGCCTGGTCCTGCTGGGCGTGGAACGCCATGATCACAAGCTCCGCCGGGGACAGTTGAAGGGCAATCGCTTTTCCATCCGGATCCGTGACGTTGATCCGCTGGAGGTGCCTCGGGCCTGGCGGATCCTCCAGCAGTTGGAACGCGAGGGTCTGCCCAACGCCTACATGAGCCAGCGATTCGGGACCCGGTTGAACAACCACAAGCTCGGTGCCGCCTGGTTGGCGGGAGAGTGGAAGGCCCTCCTGGACGAATGGCTTGGGAGTTCCGGCAGTGTCTTCCCGCCGTCGGAGGAGAGGTCCCGAGTGGACTATGACGCCGGTCGATACAAGCAGGCCATCCACCGCAGCGGTCGCGAGTGGTGGGCGGAGCGGGCAGCGCTCCAGGCACTGGACGAGGGCGCCTCGCCGCGTCGGGCCTGCAGCGTGGTGCCGAGGTTGACCTGGCAACTCTGGGTCGATGCCGTCCAGGGAACCATCTTCAACCATGTGCTGTCCCAGCGTCTTCGGGACGGGACGATGACGAGCCTGCTCCCGGGCGACATCCCGTGGGATCACGGCACTGGCCGGTGGTTTCGTCTCGATGATGGTGGCCACGAGGATCCGGAACTGTTGAAGCGCATCGAGACGATTGATGTTTCGCCGAGCGGTCCATTGCCAGGTCGGCGAATGCCGTCGGCCGGGGATGAGGTCACCGCGTTGGAGCGGGCCGCGGCGTGCGAGGCGGGCGTCGATTTCGATCTGCTGGTGTCCAACGGCGGTGCTCGTCGTGGGAGCCGGCGACCGCTGCGCGTTCCTGTTCGTCACATCGACATGGCCTCGGGAACGGACGAACGGGGGCCGTACATCACGGTAGCCTTCGACCTGCCACCGGGGGCCTATGCCACTGGCGTCCTGAGCGAGATCATGGGGGCCGAGGCCATCGAGGAGCGGGGTTGGTTGACGCCCACCTAGCGCCGGGCCTGGAAGAAATCCCGAAGCAGCGCGACGCAGTCATCCGCCAACACGCCACCGATGACCTGCAGGCGGTGATTGAGTCGCGTATCGGTCGGAATCTCATAGAGCGTCCGGCAGGCGCCCGCCTTGGGATCATCGGCCCCGTAGATCAGCCGATCGAGTCGAGCATTGACGAGGGCGCCGGCACACATCGGGCAGGGTTCCAGCGTGACGGCCATGGACAGGCCGTGGAGACGCCAGTGTCCGAGTTGCGTACCGGCGTTCCGGATGGCGACGATCTCCGCGTGGGCGGAGGCATCGTGATCCGTCTCCCGGCGGTTCCAGCCTTCCGCGATGCAGGTCTCACCGTCGTAGATCACGGCGGCGATCGGCACCTCGCCGTCCTCTGCGGCTCGTCGTCCCAGTTCGATGGCCCGCCGCATCATGGCGAGGTCGATCTCGCTGGCCTGGTCGGCGCCCGGTTGGTGCGACGTCATGGTTGTCGTTCGATGTCGCCGGCGACCCTGGAGGCGGGAAGGACGCGCAGCAGAAGGATGCCCAGTTCATACAGCAGGTAGAGGGGAATCAGCATCAGGAACATCGAGACCACATCGGCGGGCGTGGTGATGGCCGCCAGCAGCGCGCAGACCAGCAGGGCGTACTTGCGGTTCCGGGACAGCCACTCGTGTGTCACGATCCCGATCCACCCCAGCAACAGGATCACCAGGGGCATCTGGAACGCGATCGTGATGCCCAGCAGGAGCAGCAGGACGAAGTTGATGTAGGAGGTCAGGCGGAAGACCTGGGCGACCACCGAAGCACCTTGCAGCGGGATGTTGAGAATGCGGTGCGATGCGGGGTCCTCGGAACTCACCGCCATCCGGAGCGTTGCTGTTCCCGGGTCGATCCAGGCCTGGCCCAGTTGGACGGCTTCCGGAGGTGACTCGAGGATTGGAATCGTCGCGACGGTGGAGTCCACTTCACCTGGTGGCACCATCGGGATCAACTCCTCCGGCGCGTTGATACCCGACGTGATGGACATCAGTACGAACAGCATGATCGGCAGCATGACCACGTACATGATCAGGATGCCCGCGACGGTGAGGATGATGCTGCCCGGGAAGAGGATATGGATGAACCGTCTCTCCCACGGGTAGAGCCCCGGGGCCGTGAACAGCCAGACCTGGAGGATGATCCAGGGAACCGAGATCACGATCGCGAAGATGATGCTGAGCTTGATCTTCATGATCAGGAACTCGGGCGGACTCAGGACCTGGACCTGCTGCGGATACCCACCGTTGCGCTGGACGTCCTGGAGGGGTTCCAGCAGGAGTTCGACCAGTCCATCACTGAAGGTGAACAGCACCAGGGCCAGTGGTATGGGGATCAGCAGGGCCAGGATGAGTCGCTTGCGCAACTCGTCCAGGTGATCACCCAGCGGCATGGTGAAGGACTTGGGATCGTGTGGAAGGTCAAACATGACGGTTCGCGCCCATCGTACCCCGCCTCACCCCGCGGGTCGGGTTCGTATACTGCACGGCCCCGTTCAAGCCCCACGGGAGCACGACTGTCATGGCTGCGGACAAGGACTATTACGACATTCTCGGCGTCGGTCGCTCGGCGACCGACGATGAGATCCGGTCCGCCTTCCGGGCCCTGGCTCGCCAGCATCATCCCGATGTGAGCAAGGAACCCGATGCCGAGAAGCGGTTTGCCGAGGTCCAGGAGGCCTACGAGGTCCTGTCGGATGCAGAAAAGCGCCAGGCCTACGATCGCTTCGGTCGAGCGGGTGTCGGCGCGGCGTCCGGCACGCCCGGTGGCGGTGGATGGGAATACCGAACGAGTGGTGGACGACAGGTCGACCCGGCTGACTTCCAGGACATCTTCGAGGAGATGTTCCAGGGTGGTGGCGGTGGTCGATCTCCGTTCTCCGGTGGCACGCCCAGGCCTCGGCGGGGAGCCGACCTGAGCCGCAGCATGACGGTGACGTTCATGACGGCGGCGCTTGGTGGCGAGGAGACACTCAAGCTCGATGATGGAACCACGGTATCGATCCGCATCCCGGCCGGTATCGAGGATGGGGGTCGACTTCGTGTTCGTGACAAGGGTGAGCCCGGCCCGGGTGGTGGATCGCGTGGCGATCTGATCGTGACAGTGCGGGTCGGCGGGCACCCGGTGTTCCGGCGGTCCGGTCTCGACCTGAGCGTTGACGTTCCCGTCACCGCGGTCGAGGCGATCCGCGGCACCTCCGTATCCGTTCCGCTCCTCTCGGGCCAGGTCGACCTGCGCATTCCGCCGGGCTCTTCCAGTGGCCGTCGGTTGCGGATCACGGGCAAGGGCATCGTCGATGCCGCGGGACACGAGGGAGATTTCTACGCGGTGGTCCAGATCCGTGTTCCGGAGGGAGACAGCCTTCCGGAAGCGGCACAGGATGCCCTGGACCGTCTCGCGTGCGACCTGCCCAACCCACGGGATGGCCTTGAGGGCTTCTCCTGAGCCGTGTCTGGGCCCCTCTGGGGCCACCTTGGCCGGGGGATTGAATCCACGGCTGGTGATTGCGACAATTCCGCGTCAACGGCCCGCCACTGGGTCGGAACCGAGGCCCCACGGATCATGCTTCGAGAACGCCACCAGATCTTCCTGAGCCTGTTCGTCGCCAGCGATGCCGTCATTGCCACGGCGGCGACCTGGGGTGCCTGGTGGGTCCGCTTCCGCCTGCTGGAAGGTTTCAAGCCCTACGGCCAGTTGGTCGACTCGACCATGATCCCGTTCTGGTCGGCGGCCCCGGTCATCCTGATCGTGGCGGCGCTCCTTCGCCTGTACAAGCCCCGGCGGGATGAGCACTTCGTCCGCGAGTTCAAGGCCATCCTCAGGACAGTGGTCGTGGCCAGCATCTCGCTGGTGACGCTGTTGACACTGTTCCGAAATGAACTGACCGGCGGGGTCGTGCTCAACAACCTCCAGTTCGTGATCTTCGGACTGGTCCTCCTGGTGGGGATGACGGCCAATCACTACATCCTGCGGCGGATCCTGAGATGGGCCCGGACGCGTGGGCTGAACATCCGGCCGGTGGCGATCATCGGGACGGGTCCGACTGGTCAGCAGATCTGCCGAACGCTTCGCTCCAACAGTTGGACCGGTATTCATCCGTCGTTCTTCATCTCGCATGATGCCGAGAATCCACCCGAGGCCTGCGAGGGGCTGCCGGTCCGGGGAACACTCGAGAGCCTGGAAACGGTGCTGCACTCCGAGTCGCCGTCCGGTGTCTTCATCGCCTTGCCCAATGCCATGGCCTCGCAGATCGAGGAACTCATGGCGACGCTGGGCAACTACCCGGTCGATGTCCGCGTGGTACCGGACCTGTCCTTCCGCTTCATCATGAACATGAAGACCAGCGACCTGGACGGGGTTCCGATCCTGTCGGTGCGTGAGTCGCCACTCAATGGGTGGGGCGGGATCGTCAAGAGAGGTTTCGACATCGTGGGTTCCGCCATGGCCCTGGTCATCCTCGCCATACCGATGCTCCTGGCCGCGATCCTGGTCCGGTGTTCCGGTCCCGGTCCGATCTTCTTTCGGCAGCAGCGGCATACGGCCAATGGGCGCGAGTTCTCGATCCTGAAGTTCCGGACCATGCGGGTGCTCACGGCGCAGCAGGCCCAGGCCGAAGAAGAGTCGGGCCAGTGGCAGCGTGGTGATACGGCACGCGTCACGGGGATCGGTCGCTTCCTTCGCCGCACCAGTCTCGATGAACTGCCGCAGCTCTTCAACGTGCTTCGTGGTGAGATGTCACTGGTCGGTCCTCGTCCCCTGGCGGCCGGTGAGGTGGCCGACGCTCGAGACAACTGGAACGGGTTCATGCTTCGGCAGAACGTGCGATCCGGCATCACCGGATGGGCCCAGGTGCATGGCCTCCGCGGGGAAGCGAGCAACCGGATTCGCATGATCTATGACCTGCACTACATCCGGAACTGGTCGGTATGGCTGGACTTCTGGATCATCATGCTCACCGTCAAGCGGATCTTCCGGGATCCGAGCGCCGAATGATGACGACGCATCGATCCGCGGTGGTCCTGGTCTCAGGCGGACTGGATTCGGCGACGGTCCTGGCGCTGGCCCGCGAGTCGGGGTACGAGCTCCATGCGCTGAGCTTCGACTATGGGCAGCGACATCGACATGAACTGGACTGCGCCGTCCGCGTGGCCGAGGCCATGGGGGCCGTGCACCGCATCATCACGGTTGATCCGGCGCCGTTCCGCGGTTCGGCCCTGACGGACGGTGGTGAGGTTCCCATGGACCGGTCCGAGGAGTCGATGTCGGAGTCGATTCCGGACACCTACGTCCCGGCCCGGAACATGATCATGCTGGCTCACGCGGCCGGCTACGCCGAGGGGATCGGTAGTCGTGACCTCTTCATCGGCGTCAATGCCGTGGACTATTCGGGCTACCCGGACTGTCGCCCGGCGTTCATCGAGGCCTTCGAGGACCTGGTGAACCTGGCGACGCGCAGCGGTGTCGAAGGTGATTCGTTCCGCGTCCATGCGCCATTGCTTCACCTGGACAAGGCCACCATCATCCGCCGCGGCCTGGCGCTCCAGGTCGACTATGGCCTGACCTCGACCTGCTATGCCCCTGGCCCCGGCGGGGCGCCATGCGGGCGATGCGATGCCTGCCAGCTTCGGGCGAAGGGGTTCGCCGAAGCGGGAGCGGTTGATCCACTGGTCTCTGCCGGCGCTTGATCTAGACGTCGAGGTTCTTGACTTCCAGCGCGTGGTCCTCGATGTAGGCCCGCCGCGGCTCGACTTCCTCGCCCATCAGGATCGTGAACAGCTCGTCGGCTTCGGAGGCGGAGTCCATCGTGACCTTCAGGAGCGTTCGCTGCTTCGGGTCCATGGTGGTTTCCCAGAGTTCTTCCGGGTTCATTTCGCCCAGGCCCTTGAACCGCTTGATCTCGATGTTGCGACGTCCAACCGCCCGAAGGCCCTCGAGGATCTCCGGAACATTGGGCTGATCAATGATCTCTTCCTGTTCGCCCCCGGGGTCGACGATCCAGGCGTATCGCGTGGGCAGCAGTTCGCCGCTGATCGATTCCTCCTGGACCAATGCCCAGTTCTCGGCCTCGATGTCGTACTTGGCCAGTTCGGCGAAGAGGATCTCCAGTTCCGGGTTCTCGTGCAGTTCCCGGAGCATCGCGGCTTCGCCGGCATTGCCGTTGGTTCCAGTTTCACCGAGATCGTCCAGTCGAAGGTCATGCTGTGTGGCATAAGCCCTTGCTTCTTCCTCGGACCAGAAGAACCGCTCCTCAGCGGTCGTCGACAGGCGGAAGCGGGGCAGTCGTCCCTCGGCATCCTCCCTCGCCGCTGCCAGGAGGTCGGGAACCTGGATGCCACGACGATTGGCGATCGCGACCAGGTCGGACATGCGGTGCAACTTGTTGATGACCTGCCGCAGGGTGTCGCCCGTCAGGCGGCGGTGTTCCGCCGCACAGTCGGGTGTGCGGATCAGCAGCTCGGCATGGGCGAGGGCCAGGTCGACCAGCTCCTCGTTCATTTCCTTGTCGT
The DNA here is from genome assembly GCA_022446795.1 of Phycisphaerales bacterium. Classification (GTDB taxonomy): domain Bacteria; phylum Planctomycetota; class Phycisphaerae; order Phycisphaerales; family SM1A02; genus UBA1668. Next base: position 50,445 of record JAKVBX010000021.1, read on the forward strand.
TGAGGACGTAGCGACTCTTCTTCTTCCGGGTGACCTGGTACAGCGGGGGCTGGGCGATGTAGACCTTGCCCTGCTTGATGAGCTGTTCCATCTTTCGGTAGAAGAACGTCAGCAGCAGCGTGCGGATGTGCGAACCATCCACATCGGCGTCCGTCATGATGATGATGCGACCGTAGCGCAGCTTCGAGATGTCGAAGTCCGGGTCGATGCCGCAGTGAAGCGCCTGGATCAGGATGCGGATCTCCTCGAAGGCCAGCACCTTGTCGATCCGGGCTTTCTCGACGTTGAGGATCTTGCCCTTCAGCGGGAGGATGGCCTGGGTGGCGTGATCGCGCCCGCCCTTGGCGGAGCCGCCTGCCGAATCACCTTCGACGATGAACAGTTCGGATTGTTCCACGTCGTTGGTGACGCAGTCCGCCAGCTTCGACGGAAGTCCACCGGATTCCAGGGCGCCCTTGCGCTTGATGAGCTCGCGAGCCTTGCGGGCCGCTTCGCGGGCCTGGGCGGCCAGGACCGCCTTGAAGCAGATCTGCTTGGCGTCGGCGGGGTTCTCTTCCATCCACGCGCCCAGGACCGCGTGAACCGCGCGACTGACAAAGCCCTCGACCTCGGGGTTGAGGAGCTTCTCCTTCGTCTGGTTGTTGAACTGCGGATCGGGAATCTTCACCGAGATCACCGAGGTCAGTCCTTCGCGGAGATCGTCACCGGAAGGCGTGACGCCCTTGAGCAGGTTGGCTTTCTTGGCGTAGTTGTTGATGGTCCGCGTCAGCGCGGTCTTGAGACCGGAGACGTGCGTGCCGCCGTCCGGGTTCACGATCGTGTTGCCGAAGGCCAGCATCGTCTCGTTGGTGGCATCGGTGTACTGGAGGCCGATGTCACAGCCGAGCCCGGTCTCGGGATCCTCGCGATGGATGCGGATCACCGGGCTGACCTTGGTCCGCGAGCGGTTCAGCCATCGGACGTAGCCACCGATGCCGTCTTCGAAGTGGAACCGGTCCGCTCGCGGCTTGCCGTCTGCGGCGACCCGTTCATCCACGAGTCGAATCTCGACCCCTGGGTTGAGGTAGGCCAGCTCGCGGAGCCGGTGCTGGAGCGTCTCGTACCGGAACTCGGTGTCCGGGAAGATCTCCGGGTCCGGCTTGAACGTCACCCGGGTGCCGCTGGAATCCGAGTCCTCGTGGTCGCCGACTTCATGGAGTGGCTTGGAGACGACACCACGCTCAAAGGTGATGGCGTGGACGGTGCCGTTCTTGATGACCTCGACCTCGGTCCATTCCGAGAGGGCGTTGACGCACTTGACGCCCACGCCATGGAGGCCGCCGGAGACCTTGTAGACGCTGGCATCGAACTTACCGCCAGCATGCAGTTCCGTCATGATCACCTCGACCGCCGGGCGACCGTTGATCGTGGGATTCTCATGCTGCATCGGGTCCAGCGGCATGCCGCGACCGTCATCGCTGATCGTGCAGCCGCCATCCACGCCGACCCGGACGATGATGCGGGTGGCATGACCGGCCATGACCTCGTCGATGGAGTTGTCGACGACCTCGTAGACCAGGTGATGCAGGGCGTTGGGGCCGGTACCGCCGACGTACATGCCGGGGCGTTTTCGCACCGCCTCCAGGCCTTCGAGGACCTGGATCGAGTCAGAGGTGTAGTCCGTTGCAGCCGGTGGCTGGGATGGTGAATCGGCCATGAGTGTGGTGATCTTTCGGCGTGAAGACGCCTCGATTCGAGGCCGTTTTCCGCCCCGAATCCAGGCCCTGAATTATACCTTGAAAGGGGGTCCAACAGGCCGTCCGGAGCGACTCTTCCACACCTCATTCAGCGCCCTGGAACAGGGCCTCGGGACCGCCCCGGACGGCGTCAGAACCGGGGTATACTTCAGCCGGTCCGCCTCCCGAGTCGATAAGCTCCCGGACCCGACTGCCGGATGGAGCGGCCCCGCGCCATGGATACACCACAACGGACACCGCACGCCGACGACGACCACCGTGGGGCGACCAGTCGCCGCCTGTTCGTCCTCGCTGGAGCGGCGGCCTTTCTGACTGGCTGTGCGAGCACCTCCACCAAGGTTGCGTCCGGGCTGCCCGGGCCCTGGTGGACGACACCCACGCTGCCACCGCCTCGGCCGGAACCCGTGAAGCCCGCGACCCCGGCACCCACCGGCGTGGTGGCCCGGTCCAGTTGGGCCAAGGGCAACCCCGTCCCGACCCGGATGGACTCCGCCCGCCGCACGACCCGGATCACCGTGCATCACGACGGCATGAAGCCCTTCACCGACACGGGCTGGTCGGCCGCTGCCAATCGGCTGGAATCCATCCGCCGAGCCCACCTGCGTCGCAAGCCCCAGCGGTTCGGTGACATCGGTTACCACTATGCGATCGATCCGGCCGGNCGAGTCTGGGCCTGTCGACCCCTGGCCTACCAGGGAGCGCACGTCGCGGGCCAGAACCACGGCAACCTCGGCATCGTCGTCCTGGGCAATTACGACAAGCAGTCGATCAACCGAGCTCAGCAGGCCGCCCTCGTGGCGTTCCTGGCGGCCCAGAGACGGCAGTACGGCATCGGTGTCGACCGGATCCACACGCACAAGGAGATGGCGGCCACGGCCTGTCCGGGCGAGTCGCTCCAGCGGTTCATGGTGGCCGTGCGTCGCAATGGGTCCATCGCCTGATTGCGTTTGATCTGAATTTCTCAACCCGGTTGCGTGACGCGGCACTGCTACACTGAGGCGAGATGTCAACCTCGGTTCGTGTCAACTTCAACCTGCCCGTGCCGCTGTTTCCACTGCCCGAGGCGATCCTGCTGCCCCAGAGCGTGGCGCCGATCCACATCTTCGAACCACGCTACTGCCAGATGATCGAGGACACGCTCGATCGCGCCGGCCAGATCGGCCTGGCGTGTTTCGCCGACAATTCGTGGCGGGACCAGTACGAGGACACGCCGGCACTGCGTCCGGTGGTCTGCCTTGGCCAGATCGTCCAGCACGAGCGGGTGAGCGATGGCTACCAGGTCGTTCTGCATGGCATCTGTCGGGCCCGGATCATCTCGATGGTCGAACCCGCCGGTGACGTGCTCTACCGCGCGGCCAACCTGCGTCCGCTCCTGGGGGACGAGCCGGAAGAAGCCGAGATGGAACTCCTGCGGTCCGAGCTGGAATCACTGCTGTGTGACACGGATCTTCGCAAGATGGAATCCGTCACCATGGTGCTCAAGTGCATGGAGAACCAGCAGGTCGATACACCGACCCTGCTGGAGATCGTTGCGGCGGCGCTGGTTCACGACTCGAGCCTGCGGTACGAGATCCTCGCCGAGGCGTCCGTCTCCGGCCGGGCTGACCTGGTTCGTGATGAACTGCTGCGGCTGGAGCACCTGTTGCTCCTGGCCTTTCGCCAGCACCGGGCCGACGGTGACTATCACGTCAGCATCAACTGATCACTCGGGTGACATCACGTCGTCGACCAGGGCCGTCGTGGCCCGATCGGGAACCCGTATCGTCTCTCGCAATCGACCCGGGCCGTCATCTTCCACAAGCATCAACGCGATTGACTGACCGGCCAGTGTCCGACGCCCACCGGGAATACGGAAGGTGCGGGTGGCGGTGCTCGACGATTCCACGCGAACGCGGATCGGTGTCGACATGTCGACATCGACGTGGTTCATGGACGCCTTCAGGACGCGATCGGACTCGCCCCGGTTCGCCACCTGGAGTTCGATGACGAGATCGTCATCAGCCGGCGTGGATCGATCGATCCAGGTCGTCTCCAGGTCCGGGATGGCCACGTGCAGCCACGTCGTCATGGGAATGCGTTGGCCGGTATCCAACCGAGCTTCCCACTGGATGGGAAGCGGTCCTTCCGGCAGCGGCGTGGTGATCACGAGTTCAATGGGCATGTCCAGCGAGGCACCGGGAGACAGGTCCAGTCCAATCACGGCCGGTCGAACGGCGACACCGTCCTGCTTCATGGCGATGAGATGCCCGGCCAATGCCGTGGCGCCCGGGTTCTCCAGGTGCAACGCGTGATCGTGAACCCGAAGGCTGGCATCGAGCGTGGCGGGCTGGACATCGAGACTGGCCAGCAACCGGACCGTCGTTGACTCGAAGCCCTCGATGATCACCGGGAGCGCGCCCACGGTGACGGCGTGTTCATATCGACCGGTCGTGCAGGCGACCGGGTTGCCCAGTACATCCATGGCGGTCACGGTTTTCGTTCCCAAGGGGAACCGGGCCACCAGGGGCACGGGCGGTGCATCGGTCGGCAGGGTGGACCAGGCCACGATGATGGGCGACCGATCCGGTCCCTTGAGCAGTCGCGCCTGAAGCCCGGGATCGGATGGCAGGACGGTGATGTCCGGCCGGTCGGCCANGGCCATCACCAGCGTGCGAATCGCCGGGTAGGCGGGCGTCGGTTGCATGCCGTTGGTACCGGAGGTCCAGGGGGCGGCGATGGCGATCGGGGTGAGGCCGTCGCACCAGTCCTCGATCAGGCGGGTGGCCGCGAGTCGCATCTGCTCACGCGGAGTTCCCTCGAGTGGTTCTGCCGATGCCGACCCATCGTTCGCGGTGATCTCCATGTTCACGACCAGGCCATCGAGCCGGGTCCGAAGGGCGGTCATGGCGGCCTCGCTCACGGTGGGATCATCTTCGCCGTGACCAATGCGCCAACGGGAAGCCGAATCACCCCAGGCGATGATGGCGGCCTCGACCAGTGGGTCCAGAGTCTCGGGATGTGCGGCCAGCAGCGCGGCGGCCTCATCGGAATCAAAGGGACCGAGATCGCGGTACGCGGGGGGAACCCAGTTCACGGCCAGCATGGACTCGATACCCATGCGTTTCAGTTCATCGACATGCGTCAACGTCCGCGGCCATGTCTCGGCGAAGTCCTCGGTGGCTGACCAGGCCGGGATCACGGCTTCGCCGGCACCGAGGTGTCCCAGCAGGTCCGTGGCCAATGAAGCCTGATCATGAGTGGAGTCATCCGCGGTCAGGTCGACCCGAACGCGTCGGGCCAGTCGATGTTCGGTGGCGCGGGGAATCGTCGTGAACGCCAGTTCATCCTGGCACAGCACGCGGTCACCCGATGCCACCTGGGCGCGAACGTGGTACCAGTCGCGCGACTGCAGGGGAATGGTGATGGCCTGGTCCAGGCCGTCGGCAGGCACTGGCCCACTGGTCGTCTGAATGAGTTCGCCGGCGCTGTCCTCGACGGACAGCGTCCAGGTGGTGGTTGACCGTGCGGGATCATCGATCCTCAGGTGCAGCGTCGGGGAAGAACCCGGGACGGGATCCTGGTGCAGACCGATCCGCGTGGCATCAGCCAGGTGGAGTCGGGGCCATTGCTCGATGACGATCTCGTCGAAGATCGCGACCCCCGAGACGTCCTGCAGTGGCGGGCGAGTGTCGAGATTTCGGCTCCCGTCCTGTTCCTGCAGTTCGCGTTGAACCAATTGCAGTTCCACGACCAGTTCAGTGGCTGCTCGGCCGTGTCCCGGCACGAGCAGCGACAGGGGTTGCCAGTTCGTGTCGGCCTGGCCGCGGAGCACGGCTGAGACTCGGCGGGTGGCCTCGATGGGGGTGCCCTGGGCATCCTGCATCCAGGCGACGACCCGGGCACCGGCCCGCTCCAGGTCCCTGGTGCGAACATGCATCGAGACTCGATAGTCCACCCGCGGCAGTACCGGGATGGCACCGGGGACCGTCCGGGCGGCCATCGAGCGACCCTTGAGGTCGAAGCGAAAGGCGAATCGTCCGGCGTAGGCCGTCTCGTCCGTCAGGCTCATTTCACCGAAACGAGGAAAGTCGGTCCCAGCCCCTGAGTGGCCGACCTGCTCGAAGGCGAGGGGCATGTCGAGGGGGCGGACCGTCGCTTCCTCGAAATCGAAGCGGCAGATGACGCGGTCCCCGGTCACATCCTCGGGGGCGCTCAGCACCATGGCCAGGGCCAGGAGAAGGGGCGTCATGCTCGTCTCTATCGGCCGTCTTGCCAGCGTGACCCGAGAATGGAATCGCCACCGGCTTGTCCCGGGAGTCCTACACTGCCCGACACGAGGAGTGGCGATGAAGATCTTCATCACGGGTGCCAGTGGGACCATTGGGCGTCGGATCGTGGCCGACCGGCTGCGACGAGGTGATCACGTGCTGGCGATGACGCGGCAGCGATCGCGGCTGTCCGATGAGGGTCTCGAGGGCAAGGGGGCAGGCACCCTGGAGATCATCGAGGGCGATCCGGGCGTGCCCGGGCCCTGGCAGCAGGCCATTGATGGCTGTGATGCCGTTCTCCATCTCGCCGGTGCCGGCGTCATGGATCGCCGCTGGTCATCGACCTATCGAGTGACGCTCCGGGAGAGCCGGATCGACAGTACGTACCAGGTCGTTCGGGCCATCGAACTGGCCAGGCAACCGCCACGGGTACTTTTGAATGCTTCGGCCATCGGTTTCTATGGCGATCGAGATGATCGGCAGCTGGACGAGACCGACGATGCCGGAACCGGATTCCTGGCCCACCTGTGCGCCGAATGGGAGGCCCAGGCGATGCGGGCGGAGCCGACCTGTCGCGTGGTCTGCATGCGGTTCGGCATGGTGCTGGATGCGGCCGGTGGCGCGCTTCCCAAGATGCTCAAGATCTTCCGCAAGGGCCTTGGTGGTCGACTGGGGAATGGTCGTCAATACGTCTCCTGGGTCGCATGGCCCGACATCGTGGCGATGGTGGAACTCTTTCTCCAGCGTCCCGAGATCCGTGGTCCGGTCAACATCGTCTCGCCCGAGCCGGTCACGAATCGCGTGTTCACCGCGGTGCTCGGCGAGGTCCTGCGTCGACCGACGCTGATGTGGGTTCCCGGCATGGCCCTCAAGCTGGTCCTGGGCGGCGCGGCCGAGGTCGTGCTCTCGTCACAGCGAGTGATGCCGGGCGTGCTGAAGGCCAATGGGTTCGAGTGGTTGTTGCCGACGATCGAGTCCGGTCTTCGAGGCACGGTCCGTGATGACGGTGGAACTCGTGTGCCCGAACGACCGAGCATGCTCGTGATCGACATCGATGAGCTTTCGCCCGGCGCGCCGTTGCTGCGCCGAGTCCTGCGGCGTGCCGCGGACACGGGAACGCACGTGGTGCTGGCCACGTCCATGGGACCGGAGGGGGGACGGGAGTTCCTGGAACAGTCACAGGTGGATTGTTCGATCATCGTCTGTGATGGCGCGGCGGTCATTCAGCGTGATCCGTCCCGGATGTCCTACCAGCGCGTCCTGGAGCCGCAGACCCAGGCCGAACTCCTCGCGGCCATCGCCGGTTGCGGTCACCCGGTGGAGGTCACGCTGGAGGATCTTCACAGTCGCCGCCGGGTCACGAGCGATCCAGCCACGACCCAGCCCATCCAGGGATGCCTGCGTATCCGGATCGATGCCTCGACGGAAGCGCTGCGCGCGGTACTGGAGGCCATCGGCCCGAGGTGGTGGCAGCCCGGGCATGTGCAGGTGCATCGCGATCGCCCGGGTCGACTGGACATTCTCAATGCGATGGCGGATCGAAGTGTTGCGCTGCAGCACCTGGCGCGGACCTGGACCGTCAGGCGTGATGATGTGCGAGCCGTGTTGAAGGGTGTGCGATCCAGTGGCCTGGCCGAGTGGTGCGGGCAGGCCATTGCGCTGTCTGGATCAGACCAGCGGGTGCGTTCGCTCTGCGGCCGCGTGTCGAGCCTGGATGGAATCGACGGTGTCGCCGAGGCGGTCGAGGCCCTCACCTAGGGGCCGTTTCAACTGCATTTCGTTTGAATCACGGCCTTCTTTGTGCCGTTGGAATCGACTTGCCAAAGCCGATTACGCGGCGGGCCTTGAAACGCGTATGATGCCATGCAAGGAGAATGAACTTCATGTCCGACCCGGCCGACGCACCGACAGCCTGTGAGTCTGAATCTGGAACCGGCCACACGGCGGCCGCCATGCCTCAAGTCGGTCAGATCTGGCTCGATGGTCGGATGGTCGAGGCTGCCGACGCCAAGATCAGCGTCTTCGATCACGGTCTCCTGTACGGCGACGGCTGCTTCGAGGGCATCCGCATCTACAACAAGCGGATCTTCAAGCTCAAGTCCCACCTGGAGCGGATGTACCAGTCCGCCGAGAAGATCTATCTCACGCCCCGCTGGAGCATGGAGGAGATCGAGGACGCCATCCGGATGACGGTGGCGGCCAACGACATCACCAACGGATACGTCCGGCTGGTCTTCACTCGTGGCGTCGGCACCCTGGGCCTGAATCCCTTCCATTGCCGGGATCACACGGCCTTCGTGATCGCCGCGGACATCGCGCTGTACCCGGAGGAGTTGTACGAGAACGGTCTCCCGGTCGTGGTCGCCAAGCGGCGCCGCATTCCGATCGAGTGCCTGAACCCGGAAATCAAGAGCCTGAACTACCTCAACAACATCCTGGCCAAGGTGGAAGCCATCAAGGCCGGCGTGCTGGAGGCGATCATGCTCAACGAGCGTGGCGAGGTCGGCGAGTGCACCGGTGACAACATCTTCCTGATCAAGGATGGCCTGATCTCGACGCCCGATACGTCGGCCGGCATGCTGCACGGCATTACCCGGAAGGTCGTGATCGATACCGTGGCCCCGGCCTTGGGCTACACGGTCGTGGAACGGGCGCACGGCATCGGGGAGTTCTTCGAAGCGGACGAGGTCTTCCTGACCGGGACGGCGGCGGAGGTGATCGGTGTGAATCGCATCGATTCGACCACCATCGGCAACGGCAAGGTCGGTCCCATCACGACGGCATTGACGAAGCAGTTCCGCACGCTGGTTCGTGAGAACGCACCGGAAGACTGATTTCGATCTTCATGATCTGTCGGGGAATCAGGCCGACGGCGATTCGGCCTGCTGGACACAGCCACCGACGGTCACATCGACGACCGAATCGCAGCCCTTGTCATTCTCGACGTGCAGTCGCTGCGCCCGCAGCGTGGACCAGTCCGTGACCGAGAGGTCCGGCGAGGCGGGCCCGTCATGCGTCTTGAGAATCTCGTAGGCGTTGTTGCGCTGTGCCGGGGTGAAACCCGCTTCGCGGATGAGGTGGCACAGCAGCGGTTCGCTCAGGCAGTACGTGGTGCCGGCGGCGCTGACCACATTCTCTTCCATCATCACCGAGCCCATGTCACTGGCACCCCAGGTCAGGGCGACCTGTCCGATGTGTGGTCCCATCGTGACCCAGCTGGCCCCGATCGAGTGGATGTTGTCCAGGTGCAGTCGCGACAGGGCCTGCGTTCGCAGGTAGTCGCTGGCCCCGGCGAGCCGGACGCGGCGTCCGAACTCCGGGTGCGCGTCGCGTTGGCCCTGGCCATCCAGTTGGGCCACGACATCACCGGGGAAGGTGGCGTCGAGGTCATCATCCGGGTGGTCGCCCCATTCGCGGCAGCGGCCAAGTGGCGTGTTCTCCCGCTGGAACGGCCAGGAGATGAAGGCCATGTACTTTCCGCCACCATCGGCGCCGAAGTCCGCGATGCTGCGATCCTGCCAGGCCCGGACCAGTTCCATGTGATGCACGCGATCCGCGACGCCCTCGATGTGTCCGAACATCATGGTCGCGGACGTGTTCATGCCCAGTTCATGAGCGACCCGCATGGTCGTCAACCAGGCTTCGGCATCGCACTTGCCCAGCCCGATCTTGCGACGGACCGGATCCGCGAAGATCTCACCGCCGCCACCGGGAACCGTGTGCAGCCCGGCCGCCTTGAGCCGGGTCATGACCCAGCGGAGCTGTTCTTCCAGCGTGCTGCCGGGGGGATCGAAGAAGTCGATGAACTCGATGAACTCGGGTGGGCTGAAGGCATGGACATGGACCTGCGGGAACGCGTCATGGATGGACCCCAGCAGGTTCTCGTACCAGGACAACGGCAACTCGGGGTTCATGCCACCCTGCATCAGGATCTGGGTGCCGCCGATGTCGACCAGTTCCCGGATCTTCTGCAGGATCTCCTCGACCTCCAGCGTGTAGGCATCGTCTTCGTGGCCGTCACGTCGGAAGGCGCAGAAGGTGCACTTGGCCGTGCAGATATTGGTGTAGTTGATGTTCCGGTCGATCACGTACGTCCGAAGCTGATCCCCGTGAATGGCCCGGCATCGGGCATCGGCCCAGCGGCCGAGCTCCTGGATGGGCATCTCGTTGTAGATCCGCAGGGACTGCTCCGGCGTGAGCCTCACGGCGCCGGCCACCACGTCAGCCAGCAGGCCCGCATCGAGCGGGTCCGCGTCAGGTCTGATGGCAGGGATCGTTCCGGAAATCATGACCGCCCATCATAGGGCGCCGCCTGATTCAGATGGCCTGAAAGCACCGCCTGGTGGTGCCATCGGAGCGAACCAGGACCCGGGCTCGGTTGCGGCAGCGTGGACAGCAGCCGTTGTAGCTGGTCCGGGCCGCGTTCCGGTACAGCCGCCCGTAGACGTGGCAGCAGCGGAACCAGATCGAGAGAAAGGTCCGTTTCTGCTCGGCCGCGGGGCGTCGAGGGGGGGCGATCTGTCCGAGGCTCGCGATATCGAGGATGTCCTGGGTCTGCGTCATGGCACCAGGCCTATCGGCAGGAATCGACTGGTTTCTTTCCAGTCTGTTCAGCCGGCCTGGCAGGCGGCTTCCACGGTGGCGGCCGACGCCCGGCACTGGTCGATCAGGCGGGTCATGTCGTCGCGATGGGCGTCGGCGCGGGCGACGTCCGATACGGACGGGAGGTTGATCCGGATGTTCCATGCGGCCGATCGGCCGGCGGCTTCCGCGGTGATGGCGGCGACCGCGAGGTCGCTGCGAAGCATGGGCGTGGTCGCGTCAACCAGTCCTTCCAGCGCGGCCAGGAGTTCGGCGGCCTCGCCCAGGACAGCCCGTGGTGCGGCGATGGCCGCCTCCACGGCGTTGTCCCAGCCCCGGGTTCGCTCGGGATCATCCTCGGGCAGCTTCCAGAGCGTGTTGAGTTGTTCGTAGGCGGCAGCGTCCTGGGCCGCCAGTTCCAGGCCGCGGGCCTTCAGATCCGAGAGTCGCGTCAATGCCTTCTCGTGCACCTCGGCAAACGACGCAAGCGATTTTCGTCCCTGCGAGAACACGAGGGCCATGTGCGCGATGGCCGCAGCCGTGGCCAATGAGGTTCCGGCGACGGCGCCACCACCTGGTGTGGGTGTTCGTGCGGCGAGGGCCTCGAGAAACTCGCCCAACGGGGTGCCGGGGAGGTCGTGGCTCACGCTCGAATTTCCGCCTGGAAGGTCTGTTCCAGCATGCTGATGACTCCCGGCATGCAGTCATCGATCTCGTCGTTCCGCAGGGTCCGGTCATCCGCACGGAATCGCAATCGCATCGTCATGGACTTGCGTCCGGAGGTGATGCCCTTGCCTCGGTAGATGGTTACGAACTCGGTCGCGTCCAGGTTCGGCAGGTCCAGGGCCTCGATTCCCTGGCGGACGGCCTGCCAGGTGACGGACTCGTCAATGATCGCGGAGAGGTCCCGCTCGATGGACGGGAAGGCCGGCAGGGCCGTGACCGCGAACTCCGGTGGCCAGGTCTTCATCAGGTCATCGAGATGAAGTTCGGCGCCCATGAGTGGTTCATCCAGGCCGAAGACCGACGTGACGGCCGGGTCGAGTCGACCGGCCCAGCCCACCTCGGTGCCATCGAGGGTCACGGTTCCGCCGGGGGCGTACCACGGCGGGGCGCCGTCGGGCTGGATCTCGACGGTGGCGTCGGGGCCCAGCAGCAGTGTCGCGAGTCGTTCGATGGCACCGCGCAGCGGTCGGAGTTCATCCGAACCACCATCGCCAAGCAACGCGAGTTGTCGACGTTCCCGTCGATCCTCACCCTGCTGGCGGAAGACGGAACCCCACTCGAACAGTGACAACTGGCGTGCGCCCTGGTCCAGGTTGAGCTTGCGGACGCGGAGCAGGCTGGCCAGGACGGACGGGCGGAGGCATGGATCGCCACCGGCACGCGACTCGTCGACGCGCAGTGCGGTTTCGCCGTCGCGCAGGAACGCGGCCGCTTCCCGCTCGCCGACGAGCGTATGAGTGATGGACTCGATGTACTCGGCGCCCACCAGCACGCTGGTGATGGCGCGATGGCATTCCAGTTCCGGTGGCATGACGGCCGGGCGGAGCCGCATTTCCTCCGGGACGTCGATGGCCTCGAAGCCGTGCATCCGCACGACTTCCTCGATGAGATCGACTTCCCGCTCGATGTCGCCGCGGTGCACGGGCACCGTTGCCGTGATGATGCCGTCGTTCTGTTCCGGCTGGAATCCCAATCGATCCAGGTAGCCGATCATCGTGTCATCCTCGATGGGCAGCCCGGTGATGTGTCGGCATCGATCGGTTCGCATGGTGACCTGGTGCTGGGTCGGCAGGGGAGCACCATCCGACAGGACGCCGTCGCAGAGCGTGCCGCCGGCGTGTTCCATGATCAGGTGGACCAGTCGCTCGGCGGCCGGGTTCACGGCAGAGGCGGAGACCCATCGTTCGAATCGGAAGGACGAGTCGCTGGAGATGTTGTGTCGTCGACTGGTGTGTCGCACGGCGACCGGATCGAAGGTCGCGGCTTCGACGAGGATGTTCCGGGTGTCTTCGGTCACTGCTGTCAGGGCGCCGCCCTTGACACCGGCGAGGGCCACGGGCTTCTCGGCATCGGCGATCACCAGTTCGCTGCCGTCCAGCTCGATTTCCTGTGCGTCTTCGCCGATGGGCAGGAAGCGTTCGCCGGGTCGGGCCATGCGGATGATGATCCGGCCACCGGCGAGCTTGTCGAGGTCGAAGACATGCGTGGGCTGTCCCAGTTCGAAGAGGACGAAGTTGGTGGCATCGACGATGTTGTTCCGGGGGATGTCCCCACGGGCGGTCAGCCTCGTGGCGATCATCTCGGGCGAGGGGGCAACGGTGACATCGCGGATGACCCGGCCCGTGTACAGCGGGCAGGCCTCGGGGCTTTCGTTGGTCACGCTGGCGTGCGTGTCCACGGATTCGCTGCCGGAGGCGGGTGCCGCGGTGGGCAGGAGGAGCCGGCGATTCGACGCGGCGGCGATTTCCCGGGCCAGGCCGACGTGACAGGTGCAGTCGCCCCGGTTGGAGGTCATCTCGAAGTCCTGTCGCACGTCATCACCGACCTCTTCGCGTTCCTCCAGGGGGAAACCGGCCTGGGTGAGCAGGTCGGCCTGTTCCTGGTCGGAGGCGGGTGGGTCCAGGTAGTCGTTGATCCAGGCGACGGACGTGAGCATGTGGAGAAGGGTATCCGGGAGGAGCCCCGGGCGGGAAGGCCCGGTGGTGGGATGGGGCCCGACGGGGCGGTTTGGTTCGCTGGCTCGATTCGTGAGATAGACTCCACGCATGCGATCTGCCTGGATCCTGGCCGTTCTACCGGTGCTGGCACTGACGGGGTGTTCCTCGACGCCCGAGGTGCCGCCACCAGCAACTGATGCTGCTCGTTCCACGCCCGAGGGGGCTGCTGCCCCGGCATCCGCTGAGGCGGCTCGCGGCCTCCCCGATGATTTCTGGGTTGATGTCACGATTCTCGCGGCCCAGGACGGGTCGGCGGCGGAATCGCGGGATGCCCGCTACATCGTGTTCCCGGATGGCACTCTGCATTACGCGGCACGACCGGGCCGCGGGCCCAACACCCTGCCACCGATCGTGCGTCGATTGGACCACCGCCAGATGGTGGGGTTGTGGAACCGGGCTCGCCAACTCGGGTTGACCGAGGCGACCGCTGGTGACGAGGTCAGCAACTTCCGGAAGGTGTGGGAGCCCTGGGAGGGCCGTGTCTACCTGGTCGCGTTCAATGCCGACAGCCAGTACTGGAACTTCACTCGCCTGGTGGAACCCGGTGAACAGTTGGATCCGGCCCTGCGGGCCTTCATCCGTGACCTGGCGGCGTTGGCCTGGGCCGAGGACCTCGATGGTCCGGGGCGGCGGTTTGCGCCCAAGCGATATGACTATGGACCGGATCCGTATGCGGCCTATCGCGCCAACGCTGCGGAACTGGCAGAAGGTGCTGATGATGAACCGTGATCGTTCGTTCCTCGTCACGTCCGGGCTGGTGTGCAGCCTGTTCGTGCTCAGTCTCTGTGGTTGCGCCTCGCGCTGGGTCACGACGGGTGGTCCCGACAGTCCGACCGAGGGTCTCTCGATCGATCTGCTCCTGGAGGGCACGGCCCAGAAGGTCGTGCGGTACCAGCTCAACGGCAAGGGCCAGTTGTGGTTCTCCGGTGGTCGCAGCGTTTCCGAGGGAGAGCCTTCCTGGGAAGGCCGGGTGAACTCGGAAAAGGGTCGGGCCGTGGCGGATGCGGTGGCCAAGGGCAAGTGGTTCGTCGATCCACCCACTGGTGACGGCAGTGAGTCGCAGACCTGGACCGTGAAGGCCTGGGACTCCGGAGGACGCCATGCCAGTTTCATGGTCTATGGCCGGGCGGAATCGGTGGACGAGATCTACGCCATCCTCAACGAGGTATCCAAGGCCCGCTTCGATGGGTTCCTGAGAGAACTGCCCAAGCCAAGCCTCGATCGGCAACTGCAGCGTGACAACGCGGTACAGCCTGCCGGTACCACCGGTGAGAATCGCGAGGAGGCCGACGGGGGCGGGTCATGATGCGGCGAGGGTTTTCGCTGGTCGGCATGCTCATGACGCTGATCTGCATCGGCGTGTTGCTGGCCATCGCGTTGCCGGCGCTTCAACAGGGCATGACGGGCATGAAGGAAGGCGGCGGCAAGGCGGCCGTCAGTGGTTGGGGTCTCCAGGACCAGGTCAATCTCTACGGGCTCATGCAGACGTTGAATGTCCAGGCGTTGGGATCGAACGAGGGCTTTCCACAGCCCAGCGTGATCTCGGGCAGTCGGGACATCTCGGAAGACACGACCGCGAATCTCTACAGCTACCTGGTCATGCAGCGCTACATCCAGCCGTCGCAACTGGTCTCCCGGTCGGACGTGGTCTGGGTGGAGCCGGATGAGGACTACGACTGGTCGGCCTATGACCCCCGCGGGGGCGTGTACTGGGATCCGTCCTTTTCCGCCGACCTGTCGGACATCAGCAACGTGTCGTATGCCCACATGCCGCTCTACGGTGATCGGTTGCGGGATCGCTGGGGCAAGTTGAGTTCCAGTTTTCCGATGTTCGGGAACCGCGGGCCGGAGGATGGCATCGAGTCGATGGAGTCCAACGCCTGCTTCGATGGGTTCTGGGGTGGCTACGTCACCTTTGGTGACGGGCACGTCGAGTTCTTCGATTCGCCGGACAGTTTCCGCCGGAGCCTTGATGGTGGTGGGGCGGACGGACTGTTCAGCGTTGATGACGAGGATCGCCACGCCGATGCGATCCTGGGATTCACCTACCGCATGGACCGCGGCGGCCCCGTGCTGCAGTGGGACTGAGTGCTCGGCGGTCCATGAACGAGACGTGGCCCCTTGCGGGGCCACGCCTACCCATCTCTCTCACAAGCGCCGTCTGACTACAGGTGGCCGACGCGGTCCGCGGCGTCGTTGAACACGATCGCCGTCGGGGCCTGGTCGGTGAGGGTGCGAGCCTCTTCGCCGCTGCCACTCATGGTGTGCGGCGATGACCACATGTAGCCGAAGATGATGATCAGCACGATGATGATGATGAAGACCCAGAACAGCGCGCCCCAGCCGCTGTCATCTTCATCGGTGATGTCACCGGACTCATCATCCTTCCACGAGAACTCGGTCCCGGGAATGACGGCCCAGATCACGCCGAAGAACAGGCAGATGATGGCCGCGATGATGATGAAGTTGGCGACGTAGGAGCCACCGACGTCCGGTCCGATCGGCTCCAGCCAGAGTCCACCGCCCCAGATGGGCAGGAAGAACAGGAAGAACAGGAAGACGAGCCAGAGGCAGCCGATGTCTGCGGCGCCGTCATCGGCCGCAGCCGAGCGGGTCGAGTAGGTCGGGCGGACGGCCATGGCGTAGACCGCGCCGAACACGATGCAGGCAATGACGAAGACGAAGATCAGGTCCCAGAGCCAAACCATGTGTACCTCCAAAGACCGGAGGGGTTGCGGTCGGGTCGGACCCGCCGATCCTCCTGACATGCTGGCAAGGTACCGCAAAGGCCGGGAGCCTGGCGTGTGGTGACGGGTGGAGTCGGGGGGGAGTCGGGGGGCATCAATGGCGTGCCGGGTGGAAATTGGTGTCCGGCATCGGCTTGCGCAGGGTGGCTGCGCGGTGGGAATGGGCTAGGCAGGATTCGAACCTGCGACCCGGCGATTATGAGTCGCTTGCTCTGACCGCTGAGCTACTAGCCCCGGGTCGTGCAGTGTACGGGCATCAGTGCCAGGGTTTCAGGAGCGTGACCAGTTCGTCGTGCAGATGGCCATTACTGGCGATGCCGCGGGGTGAGCCGGGGTCGCCGGCGTGTCCTCCGGCCCAGTCGGTGAATTGTCCACCGGCTTCCTGGAGGATGGGCACGATGGCCCCGATGTCCCATCGCTTGAGTTCCGGTTCGACGACGGCATCGACTCGTCCGGTGCACAGCAGCAGTTCGCAGTAGCAGTCGTTCCATCCGCGGGTTCGTTTGCAGGCGTGTCCCAGGGCGGTGTAGGCCTCTGGGTATCCATGGGCGCGGAAGTAATCGAACGAGGTCGTGCAGACCATGGCCTCGTCCAGCCTGGTGGTCGTGGAGACTCGTGCCCGGACCGGGTTCTCATTGCCGGTGCGATGCCAGGCGCCTTCACCGTGCATGGCCCAGGCGTGTTCATCAAGCATGGGCAGGTTCATCAGCCCGGCCAGTGGTCGTTGGTCGTGTTCGATTCCCACGAGGATTCCAAAGAGGGGAACACCGTGAACGAAGGCGATGGTGCCGTCGATGGGATCGATGACCCATCGGTACCCGGTGGTGCTCTCATGTTCACCGGGTCCGTATTCCTCGCCGATGAGTCCGTCGCCGGGGAAGGCCACGTCGATCGCGGCGCGGATACAGGCTTCGGCTTCTCGATCGGCGGTGGTCACGGGTGAGCCGTCGGCCTTGTCCTCGACGGACCAGGACTGGCTGGTGAAGTAGTGTCGGAGGATGTCGGCGGCGCCACCGCTGATGTCGTGGGCGGCATCGAGTCGGGCCTGGAGGCCGGCCCGGACATCGTCAGCCAGTTCTGTGAGGGTCACCATGTCGGCCATGGTAATGCTGGACGACCGTGGGTGGCGGGACGGGAGACGACGCCAGCCCCCGCATGGCGTCGTATCGGGTTCGTTTCCCGCGTGTCGGGTCGGAGAGAGGCACGGCCTCGCGTCGCCGGGGGAGGGTAGGCCCGCGGGATATCCGCAGTAGGGTGCGGATGGGGCCCACGGTCGGACGACGCGAGACCGGTGCGGTCAGCCGATGCTGTTCAGAACCGATCCCGTTTGCCGGCAGTCAGTGCTGCAATGAGGAGGCAGAGACTCACTCCTCCCAGCGCTGTCAGGGCATACGTAACCAGTACGGGACCAACAAGCATGTCGCACCGCCTTTCTCCGATTGCCGGGCCGGGGCCCCCATGAAGAGAGATCGATCCAATCGAGTCCGGCGCGATACGTGACGTTTTCCCCTCACTCCCCGTGCCGTCGCGCAGGTATAGACAACGGACCATCTCGCTCCGTGTCCCCCTCGTGGATTTCTTCACAGGTCCCCGGGACCTGACAATCGACAACATCCACCCGCGGCAGGTGGCCGATTCCGGAAGTCTCGTTGGGGCCCTGGGGCCGCGGTCAGTCGATCAGGAGTGCTGTTCGATGCCTGGCGGCGAAGGTCTCCAGGTGGCACGCGTTGGTGCCCGATTCTGTAGTCCGGTCACGGTCCCCGCAGTGGGGAGTTCGCAGGCCGGCCGCCGGAGATCCGTTCGGTTCGGGGCCGTATTGGCCCGCGACACCTTTACTATGCGCTCGACCACCCCATGATTGCAAGGAAAAACCTGTATAGCAGGCAAAAAACTACAACGCGCTCGGCATGAACCGCAGCGTGAACCGTGACGTCACATCGATCGGTTGGCGAGTCGAGTACGATCATGTCCGTCCAGGAGTGGTTGATGTCGACTGCTCATGACCTCATGTTGTCCTGCAAATCCGTCTGACAAGGGTTGAAAATGGCCTTTCTGGAATTCCTGCTGTTCCTGAGTCCAATGCTGATCGGTGCGATTGTGCTGTGGTGTTTTGGTACGTACATCGCCAGGTGCGCCAGGCGGTGGATCTGCATCGTCGTGAGTCTTGGAGCGGCGGTCGTCAACTTTGGTCTGTTCTGGTCTGTCTTCTTGTTGTTGGACGAGCCCTTCAGCTCGTTCACCGTCGATCTGATCGGTGCCTGCGTGATGATCCTGTTGTGTTCCTGGGTGGTCTTGCGCCAGGGGTACCGGGACCAGGAGGGCAGGAAGCTCACCGTGGGCAAGAGCCTTCTGCTGGCCGTCATCTACACGGTCATCCAGGGCGGGGCGTCCTTCGGGGCGGGCATCTTGCTCGCGATCGAAGCGTTCTCGCACATGCATTTCAACCTGTAGTGATCGTGTCACGGGGACTGGCATGCACGGCATGGGCAGTCCTGCCGGTGGCGTGGTCAATCGCCAGGGGCGTCGGGTACCATTGCCCGCGGGCCCCGGTAGCTCAGCTGGATAGAGCAGCGGTCTTCTAAACCGCAGGTCGCACGTTCGAGTCGTGCCCGGGGCGTTCACAACCACCTTCATCGCATCGGAAACAGCGATCATGCTGCGTGGTGGTCTCGTGTCGTCTCCTGGTTTCCGCTCCAGAACCGGGTGCGCGCCACACTCTGCGCCACAGTGGCGGGGGTGTTCAGGGGCAGGGTTCGCCGAACTGGCTCAGCAGGATCAGCACGTCATTGACATCGACCAGACCGTTCTCGTCAAAGTCGGCATTGACATCATCCGAATCCCAGGCTGACAGAACGTAGAGCACGTCATTGACGTCGACAGATCCGTCGCCGGTGGCGTCACCGGGGCAGGTGGGGCACC
>JAKVBX010000022.1 GCA_022446795.1 Phycisphaerales bacterium
CCGCTACCGGTGGAGCAAGCGGAGACCAGTTCGGCTCCAGCGTCGCCATCGACGGTGACACCTGCGTGATCAGTGCCCCTGAATCCAACTCAGATACCGGCAGTGCCTACGTCTTCACCAAGAGCGACGGCACCTGGAGCCAGGCCGCGGAACTCACCGCTACCGGTGGAGCAAGCGGAGACCAGTTCGGCTCCAGCGTCGCCATCGACGGTGACACCTGCGTGATCAGTGCCTCTGAATCCAACTCCTATACCGGTAGTGCCTACGTCTACGGTTCAGGCAGCAGTGCGGTCGACAACGACGGCGCATGCTGCTACGACGGTCTGTGCTTCTCGATCACCGAATCCGAGTGCACCGCCGTGGGTGGATCGTTCACCGCCGAAGCGTGCTCGGCTGACACCGCCTGCCCGACCGCCTGCAGTTCGGATTCGGACAATGACGGCGATGTCGACATCGAGGACCTCATGACCCTGCTCGCTACATTTGGTGCCTGTCCCTGAATTGGTTTTTTTCAGGGTAATGTCACTTCGTGATGAACTGAATCAGGCTCATTTGTTTGCGGTTGGTGACGGTGAAAGCCGCATTGAGACCACATGATCACCAGATACTACTATTGATTTCAGCCCTGAATGTTCTTGACTTCGGCTTGGGCACAGGTGCCCGTGGGAGAGGGATCCATGCATATCCGAAATACCATCGTGGCGGCCATCGCGTCGCTGAGCTTTGCCGGAACCGGGCTCGGGCAAGTGACGTTCGAGTTCACCAACTCCGGACAGACACTCGGACATAGCTACAGCACCTCGATCGCCCTCGGAGATCTCGACGGCGATGGCGACCTCGATGCCATGGTCGCGAACGCCGGCTCTGTTACCGGCGCCCAGCCCAACACCGTCTGGACCAACGACGGCACCGGCACCTTCACCGTCTCCGACCAGGCACTCGGAACCAGCGACAGCAGATCGGTCGCCCTCGGCGACCTTGATAGCGATGGCGATCTCGATGCCATGTTCGGGAATGACAGCCAGCCCAACACCGTCTGGACGAACAACGGCAACGGCACTTTCGTCAACTCCGGACAGACGCTCGGAACCAGCAAGAGCCGTTCTGTAGCCCTCGGCGACCTCGATGGCGACGGCGATCTCGATGCCATGATCGGGAACTGCGGCGAACCCAACACCGTCTGGACCAACGACGGTAGCGGCTTCTTCACCAACGCCGGCCAGGCACTCGGAAACAGCTGCAGCAGCTCGGTCGGCCTCGGCGACCTCGACGGCGATGGCGATCTGGATGCCATGGTCGCGAACTACATGCGACCCAGCACCGTCTGGATCAACGACGGCACCAGCACCTTCGCCGACTCCGGACAAACGCTCGGAAGCAGCTACAGCCGTGCAGTCGCCCTCGGCGATCTCGACGGCGACGGCGACCTTGATGCCATGATCGGGAACGCAGGCGAACCCAATACCGTCTGGCTCAATGACGGCACCGGCACCTTCACCGACTCCGGCCAGGCACTCGGAAACAGCGAGAGCCTTTCAATAGCCCTCGGCGACCTCGACCATGACGGCGATCTCGATGCCATGGTCGGAAACGCTGGCCAGCCCAACACCGTCTGGATGAACACGCCACCACCTCCGGAGAAGCCCTTGGACGCGGCCAAAGCTGGAGAGTTGCCCTAGGTGATCTAGAAGACAACGGCGACCTCGATGCCATGGTCGCGAACGTCGGCCAGCCCAATACCGTCTGGACCAACGACGCTTCGAACATTTCAGCGGTCTACAACCGGAACACCAGTACTTGGTTCGAATCGGCCAAGCAGGCCGTTGCAGCAGCTTCGGCCGATGACACACTCCTGATCGGAGGTGCCTCGTTCGACGTCCCGGGCATCATCGACGCACGAGGCCTGCCTTTGACCTTCGAGGCGCGCTCTGATGTCACCATCGCGGAGGATCTCATGTTCCTGCCGGGCAATGGCTCCAACTTCATCAGCCTCGATGGCGATGCACTGAACACGTACGCCTCAAGCGGCCGGATCATCGCCCCCGAAGACGGCCAGTTGATCTTTAACGGCCTCGAGTTTCTCGACGGATCGCAATTCCAGCAGAATGGATCTTCACTGCTGGTCAATGGTCAGCTGGCCACCACCGGGGGCGTGACGTATCTGTCAGGCGAAGCCCTGGCGGTCGGGATCTCGACTGGGATCAACGGGGTGAACCGGGTCGCGAACGACACCGACATCTACAGCGACTACGTTAACGACGGGGCCACGATCATCCAGCGCGGCACCCTCTACATCTATGGTGATCTCACCAACACCGGCACCATGACCGGCGACTTCAACAACGGGTTCATGGGTGGCGCCGGTCCCGAAGAGGGCGACGGCTACTCGATCGGGGGCGCCTACACGATCGGGTCCGAGGCAAGCCTCGTGCTGCCCGAGCCGATCTGGAACCTCGCGGTCGGGGGGAACCTCGACATCGCGATTAACGATCCCGCTCGATTCGCAATGTCTGAGGCCACGATCGAACTCAACGGACTCGCCCCCGGCAACCAGCAGACGATGGAGACCCTGAGCGCCGACCTTGGCGCCGATGAAGCAGGGTTCGATCCGTCGAACTTCCCGATCAGAACACTTCGCATCACGAGCGATTCCACCACCCAGGTGGTGAACAACCATCCGAACTCGACCGACGACGCGTGCGAGGCGATCTACGTGAATGAGCTCGTGGTCGCTGCGGGTGGCGAACTCATCACCAACGGCTGTCCGATCTACACCCACACTGCGACGATCGACGGCACGGTCGACAACCTCGACGACATCATCATCATTGTCGACGAACCCTGCCAGGGTGACAGCGACGGCGACGGCGTGGTCGGTGTGCTGGACCTGCTCGCCGTGATCGATGAGTGGGGCTGCACCCGCAACTGCAGCGCCGACTTCGACGGCAACGGAGACGTCAACATCATCGACCTGCTGATCGTCATCCAGTACTGGGGCGTCTGCCCCGGAAACTGATTCTTCAGGGCGAGGTCACAGGGCGTTCGGCCTTGGCGGTCTGGGCCGCGACCATGTCTCGATAGTGGTCGCTGGAGTCCATGAGTTCCTCGTGCGTGCCCTGGGCCAGGATGGTGCCGCCTTCCAGGACCACGATGAGATCAGCATGTCGAATCGTCGAGAGCCGGTGGGCAATGGCGAAGGTCGTTCGTCCACTGAGCAGTTGATCAATTGACTCCTGGATGAGCCGTTCACTCTGCGTGTCGAGATTACTGGTCGCTTCGTCCAGGATCAGGATGGTGGGGTTGGCGAGAATGGCTCGCGCGATGGCCAGCCGCTGTCGCTGGCCACCGGAGAGGCGCACCCCGCGTTCACCGATGAAGGTGTCGAAGCCATCGGGTGTCGCCTCGATGAACTCGGTGGCATTGGCGGCCGTGGCGGCGGATCGGATCTGTTCGTCCGTGGCGCCCCGGCGACCGAACGCGATGTTCTCCCGGATGGTCCCATCGAAGAGGAAGACATCCTGTTCCACGATGCCGATCAGCGAGCGGTAGCGTTCCAACTGGATGTCGCGAAGATCGATGCCGTCGATCGTGATGCGGCCCTCGTCCGGATCATAGAAGCGGGCGATCAGATTGCAGAGGGTCGTCTTGCCGGCACCCGAGGCCCCGATGAACGCGACCAGTTGGCCCGGTTCTGCCGTGAAGCTCACGTCATGAAGGACGGGCTCACTGGACTTGGGGTACGCGAAGGACAACTGCTCGACCTGGAGCCGGCCGGTCACGGACCGTGGATCGAGGTCCCGGGCATGCTCGCGATCGGGCAACTCGCGAGGCTCGTCCATCAGGTCCAGCACCCGATCCAGGCCGGCCAGGTTGGTCTGGAACGAGGTGGCGCTCGACGCCAGCGTTTCAATCGGGCCCAGCAGCAGCACGAGGTAGGTCAGGAACATCACCAGGTCACCGGTCGTGATGGTGCCATCGAGAACCTGGGTACCGCCATAGAGCAGGAGCGCGGCACTGGCCAGCGGAATGGCGAGCGCCCAGACGGTTTCCGTGATCCGGGACCACCACCACGCGTGGATTTCCTGCCGCGCCAGCATGTGGTTGCCGGACGTGAACCGTGCGGTCTCCGATCGATCCCGGCCGAATGCCCGGACGACTCTCATGCCGGAGAAGACCTCGGTCGCATGCGCATCGATGCTGGATCGCTGTGCCCGGATATCCCGGTACAACGGGCGGATGCGGGCAATCCAGGTCCGGTGCGTGATCCAGACCATCGGGAGCAGCGCGACGGCGCCGATCAGGAGTCTCCAGTCGGTGAGGGCCAGGATGAACAGGATGCCGACGAGTTGAATGATGGCCCGCCAGGGGTTGTAGATCATGCCGAAGATCAGTTCGGCAATCCCGCCGGCATCTTCACGCAGCAGGCTCGCCACGCCACCAGCGCGAAGTTCCGTCACGCGGCTCAGGGGGAGCCGGACGGCATGATCAAACACGTTCTTCCGCAGGGCGACCGCGAGTGTTCGAGTGGCCTTGGTGGCTTGCCAGCGACTGGTCAGGCTGCACGCGACACTGGCGAAGGCGACGATGACCAGGGCGATGGCAATGGCCACCAGCAGGCGACGGGGGCTGTCATCAATGGCCCAGGAGCCAGGGAGCCAGGCCGCCAATGCCGGTGGCAGGGGATCACCCGTGAAGGCATAGTCGATCACGAGCTTCGTGGCCGCCGGTGGCAGGAGCGCCAGCACGGTTCCGATGCTGAGCATGCTCAAGGCGAAGATGACCGCCTTGCGGCGGCGTCCCAGCATCGACAGGAACACCCGGAACAACGTTGTCGCGGAACGGGTGCGTTTCAGGCTCCGGGCCGTGCCGTGAAAGCTCAGGTGCGTGCGCTCCTGGCGGTGTTTTGCCCGACGTTCCCGAAAGAACTTCTTGTAGGTGGCGAATCGCCGGCCACTGGATCCGTGCGGAAGGGGTTGATCGAGATCTGGCTTTGATTCAGGCGGACGAGTCACGCGTCAGGCCACTCCATGGGCTTGGTGGTTGTGCCTCGGCGATCAACCGCTGCTGGGTCGGAACACGGTCAGCACGGCCGTGTGTCCATGCAGGTAGCTCTCGTTACCGATGGGGCCGAACTCGCCAGCCGCGAAGAATCCCGCGATGGGCGGGGAATTGAGTCGGCGCCGGGTCATCGTGATGTCGTGGCCCTCGTGGCCGAACAGCGACTTGCCGCGGCCATTGCAGGTCACCAGCAAGGCCCCGAAGGGATCGTTGGCCAGTTGCTGGCCGTCCAGGAGCAGTTGAAGATCATCATGCGCCGCTTCGGCATCGCGAACCTGGAACTGGACCGTCTGGCCCGGACGGATCACGGCACCGATCGAGATGGCGCCGTCGGCCTGGTTGGCGCCAAGCACCGATCGAACCAGGAAGTCACCACGGCCGAAGTGGTCGCGGTGTTCGTCAACGACCAGTCCGATCAGCAGGCCGTTCTGCAGCAGGGACCGTTCGTTCGCGGGCAGGCTCGATGCCGTTGCTTCCAGTTGTTCCAGTGCCGGTCGACCACCCAGTTCGGTGATGAGGTGCTGGTCCTTGACGCCGGTGACGACCATTGGCTGACCAACCGGACGGCAGCCCTGGGACACGATGAAGTCACATTCCATCCGGCCGCTGAGCGTGACCCCGACGGCGCCGCTGGTCTGGAAGGTGTCATCGAGGATCAGGCGGTTGATGCCGGGCCGCGAGCCACCCGAGGCCAGGCCACCGATGATGGGGAATCGTTGCGGGGGATCGGCACAGTTCGAGATGGTGTGCAGCATCCGGTGCGTCGGCGTGGTGAAGGGATCAGCCAGCATCAGGATGCATCGCGTGTCATGCTGCAACCCGATGCGGTCCGGAAGCAGTTCCGGCTTGCTCAGTGGCAGGGGGTCGGTCGGCGTGCTCCGCCAGGGCGTCACGCGGACCTCCGGCAACCGCAGGGCCAGGGCCGACAGCCCCGAGACCCCATCCAGTTCCACGTCATCACCCAGGATGGATTCGGCGGTGGTGCCCAGCAGGCACCCGGGCTGGAGCGTCCGGCGAAGGGTGTTCATCGCGTCAGAGAACGCGGCCACGTGCTGGAAACTGCCGAAGGCCACGAGCAGATCGGCCTTCTGTCCGAAGCGGTCGTGCAGGGTGTCGGCGACCTCCTGTGCCGCCGTCCGGGTATCCGGGTGCGCACTGGTGGCGGAGGCGCCATCCCAGCCACCGGGGATCGGATCGGACTTGGACCATGAAAGCATCGCGCGATGCTACCCGGAATCCAGCCACTTGTCGGCTACACTGCTGGTTTCCCGAGGGAGGGGGAGGACCAGGATGCCCGCCACGATGGACGAGAAGACCACGATCAACCGCCTGCAGCAGGCATTGGGTCGTGGCGTTGCGGCCCTCCGGCACGTCCAGCACTCTGATGGTCATTGGTGTGCCGAACTGGAAGGCGACTCGATCCTCGAGAGCGAGTACCTCCTGATGAAGTTCATCCTGGGCCAGGAGAACGAGCCCATGGTCGATGGCCGTGGCCGGGAACAACTGGAGAAGATCGCAGCGGGGCTTCGGTTGCAGCAGCGGGAAACCGGCGAGTGGGGCCAGCATCCCGAGGCCGGAATGGACCTCAGCGCCACGGTCAAGTCCTACTTTGCGCTGAAGCTCATGGGCGACGATCCCGATGCGCCACACATGGCCCGGGCCCGCGAGTTGATCCGCAAGGGCGGTGGGGCGGAATCCTGCAATACCTTCACGATGTTCTACCTGGCCTGCCTCGGCCAGGTTCCGTGGGCAGCGGTTCCCGCCATTCCCCCTGAGATCATCCTGCTGCCGAGGTGGTTCTACTTCACCATCTGGAAGATCAGTGCCTGGACGCGGGCCATGATCATGCCATTGGCGATCCTCTCGGCGCACCGACCAGTCCGAAAGCTCACGCCCGAGCAGGGTATTGATGAGTTGTTCGTTGATGATCGCGCCCGGCGGACCCTGGCCTTCGAGACCGGCGCCCCACCATTCTGGAAGTTCTTCTTCAAGACGGTTGACCATGCCCTGAAGGGGCTGCACCGGCTTGGCGGCACACCGTTCCGCCGCCGCGCGGTGCAGCAGTGTCTCGACTGGACCCTGAAACGAGGTTCCCAGGATGAGCCAGCGCCCACCGATGGCCTTGGCGCCATCTTCCCCTCGATGGTCTACACCCAGATCGTTCTGCACACCCTCGGCTGGTCACGCGATCACGAGGTCGTCCAGCGGACGGAACGTGATCTTGATGACTTCTTCCTGGAGCGGCCGGGTGGCCAGTCCATCAAGATCCAGCCCTGCCTGAGCCCGGTCTGGGATACCGGAATCGCGACGTATGCCATGACCGAGGCTGGACTCGACGAACGAGACCCCTCGGTTCGGGCCGCGTCCGCCTGGCTGCGTGAGAAGGAATGTCGTTTCCAGGGTGATTGGTCGGAGACGGTCACACCGGAAGTCCCGACCTCCTCGTGGTACTTCGAATACGCCAACAGCTGGTATCCCGACGTTGATGACACGGCGATGGTGGCGATGGCGCTCAAGCGGGCTGGCGGTGACGCCAACGAAACGTCTGGTCGACGGGGCGTTGACTGGTTGCTGGCGATGCAGAATGACGATGGCGGCTGGGCCGCGTTCGACAAGACGCAGCATCGGCAGATCCTGGAGTACATCCCCTTTGCGGATCACAACGCGATGCAGGATCCATCCTGTTCCGACATCACGGGCCGGGTACTGGAGTGCCTCTCGTGGTACGGGTTCAGTACATCCAACCCGAGTGTTGACCGTGCGGTCGACTACGTGAAGCGAACCCAGACGGCCGATGGCGTCTGGATCGGTCGCTGGGGCGTCAACTACATCTACGGCACCTGGCAGGCGCTCGTTGGTCCGATCCGCTGCGGGGTCGATCGATCAGAGCCCTGGGTTCAGCGGGCCGGTGAGTGGCTCCGCCGCGTACAGAAACAGGATGGATCATTCGGCGAGTCGCCCAACTCCTACATCGACCCCGCGACAAAGGGACAGGGGCCATCGACCGCGTCGCAGACGGCCTGGGCGGCGATGACGATGCATGCGATCTACGGTGCTCGGGATGAAGGTGTCCAGAAGGCGTTGGAGTGGTTGGCCTCGACCCAGCTCACCGATGATGAAGCGCACGACCCGCTGGTGAATCCCGATGGTGATCCGGCAGGCTCATGGGCTGAACCCTGGTTCACCGGGACCGGCTTCCCGAAGGTGTTCTACCTCCGATATCACCTGTATCGCCTGTACTTCCCCGTCATGGCCCTGGCCCGGGTGCTGTCCGATCTCGATCAGTCGGCGACCGGAGTCGAGTCGGTTCAGCGGATGAAGCCGAAGGTGGTCATGCCCTAGAACGGCGTGGTGCTCTCAAAGACCATGGCATCACCGGTGGCGGGATTGGTGATTTCCAGCAGCGTGGCGTGCAGCAGCAGGCGAGGTGAGGCCGCTCGCCAGTGGTCGTCAGCGTAGAGATCATCACCCAGCACGGGGTGCCCGATGCTCAGCAGGTGCAGGCGCAGTTGGTGTGAGCGCCCCGTGACCGGGTGCAGTCGGACGCGGGTGCGGTCCTCTTCGCGTTCGATCACCGACCAGTGTGTCACCGAGGGCCGCCCCAGTTCATCGTCGATCATCTGCCGCGGCGGGTTGTCCATGTCCTTCCGAATGGCGGCATTGATGGTGCCTTCGTCGATGGCGATCAGCCCTCCGACGACGGCCTCGTAGGTCTTGTTCACCTCGCGATCCTGGAACTGCCGGCTCAACTCGCGGTGGGCGTCGGCGTCGCGGGCCAGCACGATGACACCGGAGGTATCCCGATCGAGGCGATGCACGATTCGGGCGCCGGGAAACGTGGCCTGGGCCCGGGCCACGAGGCAATCCGCCTTCTCCGGGCCGATACCGGGCACCGAGAGGAGTCCAGTGGGCTTCTCGAAGACGACCAGGCGGTTGTCTGCGTAGATGACGGGTGGAATGGCAAGGCCTTCCGGCACGGTCATGGGGACTCCATCGGGGACGCGGTAGCATAGCCCGTTCATGCCTGTCTCCCGAGACAACCTTCCTGGCCTCCTGGCCGTCCTGTCACTGCTCGCGGTGTCCTGTGGCTGTACGACACACGAGGTGCAGTACCGCAAGAAGCCGGCGTACTACCATCAGATGGCCAGTTCGAGCTTCAACGACGGCATGACCCGGGACGGGGTCGAGATCCGGTGGGAGGAGCCCGAGTCCGTTACCGACGATCTCTACGAGGGCTCCATCGGTGGCGAACCATTCCGGCTTCGCGAGGAAAGCGAGGACGGCGAGGTCGTGATCCGGGCGCACATTCCCCAGCACGTCCTGGTGAACACCCTGGGTTGCCTGCGAAACGGTGAGTACCAGCTCCTGTGGGATCAGATGCTCGCGAACTCGACGCGAGAGTTCTACCTTCGGCAGGAGGATGGATATCGCAAGTACGAGGCGCACCTTCGCAAGCACCGCAAGGACATGGCGGCGTTCCTGAACCGCATGATCGCGGGGCGGGTGTTCGGCGAGGTGGAGACCACGAAAGCACCGGACGGGACCGTCCGGTGCCGCCTGCGGAAGAAGCTCCGGTCACACTTCAAGTTCAAGGAAGTGCTGATCGTGTCCGAGGGTCCCGGTCTGAAACTGCTGACGATCCGATAGGGCCCGGCCACGTGGTGGCCGATTCGCGGAATTCCGGAGAGTCACGAGTCGTCAGTTCGATTCAGTGACGGCGTCAGCCGGTTCATCCACTTCCGGTGTCGGCAGGTCCTCGGCATTCATCGTGAGCTCGGGTGCGCCTTCGACATAGGTCACGATGATCTTCTTGCCACTGCCGTACTCGCCGGCGAGCAGGGCTTCCGCCAGGGGATCCTCGACATGGGAGCTGATGGCACGCCGCAGCGGCCGGGCACCGAAGTCGGGGTTGTAGCCCTTCTCGATGAGGAAGTCCTTGGCCTGCTCGTCGAGCTCCAGGTCCATGCCCTTCGCACGCATTCGCTCGCACACCTTGCTCAGTTCCAGGTCGATGATGCCGTAGAGATCTTCACGGACCAGCGGCTGGAAGACGACGGTGTCGTCGAGACGGTTGATGAACTCAGGACGGAAGAACTTCTCCACTTCCGCCTTGAGCGCGGCCTGGACCTTGTCGTACTCCATGACCTCGCCACGCTTGCCGAAACCGAATGACTGACCACCCTTGATCAGTTCGGCGCCAATGTTCGAGGTCATGATGATGATCGTGTTCTTGAAGTCGACCTTCCGACCGAACGAATCCGTGAGGCGTCCTTCCTCCATGATCTGGAGGAGCATGTTGAACACGTCCGGGTGCGCCTTCTCGACCTCGTCCAGCAGGACGACGGCATAGGGGCGACGACGGATCTGCTCGGTGAGCTGGCCACCCTCCTCGTACCCGACGTATCCGGGAGGCGCGCCGACGAGGCGGGAGACGGTGTGCTTCTCCATGTACTCGGACATGTCGAGATACACCATGGCGTCCTGGTTGCCGAAGAGGAACTCGCTGAGCGCCTTCGCCAACAGGGTCTTGCCCACGCCGGACGGGCCGACGAAGAGGAAGCAGCCCATCGGTCGATTCGGATCCTTCAGACCACTGCGGGCCTTGCGGATCGCCTTGGACACGTGGGTCACGGCTTCCTTCTGGCTGATGACCGTCTTGTGGAGCTCCGATTCCAGCTGCAGCAGTCGCGCGGACTCGGCCTCTTCCAGTCTCGTCAGCGGCACGCCGGTGATCTTGGACACCACCTCGGCGATGACTTCCTCGTTCACTTCACCAGCGGTCTCGCTCATCTGGTCGCGCCAGTCCTTCTGCACGCGGTCCTTCTCGGCCCGCAGCTTCTCGGCCTGGTCACGCAGGTCGGCAGCCTTCTCGTAGTCGGCGGCCTTGACGGCGGCTTCCTTGTCGATGCCGAGCATTTCGATGCGTGATTCCAGCTCGGCGAGATCCGGCGGCTTGGTCATCGAACTGAGTCGAACGCGGGCGCCGGCCTCGTCGATGATGTCGAGCGCCTTGTCGGGCTGCACGCGATCGGGCATGTAGCGGGTCGACAGTTCAACGGCGGCTTCGATGGCGCCATTCGTGATCGTGACGCGGTGATGTTCTTCGTATCGACCGCGGAGCCCCTTGAGGATCTCGACGGTCTGGTCGGCGCTCGGCGGCTCGACCGCGATGCTCTGGAAGCGACGCTCCAGGGCGGAGTCCTTCTCGATGTACTTGCGGTACTCGTCGAAGGTCGTTGCGCCGATGCACTGGATCTCACCACGCGAGAGGGCGGGCTTGAGGACGTTCGAGGCGTCGATGGCACCCTCGGCACCACCGGCGCCGACGAGGGTGTGCAGTTCGTCGATGAAGAGGATGACGTTCCGGGCCCGTCGGACCTCGTTCATGACCGCCTTGATGCGTTCCTCGAACTGGCCGCGGTACTTCGTGCCGGCGACCATCATGGCCAGGTCGAGCACGACGACCCGCTGGTCATGGAGCAGGTCGGGGACGTCCTTGTCGATGATCCGCTGGGCGAGTCCCTCGACGATGGCGGTCTTGCCGACACCGGCTTCGCCAAGCAGGACGGGGTTGTTCTTGGTTCGGCGGCAGAGGATCTGGACGAGCCGTTCGATCTCGTCGTATCGACCGATGACCGGATCCAGTTCGCCGTTGCGGGCCAGCTCGGTGAGATCGCGGCCGAAGCTGTCCAGGGCCGGGGTCTTGCTCTTGCCTCGGCGGGGGGCGGCGCCACCCTCGGGTGCGGCGGGTTCGCCGGCCTCTTCCATCTCTTCGCTTTCCACGCCGGCGCCCAGCAGGTTGAGGACTTCCTCGCGGACTTCCTCGAGCTTCACGCCGAGGTTCATGAGCACCTGGGCGGCGACGCCGTCCTGCTCACGAAGCAGTCCCAGCAGGAGGTGCTCGGTGCCGACGTAGTTGTGGTTCAGGTTGCGGGCTTCCTCGATCGCGTACTCGAGCACCTTCTTGGCCCGCGGGGTCTGGGGAAGCTTGCCCATGGTGACCATCTCGGGCCCGGACTTGACCAGCTTCTCGACTTCCAGGCGAACCTTGCGAAGGTCGATGTCGAGGTTCTTCAGCACGTTGGCGCCAACGCCCGAGCCTTCCTTGACGAGGCCAAGGAGGATGTGCTCCGTACCGATGTACTCATGATTGAACCGCTGGGCTTCCTGGTTGGCCAGCGCCATCACTTTCCGCGCACGATCCGTCAGTCGCTCGAACATCTCGATTCTCCAACTTCCTGGTCTACGGTGGTGTACCGTCGAGTCCCATCAGGGTATCCGCCAAATCGGTATCCCGCAGGGTTCCGGGCTGATAGGGTGCTGGCAGCCGATGCCAGGCAGACCCATCCAGAGTGAACCCCCATTTTGGGGTTCCATGAGCGCATCGATCGGTCTTCCTCATCGGCTCCGGAGGTGTTGATGTGAACCGGAACCTCCCGAGACTGTTGAAACGGGCCATTCCCGGCCTCCTGATCGCCCTGCTCGTATCGGGAGCCCGGTCCGAGGTGGTTATCGAGCCAGCCCGGACCGTTCGCCTGGTGGGGACCGATGGCGAGTCGATCCGGGCCGAGGTCAGCCGACTGGACCGGGAGGGGTTGCATGGTCCGGGGGGGACCGTGCCCTGGCCGCAGGTCCGCCCGCGGGAGGTGAGTCAACTCTGGTTGAGCCTGATGGACCGCGGTCGCGGCCAGGATTGGCTCGACGGTGCGTGGGTCATCCTGGTTCATCCCGGGGCGACCACCCGTGACCGGCGGGAGGCAGATCGATTCCTGGGAGAAGCCAGCCGCCTGCTGGAGGATGGTCCCACGCAGGTGGCCACCCTTCGGGAAGCTGCCGCGGCTCACGTGGCCGGCCGTCGGGAACGGAATCTCGTGGATGCCCGCCGCCAGCGACGGCAACTGGGTGTGGAGGCGGGGGGCTGGACTGCCACGCCCTGGCCTTCGGCGGACCAGGCGGCCCTGGATGCTCGGAAGGAACGAGTGCGATCCCTGCTCCAGGACCAGTTGGGCAAGGCCGGCGATGAGGCGGCATCGGGGCGGATGATGACGACGCGGCACTTCTACCTGGCCAGCGACGAGCCACGGACTGATCTTCATGGCATCGGGCTGGAACTGGATCACCTCATCTCGGATCTGAATTCGACCTTCGGTCGGCCACTGGATGATCGTCCGTTCGCGGCGCGAGCCGGGGTACTGGTGTTTTCGGATCCAGCCAGGCGGCGGGCCATCGAGAACGTCGCCTTCGAGTTTCCCGGCCAGGGGGACACGCTGGCCCGAGTGCATGTCAACGGCCCTGGTGACGGAGACGTCTACCTGGTGATCGATGCCTCGGACCTGGCCCTGGCCCGCCAGCAGATGCGGCACGAAGCGGTGCATGCCTGGATGCACCGGCACCGATCACCTGTTCGGCCTCCGGCCTGGTTCAACGAGGGATTGGCCCACGCGGTGGCCTGGTGGCGGGTGTCGCCCGGTGACCAGGACTGGCGTGCAGAAGCCGTGGCTCACATTCGCAAGCCGGGATACGTTTCGTCGTTGATGGCACGCGAGTATGCCCCTGGGACGTGGACCATGACCGGGGTCGACACGGCGGTGGCGGGGCTCCTGGTGAGGCGGCTCCTGGAAGAGCGAAGAGACCAGGTGATCGACTGGATGGATCGGATGAAGCGGGGCGAACCCGCGGAGGCGGCCTTTGTCCAGGCCTTCGGCGCAGAGGTCCCCGAGGTCCTCGGTCGAAACCTCCGCTACTGGGAACTCAATGACTGACTGGTGACTCGTCCGGCACGACCTGGCCCTGCTGCAGGACCACGGTGCGGTCCGCCAGCGCGGCGATGCTGCGGTCATGCGTCACCATCATGATGCCCAGGCCGGCCTCGTGCTCCCGCTTGAGCAGGTCGAGGATCTCCTGGCCAGTCTCGGCATCCAGGTTCCCGGTTGGCTCGTCGGCCAGCAGGATCTCGGGACCGTTCAGCAGCGCTCGCGCGATGGCGACACGCTGGCGTTCGCCGCCGGAGAGTTCCCGGGGCCGGTGGGTCAGCCGATGGTCGAGTCCGAAGGCCTCGAGAAGTTCGCGTGCCCGTTTCCGGTCACCACGGATCCCGGCGCCCACGAGGCCGGGCAGCAGCGTGTTTTCCAGGACATTCAGTTCCGGCAGCAGGTGATAGAACTGGAAGACGAAGCCGACGTCCCGGTTGCGATACCGGTTGCGGGCGCCTCGGACGTGCGAGGAAATGAGCTCGCCCTTGAAGCGGATCTCTCCGCTATCCGGCGTATCGAGACCGCCCAGCAGGTGAAGCAGCGTGCTTTTCCCGGAGCCACTGGCGCCGAGAATGGCCACCCATTCCCCGGGTTCCATATGGATGGAACTGCCGCGCAGGACGGGAACGTCCACCGTACCCATGCGGTAGGTCTTGTACAGGTTCCGGGCTTCCAGCAGCGGTGAAGACTCACTCATAGCGCAAGGCCCTCACCGGATCGATGTCAGCAGCACGGGCCGCGGGAATCGCGGCGCCGACGAGACTGAAGATGACGGCCCCGATCATCGTGATGATGGCCTCGGGGACGTCGATGTCGTTTGGAACTTCGGTGAAGTAGTAGACCGCCGGATCCCAGATCACCAGGCCGCCCTGGGCATCGAGGAGGAAGATGAGCGTGGTGAACACACCCAGGACGAGTGTCCCCATGACCCCGAGTACCACCGGCAGGATGCGGCCACCGAAGAGCTTGATCACGGTCCAGAAGAACATGATGGCGGTCGCCACGGCAAGTCCCCAGGCCAGCCACTCGGGCGGCTCGGCCAGCATGTCGTGAATGCCGTTGACGTTGCTCGTGACCAGCCAGCCCAGCAGCAGGCCGAAGAAGGCGCCGACGACGCCGACGACCAGCCCGTACAGCATGAAGATCCACACGATGCCCGGTCGCGAGGCGCCGATGCTCCGGAGGATCCCGATGTCACGGGTCTTCTCGTAGACGATGGCCCAGAAGATCGCGAGTACCAGTGCGGCGCAGACGACGTAGACAATTGAGAACAGCGTGCGCATCAGGGCGCGTTCCTTCTCGACCGGGCCGATGAAGGCGGCGTTCTGTTCTTCCCATGTCAGTACGTTGAGCCCGAAGTTGATCCCTTCCCTCGGTGGGCGGGGACCGTCCGGGTGGGCCTCCTCGACGCGGGTGACGAATGCCCGGTAGGCCTCGCGGACGCGTTCACGCAGGGCAAGCGGCTCGACGCCGGGTTGTCCGCGGACCAGGATCATCGTCGCCCGGGCGGGCTCGACACCGACGACCTTGGTCGGGTCCAGGTCATCGACGATCTCGGCTTCGTCCAGGTGCATCAACCGCTGGGCGACCTCGATGGGCAACATGACGCGGCTTTCGTCAACAGGGAATACCCCGCTCGAGAACTCGTTGAGGAACGGCAGGACTTCCGTCTCCGGTTCGAGTGTCCCGCCGGAGGCATCGACCGGGATCGTGGTCAGGGCGCCCTGGAATCGTGGCAGCCACCAGTGTCCGTTGCGGCCGATCTTGTACTGGCCCTCGCTGTCGCGGTAGTTGGCGTCGGAGACGTGGATGCCCGCGACCATGCCCGGTTGGCCGTTGCGTCGCATCGTGAGACCGTCTTCGCGGTAGTTGTCTTCCAGGTCGAAGTCATTCTCGATCTCGGCTTCCACCGCGGACTGGATGGTCTCGAGTTGATCTTCCCGCAGGGTCTTGCGGATGACATCGGGCGAGTTCAACACGACGGTCCGCAGGTGATCGATCCACTCCGGCTGCGTCAGCGCGGTGGCGAGGTCGGCGACCTGGCCGTCGCTCATGCTGGTCGTGTCCTCGTAGCCACTGGCCCGGAGGATGGCGATCTTCTGCTGTCGATCAAGTGACTTCGCAACGGGTCCATAGAGTCGGTCGCGTGCGACGTAGTAGCGGGCGGCCTCCGGGATGGTGGGCCACATCAGCGTGTCGGCATAGGTGGTGACCTTGGCGAAGCGGCCCGGGTCAACCCCCCAGATCTGGACCATCTTCGGTTCCTTGCCGGCGCCCTCGGGGTAGGGCATGCGCAGGACGCCGATGGTGTCGACCAGCGGGGCGGCAGCAGCGGCTTCAGGCAGGGCTTCGATCTCCTCGATCAGGTCGTCGTACCAGGGGATGCCGACCACGGGATAGGAGATCACCACGTCACCCATCAGCGTGCGGCCGGAATCACGGACCATGTCCAGGAAACCGGTCATCACCGAGACGACGACGATCACCAGGGCCACGCACAGGGCGACGGCAGCGACTGCCAGCACGGGAATGATGCGGCTGGTGAGGTACCTGCTGGTGAGGAGGAACTGGTACACGAGACGAGGATGATATCCCCACCGGGGGCGGTTGTTCAGCCGGGTTGATCAATGGCCAGTGATTGGGCCAGCGAGCGGGGCACCCCGATGTCGACGACGTGAATGGTGCCGGTCCAGGTTGCCGCGGCAGGATCGAGGAACCCGCGTTTCCACCCCACGAAGGTGGCTGTTGCCGTGGCCTGGACGGCAGCGCCCAGCGGCTGCCCCGTGTCGGCGTCCAGGCCGGACGGGATATCGATGGCCAGTACCGGTGCTGACGATGCATTGATGGCGTCGATCAGGTCCCGGGCGCCGCCACCGACGGGTCGATCCAGTCCGGTGCCCAGGAGGGCATCGATGATCAATGTGGCATCGACAAGCGGCTCGACGTGGCTCGTCACCGGGATGTTCAGTTGTCCTGCGGCCCGGGCATTGACCGCGGCATCGGATCCCGGTCGCGGCTCGGTCCGGGTGACGATGGTGACCGGAATGCCATGTCCATGAAGCAGACGCGCCATCGCGTAGCCGTCGCCGCCGTTGTTTCCCGGACCACACGTGATGACGATGGGCGCGGTGGGCTTGGGCCCGGCCAGCATGTCCCGGGCGATGGCGACTGCGCCCATGGCGGCATTCTCCATCAGGACAAGGCCAGGCATGTCGTGTGATTCGATGGCCTGTCGATCGACTTCCCGGATACCGGCGCGATCGAAGACAAGTGGCTTCGCTGGACGTGCGTCTCCACGCATGCCGAAGTCTACCGTGCCCTTGATGCTCTCGGCCTTGTCGAATCCCCGACAGCCGGTGATCGCATCGCGGTGGCGTGGCGTATTCCTCTACACTCCCCCGATGGTCGTCCTGATGATCCTGTGCTGGATCACGCTTGCCATCGCCGTGGTGTCGCTCGGCGTCTGGGCGGTGGTGGGCTGGCGATTGCGCCGGGCGATGCGAAGCGGACTGAGTATCCGTGAGCATCTCGACGAGGATGTGACCGAAGAGATGGTCAGCATCGTGGTACCGGCACACAACGAAGCTCGGATCATCGAGCGGTGTGCCCGCGGATTGCTGAACCAGGACTGGCCTCGGCTCGAGATCATCTTCGTGGCTGACCGGTGCACCGATGAGACCGTCGAGATCCTCCGTCGAACCGTCGCTGACGATCCCCGCGTGACCATCATCGAGAACGACGCCTGTCCCGATACGTGGGCGGGGAAGTGCCATGCGGCGCGTGTCGGTGCCGCGGGTGCCTCGGGGGCGTACCTGGTCTTCATGGATGCCGACACGCTGTCGGCGCCGAACCTGGTTCGGGCTGCCGTGACCTCGGCCAAGGCGCGAGGGTCGTCCCTCTTGAGCCTGCTGACCAAGTTGACAGCGGATGCGATCTACGAGCGACGGACCCAGACGGTGGCCTCCATGCTGCTCCTGACGCTGTATCCGCCGGACCGGGTCAACCGCGAGGATTCTCCGCGACCGTTTGCCAATGGCCAGTTCATGCTCTTCGATCGCAAGTGGTACGAGAAGATCGGTGGGCACGAGGCCGTCCGGGATGATCTGCTGGAGGACATCGCGTTCTCACGCTGCGTTTCAGCCGCGGGCGGGCGGGTTCACCTGCTGGATTCCGATGGGCTGCTCGAGTGTTCGATGTACTCCTCGTCGGATGCCTTTCGCCGTGGGTGGCAGCGCATCTTCATCGAAGCCTGTCGACGCAAGCCCGGCCGCATGCGGCAGTGGGCCTTTCGAATGCGGGTGCTCGGGCTGCTGTTTCCCGGGCTCGTCATCACTGCGCTCGTCCTGGGTGCGATCGCCTGGGCCCAGGGTGAAACGGCTGTCGGCGTGGCGACGGTGGCCCTGGCCGTGGGAGCGCTGCTCGTGCAGGCCGCGGTCCTGGTCGTGATCTACCGGTTGTTTCACCAGTCGTCGCGGTCCATCTGGCGGTTCCCCATGGGCTGCCAGGACGTGGCAACCATCCTGCGGGGTGGTGCCAGCGTGTTGGAACGGCGGGAGCCGGTGACCTGGGGTGGACGAGAATACGTACTGGAGCCGAGATGATCGGCACAAGTAAGGAAGACTGATGCGAATCCTGCTGACCAATGACGACGGAATCATGGCACCCGGGCTGCTGGCGCTGCACGACGCCCTGGAGGGCCTCGGTGAGATCGTGACCTTTGCACCCAAGACCGTGCAGTCGGCCACCAGTCACGGCATTACCTACTCCGAGCCGCTGATGGTCGAAGAGGTTGAGATGAAACCGGGCGTCCTCGGCACGGCGGTTGACGGTCGCCCGGCTGACTGCGTCAAGTTGGCGCTTCGCTCGCTGTGGGAGGAACGGTTCGGTGAAGGCAGTCGACCGGACCTCACGATCAGCGGCATGAACAGCGGCGCCAACATCGGGATCAACGTCATCTACTCCGGGACCGTGGCTGCTGCCGTGGAGTCCGCGTTCCTCGGGATACCGGCCATCGCGGTCAGCCTGCTCCTGGCTGATCGAAATCGGATCGAGTGGGCCCGGGCCGCGACCATCGCTCGTACGGTCATCGACCGGGTCCTGGAACGCACGCTTGATGCGCACGAGGTGGTCAACATCAACATTCCGAAGACGGAATCGCCTGACCGACCGATGCCGGAGATCCGGGTGGTCGGCATGAACAGTGCACCGCTTGAAGAAGGCTACGACCGTCGCGTCAGCCCGGACGGCCAGGTCTACTACTGGGCGGCGGGAACCGGGTTGAACTTCACGCGGACCTCGCCCGGGTCGGATGTCGAGGCGGTGCTCGGGGGCCACATCAGCGTGACGCCGCTGAGTTACGTCATGACGGACGATGCCCGCATGCAGACGTGGCGTGACGTCTTCGAGTGATCCACTACTTGACGGTGAGGACGAGTTCCAACTGGACAGGAATTCGCATGCCCTTTTCCAACTCGGCCAACGGCTTGCCCTTCGCACGCCACTTGTAGAGGCTGGCGAGAATCACGTCATCGATACGCTTGTTG
Source organism: Phycisphaerales bacterium (assembly GCA_022446795.1). GTDB lineage: Bacteria > Planctomycetota > Phycisphaerae > Phycisphaerales > SM1A02 > UBA1668. Next base: position 19,355 of record JAKVBX010000022.1, read on the forward strand.
CCCGATCCGCGCACGATCGCAGCGTGAAGTGGTTTCCCCGCCGAACCGAACTCCAGCCGAACGAGCAGGTTCTTGCCACCGCCACCGGTGACGCTCTGAAGCGCGGTCCACTTGGGCTTCCGCGGGAAGAGTTGCAGTCCAGCAGCCGCAAGTGGCTTGCCGGTGAGCCATTCTCGCCGCGGCACCTTCACGGTCGAGGTTGCCGATGAGTCTGACTTGGCGGCATTCGGCCGCGGAGGCAGGTCGTCGGCCGTCTCTCGCTGTGCCTGGGAGGACTCGGGTCCTGGAGGCCCGTCCCCGGTCGTTCCACCAGGGCCGGGGGTCGACTGCGGGGTAGGCGGTGTTGGTGGCGCCGGGGGCTTGGTCTCCTGCGGCGTGGAGTCCTCGGGCTTCTTCTGTTCCGGCGGTGCCGTGGCCTCGGGCTTCTGTTCCTCGGAGGCGGGTTGCTTCGACTCCTCGGGATTGGGTACCGGTTCACGGGACTCGGTTGGATCCGCCTCGGGATTCGCGTCCTCGGGGTTGTCCTGCTTGGCGCCAGCTTCGGGTGTGGTGGATTCACCCTGGGCTGCGGTGCCTGAATCGGTCGTGGGGATACCGCCGGGTGGTGGCGGTGTCTTCGTGGGCTCGACGGACTCCGGTCCCGTTGCGGGCGCGGGCTCCTCGGGAGCCGTGGGCGCGTTGGAGGCGACCTCCTGGTCCTGCTCGGGTTGCACCGTCGGCTCGGTGGTTGGATCGACGGGTGTCTCCGCTGGTTGTTGAGACGGATCCTGTGGCGGGGTGGGTTGGGATTGTGGGGCAGCGGGGGCGCCGCCGGACACGGGCATGGCGGAGGCGGCCTGCAGTTCCGCCTGCTCGACCTCGGCCAGCCGGGCCATGTGCTTCTCATATTCCTCGTACCCGACCCACGTCAGTGTCGACGCCTCGGATTCGTCAATGCCCAGGTGGAGTTCTTCGACATCTTCCTTCTCAACGCGTCGCTTGAACTCCGACTCGTTGACGGCCGCCTCCTGGATCTCCTTCTCCGCCGGCGCCGAGGCCTGCACGAGGCCGGGAAGCAGCACGAAGAGGTGCAGGACGACGGAGCCCAACAGGGCCACCCATACCGTGATGCGATCGGTACTCATCATGGTGTGCTCCGACCGGCATCGCGGTCCTGGCCCACGAGTTGGATGTCGATTCCGGCGAGGTGGAGTTGATCCCACAGGCCCGTGAGCATCGGGCCTCGGTCCACGGTGCCCTCGCCAGCTTCCATGATGAGATAGACGGTCATCTCGGGTTTGTCGGACAACGTCTCTTCGATGACCGGAAGCACGTCCTCCATCGCGACCTGGTCATGGCCCACGTGGATGGCCCCATCGAGCCCCAGCGTGATTCCGATCGCGGGGGTGGGCTCGGGGTCCTCGGATGAGGAATAGGCTTCCAGCGGCACCGGGAGCATGTCGACACGCACCATGAGCACCATGGCGTAGATGAAGAACGTCAAAATCAGGAAGATGACGTCGATGAGCGGCATCAACTCGATTCGCGGGTCTATTTCTTCGCGACGGAGTTTCAGCATCTCGTCACCGCAGCCGAGTTGGCCTACAGGTCCAGTTGCAGCGTGGCGAGGGCGGTCGTGACGTTCTCGCTGAAGGTGAAGATCCGGTCGAGCCCGGTGGCGAGCAACGCGGTCCAGATCCCGTCACTGACGCTGCAGATGATCAGTCGATGACGTGGTTCGGCCTTCTCGAGCAACTCACGGGCCGTGAGCAGGGCGGCCAGGTTCGAGGAGTTGACGGTGGCGACGTTCTGAAGATCAACGATGACGTCCGGTACCTCGTCCTGGGCGTCACGCAACGTACGGAGCCGCTGGAGGAGATTGTCCATGTCCTCCGAGAACATCGGCTCGTCATTCAGCTCGGCGATGACGATCGTGTCGGACCAGGTATTCAGGGCCATCTTGCTTCTCCCTTCTCCGGTTTCCACCGGAGAGTCAGTCGCCATCCTACCCGACGAATGGCCTCACGCGGTGCCTTGTTCGCCGGCGACTGCGGTTCCTTCTTCTTCCAGGTCATCTTGACCGCCGTCAAAGACCTTGGCAGTGGCAACCAGCACGTCTTCGTCCTTGAGATTGACGACCCGGACACCCATCGTATTTCGTCCGATCTGGCTGATCGAGTCACCCGGGATCCGCACCAGCATGCCGGAGGAACTGACCAGGATCACACTTTCGCCCTCTGACAGGCAGCGGATGGAAACGACTTGTCCATTGCGTGCGGTCGTCCGGATGTCCCGGCGGCCCTTGCCGCCTCGACTCTGTGGACGGGTGCTGCCGTCTTCCGAGTGCACGAGGTACTCGGACATTGGTGTTCGCTTGCCATAACCGTTCACGGTCACGGTCATCAGGTCGGCTTCGTTGATCACCCGGACAAGACCCACGACGCGGTCGCCGTCGGCGAGATCGATTCCCTTGACGCCGGAGGCAGCCCGGCCCATGACGCGGGCATCATCCTCGTTGAAGCGGATGGACATGCCGTTGGCCGTGGCGAGAAGCACGTGATCAGTTCCGTCGGTGTGCACGATGCCGATGAGCTCATCGCCCTCGCGCAGGTTGATGGCGTTGATGCCCGCGACGTTCACGTTGCGGTAGTCCCGCAGCGCCGTTCGCTTCACCCGGCCCTGGGCGGTGCCGAAGAACAGGAAGTTCTCGCCACGCTCGAAGTCCTTGATGCTGAGGAAGGCCACGACCCGTTCGTTCTCGCGAAGTCGCAGCAGGTTGACGATCGCCCGGCCTCGGCTGGTCCGCGACATCTCGGGAACCTGCCAGACCTTGAGTTTGAACACCCGGCCCGTATCGGTGAAGCAGAGCAGGTCGTCATGGCTCGATGAGGAGAAGAGGTGCTCGATGAAGTCCTCGTCCCGCGTGCCGGCGCCGCGAATGCCACGTCCGCCACGCCCCTGTTCCCGGTAGGTATCGAGCGGGACCCGCTTGATATAGCCCTCGTGGGAGATCGTGACGACAACGTCATGCTCCGTGATGAGCTCGCCCATGTCGAAGCCATCGTCTTCGCTGTCCTCGATCTGGGTCATTCGCGGGGTTCCGAACCGCTCGCGAATGGCGAGGCAGTCTTCCCGGATCAACTCGCGGACGCGTTCCTCGCTGGCGAGGATGGACTCGTACTCTTCGATCTGTTCAAGCAGCGAGGTGTACTCGGACGTGAGCTTCTCGATTTCCAGGCCGACCAGTTGGATCAGGCGCAGGGCGCCGATGGCCTCGGCCTGGACGCGGGAGAGGGCGATGCCATCGCCTTCCTGGGAACTGGCCAGCAACGATGGCGGCACCTGCGGGGCGTACTCGTGACCGGCCGGGATCGAGAAGTGGCGGGCCATCAGTCCGGCAATGGCCTCTTCCCGGGTCCGGCTGGCGCGGATCAGCTTGATGACCTCATCGACGTCGCAGACGGCGAGGATCAGGCCCTCGAGACGGTGCGCCTGCTTGCGGGCTTCGCGGAGCAGGTGCTCGGTGCGACGGCGGATGACCGTGCGGCGGTGATCGATGTAGCACTTGATCAGCGGCCGCAGGCCCAGCGTTCGCGGTCGACCGCGGTCCAGGGCGATGTTGATGATCGAGTAGGTCGTCTGCAGCGGCGTGTGCCGGTAGAGCTGCTTCTCGACGACGTCGGGGTCCGCACCCTTCTTCAGGTACACGACGATCCGTGTGCGATGCGACTTGCCCGAGAGGTTCTTGATGTCGGAGATCCCGTCGATGCGATCCGACTTGGCGGCATCGACGATCTTGTCGATCAGGTTGTTCTGGACGACCTGGTAGGGAATCTCGTTGATGACCAGCACCGAACGACCACCGATGGTCTCCTGGCTGACGCGGCCGCGGACGCGGATCCGGCCACGACCGTGAAGCGCCGCCTGACCGATTCCCGTTCGCCCGACGATGATGCCACCGGTGGGGAAGTCCGGGCCCGGCATGATCTCAAGCAGTCGCTCGATCTCGATGTCCGGTTCATCGAGGACGGCGACGATCGCGTCGCAGACCTCGGTCACGTTGTGGGGCGGCATGGAGCAGGCCATGCCCACGGCGATGCCGTTGGAACCGTTGACCAGCAGGTTCGGGAACCGACCCGGAAGCACCAGTGGTTCCGTGCGTGTTTCGTCGTAGTTGGGTGCGAAGTCGACCGTATCCAGCTTCAGGTCATCGAGCATCTCGACGGCTGCTGCGGTGAATCGTGCCTCGGTGTACCGCATGGCCGCCGGCGGATCGCCATCGATGGAACCGAAGTTGCCCTGCTTGTCCACGAGGAGGACCCGCATCTTCCAGTCCTGGCCCAGGTTGACCAGGGTGGGATAGATGACGGACTCGCCGTGGGGGTGGTAGTTGCCCGAGGTATCACCGGCGATCTTGGCACATTTCCGGTGCTTGCGGCCGGGACTCAGGTTCAGGTCGTTCATCGCGACCAGGATGCGGCGCTGCGAAGGCTTGAGTCCGTCACGGACGTCAGGCAGGGCCCGGTCCATGATGGTGGACATCGCGTAGGTCAGGTAGCTGTCGTGCAGTTCACGGTCGATCTGCTGTTCGACAACATGACCTTGCCCGTTGTTGGAAACCTCGGGTGAACGGGCATCGTCTTGAGGGATGTCACGGTCGGTCATCGCGGATCCGCTTCGCCTCCTGGACCCCTCCCCGGCGCGTTGAATTCGTCCTGGAGCGGGCCCCGTATTCTACCTCAAACGAGGTCCTGGCGAGCGTCCGGAACGGTCCTGATGTGGACTGCTGGTGGCGCCGTGATCACGGGTCCGGCAGGGGCTCCAGGAGCGCCAGGAACTCGAGATTTCCAGCGCTTTTTTTCTTCCGGCTGCTCTTGGCGCCGCGGATGGGTGAGGTGGTTCGGGCCAGCACCGTCCAGCCCATCCCGGGCAGCGATTCGAGTGTCCGGTCCAGCACCTCGTGGGCCTCCTCATCGGACAAGGTGCCACCGCGGCCACCACGGGACTCCGCGGATCGCTCGTAGTGCGGCTTGATCAGCGAGATGACGCGACCGCCGGTGGCCAGCCACTGGGCCGCCACCGGGAGAACCCGCGCCTGGGGCGTCCAACCCGTGTCGATGACGATGAGATCCACGAGGTCTTCCGGGGGCTCGGCATGCATGACGTTGGTCCGCTCCCGGACCTCGACACGGTCATCCTGTCGCAGGGTCCAGTCGAGCACGCCATAGGCGGTGTCCACGCTGATGACCTGAGTGGCGCCGTGCTGAAGGAGGCAATCGGTGAAGCCGCCGGTGCTGCATCCGAAGTCGGCGCAGCGAAGCCCGGTGACATCGACCTGGAACTCCCGCAACGCGTGATCGAGTTTTTCCCCGGCCCGGGACACCCAGCGCCGGGATGGTGGGGACGGCTCGTTCGTCATGGCATCACGATCCGTCGTCAGCGATGCCGACGATGGCGATACCGGCCCGGTCGGCCGCCTCGACGACAGCGGGACGATCGATCAGGATGACCTGCCCGGTACCGATGGCGATGCAACCGGCGCCGGCGGCGGCCAGTTCCGTGATGGTCTGGACACCGATGGTGGGAACATCGGCGCGGCGATCATGGTCTTTCCGGGCCGTCTTGAGCAGTGTCCATCCGCTTCGACGGCACAGGCCGCCGGCCCGTTCGATCATCCCGGTGGTTCCTTCGAGCGCCTCGACCGCGATGACATCACCTTCGCGCACGGCGATCGACTGGCCGATGTCCATGTCAACGGTCCGCGTGAGCAGGGGCCAGCCGAACGCAATGTCCGCCTTCTGCAGATCCGTGGGCTGGGTCCTGCCCAGGACACCCTCGCTGGCGAGGTGATCCTCGATGAACGTGGTCGAGTCCAAGAGCCGAATTCCTCCTCGGTCGAGTTCATCCGCGATGGCCGCCAGCACGGTGGCGTTGCGACGGTCGTGACGCAGGCGACGATACCAGAGCAGGGCCGAGCGGAGATCCGGGATCTGCCGGACCAGCCGCAGGGGATCATGCATGCGAGCCTTGGAGACGCGACCGACCATGACCGCCTCGGTGGCGCCCCATCGTTTCAGCGTTCGCAGCCACTGGCCCATGCGATAGAGCCCGACCGTTCGATATCGATCGCAGCAGGATTCCAGGTCATCATCCGCGTGGCCGCGGAAGGCGACGCAGGCGACCGGTCGGCCCGCGGCCTGCATGCCCTCGGCGACGACGACCGGGAGGCGGCCCTCGCCGGCAATGAGACCGATTGGCCTGGAGTCGTCCACGCCGGGATTGTAGTTCCCCTTGCTGCGATGGCGGTGCTGGGCCGGTGGAGCGGTCATGGTGACGTGCTAGGCTGTGCGGTATGGGTGAAATCAAGCGAATCACGGTTTTCTGCGGCTCCTCCACGCGGGCGGACGCGGTCTTTCTCGAGGCCGCGGCGCGGCTGGGCACCCTGATCGGTGAACGGGGGTTGACGCTCGTGTTCGGCGGTGGCTCGGTCGGCTTGATGGGTGCCGTGTACGCGGCGGCGAAGGCGGCTGGTGCGAAGACCATCGGCGTGACGACGAAGCAGTTCGTCGAACTGGAACAGGCGGTCCCCGATTGCGATGAACTCGTGGTGAAGGAGTCGATCGGGGATCGCAAGCAGATCCTGCTGGATCGTGGTGATGCGATCCTGGTGCTGCCCGGTGGGCTCGGGACGTACGAGGAGTTCTTCGACGCCTTCGTCGGTCGGGTCCTGGGGCATCACACCAAGGCCATCGCCCTGGTGGATATCGACCAGGCCCTGTCCCCCCTGGTGAACATGATCGAGGACGGTATCCATCGGAAGTTCATCAGCCACGGTGTTCGGGACTACCTTCACATCTGCCAGACGCCCGAGGACGCCCTGGATCGGGTCTTGATGGGAACGGAGCACGTGGTGGACCCGAGCCGGATGGTGCCGTCCGGCGACTGGGACGAATCCGACAGCTGAACGTCGGGCGTTCTTTCGTTCCACGGCGGGTGATCCGGTTGTCCGGGTACCATTGACGCATGGTCTGGCCCGTACTGGTGCTCCTGCCCGTTGCGTTCATCGTGAGTGTCATCCTGACGATGTTCCTGGTCCGAGTGGGCCATGGCCTCGGCACTCTTGATTCGCCTGGTGCCAGTGGACACGCCAAGGCCATCCGCCAGGTGCCCAACATCGGAGGAATCGCGATTGCCTGGCCGCTCATCGGGGCCATGCTCGGGGGACTCGTACTCGTCTTCGTGGCCTGGGACTTCCTGGTCTCGATCGTGCCGTCGCTGGAAGCCTACGAGGCCCGCCTGGATGACACGACGCCGACCGTCCTGGCCTTCGCCATTGGCGTGCTCGTGCTTCACGTGATGGGGTTCATCGACGATCGACGCAGTGTCGGTCCCTGGCCCAAGCTCCTGGTCCAGGTCGGCGTGGCCGCCGCGCTCTCGATCTGGTTCGATGTCCGCCTGCTGCGGATGATCGATGAGCCGCTGGGCATCGGGTCGGTGCCCAGCGTGATCATCACGGTCGTCTGGATCGTGATCATCACCAATGCCATCAACTTCCTCGACAACATGGACGGCCTCGCGGGTGGCGTCGGGGCCATTGCTGGCCTGTTCCTGATGACGGCTGCATTGTTGAACGACCAGTGGTTCATCGCGGCCACGCTGGCCGTGCTGGTTGGTTCGATCGCCGGGTTCCTGGTCTTCAACATGCCTCCAGCGAAGATCTTCATGGGCGACTCGGGCTCACTGGTGATCGGCTTCGCCCTGGCGGTGCTGGTCGCCCGCACGACCTTCTACAACCCGGAAGAGAACGGCACGGGTCTCGGGTCCGGCTGGTATGGACTGTTCATGCCCGTGGCGATCCTCGCCGTGCCGCTGTACGACCTTGTGACGGTGAGCGTCCTGCGCATCTGCCAGGGCCGCAGTCCGCTGGTGGGCGACCAGCAGCACTATTCCCATCGACTCGTCTCCCGCGGGCTCTCGCCCCGTGGCGCCGTACTCGTGATCTGGTGCGTGGCCGCCGTGACTGGAATTGCCGGTGTGTCATTGGCCCACCTGGCGCCATGGCAGGCCATTCTCGTCGGGGTCCAGGTGGTGTTGATCCTCGTGATGCTGGGCGTGCTGGAACACGCCAGCCGCGGCGCCACTGTGGGGAGGCGTGATGAGCAACGCTGAGAAGCCTGAACTGGATCGCCAACCGCCTGCGCAGGGCTTCGGGATGGCGTTGTTCGGGACGGTCGTGATCGCGGGCACCGTGGTGATCCGGATGTCGAATGCCGCGATCACCTTCTCGTGGTTCGACGTTGATCCGATGACGGTCGATGCCGCAGCCGTCGGGCTGCTGCCGGGCTTCCGGCTGTGGCTTGATGCCATCATGCTCCTTGGTGCGGCACTGATCCTGGCCGCCCATGCTCGGCAACGGATCCCGGCGTGTGGTTGGGTGCTGCTGCTGGCCGTGATTCCCATTCCGCTGCTGCTGTGGCACGGGTGGGGAGATCCGGTTGACCTGGAACAAGGAAGTCTCTGGATTGCGTCCGTGATTTCCGCTGTTGCCCTTGCGCATGCCGCATTGGATGCCCGACTGCGGGCGATCGGCACCTGCATCGTGCTGGGGGGCCTGGCGTTGGTGCTGGTTCGAGCCGTCTCCCAGGTGGCCTGGGATATTCCCGCGACGATCGCGTGGTTCGAGGCCAATCGCGAGGAGACGCTGGCGATGCGCGGACTGGAGCCGGGCTCATCAGCGGCATTGGTCTTCGAGCGTCGACTGCGTGGGGCCGCACCGACGGCCTGGTTCACGACGGCGAACCTGCTGGCGAGCGTCATGGCGGCCGGTGCCTCGGCCTGGTTGGCCATCACCATCGCTTCGGTTCGAGCGAAGTTGACCTCCGGCGTGTCGGGCCTGTGCGCGCTCCTGGCCGTGGCCATGGCGGCCATGGTGATTGCATCGGGATCACGCGGTGGAATCGTCGTGTTGGTCATCGGCGTGTGCTTCGTCGTGGCGAGCGTCTGCTGGTCCCGGTGGTCACGTGTCGGTGGACTGGTGGCCGTGTCGCTTGTGCTCCTGGCCTTGCTGGCCGCGCCGCTGTCGGGCCTGCTGGGCGACCTGCCCGGGACGCGCAGCCTTCTCATTCGCAACGGGTATGTCACGGGCGCAGCCGACATCGTGATGGAGTCACCCCTGGCCGGGGTGGGGCCCGGCGGTTTCCGCGAGGCCTGGTTGACGGCCCGATCGCCGGAGAGCCCGGAGGAGATCGACTCGCCCCATGCCATGCCCTGGGACTGGGCCGCGGCCATCGGTGTCGCGTCACTGGCGTGGATGGCGTTGGTCCTGGCCGCCCTCTGGTGGTCAAGTCGATCGTGTCGACCGACGTTGTTGTCGACCGAGGCGTGGCCGTTGTGTCGTATTACCTTCTCCGCCGCCGCATTGATCGTGGGCTTCGGCCTGGCACGCACGCAGATGCTGGAAGTCATCACCATGGGTTCGGCGGTCGCCTTCTTCCGCATCCTGGGCTGGTTGTTGTTCATCGCCCTGGCCGGGTTCCTGGGATGGCTCTGGAAGCGGGCCGAGACCGGTATCACCTGGGGATTGTGCGCGGCGGCTGTCGTGTTGGTCATCCATGCGCAAGTGGAGATGACCATCGAGCAGGCCACGACAGCCCCCTGGTTGCTCGCGGTCCTGGGCCTGGCGGCGCCCATACGATCACAAGGCGAGGAGACCGCTTCACGATCCCCCGGGGTGATGATCGCGGGGCTCAGCGCCGGTGTTGCTGCCGCGTTGGCGATCCTGGTCGTCATCATCGGGGCCTGGCCGGCGACGTCCGCCCAGCGGGCCGAGCGTGTCCATGGGATGCTGATCAACTCGGGCCGGTCCCTGGACAACACGTCAGGACTGGTGACGCTGTCGGGACGGGAATCAGCCGCTGATGGACTGCTGGAAGCGGCGGCGATCCGCGATGATGATCGTCTTCGATTCGTCGCGGCCGAGCAGTTGCTGGCCGGTCTTTCCCTCGCGATGCAGGCGACCACACCGCCGTCGGAAACACAGGCCGAGGCGGCCCGTCAACGCGCGTTCAACATCGCCATGGACGTCTTCGACCGGACGGGTTCCGTGCCGGCTGGTCAACTGGCGGTCACGGTCATGATGGGCTCCGGCGATGCCGCGGACCTGGCCAAGGCCGTGATCGTGGCGGAGCGGGTGGCGGCGGCGGACCCGGCTGGCCTGTGGTCGAACCGTCACCTTGCGGATGCGCTCTGGGAATCCGGTGAGCGGGACGTGGCCGCCGGGGTCTACCAGCGGGTGCTGGAATTGAATGCGGCCCGCACGATCGATCCGCTGCGTCAACTGTCGGACGCGGATCGCACGCTGATCGAGGAACGCGCTCGCTGGTCGCCCTGACCGCCACTACTTCCTGGCGTCATCGACGGCTTCGACCACCTGTTCGACGGTGTAGAAGTCACCTTCGAACACGATGTCACCATCGGGCTTGAACACCAGCAGCAGTGGAATGCGCAGCCCGCCGACGGCGGCGAGCATGTCGTTGCCCGCTTCGTTGTTTCCGGTCAGGTCGACCTTCATCGGGACGACCCCGGGTTCCTTGAGCAGCTTGACCACCGTGTCCGAGGCGAGGACGGATTGTTCCAGCGCCTTGCAGTTCAGGCACCACTCGGCGGTGAACTCCATGACCACGATGTTGCCTTCATCCTTGGTCTGCGTGAATCGCTCCGGCGTGTAGTACACCCAGTCGATCGGTCCCTTCTGGGTCAGCGTGATGCCGCCCAGGATCGCCGCGGCCAGGAGCAGCATGCCGATGCCTCCGAAGATCACGCGGTTGCCAGTTCGCTTCGTGATCTGCATCGTCCGGATGATCAACCAGCCCGAGGCCAGCATGATCACGGCGGCGACGATCCACAGGTAGAACCGGCTGGGCGGCTCCGGTGGCGTGACCAGCATGCCGCTGATACCGACACCGATGAAGTAGGCCGCGGCGGCGAGCATCAACAGGCCCATGACCTGCTTGATCAACTCGCTGGCCGGTCCAGCCTTGGGCATCTTGTTGGTCAGCTTCGGGAAGATGCTGAGGAAGAGGTATGGCAGTGCCATGCCGATGCCGACGGCGGCAAATGTCACCAGGGCCGTGAGCACCGGCTCACCAGCCGCCCAGGCCATGGCAGCACCCATGAACGGCGCCGTGCACGGCGTCGACAGAATGGCCGTCATGATGCCGAACAGGAAAGAGCCCCAGATCGTGTCGTGACTGGGGTTGAACATGTAGAGCTTGCCGGGCAGTTGCAGGGTGAACATCCCGCACATGCCGATGGCGAGGATGGCGATCAACACGCCGACGCTGATCGTGAACGCGGGGTATTGGAACAGCTGGTTCGTCGCTGTGAACTCGGTGAACACCTTGATGGCGACACCCAGGCCCAGCCAGAAGGCCACGATGCCGATGGCCATCGCGACCCCCAGGACAATCGTCCGTCCCCGGTTCTTGGATCCACCGCTGAGCGACATGATCTTCAGGGGAATGACGGGCAGCACGCAGGGCGTGAAGTTCAGCAGAAGGCCGCCGATGGCCGCCACGATCAGGAAGACGATCATGCCCCAGGTGCTGGCGGTGTCGAGCGAGAACTCCAGTCCGAACGTGTCGAAGTCGACGAACTCGGCATCGGCATTCAGTTCGCTGAAGACCGCCGGGTTGAAGCCGCCGAAGATCGTGCTGTCGGGCCGGGCCGTTGGATTGGCCTGCATGGCTTCCAGCGAGACGATCTCGACCGTGACCGGGATCCCGTACTCGTCCCAGTCGCTGCCCATGTCGGGCAGGGGGGTGGGCGCGAGGCAGGACGTGTCATCGCAGACCTGGAAGACCGGCTTGATGGTCAGCGTGGCGGATCCCAGCGGCGCATCCATGGGAATCGTGACCGGGACGTAGGCGATCGCCTTCCCTTCGAACACCGAGTAGGGCACCGGGTCGCCGGTGAAGGTGACCTTGATCTCGTGGGTCTCGGGCCACTGGATGTACCGGGGGTGCGCCTGGAGGGGACTGTCGGCGGGTTCGAAGAACAGCTCCGTCTTGTAATAGTCCGACGGGTCGCCCAGCTCGGGTGGAACTACCGGGTCATTGGTATGGATATGCCAGCCGGCGTCGTGGTCGAAGATCACGGCGATGACCAGGTCCTCGCCAGGCACGGCCCGCTCGGAATCCGGGATGGCCTGGACGCGGACGCGATCCCGCGAGTCATAGAACTGGGGCGTGCTGTCGGGTGCGGCCTGGCCGGGAAGGCCAAGACCGGGGAACCCCCCGGAGTCACCGGTTGGTCCCGCCAGGGCGATCGGGGCGAACAGGGTCAGGAGCAGCGTGGCGATCATGGTTCTTCTGGATCCTCTGTTTCCGGGGCCGGGGCCCGTGGTCGAGGGCGAAGGAGAGGCTCGCGAGAAGACTTGGTTCGCGTGGAACTCAAGCAGGGTTCCCGTGCCTTCCGATAAGTCAGAAGCATACACCCGCCCCGGCGTCGGCGGCCGCATTTCCCGGGGCGTGGTGGCAGCGAGATCGAACCGTGTCCAACTCCCTCCATCGCCATGAACGTCCAAGCCCGGAATCGGAGGGAATCTGCACCCTGCACCCGTCATCTGACGAGGGCGTGCTCTATGCCCTGGGGGGGCGGACCGCCGCCCGGCCAGCGATCCGGCCCTATGACTTCAAGCGGCCGGAGCGGATGAGCCAGGACCAGTTGCGGTCCTTGAAATCACTCCATGAGAGCTTCGCCCGCAACTACGGCGGCCAACTCACTGGCATGAGCCGGATGATCGTGGATATCGAGATCGAGGCGGCTGAGCAGATTTCCTACGCCGAGTACATCGGTGGGCTGGGGAATCCGACGTGCTTCGCGACTGTCCGGGCGCCCGAGTTGGGTGGCCGGTTGGTCCTGGAGATGTCCCGAGAGGTCTATTACCCGCTCATTGAACGACTGCTGGGTGGTGATGTCCACGGTTCCATCATTCCAAGCCGTGCCCTGACCACCATCGAGGCCCGCCTGGCCCGATCCGTGTTGCATCGAGCGATGCAGCCGCTCCACGAGGCCTGGTCCGGACTGAGAGCGGTCAACTTCGCCATCGACACCGTCGAAGCCAATCCACAGATCGCCCAGATCGTCTCGCCCAACGAGGTCGTCCTGGCCATGCGATTCCGGGTGGGGCTGTCTGGTGGCGGAGGGACCATGAGCCTCTGCCTGCCCTATACCCTTGTGGAGACACTGGTTGACGACCTGGGATCCCGATCCTGGACGACGACCGGCGACGCGGGGCAACCCGGTCACCAGGTGCCTGCTGTCCGGGAGCGGTTGACCGAGGCCGCGGTGAAAGTCTCTGCGGTCCTGGCATCCACGACGATCACGCTCTCCGAACTCCGCTCGATGCAGCCAGGTGATGTGGTGGTCACAGGCGTGCCAACCACGGCTCCTGCGACCATTTGCGTCGAGGGTCGGGCCAAGTTCCATGCCACGCAGGGGCAGCACGGCGGCCGCCGGGCGGTCCAGGTCCTCGGTCCCATGATGGGATCAGGCATCGATCAGCCGGGCTGAAACTCGTTTTTTACTGCCTCAAGGCCGCTTTACCGCCCTCGCGGAAGGGTGGTTTGGTTGCGGGTCCATGCGGTGCTGGATACAGTACGGGATACGTTTTCCCGCCACGGGGCGGGGACGTTGTTGGAACTTGTCTCGTTTGGAGTTTCTCGATGAGTGGCTCCGTGAATCTTGCTGAACACCGTCATGTGGGCTGATCTGGCCCAAGGCGGTTGTGTTGATTCGATGGGCGTTGGTGTCCATCGGGTCGAGAGTGCAGATGGTCCGCGCCTTGCCCGTCTTCGAGGTGGCATCGTGGTCTGAGTGAGCGTCCATGTTGACGTTCGCTCGGACGGCACAAGCCGCCGGGCAACCGTGGGCCACGGGCTGGCTGCCGGAAACGGCACGATGCCCGTGGCTTGTCTCTTTTCGGGAACCGTGGAAACACACCACCACGGTTCCACACCTGGTACTGATCCTTGGGGAATGGGCAACGAACATGAATGCCGAGACCATCCGAATCATCGACACCATTGCTCGTGATCGGAATATCGAGCGAGAGCTGCTGATCAATGACCTGGAACAGGCCATGATCAGTGCAGCCCGCAAGCACTTCAACTCTCTTGATGCCGAGGAGTTTCGCTGTCGCATCGATCCGCTCAGCGGTGAGATGCATCTCTGGCGAGCGGATGAAGAAGGCAACTTCAACGAGATTCCGATTGCCAGCCTCGGTCGCATCCCGGCCCAGACGGCCAAGCAGGTCATGATCCAGCGCTTCCGCGAGGACGAGCGAGCGAGCATTCTCGACGAGTTCTCCAAGCGGGTCGGCGAGGTCCTGACCGGAACCGCCCATCGCTACGAGGGCGGCGCCCTCGTGGTGCAGGTCGAGCGGACCGAGGGCTTCATGCCGCGGTCTGAGCAGATCCAGGGCGAGCAGTTTCACCCGGGTGATCGGGTCCGATGCCTGATCAAGGAAGTCCGCGAGGACGGCAGCCGAGTCAAGATCGTGCTGTCTCGCAGCCATCCCGATTTCATCCGCCGGCTCTTCGAGGCCGAGGTTCCGGAAGTTGCTGAGCACATCATCGAGATCAAGGCGATGGCCCGCGAGGCGGGCTTCCGCACCAAGATCGCCGTGTCCTCCATTGATTCGAAGGTGGATGCGGTCGGTGCCTGCGTCGGCGTTCGCGGCAGTCGTATCCGAAACATCGTCGACGAGCTCGGCGGAGAGAAGATCGACATCGTTCGCTGGAACGAATCGAGCCAGGTCCTGATCGCCAATGCCCTGAAGCCGGCCGAGGTGGAGGAAGTCAGTCTCTGCTTCGAACTGGGACGGGCCACCATCATCGTTCGCGAAGATCAGCTGTCACTGGCCATCGGTCGCCGCGGGCAGAATGTCCGGCTGGCGGCTCGACTGACGGGTTGGGACATCGACATCCTGACGCCGGCCGAGTTCGCCAAGAGCCTCGAGACGCTCGAGTCGACCATCCGACCCATCGAGGGTGTCGAGGACGGCATGCTGGATCGCATGGGTGCGTTGGGCATGATCAGCGTGTTCGATGTCGAGGAAGTCGGCGTCGAAGTGCTCCAGGGCGACGTTGGAATGTCCGAAGAGATCTCAGCCCGGGTGGCCGAGGTCTGTGCGGAACGGGCCCGCGAGGTTGCCGAGCAGCAGCAGCGTGAGAAGGAAGAGGAAGAGAAGCGCCGGTCCGAGGAAATGGCTGCGGCCGATTCCCTGCTGGCGGGCCCGGAGACGGATGCGCCAGCCGAGGCGGCTGCGGATGCGATTCTCGGTGGTGGCCCGGTCGAGACCGGTTCGAATGACGAGGAAGCCGACGATGGGGCCGGTGCCCCGGGTTCCGAAGTGACTGCCGATGTCGCCAGCGAGGCGACGGAAGGCAGCGAGCAGCACGAGGAGGACCCTTCCGCCGCGTCGTGATCGACGTCAGTGGCAGGAAGATGTTCCAGGATCAGGCGTGCCACGCAGGTGGTCGCCAGGAGTAGTCCGTGGCGAAGAAGGCCAACACAGTCAGGGTCCACCAGATTGCCAAGGAACTTGGCGTCACGTCCAAGGACGTCATCGCCAAGTGCGCCGACGAGGGCATTGCTCAGGTGACGAACCACATGTCGACACTGTCGGCGGGTCTCGCGGCCACCATTCGCGAGTGGTTCGATTCAGGTACCGCCACCAGCGCGGCGGTGCAGACGGCGGCACCAGTGGATGTCGACAAGGCTCGGGCACGCGCCAAGCGTCGAACGCCCAAGAAGAAGCCGATCGAGACGGCCGAGGTCGCCGTCGTCGATACCGCACCGCCAACGCCTGAGGTCCCTGTGCCACCCCCGATTGAGCGACCGCCCGCGGTAGCGGCCGAGGTGACTCCCGTTGCTGATATTCCGCCGACGCCCGAGATCGACGGTGGTGACCAGGCCGAAGAGGCGGGTACCGCCGAACCTCCGCAACCGGAATCGACGACCGCTGTTCCCAATGCACCAGAGCGACCGAAGGTCATCAAACCCTTGGGCCGCAAGTTGGAGCGCCCCGTCAAAACGACCCTGTCCGGTCCCAAGGTGATCCGCGTCGAGCAACCCGACCCGGTCCGGCAACCACGACCGGCATCGCGTCCGTCAGGTGGCCGTGGACCAGGTGGCCCCGGTGGACCGGGCGTACCCATGCCTGGTGGTGGACCGATGGGTGCTCCAGGCGAGGGTGATGATCGTCGTCCTTCGCGTCGGAACAAGCGCCGAAGTTCCTCTCGCCCCGAGGGGCGTTCGGGACGTGGCACATCGACGCCGTCACAGGGACAGGGCCGGCAGGGCAACTGGAGACAGCAGGATCTCCTGGAGCGGGAGCGTCGCTTGTCGCGATCCGGCGGCTTCTTCAAGGCGGCTCGTCGCGATGTCCAGAAGCGAACCGATGGATCCGGTGGGCACCGGGCGAAGACCGCGGCCGAGACCGGCGGCAATGTCGTCGTCACGGAGCCGATCACCATCAAGGAACTGAGTTCCGTCAGCGGCGTCAAGGCCAACCAGATCGTCAAGAAGCTGTTCCTGGCCGGCCAGACCGTCACGATCAACAGCGTGCTCGATGCCGACTCGGCGGTCGAGACCATGCTGGAGTTCGGGATCGAACTGGAAGTCATCGAGCAGAAGACGGCCGAGGAACAGATTGCCGAGGAATTCGCCTCGCGTGACATGGTTGACGAACAGCCACGTTCACCGGTGGTGACGATTCTCGGTCACGTCGACCACGGCAAGACCTCGCTGCTGGACAAGATCCGCAATGCCAACGTCGCCGAGGGCGAGGCTGGTGGTATCACGCAGGCGACCAGTGCCTTCCAGGTTCCGGTCGAGCTGAGCGATGAGAGCCGGCTGGTCACCTTCATCGATACGCCGGGCCACGAAGCCTTCACGGCCATGCGGGCCCGTGGTGCCAAGTCGACTGACATTGTCGTCCTGGTCGTTGCGGCGGACGACGGCGTGATGCCGCAGACGATCGAGTCGATCAACCATGCCAAGGCGGCCGAGGTCCCGATCGTCGTGGCCCTCAACAAGATCGACAAGGCGGAAGCAACGGATTCGAACATCCAGCGCATTCTTGGCCAGTTGGCCGAGCATGAGTTGAACCCCGTCGAGTGGGGTGGTGAGACCGAGGTGGTCCGTACCAGCGCAACCGGTGGCGAGGGTGTACAGGATCTCCTGGAGGTTCTTGACCTGCAGGCCCAGTTGCTGGAACTGACGGCGGACTTCGGCGGTCGTGCCGAGGGCGTGGTCCTGGAAGCACAGATGCAGGAAGGCCGAGGTGCCGTGGCCAGCGTGCTCCTTCAGCAGGGCCAGCTCAAGAAGACCGACTTCATCGTGCTGGGCCGAGCCTACGGTCGCGTCCGCGACATGGTCGACGATCATGCTCGCCGGATCGACGTGGCCTATCCGTCGATGCCCCTGGCGGTCTCGGGCATGAACGAGGTGCCGGATGCCGGTGACAAGTTCTATGTCGTGAAGTCCATCCGCGAGGCGGAAGCCGCTTCCAAGGAACGCATCGAGGCCGACCGCAACAGGTCCCTGGCCCGCGAGAAGGTGACGCTCGACAACATCTTCGAGAAGCTCGAGGGCGCGGATCAGAAGGAACTGCCGATCATCATCAAGGGCGATGTCCACGGCTCGGTCGAGACGCTGGACGCCACGCTCCGGAAGTTGTCCACGGATGACATCGCGGTCTCGGTCAAGCACTCCGCGGTTGGCGGCATCAACGAATCGGACGTGGCGTTGGCGGAGGCCTCCGGCGCAATCATCGTTGGCTTCAATGTGACCACGTCGGCTGGAGCGCGTCGTGCGGCGGAGAAGGCCGGCGTTGACATCCGGCTCTACGAAGTGATCTACGACATCAGTGACGACCTCAAGAAGGCCATGGTCGGCCTGCTTGATGCCGAGCATCGCATCGAGGTCATCGGTCATGCCGAGGTCCGCGAGGCCTTCAAGATCTCCAAGGTCGGCATGGTCGCCGGCTGCTATGTCACTGATGGCTCGATCGAGCGGAACGCGTTGATCCGCGTGACACGTGATGACATCGTGATCGAGTCGGATCGCAAGCTCTCGCAGCTCAAGCGATTCAAGGACGATGCGAAGGAAGTCAAGAGTGGCCAGGAGTGCGGCATGCTCATCGATGGCTATGACGACATCAAGGTCGGGGACGTGCTGGAGTGCTACACGTCCCAGGAGGTGGCACCGACGCTGTGAGCCAAGCGGCGGTCGAGATCGCACATGGGTCATCATCGGGCTCAGATCGAATCGGTATTGAAGCGCAGCGTCCAGGACGTCCTGTCGCGCGGTCTGGCCGATCCACGGATCCAGGGATTCGTGACGGTCACGCGGGTCGAGGTGAGCCCGGACGAGCGGCAGGGCACGGTCTGGTGCTCCGTGATGCCGGCGGAACGGGCCCCCCTGGTACGACAAGGATTGAAGGCGGCGTCGGGACGGATACACCGTGAGCTGAAGGACAAGTTGGAGATGCGACGCGTTCCCCGGCTCCAGTTCCGGATTGACGAGTCGCTGAAGCGGGAAGCCGATGTCTTGGCGGCGATCAGCGAAGCCAAGCGGCAGGACGAGAAGTTGAGGCGATACCGGGAAGGCCAGGAGGTCGAGCCGGGAGACGCCGAGCCAACCGAGGACGAGGAATCGTGAAGAACTCTGCGAAACACGCCACGAAGTTCAAGTCGGTACTGAAACGCCTGAAGTCGTCCGAGCCGGTTCTTCCGGCCCAGGGCGATCCGGTCACCATGCTGGCCTTTGCCTTCTGCGCGTGGGAATCAACGACGACCAAGGCGCTGGAGAGCTGCCAGAAGCTCCGCAAGGCGCTGGTCGACTGGAACGAGTTGCGGGTCTGCAAGCCGTCCGAGATCGCCGAGATGGCGGGGTTCAATGATCCGCTCCGGCTGGAGCGGGCCGAGCGGTTGCGTACCTCGCTGCACTCGGTCTACCTGCGGGAACACGAGACATCGCTCGAATCGCTGCGGGAGATGAAGAAGCGGGAGACCCGGGACTACATCGAGTCCCTGGGGGGCATGGTGCCGTATGTCTCCTCCTTCGTGCTGTTGCACTGTTTCGACATTCACAGCATTCCCGTTGATGATCAGCTGCGTCGCCTGCTGGTCGAGAAGGATGCGATCGAGGGTGATGCCGACGTCGATGAGGTCGCCTCCTGGGTAACCCGGCAGGTGGGTTCGGACGCGGGCTCGGATGCATCGGCTCGTCTCCAGCATTGGGTGGATGCCGAGTCTGCCCGGTTGGCCAAGGACCTGACGGCGGCGAATCGCCAGGAGGCCCAGGTCCGTAAACGCCAGTTGACCAAGATGGAAGCGGAGCGGAAGAAGGCCCTGCAGGAAGCAGCGGCTGAGGCCAAGCGACTCGCGGCGAAGAAGGCTGCCAAGAAGGCCCCTGCCAAGAAGGCGCCTGCGAAGAAGGCGCCCGTCAAGAAGGCTGCAGCCAAGAAGGCGCCGGTGAAGAAGAAGGCACCCGCCAAGAAGGCCGCTGCCAAGAAGGCCCCGGCCAAGAAGAAGACAACCAAGAAGGCCGCGACGAAGAAGGCAACAGCCAAGAAGAAGGCGCCCGCGAAGAAGGCTGCGGCCAAGAAGAAGGTCACCAAGAAGGCCGTGAAGAAGAAGGCGCCAGCCAAGAAGAAGGCCGCCAAGAAGACCACGTCCAAGAAGGCGCCGGCACGAAAGAAGAAGGGTCGGGGCAGTTGATGCGGATCTGTTGGCTGTTCCTCGCCTGTTTCATCCTTTTGCCGGCAGTTGGCACGGCTGACACGCTTTCCGATGCTCTCGAGAAGGTCCAGGCGGATCACGACCTTCAACTGCATGAATCGACGGTGGTGGCGGACCGGGACTGGACGAGCCAGTCCTCCCGCGACAGCCTGCGGCAGTACATCCGGGCTCGCCAGGCGCTGGGTCGTGACGAGACCGTGGCGGCCTATGGACTGCTGGCGGATGCCATCAGTTTCGATCCGGACAACGCGGCGGCCTGGCGACAGCTGGCCTTCCTGCGGGAACGCGAAAACCAGTTTGAACAGGCCCGGAAGGCCTGGGAAAAGGTTCACCAGGTCGACCCTGGTGATCCTGACGCGTTGTACGCGCTGGGGATGTCAGCGGCGCAGCGGGGGCAGATCGAGGAGACCGTTCGCCTGCTTCTGCCATGGGAACTGAGTGATCGACGCAATCGATTTGATCGGATGCAGCCCTTCCGCGGCGTGCATGTCGCGACCCGGTTGGCCGCGGCGCTCGATCGGATGGGGGAAACGGAAGCGGCAACGCTGCTGAGGGATTCAGCCCGTTCGGATATCGACGCCTTGGTCCAGGGTGCGGCGGGGTACCAGATCGACCTGGGGTCCTGGCTTCGGTTCGTGGAGATCCTGCAGCGGGAGCGGTCCTACGAGACCGCCTTTGACGTGTTGGCTCTCCTGATTCCCACGTCAGTCGTGCAGGAGCGACAGCGAATCGACATGTTGGTCCTGGCGATCGGCATGGCCATCGCCTTCGATGATGGGCAGCACACCTCCGCGTTGATTCATGATCTGCACCGACGAGAGATGCTGAACGTGGAGGGTGCCGTCAACGGCCAGGCGAATCTCGCGATGTCGCTGGACGAGGCAGCCGCGATCTTCAGTCGATTCGGGAACATAAACGCGGCCGCATGGCTGTACCAGGACGTGATCGAGGTTGATCCAGCTGCGGTCATGGCACGCAACAACGTGGCGTATTTCATGCTCGAGGACGGCCGGATTGATCCGGCCACTGAGCGTCTGCTGGAGTCGGCCTGGCGTGCCGCACCGGAGGACGCCTCGGTGCTCGACAGCTATGGCTGGATGCAGTATCTCAAGGGGCGTTTCGAAGATGACGATCGTGGTCCGGGTGCGGTTCAGCTCCTGGACCAGGCGAATCGCCTGGCGGGTGATGTTCCCAGCGTGGAGATCCTGGATCATCTCGGTGATGCGAGGTACCGAATGGGGGATTCAGCCGGAGCCGTCGAGGCCTGGACACAGGCCCTCGCCATACTGGACAACACGCAGGTTCGAATGGATCAGATCCGGCAACTGGAAACGACCCAGCAGACCCTGTGGGGGTGGTGGGGGCAGCGGATCGTGAATCCACGTGATGTGTATGATCTTCAGTTCGGTCCGCTGGAAGAACGCCTTCGGGCGAAGCTTGAAGCGATCGCGTCCGGTGAGTCCCCCGCGGTTCGCCGGACTTTCGAGGAACAGGCGGGCGATTGATGCCCTCGGTCGGGGCATCCGGAGTCGAGTGTCATGGCAGGTCATAGCAAGTGGGCAAACATCAAGCACCGGAAGGCCCGGCAGGATGCCGTCAAGGGCAAGGCCTGGTCCAAGTGCAGCCGCGCGATCATGGTGGCGGTCAAGAATGGCGGACCGGATTCTGATACCAACCTGACGCTGCGATATGCCATCGAGGACGCCAAGAGCGTCAACATGCCCAAGGACACGATCCAGAAGGCCATCGCGAAGGCCAGTGGAGAGGGCTCCGACGGCGCACAGTTCCAGGAAATTCGCTACGAGGGCTACGGCGCCAATGGTGTCGCGATCATCGTGGACTGCCTGACCGACAACGTGCAGCGGACCGGCCCCGATCTCCGGCATGCCTTCGAGAAGCACGGCGGCAATCTCGCCAAGCCCGGTGCGGTCGCGTTCAGCTTCCAGACCAAGGGCATCGTGCTGGTCGAGTCCAGTGCCGCGACCGAGGACCAGTTGATGGAACTGGCGCTCGAGAGTGGGGCCGAGGACGTCACCGGCAGCGAGGGTGGCTGGGAGATCACGACGACTCCGACGGATTTCGTTCCGGTGCTCAAGGCACTTGAGGACGCGGGGGTTCCGACGGTGTCCGCGGAGATCACCATGATCCCGGACCTGCAGGTCACCTGCGACGCGGACACCGCTCGCAAGGTCATGACCATGGTGGACGCCTTCGAAGATCACGATGATGTCCAGAAGGTCTATACCAACGCCGAGATCTCGGATGAGATCATGGCCTCCCTGGACGGCTGAATCGCGTGTCGAGCGTTCCGCCAGTTCGGCGAGAGATCGTCTTCCACGGCCGGGTGCAGGGCGTGGGGTTCCGAATGACGACCGAGCGGATCGCCGGCGGTCACGACGTGACGGGCTGGGTCCGCAACGAGCCCGACGGCACGGTTCGCTGTGTCGTGGAGGGGGGCCTGGGGGGCATCGAGGCCTTCCTGGCCGAGGTCCATGAGACGATGAGCGGCTACATTGCCGATACCCGCGAGCACCAGGCCGAGGCCTCCGGTGAATTTGTCGGGTTCGAGGTGCGATTCACATGATCCAGCGTCTTCCGATCCCGATCCTGTTCACCCTGGTGGTCATCGTGTTGTCCGGATGCTCGGCTCGCGAGACTTTCCCGGGGTCCACCAGCGACCAGGTCTGGACGGCGATGAAGGCCGTGGCGATGACGCCGGACTACGAGAGTGCGCATTACACCAAGCGGTGGTCGATCATCAGCAACTTTGTTCACGTGGACGAGGACTCCCACGTCATCGAGATCGACCGGGAGTTGGAACGGTTGCTGCGTCGGCCGATGACCACTCCGCTCTACCAGGATGCCCGGTGGATGTTCACGGTGGAACTGGTTCCCGGCGATCCGCCGGCGGCGATCATCCACAATCGCAGCATCAGCCTGCCGACCAAGTTCCAGTTCGAGGCGGATCGCTACTTCTCGGACATGCGGATGCTGCTGGAAACGCCGATGGATCCATCGGCGGCGTCACCGGCAGAGTAGTTTCCCAGCGAGGATTCCCATGCCCTGCATCCTCAAGTCAGGTGTTTGACGTCGTTGTTCAATCCATGGGGCGAAGCCCCAGTGGGTATCAAATGACACCGGGCAGCAGTGGGTCTTCAGCGGTGTCTCGCAGATCCTGCAACTGTGGTAGCCCATCGATTCGTGTTGATGGGACTGGGCCGGCGGGCGAGCCATTTCCGGCGGATGACTGAATGCGATTGTGATCACTCGTGGGCCTGGCCGGATCAGTCGACTGCTCTCCTGGCGGTCTTGACTGGGTCAGCAACATCTCGCGGACCTTCTCCATGTTTGTCCGTGATCCCTCGGTAGCCGGGTGGTCCGGGCCAAGAGCAGGATGTGCTTGACGACCGGTGTATGCCCGAGTGAAGTACGCCAGGGCTTCCTCGAGTCGCTGCTGCTTGAACCGGAGATGTCCCATCATGTTCAGTGATGTAAAGGACTCCGGGTCCTGTGGTCCCTTGATTTCCAGGCAAAGTTCCAGGCCGCGTTCCAGGAGTGGAGCAGCTTCGTCATATTCCATGAGGTCGAAGTGGAGCACGCCGAGGTTGTGGTACGCGGACTGCGTTTCCTCGTGCCGGTCGCCGAGATGCGTCTGCATTCCAGTGAGGACATCACGCAGCCATGGCTTGGCCTCGTCCCGCCGACCCTGGTTCACGAGGCAGGCACCCAGATCGTTCATGACAACGAGCGTCTTTTCGTCGTGGTCACCAAAGTGCGTTTTCGCATTCACAAGAGCTGTCTGGAGGATCGGCTCAGCCTTGCTCCAGTGGTCGCCTACAAAGTACGCATGGTGGAACTGCGCCGTCCAGAACACCTTGTGAACCAGGTGCTTCAGCTCGGGGTCTTCATCGAGAATCTCGGCATTACTTTCCGTGACCTGTGTCCAGAAGTTGTTGATGATCTCGCTGGACAGCGCCGAATCCAGCGGCATGAAGTCATTTGCATGCTCGTAGACAGTCTTGCTCATCGAGGCAACGGCTGTCGCCAGGAGTGTCTCCACACGCTTGGTCCTGCCGCGATCTTCCTGCTTCTTGGCTTCCAACTCAAGCCTGGAATTCTCAGCCTTGACTAGTGCGACGGTGGCGTTGTGATTGGATCTTTCGGCTTGTTCCAGGGCCAGTTCCGCTTGGGCATAAGCGATATCGGCGCGGGCTGCGAAGACGCTTGTCAGCACGACTCCGGTCAGGACCAGCAGCACGAAGCAGGCGGCGATCGTTGCCTGAGCCCGGTTGCGGGAGATCAACTTCCGGAACCGGTAAGTCCGGCTGCATGGCGCTGCTTCCAGGGCATCGCGGTTGAGATATCGTCGAATGTCATCAGCAATTGACTCCGGGGTGGAGTAGCGGCACTGCCGACGTCGACTCACCGCCTTGAGCGGGATCCAGTCGAGTTCGCGTTCCAGCAGTCGCTTCAGGCGCCTGGGGTCCAGTCGTCGCGTGCGTGCGATCTCAGCCTGGGTCGCCTCATCCAGTTGACTGAAGCGTTCGCTGGCCGATGGCGGGTCGATCTCTCGCAGCATTCGACCGGCTTCGGTTTGTCCCACGCGGTTGAGTTCACGGCGATCGAATGGTGTGCAGCCAGCGACCAGTTCGTACAGGATGACGCCCAGGGCGTAGACGTCGGTTCGGGTATCGATGTCCTGTTCCCACCCGTTGAACTGCTCCGGGCTCATGTAGGGATCGGTTCCACCCCGGACACCGTCCCGCTGCCCGGAGGCGGCGCCCGCGAGGACCTTGGAGATCCCGAAGTCGATGATCTTGGGTTGAGGTTGGTCCCGGATGTCGGTCATCACCAGGATGTTTCCGGGCGTCAGGTCGCGGTGGACCACCAGTTTCTCGTGGGCGTATTGGACGGCTTCGCAGATCTTGATGAACAACGCCAACCGGCTCGGGATATCCAGTTCGTGCCGGTCGCAGTATGCCGTCAACGTGTTGCCATCGACATGGTCCATCGCGAACCAGAGCTGGCCGGTGGCGGTCGTGCCGGCATCTCGCACGCTGGCGATCCCGGGATGCTCCATCATGGCGAGCGTCTGTCGCTCGGACCGGAATCGATCGATGAAGGTCTGCGTGTCGATGCCGGGCTTCATGAGCTTGAGCGCGACATGGCACTTGAGCGAGGTGTGCTCGGCCAGGTAGACCACGCCCATGCCGCCGCTGCCGATGCGCCGGATGATCCGGTACTGGTCGATCATCTCGCCGCTGTCGAACCCGATGGGGGAGCCGGTGGGATTGGATGAACTGGCCTGGGTCTGCTCGGCATCGACTTCGCTGTCGGCGGCGTCGTGCGCCAGCAGTGATTCCACGTCGGCACGGAGTTGATGATCGTCACCACAGTTTTCGTCGAGAAAGGCAGCTTGTCGATCGCCGCTGAGGTCACGGGCGTTCAGGAAGAGGTCCTTGGTTCGATTGCTGTTCATGCCATCTTCCCTTGTGCTCGTCGCCAGTCGTGGGTGTCAGGGGGTGCGTTCATCGGGACCGCACTCGCGCCGAAGCCAGGCGGACGCAAAGTGCCAGTTGTCCCGGGCCGTTGTTTCCCCCATGTCCAGGTCAGCTGCGATCTGCCGGTAGGTGTGACCGAAGGCCCAGCGTCGCCAGAAGATCTCGAAGGCCACGGGATCGGATTCGTTCAGGCGATCCAGTGCCGAGCGGATGTGCTCCGTGTCGTTCGGCAGTTTGGTAAGCCGCTGCAGTCCGTTGGCGCCCATGGGCAGCGTGTCGATCTCGGGATACTCCCGCTCCAGGCCGCCGCCTCGCTTGATCGCTTGGCGCTTGCGGGCGTGGTCTACGAGGATTTGTCGCATGACCCGGTACGCACAGCCGTAGAAGTGCTTTCGGTCATTCCACCGGGGATTCTGTCTCGCGGCGGTGGCCACCCGTGCGTAGAGATCGCTCACCACGATCGACGGCTGAAGGTCCGGCTGCTGGCTGTCATGGCTCAGCAGGGTGGCCGCCATGTTGCGAAGTTCGCTGTAGACCGACTCCCACAACGCATTTACGGCGTCGGGGTCATTGAGCAGCTTCGTGATGTTCCCACAGGCGGTGGACATGGATGGCTAGTTCTATTCTTTGATGCGTTATCCGGGGCGGCATCCGCGGTGGTTTCAGGCATTTTTTTCGATCTTCGGCCTGTCCCCACCGGTCCTCCGTGGTGGGTGGCCGGGGGCATGGATCCGGGCAAAGAACATCCTTGTTCTTGGAAATTCGCGACAAGTTCTGCCCCTGGAGTGGCGTTCTGCGCATGCCTCCCGGGGATACCTGGTGTCTCCGCGTGATGGTGAAGTGAAGAGAAGCCCTGCGCTCAGCGTGGGGAGCGATGCCATGGATGTCGCAGGCGTTGTGCCCGGTCAACGGGCCAGGAGAGAGCTGTGCCGAGTCCTTCCAGGATCATCCTGACGATTCTCGTCGTCGGTGTTGCGTTGGCGCAGATCTTCAGGCCCGCGGACAGGCCCTACGTGTTGCCGGTCGTCATGCCACCGCCGGTGGTGATGGTGGGGGAAGAGGCCGGCCCGTTCTTCATGACAATGCAGAAGACCGCCACCCGCGTGGTGGCCTGGTTCGACGCCCGGTCCCGCGGCGAGGAAGCGGGAGGGTGCCTGGTGTGCATGACCACGGCGAGTGAGACCGCCGTACGGGTCGATCCCACGGGTACTCGGCACAGCCGGGCGCTGGTCCTTCCATCTCGGCACGACCTGGTGCGGGTGATGGACGAGCACATCCAGTTGATCTGCTGGCCTGACGAGTTGGCGGTGAACCTGGTGGGGCGGGCGGCTCGCGTCCTCCGCCCGATACACATGAACAAATTCCACGGGGTGCTCGTGTGCTGGAATGCCAATCATCCCGGCCCAGCAGTCGTCAACCGCGATGGTGAGATGTTCAACCTGTTCATCTCGCTGGAGGCGTGCCACTGAGCGGCACGTCAACGCGGTTGTCCAACACGAGTGCCATCGGGGAGATGGTAGAGCCGGTCCGTGCGTGCCGCGGACCGGTTCGCATTTTGTGGTGGGGGTAGTGGGGGCAGTCAGGGTGCAGCAGGTTCCGCGGTGGCGTTGGAGTTGGCCTTCTGGGTCTCTTCCAGCCACTGGCGGTACTTGGTTGCCTCGACATCCCGGATCTCTTCCAGCATCTGGCGGTACTTGGCTGCCTCGACATCGTGGCCGGCGTCGGGTTCGAGTTCGTGATGACGTTCAAGGACAGAAACGAGTTCTCGCAGATTCGACACATCTTGAAAATCGGTCAGTTGGCAAGAACGCTTTGCCGCGCGACGTGACAGTTCGCGGAGTTCCTTCAGCACCTCGGGTGACGCCCTGAGCGGATCGTTGTCCCTGACATAACTCCAATCGCCGGAAAGCAGATGGAGCAAGAGGGGGTCATCCCAGCTATGCTGAACTTCCTGCTCGTAGGAGGCAAGAACTTCGCGATGCACCAGGCTGTTGCGTGAGTCTGCGAGCGCCATGAAAACCAGTTGATCGAGGATCGGGGCGTCGGCAGGGAAGCGGGCCTTTTCGAGATCCAGGCCTGTTGCCAACTCATCGGGAGGCCGTGCCACCAGGCGTGCGACAATTGGTTTGAGCGATTCGATTCGATCGCGTTTGGCCGCCTGCGATCGTGCCCACTGGGCAGGCGGGCGTGTTTCATACGTGCGAATCACCCCATCACTGCTGGCGGAGGCCAGGCGGGATCCGTCCGGAGAGAAGGCGAGGTCCACGATGGCATGGCGATTGCCTTCGATCAACAGGAGTTCCGCACCCAGGCGAGTGTCCCAGATCCGGACAGTCCCGTCATCGCCTCCGGAGGCGAGCCGGCGGCCGTCCGGGCTGAATGTCATTGCGCGCACGACATCTTCATGGCCCTCCAGGAGCATGCTCTCATTATGACCGCTCTGTAGATCGATACGCTGGATCGAAGTCCACCCATATCCCAGGACAGCCAGGTAGTTGCCGTCAACATCAAATGCGACAGACCTGATCGGCTCTCTTGTCCTTTTGGTCCACGCAATAGGTTCTGTATCGGGAAGTGAGTAGACGCCCTGTATGGCGAGAGTATTGTCGGTCAGGGTGAGCTCATCAATGCGAGTCTGGAAGAGGAAACCGCCTCCGGGGGCTTTGCTCATGAACCGTTCGGCCGCAATAGACAGTTCCAATTGGTTGACTTGCCCTGTCTGGAGATCATGTGCAACAACCAACGCGCCTTCATGATCCATGTGGTTTTGGCGGATCAGCAGGGTGGTTCCATCAGTGTTGAACGTGCATGTCGAGGGGTATCCGTGGGCTACTGGAAGTCGTATGGAATCAACGCCTGGTCTGGCCGAGTGGACTACAAGTTGAGCGCTATGATCACCGGCGGCATCGGACCACGTCGCCCACGTCATCCCATCCGGAGTACACGCCAGGATGTCCGCAGGCAGGCCGTTCACGACCGTGCCAGTCGGCCATTCCCAGATTCTCTTCCCTTTCCTCAGGCGGCGTCCATCTGGAGAAAATCTGGCAACGCCGGCAGGACGTGGATAGCTGTCCAGCGGACCAAGCAACTCAAGCGTTTCGGCGTCCCATAGACGCAAGATGCCCGAGTCCGAGGAAACGATTGTCTGGCCATCCGGGCTGAAGCAGACACTGGCTCCGAATTCTGCGCTGGGGCTGAATCTGGCGTTCTGCCTGAATGCCTCGTCAAGCATCATGAGATCCCAGGTCAACATGCCCTCGTTGAATGTGGTTGCCGCGAGATGTGAACCATCAGAACTGAATGCGATTGAAGTAAGCTCAGTGTCTGAGCGTGGTCGCCATGCCACGTCTCCCGAATCTGCATCCCAGATGGTCAGTTCGGGATTGTCGACAGGCGATGAGAAGCCCGCGACAAATTGCCCGTCGGAACTCAACGCAAGGGTATCGGGCATGATCTCGGTGCCCGTGAAATCATGGACCAGGGCTTCGGTCTCTTGGCTCCAGACCCGCATGTCGCCAGTTGCATCTATTGATGCGAGCCGGCTCCCATCACCACTGAATCGAAGCGTGTCAATACCCAGTTCATGACCTTTGCGACTTGTGATGAGGCGTTGCTGCTCGATGTCCCATGTCCGCAGTTGGCCATCCAAGCCGCCGGTGACCAGGTGGTCGCCAGTCGGGGTGAATACCAGGCTGGTGATGTCGTCTTGCGGGATTTGCCAAGTTGCTGATGGGACAATGGGCTGTCCATCTTGCCGTACGCTGACATCATGGACTTGGGTCTTCCCGTCGCTATCGGTAAATGCCAGCCAGGTGGCATTGTCGTTGATCGCCACCCCGGTTATCTCGGAATCGTGGCGCAACCAGGCTCGCGCCCCGGGATCCTGGAGGTCAATCAGTGCTACTCGGTCAAATGCCGCGAATGCCAGGATCGACGCTGTGGAGGCGTAGTCCAGCAGGCCGCCGGCTGCATCGCCAGGCCCGACCTCAGTGGAGCAGTCAATGAAGTTCTCCGTGGTCACATTGTCATTACATCTCCAGAGGGTGACAGTGGCTTCATGTGCAACAGCGAATAGGCCATTGTCCAAGGCCAGGATCTGGCGAGACTCTCCATCCATGGTGGCTTGGCCACTCGGAAATGGTGTGGCCACAACCTGTTTCAAGTAGCCGATCTCGAATGGAACTGACTCCCGAGGGGCAAGCAACCGGCGGGCCTGGTCCAACTTGACGCGTGCCGTTCCCGGCCGGCCCATTTTCAGGGCATGCTGGGCCTGGTACAGCCAGTATGAGTACTCGCGAGCTTCAGCAGTCAAACGAGCCTGCTCTTCCGCCTCCGCCAATTGACTGGCGAGCGTGCGTTGCTGTGCTTCTTTCGTCGCGGCATCCTCCGCCCGCGTAGTCTGTTCCTTGGCTGTCTTCGTGGCGGCTGTCGCTTCCATCCACAGGGTGAGCAGGCCGGTGGTCGCAACCAGCAGAACCAGCACGAATGAAGCGGCCGTGATCACCGGCACCTTGTTTCGCTTCATGAACTTCCTGAAGCGATACCGTCGCGTCACCGGTCCGGCTTCCAGGGCCTCGCCATCCAGGTAGCGCTGCACGTCTTCAGCCAGATCATCAGGTGATGCGTATCGCTCACCACGATCCTTGCGAAGTGCCTTCAGCGGAATCCATTCCAGTTCACGCCGCAGGGTGTTCTGGAGGGAACTCGTATCGGTCCCGCGAGCCTTGGCGATGGCCCTAGCCTCGTCGTTGTCAACGGATGACAACTGCGTGCTGGGCTTGGGTGGATCCGCCTCGCGGATCGACTTCTTCATCGCTTCCTGGCCCGAGTCGCTGGTGGTTTCGCCCGAGAAGGGGACCTGGCCACTGATCAGTTCATAGAGGATCACGCCCAGGGTGTAGACATCCGTGCGGGTGTCGATGTCATCCGATCCCCTGACCTGCTCCGGACTCATGTAGGCCAGCGTCCCCACCAGTTGCCCGATGGTGGTGTGCAGGGTCATGTCGGTGAGATCGCTGGAGATGGCCTTGGCGATCCCGAAGTCGATCACCTTGGGTTGGGGCTGGTCGTCCTCGCCCCGGGTCACCAGGATATTGCCCGGCTTGAGATCCCGATGCATGATGCCACGTTGGTGGGCATGCTGAATGGCACCGCAGATCTTGATGAAGAGCTTCAGCCGTTGTTTCGTATCGAGTTTGTTCTCATCGCAATAGGCCAGCAGCTCCTCGCCCTTGATGTACTCCATGGCGAACCAGGGCCGACCAGTATCGGTGGCGCCGGCTTCGAGGACCTTGGCGATGCACGGATGATCCATGCGCGCCAGGGCCTGGCGCTCGGCCTGGAAACGAGCGAGGGTATTGCGGGTATCAAAGCCGGGCTTGATGACCTTGAGGGCCACCCGTCGCTTGACGGGCACGGACTGTTCCGCGAGGTACACGGCACCCATTCCGCCGACGCCAAGGCGATCTCGAATGGTGAAGTGGGCAACCGTATCTCCGCGTTGGTATTCGCCGGCGATCCGTTCGGGTGATGGATCTCTCACGGTCGAGGATTGGTTCACCAGCAGCGAGTCCACCTCGGCCCGGAGATCGGCATCATCTCCACACTGCTCATCCAGGTACGCGGCACGATCCTCCGGGGCCAGCTTGATGGCCTCGACGAAGATCTGCTTGGCGCGGTGGAAGACCATCGAACGCTACGGCGTCTGCTTGCTCTTGAGTGCCGTCATCAGCAGGCCGAACTGATCCGTCAACTTCTGGGTCATGACGGCATCGCCACGGGCCTTCTGTCGATCCTGGGTCGTGGTGATCAGGGCGAGTCGAAGCTCGGCCGAATCCATTTCGTCGATCTCCTGTTGGGTATAGATCTCGACGTCAACCGAGGGCGTGTCATCCGGCTTGGTGGGGGGGCGTGATCCCGGGGGCCGACTTCGGCTGCCGGTCGGGGGGGCGGAATCAACTTCCTTGTCCGGCGCCCGGGACTGGGCCTGGCGTGAGAGGGCCGTTTCCCGCGAGTTCCAGGTTTCGAGCAGGCTGTCCATCGCGACGATCATGGACTTCGTCGCCGGGTGGGCCGGACCCCAGTTCATGCTGTAGACCCCGACGGCTTCCCGGTACCAGTCCATGGCGTCCTGGTACTGGCCTTCACGGGCCAGGTCGGTCCCACGCTGGTAGAGCACCTTCCCCAGGGTGTCGACCGCTTCGCGAAGCAGCGGATCATCCGCCACCAGTACCTTGCGTCGAGTCTCGAGTACCTCGCGGTGGAAGTCCGCCGCCGGTGCGTACTCGCCCAGGTACCACAGCAGGTATCCCATGTTCACCAGCGACTTGATCGTGTCGGGATGGTCATCGCCCAGCGCCCGGCGACGCAGGATCATGGCGCGTTCGATTTCCTCGCGGGCCGCCTCTGCGTTGCCCAGGGACAGCTGGAAGTGACCCAGGGCGTTGCGGATGGTGGCTTCATAGGCAGGGGTATCACCGAACTGACCGCCGAGACGATCACTGGCGGTCTGGACCATGCCTTCCATCGCCTGCACTGTTTCGCGAAGCTTGGGCGTATCCCGATTGAACAGGTTGGTGATGGACTGGACATTCTGCATGGCCGTCTGGGTCATGTCACCAAAGGTCGGCAGCACCTTCTGGACAGGATCGCGGAGCATGTCGTCAATGAAATTGATGGCCCGGTCAGCGGTCTGTCTCTGGTACTCGGCCCGCTCCGCCTGTTGCTTGGCCTCGTTCCTGGCACTGACTGCCGACTGCATGGCCATGTCGGCCTGGCGGGCCTGCTCCCGGGCCTCGTCCTGGGCCTGGACGGCTTCGAGCCACAGCACCAGCGAGATGACCGTGGCACTGATCATCAACAGGATGAACGATGCCGCGGTGGTCACCTGCACCTTGTGTCGCCGCAGGTACTTCTTCACCCGGTACGCCTTGCTGGGCGGTCCCGCTTCCAGGGGCTCCCGGTTGAGGTACCGCTGGACGTCGTCCCGCAGCGCCTCGGGGGAGGAGTAACGCTCGGTTCGGTCCTTCCGAAGTGCCTTGAGCGGAATCCACTCCAGTTCCTTCTTCAACTGCTTCTGCAGATCCTCGACGTTCGTCCGGCGGGCCTTGGCGATGTTGGTGGCCGCCTCGCCGCCCATCGAGGTGATGTTGGTGCTGGGCTTGGGTGGCTCCACTTCCTGGATGGAATGCTTGAGTGACTCCTGGTTGGAGTCGCTCGTGGTCTCCAGGGCGAAGGGGACACGGCCCGAGAGCAGTTCATAGAGGATGACGCCAAGTGAGTACACGTCGGTTCGCGTGTCGATGTCGTCGGACCCGCGGACCTGCTCGGGACTCATGTACGAGAGCGTGCCCACGAGCTGGCCGATGGACGTGTGCAGGGTCAGGTCCGTGAGTGGCGTAGACACGGCCTTCGCGATGCCGAAGTCGATGATCTTGACCTGCAGTCGGTCATGCTGGTCACGCGAGACCAGCAGGTTGCCGGGCTTCAGGTCACGATGGATCACGCCCTTCTGGTGGGCGTGCTGAATAGCATCGCAGACCTGGATGAACAGCTCCAGCCGTCGACGGGTGTCGAGCCGGTTGTCATTGCAGTAGGCATTGAGATTCAGGCCCTTGATGTACTCCATCGCGAACCAGGGCCGTCCGGTATCGGTCGCACCGGCCTCGAGCACGCGGGCGATGCCGGGATGGTCCATCATCGCGAGGGCCTGCCGCTCGGCCTGGAATCGGGCCAGCGTGTTGCTGGTATCGAAGCCGGGCTTGATGACCTTCAGGGCCACCTGCCGTCGCACGGGTCGGACCTGGTCGGCGAGATACACCGCGCCCATACCGCCGGAGCCAAGTTGATCTCGGATCGTGAAGGGCCCGACGATGTCACCCCGGTGGTACTCACCGGCAATGGGAATCCGGGTGGGGTCCTGGATCGTGGAGGCCTGGCGTTGCAGCAGTGATTCGACCTCGGCCCGCAGATCCGTGTCATCGCCGCAGGCCTCGTCCAGGAAGGCGGGGCGGTCCGCCGGCGCGTGATCGAGTGCCTCGGTGAAGATCTGCTTGGCAAGGTGGTAGGTCATGGATACAGGAGCGGACTCAGCAGGTTCTTCTTCTCGGGCTTGTCCCAGGCATCCTCATCATAGAGGTCAGTCAGTTTCTGGAGAGCCTTCTGCGTCTGCGGGTGCTCCAGGCCCGATCGGCCGAGGCTGATCTTCCAGGCTTCGGCGTACCGCTTCTCCGCCTCCCGGTAGTCCTTCTTACGGCGCAGGACATCGCCCATCTGGATCAGGCATCGCAGGCGGATGGGGTGGTCGGCGAGATTCCAGCCAGCCAATTGGTTGTTGGCCCAATTCAGCTCACTGATCGCGGTTTCTTCCTCCTTGGCTTCGGCGAGGGCTTCGGCCAGGGCCAATCGGGTCAGGATGATGTCGGGATGCCAATCAAGATCACGTCTGTAGTCACCAGTGTTCGAATTGAAGTGCTTCAAGACCTCAATTAACGATCTTTCGACGGTCTCAGCAACCGTGTTTTCAGCTCTCAGCCGTGAGCGGCCTAAGACACGCTTCAGGCGAATCGACTCGATGTGATTGTCTTTCCAGTCGTCGTACTGGTCGTTATAGAAACTCCCAAGGTCTTCGGAGCGCTCGTGGCCCTGCTCAAGATCCAGTTCCGCTTCTACTCGCCGGAGACGGATGGAGTCGGGGTGCGTATCGGGCAGTTGATTCTCGCGCTTGGCCTCCTCCAGGTATTCACGAGCGACATCGTGTTGGTCGTCCCAGAGTTCAAGCTCCGCAAGTGCAGATAGCGTCCGGATGGTGTCCGGATGCTGCGGGCCGATGCTGTCATTGTCTTGCTGGCCCTCCAAGGCCTCACCCAGGCGCTGCCGGGCGCTGTCGTAGTCACCCAGGGCCCAGTGCAGTTGGCCAAGCGCTCGCATTGCTCGGAACTCGTCGGCGGGTGTTACTGCCTTGAGTTTCGCTTCGTCGAGTTTCTTGCGGGCATCCGTGTATTCAGCACTCTCCAGGTGATACAAGCCCAGGCCCAGTGACCACTTGGACCGGTACTCAGGAAAATCGATTCGATTTTTGTAGGCGTCCTCCAAGTCCCGCTTCGCACGGGGGGGGTACCCCTGCTCCAGGCGAAGCATGCCTTGTCCCCAGCGGGCCTCCCAATAATCACGATTGACGTCATCGCGGTTCAACTCGTCATATTCGGCGATGATCTCGTCATATGGGTTGCCCTCGTGGTACTTCCCCTCGAGGTGGTCGAGGCGGGCGATCTTCGCCCGTGTCCGGAGCGTGCTTGGATCTTCTTCGCCCGTGTTGGCCCGTTGCCAGGCCAGGGCGTCTTCCAGGTGTTCCCTGGCCTCCTTGTAATTGGCGAGCTTGATGCCAGTGTCGCCCTTCTTGAAGTGCAAGTCGCCCTCTTCGTCTGGCTCGGGGACAATCTGGTTCAACTGTTCATTGGCAGCACGGTCGCTTCCCCTCGATGCTTCGTCTTGAGTGATCAGTTCTCGAACCAGTGTGTCCACGGGCCTTTCGTATTCCTTGCCCTGGAGGACCTCTTCCAGCGCTGCTGTCAATCTCTTCCGTTCTTCCGGTCGGCCAGCTTTTTTGGCTCGCTCGTTGAAGTTCTTGACACCTTCTTCGATGACTTCAAGTGCATCGCGAGCAACGCTGTTATCGCGATTCGCCTGGACGTACGCCGCTTCCCGCGTCCTCCAGAGCGTCAGTGAAATGGCGGTTGCGGCCAGCAGCAGCAGCACGAAGGAGGCGGCCGTCAGCACGGTGACCTTGTTGCGGCCGTAGAACTTCTGGAGGCGGTAGGACGTCGTCGGGGGAGCGGCCTCCAGGGCCAGGTCCGAGAGGTAGTTGCGGATGTCCCTGGCCATCGCCTCGGCGGAGGGATATCGCTCCTCCGGGTCCTTCTCGAGCGCTCGCATGGGAATCCACTCCAACTCCCGCCGGAGGGTCTTCTCCAGTTGCAGGGGCTGGCTGCGGCGACACGCGGCGATTTCCGCAATCTCCATCGGATTCAAGGCGGTCAGGCGGGTACTGGGCTTGGCGGGGACCTGCTCTCGGATGACCCGCTTGATTTCCTGCAGGCCCATGGCTTTGACGTTGTCCCACTTGAATGGCAACCGCCCGGCCAGGAGTTGATAGAGGATGACGCCCAGCGAGTAGACATCGGACCGGGTGTCGACGGCCAGTCCGCCATCGATCTGCTCCGGGCTCATGTAGAAGATGGTGCCGATGACGGCGTTCTCGGCGGTGTTCAGCGTGGCTTCAGTCAGCGACTCACCGATCGCCTTGGCGATTCCGAAGTCGATGATCTTGGACTGGGGAACACCATGCTCGTCCGTGGACGCGAGGATGTTCCCGGGCTTCAGGTCGCGGTGAATGATCCCCTTGACGTGGGCATGCTGAACCGCATCGCAGATGCTCGCGAAGAGCGCCAGCCGATCGCGGGTATCCAGTTGATGCTCATCACAGAACCTGGTGAGATGGGCACCGTTGATGTACTCCATCGCGAACCACGGGCGGCCTTCCCGGGTGGCCCCGGCTTCCAGCACCTTGGCGATACCCGGGTGTTCCATCATCGCCAGCGCCTGTTGCTCGGCCTGGAACCGGTTCAGGGTCGCCCGGGTATCGGTTCCCGGCTTGAGAATCTTCAGCGCGACCTTCCGGCGAACGGGTTGGGACTGCTCCGCGAGGTAGACGAGGCCCATGCCGCCTTCGCCCAGCACGCTGCGCACGGTGAAATGGCTGACGGTATCCCCGGCGTGATACTCACCGGGAATGGCGGGCACGGCATCGCCGAGGGCGACGCCGTCGGCGGGCCGGGGCGTGCTGGCTTTCTGCTCCTTGACCGTCGGGGCATTCTGCTCATGGTTCTTGAGCAACTTGTCGACCTCGGCGCGAAGTTCGACATCATCACCGCAGGCTCGACCCAGGTAGTCCTGGACCCGGGACTTGGGAAACCGTACGGCCTTGTTGAAGATCTTCTTGGCACGATCGTAGTTCTTCATCAGGCTGCTTCTTCAGAATGCACCGTGTCACTCACTCGTTCGATTCATGCTCCTCGATCCGGGTTCGGAGCCACGCTCGCGCATGCCTCCAGTGGGTGTCCACTTCAGCCGTATCGATGCCCATCATGTCACCGACCTGTTCACGGGTCAGGCCCAGCGCGAAGCGGCCCCAGAAGACGTCGAAGCCGGTGGGGTCCAGTTCACGGAGGTTGTCCAACGCCGGCAGCAGGGCGTCGGTGCTGTCACCGAGCGTGTCCAACTGGCGAAGACCGCCGGCGGCGAGATCCAGGTCCACGCGGCGGTGGTTGCCGCCACGCTTGAGGCTGTTCCGGGCGCGGGCATAGTCGATCAGGATCTGTCGCATCACCCGCCAGATGGCGCCGTAGAACTCGCGGCGATTTCCGAACTGGGGCGGGGCGGAGGCATTGCCGTGGATCTTCAGCCACGCTTCGTTGACCAGGAGCGTGGGCTGGATGTCATCCGAGGCCCGCTCGCGGGCGACCAGCATCTCGGCCTGGCCGCGGATCTCCGCCTGGGCGATGACCCAGAGATTCTGGGCGGCGGCGGCATCACCGTCCGCCGCATCATTCAGCAGTTGCGTGATCTCCCCGATATCCGTGCCCATGTCCGATGCTCCCGTGGAGACCGACCGTACCAAGACCCAATTCCCTTGGCAATGGAACCCCGGGAATCCATGGCGGTCAACCGTCATGATCGCTGCTGCGGGGCTGCTGGGCGGTGGGGCGAGGGGTCGAAACCACCGGATCTCGTTGAGGCGGACCGGTCATGGGGGACTACCATGTTGCGGCTGCCAGGCAGGCGGCAGAGATGGAGTCAGTCAACGATGTTCCGCATTGGTACCGGTTTCGTAGTGGTCATGATCATTGGTGGATGTGCCTCGTCACGCGAGCCATCATCGACGGCTGCGTCTCCCGTTCCATCGACACCTCAGCCAACGCTGATGACACCGTTGGATCGTGCCACGCCAGTGGCGTCGACGCCCGATTGGAACGTGCAGCGGGTCAAGGGTGATGCTGATCTCCAGCCACGGATGATGGGTGGGCAATGGCGACTGGGTGACATGGTCGTGGAGGAGAATCTCCCCGTGGGGTACCCGCCACCGACGCCACCGGGCGTGATCGAGATCAAGCGATACCCCTCGGTCCGGCGAGCACAGGTCAGCTCGGATCAGCCGTATCCAGACGCCGGCATGTGGGCGGGATTCTGGCCCCTGTTCCGGCACATCGAGCGAAACGAGATCCCGATGACCT
Organism: Phycisphaerales bacterium; assembly: GCA_022446795.1. Classification (GTDB taxonomy): domain Bacteria; phylum Planctomycetota; class Phycisphaerae; order Phycisphaerales; family SM1A02; genus UBA1668. The sequence goes on from JAKVBX010000022.1 coordinate 56,933, forward strand.
CGCCGGTGGAAATGGACATGGCGGACTGGTCCGGCGAACTCAACCAGCCGCCCTCGTCCTGGACGATGTCCTTTCTGTATCGCACCGAGGACATGGGACCCATCGGGTGGGAGGGCAATGTCGAGGTGGTTGATCGCGAGCCGGTCACGGTCCTGGCCATTGGTCTGCAGGGACCATACGGCGTACGCACCATGGCCCCGGGCGTGAAGGAACTGCAGGATTGGCTCGAGACTCAGGACGAGTGGGAAGTCGCGGGCGATCCGCGGGGCTTCTACTACAACGGTCCCTACATTCCCAATCGGCTCAAGTGGGGCGAGGCGCAGGTTCCTGTTCGGCGACGTGCAACGCCCTAGCGGTCAGCGACGGATCACTGGGCAACGGCAACATCGTTGGCGGCCGTGAGCAGGGCCCGACATCGATCCAGCTCGGCCGGGCGGTTCCACTGCTCGTACAGAAGCACCAGTTCCTCGAGAACGAGTTTCGCATCCGGACTGTCTGTTCCATGCTTGTCGCAGGACACCTGGTACACGTCGCTGAGAATGACCTCGGATGCTTCGAACTGAGCACGGTCGCGCAGCACCATGCCGACCCGCGCCTTGGCGGACAGCGTGTCGGGATGTTGGTCACCGAGGACTTCGACTCGAGCGGTCCACGCCCGGCGGAACCACTGTTCCGCGTCCTCCAACTGTGATTGTTCCAGGCAGAGGGCACCGAGCCCGATGTACTCCCGGATCGTGGAAGGGTGCGTGTCCCCGAGAACGCGTTGCTTGATTCCCATGGACTTCTGGTGCAGTTCCTTCGACTCCTTCAGTCGTCCCATGTCCTGCAGCAGGCCCGCGAGGTTCCCCATGACACTCAGGGTCCCGGGATGCTCCTCGCCCATCACGCGGCAGCGGATGGCCAGGACACGCGTGTACTGCTCGTGCGCCTGCTCGTTCTTGCCCTGTGACCAGTACAGCGTCGCCATGTTGCCCATCGAGTTCATCGTGGATGGATGATCTTCTCCCATCGTGTCGAGGCGAATCTGGAGCGACTCGTTGAAGAAGGTCTCGGCATCGTCGTATCGACCCTGCATGGCCATGAGGATGCCCATGTTGTCGATCGTGTTGAGCGTGTTGGGATGGTCATCCCCCTTGACCCGACGGTAGGCATCCATGGTTTCCTGGACCAGGGACTGTGCTTCCTCGATCTTCCCGGTCCGACGCAGCAACTCGCCGAGGTTGGCCTGCGTCTGGAGCGTGTCGGGGTGTTCTGTTCCCAGGGTGATCTGGCGAATGGCCAGGATCTGGCGATAGTCCGAGGCGGCATCCTCGAACTGACCTCGGTCCATGGCGAGGTTGGCCTTGTCCATCACGGCCGCAAGCGTGTCCTCGTGATCGAGCCCCAGTTCAGCGCGGCGGATGTTCACGGCCTCGAGGATGTGCGTCTCGGCCTGTTCATGCAGGCCCAGCTGGTGGTAGGTCGAACCGATGATGTGCCGGAGATCCGCCTCGACCAGCGGCTGGCCGTCCAGGTCGGTCTCGAGTTTTTCTCCCGCGTTGGCGAGGACCATCTTCATCAGTTCCTTGTCCATGTCGCCGGCCTTGCGAGGGTCGACCGATGCGAGCATGCCGGTGACGAAGTCCTTGACCGCGGTGGTCCGTGTCATCTCCAGGACCGCGCGTTCGCGTGATTGAGTGGCTGACCACCACAGGGAGGTCGAGACGACAGTGGCGGATACCAGGAGCAGGACGAAACAGGACACCGTTGCGACCGGGACCTTGTATCGTCGAAGGGTCTTCTTGAGCCGGTAGATGTGGCTGGGTGGTCCCGCCTCCAGTGGTTCCCCCACGAGGTACCGGCGGACATCGGCCGCCAGGGCTTCCGGCGAGGCATAGCGATTGTCCGCTTCCTTGCGGAGGGCCTTGAGGGGAATCCACTCCAGTTCCCGTCGCAGTTGTCGTTCCAGGTCATCGATGTGCGTCTGGCGGGCTTCGGCGATGCGGGAGGCTTCGGCGTCATCAAACGAGGTCAATCGTGTGCTGGGCCGTGGTGGTTCGGCGTTCCGAATGGTCTGTCGAATGGAATCCAGCCCGTCGGTATGCATCAGGCTGGTGTCAAACGGTACCCGGCCGGTCAGCAGTTCATACAGGATGACGCCAAGGGCATAGACGTCGGTCCGTGTGTCCACCTTGGTCCCGCCCGAGTCCAGTTGCTCGGGACTCATGTAGGCCAGGGTTCCGATGAGTTGGCCCTGGGTCGTCAGCAGCGTGTCCTCGGTGAGTGGTTGGGCCACTGCCTTGGCAATGCCGAAGTCGATGATCCGTGGCTGGGGATGGCCTTCGTCGTCAACGGTGAC
>JAKVBX010000023.1 GCA_022446795.1 Phycisphaerales bacterium
GATGCGCCACACCTGGTGATCACCGGCCTCAACGAACACATGATTCCCTCGGCGGCCTCAGTCGATCCCTGGCTTCCGGAACCCGTTCGCGAGGCGCTCGACCTGTCCTCGCAGCGGCGACGGACCGCGCGTGATGCGTGGCTGCTGACGGCCATTCTCCAGGGTGGTCGCTCGGTCACGCTGGTGACCGCTCGTCGCGCCGACCTGGGTGACCCCTTGATTCCGAGTCGACTGCTCCTGCGGGATTCCGGACCGGTACTGGCGCGACGGGTCCAGGACCTGGTTTCGGAGTTTCATCGGGGGCCGGAACTGGTGCAGTGGAGAGCCCAGGCCGAGGTCGACAGCGCCTTCACGCCTCGCTACATGCCCGAGGGCGAGCCCGTGATCAACCACATGTCGGTCACGGCCTTCAAGCGATTCCTTTCGTCGCCCTCGAACTTCCTCCTGGAACGAGACGAACGCCTGCGATTGACCACGGTCGAGACGCTGGATGCACTGGACCCGATGGGATTCGGGTCGCTGGTTCACGAGGTCCTGGAACAGTGGGGCCGGGAGGAGATGGACCGTCACGAGGTTGACGCCGAGACGATCGAGCGTGACTTGCTGGCGATGCTGGACCAGCATGCCCGTGATCGATTCGGGACCCGGCCAACACCCGGCGTGCGGTTGCAGATCTCCATCGCGGCGCACCGCCTCCGTGCCTTTGCACCGGTACAGGCCGCGCGATCGGCCGCCGGGTGGCGCATTCACCTGGTCGAGGCTGATTTCTCGCCACGTGGATATCCGCCTCCGATGTTCCCCGGGCCGGATGGACTTCCACTCCGTGGCAAGATCGATCGCGTCGATGTTCACGAGGTCCATGGGTACCAGGCACTCGACTACAAGACCGGCGCGACCGGGCTCGATCCCGTTCAGGCTCACGGGTCGCGGAAGAAGTGGAAGGATCTGCAGCTTCCGCTGTACCGATTCCTGCTTCGGAGCATCGACATCGACGTCCCGTCCGATGGACTGGGGTACATCACGTTGCCGCCAGATGCGATGCAGTCGGGTGTCAAGATCGCCCGGTGGACCGACGAACAGTTGGACGGGGCGGAAGAGACCGGGGCCGAGGTCATCCGGCTCATCACCGGTGGCGGTCTGCTGGCTGCCGCGGAGGCGAGCCTGCCATGATCGGTGAACGAACACTCATCACGGCCAACGCAGGCTGCGGCAAGACCTGGACGCTGGCCAATCGATGTATCGGTTGGATGCTGGCCCACCGACGGGCCACGGGTCATGCGCAACCAGCCGGCCTGGTTGCGGCGACCTTCACTCGAAAGGCCGCGGGGGAAATCCTGCACAAGTTGCTGCGACACCTCGCGGATGCGGCTCTCGATCCGACCAGGATCGACGAGTTCGCGGTCGGCATCGACATCGATCCGCCGCCATCCTCCGATGAGTTCATCGAGGTTCTCGAGGATCTCGTGGCCAGCCTGCATCGACTGCAGTTCGGCACCCTGGACGGGTTCTTTCATCGCATCGCCGCCACCTTCGCCAGCGAGATCGGCATGCCGGCCGGGTGGACCATCGGTGACGATCCCACGATGAGTGCGCTCCAGGCCCGGGCCCTGGACGATCTGCTGGATGCCTGTGAACAGAGCACCATTGACACGCTGGTCCTCGAGGCCGAGCGGGAGATTCTCAAGTCACGGGTTCATGATCAACTGCTTCCAATCGTGTTCGGGAAGAGTGGCCGCGGGGGCCTGCGCTCGACCTGGCGGCAGACGCTGTTGACCTCCAGTGATGCCGAACCATGGCGTCGACTGGATGATCTTCCGGATGATGCCATCGCGCCCGGTGCGAGGCGACAGACGGTCGAGGCGATCGAGGAGGCCTGCGCAGCGCTCGAGATGGCGGCGGTTCCAGTCGCCAGTTCAACGGGGCAACCGCGGAAAAGATGGGTCACGGCCCGCCAGAAGGTCCTGGCGATGGTCGGTATGCACCAGTGGCAGTCGGTCCTGGTGAATACGATCGTGACCCGGATCTCGGCCGGCGAGGAGTACGACTCGGCGATGGCGCCTGTGGAGTTCGCTGATGCCCTGGCGACGATCGTGGCCCATGCCCGGGCGGAACTCGTGGCGGCCCTGCGGTCGCGCATGCGGGCCTGGCGGCTCGTGCTGCACGGCATCGACCTGGCCGCGGCCCGTCGGCAGCGGGAGGCGGGGGTCTACAGTTTCCAGGACATCGCCGATCACCTGGCCCGTGCCAACCTCCTGTCGAATGCCAATCGTGACTGGTTGCAGTTTCGCCTGGATGCGGAACTGCGGGACCTGGCGCTGGATGAGTTCCAGGACACCTCCGATGCGCAGTTCGAGGTCATCCGGCCGATCATCAGCGAGATCCTCGCCGGTGAAGGCGGGCATGAACTGCCACGCAGCATGCTCGTGGTGGCCGATCCCAAGCAGTCCATCTACGGTTGGCGCGGGGGAACACCATCACTGCTCCAGGTGCTGCGTGACATGGGCGAGGGGGAACTCCAGCAGGGGACACTTGATCGCAGCTATCGATCCGGTCCGGCCATCATCGATTTCGTCAACGACGTCTTCGGATCGCTGGAGACCAACTCATCGCTTGATGGCGTCTCGCTTCCGACGATTCCGGCCGGAACGCTCTCGCGATGTGGCCTGCCCGAGATCGACACGTCGACAACGCCGGTGAAGCGGGCCCTTCGCAACTGGCAGTTCGATCACCATGAGACCGCGTTTCCGGACACGCCCAGTGCCATCATGGCCTGGCGGATCGATCCGGATGATGAGGATGACGAGGACGGGACCCCCATGACCCGACGCGTCGTCGACATCGTGCGGAAACGGTCCGCGGTGTCGGGGAGCATCGGGATCCTGTTGCCGACGAATGCCCTGGTGAGCGAGGTCGTCACGGCGCTTCGCGCCGCGGGGCTCGACGCCAGCGAGGAAGGGTCCGGGGCCCTGACGGAGTCCTGCGCCGTGCATGATCTGCTCGCCCTGCTTCGGCTTGCCGATCACCCCGGGAATCGCGACGCGGCCTATGACGTATCGCATTCACCACTTGGTCCGATGGTCGGGCTTCCACCGCTGGAGACCATCCCGCCTGCGGATCGCAGTGACATCCTCTCCCGAGTTTCCCGGTCCCTGCGGAGACGGGCCATTGACGAGGGACTCGAAGGGCTGCTGGTCTCGCTGTGCCAGGAGATGGAACCTCATTCGGACGCCAAGGACCGACAGGCCCTGCGGCACTGCGTCGACCTGGCCGCGGCGTGGCGACCAGGCGGTGTTCTACGGTTGTCGGATTTCGTTCATCACGTCGAGGCATCATCGGCCGGGGAGCCCTCCGGCGCCGCGGTCCGCGTCATGACGATGCACACGGCCAAGGGCCTGGAATTCGACGAGGTCATTCTCCCGACGCTCGATGAGTTGATGGTCAAGCAGGGTCATGGCGGTGCATGCACGGCACTGTCGCTGGCACAGGGCGAACCGGCACAGATCGTCCTGCCCCAGCTCGCCGAGCCACTTCGACAGCATGCACCCGTGCTGGAAGTCGCCGCGCAGCGACAGTGGGAACTGAACCTCGGGGATCGGTTGTCCCTGCTCTACGTGATCGTGACGCGCGCCCGTCGCGTCCTCAACCTCGTTCTGCAGGCCGACGAGAAGCTGCCCGGTGAGAAGTTGACATCAGCCAACGTCATTCGGGCCGCGCTGCCGGATCTTGATGAAGCCCTTCGAACCGGCCGCGAGGACAAGCAGGGCCGAATCTGGATGCAATCTGCTGCCGGTTGGAGCGATGAGACGGTCGTACCGTATTTCGTGGAAGAACCCACCAGTGGCATGAGGCCCATTCAGGTGGCGGAAACCGAGGACACCGGTTCGGTCACGCCATCGGCCAGCACGACGGAGGCGCTCTCGGACCGCTTCCGCGCCTGGAACACCCGGGCCCGCCGACGTGGAACGCTGTTGCACGAGTTGTTCGGCGCCATCGACTGGCTCGAGGACGGTCGCCCCGACGACGCGGCCATCGAGGCGGCCATCGCCCGGGCGACCATCGGCGCTCGCCGGCCACCGACCTCCGCCGAGCAGGAGGAGGCGATCGAGGTCTTCCAGGCCGCGCTGGATGACGAGGCGATCGCCCATCGGCTCAGCCGGAAGGCCTATGCCGAGCACGGCGCGGACACGCTGGAGGTGCTCCAGGAATGGCCGATCCTGGAACGCATCGACGGCCGACTGGTCCGGGGCCGGATCGACCGGATGGTCGTGGGTCGACGAGGCGGCGAGATCGTGTTCATCGACATCGTGGACTTCAAGTCCGGCCGGATCGAGGATGACCAGGCCGAGGTGGACGCCATCGAGTACTACCGACCACAGGTCGAGTTCTACGTGGAGTCGGCCCTGGTGCACTTTGAACTTGATCCAGCCACGGTCACCGGTCGGCTGCTGTTCATCGAAGCGGGCCGGGACCTACCATGCACACCGTGTCCGACCGCCCCCTCGTCATCCTGACCGAGTACCTCGACGATGAGGCCATCGACTGGCTGGCCGAGCGAGTCGAGTTGGTTCGCTGCGCACCGGATGATCCGAAGCTGGACCACTTGCTGGAGCGTGCCGAGGGCCTGGTCATTCGGACGTACACCGAGGTTGATCGGGCCTTCCTCGACCGGGCGCCGGTTCTGCGCGTCGTCGGTCGTGGTGGTGTGGGGCTGGACAACGTGGACCTGGAGGCGTGTGCGGAGCGTGGCATCGAGGTCGTCAACACTCCCGATGCCAATACGCAGGCCGTGGTGGAGTACGTCACGACACTCGTGACCGGCGCCTTGCGATCGGCGACGCCACTGGTCGATGCGGTGGATGCCGAAACCTGGGGACAGCTTCGCGACGGCGCCATCACCCGGACGCAGATGAACGAGATGACCCTCGGGATCATCGGCCTGGGACGGATCGGATCGCGTATCGCCCAGGTGGCTGCCGCCATCGGATTCCAGGTCATCTTCAATGACCTGGAGCAGATGCCGCCGGAGCGCTGCCATGGCGCGACCGCGGTGGACCTGGACCAGCTGTTGTCCAACAGTGATGTGTTGAGCATTCATGTCGACGGTCGACCGGAGAACAGGCTGTTCATGGATGCACCGAAGATCAACCGACTCAAGCCAGGTGTCCTCCTCGTGAACACGTCGCGGGGTTTCGTCATCGAGACCGATGCGCTGGCGGCCTTCCTGGAATCCAACCCGGCCGCCGTGGCGATGCTGGATGTTCATGATCCGGAGCCGGTGCCACCTGGTCATCCACTGCTGAACCGACCCAATGCCCACCTGTATCCGCACCTGGCGTCCCGGACCCGGGCGGCCCAGGCCAACATGTCCTGGGTGGTGCGAGACGTGGCCCGGGTCCTGGGGACCTGACCGACGGTATCATTCGCGACTCGATCATTCCTGGAGCAGCGTCATGCCCTTTGACATCGAAGCCATTCATGCCCGACAGGTTCTCGACAGCCGTGGGAATCCCACGCTGGAGTGCGAGGTGGAACTGTCCGGCGGTGCCATGTCCCGTGCGATCGTTCCCTCGGGCGCCAGTACCGGCGAACACGAGGCGGTTGAGCTCCGGGATGGAGACGCCGACCAGTGGGGCGGCAAGGGCGTGATGAACGCCGTGGCCAATGTCAACGAGAACATCGCGCCGGAACTGCTCGGGTGTGATGCGCGCGAACAATCGATGATCGACGCGATGATGATCGAGCAGGACGGCACCGCGAACAAGAGTGATCTCGGCGCCAATGCGATGCTCGGTGTCTCCCTGGCCGTGGCCAAGGCGGCGGCGTCCCAGGCGGAGCTTCCGCTGTTCCGATACCTCGGCGGGCCGGATGCCCGGGTCATGCCGGCACCGATGATGAACATCCTCAATGGCGGCAAGCATGCCGACAACACGGTCGACTTCCAGGAGTTCATGATCCAGCCCCTGGGTTTCGAGGACTTCGGCGAGGCCCTGCGGGCCGGCGTGGAGATCTACCACGGGCTCAAGACGGTCCTGAAGAAGCGAGGCCTGTCCACCGCGGTCGGCGATGAAGGCGGGTTCGCACCGGACCTGAAGTCGAACGAGGAAGCGCTGGAGGTCATCTCCGAGGCCGTGGCGGCGTCACCCTATGAACTGGGTGAGCAGATCGTCATCTGCCTGGATCCGGCAACCAGCGAGATGGTTGATGAAGCCCGCCGCAAGGGAAAGGAAGGCTACTGCTTCTTCTCCAGTGATCCGGATCGCTTTGCCACCAGCGAGGAGATGATCGATCTCTGGGAGGACTGGTGCGATCGGTACCCGATTCACTCGATCGAGGATGGTCTTGCCGAGAACGACTGGGACGGCTGGGTGAAGCTGACCGAGCGAATGGGTGATCGGGTGCAACTGGTCGGCGATGATCTGCTGGTCACCAACGTCGAGTTCCTGGCCAAGGGCATCGATCTCGATGCCGCCAATGCGATCCTGGTGAAGGTCAACCAGATTGGCACACTGACCGAGACCCTTGAGACCGTTCGGATGGCGCAGCGTGCCGGATGGAATGCGGTGATCTCTCATCGGTCCGGTGAGACCGAGGACGCGACGATCGCGGATCTCGCGGTCGCGACCAATGCCGGTCAGATCAAGACGGGCGCGCCCTGTCGCAGTGATCGCAATGCCAAGTACAACCAGTTGATTCGCATCGCGGAACTGCTGGGTGAAGAGGCCTACTACGGTTGAATGATCACGGGTCCGTGAGGACACCGCTGTCCCGCAGGGTGGACTCGATGGCCTGGCGCTCTCGCCGCATCTCGTCGTCGCTCTCCAGCCAGTTGTGGTTCCCCTTGAGCATGATCAACGTGCTCTGGGAGGCCAGCTCGTGCAGGCGTGGCGCATGGCTGGCCGGGATGATGCTGTCCTGGTCGCGGGGGAGCAGGAGCAGGGGGACATCCAGTTCCTGCACGGCCAGGTCGCTGCGGAACGGACTTCGGACCATGAACGGTGGGACACCGAAGCGCCAGGCCATCGAGTCGAGCCGCGATGGCGGAACCATCATGAGCATGGCCTTCGGTGGTTCCTGGAGCGCCACCTGGGCCAGCACGCTGCATCCGATGGACCGACCCAGGTAGGCGATCCGATCGGGATCCACGTCCGGTCGTTTCCGGAGTTGCTCGACGAACGCGATCGTGTCGGGAACGATGACGCGTTGTGACGGCGAGCCGGTGCTTCGTCCGTACCCGCGGTACTCCACCAGGAGGACATGGAGCCCCAGTTCGGTCAGCCACCGCAGGTCGAGGTTGTCGTCGATGACCTCGGCATTGCCATGGGTGAAGACGACGGCACCGGCTGGTTGATCAGCGGAGGCCCCTTCGGCCGGAATCAACCAGGCTTCGACCCGTTCACCATCGTCGGTGTCCAGCCAGATCGACTCCACGCCGGGGGGGACGTTCGCGAGCAGGCGATCCGGTCCGATCATCCCCCGGGGAAACATGAGCCGGTGCTGCATCGTCCAGACGAGCACGACCCAGACCACCCAGATGATGATGAAGAGGAGCAGCATGCGGGCGACTCTAGCAGTCCATCGAGGTGATGTTCGGTTCGTGGGCATCATGAGAATCCGGGATCACGCCAGGCGGATCCGGGGATCAAACCAACCATAGAGGAAGTCGACAACGAGATTGAAGAGGACAAGCAGGGCGCTGTACACGAGAACGACGCCCATGATCAGGGTGATGTCCTTGCTCAGCACGGCCTCGATGAAGTGATTGCCGACGCCGGGAACCGCGAAGACCCGTTCGATGACGAACGAACCGGTCATGGCGGCTGCGGTGGCCGGGCCGAGGTAGGAGAGAACCGGCAGGAAGGCATTGCGGAGGGCATGGCGAAGCAGGATGGTGCGCTCCGGCAGTCCGGCGGCCCGAAGGGTGCGCACATGGTCGGAGGCCATCTGCTCCAGCATGCCCGCTCGTGTCAGTCGGCCGATGTAGGCGGCGAATGGCAAGGACAATGCCAGGGCCGGCAGGACCATGTGCTGGGGCTGCCCCCAGCCGCTGACGGGAAACCAGTCCAACCAGAGACCGCCGACCAGGAGGAGCGCGGTGCCGGTCACGAAGGCGGGGAGGCTGATCCCGATCAACGCAATCAACAGGCTCAACAGGTCCAGCCACGACCCCGGTCTCGCCGCGGCCAACACCCCGGTCGTGATCCCGATGAGGCAGGCCATCGCCATGGCCAGCAGTCCCAGGGTCATCGACACGGGCAACTGGGCTGCGAGGATCTCATTGACGGTCCAGTTCTCATGTCGCAGGCTCGGGCCCAGGTCGAAGACCGGGCCACTGTGATCACCCATGACCCAGGACACGCCGGTGGCGTTGCCCAGGTAGTCCCAGTAGAAGGACCACGGGTTGTCGAGCTGATACTGCTGCTGCATGGCCTCGACGACTTCCGGCGGCGGTTGGCGGGCTTCGGACTTCTCAAGCGGACTGCCTGGGATCAGCCAGACCAGCACGAACGTCAACGTGTAGACCGCCAGCAGGATCAGCGGCAACTGCAACAGGCGTCGCAGGACGAGCCGCGTCATGGCTGGACCTCCGCACGGGGCTGGAGATTCCAGAGGTAATGCGTCAATCGCGGGTGATGGGTGACGCCAGTCAATCGAGCCGGGTCGTACATCGTGATGTCGACCAACTGGCACACCGGCATCAATGGCATCTCCTGCTGGAAGAGCATCGCCTCCAGTTCCGAAAGATCCCGGAGCCGCTTGGCCGGATCGGTCTCGGCCGCGGCCGCGTCCAGCGCGGCGTCGACGTCCGGGTTCGAGAAGCCGCGGTCGTTGTTGCCATCGCTGGATCGGCACAGTTCGAGGAAGGTCGTGGGGTCTCCGTAGTCGCCATACCAGCGGCCGCGGGCGACCATGAAGTTCCCTTTGCGGAGATCATCCTTGAAGAACTTCGTGTCCTGGCCCAGGAGCACGATCGGAACACCCAGGTGTCGCTGCCACTGGTCGCGCAGTTCCACCGCCATGCGGGCGAAGCGCGGCGAACCGGTCGTGTAGAGGACCTCGACATCGGGGAACTCGACACCGTCCGTGTTCTCGGGTCGACCATCACCATCTCGATCGAACCAGCCTGCCTCGGCCAGTTGTGCGCGAGCCTGATCCGGGTCGAATCCGAGTCCGCTCGGTGAGATGTAGCCCGGGATGGACCCGGGCGGCACCAGCGTGGAGGCGACCGGCTCACCGAGCCGGGTCACGTTCCGGACGATCGACTCCTTGTCACAGGCCTGGGCGAATGCGCGCCGAACGGCGGGATCCGCGAACGGATTCGGGCGACCGTCTGCCAGTTGCGGCCGGCAGTTGAAGGAGAAGAAGTCCGTTCCGAAGACCGGGATGGCGTGAATATCACGTCGCTCCTCATCACCCGGGACCGGCCCCGTTGCCAGCTGTTCAACATCGACGCCTTCGCCGAGACGTTTTTCGTAGCGGGCCTTCTGCGCCAACAGGTCGACACGGCAATCGGCGGCGACGCCGGTGAGCCAGTCGACTTCTCCCGTGAGGTAGGACAGCACCGCGGTATTGGGATCGGGGATGGAGCGAATCTCGATCGTGTCGAAGCCGACCATCCCGGGATCGTGGTAGGTATCGGATCGAGACAACCGCATGTCCCGCTTGTACCGCCACTCGTCGAGTTGGTAGGGGCCGTTGCCGATCAGTGTCCCGGGGCGAGCCCATCGGTGCGATTGGATGAGGCGTCCGGTATCAGCGGAGACATCGATTCCGCGCCGCTGGTCGAACGATGGTCGCGGAACCGTGTTCCAACCGGACTCGATGATGGCCTGTCGCGTGTCGGCGTCGACGGCCCAGTCCTCCACGGCCGGTCGGTAGACGGGGCTGGCCGGTGCGAAGGCCAGCAGGTCCGGGAAGTAGGGGACGGGTTGTTCCAGTTCGACGACGAGTTGGTCTGGTCCCTCGACCGTGATACCGACATCGGAGGCGAACCGATCTTCGACCTGCTCCCACATCCATCGGGCCTCGGCCTGCCGCGAGACTGGTTCATCAAGCGCGGCCAGCAGGGATCGGTGAATGGGTGAGTTGTCCAGGACGTCGGACAGGTTCTCCCCGGAGGACAGGGCCTGTTCCAGCGCGGCGTGTTCCTCGGCCAGCGCCCCGGGGTCCATTACCGCCCAGTTGATGTCCGTGGGTCGATCAGACGCTTCGGCGAGGGTGGACAGTCGGTCAAGGAAGGCGCGGGTCGACCTGGTGCGCGTGTCGGGATCAGTGGCCTGCCACGGGTCGGCGACGAAGGCGGCAAGTTGCGCCTGTCGCCAGTCCCAGAAGGACTGGGCGCCGTCGATGACGAAGAAGAGATTCGAATAGTCCGCCGCCGTGTCCGGAAGGAGGAGCCGCATCCAGGACCACGCGAAGTCCTGTGCCGTGACCGGGGCGCCATCGGACCAGCGGGCTCCTGGACGCAACTGGAATTGGAATCGCCGGCCAGTGGAATCGACCGACCAGTCCGAGGCGGCGGCTGGTTCCAGCGTGAAGTCCTCGATGTTCCAGCGAAGCAGGCCCTCGTAGAGGGCATAGGCGAGTCGCATGTCCGCGAGATAGCTCATCCGTTGCGGATCGAGCGTGAAGACTTCGTTCTCGCCGGCGATGACGATGTCGGCCCGGGGTCGACGGTCGCCGGTGCTGATCAGCACGGCGATCACGAGCACGAGGAACACAAGTGGAAGCAACAGTCCCTTCACGACACCGCAAGTGTAGTCGCGGGACGACCGGGCCCGCATGGTCGTGGACCGGTCTTGCCGAGGGGTGCCGTGGAGGGGGCTAGTTGTTATAGGGTCGAGCGGTCAGGACGACCTGCCACTTGTCTCGACTCTCCGCCAGTCCGGACGAGTTGCCCTGGTCCCAGAGCTCACGGCCCGGGGTGACGGCGGGGGCGGATTGCCCGGATCGCAGGTGGGAATCGACCAGTTTCAGCGTGGTTTCGCTGGAGTCGATCAACTGTCCCGCGGCCTGCTCCAGTTCCGGGTCGTTCCTGATGTCCTTCTCGTTGACGAGAAGAATGTCGTAGACCCGGCCGAGCTGGGGCGCGGCCAGGAGGCCGATATTCCGTTGTTCACGCATCAACTGTGGGTCGATGTACTGGTTTCGGATCAACACCAGCGTCGGCCGCAGGGCCAGCAGCAGGCTGGCGGGTGCGGACCCTTCTTCCAGGCGGTCGATCGTCTTGCCGACGACATCGAACTCCAGCTTGATGGCGTGCTTACGCAGGTCTTCACCGCCGGCATTCTCGGCCCGGGTATTCCGAACGGCGTTGTCGAGTGTCTCCAACTCGCGGCGGAGAACCAGTGGATCGGTCTCCATCATGGCACTGCGAGCAATGACCCGGAGGCTGCCCTTGATCTTGTCCGTTCGGATGCTGTCGGCATTCAGGCACCGACCGATTCCGATGGCGGCCCAGAGTCGAACCTGCGGACGCTTCTCCAGGTCCGGCTCGACGTGGTCATCCAGGAGGCTCAACGCCGACGGGATCGCCAGGGTGGAGGCCACCTGCATCGCATTGATGGACTTGTAGGTGCTGGGACCCTTGGCGAGCTTCTCCATGATCGGAACAAGCGTCTTGCCATAGGTCGTGCGGAACATGAGGCTCGCCGGGCGTCCCGAGACGGTGCGGAGCGGACGGGTCAGCCGGTCGCGGGCTTCCTGGACAACGCCAGGATCCGAATCACCCAACCGGTTGCCCCAGTACTCGGCGTAGGCGGCGATCTTGCCCGACTGCGTGCTGTCAAGCGAGGTGGCCGTCGTGAGTCGATCAATGCCGTCCGGCGGCGCGGCATGCACGATGGTCGCGGGCATGCAGAGCAGTGCCAGGACGATGGCGAGATGGCTCAGGCGAGTGAAGATGGCGAGGCTCCTGGTCTTCGTGGCGGTTCTCGATGCCCGGGGGGTGGATATCCACCGGAATCGAAGCGGTGACGGTATCAATCCTGCAGGGGCATTGTCAACGATTCCCGATAGGGTACGTGACCCAGTCGGGCTGGGATGCCAATCCGCGTGTGGCAGGTCGGCCCGGGCGGACCTACCATCGCCGTAGGGGATGGAGTCCCAAGGGGGGTCCAGGGGGGGAGATTCGGCCGGATTGGAGCACTGGAGCCCCCGTGAACCCATTTCAGCGGACACTTTGATTGATGACCAGACGCAAGCGGATATTTCCCATGATCGGCACGCTGACCCTGGTGGTTGCCCTGGCCCTGGTTCCAGGCCCCGTTCGGGCCCAGGACCAGCAGGATGGGGCGGAAGTCACCCGAGCGCGGCTGGCGACGATCCTGGCCCGCTACGCCAACCAGATTCTTGTCAGCGTCGACCTGAGCGTCCCGGGTGTCAACGTTGCGTTTGAACTCCTGAAATCATCCAGCGAGCTCGATCCAACGGAGCCGGCGACCTGGCGGAAGATGATCGCCCTGGCCCTGGCCACGGACCACGAGGAACTCCTGGAGGATGCCAGCAGGCAGTTGCTCAAGTATGCGCCGGAGGACCAGCGAGCCCAACTGGCCCGACTCGAGGCCGCCATTGATCGATACAACACGGCCGACGAGCGGATCGCGGCGCTGGAACAGCTGCTGGCTCCGGAGATGCACGATGAACTGGGGCCCGAGCTGTCCGCTCGACTGGCGTTTCGACTGGCCGACCTGCACCGCCGACGCGGAGACCTGGGGGCCTTTGGTCGGTGGCTGGGCGAGTCCATTGCCTTTGATCCAACCTATTCCGACGCGGTCGGGGTGGCGACCGGTTTCCTGAAGGAACGGGTCGCTGACCACGTGGCCTATGTCGAGCTCCTCGTTGGCCTGCTGACGGCAGACCTGACGGATGATGCCATCCTGCAGACGCTCAATCTCTACCTGCTTCACGATGGTGCCTACGAAGCGGCCGAGCGGATGATCAAGATGCGGCTGGATCAGCTGGAAGCCCGTGGCGTGCCCGCGGGCACATCCCTGTACATCCAGCTGGCCATCGCCCAGTGGGGCGGCGGGAGTCACGAGCAGGCGATGGAGACGATCGAGGAACGCAAGCTCTTCCTCGACAATCTCTACGAAACCCTGGCGGGGATGGAGGATCCCAGCCGGTCGATCATGGAATTGGCGCAGTTGCGTGCACCGCTGCCGCCTCAGCTTGCTGCCATCCAGGCCATGCTGATGTCTGATGCCGAGCCGGATATCCGAAAGGAATCCTTGGAAGACCTCGTGCTCTCGGTCGATTTCGAGCAGGGGCTCTCCGACATGTCGGTAGAGCAGAATCGCGACCGGGCCGAGCGTCTCCTGCACGTGTACTGGTTGCTGCTCTGGCTGGATGCCGACCAGGACCTGCTCGCAACGCGATTGGAAGAACTGGAGAAGGTCGAGGAAATCTCCGAGCAGGCACAGGAGCGGATCAAGGCCTGGACGCTGCTGCGGGATGGCCAACCGGCCGAGGCCGAGACGCTCTTCCGGAAGGATACGACCGGGCATGCAGTGACCCAGGCCGGCCTGGCGGAGTGTCTCCTGGCCCTGGGCCGTGATCGTGATGCCGCCCAGATCCTGCTCCAACTCTGGCAGAAGGACAAGAGCGATATCACGGGCCTCTGGGCCCGCGACAAGCTCGAGGCCTTGCTGGGGGCACGCGTGCCACCGTCCGCCGAGGCGGTAGCGATGACGCGTTTGGTCGCCGAGATTCCAATGTTGATCGATCGAGTCCCCAATGATCCCCGCCTGGCACTGTCCATGCGGCTTACGCCCCAGTCGGACTCCTTCAAGCCATATGACCCCGTCCTGATCGACGTGGAGATCTCCAACAACACGCCGCTGCCCCTGGCGATCGATCGTGATGGGCCTATCCACGACCTGATCCTGCTGGAGGCCAAGATCGATGTGCCCTACGAGCAACCACCCGATGGCCCCGGGATCATTTTCGACGTAGGCACCCGCCTGCGACTCATGCCGTTTGAATCACTCACCGTTCCCGTCGACCTGCGTCGGTACTGGGTGGGGACGGTCATCGATCGCTACCCGCTGTACGGCGCAACGATCGACCTTACGGCCATGCTCAACTTCCGGATGAACACGGGGCCAACGACCGGGCAGGCTTCCCGTGTCCCTGGCCTGATGGGTATCGAGACGGATTTCAATGACATCCGTATCGATGGTCAGCGGGTCACGGTGCCTTGGGCAAGCCGCGTGATCGAGGACCTTCGTGGCGAGCAGATCTCGCCGGAAGAACTCGTGAACATGGCCATGCTGACCCAGGTCATCGCCTCGAATGAGGGCAGCCTGGTTTCTGATCCGCTGCCCGAGGAGATCATCACGGGTGCCATCGACGGGATGATCGCGTGCTATCCCCGTCTCGATCCGGTGTCCCAGACCTGGTTGCTGGCCGTCATGGCGAGATCCCCGCGGCTGGATCCCATCTGGGACATGGCCATGGGCAGCCCGACGGCGACTGTTCGCATCATCCAGTTGATGCGGACGCTTGATTCCGCGCTGGAGAGTGGTTCACTGGAGCCGCTCCTGGAAGACTCCACGGTGATCGCCGGCCAGAATTCCGACCTGCCTGCGGTTCGAGCCCTGGCCGAGTGGATCGAGACTCGAGCGGACCTGGCCAAGCAGGCGCGGCTGAAAGCCCTCACCAATCCGACAGAGCTCGAGAGGTGACATCGCCCCAGGCGGAGGGTGGTCGGTCGTCGCAGCCATCGCGTGGAAAACGGTGGTTCTACATCCGGCTTGCCGTGATGGTGTCAGGCGTCCTGATGCTCGCCGGCGCCATCGTCTTCATCGCGCTTCAGCATGACCGGATCACCGAGGCGTTGACGGCCATGTCGCGACCGCGGGCCCTGCCGATCATCGGGCTCGTGGTCTCGATGCTGCTGACGATCCTGGTCACCGGGGTGCAGTTCCAACTGCTTCTTGCCCGCCATCGACTGCCGGCCCTGGAGATGCAGGGTCTGATCGCGGGATCGGCGCTGTTGAACTTCCTGCCCCTGAAGGCGGGCCTGCTGGGCCGCCTGGCCTATCACCAGGTCGTGCACGGCATCCGACCGCTGGAGACGGCCCGGGCCATGATCCTGGCTCGCGGGGCGGGGCTCTTCGTCATCGTGCTGACGGCCATCGCGCTCTACTGTCGCGACATCCTGGATGGACCGCTGTGGGCGTGGGCGTTGATTCCAGCGGTGATTCCCGGCTGGTTCATCATGCCGCGATTCACGCGAACGGCGGGCGTGGTGGTCGTGCTGAAGTATGTCGACCTGCTGCTGATGGCCGTGCGGTATCGATGTGCCTTTGAACTCATGGGACAGCCCGTCGACTTCAGCATCTGCATGGCCCTGGCATCCATCGGCATGCTGGCTGGTGCCATCCCGTTCCTGACCGGTGGGCTGGGATTGCGGGAGTGGCTGGTCGGCTGGCTGGCGACCATGCTGGTCGCGCTTCCGGCGGCACTGGAACTTGGCGTGCTGGCCGACCTGATCAACCGAGCGGCGGAGCTGGTGGTCCTGGTTCCGGTCGGGGGTGCGGCCGTGCTCTGGCTGCGTCCTCGATTCGTCCGGGCCTTGGCCGAGGCGCGTGCGAACGCGGCCACGGGCGAGATCAGTCCGGATCAATCCCCAGGTCCCGAACCGTGAACAGCGAGTCGAAGCGGTAGCCAGCGCCCTCGATGTTCTCGCGAGCGCCTTCGAGCCGGTCGACGGTGGCGATGATGCCGCCGATGGTCGCTCCGGCGTCCTGGAGATCCCGGGCGGCTTCAAGCACCTGGCCGCCCGTCGTGGCGACATCCTCGAGAATCACGAGTTGATCACCCTCGTTGAGATCCCCTTCGAATCGCTTGGCCGTGCCATAGTCCTTCTTCTGGTTTCGAACGAACAGGCAGGGCAGGCCCGAGGCCATGGCGGCCGAGGTCACCAGGGGAATGCCGCCCAGTTCAGCACCAGCCAGGCGGACGGTGCCCACCGGCAGACGCTCAGCGAACATCTGGCCCAGTGTCCGGAGGATCCCCGGATCGGTGCTGAACCGGTACTTGTCGATGTACCAGGTGCTGGTTCTTCCACTTCGAAGTGTGAAGTTTCCTCGAAGGACCGATAGTTCCGCGATGCGGCGTGCCATCTCGTCGCGTGTCATGCCGGGCATCCTACCGCTTCACGAAATTCATGCAGGGGACTGGTACCATCCCGGGATGGCCTCTGTCTGCCTGTATTTCCAGATCCACCAGCCCTACCGGCTGCGACGGTACTCGGTGTTCAGCACCGACCCGTTCTACTTTGATAATGACGCCAACCGCGAGATTCTCGAGAAGGTGGCGGACAAGTGCTATCGCCCCGCGACCAACCTGCTGCTGGATCTCATCCGGCGGCACGAGGGCCGGTTCCGGATCTCCTTCTCCCTGACGCAGACGGTGATCGATCAGCTGGAGGAGTGGGCTCCGGATGTCATCGAGACCCTCCAGGCCTGCGGAGCGACCGGGGCGTGCGAGTTTCTTGCCGAGACGTCTCACCACTCGTTGTCGGCCCTGTTCTCACCGGCCGAGTTCCGAGCCCAGGTCGATGCTCATCGGGAACGCATCCAGGGCCTGTTCGGCCAGGACCCCAACGTCTTCCGCAATACCGAGCTGATCTACTCCAACCGGATCGCCGGCCTGGTGACCGACATCGGTCGCTTCGGCGGCATGCTGTGCGAGGGCGTGGATCGACTGCTTGGCGTGCGGTCGCCCAACTACATCTATGCCCCGTCCGGCGCCGGTGACTTCCTGCCGGATGCACCGTTACGGCTGTTGTTGAAGAACTACAAGCTCAGTGATGATGTGGCCTTCCGCTTCAGCAACCAGGGCTGGTCGGAGTGGCCACTGCGGGCCGAGACCTTTGCCGACTGGATCAACCAGATCAATGGCGATGGGTATGTCTGCAACCTCTTCATGGACTACGAGACCTTTGGCGAGCACCAGTGGGCGGACACGGGGATCTTCGAGTTCCTCGACGCGCTTCCCGGGAAGGTCTTCGACACCCAGCCGGGTGAGAACGACTTCGTGACCGTCAGCGAGGCGATTGAGCGTCATGCCCCGGTGGGTGTCTACGACGCGTCCGAGCCCGTGTCCTGGGCGGACATGGAGCGGGACCTCAGTGCCTGGCTGGGCAACGCCATGCAGGAAAACGCGGCTCTCGAGCTCTTCCGGCTGGAAGGGGCCGTGAAGCATCGCCACCAGGAGGGGGACGAGTTCATCCTGGAGGACTGGCGGAAGCTCACTACCTCGGACCACCTGTACTACATGTGCACCAAGTTCTGGGCCGATGGAGACGTCCACAAGTACTTTTCTCCATATGACAGCCCATACGATGCCTACATCAACTTCATGAACGTGCTGGACAACGTACGATCCCGGGTCGGCGAAGCGTGACGCCGGCAGGAGCACCGTTCACGACGTGATGGAACATGGCTGAGATCGTCTCGACCCAACTGAAGATCGGCATGGAGATCCACGTGGAACTGGCCACGCGGAGCAAGATGTTCTCTCGCTCCGGCGGCGCGGCCTGCCCCTCGCAGTACGAGGCCCTGCCCAACACCCTGTGTGATCCGGTCGTCCTGGCGTTGCCGGGCGCCCTGCCGGTGCTCAACGAGGCCGCCATCGAGATGTCGATGATGGTCGGCATGGCCCTGGGCTGTCGGATTGCTTCATTCACCAAGTGGGATCGCAAGAACTACTTCTATCCCGACCTGCCCAAGGGCTACCAGATCAGCCAGTACGACGAGCCACTCTGCATCGAGGGGCAGATCGAGATTCCGTCCGAGGCTGGCGACACCATCCGCATCGGGATCACGCGGGCGCACCTGGAGGAGGACACCGGCAAGACCGGTCACGAACTCCCGGGTGGACTGCCCTACGAGGGCTCGCTGGTCGACTACAACCGCGCGGGCACACCGCTGCTGGAGATCGTGACGGAACCGGACTTCACCTGTGCCGAGGACTGCGTGACCTTTGGTCGCGAGCTTCGGAACATCTGCCGGTTCCTCGGCGTCACCGAGGGCATCATGCAGCGTGGTCACATGCGGTTTGAGCCGAACGTGAACGTCGAGATGGAACTGGATGACGGCCGTCGGGTGGCGACCCCGATCGTGGAGGTCAAGAACCTCAACTCGTTCCGGGCAGTACTTGGGGCCATCCAGCACGAGTCGGTCCGGCAGGTCGAGGCGTGGAAGGAAGATGGTCGCGAGATGGGCCCGGGCATGAAGGCCACCCGCGGCTGGGATGATCAGCGGAATATCACCCTGCTCCAGCGGGAGAAGGAAGACGCGCACGACTATCGCTACTTCCCCGATCCGGACCTGCTTCCCGTGGTCGTTGACGAGGCCTGGGAGTCACGGGTTCGAGCCCAGCTGCCCGAGCTGCCCATGCAGCGACGGGCCCGGTACCGGGAGGACTTCGGCCTGGCCGAGAAGGACGCCGCCGCGCTGACCGACGAGCGGGATCTGTGCTTCTTCTTCGAAACCTGCGCGGCCCGGGCCGCGGACGTCGCCAGCACGCTGGCGGCGGATGAGGCTGGTCGCCAGGTCGCCAAGTGGCTGCTCAACGCCGGTGCCCGCGTGGCCCGGGAGCGGGATGTGGCGGTCGAGGCCCTCGGGATCACGGCCGATCAGCTGGCGGGCATCATCATGTTGCGAGCGACCAATGCCGTGGGTTCCACCGCGGCGGACGAGTTGTTCGTCCTGCTCTGCGACAGCGATGACACGGCGGAAGCCGTGGCGGAGGCGAATGGTCTCGTGCAGGTCAGTGACACGGGACAGTTGGATGAGTGGATTGATGGTGCCGTGGAGGCGCATCCGCAGGCGGCGGAGGACTTCGCCGGCGGCAAGGACGCGGCCATGGGACGGATCATGGGTCACGTGATGAAGGCCAGCGGTGGCCAGGCGGACGCGAACGTGGTTCGCGAGCGGCTGATCGAGAGACTGCGAAGTTGACAAGAGGCGACAATCGCCAAAGGAGCGGGAGATGAGCGATTACCCACAGGCACAGATCACCACGAGCAAGGGCGTCATGGTGGTTGAACTCTGGAACGACGTGGCGCCCGGTCATGTCGAGAACTTCACCAAGCTGGCCGGCGACGGGTTCTACGACGGGCTCTGCTTCCATCGCATCATTCCCAACTTCGTCATCCAGGGTGGCTGCCCGACCGGGGACGGTACCGGTGGCCCCGGCTGGAACGTTCCGGCCGAGTTCAATGACCGGGAACACGTGGAGGGTGTCCTCTCGATGGCGCGCAGCCAGGATCCCGATTCGGCCGGCAGCCAGTTCTTCGTCTGCCTCGGTCGGGAGCACTGCCAGCACCTCGACGGCCAGTACACGGCGTTCGGTCGCGTGATCGAGGGCCTGGACACCGTGCGGGCCATCGGCGGCGCGGAGACGGATCACCAGGATCGGCCGCTGGAGGCCATCACCATGGATACGGTGGAGATGAAGTGACCTGAGCCGCGTCTAGCGGATCAGGTTGGGTCGCTCTCGCACGAACTTCCAGGACGTGGGCCTCAGGAAGTGGCGGTCGCGGTACGTGAAGACCTCGCCGCTCATCAGCATGGGTTGGCCCATCCACCCGTATCCGGCATAGGTCTCCAACTGGGCCAGTCGCCGTGACGGCAGCAGGACCAGCGAGGGATCGGACAGCCCGTTCACATCGGAGTCCAGGACGAAGACCCAGGCACCGGTCCGGCCACGGCCGAGTCGACCGCGTCGCGAGACGAGGATTCGACCTTCCGATGGACCGGCCACCGGGGCGACCGTGTCTTCGCCGGTATCAATACTGCGGCGCAAGGGTCCGACGCTGGACTGCAGGTCGGCAACGATGTCGGCAATGCTGTCACCCTGGTCTCTCGGGCTGGCCGCCTCGTCAGCCCAGGGATCGTCGCTCGTTTCAGCCGGTGTGGTTGGTGGTTCCTCATCCAGTGGCTCTGACGGATCCGGCGGAACCTCCGTGGTCTCGTTTCGTTCCGCGTGTTCCGTGATCCATTCGACGTGCTGTGGCAGGAGCCAGTTGTCTCGCCCGTAGCTGAGTACCTCTCCCGTGAGGCTGAAGCGAGCCGGTGTCGGTGCAATGGACCGGGCTTTCTGTTCCATGTCCTGGAGCACCCGACAGGGCAGCAGGATGAAATCGCGTTCCGGTGCGTCCGGAGACTCCCGGTCGAGCTGGAATCGCCAGAGGGGCCTCCGCTCGTCAGGCACCATGGTGCCCTCGGCATTGGAGATGACCGTGCCTTCGGCCAGCAACGGGGCGCGGGCGATCGGGACGTCCTGCCCGGTTTCCGCCTCGTCGGACGAGGAGGCCGGTGGGGCGTCCTGGGCGAGGGCCAGGAGGGGGATCAGTATGGCCAGGAGGGGCGCACCCCGTCTTGGGCTGAACATGGCTACAGGGTATCCCGACTTCCGCTCGAGGGTTTCTTTGCCTGGTGCGGAGGGCGGGTGTATCCTCTCCCGTTGCCGCTCCGGGCCCCCTGGAACGGCGAGGGCCGAGTACCCAAGTGGACTAAGGGAACGGATTGCAAATCCGTCATTCGTGGGTTCGAATCCCACCTCGGCCTTTATCCGAAAGGTGACTGACCGGGTTCCCCGTCATGGGGACGTTGCGGTGCTGCCCGGGAGGGGCTCACAGCACGTCGGTCCTGGATGATGTGCGGGAGCCATGGCGAGCAAGACGCCCATTCTGATCGTCGAGGATGAACATGAGATCGGGGATCTCGTGCGACTCCATCTCCACAAGGAGGGGTACCAGACTGCCCTGGTGGAGTCGGGGGAAGCGGCACTGAAGTACATCGACCGCCATGACGTGGCGCTGGTCGTTCTCGATCTGATGCTTCCGGGCATCGATGGCCAGGAAGTCTGTCGGCAGTTGAAGTGGAACGAGCGAACCCGCCACATCCCGATCGTCATGCTGACGGCTCGGGGTGAGGAATCGGACATCGTCTCCGGGCTGGAACTGGGTGCTGATGACTACATGGTCAAGCCATTCAGTGCCAAGGTCCTGATCGCGAGAATTCGCAAGGCCCTGAGCCGGAGCCAGGAGAAGCCGGTCACGGAGAAGGCAAAGGCCCGGACTCGAATCGGTGGCATCGAGATCGACGGGGATCGATACGAGGTTCGGGTGGATGAGATCCCGGTCAGTGTCACCAGCAGTGAGTTCCAGATCCTGAGCTTCCTGGCCTCCCGACCTGGATTCGTTCGCACTCGCGAGCAGATCATCGAGGCCACACATGGTCCACGGGTCGTCATGTCCAATCGGACGGTTGATGTCCACATCACATCACTGAGACGGAAGTTGGGCGCTGCCGGCGATCTCATTGAGACGGTCCGTGGGGTGGGATATCGCCTGGAAGACAGTTCCAGGGTTGCCTCACGATGAGGTCCTCCGAGACCCGCCGATCGCTGCTCTGGCGGCTGGGACTACCGATCGTGGTGGTGCAGGTGGTCGCTTCCATCGTTGTCGCCTGGATCACTGTCTCGGTGGTCGAGGAGTTCAACCAGTCGAAGATTGAAAGCCTGCTCTCTCGGTACACGATGCACCTGGAGGTCCTGCTTCAGTCTGACCCGAAGGCTGAGGACGCCATTCTCAGGGAATGGAATTCAACCTCGCCGGATGTCCGGTTGACACTCATCGGGGGATCCGGTCGAGTGCGATGGGACAGTGATTCGGATTCCACCAAAATGGAAAATCACGGTGATCGACCGGAGATCCTGGGGGCCATCACCTCCGGCCAGGCGGTACAGACACGGTTCAGCGCGACCATCGGCGAGCGCATGACCTATGTGGCGAGGCGGATTGAGATCGGCGGCGAGCCGTTCATCATTCGGGCATCGATGCGGAGTGATCTGGCACAGGCCCAGGTCATGCCGATCATCTGGTCGATCGTGATCGTTCTTGCGGCGCTCCTGGGTGTGACGCTCTGCACGGTGGCGTTCGTTTCACGCGATGTCGATCGACACGTCCGAAGGCTCAGCGTCGGAGCGGAGCGGATTGCCGCCGGGGACTTTGAATACCGGTCCGAGCCAGATCTGCCCGGCGCCCTGGCGACCCTGGGGATGTCGCTTGATCGAATTGCCAATGACCAGGGCGAGCGAATCCGCCAATTGTCTGTCCAGCAGAGCGAGATGCAGGGCATCCTGTTCGCCATGAGTACCGGCGTGATTGCCATGGACCTGGATGGGCACGTGATCAGCGTGAATCCGGCGGCTTCCCGCATCCTGGCTCTCGATGAACTTGATGTCCGTGGTCGGCCTCTCGAGCGGCTTGAGATTGATGCCCGGTTGATCGAGTTCGCCCGATCGGTATCCGAGGCGGGCGGGCACGGATCTTCCGAGATCACCCTTGATTCCCTGGAAGGCCGGCAGATCGTGATCAATAGCGAGCCGATTCATGATGATGATGACCGGCAGGTCGGAACGGTCCTGGTTCTCGATGATGTCACCCGACTGAGGCAACTTGAAGCCATGCGGACTGACTTCGCCTCCAATGTCTCCCACGAGCTTCGTACGCCGATCACGGCGATCCAGGGATATGCGGAGTTGCTTCTTGATGAGCAGGATGACGCCAAGAGACGACAATACACCGACGTCGTGGCCCGTCATGCAACGCGGCTCTCCGCGATCATCGAGGACCTGCTGTCCTTGTCCCGGCTGGAGGACCCCGAGGGATCACATCTTCCGGAGCGTGAGATTCTCGCGGCACACGAGTTGCTTGATGGTGTTGTTCGTGCCTGCAGTGATGAAGCGGCGAGCCGGGACATCGTCCTGGAGGTCGAATGTGATGAGCCGCTGACGTGCCATGGCAGCCGGCAATTGCTGGAGCAGGCGGTCAGCAACCTCGTGGTCAACGCCATTCGTTACGGGCCACCACAATCGACCGTCCGGCTGTCTGCCTGGTCACAAGGGTCATTGCTGCATATTGCGGTGGCGGACGAGGGGCCCGGGATCGACGAATCCTCTCGTCGGCGACTGTTCGAACGGTTCTACCGGATCGACCAGGGGCGAAGTCGTGAAGTGGGCGGAACGGGCCTGGGCCTGGCGATCGTGAAGCACATCGCCCTGGCTCATGGTGGCTCAGTCGATGTTGAGACGGCTCCGGGGAGGGGTTCTGTCTTTACCGTGACGCTGCCGACCTCATCTGAACACAATCTTAACACCCAGTACATTCAATCCTCAGATGGTGCGAGTCTCATGCCCCAACACGGCCACTGAAGCACAGGGCCGGTTGGCACAGATGCCATGGAGTATTGATGTCGCAGAGCATCAAGCAACCCAAGATCCGCCCGTTCTGGGTGCATGTGGTCATGGCGTTGGTGGCGCTCTACTTCTTTCTGTGTGCCATCAATGTCATGGGCGCCGGGTTGAAGGAGATTGGAAAGTCGACTGACTGGCTCCAGGTCGCCATCGCACAAGGCGACAATCCGCTCGTCGCGTTGTTCACGGCGGTGTTGATCACGTCAATCGTGCAAAGTTCGTCTTTCACGACATCGCTGATCATCACCCTGGTTGCAGCGGGAGAGTTGAGCGTTGGAACGGCGATCTTCGCGGTGATGGGTGCCAATATCGGCACCAGCATCACCGGTCTGATCGTGTCGCTCGGAACGATGCGGATTCGACGGCAGTTCCGGCGGGCCTATGCCACCGCTCTGATGCATGCGATTCCCAATGTCCTGACGGTCATGCTCCTGTTCCCGCTCGAATGGGCAACACGGTCATTGCCCGGAAGCGATGGCAAGGGCGTGCTGATGCGGGTATCGGAATGGCTTACGCAACTCATCGGGCTGGAGCCCGGGACGAAGCCAAACAGTCCCATCAAGGCCATCACGAAGCCAGTGGTCAGCGCCATCAAGGACATGGCCGGGTGGTTTACGGAGAATACGACTGCCATTGGCCTCACGGTTGCGATCATCGGGCTTCTCATTCTGTTCATGTCGCTACTGGGCCTGGTGAGCAATCTCAAGGGTGCATTGCTTCAACGGCTTGAGGGCCTGTTCAGCAAGGTGATCTTCCGGAACGACTTCCTGGCCTGGATTTCCGGGATCAGCTCAACCGTGGCTGTCCAGTCCAGTTCCGTGACCACGAGCCTCATGGTGCCCATTGCCGGCGCCGGTGTCGTGAAGTTGCGACGGGTTTTCCCCTTCATGCTTGGATGCAATCTCGGGACAACCGTGACCGGTGTCATCGCCGCGACGGCGAACCCGACGGCCGGCGCCGTGACGGTCGCCATCTCTCATGTGCTGTTCAACCTCGGGGACAACGCGATCTGGTATCCACTCAAGATCATTCCGATCCGATTGGCCAAGTGGTACAGCGGCCTCGCGTCACGTTCGCCCCGATATGCGTTTATCTTCCTCCTGACGATCTTCGTGGTTGCCCCTGTCTTGGGATTGGTGATCACAGAGGTGTTCTTCTACAGCGACTAGCTTCGGTTTTCCGATGACTTTCGGGACCAGAAGGAGAGCCTGCGATGCTCGGCCAACTCATTGCTGCCTTGAAGACGGACAACAAGCTGGATGAGGCGTTCGCCCAGTTTCGAGAGATGCTGACCGCTGCGCAGTGGATGTTCGGCGAGGCCAACGATGTCCTTCGTGGCAAGAAGAACGGAGATGATGTCCGGGACCCGCTCTACAGCAAGGACCAGGAGGTCAACACGCTGCTGCGTTCGATTCGCGGCAACATCCTGACACACCTGTCCGTCAATCCCGTGGCTGACATTGCCGGTTGCCTGGCGCTCATGAGCATCGCCAAGGATGCGGAACGCATTGGCGACTACTGCAAGAATGTCTTCGAGGTGGGTCAGTACTACGAAGGTGACTATGAGATTGGGCGGTACCACCAGCCACTCGAGGATATTCGGAAGCAGGTGACCACGTTGTTCGACGATGTCATCTCGGCCTTCATGGAATCAAGTACCAAGCAGGCCAAGTCCGCGATCAAGGCGGCGGACAGGATTCGTGGTGAATGTGACGCGGTCGAGGAGACACTGCTTCGAGATCGCCGCACCGTGGAAACTCACGCGGCCGTGGCGTACTCGTTGCTGTCCCGTCACTACAAGCGCGTCGCCTCGCACCTGGCCAACATCGCCACGGCCGTGTTTGGTCGGATCGAGGACCTCGACTTCCGAAAGCCCAAGAAATCGGCTGAGGAGACAGGAACGGACGCGGAAGCGGCAGGATGACCGAGCGCCCGCGGATTCTCTTCCTGTGCACGGCCAATAGCGCGCGGAGTCAACTGGCCGAGGCCATTCTGCGGGATCGAGCCGCTGATCGGATGGCGGTCTGCAGCGCTGGAACGAAACCAAGCACGGTGCACCCACTGGCGATCGAGGTCCTGGCGGAAGAGGGAATATCCTCCGAGGGGCTGCGGTCGACAAGTGTCGAGGACGTCCTTCGAGACGGTCCGGTGTCATTGACGATAGCCGTCTGCGCTTCAGCAGCCGAACACTGCCCGGTGGTTGCCGGCGAACAGGTGCGCTCGTGGCCCTTTGATGATCCTGCAGCGTGTGATGGCGACGACGAGGCGAAACGCAACGCGTTCAGAACGGCGCGTGACGCCATTGCCTCGAAGATCGACGCCTGGTTGGAGGCGGGGGGCGCCTGAGTCCTACTCGGTGTACCAGCCGGCGACGGCTGCGATGGCGGCGTCCAACTCATCCACGTTGGCCACGTCGACGGTCTGTTTGCATTTCATGGCGGCAACCAGGATGCGATGGAAGGCGGCCAACTGCGTCATGTAGGTGTCATGGCCATCCTCACCGGCAGGGACGGCTTTCACGCGCTGGGTGAGGAAGTAGTAGGACGCCACGTCCTGGATGTTCTGGGCGTGCTGGTCCTTGGTCATGACCCAACGGGAACCCTGGTTGAAGTCCTGGAGGGGATGGTCGGACTGGGCTTCCATCAGGGCGGCCATCTGCGTCACGGCCTTGCGGATGGTCAAGGCGTCTTCCTTCATCTGGGCGACCCGGGCCGGATCGTCGTAGATCCCGCAGGGGATCTGGCAATGGGCGCTGGCCAACGGCTGGCTGGCCATGAACCAGGCTCCGGCCAGGAAGGACAGGGCGGCGATGATGAAGAGCGGGCGATTCATGGTGACTTCCTTTGTTTCTCTGGTGGAGCGTAACCGGGGGATTCCGGAGGTTAGTTCAACTGACCGATCTTGAAGGTCTGCGATTGGGCGCGATCCCAGGCCTTTTGCCAGAGGGCGTTGCCGCCGCCCTGGACCAGTTCACCGGGTTCCAGGAACTCGTAGATGTCGAGGTACGACCGGACCATGTTCGAGTTGATTCTTCGCCACATGATGTCCGCGGTCAGTTCGCTCGGATGATCAAGGCCTGCTGCGGCGACGACCTCGGCGAGGGCTTCGAGCGTATTGCGATGGAAGTGATAGGCGCGGTCGGCCTTCTCGTCCACGACGAGGCCTCGGTACAGCTTGGGATCCTGGGTGGCGACACCAACCGGGCAGGTGTTGGTGTGGCATCGCTGGGCCTGGATGCAGCCGACGGAGAACATGAAGGCTCTCGCGGCATTGCACCAGTCGGCGCCGATGGCCATGCGGCTGGCCATGCTGAAGGCGTTGGAGATCTTCGCGCTGCAGCCGACCTTGATCTTGTCCCGGAGATTGCAGCCCACGAGCGCGTTGTGGACGAAGAGCAGGCCCTCGGTCAGCGGCAGGCCGAGATGATCAAGGAACTCGACTGGACCAGCACCGGTTCCACCCTCGCCACCGTCAACGACGATGTAGTCCGGCAGGACTCCGGTTTCAAGCATGGCCTTGCAGATGGCAAGGAATTCGTAGGGCCGGCCGATGCAGAGCTTGAAGCCCGAGGGCTTGCCGCCACTCTTCTGCCGCAGCAGGTCAGTGAACTCAAGTAGTTCGATGGGGGTGGAGAAGGCCTTGTGATAGGCCGGCGAAATGCAGTCCTTGCCCACGGGCACGCCGCGGACCCGGGCGATCTCCTCGTCGACCTTCGGGCCCGGGAGGACACCGCCGTGACCGGCCTTGGCGCCCTGTGACACCTTGATCTCGACCATCTTGATCTTGTCGTTGACGGCGGTCTCGTGGAACATCCCGGGATCGAACTGCCCATCCTTTGTCCGGCATCCGAAGTATCCCGTGCCGATCTCCCAGACCAGGTCACCACCGTGCTTGAGGTGGTAGGGGCTCACGCCACCCTCGCCGGTGTCGTGATAGAAGTTGCCGCGCTGGGCACCCTTGTTGAGGGCCAACAGGGCATTCGGACTCAGGGCACCGAAGCTCATGGCCGAGATGTTCAGAAGGGAGGCCGAATAGGGCTGGGTACAGGCACTGCCACCGATCGTGACACGAAACGGTTCCGTCGCCTTGGGTCGAGGCGTGATGGAGTGGGTCAGGAACTCGTATTCCGCGTTATAGACGTCCAACTGCGTGCCGAAGGGTTTGACGTCCTCGACGTTCTTGGCACGCTCGTAGATCGCGGATCGTTGCGTCCGGTTGTACGGCCGACCCTGCTCGTCCTGCTCGACGAAGTACTGCATGATCTCCGGCCGGATGCTTTCGGCCATGAAGCGCAGGTGTCCCAGGAGTGGGTAGTTGCGGAGAATGCTGTGATGCGGTTGAAGCCGATCCCAGATCGCGACGCCGCCCAGGGCTGCCGAGGGGATGAGACCCCAGAGCCAGTGCCAACTGAACAGCAGGCAGAAGATCAGGCTGAGCAGCGCGAAGACGACGAGGAGCAGGGACAGGATGAGGCTGGTGATTCGCATCTGGTCGGAGCTCCTGTATTCACGAGTCAAGGGCGATGGTGATCGTGCCTTGAGATGGTAGCACTCAGCGGGCTCGATCCCCGAGGGCGGATTGCCGGGGATCGAATGACCAGTCCTCGGCAAAGAACCCGGTTCCGACGACGCCGGAAGGTCCCTGTCGCAGTGACTCCGGCGCCAGGATCATCCAGTCCGGCCAACCGACGCCGGCAAAGAAGAACGGCATCTGTTCCGTCAGTCGATCCCCCGGGAGTCCACTGCCGCCGACCACGCCGACGCTGGCCAGGTCGCTCCCGGGGCGTGGGCGGATGAATACGGTGGCGAGATCGTCTCCGGTGATCACCTGGCCGTCGAGTCGCAGACCGCCGCGTTCCAGGATCAGCGGGCTGTCGGGCACCAGTGTGTTCCAGTGTGCGTGCGTATCGGCATTGCCGTACAGGACCACGTTGCGGTCCGGTTCGGCTGATGGTTCGAATTCCGTGTCGGGCACGAAGGGGAGGTAGCCGTTTCCGCGGTACCAGAATCGTTCCGCGTCCAGCCGTGCCCGGGCCCGGTTCCGCGCCGTCTCGGCTTTCGTGCCACGGGTTCCATACACGAGGAGAACATTGTTGTTGAAGGCGTCGCGGAAGGGACCGGCCCGGTGTGGTCCCTTGAGGTCGGCCGAGGCCGGCCCGGTCACCACCCAGGAACCGTCACGTTTCGCGATATGCAGGGCATCATGATCCGCGGGGCGGTCGGACTCCAGCGTCGTTCCATCGATCTCCAACTGGAACAGATCGGTTTCCGCCGGGAAGTGGGAGAGGCCGACCGACAGTCGACTGACGTTCTCCGTCGTACCGGTGATCGTCCCCTTGTCCCGTTGGCGTGCGAGGTCCACTCGGCTGGGTTCCAGGCACACCTCCTGCGATTCGATGGTCACCCAGTGATTCGTGGCCGAGGCCCGCGGATCCACGGTGGTGAAGTCGATGCGATCGATCGTGGCTGGATCGGGGCGTTCGCGTTCCTGGAGGAAGCTGAACAACGGTGGCCAGTCCATGCACTGGTTGCCCCACCAGTGCCCGGCACCGGGCCGCTCGTAGTAGGTCCAGTCCGGGTGGTAGCCGCCCAGGACCTCTCGCATCTGACGCGCCTGGTCGACCGGCACGTTGTTGTCGGCGTCACCATGAAGCACGTAGATACCGAACTGATCGAGGTTGTCCTTCATCAGCAGCGTGTCGCTGGGATTGGCTGCTCGATGCAGGATCTCCTCGATACCGCCGTCCCGGGCGTATCGTTCCGGCCCGCCGTAGGTCCAGAACGAAATCCATCCGGCACTGGGCGCGATGGCGGCCCACTGGTCGGGAAACGTGGCGCCCAGTTGCCAGGTGCCGTGTCCACCCATCGAGTGTCCCGTGAGCCAACGTCGGGCGGGATCACTCGGATAGCGTTCCGCGGCATCCGTGAGTACTTCCATCGCATCGCGACGGCCCCAGTGTTCCCAATCGAATCCGAATGGGCGGCGATTGGTGGGTGCAACGACATGGACCCATTCGCGCGGTCGATAGCAGGCGGCCTGGCCGCGAGCTTCCACGCTGGCGCCATGAAGAGACAGGGCCAGGCCGGGCAGATCCTCGGCGTCCTCTCCTGGAACCGCTGGCCGAACGGCGTAGTACTGCACGCTTCCATCGATATCGCTCTGGAACGTGCGATGGTGAAGGTCCGATGGCGTCTTGACGCTCAGCGTGATCTCTTCGACATCAAGGACCGACGAGCCATCTCGAAGTCGCAGCCTGACTGGGACGTCCTGGCTCGGTGCGTCCATGCTGCAGCTGATCCGGAATGGGACCTTCAGGAAACTCATGGGTTGCAGGGTGTCGAGCTTGGTCGCCGTGGTGAACCCCTGCACGCTGGCGTCCAGCCACAAGCCGTCAAGTGGATCTGGGCTGACGTTGTAGATCAGCATCGCGGCCATGACATCAATTGGTTCACCGGTGACCAGGTCCGGGAGCGTTTGATCCTGTGTCCCGATGAACGCGACGGTGTCGCCCGGGTTGGACATTTCCATCTCGGCCACGGCCGTGGCGGATCGAACGATGGGCTTCAGGGGTCCTCGACCGGAACGAAACAGCAGTTCGTTTCGACCGTTCTGCACCATGAACGGCAATCGGAGCGTGCCTCGGTTGTAGACATCGCCACCGCGGGGTTCCCCGTTCACGTATGCCAGGGAGTGACCCCGGATATCAAGCAGGGCGGGGTAGGCCTCGTCCGATTCGAAGGCATAGAAGACGTATCCGCCCCGTGGGCCCGTGACCCGGCCCTTGTCATCGGGTTCCAGCGGGGTCCACGTGAGGGTCGAGCCGTCATCATGTTCCACGGTGTCTCCGGCAGCGGGGGCGGTCCAGGTTCCCGTGACGATGGCGTGCTGCACGGCATCGGTATGGACCGGTCGTCGCCAACGCGATCCGGTCGACTCGATGGCCAAGGCGCCGCTGGGTTCGATGATGTCGGGAACGGCGGCCAGTGACGTCACCAGGACAACGACGAGGCTCAAACTGAACATGCATGCACTCCCTTCGGTATGGCATGCTAACAGCCTCCTGACGGCATCCTGATGGCGTCATATCCACCGATCATTCACCACGGCCTGCGTTCGGTGCAGGAGGTTTCTCCAGGATCGATGCTTCTGCTGATGCTGAGGTATGCTCACCCCGTGCAGCGACATTCGTGACCCTGGAGGTGACATGGGATCGTTGATCGGTGCAGTGGTGATGATGGCGGGGGTGATCGCAGTGGTCCTGGGTGTCGCCAGGGACCTGGCGCGATCTCGCTCGGACCAGGAACGTCAGGCGATCTGGATCTTCACCGTGCTGGTGCTGTTCGCCATGGTGATCGGGGTACTGTTCGTGCGACTGTTCCCCGGCTGGCTGGCTTGGGTGCCATGGCTCGGACTGTTCGCCATCCTCTTCTACAGCGTGCAGCGACTCCAGGCGACGATCCGCGCGTCCCGTGGCCGATCCGACTGAGCCGATCGCTCAATCGCTCGAGTTGAAGTCGATCTGCAAGGTGCCCTCGCCGGCATCACCCGATTCCCATCCACCGACCCGAATCAGCAGGGACTGACCGGAGGTGACGTCCAATTCCAGGAAGGACGAGTAGCCGCTGCAGCCGTCTCCGTCATCATTGCAGCCCAGCAGTTGAAGGTCATTGCAGTCCCAGCCGTCGTAGACCACCAGGTCGGAGTCGTAGTTCACCAGGTCGCAGGTGGACACGGCCAGGACACCTGCCCCGGGGCTGACGAATCGATACCAGATGTCGTTGTAGGTCTGACCGTCGAACTGGCACTCCTCGTGTCCGGGGCCATCGGTCGTGGCGTTCATCGTGGAGAACTCGTAGCTGCCGGTCGTAATCAACCAGGACTCGTCACAGTTGTCGTTGTAGGCCGACTGGCTGCAGTCGATGGTGCCGCACGTGGTTCCATAGCCTCGGAAATCGCCATCCAGTGCGTCGCAGTCAGGCAGGAAGAGCACCTGGCAGTCCGTTTCACTGACGCAGCAGGCGCCGGGGACCGGGCAGTTCACGTCGAAACAGGGAACGGCGGCTCCATTGAAGGTCCCACCGGCGTCGGCACACTCGGACTCCAGCGACTGGATGCAGGAACCATCGCCGAGGCAGCAGGCGCCTGGCTCGCCGCATTCCGTGTCCCATTCGCCGAGAACGGTCAGCATGTCATTCACATTCACGCAGCAGTCACCATCAACGTCACTGGCGGGACGGAACGTTCCGTCACCACAGGTTCCGAAGTCGGCGATGAGCTGCAGGACGTCACCGACATCAACCCGGCTGCTGCCATCGATGTCCACCGCACAGGCCGGCACCGGCAGGTCACAGGGGTCAACCGGCTCTCCGCCCGGGATCGGACCGATTGCCGTGACGGAGGGGGCACCGCCGGGCTTGAACAGCTCAAGGGTGATCTCACCGTCCTCCGGCGGAACAGGAAGGTCGAACCGGACGTTGTAGAGTGAGTCCCAGCGGATCGCGTTGGCGTTCACGTCCTGGGCATAGGGTGTTGTTGCCCAGCGGAGCTGGCCGATCGTCTGCTCGCCGACCCAGTCGGTGCCGTCCCAGATTTCACCACTGTGGTAATCGACGTCGTGGAAACCGATGTTGGAGGCATTGGCGCCCGCGGGAAGCGGAATCGACACGCCACCGACGGATCGATCACAGTTGTAGTTGTAGATCGCGTACTCGTACCGCCACGTTCCGTTGGACAGTTCCGTGACCTTGGCACCAATGACGATCATTCCATCACCCGGGACCATGATCTCGATCAACGTGACCGTCGGGTCGATCTCCGCCCAGGCTTCGATTGCCATTTCCCCGATTCGGGTCGGACCGATCGTCGAGGGCGAGCCGACGCTGCTGAAACCAATCTCCCGGAAGGACGCGTTGTTGAACTGCGTTCCCCAGGGGGCCTCGTCTGTGCAGACGTAGAAGCCCTCGAAGAAGTAACGGGCATCGGGGTTGAGCGAGGGATCGATATCATCATCAGCAATGCACAGATTGCCGCGAAGCGTCGCCGTACCACTGGGACTGTTGGTGAAGGGGTAGTCGTAGGCGCCAGTGAAGGCATTGACTTCCGATCGTGGGCCACCGGGGTTGGTATTCAGGCCGGCGCCGTAGGTGTCGGCACAGCCGATGCCGAGCGTGGAGCAGTCAGTGGCCTGGCAGTCACCACATCCACCTTCGCTGAGGGCGCAGAAGGAGTGTTTCAGCCAACTGGTTCCGATCTGTTCGAAACGCCCGTTCTTCAGTCGATACGCGTTCTGTCCGATCAGGGGAGTTTCATTGGTTCCGCCGTACCAGGCGGCCTCGATGTCGCCATAGTTGCACGAGGTGGTGCCGAAGGCGTAGCCACCGATTCCGTCGACGGATCCCTGGTAGTTGATGGACTCCGCGACATAGAACGCGACGACATCCGGACCGATCTGTCCGGCCGAAGCGGTCACGGAGAACGCCATGGCCGTTGCGGCGACGCTGATGCAGCAATATCCGGGAATCCGAACCAGGGTGCGTTGGAACATGGGGTCTCTCTCCAGGTGGGTCTTCGGGGCTCCACGCCCGACCCCTTACCGTACTGGACGATCCGGGCCCCGGGAAGCAGTTGACCGGGCAATCAGCGTCAATTGGCCGGTTTCCCGCACGACGGGTGGAATTCGCGGTGCGCTGAGGCGAGCTGGGTCTCGCGATGTCCCGGGGCCGGGGTAGACTCCGGGGATGACAACTCTCCTGTTGATGCTGTGCGCCGTGTTCCCGGCGGCTGACGACCAGGCGAAGACGCCTGGTGCGGCGCAGACACCGAACGTCGTCTACGTCCTTGCCGACGACCTGGGCTGGTCGGAGCTTGGATGCTATGGGCAGGACAAGATCCGGACACCGCACATGGATCGGTTGGCTCGCGAGGGTATGCGCTTCACGCAGCATTATTCCGGCAGCCCGGTGTGTGCGCCGTCACGTTGTGTCCTGTTGACCGGAAAGCACACGGGGCACGCCGTGGTCCGCAACAACTGGGAGAACGGCGGGTGGGGTGAATCCGAGCCCGAGGGACAGTACCCCTTGCCCGAGTCCGAGGTCACCATTGCGGAAATGCTGAAGGATCGTGGCTACGCCACGGCATGCATCGGGAAGTGGGGGCTCGGTGGTCCGGAAACGGTCGGGCATCCGAACAACCAGGGTTTCGATCACTTCTATGGTTACCTGTGCCAGCGAAAGGCCCACAACTACTATCCATCGCACCTCTGGCGCAATGGAGAGAAGCACGTGATCAATGATGGCGAATACTTTCGAGCGCACCAGCGACTCAAGGAGCCGCTGGCGACCGAGGAGGCCTACCAGGAGCGGTACGACCGGGCGGATTATGCCCCGGCATTGATGCGGGATGAAGCGGTCGAGTTCATCCGCGACAACGCGGACGGTCCGTTCTTCCTGTACTACGCCAGTCCCATTCCCCACGTGGCGCTCCAGGCGCCGCAGGAGGACATCGAGCAGTACCCGCGGGACTGGGATGATCAGCACTACCTCGGCCACCAGGGCTATCTTCCGCATCCACGTCCGCGGGCCGCCTATGCCGCGATGATCACGCACCTGGATGCCGAGATCGGTGCGATCCTGGATGAACTCGAGGCCCAGGGCGTTGCGGACAACACGATCGTGATGATTTCGAGTGACAACGGAACGACCTTCAACGGCGGTGTCGAGGCGGACTTCTTCGACAGCACCGCGTCACTTCGTGGCCTGAAGTGCTCGCTCTACGAGGGCGGTATCCGAGTTCCAATGATCGTGCGATGGCCCGGGCACGTGAAGCCAGGGACGATGTCCGATCACATCAGCAGCTTCCAGGATGTCATGCCGACGATTGCGGATGTGACCTCGACGACGGCACCTGATTCCGATGGCGTGTCCTTCCTTCCGGAGCTGACCGGTGGTGAGCAGCAAGATCACGAGGTGCTGTACTGGGAGTTCGGTCGACAGCAGGCCGTCCGCATGGGGCGATGGAAGGGCATCCGACCCAACCTGAAGAATGGCAATACCACCATCCAGTTGTTTGATCTCGAGTCCGACCTGGGTGAGCAGCAGGATGTCTCTGCCGCTCACCCCGAGGTTGTTGATCGGCTCCGTCGGGCGATGGAGGAACAGCATGTTCCATCGGAGATCTTCCCGCTCGTGACGATCGACGATCCGCCGGCAGAACCCGGGTCATGAGCATCCTGCTCACGCTGGTTGCAGCCTGTTCTCCGGTCGCCGGGGATCAACCGGCGCTTCCCGGTTCAGGTGACCCGGTGCGTGAGCAGTTCTCCCTGGAATCGGCGGACGAGTATCTCGCGAAGGCCTCACGGGGGTGGCAGGAGACCAACAGTTGCGTGTCCTGCCATACCAACGGTCTGTACCTGGTATCCGGTGCCATGGAACCCGCCGGTGAACCCTGGCGTGACGCTCGTACCTTTGCCCTTGAGTACCTGGATCGGTACATCACCGATGGCGTCACTCCCGTCGGGCAGTACGGTGCGGTTGAGGGCATGGTGGCCACCGCGTGCTTTCTGGCCATGGGGGACAGCATTCGGTACGGGACGTTCAAGGACGACACGCGGGCCGCACTTGATCACGTCCTGTCACTGCAGGACGAGGCGGGGCACTGGCCCGATTGGCTGGCATGCAACTGGCCACCCTACGAAAGCGACACGCACTTCGGGGTGACGCTCATGGCCGTGACCCTCGGCCGGGCCCCTGGGGAGTACCGGAAGCAGGCGCACGTGGCGACCGCTCAGCGTCGACTGGTCACCTGGCTGCAGGCCAACCCACCCGGCACGCTGCACCAGAAGGGCATGATGCTGTGGGCGGACGCGGAGAACGGACTCGAACTGCAGTCGCAGGAACGGGAGCAGTGGATCTCGGAGATTCGTTCCACCCAGCGTGAGGATGGTGGCTGGTGCATGGCGTCGCTGGGAACCTGGCCTCGTCATGACGGTTCGCCACAACTCGAGGAGAGCGAGGCCTACCCGACCGCGTTCTGCCTCTGGGTCCTGTCTCGCTGTGGTGTGGGAAATGATGATCCGGATACACGCAAAGCGGTGTCATGGCTCCAGGCCAACCAGCGGAACAGTGGCCGGTGGTTCAGTCGTTCCCAGCGGCGAGACACGCGTCACTACCTGTCCAATGCCGCGACCAACATGGCAACGATGGCGCTTCGCGCCAGTGCCCGTGCGCCGTCACGATCAGACCAGCCGGCCAAGACCGGGCAGTCAGCGGACTGACTCGTGCTCCGGCAGGTTCCGGTGTTGAAACCCGGAATCAATCATGCAGCGGGTGATCAGGCTTGAGGCGCTGTGGTCTGCGAGGCGAGGTTCGAGTGACTCCCAGGCGTCGAGGCTGGGTGCCGAACGCCTGATGACGTCGAGCCCCTGTGCCCGCAGGTGTTCCAGGGCCTGCTGGCGTTCCCGCTCGGCTGGTTCCACGCGATCCGAGAGTGTGGAGCAGAACGGGGCGATGAGGTGACCATTTCGATTGAGCCGGACATAGACTTCGAAGGCCGTGTCGTATTCGTCGAGGACCAGGGCCCAGAGTTCCCGCTGAAGCGAGGCCGGAAGCGGCGTCTCGACGGAGGCCTGTGACAGGATCGATGTCTGTGCCTGAAGCAGCGTCACGAGGCGGTCCGCCGTCTGGTTCATATCCCAGTTGGAGGCATCCCAGTATGGATTGTCATCCTCGCATCCCATGATGGCGGCACTGGTCAGCAGAACGAGGAGAAGGCGAATCATGGTGATGCCATCTCGCAGAGTTCATCGAGAAGTGCCAGGGCGGTCAGGGTCTGCCGATCATGGGTATCCAGGAGCGCCGCCTTGAGGGAACCACCGTCGAACTGATCCGCGGCGGTACTGACCTCCACGTCGGGGGTCAGGCCGACCGACTGGAAGGCGGGGATGCCCTCGGTTCGTGTGTAGGGCTTGCCTCCGAATCGCAGCCGCGATCGATCCGGCGCTTCGATTTCAACGATGCAGAATTCGCACCCCTGTGTCTGGGCACCGACAATCATGGCGTCGCGTTCCCGGTCCAGCAGCGCGGTCATCCACTCGCCATAACTGGCGGTGAACTCGTTGGCCAGGACGATCGTGGGACCATGCACGATGGCGGGACTCCGTCGGATGCGATCGGTCTGGTCGTGAAACCCGAACCAGGACTCCTGCCTGAGGGTCATCTTGACATCCGTATCGAGCAGCCGCTCCATGACGGCTCGGAAGCCCGGGGTCTTGCCGCCGCCCTGGAAGCGAAAGTCGATCAGCGTACAGGTCGTCCCTTCGAACACCTTTGCGGCCTCGGCCAGGTCCTCTTCCAGTTGTTCGGTTTTCTTGTAGCCGGGCAGTGTCTTGGCCGCATTCCAGAGCAGGATGGCCGCGTCATCGATGCGCCACGCGTCGAGATAGGTTCCTCGGTACGTCCGGACGAGATCTGCGGCGTCCGCGCGAGCCTGGACGGCCTCCCGGGTCGACTGCCCGGCATCGCCATACAGGCTCGTGCCGTTTCTTCGGATCCGGATTTCATCGGATTCAAGCACCCGGACCCTCAGGCCACGCTTCCGCGGAAACACGGTACGACTTTCGCCCGAAGGTGAGGCCAGTTCAATCTCGATTCGGCTGTGACGAGGACCGATGTTGATGACATCATCAATGATGTCATTGTTCGGTTCGGCGCCATCGAAGACCTCGACCTCCCAGCCGTTGTAATCGAACTGGGAACGGGTCAGTTCCGTGAACATGTCATTGGCCATGTTCCAGAGCCGCGGTCGGCCATCGACTTCCACGACACGCAGATCGGTTGCCCCCAGCGGCCCGTCTTCCTGTGACCACATCTCGTAGTTTGGTGTCATGCGGATGTGAGGATCATCCAGGGCGGCACACATCCGCCCCAACGCGTGGTAGTAGTCCGTGGCCGATTCCGCGTCGATGACCTCGTCGGCCCACCTCGTACGAAGTGACTCCGGGTCGAGCCCGACTCGATCCAGGTCCGGGTAGTAGTCGACGATGGCGTCGTGATAGGCCTCGAAGGTGGCTTCTCGCAGCCGTGCATCGTAGGTATCCGGATCGTAGGATCGGCATCCGGTGAACAGGGCACCCGCGGCGCACAGCAGGATGAGACGGGACCGATTGGTCATGGGCTGTCGGGGACGGTCGCAGTGACGGGAACGGGCATCGGGGCATCGATCTCCTGCCGCCACTTCATCATCGACTCATGGAGTTCATCGCGGATGGCTGGTTCCGTTGCCGCCAGGTTGGTGGTCTCGGCGGGGTCCTTCGACAGGTCGTAGAGTTCCAGCCGGCCATCTTCGAAATACTCATGCAGCTTCCACTGCCCACGGCGAATGACGCCCACGGGAGTCGTTCGCCACGTTCCAAGCCGGCGGTTGCCCTCGAGGTACGCGGGGAAGTGCCAATGCAGATCACGCGCTCCCAGGTCGTCGCGTGTCCCGGACAGGATCGGGACCAGGCTGTCGCCGTCCGACTTGTTGGATTCAACGTCGACGCCCGCCAACTCGAGAATCGTCGGGTGCAGGTCCATCAACGTCACCGGGACGTCGGTCGTCCGGGCTGATCCGCCTGGCGTGGCCACGACCAGGGCGACTCGAATGCCGCCCTCGTAGAGCATGCCCTTGGTGCCTCGCCATGGCCCGTTGTTGCCGATGCCACTCAAGCCGCCGTTGTCGGAGCACAACACCACGATGGCATCGTCACCGACTGCTTCCAGGACCCGCCCGATGTTTCGATCGGTTCGCTGCATCATGGCCGCGAAGGTCGCCTTCCGCTTGTCCCACCCGGGATTGGCGGCCTGCAGCGCAGCGATCTCCTCGGGCGTCGCCTGCAGCGGTGCGTGGACGGCGAAGAAGGAGAGGTGGAGAAACAGGGGGCGTGGATCATCAGCCGCGATGATCTCGAGCGCCTCGCTGCCGAGGCGATCAGTCAGCGACTCGCCTGGTTCACCGTCAGGCAGGTTGTCATTCTTGTACGGGCTGAAGTAGGACTTGGGATGTCCCGCGCGGCTGCCACCGATATTGATCTCGAAGCCCTGCGCTGTCGGGTCGGTCCCCAGGTGCCACTTGCCCAGGTGGGCCGTTCGATACCCGGCGGCCTGCAGTTCCTGCGCCAGCGTGATGGTCTCTGGCGTGAGCGCGGATCCATTGCGAGGTGGTTCGAGCGTGCGGTGTTCGGCCTTGCCCCGCTTGGGCGTCCCGACGGTCATGACCCCGTGTCGTGGTGTCCACTGACCGGTCATCAGGGATGCCCGGCTTGGGGCGCAGTTGGGACCATTGCTGGTGGCGTCGGTGAAGACCGTTCCTCGTCGGGCCAGTGCATCCATGTGGGGTGTGTCATGGGAGCCACCGGGCATGAAGCCCGGGTCCGCCCACCCCATGTCATCGATCATGATGAGGACGACATCCGGTGGTGGCGGGTCATTGGTCGTCGTGTTGACGCCGCTCAGCAGCAGGCACGTGAGGAAGATCAGCACGTCACGGGTCTCCGTGTCGGGTCAGGTGCCCGGCTTGGCCAGTGCCTGATCAATGGCATTGTTGATCGTGCGTCGCGTGGCATCCTCGCCGCCAAAGCCGACCTCGACCGTCACGATGTTTCCATCGGGACCGATCACGACCGTGTGCGGAATACCACCGACCCGGTACAGCTTCCCGACCTCGCCCTTGCGATCCATCAGCACGGGAAGATCCCAGTTGGACTTCTCAAGGAAGGCCTTGACCTTGGATGGTGTCTCACGCATGTCGACCGACCAGAGCACGACGCCATCAGAGGCCCGCTCCTTGGCGATGTCCATCAGGACCGGCAGTCCCTTCTTGCAGGGACCACACCACGTCGCCCAGAAGTCGAGGATCACCACCTTGCCCCGGAGCGAGCTGAGCGAAACGGACTGTCCCTCCAGGCTCTCCAGTGTGAACTCCGGCGCCGGCTTGCCGCCCTCCTCGGAGTCTCCATGGGCCGGCATCTCGGGTTCCTGGATTCCATAGGCGACCATCACATCCTTCATCAGATCATTGGTTTCCTTCCAGTCCGCGGGAGGCGTCCAGGCGAACGAACTGGCGGGTGTCTCGGTCGTGCGCCAGTCACTCAGCACGAATTCCATTTGATCGGGTCCGGCCGGCATGCCGGGAGGCGGCTCGGGAACATCGAATCGAATCCGTCGAAGCCAGGCTGGTCCTTCCTTGTTCACGCCGAGGTACGTGGGCGGAATCGAATTCGGATCGTCCGTGGAATGAGGCATGATCACGAGTTCGACTTCGCCCGGGTTCTTCCCAGGCTGAACATCGATCGACTTGGTGGCGTCGAACAGGACGGAGGTGTCGATGGAATTGACAAAGAGATCCACTACCAATCCCTGGACGAGGCCGGTGGTGAAGATGATCGACTGGGCCTGGCCAAGCGACTGTGGTGCTTTCTCACGCGTCCAGGCCTTGGCCATGGTCGAGTACTGCCAGAGGAACTCACCATCACACGCCATGGAGATCGGCACCGAGTCGTGCATCTTGAAGAGGTTGGGCTTGACGATCTCGAGCGTGTTGCGCTCCATGTCCTCGAGTCCCGGCAGGTCGGGCATGTCGGCCTGCATGGTGATGGTGACTGCGGCCCCGGGGATCGAGCGGTAGTAGTCCCTGATCCGATCGATCAGCACCCGGGCCTCGGGTGATACCGTCGGGCCACTGGCGGTCATCGGGGTACTGCGGGGCGTCTCGCCGGGAACCGGCTGGAAGGCGGAGGCGGGCTGATCGTCCTTCCGCCAGTTGGCGAAGGTCACGGTCGAATGACCGTTGCCGGTCGGCGGTGAGATCTTCATCACATCCACCCAGGTCTTGTTGTCATGCAGTCCAAGGGCGAGCTCGATCTTCGTATCCTCGGGAAGTGAGCCGCCATCCCGGGCCAGCATGACCAGGCTCGGCAGCCGGCGATCGCCCATTGGCGGCCCGATCTTGATGTGCTTGCAGTCCGTCACCAGGAGTGACTCCGCGTCCGCGGAGAGCAACGTCATGACCAGGCTGGCCGGGCCGGCAATGGAAGTCCGGCCAGCACGATTCATGAACTGGTTGGCTTCGACGAAGTTCACCGGGGCGGCGCGATCCTGGGGATCCTGCCCGGGCTGAAGCAGCCACATGGTCTCACCATTGGAGACGAAGGTGACATCACCGGAGTCAACCCGGAATCGATTCGGCTTGACCGCGAGGATCGATCCCTGGGTCTTGACCAGGTTTGCTTCATCCTGGGTGGCAATGACCCGCTCGAAGGTGACCTGGCAGCCCGGGATGCCCTGGTAGGTCCGGATGAGGTCCTTGATGAGGGGCTTGGCATCATCATCGATGCTGGGCGCTCCCCAGGCGGTTCCGGAAGCCAGCACGAGGCAGGTGGCGAGCAGGCGGGTCATGGGAGGACTCCTTGGCTTGGTCTCATGGTGATCCTGCATGGTACGCCCAGCCCGGCTGCCCGGGCGGCAACCGGGCATGGAATACACTGCGGCGGGCCCGTGGCGGAATTGGCAGACGCAGCGGCCTTAAAAGCCGCAGCCCCATTGGGGCGTGTGGGTTCGAGTCCCACCGGGCCCAGTCCACGTGGGCGGGTGCCTGTTCGGAGCCCTGCCGGGAGAGCCGTGCCATGAGAATCGAGGTATCCGACGAGCAGGTCCGAGAGGCCTTTGCCCGGGTGTCAACGCATCCCGTCTTTGCCGAAAGCGCGGAACTGGTCCGTGGTGGCGGCCAGCCGCTGGAGATGATCCGCGCGATGTGCGCCAATCCCGATGTGCTCCAGGGGTTCGCTGACTGGAGCGAGGCAATCTATCCCGGGGGATCACTGGATCGCGATGTTCAGGAGGTCGTGATCCTGGCGTCGTCGATCGAGAACGCATGCCAGTTCTGCGTCGACTCACACGTTGACATGTGCCGGGCGCTTGGGCTCTCGGATGATCCGGCCGGACTGCTGGAGTCACCGGGAGACATGACGGCACCGCAACGGCTCGCCGTCGAGTGGACGCAAGCGGTCATGCGGGACAGCAACCAGGTACCAAGTGAACTGTTCAACCAGGTCCAGGGGTGTTTCGGC
Organism: Phycisphaerales bacterium; assembly: GCA_022446795.1. Classification (GTDB taxonomy): domain Bacteria; phylum Planctomycetota; class Phycisphaerae; order Phycisphaerales; family SM1A02; genus UBA1668. The sequence goes on from JAKVBX010000023.1 coordinate 41,372, forward strand.
GATGCGGGCGTCGTGGAGCTCACCTTGCTCGTGGGCTACATCAACATGCTGAACATGTTCAACAACACCCTGGAGAACGCCTATCGCGGTGAAATGGACTCGACGTCCAGCGGTGGTGGCAGCTCGAGCTGACGTGGGGTTCCTGCCGTCGACCCGGCCTCCGGGCATCGCGATGCCGGAACCACGGCAGGCTCGAGGGTCAGCCGGTGCAGGAGCGGTATCCGACTCAAATCCGCCTGTCCGCACAGGCCGCCCCCGGGAGGGGCCATTGCCTGCGAACAGGTCCGGGCGGGCTCGCGTCCTCCGAATCGGGCGGTACCATGACCGGTGTATCCCCGGCTGATACGGGGAATACGGGAAAAGGAAGCAGATATGTCCCTGACGATTCAGTTCCTGGATGGTGAACGTGCCGGCCAAACCCTCGAGTTTGGCGATGAAGTCGAGTCGATCGCCATCGGCCGTGACCCCGAGCGATGCCAGGTCGTCATTCCCGCCGACCTCCGGATGGTCGGCCGCGAGCATTGCACGATCACCCGCGTTCGTGGCCACTACTACATGGAGATGGCTGCCGATCGTCGCGTATCCATGAACGATGACCTGATGGAAACGGCCCAGACCATTCCAGAAGACTGCCAGCTTGAGATCGGTCCCGATGGGCCGAAATTGCGAGTGGTCACGATTCGGGCCGGCCAACTGGGCTCGACGATGCAGCAGCAGATCGATACGGAGACGATTCAACGCCGATCCGCGACGCCAGCCTCCGCAACGGACGTCGCGGCCGCCCAGGCCAAGGCGAGGAAGAGCAACCAGACGTCTACGGTAGCGATCGCGATCGCCGGCCTGGTCCTCGTGGCCGGCGGCATCGGTATCTACTGGCTCCAGGAGGATGTGGGCGGTCTCGAGGCGGAGCAGGTCAGGACTACCGAAACCGTAGGCGAACTGCAGGGGACGGTTTCCGGACTGTCGCAGGACGTCACGAATCTCGGCGCGGAACTGCCCGCCGCGCTGGAAGCCGCTCGCGAATCCACCTACCTGGTGATTCGCCGAGGCCCCGAGGGTGATGTTCCATTTGGTACGGCGTGGGTTCTTGCCCCCGGCGAACTGGCGACCAATGCACATGTCGCTGATCGATTCAACCAGCTCAATGATGACCAGGAGATCATCGTCCGGAGCATGGGAGGTGATCGGGAGTTCGCGGTTACTGGTGCGACTACCCATCCGGGCTATGGCTCTTTTACAGACCTCTGGCGGGACTATGTTCCGGTTCAGATCAACGCGGCCAAGGAGTCCGATCCGGTCCGGTCCGCAGGGATGGCGGCCGATGTCGGCGTCCTGCACGTGGATGAGGCGGCGTCGCTGGGCCCGGCCCTGGTCATGGCCACGACGGACGGCCAGTCTGCTCTGCATGCCGGCGACCCGGTGGGCTACGTCGGCTACCCGCTTGAGGGCCTGGCGCTCGGTGGTGTCAACATCAATGAGCCGATGCCCCAGACCCAGATTGGTCGCATCACGGCCATCACGGACTACTTCAATGCCCCGGTCGCCGAGGACGAGGGCCTGCTGATCCAGCATTCGCTTCCGGCGACGGGAGGAGCCAGCGGAAGTCCCTTGATCAACGCCAGGGGCGAGGTCGTTGGCCTGCTGAGCGCCGTCAACTTCATCGTGGTCGGTGGCAAGCGAATTCCCAGCGGTGTCGACGTCAACTTCGCCCAGCGGTCGACGCTGCTGGAGGAACTGGAAGCGCCTGATCTGGCGGAACGCCAGCAGGCCAGGACGGCTGCCTGGGAGGATCGTATCGAGGCGTTGTACGCTTCCGGCCACGTGGCCAACCGATCGGCGGAACTCGAAGATGTGGTTGCCGGTTGGGAGCAGATGGTGGCCAACCAGACGGATGACGTCGTGACGGGGTCCGAGGTGGTGGACTCCGAGATGTTCCCACTGGATTCCCTGGAGATCGACGCGCTGGCGATGGGCGCCGGTGACACGCTTGGTGCTGCGGTCTATGGCCGGCAGATCGAGCTGGACCTCGAGGCCAACAAGAATTACCTGCTGTCCGTCGAAGGCGACGGTGAGGTCATCGTGAACTTGCCCGATGGCGATATCCGTGTGGTCGAGGTCATGGACATCAAGCCCATGCTCAAGGCGATCGCCTTCCGGGCCGAGCGGGCGATGACCGTGAAAGCCACGATCGGATCCACCGAGCGTGCCGGAACGGTCGGCTACCAGCTGCGCAAGGCGAATGCCGAGCCGGCTACGCCCGATACGGTGGCGAAAGCAGCCATGAGGCGATGGTTGCGGGACATGTCCCGCCGAGACGGTGTCACCCTGGAGCCCTCGCTGGTGAAGCAGTGGCAGGGCAGTCTCAAGGCGGACAGCGAAGGTCATTGCAAGGCCAGCGAATCCATGAACCTGGATTCCGCGGGTCGGTGGTTCATCGTGGCCGTCTGCATGGAGCAGGCCAATATCAACCTCCAGCTCGTAGCGGCCGATGGAACACTGGTCGCCGAGGACAAGGAGCCGGATTGGTATCCCTTCGTGTCCGTGGAAACCCGCGGACCGCGAACCATGAAGGCCAAGATCTGGGCAGAGGGTGATGGCGTGAAGTACCGGCTCTTCCTGTACCGCGCCGATGAGAACACCCAGCAGGCGCAGGGATAGAAGGCTATCGCTCGAGCATCGCGTCGTAGGGCGCCAGATCGATCTTGAGGAAGGCCTCGGCCATCCGCGGGTCGAACTGTGTTCCGGCGCACTTGCGGATCTCCTCGAGCACGGTCGCCGAGTCACGCCCATCGCGATAGGCGCGAGCAGAACGCATGGCATCGAAGGCATCGACGACCGCCACCAGTCGACCGAGCTCGGGGATCGACTCTCCAGCAAGGCCGTCGGGGTAGCCCTTGCCGTCCCATCGTTCGTGGTGGTGCTTGACGCCCCCGAGCACGCCCTTCATGGCGGGGATGTCGTGGAGGATCCGGTGACCGATGTCCGGATGCTGCTTGACCTGATCAAACTCCTCGTCGGTCAGTCGATCCGGCTTCACGAGGACGGCCTCAGGGACGCCGATCTTGCCGACGTCATGCACCTGTCCACAGACCCGGGCGGTCTCGATGGCCTGCTGATCGTGGCCGAGCGTTCGGGCCAGGGCCTCGCTCAACCACGAGACTCGATCAGAGTGACCGCGGGTGTAGGGATCCTTGGCATCGATGGCCGAGGCCAAGGCCCGGACGGTGCCTTCAAACATGTTGCTTCGGGCTTCCGCGAATCGTCGCTCCAATTCGGATCGAGCGAGATTGGAGATTGCGACGGAGGCCAGCTGGGCCAGGGCGATCACGAAGTCCAGGTCACGTTGGATGACCTCGCCATCGAGCGAGACATCCGTGGTATCGACATAGAGAACCGATGCGACGGCGTCACCGGTCTTGAGTGGTGCCGATACGGCGGCCAGAACATCCAGTCGCTGGAGACTCTCGGCGGCCGTCTGGCTGGACGCGACGAACCGAGCGGGTCGTCCCGATGCGGCCATGCGCAGCAGTGTGAAGCTGAATCGCTCGGGACCGGCACCGGCGAGCGCCCCGTGGGCGGCCAGCAGATCGATGTCGCCGTGCTCATCGGGAGGGGATACGACACACCCGTCTTCGAACGAGGTTCCGTCCGCGACTGCCTGCAGAACCGCCTGGAACAGCGAGTCTTCATCGGTCGCGTCGTGGATGTCCTGGCTGAAGGCCAGTAGCGATGCCAGTCGGTTCCGATCAAGGTCCTCGGAGAGCTCGACGGGGCTGAAGTCGATGGAGTCCGACGATATCTCGACGGTTTCCAGCCGCAGCCGCCGGGTTGATTCATGACGATTGCCGCTGCGATGCTGGTGGCGAAACAGCAGAACGAGGTCCGGCAGGCCAATCTGGTCACCGGGCTCGAGGCGACAGGGCAGTCCGGCGGGAATCCGTTCACCGTTGACGGAGGTTCCGCCGCGGGATCCCAGGTCCAGGACCATCCATGCTTCTTTGGTGGGCTCCCAGCTCAGCTGCGCGTGATGGCGAGACGCCTGCGGCGAGTGCATCACGAGGTCGCACTCGCGGCTTCGACCGATCACGACCTGCCGGGCCGGATCCAGCGGATGGTGAATCGACTGGGCGCCGCTGACGGAGACGAGTTCGAATGTGTTGCTCATCTCGGGCTCGATGGCGACGCCGTCGCCGGTCATGGTCCCTGGCCGTCGAGGTCAGATCATCAACGCGGCCAGGTGTCAGTGCGCGGCGGCGGCGGCCATGCTGCTGTCATAGCTCGGAACATAGGTCATGCCCTTGATGAACGCGGCGATGTCTGCTGGACGATCGACCGTGGCCAGGTTGGCATCGAAGATCTCCTCGGCAACCTTGCAGGCGATGTGTCCGGAGACGGCGCGAATGCGATCCCGTGGGGGATAGAGCAGGCCGCTGTCGAGTTCTTCCTGCGTGAGCGTCTCGGCCAGGGCCCGGGCGGCGGTGAGGAACATGTCCTCGGTGACCCGCTTGGCTCCCGTGGCATACACCGCGAGCCCCATCGCGGGGAAGATGTAGACATTGTTGCCCTGGGAGGGTTCGATGTTCTTGCCGTTGACCTCCAGCGCCGGGAACGGGCTGCCGCTGGCGAAGAGGGCCTTGCCCTTGGTGGCGGCGTAGGCTTCTTCAGCGGTGCATTCGCTCTTCTTGGTCGGGTTGGAATACGGGAAGATGATCGGGCGGTCATTGATCTCCGTCATCGCCTTCAGCACGTCGGCATTGAAGGCGCCATGCGCCGTGGACACACCGATGATGGCCGTGGGCTTGAACGAACGAATCATGCCCGCGAAGTCCGTAGTAGGCTCGTGATCAGCCGCGAATGGCTTCTGGAAATCCTCCAGTGAGTCAGCCCGTGACTTCGTCAGCAGTCCGTCGATGTCGAACAACCGAATCTGGCTGTATGCCGTGGCCTTGTCGATGCCCTCGGCCTGCATGGCCTGGGCCAGGAGATCGGCAATCCCGCAACCAGCGGAACCGGCACCCAGGAAGAGAATCCGCTGCTGGCTCATCTTCTCGCCCTTGGACCGGCAGGCGGTGTAGATCCCCGCCGTGGCCACGGCCGCCGTGCCCTGGATGTCGTCGTTGAACATGCAGATCTGATCGCGGTACTTCTCCAGCAGTGGTTCCGCGTGGTGGATGTTGAAGTCCTCGAACTGGATGCAGCACCCGGGGAATCGCTTCTCGACGGCCTGCACGAATTCATCGACGAAGGCGTAGTACTCGTCATTCTCCGGCCGGTGCTGCTTGAGCCCGGGGTAATAGGGATCGTCAAGGAACTCCTGGTTCTCGGTCCCCACGTCCAGCGTGATGGGCAGCGTGTACTGCGGGGGCACGCCGGCGGCGGCGGAGTAGAGGGCCAGCTTGCCGATCGGGATGCCCATGCCATTGGCGCCGAGATCGCCGAGGCCGAGAATCCGGGAGCCGTCCGTCACCACGATGAACCGCACATCGTCCGTGTACCAGTTGGCCAGGACCTCATCGAGGCGACCCTTGAGGGTGAGGGGCAGGAACATGCCCTTGGCCTGGCGGAAGATATGCCCGAACTGCTCACACGCATCGCCGACGGTCGGGGTATAGACCAGTGGCATGTACTTGTCCGGATCAGAAACGAGGAGGCCGTAGAACAAGGTTTCATTCGTGTCCTGCAGGTGGGACATGAAGATGTACCGGGCCAGGTCGTCCGAGCACGCATCGCACTGGGCGGCGGCACGACCGATCTGATCTTCCAGGGTCTCCTGTACCGGCGGAAGAAGCCCCTCCAGTTTCTGCGCGGCTCGCTCTTCCTGGGTGAAGGCGGTTCCCTTGTTCTTCAACGGGTTTCGCACGAGATCAAAGGCTGCCTGGTTGTTCATGGTGCTCCTCGCTTCGCCTCTTCCAGGTGGATGCATGCTCCGGCAGGACGCTGCCGTGGACGACCAGCATGGGCCCCGGGATCGATCGCGTCAAGGGCTGCGGGCGGTTAGGCTCTGACTTGACGTGACTGGCCAGGACCAATCAACCCGTACAGGCTCTGGAATCGGCAGCCGGGGATTTCTTGCCCTCCTGGCAACCATGTCCTGCGGTGCCATCAATGACAACCTCTACCGGGGCACCTTGCTGCTGGCGGTTGCCGCGAATGGAACATGGTCCGGTCAACTGGGGGAGGGTGGCAGTGGCTGGGTGACGGCCATGCTGTATGCCCCGTTCCTGCTCCTGCTCGGATTCACCGGGGTACTTGCCGATCGGTATCCCAAGCGCCAGATCATCGTCGGCAGTCGCGTGGTCGAACTGGTGCTGGCCGTGGGGGTGATCGGTGCGATGGCACTGCAGAGTCTTCCGCTGGCCTGCATCCTGCTGGTGCTGCTGGCGGGGCAGAGTGCGTTCTTTTCCCCGGCAAAATACGGCTCGGTTCCAGAACTCGTGCCCAGCCGTCAACTGAGCCAGGCGAACGGCCTCTTGAGCCTGCTGACGAATGTCAGCATCGTGGCGGGCATCGGTATCGCAGGGTTCCTCCTGGATGTCGGGCCTCGACTCGGCATGTCGGGACTGATCTTCGTCGGCCTTGTCATGACGGTCGTTGCAACGATCAGCGTGGTGATCAGTCTCTTCATTCCGCGACATCCACCGGGGCAGCCCGATCTTCCCGTCACGCTCAATGTCTTCCGACCCTACTGGAAGACGCTTCGGACGATGGCCGGGACGGACCTGGCAGCGGCCACCGTGGCGTGGTGCCTGTTCTACTCCGTGGCCTCCATGATCATCGTCATCATCCCCAGCTACGGTGAACTGCTCGAGATCTCCAAGACCAAGGTGAGCCTGCTCATGGGTGTTACCGGTCTCGGGATCGCGGTTGGCGGTGTGATTGCCGGATTCGGTTCCGGGCAGCGAATCCGGGCCGAGTTCGTGCCCCTCGGGGCCATTGGTCTCATCCTGTCTTTCCTCTCGCTGGGCCTGCTCTCGCTGGGATTCACCGGCGTCATGATCCTGCTCGGGCTGACCGGGATGTTCGCCGGGATCTACCTGATTCCCATCCTGGCCATGCTCCAGCACCTTCCCGTCCCGGGATTCCGAGCCCGTTGTGTCGGCACTGCCAACTTCCTGACCTACGTAACCATGACGGCCTCGGCCATCTTCTACGCCGTGATGTCCAGGTGGGTCGGCAATGAGCCACCAACCTGGTTCCTGATCTCGGCCGCCATGATGACGATCATCCTGGTCTGGGTTCTCATCCTGCTTCCCAGGTTGAGGAACGGCGGCCGGCCCGAGGCGTTCGCGACCATTGAGGACTGGAAGACGGCATGAGCGTTCCCGACATCGTGCTCTTCGACCTCGACGGCACCTTGATTGATTCCGTCCCCGACCTGGCGACGGCACTGAATCGCATGATGGCCGACCTGGGTCGTGATCCGGTCGAGGAAGAGGCGATTCGAAACTGGGTCGGCAACGGCAGTCGGATCCTGGTGCACCGGACGTTGTCCGGATCGCTGGATGGTCGTGTCGAGGACGATCTTGCGGCGTCGGCATACACCCGCTTCCAGGATCACTATGCCGATTGCTGCCTCGACCGTACGAGGATCTTCGATCAGGCGGAGCAGTTGATCGCCTGCCTCCGCGACCACGGCATCCGAACCGGGATCGTGACCAACAAGCCCGAGCGACATGCGGTGCGGCTGATGGATGCCTGGTCGGACCGCCTGCCCATGGACGTCGTGCTGGGTGAGATCGAGGGCCGACCTCGCAAGCCGGATCCGGCGATGCTCCAGGAAGCGATGCGCCAGTGTGACGCAACGACCGCCTGGATGGTGGGGGACTCCGATGTCGATGGCCATGCGGCCCGTGCCGCCGGGGCCGTGTTCATCGGTGTTCGATTGGGGTACAACCATGGCCGGGACATTGCCGCAATGGATCCACCACCAGACCAGGTGTTCGATGACCTGGGTGGATTGCTGGATTGGATCCGTCCAATGATCGCGGCCTCGGCGTGATGGCCATCGAGGATCGATTCGACCGAGTGGCGGAATCCTCGACGGTGGAGCCGCCCATTCGCTAGGCCTGGGGTGATTCGGCCGGAACCAGGTCCATGACCGTTGCCGTGATCCTCCGCCAGGGTGCCGTTCACGGCGGAACCAGCGCTGCCTCGGATCGCTTCGTATCATTCGGCCATGACCAGTCTCGACTCACCTGCTGAAGCTACTGTCCTGGTGTCCTGCCCGGACCGGCCGGGGATCGTGGCTCGGCTTACCGGATGCCTGCACGAGGTCGAGGGCAACATCCTTGACGCTTCGCAGCACACGGACCAGCAGAGCGGGACGTTTCTCCAGCGGATCCACGTGTCCTGGCCAACGGCGCCGCCGGAGCCGGAGTCCGTCCGCGAGACCCTGCAGGAACTCGCGGACGAGTTCGACATGGACTGGAGGATCCGGTGGGGACAGTCGCCTCGACGCGTGGCGATCTTCGTGTCACGCATGGATCACTGTCTTCACGACCTGCTGCTGCTTCGTCGAGACGGTGCGCTCAACTGCCGCATCCCGCTGATCATCTCGAACCATGAGGATCTGTCGGAGGTCGCCGATCGATTCGACATCCCGTTCCATCATGTCGATGTCTCGGATTCGGGAGATGAGCAGGCCGAGTCCCGGCAACTGGCCCTGCTGGAAGCCCATGACATCGATCTCGTCGTACTTGCGAGATACATGAGGGTGCTCAGCCCGGGCTTCATCGAGCAGTATCGACATCGCATCATCAATATCCACCATTCGTTCCTGCCGGCCTTCGCTGGTGGCCGTCCGTATCACCAGGCCCATGAGAAGGGTGTGAAGTTGATCGGCGCCACGGCGCACTATGCCACGGCGGAACTGGATGCCGGACCCATCATCGAACAGGGTGTCATTCGAGTGTCGCACCGAGACTCGGTCGAGGACATGGTGCGCAAGGGTCGCGATATCGAGCGGACGGTCCTGGCCACCGCCGTTCGCTGGCACCTCGAGGATCGAATCGTCGTTCACGGTAATCGCGCCGTCGTATTCGATTGAGCGGGGCCGCTGCGACAGCGTTCGCGGGCTGGATTCTCGGAACCACGAGTTGGTTTGGCTGCGTGGGGCAGTCGAGGGGTCCCAGGTGATCAACTTGGGGGTACCGTGCTCGGTCTGCCTGTCTGCTGGAGACCTGGACCGTGGCGACGTCCCCGAGCAATACAACCAGGACCGATGTCGAGCGGAACCGTCCCGGGGCGGATGTCGACAGTTGCCCGTGGCGGACGTGGGGGCCGTACCTGTCTGATCGACAGTGGGGCACGGTCCGCGAGGACTACAGCGCTGACGGTTCGGCCTGGGACTATTTCCCGCACGACGCGGCTCGATACCGCGCCTACCGATGGGGGGAGGATGGCCTCGCCGGGTTCTGTGATCACCATGGTCGGCTCTGCATGTCGCTGGCGATGTGGAATGGCCAGGACGCCATCCTCAAGGAGCGGCTGTTTGGCCTGACGAATGAACAGGGCAACCATGGCGAGGACGTCAAGGAGTTGTACTGGCATCTTGATGCCGTGCCGAGCCATGCCTACCAGCGGATGCTGTACCGCTATCCACAGGCGGCCTTTCCCTACGAGGACCTCGTCGAGGAGAACGCCCGGCGTGGCGTAAAGGATCGCGAGTACGAGATCATCGATACCGGGGTCTTCGATGGGAACCGGTACTTCGATGTCGAGGTGGAGTACGCGAAGGCGGACACCGATGACATCCTCATGCGGATCGTGGTTCACAACCGCGGCCCCGAGGCGAAGGCCATCGACCTGTTGCCGCAGATCTGGTTCCGCAATACCTGGTCGTGGGCACCCGGTTCGGTCCGACCCCGGTTGCGAGCGGGTGCACCGGGCACCGTGTCCATCGATCATGAGGACTTCGAGGGCTGGTCCTGGGCCATCGAGTCACCTGATGAACTGCTGTTCTCCGAGAATGACACCAATCCCGGGGCGGCGTGGAACGAGCCGACGGAGGGGTTCTTCAAGGACGCGTTTCACGAGTACGTCGTGAATGGCGACGAGTCCGCGGTGAACCGGTCCGGGGAAGGAAGCAAGGTGGCCGGGCGTGTTCGCCGGACGGTCGCCGCGGGAGGTACCGAGATCATCCGGGTCCGGTTCGGCCGACTGGACCAGGCAACCGCCTTCCAGGGATTCGACGAGATCATTGACGAGCGACGTTCGGAAGCGGATGCGTTCTACGAATCGCTGCAGGAGGGGATCGACGATCCGGAGCGAGCACGGATTCACCGGCTGGCGCATGCCGGTCTGCTGTGGACCAAGCAGTTCTACGACTATGACGTCCGCCACTGGCTCCATGGCGATCCCGCATCGGCTCCACCACCCTCCTCTCGGTTGACCGGCCGCAACAGTCGCTGGGGTCATGTCAACAGTGGTGACGTGTTGCTCATGCCGGATTCCTGGGAATACCCCTGGTTCGCGGCCTGGGACCTGGCCTTTCACTGCATCACCCTGGTCGAAACGGATCCGGCCCTGGCCAAGAAGCAGCTTCGGCTCTTCACCCGCGAGTGGTACATGCACCCCAATGGCCAGATCCCGGCGTACGAGTGGGCCTTCGGTGATGTCAATCCACCGGTGCATGCGTGGGCCGCCTGGCGGGTGTTCGAGATCGATCGTCGCGCCCGCGGCGACGAGGGTGACCTGGAGTTCCTGGAAGCGGTCTTCCACAAGTTGATGTTGAACTTCACGTGGTGGGTCAATCGCAAGGACGATGACGACCGCAACGTCTTCGAGGGGGGGTTCCTGGGACTGGACAACATCGGCGTGTTCGACCGGAGCGCGCCCTTGCCCGAGGGCGGCTGCCTGGACCAGGCCGACGGCACGAGCTGGATGGCCATGTACAGCCTGAATCTCCTGCGGATCGCCATCGAGTTGTCGTTCACGCGTCCCGCCTACCAGGACATCGCAACCAAGTTCTTCGAGCACTTCCTTCGCATTGCCTACGCGATGAACAACGTCGGCCGCACCGACATCGGGCTCTGGGATGAGACCGACGAGTTCTTCTATGACGTTCTCCGCTTCCCGGATGGCTCTTCGCAGCCCATGCGGGTTCGATCGATGGTCGGCTTGATCCCGCTTTTCGCGGTTGAGATCCTGCACTCGTCGAACATGGAGAAGATCCCGGAGTTCGTCCGCCGCGCGCAGTGGCTTCGAGACACCCGTCCCGACCTGGCCAGCCTCATCTCCCGCTGGCATGAACCCGGCCAGGAAGAACGACGCCTGCTGGCGCTCCTGCGGGCCCATCGACTCAAGCGCATCCTGGCTCGCATGCTCGATCCCGAGGAGTTCCTGTCGCCATTCGGCATCCGGGCCCTGTCACGGTATCACCTGGAGCATCCGTACCGGTTCACCCGCGGTGATACGACCCTCGAGGTCAAGTACGCACCGGGCGAATCGGAACAAGGCCTGTTCGGAGGCAACTCCAACTGGCGAGGCCCGATCTGGTTCCCGGTGAACTTCCTGATCATCGAGTCGTTGCAGAAGTTCGAGTACTTCTACGGTGACAGTCTCAAGGTCGAGTGCCCGACCGGCTCGGGTAACATGATGACGCTCGGCCAGGTGGCGGACGAGATTCGAAATCGCCTGGTACGCCTGTTCACGCTTGATGAAAACGGCCATCGTCCCTTCCATGGCGATAAGACGATGCTCCAGGAAGACCCCATGTTCCGTGACCAGATTCAGTTTCATGAGTACTTCCACGGCGATACCGGCCGCGGATGCGGTGCCTCGCACCAGACCGGCTGGACGGCGCTCATCGCCAAGTTGTGCCTGCCTCGCAAGGACGGAACATGAGTGCGGCCTCATCGGGTTCACAGGGGGACGCGATCACCGTCACCCTGGTGGATGATCAGCTCATTGTCGGCGAAGCAGTTCGACGGATGCTCGGTGAGGATCCGGACATCACCCTGGAACACATTGATGACCCGGCTGCGGCGATGGCCGGGATCCGGGAGCAGCAGCCCACGGTCGTGATCATCGACCTGGTCATGCCCGGGATCGATGGCATGGAACTGATCCAGCGGGTGCGTGACGAGCCGGCGACACGCGACATTCCCGTGATCATGCTGAGCAGCGAGTCAGATGTGCATCGCAAGGTCGAGGCCTTCCAGTACGGCGCCAATGACTTCCTGGTCAAGATGCCCGATCGACTTGAACTGGTGGCGCGGATCCGCGCCCTGGCCGCCAAGGCCATTGCCGAACGCGAACTTCGAACGATGGCGGATCGACTTCAGCGGCAGGCGGTTGCCCTGGATGAAGCCAATCGTTCGCTCCAGGCACTCAATGTCTCCCTCGAGTCCGATGTCTCCCAGCAGCGAGGTCGCCTTCGGTCCATCGCCATGCTGGGCAACGAACTGTCACGCATCCAGGACATCGACATTCTCACGGAACGACTGCTGGACGAGGCTCGGCACATTCTCGGCGCCGATGCCGGCGCGGCCTTCCTGGTCGAGGGCGAATCGATTCGACTGACGCATGCCCAGAACGAGTCCTTCTCCGATCCAGAGACCCTGGAACGGTTGAAGCGGTCAGCGGTCAACCTGCCCGTGAATTCCAGGAGCCTGGTGGGGTGGGTTGTTCAGACCGGGGAACTGGTCAATGTCGAGGACGTCTATTCGCTTCCCGGGAACGCGGCCTTCTCGTTCAATCCGTACTTCGACGACACCTACGGGTACCGGACCCGGTCCGTGCTCGCGGCGCCGCTGGTGGGCACCGCGGGAACCGTGATGGGTGTCCTGGAGTTGATCAATCCTCGCCAGGCTGATGGGACGCCGCGGGCCTGCTTTGATCCCGATGACGAGACCGTTGCGCGTCACTTCGCGTCGATGGCCTCCGTCTCGATGCAGAATGCGCAGCTGACCCGCTCGATGATTCTCCGCATGATCCGGATGGCCGAGTTGAGAGACCCGACCGAGACCGGGGCGCATGCCAATCGCGTGGCGGAGTACGCCCTCGTGGTCTACGAGGAATGGGCGAAGCGGCATGGTGTCGATCCGGATGAACGTGAGAAGCAGCGTGACCGCCTTCGTATCGCCGCCATGCTTCATGACGTCGGCAAGGTGGCTATCCCGGACATGATCCTCAAGAAACCGGGCAAGCTCACGGATGAGGAGTTCGCGGTGATGCAGGGGCACACCATGGTGGATGACACGCTCTTTGATGAACTCCTGTCCGGATACGACGAGGCGGCGGCGGAGGTCGTGCGAGGTCATCACGAGCGCTGGGATGGATCCGGATACCCCGGCAGCCAGGTGATGGCACGGGACGAGCATGGCTACCTGGTGTTCCCGGGAGAGCCGATTCGCACGGGACGTTCCGGGGAGGACATCCCGTTGTTTGCGCGGATCGTCGCGATCGCGGACGTGTTTGATGCCCTCGGATCCGCTCGAGCCTACAAGGACCCGTGGCCGGAAGAGCGGATTCTCGACCTGCTTCGCGAGGAGGCCGGGGCGCACTTCGATCCGGAACTGGTCGAGATCTTCATCAGTCGCATCGAGGCCATCCGGGCCATCCAGGTCAAGTGGGGGGCGGCGCCCGAGGTGACCTGACTGCAGTTGTAACGCTGCGGGAGAGCGGTCATACTGCCCGCCACCTCGGGAGGTACCTCATGAGCGCTGAACTGACATTCCTGGGCCACTCCGGCATTCTCTATTCCGATGGAGAGGTGACCGTTGCCGTTGATCCGTTCCTGACGGGCAACCCGGTGGCGACGATGGGCCCGGACGACGTGAGGTGCACACATGTTGCGCTGACCCACGGGCACGAGGATCACTTCGGTGACACGGTGGCGATCGCCAAGGCCAATGACGCAACCGTCGTGGGGGCCTACGAGATCGTCAACTTCGTCGCGTCACAGGGCGTCGAGAAGGGCGAGCCCGGGAATCCGGGTGGTCGGATCAGCCTCGGCGGTGATCGGTGGATCGCCTTTACCCATGCGTTCCATTCCTCCAGCTACGAAGGACAGTACATGGGCATGCCCTGTGGACTGGTTCTCCATCTCGGGGGAAAGACGATCTACCACTGTGGGGACACGGGTCTCTTCAGTGACATGGCCTTGATCGGGGAGCTCTACTCACCCTCCGTCGCCTTGATTCCCATCGGCGATCGCTTCACGATGGGACCGGAACTGGCCTCGCGTGCGGCCGACCTGATCGGCGCACCGACTGTCATCCCGATCCATTACAACACGTGGCCGCCGATCGAGGTGGATGTCTCCGCCTTCGCACCATCGAAGTCGAGGGTGCACGTGATGCAGGCCGGCGACACCTTCACGGTGGAGTAGGCGGCAGCGTCAGAAGGTGATGGGCGCGAACAGGGTCGTGATCCACACGGCTGCGCCCAGCAGAACGAAGGTTCCGATGATCCAGGCGGCCTGCTGCCATCCCGGGAGCGAGGGCATGTCCATCGCGTGGCAGCCTTCTCCCTCCATGTCGTGACCGTCGTGCCCGGCCATGTCATGGTCCATGTTGTTCATGTCGTGACCTTCGTGTCCGCCCATGTCATGGTCCATGTTGTTCATGTCGTGACCTTCGTGTCCGGCCATCTCATGATCCATGTTCATTCCCGTGGTCGCGGGCGCGCCCTTTTCCGGGACGGTCATGCACCCATGCTTGATGCCCTTGGCGACCAGCCACCAGTTGATCGGGAACCCGGTCAGTCCGCCCACGACGGCGCCCATGCACATGCGGAACCAGAAGCGGGGATCGCCGGGGGAATCGCTGCCCGGGAGCTCATGCAGCAGGATGACCATCACCGGGATCATGCCGACCATGACCATGTTCATCGAGACGGTTTCGACGAAGATGGTCTTGCGGACGGCCTTGAAGTAGTTGTTGCCGAACATGTCCAGCATCATCAGTGCCTGGAAGATGAACAGGCCCATGACCCAGGCGGCGATGTACTCCAGGACAAGGTCGACACCTGGCGACAGGGTGAAGAAGGAGACGACGATGGCACACAGGATGATCCCGGTGGCATCGCCGGCCAGGCAGTGCATTTCGCTGTTGACACCCTGTTTCCAGGAGGCCTTGGTAAAGACCGCGTGCAATCCACGACCCGGATTCCGGCAGGAGAGCAGGAAGACGAACAGGCCGATGGGACCGGTGTAGGCGATGACCAGGATCCAGGCCAGCTTCTGAACCCAGCTCACAGGGGTATGAAGCGCCAGGTCGACAATCGCGAAGATCAATGACAGCCCGGTCAGTACGAACCAGGTAATCATGATGCCGTCGAGAACAGGCATGGTTGACCGCCATGCTATCGGCAAGCAGTGAGTTCGTCCTGCTAGAATCAGCGGCGAGAGAGATCATGCCGAAGAACTGGGACATCGTGATCGTTGCTGCGTCGATGGCTGCCAAGCTTCACGGCGGCCAGGCGCGCAAGGATGGAACGCCGTATTTTCAGCATCCGGCCCGTGTTGCCACGTTGCTGGCCCGAGCGGGCGCCGATGACGAACTGGTCGCGGCCGGGTTTCTTCATGATGTGATCGAGGATACGCCTGCCGACTACGACGACATTGCCGAGAAACTGGGGACCGATGTGGCCGACTGGGTGTCCGCCATGAGCAAGGACCATCGGATGGCCGAGCCGGTTCGCGAACCGGCCTACAAGAAGCAGTTGCGCAAGGGGCCCTGGCAAGGCCGCGCGATCAAGCTCGCAGATCAGATCGACAACTTCTCGGCCTCCAAGATCGGGAGCTCACGCGTGGGTCGGCGTCGACTCGAGGCTGCGAATTGGGCCCTGGAGATCACGGAATCGGACGAGCAGGAGGTCATCCTCAAGCTTCGCGCCACGCTCCAGGGCGT
>JAKVBX010000024.1 GCA_022446795.1 Phycisphaerales bacterium
ACCGCCACCACCTGCACCGCCGCCGCCGCCGCCGAAGCCGCCGCCACCGCCGCCACCGAAGCCGCCACCGCCGCCGCCAGCACCACCACCGCCGCCGCCGGTGCCACCACCGAGGTTCAGGTTGGGCGGATCATTGAAGTCCGGAATCGGCATGACGAGGTCACGCACGTCGTAGACCACCACGTGCTTCCGCTCATCGAGCTTCTGCTCCGAGGAGATCAGCAGCATCCCGTCCTGGACTTCCCAGGCCGGATGCAGGGACGGATCACCAACCTGCTCCAGCACGCGGCCAAGGCCGAGGTCCAGCGGCAGCTCGGACAGCCGGATGGTGACGAGCGTATCACGAGTGATGCTCAGTTCATCTTCCAGCGTCGACCAGTCCGGGTAGATCTTGAGACCGTCGATGGCCTCCGTGAAATACTCAAGCACCTCGGAGAAGGGACGCTCGGTAAAGTTGATCTCGACCTTCTCCTCCATCAGCTTCATGACATGCCGATCGGCCGGTGACACGCGGTAGCCGCCGTCTTCACCACGGCGATACGTGATCTGTGGCCAGTCCTCCGGATAGGAGTACATGCCGTTGATGGAGCGTTCACCAGCACCGGTGATGTTCTTCTTCGGCGGAATGAGCGACTTGTTGAGCTCCAACCACTCGTGGGCGTAGGCGAGGCCCTTCTCCCGATCCGAGTCAGCGAACTCGCGGTAGATCAGGGTGGTTTCCATGACATCACGAAGCGCCAGGGCGGCCGGGTTCTGAGGATCGATGAAGAGGATCTCGTCAACGACCTGCAGGGCCTCGCGGTACTTCAGTTCTTCCTGGAGCTTCCGGACTCGCAGCAGGCTCTCGCGGATGATCTTCTGCCGCTCATCCAGTTCACGCTGCTCGGTCGAGGCCCGGCTGCGGGCCGCTTCATCACGGTCAGCCTGCTCCTTGAGCAGCTGCGCGTTGACCCGGGCCTCACCAATACGCTGGATCAACGCCTCGGCCTGGCCATTGAGCTGGTTGAACTCCAACTCGCCCAGGTACTGGCGTCGCTGTCGAAGCTTGATCTGTGCCGTCAGGATGGATCGATCAGCCGCGATGTAGTCCTCGCGGTCGAGAAGATCCTCGGCCTGCGAGACCGAGTCCTTGAACTCGATCAGTGTTCGTTGATGCTGTTCCTGCAACTGCAGTTCCACGCCCGCCATGCCAGCACCCTGTCCGGAGCCGAGCATGGAACCGTTGTCGACCATCTGCATGGCCTTCTGGAATCCCTCGCGAGCCCGCGCGTTGTCGGGCATCAGCTTGAGCACCTCGGCGTACTTATCCGCTGCTTCGCGCCAACGACCTTCGCGTTCCAGACGTTGCGCCGCGAGCAGGCCACTGTTGACACGAGCCTCGGTCATCTGCTTCTCGGAAGCAGACGTCGCCTCGGAAGACTCTGCAGTCTCTGCCGGTTCACCAGCCCCGGTGTCTTGCGCCAAGGCCGCGGGTGTGCCGCACAACAGAGCGCCGAACAAGAGCGTCGCTGCACACGCCCGGATGGAACGATCATCAAACAGGTTCATGGAAATCTCCGACGTCCCCCTCCCGGGGGTCTCTCAACTCGCGACGAAACCGCCCCGCACACCACTTCCTGACGATGCGGACACACCGTCTTCGGGAAGCCGCGGCAGGCTCCGAACCGGCCCTCGCGGGCCTGGGAAGGCGTAGAGTACGACCCCACGGGCCCTTGGGCAACCAACCGGGCCAAAGGGCCCACCCCGGGAGCCACCCCCTCAGGAGGTCGCGAGCCGCGAGGACTCCATCAGGCCGACGAATTGCTCGAAAAGATGGCTGGAATCGTGGGGGCCGGGCGAGGCCTCGGGGTGGAACTGGACCGCAAAGATGGGCTTCTCCACGTGCCTGAAGCCCGCCACCGTGTGATCGTTCAGGTGGACATGAGTCACCACGCAGCCAGCAGCGACCAGGCTGGCCTCATCCACGCAGAAACCGTGATTCTGGCTGGTGATCTCCACCCGCTCCCGCTCGAGGTCAGAAACCGGCTGGTTGGCTCCTCGGTGCCCGAATGGAAGCTTCCAAGTGGACGCCCCCAGGGCCAGGGCCAGGAGCTGGTGACCCAAACAGATACCAAACGTCGGGTACTCGCCAGCGACCTCCCGCAGCGTCTCCACGAGGCCAGTCACCGCAGCGGGATCGCCGGGACCATTCGAGACGAAGAGGCCGTGCGGTCCATGGTCCCGGATTTCCGCGGGAGTCACGCTTGGGCTCACCCGGATGACATCACAGCCCAGGTCCGCCAGGTGCCGGTAGATATTCCGCTTTCCGCCACAGTCGATCGCCAGGACTCGCAGCGGCTCCTGTCCGGGCTCCCGGGCCATCCGACCCATGGGCCGCCAGTCACCCAGTGACTCCTGCCAGGGCTTGTCGTCGGCCAGCGAAGCGGCTTCCGCAAGGTTCCGTCCACTCATCTCAAGACTCTGCTGGGCCCGCTCGACCAATTCCTGATCTGTGGCCTCGGCACCGAGTGCAATGACGCCCCGCATGGCCCCGGAGGTCCGGAGAATCCGAACGAGGGCCCGGGTATCGATCTGCTCCAGGGCCGGGATACCGTGGGAGGCAAGCCAGGGCCCGAGGGCATCGGTCGAGCGGGAATTCGAGGGAATGGCCGATCGCTCCCGGATCACGAATCCAGCCACCTGGGGGCACTCGGATTCGACGTCCTCAGGGCAGATGCCATAGTTGCCGACCTGGGTCGCGGTCATCACCAGGATCTGCCCGGCATAGCTGGGATCGGTCAGGGCCTCCTGGTATCCGGTCAGGGCCGTGTTGAAGACGACTTCGCCGACGCCTCGGTCACCAGGGTCGGTTGCTCCGAAGGACAGTCCCCTGAAGACGGTTCCATCTTCAAGTGCCAGTCGAGCCAGGATGGGAGTGGCATCCGTCACGTTCTGGTTGCAGTGTATCCACCCGAGAGGCATCGGGGTATGCTCGGCCACATGGAGGGGCTTTTCCCCCAGGCGACCACAGGGCTCGTTCGTGTCGCGGTCGAACGCGGACTCGATCGCTACCCGGACGGTCTCACCTATGCGCTCGACGAGGACCTCGCCGACGTCGCCGTTGGTGAGCGAGTGATCGTACCCCTTGGCCGTGGCAATACCCCCACCGGCGGCTACGTGGTGGAACGACTGTCGCAGGAATCGGCCCCACCACGAACCAAGCACGTGCTCCGGCGAGACGAGACCGCACCGGATCTTCCCGCTGACCTGCTGAGCCTGGCGGACTGGATCGCCACCTACTACCTGGCCCCCCTGGGGCTCACGATCGCCAACATGCTGCCCTCGGCCGTCCGCAAGGGAACCGGCTCGACCACTCTCCGGCTGGTCAGCCGGGCCTCCGATCCTCCCGGCGAGGGGAAGCGGCCAACCGCCAAGCAAAAACAGGTCCTGGACACCCTGGATGAGCTGCCAGCCTCACAACGCCCCGTCGAACGCCGGTCCCTTGCCGACATGGCGGGCCTGGGCACCTGCGGACCGATTGACCGCCTGGTCGCCGCGGGCGTCCTGGTCGAAACCCGACAGACCGCCATCGAGGCGGCCTGGCATTCGGCCGCACCCGTGGACAGCCGCATGCCGACTCCGACACCGGCGCAGCAGACCGTGATCGACGCCATTGCCGCCGAACGCGATGCCGGGTTCTCCACACACCTTCTTCGCGGGGTCACTGGTTCAGGGAAGACCGAGGTCTACCTCCGGCTCATTGACCAGACGCTCCAGGCCGGTCAGATCGCGTTGATGCTGGTCCCCGAGATCGCCCTGACGCCCCAGACCGGTGGCCGTTTGACTGGCCGTTTCCCCGACCGACGGATTGCGGTCCTGCACTCGGGACTCACCGATGCCCAGCGCAATCAACAGTGGGCTCGTGTCGCCCGGGATGATGTCGACATCGTCCTGGGCGCTCGAAGCGCCGTCCTGGCACCGATTCGACACGAGCGACTCGGGCTGGTGGTGGTCGACGAAGAACATGACCAGTCCTACAAGCAGGATTCCACCCCGCGATACCACGGTCGCGATACCGCAATCCGGCTGGCCCAGATGTCGAACTGCCCCGCGGTCCTCGGCAGTGCCACACCGTCCATCGAATCCTGGTGCAACGCCACCGAACGAGGCGTATATCGACTGCATGAACTGCAGGACCGCGCCCCGGGACTGACCGTTCCGCGGATCCGCCTTCTGGACATGGCCCAGGAACGACGTCGACAACTCCCGGGCCAGTCGATGCTGATCGGCCCGACGCTGGACCACGCGTTGCAGGAGACGTTGCAGTCCGACGGACAGGCCCTTTTGCTGCTCAATCGACGCGGCTTTGCGTCCTACGTGGCCTGTCGGAACCAGAAGTGCGGATGGATGCTGTGCTGCGATCAGTGCGATGTCACGATGGTCATGCATCGCCATCGCGAACTGCCCCGGGGCGGCCTGCTCCGATGTCACCACTGTCTCAGCGAGTGTCGCGTACCGAAATCCTGCGCCGCCTGTGGTGGTCCAGTAGCCGCGTTGGGCCAGGGCACCCAACGCATCGAAGAAGTCCTGGCTGCCCGGTTCCCGGAACTCCGCCCCGGCGAGACCCTGCAGCGGATCGACTCGGACACCATGCGACGCGTTGACGATCTTCACGAGGTGCTGGCCGCGTTCGGCGCGGGGCGCATCCGGGTCCTGCTGGGAACACAGATGATCGCCAAGGGCCTGGACTACCCGGGCGTGCGGCTGGTCGGCGTGATCGATGCCGATACCGCGATCCACCTGCCGGACTTCCGCGCTTCGGAGCGGACCTATCAACTCGTCGCACAGGTCTGCGGTCGCTGTGGACGCGGCGGCGATGCCGGCACCGCCCTGATCCAGACCTACAACCCGGACGCCCCGGCGATCCGGCTCGCCGCCGAACGCCAGTACCGGGCTTTCGCGGACGCAGAGTTGGTGGACCGATCGGCCTGCGGCCTGCCCCCCGCTCGTCGCATGGCCCGGATCGTGATCCAGGATCACGATCGTGCCCGCTGCACGGCACTGGCCGCAACGATGCGGGAGCGGCTCGAGGCCTTCCGGACCGAGGCCGTCGAGATCCGGGGCCCGACCGAGTGCGTCATCGCCCGGATCGCCCAGCGATTCCGACGGCAGATCGAACTTTTCGCACCGTCTGCACGGGCGCTTCACCAGGTGCTGGCCGAGGCCCGGGCGGCCGGCCTCCTCGACACGGCGGATCGAACGACGATCGACATGGATCCGATGTCCCTCATGTAGTCTCGAAAGCCGTCCTGATCGTCGCGGGATTGGTGCTAGAATTGCCAACTTGCCCGTATGAGCGACCTGCCCGCCCATCCCGGAGTTGACGCTGACGCCGAGGGGCCGACGACGGCCAATACGACGCCGTCGGTCAATGGATGGAACGGCGCCTACATCGATGACCTGTACCAGCAGTGGTCAGCAAGCCCGGAATCGGTGCCCGACCAGTGGCGGTCCTTTTTCGAGGGCTTCGACCTGGGCTACCGCGCCCCCGAGGAGGGCGACTCCGACACGCCTGGCACGTCCCGGGAAAGTCGAGTCGAGGAACTGGTTCGTCGGTACCGGGATGTCGGGCACCTGGCAGCCACGCTCGATCCGCTGAACCTGGTACATCGAAGCGTACCGGAACTCGATCCATCTTCCGTCGGGTTCACCGAGGCCGACATGGATCGACCGGTCGATGTCGGTGACCTGCCGATCGACGGCCCCGTCTCGTTGCGATCGCTCGTCGACTACCTCCGCCAGACCTGGTGTGGAACACTGGGCGCCGAGGTGTCCCATATCCGTGACACCACGCGGCGGAACTGGGTGCAGGCCCGCGTCGAGGCCATCGGTGGACGGCCGTCCACCCCCGAGGATGTGCAACGTCGCATCCTGCGGGAACTGCAGCAGGCAACGGGACTCGAGCGGTTCCTCATGCGGCGCTACATCGGAAAGAAGTGGTTCAGCCTGGAAGGCTGTGAGTCGCTGATTCCCATGCTCAACGAGATGCTGGTGAGCGCCTCGGAGGATGACATCCAGGAGATCGCCTTCGGCATGGCGCACCGCGGCCGCATCAACGTGCTGGTCAACATCCTGGAGAAGAGCTACGACCAGTTGTTCACGGAGTTCGAGGAATCCTGGGCCGAGGACTTCCTGGGTGCCGGCGGTGACGTCAAGTACCACCGTGGATTCAGCAGCTACGTCGTGACCGACGCCGGCAAACCGGTCTACCTTTCCATGTCGTCGAATCCCTCCCACCTGGAGTGGGGACATCCCGTGGTACTGGGCCGGCTCCGCGCCAAGCAGCGGCTTCGCGATGACGCGGACCGACGGACCAGCCTGCCGGTCCTGATCCACGGTGACTCATCACTTCCCGGCCAGGGCATCACGCAGGAACTGGCCAACCTGTCGAAACTGGACTCGTACACGGTCGGTGGCTCGATCCACATCGTGATCAACAACCAGATCGCGTTCACCGCGTCGCAGGACGAGGCCTACAGCGGGATCTACTGCACGGACTTCCTCCGCGGCCTGGACATGCCGGTCTTCCACGTCAATTCACAGGATCCGGAGATGTGCGTTGCGGTCATGCAGATGGCCTACGACTACCGCCGGACTTTCCAGGATGACGTGGTGATCGATCTCTGGGGCTTCCGCAAGTTCGGTCACAACGAGACGGACGAACCGTCCTTCACCAACCCGGTGATGTACAACGCGGTCAAGTCCACTCGACCGATCCTCGACGGATATGCCCAGGCGCTCACGGAACGTGGTGTCGTCGGCCCGGAGGAGTCCAACCAGACGACGCAACGACTCATGGAACTCATGGACGAGGCGCAGAAGCGGATCAAGGATGAGCCGGTACGCCCGACGCCGATGGCCCTCGATGATCACTCGACCTGGGCAGGCTTCTCACCTGGTTACGATTCCACGCCGGTCCCGACCTCGGTCCCCCGCACCCGACTGCAGCAGATTTCCGAGGCGCTGGGTCGGGTCCCGGACGGTTTCTCGATCCATCCGAAACTGGAACGCATTCTCGAGTACCGCGGCACGGCGATCGAGAAGGACCAGCCGCTCGACTGGGCGATGGGCGAACTGCTCGCCCTGGGATCGCTCCTGGGCGAGGGTGATGACATTCGGTTCACTGGAGAAGACACCCGTCGCGGGACCTTCAGCCATCGCCATGCGGTCCTTCGGGACATCGAGACCGGCGAGGAGTACATCCCACTGAACCACCTCGGCGAACAGCAGGGGCAGTTGTGCATCCACAACAGCCCGGTGACCGAGGGCGGCTGCATTGGATTCGAATACGGCTACTCGCTGGGTGATCCCAAGATGTTCGTCGCCTGGGAAGCCCAGTTCGGTGACTTCGCCAACGCGGGACAGGTGTACTTCGACCAGTTCATCGCCTCCGCGGCCAAGAAGTGGGCTCGCAACAGCGGACTGGTCTGCCTGCTGCCCCACGGCTACGAGGGCATGGGCCCCGAGCACTCGTCCGCCCGTATCGAACGATTCCTGCAGTTGTGCGCAGACGACAACATGGAAGTGGTGAATCCAACCACGCCGGCACAGATCTTCCACCTGTTCCGACGACAGATGCTCCGCGGATTCCGCAAGCCACTGATCGTGTTCACGCCCAAGAGCCTGCTGCGACATCCGGTCGCCACCTCCAGCGTCGCCGACCTGACGGATCGAGGGTTCCAGCGGGTCATCGATGATCCCGACGTGGACCAGTCGATCGCCCCCGCAGCGGACATCGACACGGTGCTCCTCTGCAGTGGCAAGGTCTACTACGACCTCCTTCAGCACCGCGAGGAAGTCGGCAACACGACCCGAGCCGTGGTTCGCATGGAGCAGCTGTATCCCTTCCCGCAGGATGAGGTCAAAGCGCTCTTCACGCGATACCCCAAGGCCACGTTCACCTGGGTCCAGGAGGAACCGCAGAACAACGGTGCCTGGTGGTTCATGTATGACTGGTTCCGGGACAACTTCGATCGTCCCATCGACTACATCGGACGTCCCGCGAACGACTCACCCGCCGTCGGCTCGTCCACGGCGCACCGGGAAGAACAGCACGCGATACTGGTCCGGGCGTTCCGGTCCAGGACCCCTGACGCCTCCACCACGGCTACGAGCCGAGGAACCTGATCATGCCCGTCGACATCATCATTCCAAGCCTGGGAGAGTCGATCAGCGAGGTCCGCCTCGGCCGCTGGCTCAAGCAGGAGGGCGACTGGGTCAACCAGGATGATTCCCTGGTCGAGATCGAGTCGGACAAGGTGACCCAGGAGCTGCCGGCGCCGGCTGCCGGCGCGCTGCACATCGGTGAGGCCGAGGGCGCGGACCTGGGTATCGGCGCCGTGATCGGAACCATTGACAGCGACGCCCCCAAGCCCGCCAGCCAACCGACGTCCAACCCGGCCACGGCTGACAGCCCCCCGGCAACGGCGGCGCCCGCCCCACCATCACCGGCGCCCCAGGCGACCCGCGTGGAGATTGCCACCGAGTCGGCCGCCGCCTCCACGCCGGTCAGGGCGACCACCATGGCCCGCAAGATTGCCGAAGACCGCGGGGTTCCCCTGAGCGACATCCATGGATCAGGCCCGCAGGGGCGGATCATGAAGGCGGACGTGCTGTCGGCACCAACCGCTGACGCGACATCCGGCACGACCGCTGATGCCGCACCACTGGTTGCCCCGGATGGTGCCAGGGGTGTTCGTCGCCAGCGACTGAGCAAGCTGCGTATGCGGATCGCGGAACGACTGGTCGATGCCCAGCATTCCGCGGCGATGCTCACGACCTTCAACGAAGCAGACATGTCGGCAGTGATCGAGATGAGATCGCTGCACAAGGACGAGTTTCACGACCAGCATGGCGTCAAGCTGGGCTTCATGTCCTTCTTCGCCCGCGCCTGCGTCAGCGCCCTGAAGCATGTTCCCGCCATCAACGCCTTCATCGATGGCGACGAGATCGAATACCACGACTACGTCGACCTCTCTGTTGCCGTGGGAACCGATCGAGGACTGGTCGTCCCCGTGGTTCGGGATGCGGACCGCAAGTCCTTCGCCCAGATCGAAGCCGACATCGCCGGACTGGCCGCCAAGGCACGCGACGGCCAATTGACCGTTGATGACATGACCGGGGGCACCTTCACCATCAGCAACGGCGGGGTGTACGGCTCGATGATGTCCACGCCGATTCTCAATCCGCCGCAGTCGGGAATCCTCGGCCTGCATCGAATCCAGAAGCGGGCCATGGAAGATCCGGACAATCCCGGCCAGATCGTGCTGCGGCCCATGATGTACCTCGCCCTGAGCTACGACCACCGCATCGTCGATGGCAGCGAGGCCGTTGGCTTCCTCGTTCACGTCAAGCAGTGCATCGAGGATCCCGAGCGGCTGCTGCTGGGACTCTGACCCCCATGACCGATCACGGGCATATCCCCGTCCTGGTGGACGAGGTGCTCGAGGCCCTGGCCCCCCGCCCGGGAGATGTCGTCGTCGACTGCACGCTGGGTCGAGGCGGTCATGCCCTGGCCCTGGGCCAGGCCGTCGGCCGCGACGGGCTGGTCATCGGGATCGACCGTGACCGGCAGAACCTGGCCCACGCGTCGGACCGCCTGCAGACCGCCGGTATCCCGTTCGTCGGCATCCATGACTCGTTTGCCCGCGTCGCCCACCACATCGAAGACAGCGGCCGGCCCGCCAATATCGTCCTGGCCGACCTGGGCGTGTCCTCCAACCAGTTGGATGACCCGGACCGCGGATTCGGCTTCCATGACGAGGCCCCATTGGACATGCGACTGGACCAGGACGTCCCCGGGGACGTCAGTTCACTGCTGGCGGATATCTCCGAGTCGGAGTTGGCAGAGTTGATCCGGACCTACGGTGAGGACCCCATGGCGGGCGCCATTGCCCGAAAAGTTGCACTGGAGCGGCAAACACGGCCGATCACGACCACGGGACAGTTGTCCCAACTGGTGCGGGATGCCTACGGTCCTCGTGCCCGTTCATCTCGACTCCATCCCGCAACCCGGACCTTCATGGCCCTTCGAATAGCCCTGAACGACGAGATCGCGGCCCTGGAGACCCTGCTTGACCGGATCGGTCGAGCCTGCGAGATGACCGGAAGCGAAGGCTGGCTCAGCCCCGGGGCCCGGGTCGGATTGATCTCCTTCCACAGCCTCGAGGACCGCCCCGTGAAACAGGCGTTCGCCGAACTTGATCGGCGGGGCCTGGCGGACCGGCTCACCCGAGGGGCCGTCCGACCCACGGAGGCCGAGATGCAGGCGAATCCGCGAAGCCGCTCGGCCAAGTTCCGAGCCATCCGGCGGACGGCCGCCGGGAACTGATCCCGGATCTTCCGGGAGCGAGAGGACGACGGGGCCGCAAGGATGCTGGCCTCGTACAGAGCGAGACCCCCGGGACTGTTCCCGGACACGCATGGACGCGGGAGTCGATGACGCGAGAGAACAAGCTGGCCCTGATCGTTGGATTCGGACTGGTGCTGTTCGTCGGCATCCTGGTCTCCGATCATCTCTCCACTGCGCGTCGCCAGTCCGCGGCGTCCCTGAATCTCGGTATCACCGGCGCTGTCGGCCAACCGGCCACTCTTGGCGATGGTTGGCTGGTCTATGGCACCGCCGCCAACGCACCTGAGGAGTCATCCCCCTCACAGGCCAGCACCACCGACCTCGCCCCGATTCCCGTCGCGGATACCCGTGAGCACTCCCCGCACCACGTGGTCGCCCCCGGTGACACGCTCCAGTCCATCTGCCTGCGGCACTATGGAGATGCATCGCTCGACGAAGCCCTCGCCAGCTACAACCAGCTCCCGGACCCGAACCGACTGGCCGCACGCACACGCCTGCTCCTGCCGCCCGTGGACATGCTGGCCGCCGCTGACGCCCCGTCAACGATCCCGTCAACGATCCCGTCAACGATCTCGACGACGCCACCCAGCACTCGCGACGCCTCCATGGGTGAGTACACCGTGCAGTCCGGCGACACGCTCTCGGAGATCGCACAGAAGCTGCTGGGATCGGCCCGTGACACCGACCGCCTGTATGAACTGAACCGCGATGTCCTGCGTCACCGGGACGACCTCCGGGTCGGAACGTCGCTGCGTTACCCCGTCTCACCCTGAGCCCGTATTGCCATGACCGCCAAGCTCATGCTGATCCTGGTCACCCTGGGCCTGACGGCCCTCGCCCTGCTGGGGTATCGCCAGCAGCGGATCGACATGGCGCATGATCTGACGCGTATTCATGATCGCTGCGACCAGGTCCGCACCGACCTGTGGACGATCCGCTGCCGGATTGCCCAGCACGTCGTCCATCTCCGGGACCAGTGGCAGGAGATGCTGGACCAGCCACTGGAGGTCGTCAGTTCGCAGCCGGACACCACGCCCGAGTCCCATGGCGGCTAGTTCACCAGGCAGGCAGATCGATCGTCCACTCGACTGGCAGGCCCGTCGGGTCGCCGCCTGGGCCACCGCCATGGTGATCGTCGCAGGGCTGGGCCTGCTGGTGATGACGGTTCGCGTCGTGCAGCTCAAGGTCGCCCCGAGCCAGCAACTCGTGGACACGATGAGTGATCCCTTCTCCACCCGGACAAGCGTGGGCCGTCGTGGAGACATCATCGATCGCCGTGGCCGTCTCCTCGCCACGTCGACCATCGGTTGGCGGGCTTTCGTGGACCCGCGGGAAACCGAGGACCTCGCCACCATCGGCGTTCGACTGAACCAGTTGATCGGTCTCGATGCCGTCTCCACCGACCGCCGACTCAGCACGCGGTTGCAGAGCCGGTTCGTTCCCGTCAGTGACATCCTTGAAGACTGGCAGGTCGACCGCATTCACAGCGCGGATCTCCAGGGCGTGGGACTGGAACGCCGGCAGGTTCGCGTCTACCCGCACGGTGATGTCGCCGCCCGTCTCGTGGGCACCGTTGGTTTCGACCACGAGGGACTCGGGGGACTGGAACATGCCATGGAGTCCCATCTGCAGGGGCAGACCGGCACGGTCCGTTTCCTTCGCGATGTGCGACGTCGACCACTCTGGGTGGAGCACCAGGGCTACGTCCCGCATGCCGATGGTGAGCCGGTGCAGTTGAGCATCGACCTGGAGATCCAGGACTACGTCGAGCGGCGACTGCACGAGGCCGTCAAGACCCGCAACGCCGGTGGCGGGCGGGCGATCGTCGTCGACCCTCACACCGGCGAAATCCTCGCGTTGGCGGACGTCATCAATCCCCGCGAGGGCTGGCCCGGGCAGCCCGAGGATCCCCTTCGGGAGACGCACGAGCGATTGGGGCGCAACCGTTGCGTCAGTGATCCCTATGAGCCCGGCTCGACCTTCAAGCCCTTCGTCTGGGCGGTTGCCACCGAATCGGGCGTGGCCGATCCCGACGAGGTCCTCCCGACACCCGAGGCCATCCCCCACCGGACCACCAGCGGACGACGAATCCGCGATGTGCACTACTACGGCCCGATGACCTGGCGACGAGTGCTGGTGAAGTCGCTCAACAGCGGCATGGCCATCGTGGCGGAACGCATGTCCACCGAACTGCTGCAGTCCTGTGTCAGCCGATTTGGATTCGGCCAGCGGACCGGGTGCGGAATCGCAGGCGAAACCCCGGGGATCGTCACCAGTGCCACCGCCTGGACCAGCTACAGCCAGGTCAGCGTCAGCATGGGACATGAGATCGCGGTCACGCCGCTGCAGATGGTCCGTGGCTTCGCGGCCTTCGCTCGCGATGGCAGCGTGCCGTCCCTGCGACTGCTCGTCGACCGTGACGCTTCACCCATCGAGCAGCATGCGGTTTCCGCCGAGACGGCGACCCTGGTCCGCGAGACGCTCCGCGAGGTCATGACCGATGGAACCGGCCGAGCCTCGCAGTCCGAGCAGTACCAGTTGTTCGGCAAATCCGGCACGGCCCAGATGCCCCGCGTCGAAGGTGGCGGCTACCACGAGGATCGCTACATCTCCAGTTTCATCGCCGGCGCCCCCCTGGACCAGCCAGCGGTCGTCGTGCTCTGCGTGATCGACGATCCGGATCGCAGCCTGGGCGCCTGGTACGGCGGCCGGGTCGCCGGACCGGTCGTCCGCGACATGATCGACTTCACGCTGGAGTATCTCGGCGTGCCACCGGATCTGCCGCTCGATGACGATTCAACGCTGGCGGTCCAGCGGTAGCGATCACGCCACGCGTCGGTCCAGGCCGTACCGCTTCATCTTCTTGTAGAGCGTCGTCCGGTTGATCTCCAGTGACGCAGCGGTCTCCTGGCGATTCCAGTCGTGATACTCCAGCGCCCCGAGGATGATCCGTCGCTCCGGTTCCTCCATCGCCTCGCGGAGGGACAGTTCCGGGTCCACGGACGGCTGCACACCTGGCGACACTGACGTGATTGGACGACGATCAAGATGGTCGGGAAGGTCGGCCACACCGATCACCGGCCCACCGGCCAGCACCACGGCCCGCTCGATGACATTCTCCAGCTCACGGACATTGCCCGGCCACTGGTAGTTTCGAAGCACGCGACAGGCCTCCGGGTCGATCCCGATCACGCGACGGGCAAGCTCGCCGCCCTTCTTCGCGAGGAAGTGCTCCGACAGCGTGATGATGTCCTCATCACGTTCCCGAAGCGGAGGCAGGCTGATGTCGATGACCTTGATCCGGTAGTAGAGATCCTGGCGAAACAGACCCTGGGCCACGAGTTCTTCCAGTGGCTGGTTGGTCGCCAGGATGACGCGGGCATCAACAGACACGGGCTCGTTGGACCCGACGGGTTCAACCACACGTTCCTGGAGCACACGCAGGAGTTTCATCTGCATCGCGGGTGGTGCCGAGTTGATCTCGTCAAGGAAGATCGTTCCGCCGCAGGCCGCTTCGAACTTCCCGACCTTGTCCGCATGGGCGCCGGTAAACGCACCCTTGACGTGGCCGAAGAGTTCCGACTCCAACAGGGTCTCTGGAATGGAGCCGCAGGAAATCTCAACGAACGGCGCGTCGCATCGCGGTGACTGCTGGTGAATCGCCCGGGCGATCATGGACTTGCCTGTCCCGGACTCACCGGTCATCAACACGGTGGTCGGTGTACCGGCGACGGCGCGGGCCACTTCGAACACGCGGTGCATCCGCAGATCACCGCCGACCATCGCGCCGTAGTCTCCATCGGACTCGGACGTCGAGCGAGACAGCAGCCGACTGCGTGTCATGGCCCGATCGATGGACTGAACAAGGTGCTCGGGCGTCACGGGTCGGATGAGGTAGTCCGATGCCCCCTTGCGCATGATGCTGACCGCCTCTTCGACCGTCCCGTACGCCGTCAGCACGATCGGTACGACTGCCGGGAAACGCTTGACAATGGCCTCGACGGATCGACTGATCACATCGGGCGATCCCCCGAGAATGGCCACGGCCACATCCTCGCCCTCGCCCTGGAGGCGAGTGACCAGGGCCTCGGGATCATTCCAACCATCCGAAGATGTTCGAAATCCCCGCTCTTGCAGGAGCGAGCAGGTGGCCTGGGCGGCGACCGCATCCGGGTCCATCACGATGATCAGCGGCGTCGTGTCTGTCGGCATGGCTGTTCTCCCCGGGAAAGCCGTGGTGCCTCCCCTCCGAGCACCACGGCCTCCCCGTGTAGCCCGGAATCGACATACTCCTACCCCTACTCAAGCGAATGTTGCCGTCGGGCATCACTCCGGCGATTTTTGGCCCTACAAACGGAACTTGTTCATGAAAAAGAACTTACGAAGTTCTAATAACGGTACGGACGTTGCCGCCGCTCATCTTCTTGCTGATGGATGGAAAAGCAGGCAAAGAATCCTTGATTGAGACCCCCCGTCCCGGTAGCTTGAGGCTTGACCGTCGGAGAGGCTCTGGAGGAGAAGGCTCTTCGGCGGTCATTCCTTTTTTGTTCCACTGCAGTGGGTTAGGCGAGTCACCCCTAGCGGTATTCGAGCCGACCGGGCCCAAGACCCGAGAGGTCACGAAGCACCGTCATCACGGTGAATCCAACCAGGCCAAGCCCCAGGAAGCAGGCAGCCGGACCCCACAGTCCCAGGGCCGCAAACCAGGATGCTGCGTACGCCGCGTGCCAGGCCGCCCCGTACCGCTTCAACCGCTCGCTGGCTCGTTGACCGTCGCCTGCTGTCCGGATCTTCCACCAGCCCACGAAAGCCATCGCCAGCATCGCACCACAGGGCCAGAGCAGGGCCAGGCTCGGCTGTCCCTCCGGCCAGAGGTCATGTCCACGAAGGGGCTTGACCAGCAGAATGGCCGCGGACCAGAAGAGCCAGCCGCAGGTAATGCCACCGATACCGCGAGAGGAGACCCGGGGCCGCTTGTCCTCCAGCAGGTGCACCAATGCCGCCAGGATCATGACATGGCTCATGATCAGCCACACGGCCAGCAGCAATGGGATCCGGAAGTCGGGGATCAGCATGTGCACCGCATAGACCAACCCGACCGTAACGATGCCCACCGCTGGAATGAACCGGCCGGTGGCGTTGTAGAACACCAATGCCGCCGCCACGATGAGCGTCAGGAACACGCTGTCGGGACCGAGGAGCATCGCACCGAGGATGGCGATGATGATCAGGCCGACCAGGCCCACGGCCGCCTGTGGCACGCGGATGTCTCCGGCTGGAAGCGGTCGCCCCGGGCTGAAGGTCCGATCGTGCCGGACGTCCATGAGGTCGTTCAGGACAGAGCCGTATCCGAAGAGTCCGACAGCCACCATGAAGCCGCCGGCCAGGGACACGACCAGTTCCGTGGCGGAAGGGGTGCCACCCGTCCAGCCCAGGTGGGACAGCACGGTCACGAACCAGATATCGCAGACCGCGCCAAAACCGGCGTTGATCCGGGTCAACTGCACCGCGGTCACGACTCTGCGCAGAACTCCGGCCATGGCGTCCTCGGTCTTCAGCCCATATCCAGTTCCCGATGCAGCCCGTACCATACCGTTCCGCAGCCCACTTCCGGGCCGCTTCGTCAACCCCAGCGATCTCACGATGGTGCAACCCGATACCAACCAGCCCCTGGACCTTGATGCGGAGACACTCCGCATCGCCGTGGTGACCAGTGCATATCACGCCGAGGTGACGGACGCTCTCCGCGATGCGGCCGCCGCCGCCTTCGAGGCTGCCGGTGGCCTGCCCAGTCGACTGTCGATGATCGCGGCACCAGGAGCATTCGAGTTGACGGCGATCTGTCGCGGCCTGGTCGTGGATCGCGGCAGCCGGACGCCGGACGCCGTCGTCGCGCTCGGGTGCGTCATCACCGGCGAAACGAACCACGACCGCTACATCTGCCAGAGCGTCGCCCAGGGACTGACGGACATCACGGTGCAGTCCGGTATCCCCATCGCCTTCGGCCTGCTGACGTGCCAGAGCATGGAGCAGGCACGTGCTCGCGCGGGTGGCGATCACGGCAACAAGGGACGGGAAGCCATGCATGCCGCGATCCGAACGGCTCATGCGATCCGCAGCCTCGACGCCGGAGGCGTCCCTGCCCCATGAGCCATCCACGGGATCGTCGTCGAGTGGCACTGCAGGTCCTGTACCAGATCGACAGCGGTGGCTTCGCCGACGATGACCCGGGACTGCGACAGGCCATCAGTGAAGCGCTGGACGAGACGGAACTGGACGAGGGCACCGTCAACGACGGAATCCAACTGGCCCGCGAGGCCTGGTCACACCAGGAACAGGCCGACGCCACGCTCGAGCCGCTGTCCCCGGACTGGCCGATCCGCCGCCAGCCGATGATCGATCGCAACCTGCTTCGCCTCGCCTGGTACGAGATGAACATCGCTGGAACGCCGCCCAAGGTCGTCATCTCCGAAGCGGTGGACCTCGCCCGCGAGTTCAGCACGGCCCAGTCACCCAGCTTCGTCAACGGCGTACTGGATCGGCTCTACCAGGATCAACGAACCGGGCCGGTGAACGAGCAGGAACCCGCGCCGCCCGAGACGGCCGACGAATCGTGACCATGGGCCTGTTCAAGAGCACCATCTCGGCACTCCGCAAGGGACTCGGTCGCACCCGGGATGCGATCACCGCCCCGCTCGGGCCGCTGCTTCGCGGGAAGACCCTGGATGATGCCACGGTCACCGAGATCGAAACAGCCCTGATCAAGGCTGACGTGGGACTCGCCACGACCGCCGCCCTCGTGGGCGACCTCCGCGAAGCCGTCAAGGACGGTCGGATGCATCGAGGCGAGGAGGCCATTGACTTCCTCCGCTCTGAACTGGGACAACGACTCTCCTCGACCAACCTCGAACTGGCTCGGTCCGACACCCCCCCGACGGTGATCCTGGTCGCCGGTGTCAACGGTGTCGGCAAGACCACGAGCGTGGCGAAGATCGCCTACGCCCTGATGCAGGAGGATCGCAGCGTCCTGGTCGCCGCCGCGGACACCTACCGCGCTGCCGCCGTGGAACAACTGGGCATCTGGTCAGAGCGACTCGGATTCGACCTGGTCCGCGGGCAGGCCGGTGCCGATCCGGCAGCGGTCGCCTTCGACGCCACCGAGGCCGCGCTGGCCCGCGAGGTCGACGTCCTGCTGGTGGACACCGCGGGACGGATGCACAACGAGCAGGGCCTCATGCGGCAGCTCACGAAGATCCAGTCCGTGATTCGGAAGCAGATTCCGGATGCCCCACATGAAGTCCTGCTGGTCCTGGATGCCACCCAGGGACAGAATGCCCTGGCCCAGGCCCAGGCCTTCCGCGAGACCATTGACCTCACCGGCATCGTCCTGGCCAAGCTCGATGGCACCGCCCGTGGCGGGATCGTCCTGGCGATCCACGAGGCCCTCGATATCCCGGTCAAGCTCGTGGGGGTTGGTGAGCGGCCCGAGGACATCGAGGCCTTCGACCCGGGAGTCTTCATCGAGGCGCTCTTTGACGCCTGAGCCGGACCCCGGCGGAGGCCGGGCCGGATTCGCGGCCAGGGCCGGCGGACCGTATCATCCGGGCGTGCAGTGTCGACGAAGTGACGTGAACGGACGCACGTGGCTGGTCGCATGTGTCCTGGGCATGGTGATCGCGGCCCTGGGTGGAACCGCCCGGGCAGAACCCTCGCGAACCATCCCGGCCATGGCGGGTGATCGCCTCGGCGGACTGGTCTTGCCGGTCGAACCCCGGGAGGGGCCGATCCAGCTCAATGCGCTGCGCGCCTGGACCTGGACCGTCGATGGCACCAAGCGACTGCTCCTCAGCGGCGACGTCGTCATTCATATCGCGGATTTCTCGTTCGAGGGGGAAGCCGCGGTCGTCTGGCTCGACCGGATTCCCAGCGCGGATGGTGAGATCAACCAGATCGTCGTCTTCCTGCCGGAAGTCACCAGCCGAACCAGCCTGGCCGGCACCGGCCCCAACGGCCGCAACCTCCTGATCACCGGAAGCAGTCGAGGCAAGGTCGGCCTGAACGCCGCCGCGTTCTATCCCGTTCGACCTGTGGGGCAGGACGCCCTCATCGACCTGGCTCAGCGCCGCTTGTCGGGATACGTCGCCCGGTTGATGAATTCCAAGCCCGTGCTTCAGCCGGTACCGCAGATGGTTGATCCCACGCCGGCGGTGCAATGGGCGCCGACCCCCGGTGGCAGCCTGCAGGTCGCCGCCGATGCCGCCGGTCGAATACCCGAGTCCATGGACACCCAGGAGTCCGGCTGGCTTCGCAGTCCACAGGGGATGGTCGCCTTCTCCGCGGACGAACTGAATTTTGAAACCGACGAGGAGGAGAACGTCCTCATCGCGGATGGTTCGGTGGTCGTGGAGTACCGGCCCACCGGCGTCGCCGACGCCACCGGTGAACTGCGACTGTCCGCCGAACGCGCGGTGGTCTTCCTGGAACCCGGTTCGATCCGGGACATGAGCCGATCACAGATGAGCGTTGATGCCATCCGCGGCGTGTACCTGGAAGGCAACGTGATCGCGGAAGCCGACCGGGACGAGTACATGGTGCGGGCCCCGCGGATGTACTACGACTTCAAGACGGACCAGGCCGTCATGGTTGATGCGGTCATGCGGACGTACGACCGCAAGAGCAACACACCGGTCTATGCCCGGGCCGCCGAGATGCGCCAGATCTCGGCCAATCGATGGACCGGCCAGGATGTGAACGTATCGGCCTCGGCCTTCTTCGAGCCGACCCTCTCGATCGGCTCACGCGCCGTCACCATCGACCGCGTTCCCGGCGGGCTGGCCGAGGACGGCTCCATCGTCGAATCCTCGATCCTCGTCGACGCCCAGGACAACACGCTCCGGGCCGGGGGCGTGCCCTTCATGTACTGGCCCCACTACCGCGGCAGCGTGCAGGATGTTCCGCTGCGTGGCATCCGAACCGGGTTCGGTGACTACGAGGGCGTCATGGTGGAATCCACCTGGGACGTCTACGCCCTGCTGGGAATCAAACGACCCGAGGGCATCGACATGACCGTCGACGCAGACGGCTTCACGAAACGCGGCGGTGGCCTGGGCTTTGACATGGTCATCGACAGGCCTGGAAACAAGGGCGCACTGGACCTCTACGGCATGTACGACAGTGGGCAGCAGGTGACGGACACCGGCATCGTCCAGGATGTTCCCGAGGAGATCCGCTACGCGACGCTGTGGGAGAACACCCTGCAGCTCGACCCGGCCTGGACCATCCAGACCCAGGCATCCTGGTTCTCCGATTCGACCTTCGTCACCGCCTGGCGACCGGATGACTTCCGCAACCGCCGCGAGTACGAGACCTCCATCTATCTCAACTGGCAGGGCGAGAATGACTCACTCTCGGCACTGGCCAAGTACGACCTCAATGACTTCCTGTCCAACAGCTGGCTGATTGCCTCGCAGGGCTACCAGACCGAGAAGTTCCCGGAAGCGATCTACCAGCGGTACGGCGACTCCTACTTCCAGGACACGCTGACCCACTCCTGGGACCTGAGGTTCTCCCGGCTCCGCGCAGCCATTCCCTCGGGTACCGAGGCCGAGAACGGCCTGCGATCGGGCACCTACCTGGATGACTTCGGCCAACCGCTCCCCTCCTGGCAGTTGATCGAGAATGCCGCCCAGTTCAATGGCATGCGTCGCTCCTGGGTCAACCGCGTCAGCACCCGTCAGGAACTGGCCTACCCGCTGAAGTTCGATGAACTCAACGTGACGCCCTTCGGCATGGGCCAGGTCATCGGCTACTTCGAGGAAGAGACGACCCTGCCGGATGACAGCGATCAACTCCGCCTCTACGGCAGTGGCGGCGTCAAGTTGGATACCCAGTTCCAACGGGTCTACAACGACGTCGAAAGCGACTTCCTCGGCCTGCACCGGATGCGACACCTGATGGAGCCCTACGCCGTCGTCTGGTACGGCGTCGCCAACTACGAACCGGAGGACTTTCCCAACTACGACCCCGTCGTGGATGGCATGAACACCGGTGGTGCCGTCCGGGTGGGTATGACCAATACCCTGCAGACGCATCGCGGCGGACCGGGCCGCTGGTACGCGGTGAACTGGCTGACCGTGGACACCAACGTGGTCTTCAGCACCAGCGATCGAACCGAGCGGTATCCCTACACCCAGTGGTATGACTGGCAGCCCGCCTATTCCCAGTTGGGCAACTTCTTCCACAGCTCGGTGGAGTGGCAACTCAGTGACTCGCTGGCCTTCCTGAGCCAGGGAACGGTTGACTTCGATCTCGGGGGCTTCTCGCGGGCCTCCGTTGGCATGGAGATCAACCACACACCCCGCTTCAGCACGTTCATCGAGTACCGCTTCGTTGAAGCGGGCGAGAGCAAGATCCTCTCGCTGGGCGCCAACTACGAGCTCTCGGATACCTACATGATCGCCGTACTGCCCCAGTACGACTTCTTCGAGGACAAGTTCCAGTCGATCCGGGCCGACATTACTCGCGCGTTCCCGGACTTCGACCTGAGCATCTTCGTCGACTACGACTCGATCCGCGGCGAGACCCGATTCGGGGCCTCGCTGGGTGAAGTCAACTTCTGAGGCCACTCGACATGATCCGTATCGGCATCATCGGGGGAACCGGGCTCGGCAGCGTCCTGGAGGAACAACTGGACCCCGGTCAGCGTGCGGAAATCAATCCCAAGACCCCCTTCGGGCACCCTGCCGCTCCGATCGTCATGGGTGAGATCGACGGCACCGCCATCGCCCTGCTGCAACGCCATGGCAAGCACCACCAGTTCAGTCCCACCAACGTTCCCTACCAGGCCAACATCTTCGCCCTCAAGATGGCCGGATGCACCCACGTCATTGCCTCGGGTGCCTGTGGCTCACTTCAGAAGAAGATCCGACCCGGCGAGCTGGTGCTCTGCGACCAGGTGATCGATCGGACGGTCCTGCGGCATCGGTCCTTCTACGCGATGCCCGAGGTCGGCGCTGCCGTCCACGTGGAGATGGCCGACCCCTTCTGTCCGACGATGCGAGCCTGGCTGCGGGAGTCCGCCGCGTCGATTCCCTCCAGCGTCCACGATCACGGCACCTACATCTGCATCGAGGGACCGTCCTTCTCGACCCGGGCCGAGGCCCAGTTCCATCGGCGCATGGGTGGAGATGTGGTCGGCATGACCGCCATGCCCGAGTGCCGCCTCGCCCGCGAGGCCGAGATGGCCTATGCCCTCATCGCCCTGCCGACCGACGACGATTGCTGGAAACCCGGCAACACGGATTCGACCCTGCTGGAGACGATCATCGGCAACCTGGAACAAGCGACCTCGTCAGCCATTGCGATGGTCTCACGCGCCCTGCGGAACACGGAGATCCTCGAGCGGAGTCCATCCCCGGCCCATACGGCGCTGAACAACGCGATCTGGACCGATGTCGACGCGATTGACCCAGGGGTTCGCACGGGGCTCGCTCCGCTGTGGGGCCGGGTCGTCAAGGGCTGAGAGGACCCCAGCGGATGCAGACGCTCTCCGAGATCCGATCGCTCCTGGAGGCCAGCGGGCTGGCGCCGCGGAAACGGCTCGGCCAGAACTTCCTGCATGATCAGAATCACGTTCGACGGCTGATCGCAGCCGCCAACCTGTCCCCGGGTGA
The DNA here is from genome assembly GCA_022446795.1 of Phycisphaerales bacterium. Classification (GTDB taxonomy): domain Bacteria; phylum Planctomycetota; class Phycisphaerae; order Phycisphaerales; family SM1A02; genus UBA1668. Next base: position 22,063 of record JAKVBX010000024.1, read on the forward strand.
CCGCGTGCTGGAGGTCGGTCCCGGAACCGGCACGCTCACCGAGGCGCTTCTCGACGCTGGTGCGGAAGTCGTGGCCTGCGAACTCGACGAAGGCCTGGCCGACCTGGTGGCGGATCGACTCGGTGATCGCATCACCCTGGTCCGGGGAGACTGCCTGGGTCGACACCGGCGACTGGCCGATGCCGTGGTAGAGGCGTTGGGCGATTCACCGTGGACCCTGGTAGCCAACCTGCCCTACCAGGCGGCCAGCCCCCTGATGATCGAACTGCTGCTTCATCACCCGAACTGCCAGGGCCAGCACGTCACCATCCAACGGGAAGTCGCCGACCGTCTCGTGGCCGCCCCGGGCACCCGCGAACGGGGGCCGCTGGGCATCATCGCATCGGTCTTCGGCCGCATCGAACGGATCGGCGACGTCCCCCCGAGCTGTTTCTGGCCGCAACCCAAGGTCACCAGTGCCATGATCTCCATCGAGCCGCTGACCGTCAGTTCGCCCGTGGACCGCGATCGCTTCGCGACCTTCGTCACGACACTGTTCTCCTCACGCCGCAAGCAACTGGGCCGCATCTTCGGACGCGATCGCACGTGGCCCGACGGGATCGATCCCACCTGGCGTCCCGAGGTGCTCACCAACGAGCAGTTGCTGGCATTGTTCGACGAGTGCTGAGCCGGGCGATCACGCCTTGCCCATGTAGTCGCCGTTCTCCGTGTTGATCTTGACCACCTGGCCGACCTCGATGAAGGGTGGCACGCGAACGCGGGCGCCGGTCTCCACCGTCGCCTCCTTCAACTGGTTGGTCGCGGTGGCGCCCTTGGGCTGGGCGATCGTGTCGGTCACGGCCAGTTCCACTGACGGAGGCAGATCCACGCCAAGGCAACGACCGTCATACATCATGACCAGGACCTCGAGATTCTCCTTGAGCCACTGGCTCTGCTCCTGGGGAATGGAGTCCGAACCGATCTCGACCTGGTCGAAGGTCTCACCATCCATGAAGACGAACGGGCCGTTGCCCTGTCCGCTGCCGTCATAGAGATACTGCATCTGGCGCCGATCGATGCTGACGTCCTCGAGCTTGTCCGAGGAATTGAACCGGTTGACCTTGATGGTCCCGGTCTCGACATTCTTCATCTTGGCCTGGACATAGGCCGGCCCCTTGCCGGGCTTGACGTGCTCGGTCCCGATGATGACGTTCAACTGCCCGTCATAGATCAGGGCCTGGCCTCTCTTCACATCAGTTGCCTTGATCGGCATGGTCAGTCCTCCAGGAAGCTCCCCATGACCGGGGAAGTCCTACAGGATACCACCCCCCCCGGCCCCGAGGATGAATCAGCGTGCAGTCGCCTCGGCACGGGTTTCCCGCAGCACGGTCACCTTGATTTCGCCCGGGAAGGTCATTTCCTCCTCGACCCGCTTGGCGATCTTCTCGGCGATATGGAAGGCGTCGTCATCATCCGCCCGGTTGGCATCGACGATGACCCGCACTTCGCGTCCTGCCTGGATGGCGAAGGCCTCCGAGACAGACTCGTTCTCGGTCGCGATGTCCTCCAGCTGCTGCAGTCGCTGGACATACATCTCCATGGACTCGCGGCGAGCCCCCGGACGGGCGCCTGAAACGGCATCTGCCGCCATCACGATGGGCGTGTATGGAGTGGTCGAGGGGATATCCGAATGGTGGCCGCCGATGGCATTGAGCACGGCTTCCGATTTCTCGCCGTACTTCTTGGCGAACTCCATGCCGATGGCGGGGTGTCCACCCTCCATCTCGTGGTCCATTGCCTTGCCGATGTCATGCAGGAACCCACAGCGTCGAGCCAGTTCGCCGTCAAGACCGAGTTGGTCCGCAATGATCTGGCTGAGGAACGCCACCTCGATGGAGTGCCGCAGGACGTTCTGCCCGAAGCTGGTCCGGAAGTGCAGCTTGCCCATCGCCTCGATGACCTTGGGGTGCAGGCTTCGGATGTTGGCTTCCAGGGCCGCCTCGTTCCCCATGGCCACGATACGTTCCAGCATGTCCTTGCGGACCGATGCCACCACTTCCTCGATCCGGGTGGGATGCACTCGGCCGTCACTGACGAGCTTCTGCAAGGCCTCGCCGGCAATGGCCCGGCGAATGGGATCGAAGCAGGACACCGCGATCACGCCAGGGGTGTCATCAACCATCACGTCCACGCCGGTCGCCCGCTCGAGCGCCCGGATGTTGCGGCCTTCGCGGCCGATGACTCGTCCCTTGAGATCATCCGAGGGAATCTTGACGGCCCGCACGGTCGAATCCGCCACGTGCTCGGCGGCGAACCGCTGGATGGCCATCAGGGTGATCTCACGGCTCTCCCCACGGGCGGATTGCTCGGCCTTCTCCAGGATCTCTCTCCGAAGGGCCGCCGCATCATGTTCGCTCTGTTCCTGGACCCGCTGGAGGAGGATCTCGCGAGCCTCGTCGATGCTCATGTTCGAGACCTCGGCCAGCCGCTTGGTGATGTCCTCCTCGCGGGCATCCAGCGCACCCGAGCGGTCATCCAACTGGGATTCCCGCTTGTCCTGTTCGCCGGCGCGTCGATCCTGGGAGGACTGCCGCTTGTCGGCCTGCTGGTTCTTCTTCTCCAGGCTGTCTTCGCGTCGATCGAGCCGGTCCTGGTCCTTCTTGACCGCCGCCTTGAGTTCACCCAGTTCCTTCTCAAGCGCTTCTCGCCGCTCGCGGACGTGCCGCTCGGCATCCAGTTCCGCCTTGTGTCGGATCGACTCGGCCTCGGTGGTCGCCGCCTGCTTCATGCTCTCCGCCTCGCGGCGAGCAGTCCGGATCGAACCACCAGTCATCGACCGCAGCAGGAAGGCGCCGATGACACCACCGATCACCAGGCCAACGACGCCGACGATCGCGCCCTCGATGCTGGTGATGTCGGCCAGGAATGCGGCGGGAAGCGGTTCCACGGCAATCTCCCTTCACTCGCGCCAAGCGGCAGGCGAGCCCGGGCGTGCTCGTAAAGGAGGTGGTTCCACTCGGTCGATCGCGGGAGGGGCGAGGCACCCGTCCATCTGACGGGCCTGATCAGGCTGGCGTGAACGCGGTCCTTGGCTCCATGAGAGCCTTCGGCCGGATCACGATGTCCTGGTGATGGGGCGTGGGTCCTGCCGGCGAGTACCGGTCGTGCTTCCCTGCCCTGTTGTCGCCGTCTCCTGCCGGTAAGGGCCCGAACGGTCGTTCGAACCTGGATCTCGATGAATCGTGTCGGCGAGCCAGTCGCCACGCAATCAAAGGAGCTACCTGAATCTATCGGTCACCTGGGGCCATCGGTTCGTCCGGGCCCGATCAGGTGTACCGCCGGCAAATGCCGGTCCGAGCGGCCCAACCCGTTACGGGTCGACCGGTTATGCATGGATGCCCCGTTTGGCGGTTCCATCCCGCCCTCGGAGCACCCGAAAGTACGATTTGATTATCCTGCCCCCCTGCTCCCCATGTCAAGGATCTGTTTCCGGGAGCGTCACGTCCGAAGGACCCATCGATGCCCGCCCTCCTGAACTGGCTTCTGAGGCTGCTCCCGACCAACCCCATCTGCCTCCGGCTCGTCGCCGGCGGCTCAAGGCGGTGGCGGCACCTGGTGATCCGCGGGGCCTACCTGGCGGTGATGATCGGCGTGATGCTCTTCATCCTGCTGGCCAGCCTCGGTGGAGCGAGCATGTCGATGCGTGCCCTGGCGGCCAGCAGTGCCTCGATCTTCCAGATCACGTCCTACGTGCAGGTCCTCCTGATCTGCCTGCTGACACCCGTCTTCATGGCCGGTGCCATCGTTCACGAGTCCAGCCCGAAGACCTGGGACATCCTGCTCACGACACCCTTGAACTCGCTGCAGATCGTGCTGGGCAATCTCTTCGGCCGCTACTTCTTCGTCCTGGCGTTGCTCCTGTCGAGTTTGCCGCTCTTTGCCCTTCTCCAGATGTTCGGAGGCGTCCCGGGTCGGACCATCATTGCCAGCTATGTCATCGCGGCCATGTCGGCCCTCGTCGTTGCAGCCATTGCCGTCACGCTCAGCGTTGACCGCCGGGGCGGACGACGTGCCGTCTTCGTGTTCTACGTCGTGGTGGTCCTGTACCTGACCGCGACGTTCATTCTCGATGCCAACCTTCGCATGGCGGTCCCGTCCACAGCGGGCGTCGCCGCCTACTCGACCACCTGGCTCACCCCGCTGAATCCCTTCCTGGCCATCCAGGCCTTGTTGAGCCCAAGCACGTACGTGGTCACCGGGGAATGGTCGGAATCCTGGTGGAGCCGCCAGTGGATGGGGAACCCGATCTCCAGTTTCAACTGGCTCTGCGTGGTCATCTCCCTGGTCCTGATCGTCTACTCCACCCTCCGGGTCCGCATCCTGGCCATCCGGGCCAGTGGCGGCTCACTGCTTCACAAGATCTTCCGAATCGCCCCGAAACTCGCGACCGAGCGGGCGGCCCGGGGCGTCGGCCACAATCCCGTGGCCTGGCGAGAATCCCACCAGCGTCGATCCGTCGGCAGCATTCTCGCCCGATGGGGCTTCCTGGCAGTCGGACTGGCTGTGCTGATCGTCATCCTGGCCGTCCACTCATCCGCCCTGGTGGACAACTCGCCGCAGGCAATGATCAACGCGGGGACTTCCCAGACCCGCAGCCTCATCATCGCCCTGCTGTTCGCCGAGACCATCATCATCGTGCTGACCGCCATCAATCTCAGTGCCACGGCCGTCAGCCGGGAACGGGAGGACGGTTCGCTCGACCTGATTCTCACGACGCCCATCCAACCCGGTCCCTACCTGGCGGGCAAGCACCGTGGACTGGTCCGCTACCTCCTGCCGATGATCCTGCTGCCGGTGATCAGCATGTTGATCATCGCGGCCTATGTGATGCTGTTCGATCCGGCACCACAAACAAGGACCATGTCCACCGGCCAGGTGGTGGAGACCCCGCTGGTCATGCCCAGTGCCAGCCTCGGTTTCGCACTGGTCTTCATCCCGTTCATCGCGTTCTGCGTCATGGTCGGCCTGCACTGGTCGATCCGATCCAAGGGCACGATCGGATCCATCGTTGCCGCCGTGATCATCATCCTCGTGTTCATCGGTCTGCTGGGCACCTGTGCGCTGGCCGCTGGACACAACATCCCGGTCTTCGGTGTGCTCATGACCACGCTGAGTCCAGGCAACATCATCCTGACGATCGGCGATCCCGTGGAGTGGTTCCGGGACAGTTGGCGAAGTGACAGTTCAGGACAGACCGTCCGCACCATGCTCGTGATCGGCGGACTCATCAGCGGCCTGATCTACGTCCTGATCGCCTGGGCGATGCACCGGTCGATGACCCGCACGTTCATGATGACCGTGCGACGGCTCTCCGGAACCAATTGACCAGAACGGTGCCTAGACCAGGATCTGCGCCGGGTTCTCGATGATCTCCCGCAGGGAGACGAGGTACTTGGCGGCTGTGGCGCCATCCACGACCCGGTGATCATTGCTCAAGGTCACGGTCATCTCATGTCCCACGACCAGTTCGCCGTTCCGCACCACGGGCTTCTCCAGGGCGGAGCCGACCGCGAGGATGGCGCTATTGGGTGGATTGATGATGGCGGTGAAGTCCGTGATGCCGAACATCCCCAGGTTCGAGATGGTGAACGTGGAATCCGCCATCTCCTCGACCGTCAGACCGCGGGTCCGTGCCTTTTCCGACAGGGCCCTCGTTTCAGCCGAAATCACGCGAATGCTCTTGCGGTCCGCATCCCGGATCGTCGCCACGACCAGGCCTCCACCACGTTCATCAGGGAGGGCCACGGCGACGCCGATGTTGACCGCCCCGTGATAGACGATCGACTCGCCGCCCCAGGAGGCATTCATCAACGGGTTGGCATACATCGCCAACGCGCAGGCCCGCACCAGGAGGTCATTCACACTGATCTTCGACCCCGTCCCGGCCAGTTGCTCGTTCAGCGACTTGCGCAGGGCCAGCAACGGCTCGACATCCAGCGCCATGCTGACCTGGTAATGGGGAATCGTCTGTGAGGACTCGACCAATCGAGCCGCGATGGTCTGTCGCATGCCGGTGAGTGGCTGCTCGAACGACTGCAACGCACCGGGAACGGCGATGACCTGGAGTTGGGACTGGTCCTCGGAAACCGGCGTCGCCTGGATCACCTGCGGTGCCGGTACGGAAGCAGGTGCCGAAGTCGTTGCGGACGTGGGCGTCATTGGGGCGGGTGCCGCCGAGGGCGGAACGGATGAACGCGTCTCGGCGCCAGCACCGACCGCGGCCAGGACATCTCGCTTGACGATTCGACCCGCCGGTCCCGAGCCCACCAGCGTTGACGGATCGACACCGTGTTCCTCGGCCAGTCGACGGGCGACCGGCGTGATTCGGAGGTGGCCCGACCGTGTCTGCACGGCCGCTGCAGGTGCTGCCGCCGGCGCTGGATCAGCTGCTGCCGGGGCTGCCTCGACGGGTTGGCTCGGGGCCGCTGCAGGAGACGACGGTGTTTCCGGCTGGCTTCCCGGCTCCTCGTCCTCTTCCAACAGGATCGCGACGACCGTGCCGACGTCGACCGCTTCTCCTTCCGCCACCGAGATCTGCTCCACGGTGCCGTCATCGAAGGACTGCATTTCCATCGTGGCCTTGTCCGTTTCCACGTCGGCCAGCACGTCACCCGCGGTGACCTCGTCACCGGCAGCGACATGCCACTTGATGATCGTCCCCTTCTCCATGGTGTCAGAGAGTCGAGGCATCGTGATATCGATGGGCATGGGAGGCGTCTTCCTCAGGCGTTGTACGTCACGCTTCGAACGGCTTCACAGATCTTCCGCTCGTTGGGCAGCATCTCTGCTTCCAGGTTGTGCGCATAGGGTGCCGGGACATCATCGCTGTGAACGCGGTGGACATGGTTGTCCAGGTCATCGAAGCACACCCGGTGAACCTCGGCGGCGACCTCGGATCCCACGGAAGCAAATGACCAGGACTGGTCCACCACCACGCAGCTGTTGGTTCGCCGGACGGACTCCGCGATCGTGTCTATATCCAGTGGCTTGACGGACCGGCCATCGATGACCTCGATGTCGATACCTTCCTTGGCCAGGATCTCGGCGGCCGCCATGCAGAAGTGAACCGGGCGACCGAAGCTGACCACCGTGCAGTCCGTTCCCGGTCGACGAATCACGGCCTTGCCGATCGGCAGCTCGTAGGCTTCCTCGGGGACCTCCCCCGTCATGGAGAGCATTCGCTCCGACTCCAGGCAGAACACCGGGTCCGGATCCCGGATGGCCGCCGTCAGCAGCCCCTTGGCGTCATACGGATCCGACGGGATGACGATCTTGAGACCCGGGACGTTGGCGTAGAGTGATTCGACGCACCAGGAGTGCGTCGAGCCCAACTGGCCACCGGCGCCATCATTCCCACGGAAGACGATCGGGACCTGGAACTGGCCGCCGCTCATGTAGAGCATCTTTGGGGCGTTGTTCAGGATCTGGTCAGCGGCGACGAGACTGAACGACCAGCTCATGAACTCGACGATGGGACGAAGTCCCATCATGGCCGCCCCGATGCCCAGCCCGGCGAAACCAGTCTCGGAGATCGGGGTATCGATGATCCGACTCGGGCCGAATTCATCAAGCATGCCTCGGCTGACCTTGTAGGCGCCGTCGTACTGGGCAACTTCTTCACCGATGAGGAAGACCTTGGGGTCCTTCCGCATCTCGTCCGACATCGCCTCACGCAGAGCGTCTCGAAATTCAATCGTCCGCGACATCAGGACTTCTCCTTGGACGAATCTCGCATGAACTCCGGCAGCGAGGTCCCGGTGTAGGGGCCCCACGTGTCGACGTAGACGTCGTGGTACAGCTCGGAGATATCCGGCTCGGGCGATGCCTCGGCCCACTTCACGGCCGCCCGGATCTCCGTCCGGACTTCCTTGCTCATGGTCTTGATCGCCGCCTCTTCGAGCACGCCGGTCTTGACCAGGAACTTCGAGAGCCCATCGATGGGATCATTCGACTCGTTCTCCTGCTCTTCCTCGTGAGTGCGGTACTTGCGAGGATCGGACATGGAGTGACCCTTGAAGCGGTAGCAGTGCATGTCCACGAAGGCGGGACGCGGGGTCTCGCGGATGTCGTCAACAAGTGCCTTCATGTCGCGATAGGTCTTGATCACGTCCATCCCGTCGACCGTGATGGCGTCCATGTCGTAGGCCACGGCCTTGTGAACCAGGTTGCCGGCGGCCGACGTACATCGTTCGATCGAGGTGCCCATGGCGTACTGGTTGTTTTCCACGATGAAGATCACCGGGATGTCCATCACCTTGGCGAGGTTGGCGGCCTCGTGGAAGGCCCCCTGGTTCAAGGCTCCGTCGCCCAGGAAACACAGTGTCACGCGGGAGTTGGGACGCTTGCGGATGACCTCGTCCTCGTACTTGGTCGCGAAGGCCAGGCCCGCCCCCAGCGGGGTCTGGGCACCCACGATCCCGTGGCCGCCATACATGTGGTTCGGCGCGTCGAAAAAGTGCATCGACCCGCCCTTGCCCTTGGCGCATCCGCCGATGCGGCCGAAGAGTTCCGCCATGCCGACCTTCGGGTCCAGGCCGCGAGCCAGGGCATGACCGTGGTCTCGATAGGCCGTGATCACGGGGTCGTCCGACTTGAGGGCGGCGATCGTGCCCACCGCAACCGCCTCCTGCCCGTTGTAGACATGGAGGAAGCCACCGGCGAGCTTGTTCTGGTAAGCCTGCATGGCCCGGACCTCGAACTCACGAATGAGCATCATGTCCCGAAGCCACTTCAGCAGGACGTCGGGGCCGGGAATCGGCACCTGCTCGCTGTCGCGTTGCTGTGTGGATGGCGTTGATGAAGAGGTCACGGTTTCAATATCCGGTGAAGTGGGGAGTGATGGGCTCGCGGTTTCCATGCCCCAGTATAGCCGTAGAGGGCCCGGAAACAGCCCCCTGGGCCTACTTGGTGACGTTGATCGTGACGACCGCCTGCTCAGCCGGGGCTGTGTCGGTCTCCCAGGAACGCCGATAGTCCAGGTGGAGCCTCGCGGTCCCCACGGATACCCCCCGGACGATCCACCACTGCCGGCCCGGTGCCCCCATGACGTCCTTCTCCGTGGAGGTGTCCGCATAGCCACTCTCGGTGATCGAGATGTGGTTCAGGCCCCTGCTGGCGGCCGAGCTCAAGGCCCATTCGAACCCCGTCGTACGATTGCTGACGAGGGTGACGCGGACCGTCTGCCCGACGGTCACGGTGTACTCCTGGACCTGCCGGCCGGCATTCGAACCACTGTTCGAGTCGGTGGAGGCACATCCACCGACCACCAACACGGCCAGGAACAGGACGGCCAGCGTGAGGCTGCTTTTCATGGTCATCCGACTCTCCTTGTCACGGGCGGATGATACGCGAATCCAGTGATTGGCCGCTGCCTCGGCTGGCCGGAAGGAACGCCAAGCCGTGGTTTCGACGGCAATTGGCAGCATTCGACCGATACACTCAGGCAATGCTGGTACTCCTGGCCATGCTCGCTGGAGGATTCTCACCGGACCTGGTCACGGACGGATACGTGAACGACGCGCGGTGCACCAACTGCCACGCCGATATCGCCGGCACGTTCGCGCACCACGGCATGGGACGGTCCTTCTGGGTCCCGGGACCGGACAACGCCATCGAGGACTTCAGCGAAGAAGGTGGCTACTACCACCACCCCGCTTCCAATCTGCACTACCGCATGCGACTGGATGACGACGGGCGGATGTGGATGAAGCAGTACGAATTGGATGGTGCCGAACAGCCCATCAACGAGGTGGAGGTTGAAGCCCACTGGGCGGTAGGCAGCGGCAACCACGCCCGAACCTATCTCCACCGTTCGCCATCGGGTGAACTCTGGGAACTCCCGGTCACCTGGTATGCCGACAAGGGCTGGCGGATGTCCCCGGGGTACGACTACCCGTACCACCAGCGATTCAACCGACAGGTCGGCCGAGGCTGCATCTTCTGCCACACCGCCTACCCGGACGTTCCCGTCGGAGATGATCGACTCGGACGGCCGATCACGTTCCCCGAGGAACTCCCGCTGGGCATCGGCTGCCAGCGATGTCATGGCCCCGGTGAAGCGCATGTCAACCTCGCCTACTCCGCCGATGCCACGGACGAGGAGATCGCGGCCGCGATCCTGAATCCGACGGACCTGTCTCCCGAACTCGCCGATGACATGTGCCTCCAGTGCCACATGCAACCCAGCAGCCGCCTGGGGTCCATCGTCCGACCCTTCGAGCGTGGCGTGTACTCCTACCGACCGGGCGAGGCCCTGGAGACCTACCTCGCTCACGTGGACTTCGTTCCCGAGGATCCGGAAGAGTCCGAGTTCGAGATCAACCACCACGGGTACCAACTTGCCCGCAGTGCCTGCGTCGAACACGGAGGCCGCATCAGTTGCCTCAGTTGTCACGATGCGCATCACAAGCTCTCGCCCGCCGAGATGCGAGCCCGCACGCTGACGACCTGCCTGTCGTGCCATGAGCCCGAGGCCTGCCGGGTCGAAGACGTGATGCAGATCCCCATCGCCGAAGCGCAGGACTGTGCATCCTGTCACATGCCACACCGTGTGCCTCACGATGCGATTCACTCGGCCGTGACGGATCACCGCATTCAGAAGCCCGGCGAGATTCCCCCGCATCCAACCGAGGATGGGCCGCCCCCCGCTCATGCCGAGGCTCGGCTGCAGGATCCGGATCGCTATCGCGATGATCCGCGGGCGGCGACCTACCCGCTCCTCGGCGAAGTCCTCTCCAACCGCCCCCGCAACGTGGAACAACTCGCGACCCTGCTGGAGGGCGAAACGGCCGTCACGCCGCGATTGCTGCTGGCGCAGGGCTACGACGCTTCCGGTGATCAGGCCAAGGCCCGTGCTGGCCTGGAGTCCCTGGTCCGTGATGCCCCCTGGGCCACCACCGCTCACATCAACCTGGCGGCCATCGACGTCAACGAAGGCAATCTCGATGACGCCCGCGTTCGACTGGAAGCGGTTGTCGAGTCCACTCCCGAGGCGTTCGCCGCCTGGTCCAGCCTGGCGGCGATACACCGCCAGCAGGGTCAACTCGACAAGGCCATCGCGGCCGCACGTGAAGCGGCCCGCCTCCGGCCGCTCGATCCCGCGGCGCAGGCCCGGCTGGGTTCGTTCCTGGCCGCCGATGGAACATTCGCAGCGGCCGCCGAGGCCTTTGCCCGGGCCGAGTCCCTCTCGCCCGGTGACCCGTCCACCGGGTACAACCTGGGCCTGGCCCATTGGAAAGCCGGGAATCGGACCGAAGCCAGTCGGGCCTGGCAACAGGCACTGAGACGATCAAGCATGTCTCCACAGTTGCTTCGCGTGGCCATCATCACCGAGGCCCTTCCCTGGCCGGGCCTGGAACTCCGAACACAGGAAGCGCTCGCACGAGCAGCCGCCTTCTACCGTGCGTATCCCTCCTCCGCCGATGCCACCCTGATGCTCGCCGTTGCCATGATGGCCGATGGCCGTGGCGCTGACATCATGCCCGTGCTGCAACGGGCCACGGAGTTGAAGGCGGACCTCGCCGCTGTCCGGCTCATCCAGGCCATGGTGGCCGCCGAATCCGGTGAGTTGTCCGCTGCTCGAGCCGTCTACGAGAGAGTCAAGGCGCGCGCCACCCAGGTGGACATGCTGCGGGAAGGGCTCCTTCGCCGAGCCGAGACGATCTTCGGGTCACCGTGAGGCACGGCAGTCGCACGTTCACATCGTTGCCGCCGTGGCTGTGATCGGCAGATCACGTCAGGACACCAGCGTCACGTGATCTCCAAACAGTTGATGCCCGAACGTCGCCGGCAATGCGCATGGGATAGCGCCGCCCTTGATTGAACATCCAAGGCGACACCTCTCTTCCATGCACCGAGGGCACGATCAACCTGTTTTCCGGACCTTCCGGACGCGGGGATCGGCCAACGATTACTTTCGCAACAATCTTGAAATCGTTGCATGAAATCGCAGGAGACCCACGAAGGTCTTTCCGGCAATCAGGAGGCTCCTTTTCATGCACATGATCTCACTCACCACCACCATCATCTGCACCACCGCCAGCATGGGCCTGGCACAGAACATCTGCGATTCCGACCTGACACCGGCCGAAGCCAGGCTGGCTCGCAATCGCCAGGATGCCGGTGCCTACAGCATGCGAGCGGGACCCGTTCAACCCGTTGTCATTTCCGTCGCCTGGCATGTCCTGGAGACGACTGATGGCCGACGCGCCATCGAAGACGATGAATTGCAACTGATGATCGACTACCTCAATGACCAGTGGGAGACGGTGAACATCTCCTTTGCCGCCCACCCACTGGTGGACCGAATCGTGAACGATGTCTGGTGGGACGATGTCCCCGACGCCAATGAACTCCGGTCGATGCGACGACTGCCCAACGCGTTGAACATCTACTGGGCCCCGTCGCTGGAAGGCGGTGGGCTCTGTGGTCGCTCGAGCTTCACCTTCTCAACCCTGGACACCATCGTGATGCAGAGCAGTTGCCTGGGCTATACCGATGTTCGAGGCGTCTTTGCACACGAGGTCGGTCATTGGTTCGACCTGTTCCATACCTTTGAAACGGCTACTGGTGTCGAGTGCGTCGCCCGAACGAACTGCCTGAACACGGGCGATCTGCTGTGTGACACGCCCGCCAGTTTCGGCCTGCAGTTCACGACATGCGTCGACCCCATCACGTGCAACCGCAAGCCAGGCTCATTCTGCAACCGGAGCGGACCCTGCCCTGGCGATCCGCTGTACGACCCCAGCACGACCAACTTCATGTCGTACTCGGTCCCCCCCTGCATCTCCGAGTTCACACCCGGGCAGTACGAACGCATGCGATCAACGACCGACAACCTCCGGTCCGACTATGCCAATACCGGCCTTCACGATCCATGCCCGGCTGACATTGATGGCAGCCTCGCCGTCGGAGCCAATGACGTTCTGGCGTTGCTTGATGCCTATGGCCCGTGTTCCGATGACTGTGAATCGGATATCACCGGCGATGGCCAGACCGATGTCAATGACGTGCTGGTTCTGTTGGGCGCCTGGGGACCATGCTTCTCCTGCACGGATGCCAACGCCTGTGACGATGGTGACCCAGGGACCCTCGACTACTGCCTGTTCGGAACCTGCACCCATGAAGTGATCACCGGATGTGCCGTCGGCGAGATCCCGGACTGCAACGGCCATTGCGTGCCCGCCGCGTGGGTAGGTGATGGTGTCTGCGATGACGGTTCCTTCACACACGATGGCCTCCCCGTGTTCCTGAACTGCGATGCGTTCAACTGCGATGGTGGCGACTGCATCTGCCCATGACACACCACCGGATCGACCCCTGAGGTCCACCGGGCTCCAATTCAACTTCTCTGCCCTGGAGAGCGAGGAATGGCAACCCCGCCGGTCGGCCGACCGGCGGGGTTGTACGTCTGGCGATCGCTGCCGACAACTGGCCACTGTTTCCAGGTGGCCCCGGGTTTGGCCCGCGATGGCCTTCCGTTAGACTTCCCCTTCGATGAAGTCCCGGCTCCCGATCAACATCACGGCTCCGCTCCTGGTCGGCATTCCCGTGCTGGCCCTCGGCGTCTGGTTGTCGGTCATGTGGAGCCGCCAGTCGACCCGCATCGTCAGCGACCTCGTCGAGGACAAGATCAAGGCGATCCATGAACTGGTCGCACTGAAGATCGATGACATGGTTTCCATTCTTCCGAGGGTGTGCCAGATCAACCAACACCTGGTCGTCAGCGGGGTCCTCGATCCAAACGCCCTGGAAGACTGGCGTCCGACGCTCTACCAGGAACTGTCCAGCTTCGACATGCTCAGCGCCGTGACCTGGGGCAGCGAGGACGGACGGAGCGCATGGGTCGCAAGATATACGGATGGGTCGATCTACTGGGATCTCAAGTCGGACCCGTCGATCCCCACCATGTTCGAATGGCGGATCGATGAGGAGGGCAACATCGACTCCGAACCCACCAACCAGTTCGACTACGACCTGCATACGAGACCGTGGTACCTCACCCCCCGGGCCGCCGGCCAGCCGGCATGGAGTCCACCCTACATCTGGGCCGGCGCTGCGGACAGCGAGGTCGCCACCGTTGGCATCTCGTATGGCATCCCCCTCTACCTGGACGACGGTTCACTGCTGGGCGTGGTGGATGCCGACTTCACGCTTGATGATCTCTCCGGGTTCCTTCGCACCATCGAGATCGGAAAGACCGGGGTCGCCATCCTCGCCGCTCGTGACGGCACACTCCTCGCCGCATCGCGGGACACCCGCATCGCCTCGGACGATGGCACGCTGTTCCAGGTCGCCGAGTCCATCGACCCCATGATCGCCAGCATCGCTGAGCCGCTCGGTAATCTCGTCCCCGGCGAAATCGCCACCGCGTCGATCCAGTTGAATGGTGAAGATCACTTCCTGCAGATCACCACGGCTGGAACCGATGTCGGTCTTGACTGGCGATTGGCCACGATCGTCCCGGAGTCCGATTTCCTGGCCGATATCGAATCGCAGTTCCAGAAGAGCCTCATCCTGAGCATCATCGTCGTCATTGCGGTCGTGCTCCTGGCGGCCGGCGGCACGCGATGGCTGCTCACCCCGCTGATCCGCCTGGTCTCGGCCGTCCGCGACGTCGGCCAGGGCAAGCTTGATACGAGAGTGGCACTGGGCACCGCGAACGAATACGTCATGCTCGGTAGCGCCATCAACGAGATGACCGAGAACCTGGAGCAGTCCCGCGATCGGGAATTGCTGCTGCAACGCGAACTCGATCATCGTGTCAAGAACATGCTGGCGCAGATCGTCGCCCTCTGCCGACAGACGGCTGACCGGGCCACGGAGGATCAATCGATCGTCAACGAACTGGTGGGACAGGTCACGTGTCTTTCGGGCGTTCATGAACTGCTCGGGAAGCGAGGACAGGTCGGCCTGTACATGCGTGAGCTCATTGCCGAATGTTGCCGACCGTACCTCTCGTCCGAAACGCAGTTGGAGCTGACCGGGGCCGAGATCTTCGTCCGCCCCCGGGCCGCCATGTGCCTGACGATCGTGTGCAATGAACTGGCTACCAATGCACGAAAGTACGGGGCCCTCATCTCCGAAGGAGGCCTCATCTCGATCCAGTGGTCCGAGACCGAGGACGACGAGGGCGAACCCGCCCTGTCCTGGACCTGGACGGAATCGGGCGGCACGGCACCGACCTCAAATCCGACCCCGGGATTCGGTACCCGCTTGCTGGAATCCCTGATTCCCTATGAGATGTCCGGTTCCGTTTCCTTGACATTTGATCCCAGCGGCCTCCGCTATCATGCGACCATGCCGATGGCGGAGTTCTCGGCACCTGACTGACCGGGATTGATGCCTGTCTGCCGAGGGGTGAATCGTCTCTATGCTGGATACGAAGGAACATAGCCTGCTTGTTGTCGAGGACACCTTCCTGATCGGAATGCAGCTCAAGCAGGATCTGGAACGGCTCGGCTACAACGTGCTTGGACCGGCCCCATCCGTCTCGGCCGCCTTGAAGCTGATCACGAACACGACGCCCGGGGGGGCCGTGCTGGATGTCAATCTCGGGCGGGAAGACTCGATCCCCATTGCCCGGAAGCTCTCCGAGCTCTCGGTCCCGTTCCTGTTCATCACGGGATTCGAAAACGTCTCCATCAAGTCCGATGAGTTCGGAAGCCGGCCGCTGATTCGCAAACCCGTCCTCTTCGACACGCTCAAGACGGCACTGGCCAAGCTCATGGACGCCTGATGGCCCATGGTGGTCACCGGCCCCATCTCGCTGGCATTCGTGTCGCTCGCAACGACGACTTACCTCTTCGCCGCCGACCTTCAATCAGATCTTCCGTACGAATCGCCAGGCAGTACCTCGGCCGTCCTGGATGTGTATCGACCAGACGATGGTCTGCAGCCGGGCGTGCCCACGATCCTGTTCATTCATGGCGGCGCGTGGTACGCCGGGGACAAGACGGATTCACCCGATTTCCTGACGGCCCTCGCTGACGCGGGCTATGGAGTCGTGTCCGGAAACTACACGCGATCCTCACCCGAGTTCTCCTCCTATCCCCAAGCGGTTCATGACGTCAAGGCCATCGTCAAGTGGATCCGAACAGTCGGCAGCGAGTTGGGATTGTCCCCAACGGTGATCTCGACCGGGCCGTCTGCTGGCGGTCACCTCACCATGTTGCTCTCGACCAGTTCCGGGATCGAGGTCTTCGAGCCACTGGCCCCACCACCGGGCGGATACGACATCCAGGCCGCGATTCCATTCTGGGGACTGTCCGATCTGGTGACGCAGGCAAACGACATGGGCAGCAGTGGCCCACTGGCCTGGTTCCTGGGCGATATCTATGACGCTGATTGTCATGATCTCTATGTCGAAGCCTCCCCCATCACCTGGGTCAGTACGGATGATCCGCCGATCCATCTCGCTCATGGGCTCCTCGACCACCTGCATCCATGGCGACAATCGCTTGAGCTCCAGCAGGCGATGCAGTCCCTCGACATTCATGCCTCCGCTGAATACTTCGTTGGCGGCCATGGGTTCGAGGAATACGGTGGCGAGTGGGTTGCGGCAGCCATGGTCATCGACATGATTCCCGAACTGCTGGCACAGGGGCGGACGCCAGACATTGATCGCGACCACGACATTGATGTTGATGATCTGCTCGTCATGCTCAGCAACTGGTCGACGTGCCCCGAGTTACCCGCCGACTGCCCCGCGGATCTGGATGGCGACGGAACGGTGGGCCTGCCCGACCTCATGCAATTGCTGAACGACTTTGGAAGTCGTTGAATACGCTTTGACACGCGTAACTCCCGTCGCCTGTCAGACCAATGCACTGCCAGACAAGAACTTAGAGTTTCATTGAGCCAGGCTGCGGACTGGCCGCACCCTGCCAGTGCGCGCCACCGATTCGGTACCAACAACTCGGCACCGGCAAACTCCGGCATTTCGCGCTTGACCTGAACGTGCTCTCGGCGCACTATCGGGTTGTCCAGCCCGGGGGAGGGCTACCGTGCGAATGACTGCAGATGTCATCACCGGGAACCGAAACACCTGCCAAGGTGATCGGTGCCGACCGCTGTCGCCGCGCCAGGATGACATGGCGACTGCCGCGCGAACCCACACCGAGGACGGAGACGCCAACCCCCATGCACGAAACGCCGCACATGACACGCGAGAACCGATGACGGCTCATGTCCCGGATCACGGGTCGAAGCCGGGATCTTCTCGCCGAATGGAAGGATTCCAAACATGTCTCGATGCAGCATCGTCGGCCTTCTCATGCTCACCCTGTTCTCCAGCCGGACCATGGCCCAGGAGTCGTGCGGCGCTCACATGACGCCAGCGGACATCCAGCGAGCCTGGGAACGCTACGGCCCCGACCGGGGCCCCATCACACCGATCAGCCAGGACATCCTTGTCGTCACCATCGCCTGGCATGTCCTCGGACGCACGACCGGAGAGGTCGCCATGACGGAAGACGAACTCCAGGCCATCCTGGACATGCTCAACAACCGCTGGGACCCCATCGACATCGAGTTCAAGGCTCACCCCGTGGTCGATCGGATCATCGATGACGAGTGGTACGACCAGGGCGTACCGGATGCCAACGTCTTTCGCGCGATGCGGCCGATGCCCAACGCCCTGAACATCTACTGGGCGCCCACGCTCCACAACGGACTGCTCTGTGGCATCGCGGGCTACTCCTTCTCAGACCTGGACTCGGTGGCCATGCAGACGACCTGCTTCGGCGATTCCGATGTGAGCGGAATCATGTCGCATGAGATCGGTCACTGGTTCGATCTGTTTCACACCTTCGAGCATGCACTGGGCCTGGAGTGCGTCGCTCGGACGAACTGTTCCCACGCCGGCGACTTCTGCTGCGACACCCCAGCCGACTTCAATACCGGGTTCGAGGCCTGCGTCAATCCGGACACCTGCCGACTTCGCCACGGCGAGTGCAGCGAGCAACCCGGTCCCTGTGACGATGATCCGTTCTATGAACCGTCTACCATCAACTTCATGTCGTACATACCAACGGGCTGCCTCAAGGAGTTCACGTCCGACCAGTATGATCGCATGCGATACTCACTCGAGACCTTCCGACCGGGGTATGTCAACACGGGACTGCACGCCCCCTGCCCCGGCGACCAGAATGGCGACCTGCTCACCGACATCGATGATCTCCTGGTCATCATCAACGGATACGGGAACTGCACCGGCCCCTGCCCGAGCGACCTGGATGGCAACGGCATCGTCAACGTGCTGGACCTGCTCATCGTGTTCGACAACTGGGGCAGCTGCTTCGATTGCACGGACCCCTTCGCCTGCGACGACGGCGATCCGAACACGATCGACTACTGCTGGTTCGGGACCTGCGTGCACGACCTGGAAAGCCGCTGAATGGGCTGACCATTCCCGGACCGAGTCACCGAACCCCGAACCAGGACGGCCCAGGCGGCCACAGGAAGCCCATCCCTATATATAGGATCGCCGCTTCCAGCGAATGCCCCCCCATCTCAGGCGTGGGCCTTGATCCAACTGGGATTGAAGACCAGAATGGAGGGGATAAGCCCTCCGGGGGAGAGAAGAGACCCATGCGATACCTCACCGCTGCCATGGCAGCCGCCGGCCTGCTCGCAGGATCGGCCCATGCTGCAACCATCTCCGTGCCCGGGGACTATCCAACGATCCAGGAAGCCGTGGATGCGGCCGTCACCGGGGATGAGATTCTCATTTCCGAAGGCGTCTACACCGGCAGTGGTGACAACGTCGTCGAGATCACCGGCAAGTCCATCACCCTTCGAGCCGTCAACCCCCAGTCGGACGCCACGGTGATCGACGGTGAGGGCGAGCGGCGAGGCATTCGCTGCTTTGGCGCCGATACCAACGGAACAGTGATCGAGGGTTTGACGCTGACCAACGGCTCCGCATCCATCGGGGGCGGCCTGTCCATCCAGTCCTCGACGATCATCGTGCTGGGATGCACCGTGACCGGCAATACCGCGGATACCGATGGCGGTGGCCTGCACTGCCTGTATGGCGGATTCGAACTCACCCAGTGCCAGCTCACGGGCAACGTCACCGGCGGCAACGGCGGTGGCGCCTTCGTCCGCTATGGAACAGCCGCCATCACCAATTCCGACATCAGCGCAAACACCGCAGACGAATTAGGTGGAGGCCTGTACGCCGCCAACTCGGAAGTCTCCGTCATCGAGACGACGATCGGTTCCAATGCCAGTTCAAGCAGCGGCGGCGGCGTCCTGTTGATCAGTTGCCAGCCTGACCTTCAGGCCTGCACGATCGAAGCCAACACGTCCAGCACCGGCGCCGGAATTCGCGTACTGGGCCCGGACACCTGTTCGATTACCGGCTGCACCATCTCCGGCAACCAGGCCACCGATGCTGGAGGCGGCCTGGAATCGGCCAACGCCAATCCCACGCTCGTGAACACGGTGACCTGTGGAAACACACCGCAGAACATCCTCGGGACCTGGTCTGATGGCGGCGGCAACTGCGTCACCTCCTTCTCGTGCCAGGACACCGACCAGGATGGCTACCCGGACGAGTGCTCCACCGTCGGCGACGGTGTCCACGAGGTTCCCGCGGAGTTCCCGACGGTCCAGGCGGCCGTGATCGCGGCCGGAAACGGCGACACCATCCTCGTGTCACCCGGCACGTGGACGGGCACCGGCGACTCGGTCATTCGACCGAACGGCAAGCAACTCCAGATCCAGTCCACCGACGGTCCGGAAACGACGATCCTCGACGGCGAAGGCCTGCGGACCGTCATCATCTGCAGTGGCGGCGAGACCGAGGAGACCCTGTTCGAGGGCTTCACCATCACCGGCGGATCGAACTACTCCGGCGGCGGCATCCGCTGCATCGCCAGCAGCCCCCGATTCGTCAACTGCCTGATCCAGGGCAACACCGTGGGCGACTTTGGTGCCGGCCTGTACAGCAGTGGCGGCAGCCCACGCCTGGAGAGCTGCATCATCCGGAACAATGTCGCGGATGACAACGGCGGCGGCGCCTATTGCATCGGTGGCGGACCGATCTTCACCAGTTGCGACTTCAGCCAGAATGCCGCCAGTGACGGCGGCGGCGGCCTGTCACTGCTGGGTTCACTTGGCACCATGACCCAATGCACCATTTCCGCCAACGGCGCTGGTGGCCCGGGGGGCGGCCTCGACTGCAGCAACAGCAACGCCACCTTCACCCTGTGCACCATCGTGGACAACGCCACGATGGAGACGGGCGGCGGCGTGTACGCCAACGGTGGAACCAACTCCTTCTTCGACTGCAACATGAGCGGCAACTCCGCATACGACGGTGGTGGCATCACGCTTGTATCGTCCATGGCCTCTCTCACCGGATGCACGATCAGTGACAATACGGCAGCATCTGCCGGCGGCCTGCGAGCCGACACCTCCGAACTCATGCTGACCGACAGCCTGATCACCGGGAACACGGCCACCGATGCCGCGGGAGACGGCGGCGGCCTGCACCTCTCCTACTGCACGCTCGACCTCGTCACGTGCCTGGTGGCCGGGAACAGCTGTGGCAACCTTGGCGGCGGGCTCTACGCTTTCGGAGGGCTGCTGACACTCTCGCAGACTGAACTCCTTGCCAACCAGGGCACGTTCGGCGGCGGGCTGTACGGCACGTCCACCGAGGCGACGATCACCGACACCACGATCAGCAGCAATACGGTCGAAGCGGATGGAGGCGGGCTCTACGCCACGTCCACCGCCCTGACCCTGTCCGGATCCCGGATCGACTCGAACCATGCCGAGGGCAACGGCGCCGGCATCTACCTGGTGAACAGTGAGCCGACCCTGACCGACTGCCTGATCCACGACAATGCGGCCGACGGCGCCTTCAGCGATGGTGGCGGCATCCACTTCTACGTCACCAACGGCCTGGTCGAGGGATGCACCATCTGGAACAACACGGCCTCGCGACGCGGCGGCGGCATCTACTGCCGCATCAACAGCGCCCCGGCGATCTCCAACTGCACGATTGCCACGAACACCGCCGATGCCGGCGGCGGCGTCTTCTCGCAGCAGTCCAATCCGTCGATCGCCGGCAGTACGCTGTGCGGCAATGCCCCGGACAACGTTGAGGGCACCTACGCCGACGGCGACGGCAATGCCTTCCTGGAGACCTGCGTATCGGACTGCCCGGGCGACGTCGATGGCAACGGAGTGGTGGACGTGAATGATGTTCTCCTCCTGGTGAGTGCCTGGAACACCGCGGACTACGACGCCGATCTCGATGGAGACGGCCTGGTGGATGCCGACGATGTGCTGATCCTGCTGGCTCACTATGGCGACACCTGCCCCTAGCCACGATCCGCCAGGTCATCGCGGTTCAGGCAGAACACCAGTCCCGCTTCAGCAGGGGCATGAGCATCCCCGGTGAAGTGGCCACGCGCCACCACGTCTCGATATTCGCACGATCGTCAACACGTGACATTTCTTCCCGATTCGGTTCACAAGGACCGACGGGCCGTTGTAGACGATTACGGGGGGGGTCATTGCTGACGATCACACACCACGAAACGGGGGAGGGAACAGGAGCCCCGGATCATGCGTTCCCACTTGCCCTCGCTCTTCACCAGCCTCTTCCTGACCAGTGCCTGCGCCATGGCGGGAACGCTCCATGTACCCGCCGACTACGACACCCTCCAGGATGCGGTCGATGCGGCGGCAGACGGCGATGAAATCCTCATCGGCCCGGGCAACTGGACCGTGGGATTCGTACCCCCCTCCACGCCGCAGGTCGTCGACACGCTCGGCAAGTCGCTCGTGATACGGTCGACTGATGGACCGGAGAAGACCAGCATCGATGGCGAGGGCCGGCGACGCGTCATCACCGTCAGTCCGAACAAGTACGCAACCGTTCATCTTGACGGACTGACGATCACGGGCGGCGACACCGATGAGCGAGGCGGCGGAATCTATGCGCCGGAGACCAATCTCACGATCACCAACTGCATCATCACGGGCAATGCCGCATACGACTTCGGCGCCGGAGTCTGCTGCTGGCACAGCAACCTGGTCATGGAGCGCTGCACGGTCTCCGACAACAGTGGGCATGCCAGTGGCGGCGGGCTCCGCTGCCTCGGTTCGGGAACAGTCTCGATCTCCGACTGCACCTTCACCAGCAACCGGACGTGGCAATACTCCGGCGGCGCCATCAGCCTCTATGGCATCATCACCGGCAGTGTCACCAACTGCATCATCAGCAACAACGAGTGCACGTTCGGATTCGGCGGCGGCCTCTCGATGTGGTCCGGCTGCCAAGTGAACGTCGCGAACTGCACGATCACCGGAAACGCATGCGGTGGACAGATGGGTGAAGGCGGTGGAATCTCATGTCGGTCTGCCTGCATCTCAACGATTACCGACTGCCTGATCACCGGCAACACGGGAATACGAGGCGGCGGCCTGTACCTCCACGACCGCTCCGAGGTGTACCTTGCCCGATGCGAGATCAAGTCAAACACGGCCGAGCACGGGGGCGGGATCCAGAACTCGCAGAAATGCATTGTCACGCTCGACAACTGCGTCGTCTCGAACAACATCAAGACTGGATTGGCCGGCGGAGGAATCCTTACCGACTACTGGAATCCGGACGAGTCCTGGGAACCGATTCGGCTGGTCGACACATTCGTCTGCGACAACACACCGGATCAGATCGACGGCTTCTGGCTGGGCTATGGCACGACCGAGGTATCCGATGACTGCCCGACCTGCACTGGTGACGCCACTGGCGATGGCGTGATCAACGTCGATGATGTTCTGCACGTGCTCTCCGCCTGGGGCGGCTACGACCCAGAGGCCGACGTTGACGATGACGGATTGGTTGACGTGAACGATGTCCTGTTGCTGTTGAGCCGGTTCGGCACCCCCTGTCCCTGATCCGCGGCCAGCCTCACTCTCGACATCCTGTTGATGACGCCCTGCTCTTCCGTGGCCTCGGCAGACCTTTCTGCCGGGGCTGCCTTCATGTTCGAGTCCGTCATCTTCAGACCCGATGCACTGCGGCATATCGCCTCGAACTCGCTGGAACACATGCAGGGCCTGCCAGGACTGTCGCCACGGTTGAAATGACCGATTTCGCACTTGGTCCCGACGACCCCCGTGCTACCTTGGGATCTGGCACAATGGTCCCGTGACCGGGATCACCTGGCCACTGAAAGCAACGCTCTCGGTGGCCGCCGCGGCGAAGGAGCAGGACCCATGGGACGATTGAACGCCATTGGCCGCCGCGCCACCAACCGGCTGCTGATCGCCATGGGCCTGGCGATCGCCCCATTGTCGGCTGAGGCCATGGCTGGAGCGGATCAAATCGCCGCCCGCCCACCGCTCGATCGCCAGGTCTCACCGCCGAAGCAGATCACCGACCGCATCTGCCTGACGCCATCAACCACGGCGCAGTCCCACCCCCCTGCCCGCCGATCGGCCGATCGCGGCGGCTGCACGGGAAGCGAACTCATCTACCGCCACGATGATGGAACCTATGAAGTCGGCGTCCGTTCCGACGGTACCCACGGTGGATGGCTGAACACCTTCACGATCGAGGGAGACGCAGTGGTCATCGAGGCCATTGATGTCGCCTTTGCCATCGTGACCGAGTCGGCCCCCGCAGCCGTGTATCTCTGGTCGGATCCCAATGGTGATGGTGACCCCACCGATGCGGAAGTCCTGGCATCAGCCACGCTGACCGCAACCGACTATCTCGTTCAGCGGGTCGACATCCCGGACACGTACATCGGCGAGGCCGGCACGACCTACTTCGTGGGCGTCCTGATGGCCTACGCCGAACCGGTCGACGCGGCCTTCCCGGCGGCCTATGACAACTCGGAACCCAACACGACGGGTGTCAGTTGGATCATCGGCGCCAATAGCCCTCTCAATCCCGACGACCTGACCGACGGCGCAATCGAGTTCGCCCTGATCGAAGATGCCCTGGGGGGCGCCACGATGGACCTCGGGGTCCGGGCCGTCTCGACAGCGACGTTCGACTGCAACGACAACGGCGTACCCGATCACGAGGAAATCAACGACGGCATCGCCGATGACTGCAACAGCAACTGCATCCCCGATGACTGCGAAGTCCTGGAAGCCGACTGCAACGGTAACGGTCTGCCGGATGACTGTGATCTTGGTGGCGAGCCGGTACCGGTGTATGCCTATGACGATGGCTTCGGTGATAACAACATCGGCCTGTCGGGAGCAGGCGATGTGATCTGGCTCAACCACTTCACCATCCAGCCCAATGGCGAGGTCCTGGCCGGCATGAAAGTGGCATTCGGCCTCGCGGCTGAAGGCACCCCCGCCCTTGTCCACGTCTGGGATGACCCCAACGGCGATGGCAATCCCTCGGATGCCAACACGCTCTGGACATTCAACATGACTGTCCAGGCTCCCGATACCAATCAGTTCATCCCGATCCCCTTTGATGACGGCATCATCCTGGGACCCGAGGGCACGAGTTTCTTCGTCGGGGTCCAGGTCATGCACGCGACCGGTGAGTATCCCGCCAGGATCGATCAGTCCAGTGACCAGCAGGAGAGCTGGCTCGCCGCCGGATCGGATGTCGTCGACCCCGACAATCTCGCCAACGCACCGATCTTCGGACTGACGGGCGGCATTGGCTTCCCGGGCAACTGGATGATCCGCGTCATTCCCGAGGCCGACATTCCTCCGAATGACTGCAATGTCAACGGCATCCCGGACGAATGCGACATCGCAGACGGCGGCGCCGATTCAGACTGCAACGGCAATGGCGTACCGGATTCCTGCGAGATCGATGCCGATGACTGCAATGGCAACGGACTGCCCGACGAGTGCGACCCGGACTGCAATGGTGACGGTATTCCCGATGACTGCCAGGTTCCGGAATCCGACTGCGACAACAACGGCATCGAGGATGAGTGCCAGTTGAAGAATACCGGCCTCGTCGGCCTGTACTACGACAATGACTCCTGGGAAGGCGACTTCGTTCTCTCTCGAATCGATTCGGAGATCGACTTCTCCGAGAACAATTTCCCACCAGCACCCATGCCGCCGGACAACTTCAGCGTCCGCTGGGTCGGCAGCCTCGTTCCGCCGACCACCGGAACCTACACCTTGAGCATCGAGCACGATGACAGTGGCGCGGTGTACCTCAATAGTTCCCCGGTAATTCCGCTCAATGGCACGGGAACGCACACGACCACGGCGGATCTGGTTGCCGGACAGGCATACCACCTCCGCGTTGATTTCGCCGAGAACTCGTTCAGCCACTACTGCAAACTGCGATGGATACCACCCGGTGGATCCCTCGACATCATCCCGACGGCGCACCTCCGCCCGGTGTTTGACAGCAACGCCAACAACATCCCGGATATCTGCGACTTCGGCGACTGTGACCAGAACGATTTCCCCGACAACATCGACCTGGAGTCACCACTGGGACGGGACTGTAATGGGGATGGCATCCTGGACAGCTGCCAGGCTGGATGCGACTGCGACAACAACGGGTTCCTTGATTCCTGCGAAGCCGACGCCCCCAGTGGCCTGATCGCCCAGTACTTCAAGAACGACGCCGCTGACAATCAGTTCGTAGATCGCGTCCTGGTCCGGATCGACTCGGAAGTCGACTTCGACTGGGGTGGCGGCAGCCCTCACCCCAGCATGCCGAACAACGAATTCACCATCCGCTGGACCGGCACCGTTACAACGACCGCTGCCGCTGGCGTATACGAGTTCTTTACCCAGACTGATGATGGCGTCCGCCTGTGGGTTGACGACGAGCAGTTGATCGACCAGTGGGTTCCCCAGTCCAGCACGGAGCATTCGGGATCCCTCTCCCTCGACGCCAACACCGTCTATTCCATCAGGATGGAGTACTTCGAGGATGGCGGCGACGCCGTCGCTCGCCTGAGTTGGCGTCCGCCCGATGGACAGAAGACCATCATTCCAAGCAGTGCCCTCGGCCCGATGAACGATAGCGATGGCGACGGCATTCCCGACACGTGCAACGCCGACTGTAATGGCAACGGGGTACCGGACAGCCTCGACCTTGCTGATGGCACCAGCAGCGACTGCAATGGCAATTGCACACCGGATGAATGTGACGTCGTGATACAGGTGAATTACGGACAGGCTCACTGGCGATTCGAGCAGATCGACGGCAACAGCGTCATCGACTCCGGACCAAACGACATGTCCGGCACGTTTGACAACGGCCTGGCCACGTATGCCGCCGATGTCGCGACCGATCCCGTTCCACAGACCGGCCTGACCAACAGTCAGTCACTGGATCTGAATTGGCAGAGCACTTCCGCCTCCGGGACGTACACCGTCAACGACACGAATGGCGTGCTGTCCATGGGGAACCAGGACTTTACGATCGAGGCCTGGGTCAAGCTGGACCATCTCAGCACGACCGGCGGTGCCAACCAGCGGCAGTATCTCTGCCAGAAGAAACCCCTGCCTTCCCAGGATGGACTACTGGACTACGCCTTCCTGGTTCAACGTGGCAACAACGAGCCCATCCCGAACTACGGCGAATACACCGGCAGCGGACGGGAAATGCAACTGGTCTTCGGTTCGGGAACGAACACCTCCAGCCGCTGGGGCGCGACATCCAACCTGGAGATCAATGACCTTGAGTGGCACCTGGTGTCAGTGGCCTTTGATGCCAATCGGCGCGTCGTCCGGTTTGGGCTTGATGGCCAGTTCGAGGAGGTCCAGATCTCCAGCAGTGCGCCCAGCCATACCACGAACGATGGACCACTCCGCGTCGGCGGTCATCAGAATGGAACGGGAACGGATAATCACTTCCTTCGCGGCGCCATTGATGAAATGCGAATCAGTCGTGGTGTCGTTCCGACGACAATGCTGCTCGATGCCCAGGGATACCCCTACTCGAATGATGATGACGCCAATGGCACCCCGGATGAATGCGGATGCGAAGGCGACGTGACGGGCGACGGCATCATCGATGTCAATGACGTCCTGCAGGTCATCGCGGCCTGGGGTGGAACGGACCCCGATGCTGACGTCAACGGCGATGGAACGGTCGGCGTCGACGACCTGTTGATTGTCATCAAACGATGGGGACCGTGCCCGTGACCCAACGGGATCCACTCCGGCTCGCCCCTGGAGCGAGTCCTGCGATGAAGCGGGGTCATACCAGCACCAACCAACCAGGAGTTCGGCCGATGAGCCAATGGGCCATGGCCGCCCTCCTGGCGGTGTTCGCCGGAGCGGCGAGCAGCATGGCGGACACGATCCATGTGCCGGCAGAGGCACCCACGATCAGTGACGCTGTCGCGACCGCTGGCCCCGGCGACACGATTTTGATCGCCGCTGGAACGTACACCGAGTCGGGGATCTTCATCGATGACCCGGACATCACGATGATCGGCGAGGTGAACAGCGACGGTACGCCAGCGGTCACGCTGGATGGCCAGGGAACGAATGACATCCTGCTGGCCATCGGCCTGGTCAATGCGACCGGCGCCACGATCGAGAACCTCCGGTTCACCGGCTCCATCGGAAACGCCGTGTGGATCTACCACCACTCCCCAACGATCCGAAACTGCCTGTTCACCGGAAACTCGACTGTCTTTGCCGGAGGGGCCATCTGGTCCTCGGACACGCAGGCCGTCATCGAGTCCTGCCAGTTCATTGGCAATACTGCCGGGGACAACGGGAGTCTCGTGCTTGCCAAGGGCACGACGGGAACCCGTGGCCATGCCGGCCCCGTCTTCCGCGACTGCCTGTTCCAGGACAATGACGGCTACTGCACGCTCATGGTCCAGTTCCATGACGCGGACGTCGAGAACTGTGACTTCCGCGGTAACAGCGGCCACTCGGCCATCTACGTTCACTCCAGCACGCTTGATGTCTCGGGCAGCCTGTTCTGTGAAAACGGGGGCGCACCGATAACCGGACCGTACGATGACGGTGGCGACAACACGTTTACCGACACCTGCCCCGTGGACTGCATGGGTGATCTCAATGGCGATCTCCTGATCGACATCGATGACCTGCTCTTCCTGCTGGGGGCCTACCAGGTCAATGCCGATGGTGACTGTGACGATGACGGAGATACCGACGTCGACGACCTGTTGCTCCTGATCGGGGCCTATGGCCAGGGCTGTGGATGACAAGGCCGTCCGGTTGACACCGACTTTGACCCCCCCATGCGATTGCAGTAGTCTCCCTCCTCGACTTGCCAACACCTGACAACGGGAAGGAACCACACATGCGATCCACGCACTTCAGCTTCATCGGTATGTCATTGCTCATCGTGACGATGGCCATGCTCATGTCCCTCACGACCGGATGCTCCACCACGCCGAAGGTCGAAGACCAGGGGAAGATCCTCGCGGACAGCCAGGAGGCCATGGAGTGGTTCACCAGCAACGTCTCTGGCCTCGGGTCCCAGTTGGCCAGTTCGGCGGGCTACATCGTGTACCCGGGTGTCGGGCAGTACGGCATCCTGATCAGCGGCGGGAAGTTCGGTCGCGGTGTGGTCTACAACAGCCAGGGCACCCAGGTCGGCTGGGCCTACCTCAACGCCGCATCCGCCGGACTGCAGGTCGGCGGCCAGGGCTTCAAGATGCTGGTGGTCTTCGAGAACGCGGCCACCATGCAGGAGTTCGAGCAGAACAAGTTGACCGGTGATATCGGCGCCACGGTCGTTGCCGCCGACGCCGGCAAGGCTGGAGCGGCTTCCTTTACGGACGGTGTGGCGGTGTACCAGGGTGGCCAGACCGGACTGATGGCGGGCGCCAGTATCGGGATGGACTACATGCGATACGAAGCCGTCCAATAGCAACGGCGGCCTCCTCTCCCCCGCCGACCCCGGTCTACCGGGAGCGGCCCGATTACCGATTCCACCACAGCCCCGGCAGAGACCCTGTCGGGGCTGCTTCCTGCATTTAGATGTCAAACCGACACTCCCAGCGCTTGATCCCATCGGCTGAGTCGTCATGATGGACCCACTGGCACGTCCAGTTGGGGGAAGGCCGGCCGGACGACCATCCTGACCGCCCCCCGTTGAACGCTGCCCCGAGACGACGAACCCGCCGGCCAAAGCTGTATTCGATATCACCAGGCATCGGAGGAGAACACGGATGAACCGGAAACAACGACTGATCGCCATGGCCCTGGCGCTGCTGCTCCCCTCGCTGGCCCTCGCGGAGCTCGATGGACCGATCAACAAGCCATTCATCAAGTCCGTCGGCGCCTGGATCTTCGTAGGCGAGGACGACCGGCAGGAGGGAAGCAACTATTGGAACAGCAACAGCTCCTACCAGTCGCTGATTCAAAACAACGTCTATGAAGCCGTCGACGTCTTGTGCATCGGCCTGATCAATACCGTCCAGGTCAATGCAACGACATGGCCAAGCACGACCCATGGTGGCTCCGGATGGACCCTTCACTTCACGGGTGCCGGCCATGACGCGGGAGGCCAGGTGCCTGGCGCACCCACAATGCCCCCGGGCGGCTACACCAACCAGACCTACTTTGAGCAGATCATCCAGGATGCCCGGGCTGCCAATCCCCACATCCGCATCACGGTCGGCTCGATGTATGCCCCCGGCGATGTGTTCAGCCGGATCTTCGCGGACCCGGCCAATCCCCAGGAGTCCGAAGCCCGGTCATTCGCTGAAAATGTCGCCGAGTTCTGCCTGCAACATCAGATCAATGGCTACGACATCGACTTCGAAGAACCCCTGGCAACGAACACGTCCGCCGAACAGTTCAATCTCATCATGAGCGAACTGGGAACCGCCTTCCGAGAGAAGTACGATCTTGCCTATGGCCGCAATCTCTGGCTGCTGATGACCCCGGCTGTATCCAACGTGAGCGTACAACTCAATTCCAATTCGTCAAACATCATCAATGCCAACCTCTATGCCATGAACCTCCAGATGTACAATGGTGAGTACCAGCAGACGTTGTACTGGGACACCCTGGGCGTCAACTCGAACCTCTACGGCTACACTGGAAGTTGGGAAGTGCCGGCTGATTCCGAGGGCAACTACAATCCGCCAACACCGGAAGCCGTGCTCAAGGACAATGCCTCAAGCAACAGCCAGCAGATCATGATGTGGCGATTGAACTCCGGCCCCCCGGCGCTCTGGCAGCTGGAACAGAGTTACCAGAAGCAACTCTACGCCGCCACTTTTCCACAATCAGGCGATGTTGACGGCGACACCGATGTCGACTCGAACGACCTGTCAGCACTCCATGCCACCCTGGGAATCTGCCAGGAAGATGTCAATCACGACGGCGACATTGACATCGACGACCTGCTGCTCCTGATCGAAAGCTGGGGGGAGTCCTGTACGCCATAGCTCGCGGCTGGCCTGCCAACAGCCCCCTCGCCCTCCAGGCCCCGATCCACCACAGCCCCGGCAGAGACCCTGTCGGGGCTGTTTCCTCGAATCCCGTTATCTCATCCACTCTTGCCCGAATCGATGGCTTCGAGCTCAACCCAACGGGCATACAACGCCGCGACCTTCTCCTGCGCCTTGCAGAGTGCTTCATAGCACTTTGCCGCTTTGATGTGATCCTGCGCCAGTTCGGGATCAGCCACTTCCTCATCAAGGCGTTGTACTTCAGTTTCCGCTTCCAGAATATCCTGCTCAATGGAGTCGTATTCACGCTTCTCTTTGTAACTGAGCTTTCGGGTTCGAACTGACACACCTGCCCGGGCGGGCTTCCTGGCTGCCGTCTCGGTCACCTGCCTGGACTTGCTCATTGCCTTTCGCGCAGCATTCCATTGGTCATACGTCTGGAACGTCTTGACGCCACCATGGCCATCCAGACCGAGATACTCGGTCGCGATGCGCTCCAGCATGAAACGGTCATGGGTCACCAGGACGATCGCGCCAGGAAACTCCAGCAACGCCTGCTCAAGCACCTCCATTGACGGAATGTCAAGATCATTGGTCGGCTCATCAAGCAGGAGTACATCCGCCGGCCGCAACATCAGGTTGGCAATGAGCAGCCTGGCCTGTTCACCTCCCGACAGGTTCCCGACGATCGTCGCCAGTTGATCAGGCTCAAAAAGAAACCGTTTCGCCCAGCCCGTCACGTGAATCATCTTGCCCCGGTAATCAACCATATCCCCAACGGGACAGAGCGATTCCTGGAGCGTTCGACTGGCGACCAGGGTCGAACGATGCTGACTGAAGGTCACGATCCTGAGGTCCGCCGCCTTCTTGATGGTCCCGCCATCCGGATCCAGCTCGCCGTTCATCAAACGGATAAGCGTGGTCTTCCCGGAACCATTGACGCCAAGCAGGCCAATACGCTGTCCCGGGGAGAGCATGAGCTCAAGATTCTCGAAGAGCAGCTTGTCACCCATTGATTTCCTGACACTGTGCAGGGCAAGCAACTTGTGTGTCTTGCGCTCTGTCGCCTGGAAATCGATGGTTGTGGTCTGATCTGGCGCTGCGATCCGGTCACGGGCCTGCTTCAATTCGTCACGGCGCCGATCTGTCGCCTCAACCTGGGTCTTGTTTCGTGTCTGCCGTCCCTGGATGCCCTGCCTGAGCCACGCCGTATCACGGCGGACCTTGTTGGCCAGTGCGGACTCCGCCGCTTGCTGGGCATCAAGAAATGCCTCCTTGCGCCTGAGAAATTCCGAGTAATCACCCTCTGCCTTGAACGTTCCTCCTGGGTAGGCAGGCGATAACTCGATAATCCGACTGGCCGTATTCTCCAGGAACACTCGGTCGTGGGTCACGAACACAAGCGCCATCGCAGCCTGTTGAACAAATGCCTCCAGCCAGAGAACACCCTCGAGGTCGAGATGATTGGTCGGCTCATCCAACAGGAGCAGGTCGGGATCCGTCGCAATGGCAGACGCCAGTGAGAGTCGTTTTTTCCAACCACCGGAAAGTGAATTGACGGGCCTGTCGAAATCCTCGAACCCGAGCTTTGAAAGCGCGATGGAAGCGGACGTTTCATTCTCCAGTTGCTCAGCAGAACCGGGCCCCAGTGATTCAAGGACTGCGGACAATGGTGTTGCGTTGTCGCTGAATCGATCATCCTGCTCGATATAGACGATCTTCGTGTTCCGGCGACGCGTGACTTCCCCCCCATCAGGCACCTCACTTCCAGCGAGAATCTTGAGAAGTGATGACTTGCCCGATCCATTAGGCCCGATCAGGCCCACGCGATCGCCATCCTCGATGTGAATGGCGACGCCTTCGAAAAGCGTATTGGCCGGATAAGCCTTGGAAAGATCTTGTGCCGAAAGGATAGTCGCCATAGCTCACTCTGATCAGCGGACGTCTGCTGCAGGGAGATGGATGATATGACAATCGATCACACACCTGGCAATACACACCGGCCTCTACCAGGGATCCTACCGGGCCAGGTCGTCACTGCCCGACCTGGAGGCCAGGCCTGCGCCGGTAATGAGACGAATCGCGGCGAGATCGATGCTGATCATCATCGAGGCCTGGGACCCCTGGCCGAACCCCCATGTTCACCTCGCGTGAACCCCACCGCAGCCCCGGCAGAGACCCTGCCGGGGCTGTTCCTTCTATATATGGAAGGCACACCCTTGATCCTCGCACCGGATCTGCAATGATGCCCGGATCTTGATTTCACATTGGGAGGGGAAACCATGAATCGCATCGCTGCTGTAGTCGCCGGTCTGTCACTGGCTTCCGTTGGAACCTCTGCAACCTACGCTGCAACCCACACGGTCTGCCCGAGCGGATGCGACTACACGAGTATCCAGGATGCGATCAGTGCGTCTGTCGATCACGACGTGATCACGATTGCCCCCGGGATATTCCATGAGCACCGCCTTGACCTTGGCGGCAAGGCCATCACCATCCAGGGCACCCGCGACAGCAATGGCGCTCTTGCGACGACCATTGATGCTGGGCAACACGATGATGTGTTCGAAATCCACTCCGGTGAAGGCAACGACACGGTGATCAAGGACCTGATGATCACCGGCTGTGGCGTCACCGGGATCTACACCTTTAACAGCAGCCCAATCATCATCGGCTGTCAGATTACAGGCAACACGAGTTGGGACGTCGGCGGGGGGATCCAGTGCGATGGTACCGGCGCGACCCAGATCATCGACTGTACCATTACGGACAACACGGCATTGAAAGGCGGCGGGATCATGTGCCGGCAACCGGACGCCGTCATCAGGGGCTGCGTGATCACCGGCAACACGGCCTCGGAGGGCTTCGGCGGCGGGATCTACTGCGGCGAAGGGCATCCCACCATCACGGACTGCACGATCACGGACAACACGGCCCACCACGGCGGCGGTGGCATTTTCCTCTTTGAGGACAACTCATCTTCGATCTCTCACTGCACAATCTCAGGTAACACGTCCAGGGGTGAGGGATTATTCCCTGGCGGGGGCGGGATCTACATCTTCCCGCGCGGGACACCTGCGATCCTCGACTGCACGATTTCTGACAACACGACCAACCGGGGTTCCGGCGGCGGGCTCTACGTCTATATTTCTGCCAAGCCCACCATCACCAGCTGTACGATTACGGGCAATCATGCCCCTCACGGCTCTGGCGGGGGGATCTACTGCGATGTTGATAGCCAACCCACCGTCATCGGCGGCACCATCTCGGGCAACTCCCCTCATGGAATTTTCAGGGCGCACGAATCATCGCGAGGTGACGCGCCTGATGTCGGGCATGTCATTCTCGAGGACGCGATGGTCTGCGGCAACGGCAACGCCACATCAGTGCTTCAGGTTGCGGGCATGTTCATGCATTTCGGAGAGACCCGGATCGCCAATGACTGCGATCCAGGCACAGATACAGGCGACCTCGACGAGGACGGCGATGTTGATACGGATGACCTGTCTGCACTGCATTCAGTGCTGGGTGTCTGCACGCACGACACCAACCACGACGGCATCACTGGCATCGATGACCTGCTGGATGTGATCGAGGGTTGGGACCAGTCCTGCACGCCATAGCCCCCCTGGTCCACAACACCTGAACCCCACCGCAGCCCCGGCAGAGACCCTGCCAGGGCTGTTTCTTTATAAAGAAGCCCCCAGCCAGCCACCCTGACCCTGTTCCCCCTTGATCCAGGCACCAAAATCACCATGATGGAGGGATCACAACTCCATCTTGGGGAGGGGAAACCATGAATCGCATCGCTGCTTCCGTCGTGGCCATTTTGGCCTTTGCTGGAACATCATTCGCTGCCACCATCAATGTGCCCGGCGACCAGCCCAGCATTGCGGCGGCGATCAGCGCGTCAGTCAATGGCGACGTGATCAACATCGCCCCCGGCACCTACAACGAGCACTCGCTCAACCCCGGCGGCAAGGCCATCACCATCCAGGGCACGCTCAATGGAGATGGAACACTGGCCACCACCATCGATGCCCAGCAGGGTGGCCGCGTGTTCACGATCGAGTCTGGTGAAGGTGACGGAACCGTGATCAAGGACTTGGTGATTACTGGTGGCTCGGCTGGGGACGGCGGCGGGATCTACTGCAACGTCAGCAAC
>JAKVBX010000025.1 GCA_022446795.1 Phycisphaerales bacterium
GCTTGCCGGAGGGCCGTTGCGCGAGTCCTGCGAAACCCCCCGGCAGTGACCGATTGGGGGTGAACCTGGGACCGCTTTGGCCGTATCAGGGGTCTATAATGGGCCTCTTTCGCGATATCAAGACCGCGCCAGGGACTCCCGCTCGGCCCTGAGCCGTACCCGGGCGTACCCAACCGAGTCGAGCCGCCCTTGAGCGATTGAGACACCTCGCCATGAACCCACTCACCCGACTGACCTGGACCGCTTCCTTCCTGCTCACCGTGACCGTGGCCTTGCCCGCGACCGCCGTGACCCTTGCCGCAGATGAGACGACCGCGGCCTGCTTCTGCATGTCACTCGCCGAAGCCTGCGAATCCTGTCAAGCCGTCGAGGAAGCCCATCAGACCGGCAGCGAGCCCTTCTTCGCAACGACACCCGTTCGACTGACGTCGCCCGAGCAATACTCTCGCGCCGGCGAGGCCTACTTCTCACCCGACCGCAAGTGGATCATCTTCCAGGCCGTCCCCGTGGACGAGGAGACGGGCGATTCACCCATCTACGCGATGTACGTCGCCGCACTCGTATACGACGCTGACGGAAATCCCACCGGCCTCGAGCCCGCCATTCGACTGTCCGCACCGGGATCGGCCAACACGTGCGGCTGGTTCCACCCCACCCTGCCGGGCGTCGTGCTCTACGGCTCCACGATCACCACTCCCAAGACGGACGACAACGCCTCATACCAACGCGACAATTCCCGCTACTCCTGGGAGTTCCCCCGGGAGATGGAGATCGTCTCCCAGACCGTCAGCGAGATTGTCAATCGCGAGGTGACGAACGGATCACTCCGGGAGCAACTCCTGGCCCGACAGGACCTCGACCGCCCGGTACCGATTTTCTCCCGTGATGGCTATGACGCCGAAGGCTCATGGTCGCCTTGTGGACGCTTCATCCTGTACACGCACGTCAAGCCTGGCAAGGACGATGGCGATCTGTACATGTATGACATCGCCAAGGACACGCATACACCACTCATCACGGAGCCCGGCTACGACGGCGGCCCCTTCTTCTCGCCAGATGGAACTCGCATCTGCTACCGATCGGACCGGGAACTCGACGATCTGCTCCAGCTCTTTGTCGCGGACCTGGCCTTCGGCCCCGACGGATCTCCAACGGGCATCGCCAGGGAGACACGCCTCACCGACGATGGACACGTCAACTGGGCTCCCTTCTTCCATTACCCCAGCGGCGAGTACCTCCTGTATGCCACCTCGAACATCTCGCATCGCAACTACGAGGTGTTCGCCATCCCCGCGAACACCAGGGCCGACGGCGGACTTCCCATGCCCGTCCGGGTCACCGAAGCAGCAGGCTTCGATGGGCTGCCCGTCTTCTGCCCCGCGGGCGAACTCGTCATGTGGACCGGGCAGCGTGACACGCCCGATGCGACCGGCAGACGCTCATCGCAGCTCTACCTCGCCCGCACGGCGATGGACATCCCGCCGGATCTGAAGCTTGACACCCCGGGCGCGTCGACTCCGTCCGAGTCCAGTGCCCCGATCGCTGACGCGTTCGCCTCGGCAACTCCCGAGACGCGTGCCTTCGCCGAACACACGACGATCCTGGCCAGCCCATTCATGCAGGGCCGATTCCCCGGGACGATCGGTATCGAGCGGGCGGAAGCCTACATCGCCGATCACTTCGAGTCGCTCGGCCTCGGCCCCGCCTTCGGCCGCGGCAGCGACGGGACCTACTTCCAGACCTTCGACTTCGCCCTTCGATCCGACGACCAGGACGATGGTGAAGAGGCAACGACAATTGACGCCCGCAACGTGGCAGCCATCCTGAAGGGCCGCGGCGAACTGGCCTCACGGTACATCGTGATCGGGGCCCACCACGATCACCTGGGATATGGCGAACACGGCTCACTCGAAGAGGAGGCCGAGGGCCAACTCCACGAAGGCGCCGACGACAACGCCTCGGGAACCGCCGGGGTGCTGCTGGCCGCAGAACTGCTCACCCGCCGATACGCGGAACTCCCGCCGAGCGCTGATGCCCGTTCGATCATCTTCACGACGTTCTCCGCCGAAGAACTGGGCCTCAATGGATCACGCTTCTTCGTTGAGAATTCGCCGCGGCCGATCGACCAGGTCGACCTGATGATCAACTTCGACATGATCGGGCGGGTCACGGGAGACCGCGTCTCGATCACCGGCTCTGGCACCTCCGTGCCGCTTGCCGACCTGGTCACTGATGCATCATCACGCAGCCCACTGAACGTGGAGCAGCCCCCCGGGCTGACTGCCCGATCCGACCATGCGGCGTTCTACGACGCCGAAGTCCCAGTGCTCTTCTTCACGATCACGCCATTCCACTCCGACTACCACACGCCGATGGACGAATCGTGGAAACTCAACCGGCGAGGCGGCGCGATGATTGCCGGACTTGCCGCGGATGTAGCCGCGAACGCCGCACAGCAGTTCGACGAGTTCGCCTTTACGGAAATCGAGGGCTATGAGCAGCGGACCGGGCCGTCCCGCGGCGACATGCGTGTTCGGTTTGGCGTCATGCCCGGCAACTACAACGACACCGAACCCGGGATCGACATTGAACGCGTATCGCGAGGAGGCTCCGCGGAATCCGGCGGCGTCCTGAAGGGTGATCGACTGATGGAATGGAACGGCACCACGATCATGTCGGTCGGACACTGGATGGAATTGATGGGTGAGCACGAGCCCGGTGATGTCGTCACGGTGACGGTGACCCGCGATGGCGAGCAGGTCGACCTCCCGGTCACGCTGCAAGCGGCCGGCGGCTGAACGACCAGCGTCCTGGAGCCACCCGGGCCCGGGGCGAGATTCCACCCCCAAGACTGAGCCGTCAGCAACCAACCACGCCGCCTGCGCTCATCGGCTCAGGAGGGATCCTCGGCCTTGAGTTGCCGGATGATGCCAGGCCACGCCTGGCCGATCGCCTCGGGATCAACCTCGATGCTCAGCAGGCCGGCAATGTATTCCACGATGCCACGCATCTGCGGA
Organism: Phycisphaerales bacterium; assembly: GCA_022446795.1. GTDB lineage: Bacteria > Planctomycetota > Phycisphaerae > Phycisphaerales > SM1A02 > UBA1668. The sequence continues at coordinate 3,018 of JAKVBX010000025.1, forward strand.
TTCCAGCCACTAGCCATGGTGTCCAGTGCCGTCTGGCCACTGCTGTTCCGAACCGAGCGATCAGCCCCTCGCTTCAGGAGCAGAGCGACGCTGCTGGCGTGCCCGAAGAAGGCCGCCGCATGCAGCGGTGTTCCGCCATCCGCATTTCGTCGGTTGATATCCGCCTTGTTATCGAGGAGCAACGTGATCGCCTCATCCTGACCCATCAAGGCGGCCCATGACAATGCGGAAATCCCGTCATCACCGATGCGGTTGATATCAGCGTCCTCATCGATGGCTTCCTGGAGCGCCGCCAGGTCTCCATCCCGGGCGGCACGCCACAGACCTGACCGCGATGGCTTGGGCAGGAACATCGAGAACTTGCCGCCTCGCTGGGCAAGCAGGAGTGCCACCCTTGGCCGATTGGCTTCTACCTGCTCCATATCAACGGCGAGGCCGAGCCATCCTGACCAGAACTTGGCGATGCCCTCGATTTCCTCGCCCCATGGTGCCGAGGAGACGTCCGTCGGCGTGTATCCATCATCACTGATGACATTCGGGTCAGCGCCAGCATCCAGCAGCAGCTCCACCGCTTCATACTCACCGAAGAACGCCGCACCGTGCAGTGGCACCCCACCATCATTCGAGGTGATATTGACGTCGGCCCCCTGCTCAATCAGGTAGCGCATCGCCTCGACCTGTCCCGCGATCGCAGCCAATCCCATTGCCGTACTGCCATCGTCATCGCGTCCGTTGATGTCCGCGCCCTGGGCGAGATGTGACTTGATGGCTTCGATATCACCGAACTTGGCCGCCGCGAACACGCTCTCTTCCGGCGATTGGTTCACGTCAATGATGGGCGGTGGCTCCGGCGCCTCTGTCCAGGCTGGCATGTCGTCCCCCATGATCTCCGGTTCGATCATGGCCCGGCGGTTCTCCACGAAGTCGCGGATGCGTTCCGGGTCGAATGACGACTGCTGGGACTCGGACAGATGAGGTCGGGCCATGGCCTCGACCCGGCCGATCTCCGCCAGGATGGCCTCTTCATTCCAGATTTCGGCAAGCAGCTCCTTCATGGTCCGGGCGTAGCGTGCTCGGGCTGCCGGCATCTGGTAGAGACGGTAGGCCAGTCGACCAACCAATCGCACCGATCGAGGTGAAGCCGGATCAACACCAAGCTTGCTGTACGTCTCGAACAGGACGTCGGCGCCCCAGGGAATGAAGTGGAGCTTGTCCGTCCCAGGATTGTGATACAGGAAGAAGTTGTTGCGGTTCCCGGAATATCCATCCCAGAAACTCAGCAACCCTTCCATCGCCCAGAATCGATAGAACGCTTCCTGGTCGACGACCTTCCAGATCGCCGCCTCCGCCTGCTCATCGTCCTCCAGTTCAAGCGCCGCGATCAATGCCTGGAGGCGAGCCCGGCCAGCCTTCTTCGGCCCGAACTTGCGTTCGAAGCCGCCATCCCACTTGTCATAGAAGTCGATCACGGTGCCCTCGTAGAGGGTTCCGTCCGAGTCACCGAAACGATCCGCGACGAATGGCCTCCTCAGCGACTCGACATGGCTGTAGACACCGAGATTGTCACCGTTGACCCGGACGTGCGCCAGTGCCGAACGAGGCGCCGGCACACCGACGGCCCTGAACAGGTCATACCCAATGAACTGGCTCATCAAGGTCGTGTCCTGCTTGTTGTTGTTGAAGGTCAGGCTGACGAGCCCTTCGATACCCGGGCTTTCCGCATACTTGTCGAGCTTGACCTTCAAGGAGGGCCGTCGCTGGTCCAGTGATCCGAGGAAACCCTTCTTGCGAAGGCCGACACCTTCGTACATCACGCCATCGATGGTGATGTCGGCCGGGACGTACGAAAACGGGGAGTCGATGATCTCGGACTGGCGATCAGGCCCGAGGGAGGTGGACAGCAGTCGCGTCTGGTTGCGGATCTCGTCCCAGTCATCCTCATCGATCGTGATATCGACCTGCAGAATCCGGTGCCTGGGGAACACGTCTTCCAGCGACTGGGGCGTGGCCTGGCCGTGCGAAGCAACAGGCAGGCCAAGTGCCACCATCAAGGTCGATATCCGTGCGATGCTCATGACGTCTCCAGTTCCAGGGCCACCCAAGTACACGCGACTGAAGCCGGCATTGACTGAGGCCAGGCCGCAACCGCATCACCACAACGGGAGGAGACATCCTACCACCCGAGTCATGCATCACACCGGCCCGGAGCCCCCGCTTTCACGCGGGCACCGATCGGAGGTCATTTGAGCTGTTGAATATCCAAGGACGGGACAGTCCGATGGCTCAGTCCCATGCCGCCAGCAGGGCCAGAAGATCCACGATGTCGACAAGATCACTGCCATCGATGTCGCCCGTCCCTGAGCCGCCCCAGGCATCGAGACCTACAGCAACAATTTCGGGACGATTGGGCCGCCGAGGACATTGGCCTGACCAGTGACGGCGGCGTGATCATCGCCGTGGACAATTCGCAGTTCGGTTTTCTCAAGATCGCATCGTTCACCGACGGAGTCGAAGATTGCGTTGGCGACCTCAATGGGGATGGTGCCAGCGATGTCGACGACCTCCTGCTGACGATCGGTGCCTTCGGCACCGGAGCTGGCGGCGACCTGGACGGCGATGGCGAAACCGACGTCTCCGATATCCTCGCGATACTGGCGGCCTTCGGACAGGACTGTTGACTCACCCCGGTCTGACCCCCAAGTGGCTTTCCAAGGCTTCGTCCTGTTCGCGGCGGACACCATATATAGACAGGACATGCAGATCAGGATCTGGAGGGGCTGAATCGGCCCGATGTCGCCAGCAGCCCGGCCTATACTAATGACAATTCATTGCCATTAGTAAGGGTGCCGAACACATCATGAGCTTGGACTGGCTGATCATCGGGGGCGGAATTCACGGCGTGCACATTGCCGCTCGCCTGCTCGGCGATGCAACGGTTGCGCCCGACCAACTTCGCATCGTTGATCCTGGCGAACGACTGCTCGCCCGGTGGCGAAGCCACACGGCGACAACCGGCATGACCCACTTGCGGTCTCCTTCGGTGCACCACCTCGGGATCGATCATGGTGCCCTGCGGTACTTTGCCGGCAAGGAGACGAGCCGAACGCCCGGCCTGTTCGCGGCCCCCTTTGCACGACCCTCGCTCTCGCTCTTCAATGCGCATTGCGATCACATCGAGGAAACCTACAGCCTTGCAGATCTGCACATACGGAAGAGGGCCGTCAACTGCTCCCTGGGTCATGACAAGGTCACCGTTCAACTTGACGATGGCTGCGAAATGGCCACGCAGAACCTCGTGCTGGCCATCGGCTCCAGCGAGCAGCCACGGTGGCCCGGATGGGCACCACGAAACGACCCACGTGTCCAGCACATCTTCGGGCCTGATTTCGATGGCTGGCCATCCGTGCAGCAGACGGTCATGGTGGTCGGAGGTGGCATCTCGGCAGCACACGTCGTGCTTCGGCTCCTGAAGGAAGGCCACCAGGTGCACCTCGTTTCCCGACATCCTCTCCGGCAACGCCAGTTCGACAGCGATCCCGCCTGGCTCGGCTGGAAGTACACGACCACCTTCAGCCGGGCAAAGAGCCCCGAGCAACGACGGGCCATGATCACGGAAGCCCGCCACAGGGGGTCCGTCCCACCAGATGTGGCCCGCGCACTTCGCCGGGCCATCGCACGCAAGCAACTCGCATGGCATGAGGGCGAGATCAACCAGGTCGAGGCCGAAGCCAATCGCCTCCGGGCGACGATCAGCAGCGATACCGATGTATCCGCGGACCGCATACTGCTCGCGACCGGGTTCGCTTCGCACCGGCCCGGGGGCAGGATGGTCGATGACTTGATCGCCTCCGCGTCACTCCCGTGCGCCTGCTGCGGCTACCCGATCATTGACTCAACACTCCGCTGGCACCCTCGAATCTACGTCTCGGGGCCGCTGGCGGAGTTGGAACTGGGCCCGATGGCAAGGAACATCGCAGGCGCCCGGCTTGCCGGCGACCGGATTGTCGAAACCGCTGGCCCGGCTTCCTCTTCAACCATCACCCTTTGACTTGGAGACAGGTTGCGTGGCGACGATGACCCGGGGAAGGCGGCATTGACAACAATGGCAAGCAGGTTCTTCATCACCTGTTCCCCTTTGAACTTCATCATTTCTGTTCACCATTCGGGATGCATACTGCAGGCGGCCCGGGCACCAAAAAGGAACTTGATCGTAGATCAAGCTGCTGGTGTTGAAGATCCGGGTATTGATCCCCCACCGGCCGTCGTTCTTCAAGACCACCCAGGTGATGCCGGAAACCGACCACCATCGCATGGCCACCATTCCATTGGGTAGAGTAATGGCCTGAAACCTGGCCAGTTTGCCAAACGGGGTCCAGCGAGAATCAACCTGACTGAGGAGCAACAGCATGCACGACCAGATCAACGAACTCCACCAACAAATCCGGACGCTGAAGCGATGGCTCTTCGGAACACTTGGCGTGATCGCGACAGCTGGCCTCCTCGCCGCAGCGAATTTCCAAAGCACTTCCGAGATCATCCGGACGAAGAAGTTCGAAGTCATGAATGATGCTGGAAAGGCTGTCGTGGTCATCACCGCGAATGCCAACGGCGGCCTCATGGGCGTTTCCACGAAGGACGGCAAGCCCGTCTTTGCCATCAGTACCACCGCATTCGGTGGCGGCCTCGGCATTTCCAATGTCGAAGGCCGATCGGTTGCGGCCCTTGCCGCGGACGCGAACGGCGGCGTACTTGGAATCACCAACAAGGACGGAAAGTCGGTTGCCGGAATCACCACCGACGCCACCGGCTTCGGTTTCAGCATTACCGACAAAGCTGGCAAGTCCTATGCATCGATCACCTCGACCCCCAGCGGCGGCGTGGTGAGTGTCTCGAACCCGGAGGGGCGTTCCATTGTCGGCATCGGAGCGGACGCCGACGGTGGCCGTGTGGACATCTCCGATAAGAATGGAAAACTCGTTGTCCAGGTCGCGACCGATACGGACGGCGGCCTCCTGCGCGTCCAGAACAAGGAGGAGACCACGATCGCCATCATCGCCGCTGCAGCCAACGGAAATGGCGGTGTCGCCACATTGGACCGCCAGGGACAGATCACCTCCGAGATTCCCTGATCCACTCCACGTTGATTGACCCGAAAGACCTCAGTCATGAGCACAACCACCACACTCCGCGGCGGCGACCCGTTGCACGGCCAGTTCTTCGACGAGGAATGCGAGCCAACTGGCGACAAGGCCAGGGCAAACAGGAAGATCGAGACTGACGCTGATATCCACCCGGCCAACACGGGAATTCAATCATGACACTGCTATCGACACTGGCCACGACCCTGATCCTGGCGACCGCGTCAGGTGCTGCGGCCCCACCCTCAATTCAGATCCAGGACTTTGCTGATGCCTTTGTCGAGGCGGACAAGGCGCCGGGTATCGCCATCGGCGTCCTGGATGAATCCGGGAGAATCAAGACCTACTGCGCCGGCACGCTGACAGCAGGGGGAACGCGACCAATCACGGAGAACACGATCTTCGAGACGGGATCGGTCTCGAAGACCTTCGCGGCGGTCCTGGCTCACATGCTTGAGCAACAGGGTGAACTCTCGCTGTCGGACCCGGTCAATATCCACCTTCCCGATGGCGTACAGGTCCCCGCTTTCAACGGGAACGAGATCACGCTCTGGCATCTTGCGACACACACCTCCGGGTTGCCACGGGTTCCTGCCAGGCTGGACTCTGGTGACTCCTATTACCCATTTACCGTCGAGGAGTTGTACGAGTTTCTTCCGAACTGGAAACCTGATCGCGCCCCAGGCGAGTCCTACAGCTACTCCAACCTGGGCTATGGACTGCTGGGACTTGTCCTTGAGTTGAACCAGGAAACGTCCTTCGAGGAGTTGGCCAAGCAGCACATCCTTCGCCGACTGAAGATGAGAAACACCGGGTGTTCCTTCGACGAAACGTTTTCGGAACGCCTGGCCACACCACATCACGGCACCACGCCCACCACCATCCGGCCATGGACGCAGCCGACGGCCGGCGCCGGAGGCATCAAGTCAACGGCCAGGGACCTGATGCTGTTTGCCAAGGCCAACCTGTCGGATTCAAGAACCCCCCTGCACCGGTCGTTGCGTGCCTGCCAGGTGCCGCGGGTCAGCAAGAAGACCAGGGCGAACCGTGTCGGCCTGGGCTGGCACGTCTCCGGCGAATCCAGTGAGCCGGTCATTGGACATAGCGGCGCCACCAATGGCTTCAGGACCTACCTGGGGTTCATGCCTGGCCGAAATCGGGCTGTCGTGGTCCTGGCGAACTCGAACTCGAGCGTGGATCATCTTGGCCGATACCTCCTCACCCCGGCGTCAACGACCCCGCCCGACTACCTGCCGAGTCCCGATGTCGATATCTCGGAGTACGCCGGCCGCTACCAACATGACGATGGCTCCGTGTTCGTGGTTGGCATACTCGATGGGCAAATGACCGTTCGACTCAACGACCAGCGACCCGCCACGTTCATCCCCATCGACGAGGACCTCTTCCTCAACCGAACGGTCGATGCCCGGCTGCAGTTCGAGCGTGATGCCCGGGGTCGAGTCAGGACCCTCGTGCTCAAGCAGGCCGGAAGCGTCAACACCTTCCGCCGCAAGCCATGACCGATTCACCAGGATGCCACCGGCGATAGGCAGAGCAGGCCCCACCGAAACGGTGAGTTGAAGCACACGCGCGACGACCAGCACTGCCTTGCACGGCGACGGTCGCCGCTGACACCATCACTCCTTGATTCGCTACACTCCACGACCCATGCTCGCCACGACTGCAACAGCTGCGCCGACCGCTTTTTCCATGATCCTGCTCTGGGCAGGCCTGATCGCCCTTGTCGGTGCGGCTGGCGTCTTCGCCCCATGGTTGGCCGCCCGCCACGCCGGCGCGAATGCCATCGCCTACGGCAACAGCTTCGCCGGCGGCGTACTCCTCGCCGCCGGGCTCATCCACCTGCTCGCCGATGCCAACGATGGATTCGCCTCCGCTTACCCGGACCTCGATTACCCCGCGGCGTTTGCCGTGGCGACCCTCGCCTTCCTGCTCGTGCTGGGACTGGAGCGGGTCATACCCCGCGCCATGGAAGCTGGATCCGATGGCGACTCACCCGAGGCAGCCGCCCTGCTGGGCGCAGGACAGGGAGGCGGCCTGACGCCGTACCTGCTCCTGGTGACCCTCTCGATTCACAGCCTCATCGCAGGCGTGACCCTGGGCATCTCCACGGCCGCTGGTGCCGGTGTCCTGCTCATCGCGATCATGGCCCACAAGGGAGCGGCTGGTTTCGCCCTCGGGTCGACCTTCCGCGATGCCCAGGTGCCTCCACGCACCCGGATCCCCGCGTTGCTCGTGTTCGTTGGAAGCACCCCCCTCGGCGTCATCCTGGGCGGTGCGGCCATCGACGCCTTCGGCCCGGGAAGTGGCCAGGCCGAGGCCTGGTTCAAGGCCGTGGCCGCGGGCACCTTCCTGTACATCGCCACGCTCGACATCGTGCGTGAGGAGTTCTTCCCCGGCGGAACCAATCGCGGAAGACGCCTGCTCTGGGCCCTGCTGGGCGCCGGAGTAATGGCCCTGGTTGCCATCTGGACCTGAGATCGATCGGGAGGCCAAAGCGAAGCGGCCTGGCGATCACTGCTCCACATGGAACAGCTTGTTGTAGATCCACCACTGGCCATCGACCCGCAACATCGAGAAGGTGTCGATGAAGACCATGCCCAGGTAGGACTCACGCAGCCGCACACCGGCTGTCTCGCCGGCCACCTCGCAGGAGAGGATCTCCAGCATCCGTTCGGCACCGGCATCGTCAGGCGACGGCTGCTGGGCCTCGACGAAGCCAGCGAACTCCTCCACCGGCATCTCGTGCAATCCATCGGGCAGGTAGCCGGTGATCCGTGCGTTGGGATGGAAAACCGATCGAATACCGTCGGGACTGGAGGTGCGCAGGGCCTGGTAGTACCGCTCGACGCAGTCCTGGATTTCACTGTTGATGGACATGTTCATACTCCTTGAAGTCACGACTCGAACCGCGGGCCAGGCCTGGTGAAGCGTTCAGGACACGTCCATGAAGGGTTCGCGGTGCGGACCGACCGTCACCGGAATCGAGTACAGGCTCGTGGTGCTGGGAATGAACAGCGTCCGCCAGTCCGGACCACCCCAGTGGAGGTTACCGACCACCTCCGGAACATGAACCGTTCCCAGGTGCGTCCCCTCTGGGCTGAAGACCCAAACGCCACCGGGACCGGTCACCCAGATGTTGCCCCGTTCATCGCACTTCATCCCGTCAGGAATGCCCTTTGTCATGTCACCGTCACCGATACCCGCCACCAACCGACGCCGCCCGGACAGGCTGCCATCGGCAGCCACCTCGTAGACGTCAATGAGTGCATTGGGTGAGTCGTTGATGTACAGCAGTGACTCATCCGGCGAGAAACAGAGGCCATTGGGTTGCCCGTAGCGGTCCCGCTCGACGCACAGCACGAGTTCACCCTCGCCGCTGAGTCGGTAGACACCGCGGAATCCAAGTGGACAGTCGCGGGGAGGTCCGAATCCAGGGGCGGTTCGACCGTAATCGGGGTCTGAAAAGTAGATCGTGCCGTCGCGGCGGACCACGACGTCATTGGGACTGTTGAGCTCGCTGCCTTCGAAGTGTGACGCCAGGACCTCCCTGGTGCCTTCTGGTCGCTCCCGGACCAGGGTAGAGGTCCCGTGTTCACAGATGACCAGGTTCAGATCCCGGTCCAGAGTCAGACCATTGGCGTTGTTGGTCAAATCACGAACCTGCTGAACGTCCTCGCCCGGCACGTACACGTGCCGCGTGCTTCCGATGATGTCCGAGAAGACGAGATACTGCTCAACGGGGTGCCAGACTGGACCCTCGGCGTAGCCATAGCCCGTGCCATGAACCGTCAGTCGGGCAGCTGGCCGGATCAGGTCATGAAAACTGGAATCGTGGGCCGTCACTGTCATCATGATTCCATCCCGCTGGCCTGCGACGCCGAAGCCGAGCATTGACATGGACACGGAGTGGTGCCCCCTCACGGCCAGGCGAAGATAGCACAGCAGGCACTCGCTGCCAACGCGACCAACGACACTCCAAAGCCAAGAAACAGCCCCCTGCCAAGGCAGGGGGCTGTTCATTCAAGCTTGCTTGTTCAGCCAGTGTGGCGTTCTCAGGCAGGCTGCACTCGGCTCATGACGCTCGCCTTGGAGCGAAGCTTGCGAATGGCCATCCAGGCACCTGCGGTGACCGCAACGCCGACCAGCATCAGTCCCACTGGGAACGTGAAGCCGGAGACCGCCACCGTGCCACAGTCCATGCAGATCGACGCTGAGTCGACTGCGAGCTGGTTGGCAGAACTACAAAGGGGACAACATGAAGACATAAGAAAAAACTCCTCCACAATGAGTGATGGCCGGCCGATCGAGCACTCGATTCAGCCAGGTATCAGCACAGGAATCAGTGACACTCCCCGAACTCTGAAAGGAGTTCCAGGAGATCATCCACATCCACGACACCACTGCCGTCCAGGTCCGCATCACAATCAGCACACGTGCCCCAGGAATCGAGCACGGCCAGCAGGTCCATGATGTCGACATCGTGATCGTCATCGACATCGCCGTGACAGTGCTCTTCCTCGGCCAGGTTCTCCTCGACCCACTCGATGGCGGCCTCGTGATCTTCCTCACTGGCCTCGTTGTTGAACACGATCCAGATCGGCTCAGAAGCTTCAACGGCGCTATCCGTGGAGTACAGCTCCAGTTCGACGAGATACACGCCCACCGCAGGAGCCTGGGTCGCGTTGTCGAGGAAGAAGCCGACATGGCGATGAAGACCACCATCGGGCTGGACGGCCAGGTCGAAACCAGCGACCGGATCGGCGCCGATTTCAAAGGCGAGCGTCCCGAAGCTGATGGTCAGGGTCTCGTCGATTCCGGTATCGAACCCATCACCGTTCCAGCGGCCGAGGCCCGCCATGGCATTCCAGCCAACGCGAGAGTCGGGATTGAACGTGCCGGGGTAGGCTTCCCAGCCAGGCTCATCGGAGTAGCCCGGAACGCCGGCCTCACCCATTTCCGACGCGAAGACGTGAATCTCCATCTCGACGTCTTCTTCATCGATCAACCCGGTGACGATGTGATCAGACTCAAGACCGACGAAGACATCGCCAGCATGTCCTTCATGCTGAGCGAATGCAGACTGGCTGAGCATGAGCACGGCCAGGACAGGCAGCCAGGTGAAACAACGAATCAGGCTCATGGAGCCCTGGGACATCTTCGAACGGTACATAGTCCTACTCTCTTCTCTAGTGGGAGTTCAACCTCTCGCTGCGACCTCCGGGTCGAAGCGATTGCGGTCGGGTCGTTGGTAGACATCGCTGAAATACAACGTTTCAACATGTCCATCGATAAAGCCATAATTGGATCGAGCGCCATAGGTCTTGGCGTCTCCCGAGACCACGTTGGTCTGAACGTGGTTGGCTGCCAGGATTGGCGGCACATCGGGCTGGGAATCACCGATCCACCAGTTCTCGACATGAACATGATCGGCACCGGCAAACGAGCCGGTCCCAGTCATGTGCAGGAAGTGCACGGTCTTTGACGTGCTCTTCACGCGGCTCAGTCGGTCCACCGCCGCGCGGGGATCGATGGCCGCATCTGGGGAATGTGTCCGGGAGAGGTAGTTGTTCCAGCCGTAGCTGGTTCGGCGGAATCGATCAGTCGTTCCCTCGATTGGAACCGTCCAGTGCATGCTCATGTCCAGCGGTGATCGCACGACGTCGTCGATCTCGACGTACTCCCCGACGAGGTTCAACCAGGCGATCTGCTCGTTCTTCAGGCCACCGTGGGCGAGCCCGGCATCGGCAAACTTCCCCTTCGAGGCCACCGCGTACTGGAAGTGCGCGGTCTGCAGTGATCGCAGGTTGACCAGGTCCTTCGTGACCTTTGACCGATGCGCCATGGACTGAAGCGAGGGAACGAGAATCGCAGCCAGCATCGCGAGGATGGCCGTCACGATGACCAACTCGATCAAGGTGAATCCATGATGGCGATTGGTCCTGGCTGGTGGCACGTCGGCCTTCCTCACTTCCGCACGCGGGAACGCTGCCCGGGGTCGCCCGGACTGGACCTCCAGGCCCTGGCTATCACCCCTGGAAGGCTCCTAGCCTAGATTTATTGGCATTTGATTGTCAATAACTAATGGCAACAAATTGCCAATAAGACCACATTTGCCCCACCCGGCACCCATTCGACGATAGGCTCAGTTCATGCCTGTCCAACGCCAGACCAAGCAGCTCCAGGCCGTTCGCAAGGCCATTGAATCGGCTGGCAGGCCGCTGTCGATCGATGAGCTGCATGACCTGGCCACCAGGGATATCGAGTCCCTGGGCCTGCGGACGGTCTATCGACTGGTCCGCCGCCTCCAGGAGGAGGGCGAAATCGTCAGCGTCGCGGTCCCCGGCGACAGCGACCGCTATGAACTGGCCAGCGTGGCCTCAAAGCACCACCACCACTTCCACTGCACCTCCTGTGACCGCTACTTCGACATCCACGGATGCCCGGGTGGCTTGAGCAAGCTCGTCCCGGAGGGCTTCAAGTTGGAACACCACGACCTGACCTTGTCTGGACTGTGTGACGCCTGCGCTTGAACTGACCCGTTCGTCCCCAACTGTGAACAGGCCCCCTACCGAGACAGGGGGCCTGATTGGCGATCTACGGCACCGGAATCTGATCATCCCCAGGCATCAATCACACGCAGAAGATCGCTGATGTCAACCTCACCATCCACAGAATCACCTGCCGAGAAGAGGCCACTGGGGACGCCGCCAGCCATGGCAACCATGGCCGGGATCTGGCTTTGCATGAAACGGACCTCCCACAACGACAAGTGCACTCAGTGCATTCTTGAATTATGACGCCGCGGGGTATGATTGCAAGGGCAACCGAGCCCCAACTGCGGTTTTTGAGTCCTCCGATGCCCACCATTCTGACAGAACGGACTATCGAGGACGCAACAACCGTCGCCAGCCGCCTGCACGCCGCCTTCAGCCAAGTGTTGGACTTGCCGTCGATTCGGGACCGCCGAGCCGCCACCCTCGCGACCGAATTGGGCGTGGGACGGATGACCTGTCAGCGACTCATGAAGTTGGCACGGACAAGTTCCAACCCCCTGCCAGCGGAACCAAGGCTGCTCGCGGAGTTGCCCGGTGTCAATGGACTCCGCCAGTTCCTGGAGGCGGTCGTCAAGTCCGGCTCATCACGGAAACAACTCACCAGTGCCTTCGCGGCCGTTGATGCCTTCGAAGCCTTTCTCCGCGACATCAGCCTGAGCCAGAGCAGTTTCGCTTCCGCCCTGCTGCTGCATGACCAAGCCTCCGATCCGGACCGGCTCCGCGAACGTCGTGCTGCACTCTTCGATGCCGCCTCCGCAGTCACGGGACAGTCGGCCGAGGCAACCATCAGCATGATGGCCATCAGGCCCAGCCAGCAGGAAGCCTTCAACATCGAACAGATCGCCGTCCGAGGCTACGCCGGGATGCGGGCCAGTGGCTCGGCCATGCCGATTCGCCTCCCCATGAACATGGCCTACTCCGACTATCGCAACGTGACCAGTCATGAGGCCGCCCGCGAGCCCCATTCACTCATCGAGTCCTTCTGCACACGTCCATTGCCCACTATCGATACCAGGATCATCAAGGCCAAGAACCTCGCTCACATCATCAACCCGGAGCACATCCCCACCGGCGAGCCATTTGACTGCTTCGCAAGCCAGCACACCCAGTGGAACATCAAGGACATGGGACGCCTCCAGGCGATCTGGCTGTATATCGACTACCCCACCTGTTACGGCGTGTTCGATCTTCATGTCCACCGGAGCATCGATTCAGGCAATATCGCCTCTGGAGACTGCCACCTCTGGGGAACGTCACTCCTGGCCCCACCAGAGGACCTGTGGATGACCCGCTTTGCCGACCAGATTCGGTTCAGGGAACTCGGTCCGGGAATCGACCAGACCGCTTCGACCGCCTATTCACGGCACCAGGAGTTGACGGACCACATGTTCAGACAGCACGGCTGGGAGGCTTCAGAGTTCACAGGCTACCGCTGCGAGATGGAACTGCCTGTCTGGAGATCCGGGCTCTGCATCGTTCTCGAAGAACGATGACCACTGGATGGTGAAGAGGCGATCGACGCTCCAGCCGGGCGGCCGCCCCGCCTGGCTGAACTCCATGACTCACGATCACCGACGAACCGGCGCCCAATCCGAATAACTCTCCCGATCCGTCATTCGTTGCATCGCCTCCCCGATTTCACCCCGCAATTTCGGTGCGACGTCACGGTTGTAGACATCCGACTGCGTGGTCGGCGTCGGGAAGAACTCATCACGCTTCGAGGCTGGAGTGAAGATGAAGACATTCTGGTACTCGCCCGCGCGGGCACCACGGTCCCCAACCAGGATGGCGCGGCCCATGCCACCGATGGAATGCGGCCACGCCGCCGCAAAGGGACCGTCGACGAACGCCTCAAACTCCCCTGGGGTGGTACCGTCCGCGAGGACGATGTCATGCACGCCATACAGGCTCTGCACACCAGGCGAGCGTGGCGTGGAGTACATCACGATGTAGTCCGTGAACTCCACGGAATCACACATCTCCCAGAATCGACTCCACGCATCGGGCAGTTTCGAGGCGACATCCTCGTCGAATGACGCCCTCGCAGGCCCCTCCGAGGGAAAGTACGAATCACGCCGGGCTACCGAGTCAAACATCCAGACGGCACAGTACTGGCCGAGATCCTGACCACGATCACACTTCTCCACCCTGACGGTCAAGCCACCAACAGGCTCTGGAAAGCACTCTGCAAATGGGCCTGTGACGAATTCCTCGAATGCCTCCTCGGTGACTCCGTCTGACAGTTCAAGAAGGTGAACACCGACCATTGGACGCTCATCACCGACTGGAAAACTCGATCCTGACTTGGGACTTGACGCAGATTGGCACCCCATGGCCAGCAGAATCACCACCATCAGAACCACAACACCCACTCGAATCACGTGATGACGCATCGTTCGATTCCTTCATTTTTTGACCCTGTAAACCCCGAGACTGACGAACAGTCCCGGCGAGACGCTACCGGAATCTGATTTGCATGTCCACCCTGGNGCCACACAAGAAGCTCATCGGAGCGATCACGAGTGACTCCAGTCAGCGCCCGTCGAGAAACGGGGCCGCCGCCTGCGATGCGATCGCTGCTTCGCAGATTCGTCTTGTTCGCCACCAGGATCGTGATGAGCCCCGTTCCGATTCATGCCGCTGATCGGATCGCCGGACCGCTGCTCCAGCAGGCAGTCGCGCGGCTGAGTCACAATCACGTCCAGCTGTTGAGGAAAGACCAGGAGGTCACGGCGGCTCGGCATGTGGATGGCCAAGCAGCCAGGCCCCAATCGATCGCGAGACCCGCATGAATCTCGTACACGATCGCCCTCGATCGCCTCGTCATCGCGTGCGGCAAGCACCAGGCCCGGCCACGCTGGAGCCCCGCCGATGACTCGGGTACCCTGACGCTGTCAGCCTTCTCAGTCCCTGGAGAATCGCAGTGGCGGGTGATCACATCGGAAAATACGCGGTCCTTGGCGAGGCCGGCCGTGGCGGCATGGGAATCGTCTACCACGCTCATGATGAGTCACTCGATCGTGATGTCGCGATCAAGGTGATTCCAGATTCATTGGCTGGCGACGCGAAGCGGATGGCCCGATTCCAACGGGAAGGCAAGCTCCTGGCGTCGCTCAATCACCCCAACATCGCCGCCATCTATGAAGTCGACCAGGAAGACTCCCGGTCATTCGTCGTCCTGGAATACGTCCCGGGCGACACCCTGGCTGAGATGATCGGGCGAGGCGGCGTTCCCTGGAAGCGGATGCTGCCGATTGCGATCCAGATCGCGGACGCCATCGAGTACGCCCACCAGGAAGGCGTGATCCACCGCGACCTCAAGCCCCAGAACGTCAAGTTCGACAGCAAGGGCAACGTCAAGGTCCTTGATTTCGGACTGGCCAAGGCGGTCGAGGACGAAGAAGCCGAAACGCCCCAGGAGCCTGGCGGTCCCCGGACACCATCCCCGGACAGTGCCACCGTGCTGGATCTCCCCTCGGGAAGCCAGGCACTCAGTTCTACCCGACCCGGCATGATGATGGGCACCATCGGGTACCTCTCGCCCGAGCAGGCCTGTGGCCATGAGGTCGACAAGCAGTCCGACATCTTCTCGTTCGGATGCATCCTCTTCGAGATGCTTACCGGCGCCGCGCCCTTCGCCTCGAAGTCCGCCGTGGATGCCATCGGACGAACCCTGCACAAGGAACCCGCCTGGGAGCAGCTCCCGGCCGACACGCCAGGCAGGCTCAAGGCCCTGCTGCGCCGATGCCTGGCCAAGGAAAAGAAAGATCGCCTGCGCGACATCGGCGATGCCCGGCTCGAACTGCTTGAATTGCGGGATCACCAGGAAGAGTTCGCGGACGTCGCCCAGGCACCCGCCGGCAACCGCGCGTTGCTGGCCATTGCACTGCTGGCAGCCATCGCCGCGATCGCCTTCGGGGGCCTCTACCTGTTCGATCAGAGTGCCCTACAAGATCCTGGCGCGACTTCCATTGAACCAGTCAGCCATCGCGCCATCGCGATTCCGGAGAACCTCAAGACCACCGCCTTTGCCTCGACTCCAAATGATGAACGCCTCTTCGTCGTCTGCTTCGAGGAAGTCAACGCAGATCGCAAGGGTGGCCCGCCAGTTCTCGAATGGCGCCTGTTCACCAGGGACCGTGACTCGGCTGACCTCAACGAGGCCCATCACTTCACGGCATTGGCCGGATATGACCTCGCCCCCGACGGGAAGTCCTTCGCCCTGAATGTCAATGGCCGGATCTCCAGGGCTCGGATCGACTCCACCGCTGATCCGATTGAACTGGCAAGAGTCCCCAATGCCCGGAACGCCGCGGGCGGGTTCCAACTCTTCCCGGCCAAAAGGGGCATCATCTGGTTTGACGACGAGACGATCATTGTCGAAGCCGCTGATGACCAGGGACAACAGCAGCTGGTACTCCTCAATGCGAAGACGGGTGATATCAAGAAGGTCGTTCCCATCAAGCTGGAGAGCAAGGCACTCCGCTTTGATGGCCTGATCGGCCGATTCGATGATGACCATGTCCTGATGTACGTCTCCCTCTACAACGACGAGGGATTCAGCATCAACATCGCAACGGTGTCACTGACGACTGGCGAACTGAAGGTACTCGTCGAACGCGCCGGCTTCGCCCAGGCCATCGGCGACCAGCTCTTCTTCAGCCGCGGCGACTCCCTCTACGTTGCCCGCTTCAACCCCGAGACCCACGAACTTCTGGACGCTGGCCACCCAGTCATGCAAGGGCTCAACGCCCAGTATGGAACCCACAGCAACTTCAACATCACCGACGAAGGCACGCTCGTCTTCATGCCAGGCGGTGTCATCGCCGACAAACGCCGGATGATGGTGAACGCAGGCAATGGACTCGAGCCCACTGGACTGCCGGATGCCCCCTTCGACAACCAGGTGACGGTCTCCGCCGATGGCTCCCAGATCTGCACCACCGTCCTTCGCGAAGATGGCATGTGGGAGATCTGGGGCGGCACCCTGGACCCACCCCGCATGCGGAAGATCATGGCCAGGAACGACGCTGACTATTGCTTCCCGAGGCTCAGTTACGACGGAACCACCCTGGGATTCGCACAGATCGAAACCACCCCCGAGGGTGTTGAGTTGGCCTACCTGGTCGCTCCCATGAACGGCACACAACCCAGTCGGATCGTTCGACGGTTCGTTCGGGAAGACGACATCCAGATGTCATGCTTCAGCATCGACAACAGCCGGATTCTGGTGGATCGCCCCGACGTCGATCAAGGCAGCGGCTACCGGGAAATCGTCGAGCTCGACCTCGAGACCGGCGAGTACACCGATATGATCTCACGCCCGGGTGGTGCCCACCAGGGCATGTGGTCACCGGATGGCAAGCTCATCTCCTTCATATCGATGGAAACCGGGGTCCCTGAACTCCGAATTCTCGAGCCCAACAGTGGCGAGATCATTCCGGTGGCGGACACCTTCATCATCGACTACCGATGGCTGGAGCGTCCCGATGGACGCCTGTCGCTCGTCTACTGGGACCGGGATTACGAGGCCTGGGAGTCTGCCGTCACCATCGGGCCGAACGATGAGGTCACCGTCGACCCGACCATGGACTACCCATTCGTGGTTTCGGCGTCTGCCCGCTTCTACACCATAGACAACCGTGGACGGGTGTTCAGCATCGAATCGGATCCCGATGAGGAGCGGCCGAACCACATCACGGTCATCGAGAACTGGCTGCCGAGTGTCCTGGCCGAAGAGAACTGAACCCGACGACCAATCGACTGCTCTGCCGACGAGCGAAAACTCTGTCATGACACGACCCCGGGCCAGTGGACCCGGGGTCGTTTGTTTCAGTCAACACACCAGTTGGCTGCCATATCGCCTATTGGCATTCGATCCCGTCGCAAGAGGCTCCGGGATGGAACTCGCCACCCTGCGCCTGGCACGTCGCAGCACTGGCAACCTCCTCACAGGACGTGAAGTCGGCGCCCTGGATACAGCAGGCCCCGCTCACGTCACAGATGAAGTCAATACAGATCTCGCCGATGTGGAACGTACCTCCCCACCCGTCGGTGCAGTCGCTTCCATCCGTCGTCTCAATGCACATCATCGTGCCATCGACCGGATCGAAGATGCAGCATGCCCCCTGGGTCTCCCATGGCGCACAATCCCAGTCACTGCATGGAATGCCCAGGCCAAGGAAGTCGCCATCCACCTCGTCGCATTCGGCCTCGATCGCCACGTTGATGCATGATCCATCCTGCAGACAGCAGGCGCTGACCGGTACCTCGCAGGCCACTTCAGTGCACGGCGTGCCGTCACCGGCATACGTTCCACCCATGCCGACGCAGTCAGCGGGACTGTAGCCATCGAGACAGGCCACGCCCTCGATGCAGCATCCACCCCAGAGACACAGACCGCTGTCACAGGTCTCCCAGTCACCGAGATACAGCCCACCCATCTCGTCACACTGCTCAAGACTGGTTTCCGGGAAGCAGAGCCCCTCAAGGCAACAGCTGCCATAGACGCACTGGTCGTCCCAGCCCGCGATGACCGCCAGGAGGTCCTGGATGTCGACCAGACCATCCTGGTTACTGTCTGCCCCGCCTGCTTCACCCCAGTCGGCAATCACCAGGAGCATGTCCGCCACATCGGTGACCAGGTCATCGTTCACATCGGTAGCGCACGGATCCTGGCACCTCCTTCTCTTCTTGTAGTCGTCATGAGCCGGACCATGGGCGTTCCTCTGCGCCGGCTTGGTATTGCCGTCGAGCCGCGAGTCATTCATCCTCGCCTTGACGTCATCCCACTTCAGCGTGACTCGGTAGTTGAGACTGTTTGTCACCGCAATACAGTTCGCGTGAAGCTCCGTGGACGATATCCAGGTTGTATTGAAGTTGGCCTGGTTGGAGACAACCTGCGGAATAAGAGTCGTGTCACAGTGGGTATCGAAGGTGAATATGACTGCATCGCCCACTTCAAGCGGACAGGGAAGCTCACAGTCCCTGACGGCCGGCGCCAAGGTTGTGGCGCCATTACCAAGGAGCTCCAATTTCCTGATTCCCTCGATGGCCTTCCCGATGGGACGCTTCTCCATTCCGTCAATTCCGTTCATTCTCTTGAATGTCTGCTTGACCAGGCTCCGCCGCTGTACTGGCAGCGATCCATCCACGTACCCGACCGCAACACGGGCTCCCGCCTCGAGGAATGAAGCGTTCATACTGGAGCCGAAGTCCGACCCGATGTACACGAGTGCGCCAGGCATATCACCAAACTGACCGACGAACAGTTCCGTTACTGCGATGAAGTGATATCCCTCGTCATCCGTCACTCTCGCTATATGCTCGTCGGTCAACGTGACTCCACCCAGCTGGGTACCAAGCAGCTGGGCGTATCGCTTATCGCGTGACTGCATGCCAGCAGGCGTTTTCATATACGGCTCAACCCCGATCCAGCCCTCCCCTCCCGAGGCCGTAATCAACAGCGTCCCGAACCTCTGCCTGTTGTTGCGAATGAGATCATAGAACGATTCCACCGTGCACACTTGTGACGTCGTGTTCGTTTGCATGATCTCCACCAGGCCATACTGCTGGCCTTCACCGGTGTGTGAAGTAACGTGTTTCCTGTAATCCGCCTCCCCACTGTCCCCTCTCGTGCCCCCATGTTCTGCGTAAAGAAAAGCCATGGGGGAATAGATGAACGCCGTGTGATGTGGACCTGTTCCGTACCCTGGAGCTTCGTTCGCCCCATCATCACCGCCTGATCGGTGCGGAACATGAAACTGGCTGACCGGAACATCCCCCCCCACCTTGGATTTCGCTTCGTCACCATCGACTCCACTGGACGCCAACAGGGACGAGTGACCGGCCAATACCAGGAACCAACCTGACAGAATGGCCAGGCCTCGACGGTAATAGTGGTGTGCATGCACGATTGAAACTCCTCTCGCTTGCGCAGACCCCCTGCTTTGCTCTGAAGAGAAGCGATTCAATCTGTCAGTTGAAATCTCGGATTGGCCTCATTCACCATGAGGCCAATTGACGAAACAATCGAATGTTCGTTTGATCGAGTCAGCTACAGCCACCATGCTCAACGGCAACCACCACGGAAGCGTGCCCACTGTCATGCCACTGCTCAAGGTGTGGCAGACCGCTCGCCGAGCTCCCGTTCCGCCGTGATGACATCCAGTCGTGACTGATAGTCGGCTGCTGTTGCGTCATGCCCCATGCCGGGCTCCGCCTCATGCCACTGCTCATGAAGATCGATGATCAGATTGAATCGCTGGATTGTCCGAGGATGCGAGTCGCCCAGGGTCTCCGCGGACCCGGCCAGGGCCTCTTCCAGGTATGTCGATGCCTCTGCATATCGTCGCTCTTGCAATCGCAGACTTGCCAATCTCGTCAAGCTGATCAGTGTCCGGTTATGTTTGGCACCCCTGACGCGACGATTACGTTCAAGGCAATCCAGCAGCATGGCCTCACCCTCTTCGTACCGCCCCAGTCGAATCATGAGGGGACCCAGGACATCCTGTACCGCCAAGGCGTTTGTGTCGTCCTTGCCGTACTCACGTACCTGATACTCGTATGCCTTCAAATACAGGGACAATGCCTCCTCCGGCATGTTCCTGTTTTCATAATTCAGCGCCATGTTTCCAATGACTGACATCGTCATTGGATGTTCGTCACCGAAGGCATCGCGACTCAATCTCAGCGCATCTTCCCAATACAACTTGGCTGCTTCAAAGTCAATATCGTAGTTGTGAAGATGGAATCCGATCGCAGTCTTGGTGGTGATACACAGCGGTTTGTCCTCACCGTGATATCTCTGCGTGAGATCGTGAGCCTCCTCCAGGTATATCCAAGCGTCTTCAAGTTCACCCAGGCTGCCTAACAGATTGCCGGTTTTCACCAGGCTGAATACCGAACTTCGGTGAGCTCTTCCCAACTCGTCGGTATAGATTTCAAGGGCGATAACCTGTGCGTCGACGGCGTCCCGGTACACCCCGGCGTTGCGCATGACATCGGCAAGGGTCTGGAGCATTCGTGCCTGGACCAGTGGCTGGCCTGCGAAGGACTCCTTGATCTGATCCAAGGTGGGACCGTAGAAGTGCTCTTGCATCAGCTCCATGGCGGCGCCCGTAAAGTCAACGTCAGCGAGACTGGCGGCATCCAGCTGGAGTTCATCCTGCATCGTGGCGCCCAGTGATGCACCCATTGCTGCCAGATCGAAACTCGCCAGCTGGGTCAGTTGAACCTTGGCCAGTTCCTCGGCATTCGCCCTGGCAATCTCGGCCGCGTCCCGCTGGCGCATCGCGTCCGTCGCGAAGACGATCGAGATGATGGTGGCGGCCACGAGGGACAGGGCCACAACAACGGTCGCGATCGAGGCCGCCTTGTTCTTGCGGATCAACCGGCCGAGCTGTTCTCCCCTGGTCGGTGGCCGAGCCATGATGGACTCGTCGGCCAGGAATCGCCGGAGATCTTCCGACAGATCACCAACAGACTGGTACCGTCGCTCCCGGTCCTTCTCCAGTGCCTTGAGACAGATCGTCTCGAGGTCTCCCTTGAAGGTTGGGTTGATCTCGCTGGGCCGAGCAGGCTGCACGGTCCTGATGAATTCCGCGGCCTTGGCCAGGCTGACATCGACCAGGTCATATGGCAGTCGACCAACCATCAGTTGGTACAGGATGACGCCAAGGGCATAGATATCGCTCCGGGTATCCAGCCCCGACGGCTCGAGGTCCACCTGCTCGGGGCTCATGTATTGAAGGGTTCCGATGATTTGCCCGGCCTCGGTGGCCAGCGTCGCGGAGACCGAATCGCTTTCGGTCGACCGAGCCACACCGAAGTCGATGATCTTGGGATGTCCCTCGGCATCGACCAGGATGTTCCCCGGCTTGAGATCACGGTGGATCACGCCGCGCTGATGGCCGTACTCGACGCCCGCGCAGATCGCCCGGAACAATGTCAGACGGGCCGCGGTATCGAGCGACTGGCTCGCGACGTAGTCATCCAGTTCCCGGGCATCGGCCACGTACTCCATCGCAAAGAACGGTCTCGCCCCATCGCCATCGTCAAACGTACCGGCCTCGTAGACCTGGGCAATGGCTGGATGTTGAAGCCGGCCAAGCGTCTGAGCTTCGAACTCGAAACGACGAAGCGCCTTGCGCGAGACCACGCCGGAGTTCATGATCTTGATGGCCACATCACGCCGAGGGTTGTCCTGCTGGGCCAATACGACCGTGCCCATGCCACCCGATCCGATGATCCCCTTGACCTGGTACGGACCGATCACCGACGGAAGGGATGCTGCACCTGGCATACGGCCATCGACGACGGTTGAGTCGTCAGAGAGCGACTGGTGCGGCGGCTTGTCCCGAGTGTCACCCACGATAGACGTAGTTTACCAGTGGCCAACCCGGATCGGAGTACCGATACGGCAGGCCTGGATCAACTTCGCCCGAATGACAACACCCCCCTGTCGATCCAGGGGGGTGCTGAAGGACGTGTTCACTGGACTTGTGCTCAGCCGTGTGCACACTCGAATCGATCGAGGTCCATCACCTTGTTCCAGGCCGCCACGAAGTCCGCCACGAAGGTCCCATTGGCATCATCGCTGCCATAAACCTCCGCCAGGGCTCGAAGTTCGGAGTTGGAACCGAAGACGAGATCCACGCGGGTTCCGGTCCACTTGACCGCTCCGCTGGCCCGATCCCGACCTTCGAAGAGCGACTGCGAGTCATCCATCGCCTCCCACTGGGTACGCATATCCAGCAGGTTGACGAAGAAGTCGTTGGTCAGTTGACCTGGCCGATCCGTGAAGACGCCATGGGCCGACTGATCATGATTCGCATTGAGCACCCGCAACCCGCCGACCAGGACCGTCATCTCCGGCGCCGTCAGCGTCAGCAACTGGGCCCGATCCACCAGCAGATCTTCCGCAGACCGGTTGAATCCGCCGGAAAGGTAGTTCCGGAACCCATCCGCCTTCAGTTCCAGCGGTGCAAAGGAGTGCGCATCAGTCTGCGCCTCGGTGGCATCGGTACGACCCGGGGTGAACGGAACGCTTACCGACTGACCGGCCTGTCGAGCGGCATCCTCGATCGCGGCGCAGCCACCAAGCACGATGACGTCAGCCAGCGAGACCTGCTTGCCGCCAGCACCATTGAAAGCCTGCTGCACCTGCTCAAGCCGGGCCAGGACATCCTGGAGCTTGCCGGGCTCGTTGACCGTCCAGTCCCGCTGCGGAGCCAGGCGGATGCGAGCACCATTGGCGCCGCCACGCTTGTCGCTGCCGCGGAAGGATGACGCAGACGCCCAGGCGGTCGACACGAGTTGTCCCGTCGTGAGGCCGGCGTCCAGGATGCTTGCCTTGAGTGACGCGATGTCGGACTCGTCGATCAACTCGTGATCCACGGCCGGAACGGGATCCTGCCAGATGAGTTCCTCGCTGGGAACCTCGGGACCGAGGTACCGGGCGATGGGACCCATGTCGCGATGCGTCAGCTTGAACCAGGCCCGGGCGAAGGTATCGGCGAACTCGTCCGGGTTCTCATGGAATCGCCGGGCGATGGGTTCGTAGATCGGGTCCATGCGCATCGCCATGTCGGCGGTCGTCATCATGGGCGCGATCTTCTTGGTAGCGTCCTGGGCGCCGGGAACCATGTCCTCATCGGGAACATCCTTGGCCTGCCACTGCCAGGCACCGGCAGGACCCTTGATCAGTTCCCACTCGTAGCCCAAGAGCATGTCGAAGTAGCCCGAGTCCCACTTCGTAGGCGTCGGTGTCCAGGCGCCTTCGATGCCGCTGCCGATCGAATCTTCGCCGACGCCGGTTCCATAGGTGCACTTCCAGCCAAGACCCTGCTGGGCCATGGGCGCCCCTTCCGGTTCCCGGCCGACGTATTCATCCGGTGATGCCGCACCATGGCACTTGCCGAAGGTATGACCGCCGGCAGTCAGGGCCACGGTCTCCTCGTCATTCATCGCCATGCGGGCGAAGGTCTCGCGGATATCGCGACCCTCGGCCACGGGGTCCGGTTCGCCATTGGGGCCTTCCGGGTTCACGTAGATCAGCCCCATCTGCACGGCGCCGTACGGGTTCTCGAGCATGCGATCACCCTCGTATCGCTGGTCGCCGAGCCACGTGGCCTCGATGCCCCAGTCGATGTCCTGCTCGGGCTCCCAGATGTCCTCGCGTCCACCGGCAAAGCCGAAGGTCTTGAGCCCCATCGATTCCAGGGCGCAGTTGCCCGCCAGGATCATGAGGTCGGCCCAGGAGATCTTGCGCCCATACTTCTGCTTGATCGGCCACAGCAGGCGACGGGCCTTGTCGAGGCTGACATTGTCCGGCCAACTGTTGAGCGGCGCGAAACGCTGGGTTCCCGTGGACGCCCCACCACGTCCATCGAAGATCCGATAGGTGCCGGCACTGTGCCAGGCCATTCGGATGAAGAACGGGCCATAGTGACCATAGTCGGCGGGCCACCACTCCTGGGAGTCGGTCATGACCGCGAAGAGGTCCTGCTTGACCGCATCGAGATCCAGGCTGTTGAACTCCTCGACGTAGTTGAACCCCGGCCCCATCGGATTGGACAGTTCCGAGTTCTGCCGGAGGACGCCCAGGTTGAGTCGCCCGGGCCACCAGTCACGGTTGGTCATCGCTCGATGGAGTTTTCCGCCCGCTACGGGGCACTGCGTTGCTTCCGCTGCCATGCCGTCAGTCCTTTCAGTCGAGATCTTCGTTGCTTCCGGCGAAGTGGACAGTTTAGCGGAGAACCACGCCCCCTCACGATCCCCAGGCAGCCTCCCGGCACGATGGGGAAATCGGCCCGGGGCGGCGGTACCATCGGGCCTCATCCCCCGGCGATCACGGGATGACCACCGCAGGAACAGAGACCGTGACACACGACAACACCATTACCTCTCGCGAGATGAGCTTCTTTGAATCGACCCACCAGGAAGCCACGATCCACCTGCTGAGTTCCCCGATCTGCTGCTGGGCCTCCGCAACCGGCCCGGTCACGACCGACCACCTGCGGTCAGCCATGAAGACCCTCCATGACCGACACCCCCTGCTTCGCGCCAGGGTGGATGGCGAAACGGGCCAGTACCGATTCATGCTCGATGTCTCCATCGATGACATCCCACTGCAGGAAGTCGAGTTGGCCGAGGGACAGGATTTCGACTCGGCGATTGAACTGTTCATGAGTGGTCCGTTTACCGGCTGGGATCGCACCTGGGGCGTCTGCTTCGTCCAGGCTGCGGACCGAAGCCGATGGTGGGTGATCATCCAGACCCACCACTCGATCACGGATGGTCGGTCCGCCTTCTGCCTGCTCGATCAACTCGGGGAGATCCTCGGCCTGCTCGTGGCCGGGAAGGACGTCGACACGGCGCCGCTTGAGTTGCCGACAGCCATCGAGCACCAGGTGGACCCACCCGGAACGATGGACCATTGGAAGAAGACGGCCCAGGCCTGGGCTGATCGCATCGGCGAGATCAGCTACTGGCCCGTGGACGAGACCGCTGACTTCAAGGATCGCCGGAGCTGCAACACCTTCACCGTCCACGATGAGGACTTCACTCGGCGACTGACCGAGGCCTGCCATGCCAACCGGACGACCGTGCAGGGGGCGTTGGCCTCGGCGGTCACACGGGGCATCGCCGCATACCTCGGCCATGCGGTCAATATCGACACGCTCACCCCCGTGGACCTGCGGCGTTACGCCACCGTCGAGATCGATCCCCGCGAGGTCGCCTGCAAGATCACCTGCCTGGACACCGGTTCATTCAATATCAGCAGCGACAGCGAGCCCTGGCAGGTGGCCCGTGACTATCTCACGACGCTGAACGAACAACTTGATGCCGCCTTCTATCCCCCGCTGGACTTCACCGCCGAGGACGTGACCGGGGGCCTGCAGGCCTGGGCGGATGTCGATGGCCGACACACCCACGGCTTCTGCCTCACCAATACCGGCCTGCTGCACTTCGATGGAGATCATGGCGACGTTCAGTTCGAGACGATGGACGTCACTGCGTCGTGCCGCTTCGGCGGGTTCCCGGTACTGCTCTCGGCATACACCTACCGTGGCTGCCTGCGATGTACCTATAGCTGGCCGATGCCCCTGGTCAGTCGCGAACATGGCGAGGCCTTGTCGGAAGCCGTGGAATCACATCTGCGTGAGATGGTGGACGGGGACCGTTCCGTCACGTCCTGACGCGCAGGAACTGACGGTTCCGAATCCGCGGCGCGATCTCCTCGCCGTGGATCAGGCTGTCATCGACCTTGACCCCCAGCGCCGCGGGCGATTCGCCGACCCAGGCCGTCTCGCCACCGGTCACGCGAATGGTCAGGTGCTCCGGCTCGACTTCCAGCATGGCAAACAGCGAATCACGATACGGGCAGGTGCAGGAAATCCACGGGTGTTCCTCGTGGATCTTCGCGGGGTAGCTCTCGTGACGGTGGTCACCACCGACCCACTGGTAGGACGCGGAATTGACGTGCAGGTAGGGCACGCCCTTGATACGCATCACATCATCGATGTGGGTATGTCCATTGATTGCCAGGATCACCTTGTCCGAGGCGTCACCCAGGATCGCCTGGATCTCCTCGGCGTTGTCGACCGTCGAGGTGCCGGCCAGGGGCTGATGGCTGGCAACGATGATGGGGCCATCCAGTGTCGCCAGCTGCTCCTTCAACCACTTCACCTGTTCCGGACCGATGTAGGACGGGTACCCGCCGGAATAGGTTGGCGAGCCGGTGTCGTTCCCATCGAGCACGATGAGCTTCAGTCCCTCGATGTCCGTGGTGTAGTAGCGATCGGGGATGCCCCACCGCTCGATGCACTGGGCCTTGGTGCAGCCCGCATCCGTGTCATGATTACCGATCACGTGCAGGGCTCGATCATGCCCCGCGTTGAAGCGGGCGATGAGTTCGGCGTTCGCATCGGATGGATAGGCGAAGTCACCCAGTTGCATGATGGCATCCGGCTTGACCGTTGCCATGCGTTCCAGGAAGACGTTCAGCCGCTCGGGGCCATCGTGCATGACGTCATGATGCAGATCGGCAATGAGTCCGATCCGGACCGGCTTGGCCAGGGATCCCACCGCGGCGGCCGCCACGCCTGGAAGGGCCAGGGTCAGTGAGGCCGCGGTCGCGCTCTGCAGGAAGGTCCGCCGGCTGAGGCGAGTGTCTTCCGGACCGTGTTGTGACTCCAGCGGGTTCATGCGTCCATTCACTCTACCACCAGAGTTGCCCGGCTCACGGGGGGGCGATCCCCGGGATGGCCTGCTGGCGGCCTGGCCAGCAGCAGAACCGGCCCCCAGGGGCCCGGGAGGGTCATTTTTCCGTAATACCCTCACACGCAGCCACTTACGGCTCCTATGTGGCTTCGTGCGGGCGGCAGATGGCCTCAACGCACTCGACGCAAAGGAGGCTGAATATGCAGTCCATTTCCACGTGGTCGCTCGCGACCCTGCTCAGCGTGCTGTGTCTTGGCGTGTGTGCCAACGCGGCCCAGCTGGATGACGAGTTCTGTTCGTGCCAGAACCAGTATCAACCTGGTGACATCGTCCACCTGCTGATTGACAACCCCAACCGCTCCCAGCGCCTGCCGGCCAGGTCC
This sequence comes from Phycisphaerales bacterium, assembly GCA_022446795.1. GTDB lineage: Bacteria > Planctomycetota > Phycisphaerae > Phycisphaerales > SM1A02 > UBA1668. The sequence continues at coordinate 30,339 of JAKVBX010000025.1, forward strand.
GAGGGCAAGATCCTCTGTGGCAACAACCGCTTCCCTGGTTGGGTCCAGGTGGGTTTCTTCGGTTGGGACAACGGTAATCGCAACCTGAACCACTGGTGTGATTGCGGCGGCTTCGATGCCGACGGCAAGGGCTGGTGGGTCAAGTGTGGTGATATCGCCCCTGGCTGGGCCCCCGAGATGGGTGCCTGCTGCATTGGTGAGCGGTGCTTCATCGCGACCGAGCCTGACTGCCAGGACAACGACGGTGACTACCTGGGTGATCGCGTCCCGTGCGATGACGATCCCTGTGATTGTGGCGAGCCCGTGGAGTGCCCCGATCTCGATGGCAATGGCATCATCGACATCGAGGATGTCCGGGTGTTCATCTTCCGGTACCTGGGGTGGCGAGACGAGCCCGCCGAGGATCTCAACGCCGACTGCGAGGTCAACATCCTTGATCTGATCGTGGTCCTTGATGCGGTGCAGAACTGCCTGGCCCCGGAGCCCCCGGTCCAGGAGGAACCGCACCAGGAGCCCGAGCCTCCGGCCCCCGTGGGTGCCTGCTGCACCGGCGGCCAGTGCGACCTCGTGTCCGAGGCGGACTGTGATGGTGAATGGCTCGGCGAGGCGTTCAGTTGTGACGACATCGACTGTGCCGTCCGCGAGTTCTCCAACGGGCCATTGTGCCAGTGTGATGGCCAGTTCCGTGCCGGCGACAAGGTCACCCTGCTGATCGACAACCCGGGCCGGGCGTATGCCGTCTCCCAATACGGCCGTCCCCCGCTGCTTCGTGGCGCCCGCGGCGTCGTGCTGTGTGCTGATGAAAGCGGCTGGGATCGCGTGGCCGTGGCCTGGGAGGGCTTCATGGACCATGACCATCCCGATGGTGGGATCCGTGACGCGACCTGGCTGTGTGACTGTGGCGTGTATCGCCAGAACGGCATGCCGGAGNTGGGCATCCATCACCTGGAGACCTGGAATGTCGACTGCGAGAACCTGCTGCCGGGTTGGCGTGAACTCGATGAGGTCGGTGCCTGCTGCCTGGGTGACCAGTGTCAGCCGTTGCCCGAGGCCGATTGCCTGGACCGTGATGGGTNCTGGGGTGGCGACCGCTCACCCTGCAATGCCGAGACCTGTGCTGGCGAGGTGCTGTGTCACTGCGACGAACAGTTCGCCGTGGGTGATCGGGTCCGACTGTTGATCAACAGCCCGCTGGGCGATGACGATCTCCGCCGCAACGATCATGGTCGCGTGATCTGCTCGTGGGAACACGAGGAACTGGGCCAGTTGCTGCTGGTGAGTTGGTGGCATGCCCAGGGCGGTGCAGCCCATCCGGCCCTCATCAACAACTGCGAGTGTGGCTGGCGTGATCCGAGCCAACCCTTCAACCTTCAATTCGTGCAGTGCCACCACGTGGAACCGTGGCCCGAATGAATCCTCCCTTGCGCGAGCCCCATGGCTTGTCCGCAAAGACCACGACCCCTGCTCCGGCAGGGGTCGTGGCGTTTTGGCAAATCTGGATGGACGCCGCTACGACTCATCCGGAGACGAGTCTTCCGGATCCTGGTCGGCGGCCGGCGAGCCCTTCATCGTGACCCGGTATCCCTCGTTGAAGATCGGATCATCTGGCTGCGCAGGTGAAACGGTGTAGACCTTCCCGCCACGAACCAACGTGAACGTGCCCTCGTCATCAATCTGGGAATCGTCGCCGTCGGCAGCGTTACTGGCCACCGACTCCGACTGCTTGTCGTCTTCTTTCCGTGGGTCGATCATGGTCGTTCACTCCAAGAATGGACGTCGTCACCTGGGCTCATCACTTGGCAACCGGCATTCTCATCTCTGCCGACTCTCCAGGCAATGGCTGACCGACCCGATCGGTGCCCAATCCCCGACTACCCGGAAAAAATGCCTGGTGACACCGGGACCTCCGCGTGTACAGTGAAGGGCTTGGGGTCACTCAGCACCTTATCCCATGAGGAGAGACACATGAAGTCCTGGATCCTGGCCGCAGTCATCGGGCTGTCAGCCGCGATATCGACCCCGGCCTTTGGGCAGAGTCAGTTCTACGACACCGTCAACGTCAATGGCGTCAATCGGCAGTTCCTGATCTACCTGCCTGTGAACTTCGAACCAGCCGAGAACATGCCGGTCATGTTCCACTTCCATGGTGGTGATGGCAGCCCGGAAGAAGCACTCCAGTACGAAATCAACTATCGGCCGCTGGCTGATGCAAATCGCTTCATCGCGGTCTACCCCGCGGCCCTTCTCGATGGAGATGGCTGCACCTGCTGGAACAACGAGGGCAAGTACTCCAACGGTATCGATGAACTGGGCTTCATGTCCGCGATGATCGATGCCATGGTCGCCAACTACAACGCGGACCCCAACCGGATCTACGCCAGCGGTTTCTCGCTCGGCGGCAGCCTCATGTGGGACTTCACCTGCTTTCTCGGCGACAAGGTCGCGGCCGTAGGGGTCATCGCCGCAAACATGTGGCAGTGGACGTACAGCGACTGCGCCGACGCCCTGCCCATCGGCGTGTGCCACATCCTGGGCACCAACGACTTCTATGCCCCGTACAACGGCAACCAGTACTCCATCTCGGTGTCACTGCAGAATGCCCACTGGGTCAACATCAACGGCGCCAACCCCACTCCCACCCAGGAGAACATCGGTGGCAACGTCACCCGGTACCTGTGGGCCCCCGGCGAGGGCTGCCACGGGCATGAGCACTACCGACGCCAGGGCGGCGGCCATGACATCCCGTCCTTTGCCGGCCAGCGGATCTGGGACTTCGTCTCGCAGTACACCCTCGATGGCCTCACCGACTGCATCGGCGATTGCCCAGCCGACCTCGATGGCGATGGCTCCATCAATGTCAATGATGTCCTGGCCCTGATCAAGGCCTGGGGCGATTCCGGTGGCGACATCGACGGCAACGGCACAACCGACGTCAACGACATGCTGCTGCTGCTGGCGGAGTACGGTGAGGAGTGCTGAAGTGGCTGTTCAGCCGCCGGTCTTGACCGCTTCGATGCTGTCGATCTCCAGGCTGAACGGACCGGCCTTCTTGTCGTAGATGTAGAACTCAAGGCCACCGACCTGCTCGGGTCGAATCCGGCCAGCCATTCGTTCACCGAAGAAGTGCCGTTCCATCTCGCCGATGGGCACGTCGACATCCATCCACTCGCCGTCCTTGGTCTGGAAACGCGTCCAGTAGCTGTCCGCCCCCATCTGGGCCGATGATCGAGTACCGACGATCCACTTGCGACCGTCACCCTTGACCCTCAGCCGAAGCGTGTCATAGCCCCCGAGCGAACCCGCTGCGATCCCCGCCCGCATGGACGAGAAGCCGCCGTTGTTCCGCAACGAGGTCTCTCCGGTGAACTGGAGCGTGTCCGATCCCGCCCGGATACGGCCGGTCGACAAGCCACCCATCACGCCGTCGAGAACGATGTTCCACTGTCGAACCGCCGAGGGATCCCTGAAGTCGAAGATGACCTGCCGGTCACCGGGCTTCAGGTTGGCCCGCTCGGCCTCGTCTGCATCCATCCACAGGTCGTTGATGAGTCGACGGTAGGCCCAGGCCTGCGATCGAGCATCAGCTTCCATACTCGCATCCTGGATCGACTTCGCGAGCCCCTTCCGCTGCTGATCTGTCAGCCCCCACCCATCACTTCCAGCAACGGCTTCCAGGGCCGTCAGGTAAACCGCCGCACAGGCCTCCGGTGACCCATTGTTGAACAGCGGCACGCCACGCTCAACAACGGCTTCCAGGTAGGACTTCAGCGTTGACTCGGCCGCCGGCGGGAGCAGGACTCGATCGATCACGTGCACGATGCCATTGGAGGCCGCCAGATCAGCGGACTCCACTGCCGCGTTGCCGACCAGGAGCCGATCTCGAACCGCCGCCAGGGACAGGGTCGTCCCAGCGAGGGTCTCGACTTCATCTCGCTCCAGCAGGGCGGCCTGGTCCAGCCGACCGGCGACCACGTGGTGAGCCAGGATCCGCCGAAGGGCCTCGTGGCCCGGCTGCGACAGGAGCGCGGCCAGGGTGGCTTCGTCGATTCGCCCGAAGGCGTCATTCGTCGGAGCGAAGACCGTCAGGGGCCCCTCGCCGGCCAGGGCTTCGACCATGTCAGCAGCCTGGGCGGCCGCGACCAGCGTCGAGAGCCGGTCCGAGGAGGACGCCAGTTCCGGGATGGATGGCGCGTTCAGGCCCGAGAAGGCAAGGACGAACGGCAACAAGGCATGAGCAAGCATCTGTGGGGTTCTCCAGTTGGGAGATCAAGCGTAGGCCGCCAGTGAACACGGGTCCAGGCAGCCGGAAATATTACGAACCGACCGCGGCGGTCTTGTCGATGGCCGCGACTTCCTGGGAAACGGTCATCACCATCCTGAACGTCTCCTGGGCGACCTGCACGCACTCCTCCTGCTCCGCGTCCGTGAGCTCCAGTTCGTTCAGGGTCTCCTTGAACGCGTTCCAGCAGCGGCGCTGGTCCTTGCCGTGCGGATCGAGGTAGCCCATCGCCTTGTCAGGCTCGAGCCCCATGGTCTCGCGCAGCTTCTTGGCGATGAACTTGTTGCCGTTTGTCGCCCCCTCCTTCACGTACAGCACGCCGATCAAGGACACGGGGTTCGTCTCCAGCCGCTCGGTGATGTACCCCGTGAAGTGCGATGTCGCAGGCAGCGATTCCCCGACCTCGTGACAGTCCAGGTCGATGAGATCCTGGTCCACTCGACCCAATCGAAGATGCGACTCGTTGAAGATCTGGGCCACTCGCTCATCCTGCTGAGCAGCGGATTGCAGGGCCGGATCGAGCGTGGCATGGATATGCCTCATCTGGCCGAGGAAACACCCGAATTCCACGCGTGCCAGTTCACCATTGACCATGCGAACCTGGAAACTCCCGGACTCGGCCTGGTCGTGCAAGGCCTGGGTCCCTTCCTTCAACTTGCGATGAAAACCGGTGGCCTGGGGCATGCCATGATGATGCGGGTGCTCTGACATTGGTGCTTCCTCCTGGGTAACAAGGGGCGTCGAGGACGCCATGATAATTGGACTGATGCCTGCTGCAACAGGTTCCTCGGGAATGTCCTGGACCCCTGTCGTCGAATCACCGGGCTGGCAGACGACGACTGGCTGTCCGGACAGCGGTTCGCTTCTGATTGAGGCATGAATACGGAACACCGACCGGAGCAACTCAGTCGTCACCACGTGGTGTGGCGGCCCGTCCGCCACGAGTCGACCCTGGTGAATGACCAGCAGTCGGTCGAAGAACCGCATGGCGATGGCCAGGTCATGCAACACGACCATCACGGTCCGCTGCTCCTGCTGGTTGAGATGGACGAGCAGGTTCAGGAGACCATACTGGTGCTCAAGATCCAGGCCTGTCAGGGGCTCATCCAGCAGCAAGGTTGCCGGCGACTGGGCCAGCAACGTCGCCAATCGAACCCGTTGCCGCTCGCCGCCGGAAAGACGTTCAACCGGACGGTCCGACAGGTGACTGATTTCACACTGCTGTATGGACTTCTCGATCGCCTGCTGATCCTCGGTCGTCCCCTGCCGGAAATACCTCCGATGGGGATGGCGGCCGATCGCCACATGATCGCGGACGGTCGTCATCATCGGAATGATGTCCGCCTGGTTGAGGAGCCCGAGTTTCTGGGCACGAATGTGCCGTCGATAGGACGCCAGAGGCGCCTGCTCCAGCATGACCTCACCCGAGGCTGGCTTCAGGATGCCCGCCATGGTCCGCAGCAGCGTCGACTTACCGCAGCCGTTGGGACCGAGTATCGCGACACGCTCCCCGGGCTCAACCGAGAAGTTGATCCCCTGGAGCACCTCGTTGGTGCCCAGGCGAACATGCAGGTTGCGGACCGCCAGGCTCATCGCAGCCACCTCGCCCGGTAGAGCAGGTAGATGAAGTACGGACCACCGATCAGACCGGTCACGACCCCCACCGGGATTTCAGCAGGTGCCAAAGCCAGGCGAGCGACAAGATCCGACCACAGCAACAGGGCGCCCCCCGCCACGGCCGCGACGGGAATCACGCCGAAATTACCACCAAGAAGAAGTCGAACGAGATGCGGCACGACAAGGCCGACGAATCCCACCAGCCCGGCCACGCTGGCTGCCGATCCAGCCAGGAGCGCCGCGGCGGCGAAAGCGATCAACCGGGTGCGTTCCACTGGAACCCCCATGGTCACGGCGGAGTCATCGCCCAGTTCCATCACGGCCAATCGTGGCCGTAGCCACAAGGCCAGGCCCAGCCCGATGAGCGTGTACGGCCAGAGCATCTCAACATGCCCCCAGCCTCGACCATTGAAGGAACCCGACGTCCAGAACATGAGCGCGGGTATTCGGTCCGCATACGCCGTCATGAGCAAACCGATGACAGCGCCAAGAACCGCATTGACCGCAACACCGGCCAGGATCATGCGCATCGGGGATGAGCCCGCACCCGGTCGCCAGGACACGGTGTAGACCACGACAGCCGCAACCATGGCTCCGACGAAGGCCACGATTGGAAGCAGCATGGCCGAACCGGGAAGAACGGCCAGGACGATGGTTGCCGCCAATCCCGCACCGGCGGTCACGCCGATCAAGCCTGGATCCGCCAGCGGATTGCGTGTCACCGCCTGCAGCAGCGCACCGGACACCGCCAGGTTGGCGCCCACGAGGACCGCGGCGATGGCCCGAGGCAACCTGGCCTCGAACACGATCTGCCGACTGGCTTCACTGCCCTCGCCAGAGACGATCTTGAAGATCTCCTTGAGCGGAATGTCAACGGCACCCAATGCCAGCGAGGCCAGCAAGCCAAGGAGAATGAACAGGATGACAATCGCCGAACCCACGGCCAGGCGAGGCCACCGGCTGACGCGATCACGGACGGTAAGCCGTGTCGTAATGGACAGCGGTGTGCTCATGGAGCCCGAACAGCAACGGTCTCCACGTATCCACGGATCTCGGACATGGCCTCACGAACCCTGGAACCGGGCCGCATGGCGTAGAGGTCATCCGCCAGGAAGAACACCCGACCGTCATGGACAGCGCGAAGTGAGCCCCACAGCGGATCGCCCTCGAACATGGCCCGGGAGGAATCCTCTGGCCCGTGGAACAGCACAAGCAGCAGATCAGGATCGAACTCGATCACGGTCTCCATGCTGAGCGGCGCCAGTCCCCGGTAGATCCTGTGTGATTCCAGGCCCTCGGGCCCCATTCGACCACCCGCATGACTGACCAGGTCACCAAGGTAGCTGTCCGGAAGAACCGCGTAGAAGGAATGTGGTGTACCGAAGATCGCCAGAACGTCGATCTGCTCACCCTCTTGAACGGAGGCCGGGGCGTCAATATCCGATTCCAGTTCCGCCACAAGCGCCTTGGATTCCGCTGTACGCCCGGAGATCTCTCCCAGGGTCGATACATGCTCCATGATGCTCGCCACCGAGTCGACATCCATCATGATGATCTTGGCTTCCGTGATGGACTCGATCTTGGGCATGAACTGCGCATACACGCTTCCCGTCACGATGTAGTCGGGCGACACGGCAATCAACTGCTCCAGGTTGGGACCTGCGCTGTGATCGAGTTGCACCGTGGGAATGTTCTCCCACTCCGCTGGCGCCTGGCCCCGGAGCCCCGGAACACAGACCGGTGTCACGCCCATGGCAATCAACTGATCCGCCGCGAAGGGAAGCAGCGTGGCAATGCGAACGGCAGGCGAATGAACCGCGCTCACTTCAGCAATGGCCGACGACGGCGACAAGGGACCGTCATCACGTCCCTTCACCTGGACCAGCACGAAGGCCGTCAGCAGGATGACGATCATGACCGCGAGAACGGCGACGCTCGTCAGACCGGAGCGGGTGGTTTGCTTGATGGTGCGTGCAGGGCTGATCTTCGTCATCTGGGATTCCTGGCTGGAGTCAGTATTGAGACTAATTCTCAATAATAGCAGGACTGGGACGGCCCTGAATGCCCCCTGGGGGCCCTGGAGGGGCAAATGCCATGCAAGGCGGGCCTCGAGGCGTGGCTTCACGGCGGCGGAAGCCCTGACCTCCAGCCCAGCCCCGCCGATGCCCCTCATCAATCTGCCACGGCACCATTGGCACTAGACTCCGAGCATGATCAACCGCCCGAAGACGCTCCTCACTTCCCTTGTCCTCGGCCTGCTGCTGGCCACCGCCGCGACCGCCGCCCCGCTCAAGCCCCTGGCGGATTGGATGAAGGGCTTGGTGGAATCAGGCCAGGTCGTGGGCTGCATGGCTCAGATCACCCAGGATGGCGAGACCATCTTCCTGGAGGCCTACGGCAAGCGAACCCCGAAGTCGGACGATGCCCTGGGGACCGACCAGGTGATCCGCATCTACTCCATGACCAAGGCCATCACCTCGGCCGCTGTCATGCAACTGGTGGAACAAGGCAAGATCGGTCTCGATGACCCCGTCTCGATGTATATCCCCGAGTTCAAGGACGTCCAGGTCCTTGTTGATGGGGAACTCGAACCAGCACGTCGAGAGGTGACGATCCGTGACCTGCTGACGCATACCAGCGGCTTCACCTATGGCTTCCTCGCCACGCCCGCGATCGCCCCCTATTACAGGGGCAAGCTCGTGGGCACGAAGAACCTCGAGGAAGCAGCCACCCGGATCGCCGGCATGCCTCTGCTCACCGAACCAGGCTCAGCCTTCGTCTACGGACTGAGCACCGATGTCCTGGGCCGAGTCGTGGAAGTCGGCTCGGGCATGTCGTTCGGCGAGTACCTCAAGGAGAACATCTTCACGCCCCTGGAGATGGACCACACCGCCTTCGTCCCCCCGGCAGACCTGGAACCGATGCACATCGTGACGCCCGCTGATGGTCAACTCGTCATCGACGAAGCGCACTATTCCAGGGAGAACAACATCTTCAAACCCGATTTCGAGTCCGGTGGCGGCGGACTCTGGTCGACCATCGGTGACTACAGCCGATTCTGCATGGCCATGGTCAATCTGGGCGAACTCGATCGCCAGCGAATCCTCAAGGCCAGCACCGTCGTGTTCATGACGCAGAACCACCTCGGACCCGGGGTGGCGGCCGGCCCCGGTCAACGGTTCGGGCTCGGCTTCGGCATCGAGGATGCCGTCGAGACCTCCCAGGGGCCACGGGGCGCCGGACGCTGGACCTGGGGTGGCGCCGCCTGCACCTACTTCTTCATCGATCCCCGGCAGAAGCTGACTGCCGTCTTTGCCACCCAGCAGTTTCCCTTCAACATGCAGATGGCCGGGGACTTCAACCGGATCGTGCTGGAGTCCGTCGCCCAGGAAGATGCTGCCCAGCAGTAGCTCCCGCCAACAGGACCACCACCCGGGACCACTTGCAACAGGACGCCACACCATGCACATCCTGATCATCAACTTCAACCTGAATGACATCAGTCGTACCGACTACGAGGCCGTCTGCGACGAGGTCGCCGAGGCCTTCGCCGGTATCCCGGGCCTGGTTTCCAAGAAGTGGCTCGCCAATGACGACACCAATACCTATGGCGGTGTCTACCTCTTCGAGAGCCGACAGGCGATGCAGGACTACACGAACTCCGAACTGTTCGCATCACTCGGGAGCAACCCGGCGTTCGCGAACATCACGATCACGGACTTCGAGATGCTCCCTGGTCCCTCGCGGGTTACCGGCGTGTCCTGACCATCAGGCCGGCGTTCCTGCCGGCGCGTGATGCCCCATCCAGAAGCGGGTCCAGTCTCCCCTCGCCTTGACCAAGGCGCGAGCGGCGTAGAGACAGGTGGCGAGGTTGCCCAGCAGGCAGAACACGACAATCCAGCCCACGGCGACGCCGCGCGATGGCTCGCGATACAGCACCCAGCCGCCGAAGACGAAGAAACCGATATACAGATCCAACATGGCCAGCTGGAACCATGGCAATGGGAACATCGTCTCCGCCTCGTCCCAGAACGTCCCGAAAACCAGGGCATAGACAATGGCTACGGCCATGACGGCCGCACCAGCCAGGAGGATGGACAGGCATCTCTGCATGGGACACTCCAGTGCAGGCCATGACCCGGGTCACGGCGTGTTGAATCAGCGAATGGGTTGATACCGGCTGTTGCAGGCACCCTTGGAATAGACGATCTGCTGAACGTCGATATGCCCGGCACGGAAGGCCGCAGCGCAGCCGTGCAGGTAGTAGTTCCAGCGTCGTTTGAATCGCTCGTCGTATCGTCCCGCCAGTGATTCCCAGCCCCCATTGAACCGGTCCGACCAGGCCATCAGGGTCCGATCGTAATCACCCGAGAATACGTGCCAGTCTTCCACCCGAAGACCAGTACCGCGCACGTCGGAAAGTTCACGGGGGTGCGGCAGGTAGCCATCAGGGAAGATGTACTTGAGCAGGAACAGGATGAACTGATCCATGCGTCGATCGGACGTCCGGCTGAGCATGTCGCCGGAGATGACCTGCATGGCGAAGAGGCCATCGGCGGCCAGGCTGCGATCAACGACCCCCATGAACTTGGGAATATTGCGGCGACCGACGGCCTCGATCATCTCGATCGAGACGATCCGGTCGTAGGTCCCCGACAGGTGGCGATAGTCCTGGACCTGGATGTCCACCGGCAATCCATCGCATCGCTCGGTCGCCATCGCGGCCTGTTCACCAGAGACGGTGATCCCGGTGACATGGACACCATGGTGAGCAGCCGCATGGGCGGCGAAGTTGCCCCAGCCACAGCCGATGTCGAGTACCCGCATGCCTGGCTGGAGGTCCAGTTTCTGGCAGAGCAACTCCAACTTGGCTTCCTGGGCCTCGTCCAGCGTCTTGGCGCTGGCCCAGTAGCCCGAGGTGTAGGTCAGGCTGCGATCGAGCATGACGGAGAACAGGTCATTCCCCAGGTCATAGTGGGCTCGACCGATCCGGAAGGCGCCACGACCGGCCTGCTGATCGACCAGGCGTGACCACAGGGCCGTCGCCAGCATCCGGCCTCGGTTCACGGCAGACAGGCGTTGTGGAGCGATGGTGAAGAGCCGGTACATCAACTCATCGAGTTGGTCCGCTTCCCACAGGCCATCCATGTAGGCCTCGCCCAGTCCCAACAGACCACGCCGCTTGAACTGGCGTAGCGCCCGTGGATCACGAAGCGCCGCGGCAAGCCACTGGGAACACGTCGCGTCCTGGTCGGTGTCGAATTCCGGCTTCAGCAGCAATGTCCGAGTCATGATGGCCTGTCGTCCTCCGTGGCCCCATCGCCTGGCTGACCCCGTTCCGGCTTGGCAGCATAGCGTACGAATCGGCTCCGAATCCAATACCAGACCGAGGATCGAGCCGCCGGAATCGTGGCCGGATTGGACGGTTTTGGCTTGGGGCGGGTCCGGACCTTCCGCCGCAGGCGAAGCAGGATCGCCTGCCACTGGATGCGAGTCATGATGGAGGTCGCCGCCCAGGGCATGCGGGCCATGGTGCCCAGGAGCGAGCGGGTGGACAGGGGCATGCCCCGGCCGGACATGTCCGCCGTGAAGACCATCCGCCCACCCTGCTCAAGCGCAATGGAAGCCGAGAAGTGGTCCTCTTCACACCGGACACGAACACGGTAGACGCCCTCGTTGTCCAGGAACGGAGACACGTAGAACTGCTTCTGGAACGTGAAGCGACTGCTGCCGTCGTCGGACAGGCCCGGTTCCGGTGACGAGACGTAGTGGTGCATTTCGCCGAAGGTGTTCCGCACCTCGGCGACCACCGCTTCAAGCACCCCGTCGCCATTGCAGCACACGTAGAAATTCACCGGGTTGAAGACGTAGCCGACAATCCGGGGAATCGTCATCAAGGTGATTCGCAATTCACTTCCATCGATTCCGTGCTTGTCCAACAAGGCCAGGATTCGATCCTTGATGCGACCGCCGCCCGGACCACCGTGATCCCGGTCACGAATGCTGGCCAGGGACCATCGGTCGTAGCCGAAGCCACGGACCGCTCGATCGAGTTGCTCGAGTTCATCCAGGTCGATGCCAAGCCAGTAGATCCGGTACCGAAACCCGTGCCGGACCGGCTCCAGTCGTTCGTGGGTCGTCTGACCACGATAGACCCGCGACTTCATGACCCATCCCCGATGCGATGGGCCACCTCGTGGGCGGAAGCCGCCGCATCTTCGTGGAAGCCATACCCCATGTAGCTGCCACAGAAGTGAATTCGGCGATCAGCCGGATGGGCCCGCAGTTGCTGCTGGGCGGCAATGCAGGCTGGTGTGTACGCCGGGTGGGTGTACTCCACGCTGTAGATCAGATGATCCGGATCAACCGGAGCCTTCAGGTTCAGGGAGACGAGGTAGTCCCGGGTCCACGCAAGGCCCTGCAAGCGGTTCATGCAGTAGGTGATCGGGACGGGATCTCCCGGTGCCGCCCCGGTCGGTCGGCGGTAATTCCACGAGGCCCACAGCCGACGATCGGGCGGCATGACGGATGGATCCGAGTGCAGGACAACCGAACTGCGGTGGTACCGCCAGGCGGACAAGGCCTCCTTCTCGCGAGTCGTGGCATCGGACAACAGGGCCAGTGACTGATCCGCATGCGTCGCCAACACGACCTGGTCGAAGGACATCGGTGTGTCCTGGTCAGTCGTGACCAATACCGTCTCGGCCTGCTGGGCAACGGAACGAACGGGAGTGCTCGTCTTGATCGTCCCGGGAAAGAGCGATCGGAATCGGTCGATGTAGGCGCAACTGCCCCCCACCACCGTCTGCCAGCGCGGAATGTCCCGCACCTGGATCATGCCGTGGTTGTTGAAGAACCGCAGGAAGGTCTCCGCGGGGAAGTCCAGCATGTCCTTGTCGGGACTGGACCACACCGACGCCGCCAACGGGACCAGGTAGTTCTCGATGAAGAACCGATCCATGGCCAGGTCCTGCAGGTAGGCCCCGAGCGTGGTGTCTCCCAGGTCACCCCGTTGCAACGAGGCCAGGGCCCGGCGGGCAAAGCGTCGTTGGGATCGCACCAGTCCCCAGATCCGCGGGTTGAAGAAGTTCCGTGGATAGCGGGCGAACTCGCGCAGCGACGGACCCACGTAGCCCATGCCGGTTCGCTCGCACGAGAAGCCGAAGGACATGTCGCTGTCACGCAGCGACACGCCCCACTCATCCAGCAGCCCGTAGAAGACCGGGTAGTTCCGCTCGTTGCAGACGATGAAGCCCGTATCGACCGGGACCACGGACTCACCTTCATCGACCATGATTGTGTTGGTGTGGCCACCGAGACGATCATCCTGCTCGAGCAGGGTGACGTCATGACGCTTGCTGAGCATCCAGGCTGCGGAGATACCTGCGATCCCGCTGCCGATGACAGCGATCTTCAGTCTGGCTTCATCCGATCCCATGTCTTCCTCATGATGCTCACGTACAGCCGCATGGGCAGGATGCGCAGCAGCTTGATGTAGGTACTGAACGGGAACGGGAAGGTGATCTCCAGCCGACCCCGTTCCAGGCCGCGGCGGATGACCCGGGCCGCCTTGTCCGGTTCCATCAGGAACGGCATGCGGAAAGTGTTCTTGTCGGTCAGCGGAGTCCGCACGAAGCCCGGGTTCACCACCGTCACCTTGACGCCTCGGGACTCCACGTCAAATCGCATCGACTCCAGGAAATGAATCAAGGCCGCCTTGCTGGCGCCGTAGGCCGCTGCCGTCGGCACCCCTCGGAACCCGGCCAGGCTCGCCATGCCGACGATGTGCCCAGCACCCGCCTTGAGCATGTCCGGCAACACGGCATCGATGCAGTTGAGCGCACCGGTGAAGTTGAGATTCATCAGCCCCATGTACTGATCGACGTCGAACGCGTTGACATCCGTCGGCACGTGGCTGCCGGCATTGGCCACGAGCATGTCGATCCCGCCCACCCGATCCCGTAACGCCTGGGCGGCCTCGTTCATCGCGGCCCGGTCGGTCACATCACCAGGAAGCACCATCCCCTGCCCGCCCGCCGCCTCGACCTCGCTGAGGACCTCGGCCAGCAGATCCTCCCGCCGAGCGGTCAAGCCCAGGAAGGCACCGCCGCGGGCCAGTTCCACGGCCAGGGCGCGGCCGAGTCCATAGCTGGCTCCGGTGAGCCAGATGCGGGAACCGGTGGTCGGGTTTTCGGGGGTCTGAGAGGAGGTCATCAGGGGCCTGAGAGGGCACACAACCTAGCATAGAACCCCCCCGTTTCCGGCCCCCTGGCCCGTGGCAATCACGCATTTCCGCGGGGCTCCAGGGGCAGGCCGATTCCGCCTGTACCAGCCTCCAGGCACTCGAAATCACCGGTCATCTGGACAGACTCGATAAATCCGGGTCGACCATCACACGGCCATCGCCACCGGGCATATGGGGTATGTCTCCGGACTGAATTCTCGTGCGTAAGGGGCACTGCATTCCGGCAGGCAGGACACAACGGGACCACGCGTCCCCGCAGATGTGATCGGGAAGACCACTTCCCTCCTGCTTCGCTGCAGTGGGTCATTCGTGACCAGTTCTCTTACTCAGGAGCCAATTCAATGTTGAGACTCTCCCTTCTCGTGCTCACCTCCGTGAGCATCGTCGCGCCCGCGATCGCCATGGCCCGCCCTGCGTCCATGGAGAACAAGGACGACATGCGCAAGCCCGATGACACCCACCGGCCCGATATGGACGGTTTCTTCGACCCATTTGGTGATCCCGCCGAAGTCGACGCCATGGCGCTCAGTTACGTGTGCTCTATTGGCGTTGACTCATTCCATTGGTATCGCAATGACTCCATCGGTGGGGATACCTTCGACATCGACAGCATGTCGACCAACGTCGCCGCTCCGTTCCAGATCGCCGTAGAGGTGGAAGGATCGTGGGAGTTCACGGTCCATAGCGCCACCAGCATCTACGTCTATACGGCTGGTCTCGGCACCTCAGCGGTCAGTGCCGGACCGCTGATCCTGGGTGACGGTTATCACCTGATCTACAACGACACGGCCGCTGGCGGATCCGAACTGCACCTGGATGTTCCCGGTCCAAGCCCATCAAGTTCTGGCTCCGGTTCCGGTTCCGGCTCGGGTCCTGGCCCGGGCCCAAGTTCCTCCTCGGACCCACTCTGGGACGAGATTGAAGCCGAGTTCGCATACGTCGAATGGAAGATGGTCGATGGCCGCCTTCAGTACCGATTCGTCGGTAACAACGCAGCAAGCAACCTCCTCGCCGACCTGCATCAGCCCGGTGGCACGGGTGACATCGACGTGTCATACATCGGCGACTCATCGTGCAGTTCCCTGTCGCTCCCAGCCGAGTTGACCGATGCCCCCGTCAGCGTTCCCGCTGGCCACCACTACTTCGAAGCCGGTACCTCCGGCGATGGCCCCTGGACGCTGCATGTCAGTTGGGGCTTTGAGACCTGTGATGAGGACATCAACCGTGACGGCGTCGTGAACATCGACGACCTCATGGCCGTCGTCATCGCCTGGGGCACCTGCCCGTGACCTCGGACCACCTTCTCCTGTATTGACCTCAACGCCCCGTCCAGCCCGGACGGGGCGTTTCTCATGGGAGCGGCAAGCCCGTTTCCGGTTATTCCGGCCCCTTGAACGCGGGCAACGCTGATTTCCCAATACGTCACCATTGACTCACCCATCGACCCTCTCTCTAATGGAAGTTCGGCCGCCCAGACCACGAAACGACAGCCCACAGCGAGATCTGCATGCGATACCTGTGTCCGACCATCGCGATCCTGGCAACGATCCCAGGCGTGACCAACGCCGCCACGATCACGGTCCCCACCGATATCCCGACCATCCAGGCGGCCATCGATATCGCCCTCGACGGCGACGTGATCCTGGTGGAGCCCGGCAACTACGTCGCCTTTGACGTCTCGTTCCAGGGCAAGGCCATCACCCTCCGTGGCAGCACCGATGCGGACGGTCTCCCGACCTCCGTGCTTTCGTCGCAGGGAACCGGGCAGGTCATGTATTTCGTCTTTACCGAGGGCCTGGACACGGTCATCGAGAACCTGGTCATCACCCAGTCAGGTGGCAATCAGGCCGCCGTCGGGGTCTTCGGCGGATCCCCGACCTTCAACAACATCACGTTCCGAGAGAACACATCCGCGCTCGGCGGCGCGGTCTACAACCTCAATGGAGCACCTCATTTCACCGACTGTCGTTTCATCGACAACAGTGGTGACTGGGGCGGCGCGTACGCCTGCTGGGAAACCGGCCAGCCGGAACACCCGGTGTTCACTCGGTGTCTCTTCGAAGGAAACTCGGCCGATCTCGGCGGCGCCTTCGCCAATCTTCGCAGCCAGCCGATGATCACCGAGTGCCAGTTCATCAACAACGCGGCCACCAGCAACGGCGGCGCGTTCTACAACGACGGCGATTCCTGCTGCTCCCAATGGGAAGGAAACCCGATCCTGGTGGACTGCATCTTCGATGGCAATTCCGCCGGCGATTCCGGCGGCGCGGTCTACAACAGCCAGTTCGGTCTTCCCACGATGGAACGCTGCACGCTCCAGAACAACAGCGCTGTCGTATCCGGCGGCGGGATGGCCAGTGAGTCGACCAACGTCCCGACCCTGGTCGATTGCAGCATCTGCGCAAACACCGGGACGCCGAGCCAGGTGAGCGGTCCCTGGACGGACGGTGGCGGCAACGCCATCGATAACGCCTGTCCGGTCGAGTGCGTCGGCGACCTGGATGACAGCGGCGCCGTGGACGTGGATGATCTGCTTCGCCTGCTGTCAGCCTTCGAACTCAACGGCGATGGCGACTGCGACGATGACGGCGACACGGATGTCAACGATCTGCTCGTGCTGATCGGTCGCTGGGGCGCGTGCCCCTGAGACAGGCTCCGGTCAGCAATCGATGCCGTAGTTGGCCAGCAGGAACAACAGGTCATCGGTATCGACCAGGCCATCCTCATCGAAGTCCGCGTCGGCGTCCGGCGTGTCCCACGAGGCGATCAAGGCCAGGACATCGTCCACGTCGACCACCTGGTCTCCCGTGACATCACCCGGGCAGTCCTCGATGATGTCGCAACCAGCCAGGAAATCCGCCAGGTACTGTTGCTGCGTCGAGTTCATGCCGTGCTGGGCGAATCCCCGGAGATGCGTCACATCACCATCGAGGTAGACGTATTCAAAGACATCGGTGCCATCAATCTGCGTGCCGGCCCCGAGGATGGGCTCGCCGTCGTAGCCCTGCGTATTGGCCAGGAAGAACGCCGCCCACTGGGCCGGGATGAACTCCACGCCAACGGGTGATTCCCCACCGTTGTACGGAATGATCGGATCGTTCTGGTTGCAGATGTTCAGGTACCGACGGCCGGGAATGACGAAGTGAGACGTGTCATAGCCACACTGATCCGCATCCGGGTCGGTCAAGCCGCCGGGGCCGTAGAAGACGCCGGACTGGAACTGGATTTCGGCCAGCTGCGATACGACTGCTGCGCAGGTCGTGATCCCCGGGTTGTCGTTTTCGATCATGATCCGGTTGGTCAGGGCCGAACCGTTCGAGAACCCGACAATCTGGATCCGATCCGGGTTGACGTTGTCACACTGCTGCAGAATCTCCACCAGTTCCGTCACCATCTCGACGTCTGGCGCATCGCTGTTCTCGCCACAGATGTTCCAACTGCTGGCATAGCCCGAGGGGGCCACCAGGGCATGGCACTCCAGGACGTCCCGGAAGCCACCGACCATCGAGGATCCGTTGCCGCCGTTGCCATGCAGGAGAATGCACACCGGGAATCCGCCTGGGGGCGGCGAGCCGTCCGGAACGCTGATCGCGATCGGGTAGGTCCACCCACCGGGCTCCTGGTCCCAGGTCTTCTCGATCTCGATGACCGTTGAATCGCTCAGATCAGCCGCCAGGACCAGTCCGGGGACCAGCAGCACGGCGAACACAGCAGTGGATTTGATACTCATCACCAGAGAATACTGACGGCCAAGTGGCCAACATCCCCCAATACTTCACAATACGGTCGATTTCACGGTTTCCACACGCTCACGCGGTCGACGAGCACTGCTCGATCACGGCCGCCGCGGCCGCCCGGCCACTGGCCACGGCGTGACTGACCGTCGGCCCGAGACACCAGTCGCCACAGGCGACCAGGCCCTGCCGGGCATCCATCACGGCGGGCATACCGGCGGCCGTGGAGACCAGCGAGTATCGCCAGCGATGCACCGTGGCCGGTACCGAGATCTCGTGCCCGACGATGCGCTCGCACGACTGAACCAATTCATGGGCCACGGCCTCGTGCTCATCCTCAAGGTGAGTCCGACTCCACTGGGTCGTCGCCAGGCCAACCCAGGCCGCAGCATCCGATCGCCCCGGCTTGGAGGCCTGGACCGCCAACCACCCCAGGGGTTCATCGGCAGGTGCCGTGGCATCGAAGGGCAATGGCGGAAGTTCATCTCCCTCCAGCAACAGGGCCCACGTCGGGTCATAGGTGGCGGCCGTCAGCGTCGACAGGCCATCGAACCCCGTGGGTTCCAACAGGTCAATCGCCTGTGGTGCCGGCACGGCGATGACGACCATGTTCGCCTCAGCACACGTGACCCCGGAGTCATCCAGGATCTGCCATTGTCCATTGGCCTGTTGCAGGGCCCCCACTCGACAACCGCACGTGACATCAAGATCCGCGGCCATCGACTTGGCCACCTGGCTCATCGTCGGCACCCCCACCAGCCACTGGGACCCATGGAGTTTGGGGGCTCCGGACCCGGGACCGAGGCGGGGCGACCATGCCTGGGCGACGCCGGATTCGCGCCAGTCGTTGAGGTCATCCATGGCGGACGCCTCATCATCACCCAGGAACTGGCAGCCGTGATCCAGTCGCGTGACACGCCCCCGCCGGGTGCTGAGGCGACCACCGGGCCCACGGCCCTTGTCGAGCACCTTCACGGTATAGCCGGCCCGGACGAGGCCCTGGGCAGCCGTCAACCCGGCAGCGCCGGCACCAATCACAACAACATCAACTGACATGGACATGCCAGAGTGTAGGCCCATCGGCCCGGGGCCTGCAGCCTCGGCGGTGCACCGGGTCAGCGGAGTGTTTCGTCAACGGCAGCCAGCATGGACTGTTCATCCTGGGCATCCAGGTCGGTCCGGAACAGCATCACGCCGGCGAGCCCCTGGGCCTTGACGTACCGAGCCTTCGCCCGGGCCAGTTCCAGGTCGAAGCCCTCGTTGTTGTCGCCCCAACCGGCCGCCATGCCGACGACCAGTTTCTCCCGGGGCACGCCGCGGGAGCCCCAGTAGTTGATCATGTTCTCCATCTCGTCCATGTCGACGTAGGACATCAACTGAATCCAGTCGATGACCGCAATGGCCTCCGGGTTGATCTCGTCCCGGAAGTAGACATCGATGCTCACGGTCTTGCCCAGTGGGCGGAGGACCTTGACCGTCTCGATCACCAGGTCGCTGTAGAGTTTCTGCTGCGCCGGAGAGAAGCCCCCGCCGATTTCCCAGTCGTAGTCGATGCCGTCGATGTTCTGTTCCAGGCAGTACGCCGCGAGATTGCTGATGAACCGATCGCGGGAGCCATCCGCATTGTCACTCATGGGAAGGAAGTTCTCTTCCCAGTGCTCACCATCGAAGCTCACGATGACCTTGGTCCCACTGGCATGGGCCTCGGCGACGACTTCCCGCAGGTCCCAATCCGCCAGTTGGCCATCACCATCGAAGCCCAGGAACCCCGGGATGAAGTGGGTCATCCGCTGGTATCGCCAGGGACCTCCACCGAAGAAGCCAACCACCTTGTAGTCATGGCCCTTGTCAACGGCCATCACCACGCTGGGTGGCTGGCTGGACTGGCAACCCGGCAGGGACGTGCCGGCCAGGCCCAGCAGGATCAGCAACAGCATCTTCGCCTGCATGGCAGGGATTATGACATCCCTGCCATCGAGTTGCCTCAGCCGCTGCAATCCTCGCCCCATTCTCCAAGGAGCAGGAGCAACGTCACCCGGGCCGCGCTGGCACCCGGATCAGTCGTCGCATTCCTGCCCCCACGCCTCAAGCATCAACAGCAGGTCGTTGACATCAACGACGTCGTCGAAGTTGAGATCGCCGATCGGGCCCGCGGTTCCCCACAATCCGATCAGGATAAGGATGTCATTGACGTCGACGACACCATCACCATCACCGATATCGCCACCACCACCAACGTCAGCCAGGCATTCGCAGTCATCGAGAAGTCCATTCTCATTCTGATCCAGGAGCGGGTCAGCATCGATATCGCAGGAGTCTGGAATGTCATTCTCGTCACAGTCGGCGACCAGATCGTCGATGAGGGCACAACTGTCGAGTACGGAATCATCATCGCAATCCAGGCTGGGATCCGCTGTGATCTCACAGGAATCGATGATCTTGTTGGCATCGCAGTCCAGGTCCGAGGTCAGGGCAAAGACGTAGAACGCCCCCGCGCCTTCGCCGCCGTCATTCGTATCACCCTCGGCGGCGGCAAGCAGTGTGTTGCCTTGGAATGTCAGTCCGCGGCCGAAGCTGTCCCCGGGCTCGAGATCACTGGACACGATCCGCTCGACCTCCGTCCAGTCGCCACCCGCAGCCCGTTTGAACACCTGGATGAACCCACCATCTCGGTAGGTGCTGGCCATCATTCGATCACCAATGAGCTGAATATCCTGGCCCAGGACATCACCTGAGACACCATCGGACAGGAAGATCTGCCCAACCTCGAGCCAACTTCCGTCAGCCTGCCGAGCGAACTCATAGATCACGCCGGTATCACTGTCATACTTCGGCGCCGTCACCATGGCGGTATCCCCTTCAAGGGAGACACTGCTGCCGAAGTAGTGCCACGACTGCCCATCCGAAGCCAGCAGCTTGGCCTGCTCGATCCACTCGCCCTCTGCGTTCCGCTCGTAGATGAAAGCGCTTCCGGCGTTATTGGCCAGTTCATCATCAATGGTCGCGCCAATCAGGATTCGCTCGCCGTCAAGGCTGACATCATCACCAAACGCGGCATCGACCAATCCCGGAGGCGCATTGATCTTGGCCACTTCAATCCATGCACCACTTGCTTCACGCTCAAAGATATAGACACTGCCGGCACGATTGCTTCCATTGCCATCATCACCAGAAGCACCTACAGCAGCCTGATCTCCATCAAGCGAAACACCAACGCCGAAGACATCGCCCTCGACCGTGTCGGAACCGTAGAACTGGCCGACTTCCTGCCAACTCCCATCGCCCGTGCGCTCGAAGATATAGACGCTGCCGGAATCGGAACCCTGGTCATCCTGGTTCCTGGCGCCGACCAGGGCCAGATCTCCATCCATGCTGATACTGATGCCGAAGTTGTCTTCGACATCGCCATCACTGGCAAGGACCTTGGCTCGTTCGACGTAGTTGTACACGAGTTCGCACGTATCCAGGATCCCACTGCCATCGCAGTCCAGGTCCGGGTTCTCCTCGATCTCGCAGGAATCGAACAGGCCGTTGCCATCGCAGTCCGGCGTGGGGTCGTCGGCGAGATCGCACGAATCGATGATGCCATTCATGTTGCAGTCCAGCGAAGGATCATCGATCAACTCACAGGCATCGATCGCTCCATTGCCGTCACAGTCCGTGGTGTCATCCAGCGGATCACAGGCATCCAGGACACCATTCTCATCGCAATCGAGCGTCGGATCATCCGCGATCTCGCACGAGTCAATCAAGCCGTTGTCATCGCAGTCCAAGCCAAGATCCAGAAGATCACATTCATCCGGAACGCCGTTGCTGTTGCAGTCGGCCGCCCAGCCCTGTTCGACCTCGTAGTCATCGGGGATCGTGTTTTCATTGCAATCGGGCTCGCAGTTATCCGGGATCCCGTCCTGGTCAAAGTCCGGGTCACTCTCGCAGCCATCAATCACACCATCGCCATCACAGTCCGGATCGCATTCATCCGGCACGCCATTCTGATCGCAATCCAGCGAGTTCTGATCCGCCAGATCACAGACATCACCGATGCCGTTGCCATTGCAATCCAACTGGTCGGGGTTGTAGAGGTAGCAGTTGTCCTTCGCATCCGGCACGCCATCAGCATCGGAGTCGGAGCAGACGTTCTCGATGGTGTTGCCACCATCATCAATGTAGTTGCCCTGGATCTGATCCGGATTATTGCTGCAGACGAAAGTGCCTTCCAATGAAAGCGTCACGTCCGGATCTGGATTGTAGATGCCGGCACCCCCATCGGGTGCCGTATTCGACGTAATGCTCGAGTCGATCACTGAAACATCAGATGAGTCAACGCAAAGAACGCCTCCACCACGGAAAGTCGAGACGTTTCCAGAAACAAGGGTATTGCTCACGGCCGAAACGCTGAGGCCGGTGAAGTACAAGCCGGAACCCCAAGCCCCGACATTGTCCTTGATGACGCAATGGTCGAAGGCCGTATTGGCACTCGCCGAATAGACGCCGGCGCCATCAGTACCCGCTGTGTTTTCAGCA
>JAKVBX010000026.1 GCA_022446795.1 Phycisphaerales bacterium
ATCCAGCGGGCTTCGTCCAATGGCAGTCCGGCCGTCCGACTGCATGCCAGCGCCTCTCCGGGTGTGTATCCACCGGCGCCCAGTTCATGCATCAGGCTGGCCAACCGCGTCGCCAGGGCGACCGCCTCGCGATTGGTGGGATCCGCATCATGTCCCGTGATGGCCTGCCGGTCTTCCGGCGATGCCGTGCGAATCGCTGACAACCAGGCCAGTTGTCCCGTCAGCGTGTCCGCGACAGGTTGAGTGGGAACGAGAAAGCGATCGAGCAGCCCGGATGGTGTCATCAGTTCCGGTGGCACCAGCCTGCGGGCGTGGGCCTGTTCAAGCAGCAGCATCTCCAGCCGCCGGCGGGCCCGGCCGGTCGGTAGAACCAGCAGGTGCCCAGAGGCGTCCACACCCTCCCCCTCGGCGTGCTGGTCGAGGACCCAGTCCGCGATGGCGGGCAGGAGGTGAGTTCCAGATCCAAGGAAGACCCGATCAAGCATGACCGGCGATTATCACCTTCCCAGGCCCCATCCGGGGGGCCCCAACCGGATCTATCCACCGCGTAAGGTCGCCCTGGGGACAGCGGAATCTCATTCCAAGATCCTTCTATATATGGACTTACAAAAATTGTCCCGGAAAACGCATTGGGCGGCAATGAGGCCCCGGTTGCCGCGTTCTGTAAGTGCGACACCCAGCGGACGTCTCATCGCGACTTGATCGCGGTCCCGGGTGTGGAGGGGCACGATCCCGGGCGGACAGCGAGAACCCCCCGGGAGACAACAGCAACCCATCTCCCCTCTCCTCGCAGCCCGGCGGAGCCCAACAGGCTCCGTCGGGCTTTTTCATTTGTCGAGACTCATCGGCCCCCTGGGATCACCCGGCGGCCACGAACTCGGCGCCATGGGCATACCGGGTATTGACCGGAACGCCATCCCGGCACAACTGGCACTCGTCCGCTGGCCATGAGGGCAATGAGACTTCATCGAGGAAGACATAGTGCTCGACGCCCAGTTCCGCGGCGCCCACATTGCCACGGCTGATCCAGGTGGCGGCCCCCACGATGTCACCACCCGCCTCGCGAACCGCGGCGGCGGTCTGTCGAATCGAGAATCCGGTATTCACGACGTCGTCGACGATGAGCACTCGACGGCCCTCGATGAACTGGTCATGGCCTCGTCGCAGTTCAAAGCCCTTGCCATCCGCCGACCGCTCTGCGTACACGCAGGATGTGCAGAGCGCCATGGCCGTGAACTGGGCGCAGATCAATCCACCCACCGCCGGTCCGCAGACGACATCACAGGGGATGCCCTGGACGGCCTCGGCCAGCAGCTGGCCCAGTCGATGCGGAAGCCGTGGATCGAGGTTGATGATGTCCTTGGCGATCCACCCGTTGCCGTGATCACCCGAGGCATAGACGAAGTGATCATCTTCGATCAAGGCGCCGCAGGCCTCGATGATGGTTCGAGTTTCGGCTTGGCGATGATTGTCTGCCATGCCGAAGACAGTACTGCATCACGCGTACGAATGCAGGCCCGAGATCGTGAAGTTGATGATGATCCAGTTGAAGAGCATCACGGCGCAACCGATGATCGAGAGTACGGCCGTCCACAGTCCCTTGTCCTTCGACTTGAGCCGCACGTGGATCAACATCGCATAGATGATGAACGTGTTCAGGGCGAACACTTCCTTGGGATCCCAGCCCCACGGCCGGCCCCAGGAATGATCCGCCCAGATCGCACCCATCACCAGTCCCGCCCACAGCAGGATGAATGACAACTCGACGAGGATCATCGTCGTGCCATCCAGCACATGGCCGAAGGTCGTTCGCGTCGCGGTCAATCCGGCCTTGCCACCGGAACGCGGCACGATCAGGAATCCCGCACCGCCGGCGCGAGCCCAGGCATCCGTCCCATCGCGATCCGTGCGCATGTTCACGACACGCCACAACAGGTACATCGCCGCGGAGATCGCCGCCAGGAAGATCAACGCATACGAGAAGATGATCACGTTGGTGTGGATGTACAGCCAGATGTCATGCAGGACCGGCATCTTGTTGGAGATCCCGGCGCTGAGTTCCAGTGGATAGAGCCGGGTGGCCATCATCGCCACCATCGAGCAGCCGGCACTGGTCAACAGGAAGATGCCCGACATGCGCGTTCGGCGCACGACGATCTCCATGATGATCGCGAAACAGGCCGCGAACCAGGCCGAGGTCGTGACCGCCTCGAACATGTTGGTATTGGGCCATCGATCCGCGACGTACCACCGCAGCATGACCGCGGCCGTCTGGCCGATGAAGCCCAGCCCGAAGATGAAGGCCCCGGCCCAGAGCGCCCCGCGCCAGTGATAGACCAGCCACATCAGCAACAGGGCGATGCTGAACAGGTAGATGATCCAGACCCACGTCAGGTGTCCCCACTGGAAGTAGAAGCTCTCCCACTGGAGACGTTCCGCCGAGGGATACACGCCTGGGTTCACGGCCCGCACGGCGGCAGCCACATCCACCAGCGCCGCATTGACCGCTGGTGCATCCTCGGCCTGCCAAGCCTGCTGAAGCTTGAGCCAGGCCGCCGAGACGGCATCGCCCGGGGCCTCCGCGGAGATATCGTCCAGGGTCTTCCAGGGTCGCTCCAGCGCGTCATCACCTGTTGGTGGGACCATCGCCATGGACCGGCGCAACACGCGGGGCTGCGCCACCGCAACGGCCGTCTGGATGGCCTCGATGGGCTTGGCAAAGCGCATCACGTCACCCTGCATGTTCCCCAGGAGCGAGACCACTGACGGCTCCAGGATGAACTCCCGGGCAATCAGGCCGGTCTTCATGAACTCGTCAAGACGTTCATCCGTTGCGACATCAGGTCGTTCGCCCTCGACCAGGGCCGTGATGATCGCGGCACGCATGGGCTTCTTCTTGACGAAGACCAGGTCCCGACCCGTCCACGCCTCGGGACGAAGCGCCAGGTCGAGATAGGTGAACGACGCCGGTTGGCCGTCGATCTGGCGAGGTCCGGTGACGAACTGCATCATCGATCGCGAGAACGACTCCCAGGACTTGATTCGTCCATCCTGCCACACCGCCACCTCGTTGAGTGGCGCCAGATCGACCTGCTCCTCGAACGACAGTGGCTCGTCCGGCGACTGTCCGATCGCCGGTGAGAACAGGAAGACGCACAGGATGATGGCCATCCAGGATCTCACGAGGTCGTCTCCTGCAGGGTGCGGTAGACGCTCGCAGCGCGGCGTCGCTTGATCATGGGCTTGACATAGAACGCATAGATCATGCCGATCACCGAGAGAATGCTGCCTGCCAACATCGTCCAGACACCGTTTCGGTTTCCGACACCCAGGATCGTGTAGTTGAGCCCGCGCGAGCTGACCTGGCCAGCGGCCGTAGCCGCCTCAGGCGGATCCCACTGCGACTGGAAATACCAGAACCCCTGTCGCTCCCGGGGATCGTTCACGCTGACCTGGCCCAGTTCGTCACCATCTTCATCCTCGAAACGAACACGGCTGACCCAGTTGAGCACACTGGACACCTCACCCGTGAACCCACCGACATGGGACCGGATATCGAAGCCCGTCAACTCGACCTGTGATGGAAGCGGTGCGGTCGTTCGCGAGTAGAGCATCTCGATGGTCCGACCATCGGGCATCGTGATGATCGTCGGCCGGTAGCGAAAACGGATCAGCGTGTCATTGCGATCCTCGAAGGGATAGTGGTGGTACGACAGCCACGCCTGGCGCTTGGCCTCGGGCATCCGGACCTTGATCATCGACAATTGACCGCCGGCCTTGGGCTGCCGGGCTCGTCGAGCGATGACACGGGGACGTTCCTCGATCCGGGCCTGGGCGTCATATTCCTCAACGACCATCGTGACCTCCGGCCCCAGGACGATCGGTTCGTTGACCGGTACGTCAATCACCTGTGGCGTTCCGCCAAGCAGGTCGTTGACGAGACGAAGCTGGTCCTCGCCCGGTCCGGACACGAGCGTCACGGGCGCCGGGGGCCCGCCCATCGGCAGGTACGTCGTCGTGACGGACTCATCGACCACCCGATCACCAGCAACGTGTGAATCGGTCGGCCCATCGATCGGGAAATCACCATTCAGCGAAGGATCATCAAAGACCCATCGCAACCAGGTGCGATTGCCATTGCGAATTTCCACGCGAGCCATGTCAAGCTTGCGTCCACGGATTCGAAGCCCGTCATCGACGCGACGTACACGGAATTCGACATCCGTTCCCTCGACGGGTGTCCACGGGGTGTCGGGATCCACTTCCACCAGATCCGTGATGTCCGCATCGATCTCGACATTTGCCGCGGGCACGCCGATTCGAAGGCGGGGGCCGTCCGTCGAGACCATGCGATCCATTTCACGCTCGTCCTCGATCCAGACGAACCGCATCAACGAGGGATCCGGACTCGTGGGGTTCTCGTCGAAGGCGAACATGCGGTGGGTCACCCCCCGCCCACTGGACGTGTCCAACCTGATCGTCGTGACCGGATTCAGCTGTGTTCCACCGGGAACCACTCGCGACTCCAGCGCCGCGTACGGCAGGTAGGACGTGATGTGCAGCGGCTCATCAGCAAGAGGATCATTCGGTGCCTCCGGCGGAACATGCAGGTTCAACGGGCCGGTGCTCACGGCGTCATCGCCCTGCGGCAACCAGACTTCCTGCTCGCGCTCGATGTACTCGCGGTAGCGAGGCAGTCCCTCGATGGGTCGCTCGATCCAAGGCGTCAACGGTGTCGTCGTGCCATCGGGTTGCCGGGCGACCTCCCGCATGTACAACGACGCCGAATCCATGACCCAGAAGTGCGACTGGGCATCAGGCGCCAATTCCATCACCAGGGCGTCATCCACCAGTGGTTGACCGATCTGCTTGACGGCTCGGGCCCATGGCTGCGACGCGTCATTCGACCGAATCATGTCCTCGGTGAACTCCGGATATCCCGCGAGCAGTTGGCGTATGAACATCGCTCGCGGTGACTGAACCATGATCTTCACCGCGTACGCGGTCTGGCCCTTGTCCGGGCCACTGAGCAGTTCCCAGTTCGGATCGGTGTCGATCACCTGGAATCGCCAGGGACCCTCGGACGTCGTCGCGGTCGCCTCGTGCCCGGGCATGGCTCGCATCGTGACCGATGGTCCGCCCGGTGGCGTAATCACCAGTCGAGCCCGGGCCAGCGGGACATCGCCCTCGATCTTGGTTCCGAAGTAGTACACGCAGCCGAGGCTCATCAGGATCAGTCCGGTGTGGACCATCCAGACCCCGAGGTTGACCGTGGAGAACGGGATGCGTCGAATCGTGGTGACGATGATCGTGAGGCAGGTCAGGGCGACCAGGACGAAGAAGGGCCACCAGTTGAACCACTCGTACTCGGTCATCTCCAGTCCACGCCACATCCGGACCGCGGTCCAGGCCCCGGGTTCCCAGATGGCGAACCGCAACGGCAGACCGGCAGACCCGATCCCTGAGTAGACGAACAGCAGGAACAGGAGCACGATGCCGAACCGGACGCTGCTGAAGAGATCAAGCAGGCGACGAAGTGGGTTCACCGGCGTGGTGGAACCTGGAACTGTCTCCGGGGTAGATGCCAATCCGTGCTCCATCGATCCACAACTGTCGGCCACGAGCCGAGATCCACGCCTCCGGGAGGGGCGTGAATCGGCAAATAGTAGGCGAGGGGCGGCCGCCGTGCGTGGCTTTGAGCCCCTGCTGGACCATGAGAATGTCCACGGAAAGGGCCTGGAACGGCCAAATGAATGCTTGCCCCGAGGATGGCCGAGTCCCATACTGGAAGGTCACCCTGCCCATGGTCCGGGGGGTTGGAGGAGGACATCCCATGGTTCTTGCGTGCACCAGCATGCTCGTCATGTTCGGGTTCGGCGGACCACCATCTGGTCCAGTCGTGGCGCCCGACCAGACCATCGTGGCCGACAGCGGCGAAGACAGCTACCGGGCCGTTGCCGTCGACGGCGACATCCTGCTCGTGGCCACTGGCGAGGGAGAAGTCCTGGCGTACCACCAGGTCGATGGTACCTGGCAACTGGAAGAGACCTTGGCGCCATCGTCTCCGTCATCGACCTTCGGAACGGATGTCGCCATCGCCGGAACCCGTGTCGCCATCCTGGACCGGGTCAACGGACCGTACCTGTATCAACGACTGGAGTCGGGCAGCTGGGTCACCAACGCGGTCGATGACCTGACCGAGGTCGGCGTGACCTTCCTGACGGTTGGGCTGGTTGAGATCGACACCGGCGATGATCTCGCCATCTGCTTCGATGACAACGGATCCCGTGGATTCCATACCCTGGATTTCATCTTCGAGTTCGGCGTCTTTCGATGGTCGCTCTCCGATACCGTTGCGGCACCCGTCACGGCAACGGAACAATGGGGCGATGCGATGAACCTGGCTGATGGCCGATTGGTGATCGGCGCCAGGGGTTCAACGGCCTTTCCACAGACCGATGGCGCCGTCTATCTCTATGACGAGTCCATTCCTGGAAACTGGTCGTTGGCCTCGCAGATCAACCCACCTACCGCAACCCTGGCGACCAGCTTCGGCGCCTCCGTGTCACTGGAAGACGACCAACTTGCAGTCGGCGCGCCGGGCAGCGCAAACTTCGCTGATGAGAGCACCGTGAGCCTGTTCGAACGCGACACCTTCGGCTTCTGGGGTGAAATCGCGACGATCGATGGCGAATACAACGGCTTCGGAACGCAGGTGCACCTGGCGAATGGAACACTCGTGGCCAGCAGTTCCGGCAGTGGGCTCTCGCCCGACTACCCCGGGTATCTCGAGATTCACCGGTATGACGCTGTCGCCGATCAGTGGGGCTTCCTGGCCACGCTGCGAACACGGTCCCAGGGAATCTTCGGAGTGCAATTCGGAACCGAACTGGCCGTGAGTGACGAGTGGATCGTCGCTACGGATACCGGTGGCTCGGATGATCTGCCGGGAAGAGATGGCGGGCAGGAGCCCGAACCGCCTACGGTCAGCCTCTACAACCTTGATGCCACATCAAGCCGTTTCTGGCAGGCAACTGGTTCAGCGTCCATCGCGGATGCCGCCGCCTGGACAGGGCCGAATGGCACGAACGCGATCTTCTCCGTCCCAAGTGAAACACCATCAATCGCCGTGCTCGACGGCGTCACGACATTCGACCAGGTCGTCGTCCGGGAGATCATGGCGTTCGATCTCAGCAATGAGTCCTCCGACTTCGGCAACCTGCGCGTGAACGGTCCCACCAACCTGTCACCAGCTGTCGCCACCGTCGATGGCGCCGGCACGATCTCCCTGTTGAACGATCTGCAGTTGGGTCTTGAGGGACACAAGGGCCAGTTGATCCTGACCGAGGATGCCACGCTCGAGATCGATGGCGAAATCCGATTCGATCCCAGCGGGACCTTGCAGGTCGTTGCCTCCGGTGAGGCCACGGTCGCCTCCTCGGGTCGGATCTCCGGTGGCCTGAATGTCAGCCTGCCTGATGGCCTGGTACCGAGTGCCGGAACGACGTATTCACTGATCGAACTGACCTCCCCACCGTCGGCTGGTGAAGACGCCTTTGACCTGGTCTCGCTCCCGGGTCTGCCTGGTGGGCTGGCCTTTGAACTGTCCTATGGCACCGCTGCGGCAAGTGGCGGCTGGAGCGCCTCGGTCGAGGTCGTCACGCTGGATGAACTGCTCGGATTCGGTGATCCCGAGTCCACCGGGGTGGACTCCGGCGCCATCGACATGGAAGTCACCGACCTCACCAATGACGGCACTGACGAGTTATGCGTGCTGTTTGCCGGTACCCCGGGCCAGTTGGCCGTCTTCAACGTCAACGCCACCGGCGACATCGTGGAACAGATCATCTTCAATGTCGGCGATGATCCCGTCGGCCTGACCTCCGGTGACCTGGATGGTGACAGTACCACCGACCTGGCCCTGGCCAACAGCAACGGAACCGTCCAGGTGTTGATCAATGACGATTCCGATCCCTCGGATGGATTCGACATCACCGCCTTCGCCGTCGGGGCCCTGCCGTCTTCCGAACCCACCTGCATCACCGCAGCCCAGGTCGACCTGGCATCCACGGCCGATGAACTGGTGGTGGGTTTCGACAACGGGGATGGGACCGGCGCGTTCACGACCTACTCGGCGTCGACGCCACTCCGGGGCCTGGGCTACGGGGAATCGGACAACCACAACACCTCCTCACCCGCCGCCGCCGCCAATCCGAACGAGGATGAGGGCAAGAAGGACATTCCCTGGGGCGGCACCAAGGATGATGGCAAGGTCGTGGTCGCCAAGCGGACGTCCCTGCTGGGATCCGGCTTGTCGATCTCGTACTCGGACATCCCGGCTGCCGCGGATCTTCGCGACATCGGCATTCGTGACCTGGATGGTGACGGCGATGCGGATGTCGTCGTGACCAGTGGTGCAAACAACACACTGGTCCTCCTGGAACAGGATGCGAGCGGGACATTCGGCGCACCGGTTTCGATTGCCGCCGGCACCGGTCCCGGTCTATTGACGACAGCGGACTTCAATGGTGATGCCCAGCCGGACGTCGCCGTGCTGACCAGCAACGCCTCCTCGAATGCCGTCATCCGCATCTACGAGAACAACGGGAGCTTCATCTTCACGACGACGGATGTCGGTGAAGGGGATGATCCGACCCTGGTGGATGCCGGCGACGTCGATGGTGATGGCCAGGCTGATCTCGTGAGTATCGCCGCTGCGGGTTCACCCCTGAGAGGCCCCACGCCGTCCCTGAGCGTTCGACCGGTCTGTTCCTGCCTGGGCGATTCCGACTGCGATGGTGATGTCGACGTCGAGGATCTGCTCAATGTCCTGGGTGACTATGGCTGCTCCGCGGGCTGCGATCACGATGTCGATGAAAACGGAACCGTCGATGTCGAAGATGTCCTCGTCGTGATCGGCAACTGGAACGGGTGCGACTGATCGCCGGTCACCGGCCCGTTTCATCCTGGGCATCCAGCATCGCCCTCGCCAGGGAGACCTGCTGCTGCAATTCCGGATTGGTCGGCCATCGCTCGGCGCCGAGATCCGCAAGCCGATTGGCTTCCTGGATCGCCTCGGCGGCCTTTTGTTCATCCCCCAGCAGTCGCCACGCCTTCGCCAGGGTGATCTCCGTTCGAATCAGTTCACGAGTGGACCGGGGATAGTCAGTCACCGCCTGGTTGCGCATCGACGCCCACCGACCATACGTCCGCTTGGCGTCCTCCAAGGCCGTGACGGCTGCATCGGAATCGCCTGCCGCCAGGGCATGAACCCCCTGCCCAACCAGGGCCAGGGCGAGGTCGCCCCGGGCCCGATTGTCCTCGGGACTCTCCTGGACCAGCTCCCGCGCTGACCGGACAACCTCGTTCAGCAGGGCCACTGCTTCCCCGTACTGGCCCATGGCGGCGGCAACATCCGCGACATAGCGGCGGCTGTTGTTGATGTCTCGCCGGATGAAGTTCTGGTCGGAACGGCTCACGCCCTCGTCGCCAGTGAGCATCCGTTTGCGAGCCTCCAGCGCCCTGGTGTAGTACGCGCTGGCCTCGGGGAGCATGTCGATCTCGCGATAGCTGTAGCCGACGCTGTTCCAGGTCAGGGTGGCATTTCGCAGCACGCGGTTGCTTGTCTGGCCACTGTCCGTCTGGAGCGTATTGAGCCCCCAGTCAATCAACTCCAGCATGCTGACCGTGTTCGGATCATGCATGGGATCACCGGTCGGCGGACTGAACAGATGTTTGTGCCGACGAACCAACCAGACCTTCGCCCACATGTCCTCGTCCTGCAACGTCGTCGGCAACCGGCCCACCAGTTGTTCCATGGCATCCAGTTCACGTCGGGCCGCATCACGATCATCCTGCTCCATCGCCGCTTCAAAGAGGTTGGTCCGCGTGTCGATCGATGCCAGGATGAGACCCATATCACCCGGGCTCTGCTTGAGCAGGTCATCCAGGATGGACGCGGACTCCTGGAGAAGGCCAACGGCACGAGGGAGATCCCCGCGGCTGCCGGCCGTCTTGCTCCACGCGTTGTTCCCCGCCTGGCGGAGCCCCTCCGCCACCACGGCCATCAAGGCTGGATCAGACGCGTCCTCTTCACGCAACCGATCGATGTAGGTCATGTAGTTGGAGACGAATTGCTCGCGCAGTTCCGGGTTGGCTGAAAGCCCGGCGAACATGTTGTAGGTGTCCTTCATGAAGTAGGCGATGAGCTCACTCACCATGGCCTGCTTCTCAGCCTGCTGGGCATAGGCTTCGTTTTCCGCTTCCAGTGCACGATTGCTGTTGACCAGGGCCAGGACACCGCTGACCGCCGCAATCGACAACAGGATCATGATGGTGGAGACGGCTGCCACGGCACCTCGGTTGCGGCGCACCACCCGTCGGATCGTCGTCACCAGTGTCGGTGGCGACGCCATGATCTGATCGTTTGACAGGTATCGACGCAGGTCATCGCTGAATTCCGACGCGTTCCGATAGCGATCCGCCGGGTCCTTCTCAAGCGCCTTGTTGACGATGACCTCCAGGTCACCCCGCAGGCGGCGATCCAACAGACCGATCGACTCGGGCCTGGCTTCGGTGATGACCTGGATGGCCGTGGCGATTCCCTTGTCCGTCACGTCATAGGGCAATTGACTGGTCAACAGCTCGTAGGCCGTGACACCCAGGGCATAGACATCCGCCGAAGCTGTGAGATCGAGGACGTCAGCTGAGCACTGTTCCGGCGACATGTACTGGAGCGTCCCGACAAGTGCATCCACCCGCGTCGACATCGTCGACAGGTTGGGGTCCGTCGTCCGGGCAACACCGAAGTCGATGACCTTCACCTGGCCCTCGGCATTCACCAGGATGTTCCCGGGCTTGAGATCGCGATGAATGACACCCTTCGAATGGGCATGCCCGACCGCATCACACGCCTGGATGATCAACTCAACACATCGGTTGAGATCATCCTGCTTCTGGTCGACATACTCTCGAATGGTGCGGACCGGGGAGATGTACTCCATGGCGAAATACGGAATGTCGGAGACGCCGTCATTCCAGGTGCCCGCCTCGTAGAGCTGCCCGATGTTGGTGTGGGACAACCTTGCCAGCACCTGCATCTCGAACTCGAATCGTCGCAAGGTCGATTGATTGACAACGTCGGCGTTCATGACCTTCACGGCCACCGTCCGACGAGGATGGTCCTGCTTGGCCAGGTAGACCGTTCCCATGCCACCGGAACCGATGACACCCGTGATCGAAAAGCCTGGTATCTGGGGATAGCGTCTTGGCAGACCTGGATGCGAACCACTTGGATCGATCACCGTCTGGTCCGCGTGAGATCCTTCGCCGGGTGATGGTGGCACCGGCGGTATGGCGCCGAGGTTGATGCTCGGATCGGAATGAGCGTCCTCTGGCGATGGCTCATTCCCGGAACCAGGATGGGGTGTGGACGCGTCCGCCATGGCTGCAGTCTAGCTCCAGCGGCGTGGCAACCCCGGGTGATCGCCTTCGTGCAGTCAGATGAGCTCGTGGATGGGCTCCACGTGCTCGACACCCACCAGTTTCTGGTCGAGACCCGCGTGGAAGTAACTCAACGC
Source organism: Phycisphaerales bacterium (assembly GCA_022446795.1). Taxonomy (GTDB): domain Bacteria; phylum Planctomycetota; class Phycisphaerae; order Phycisphaerales; family SM1A02; genus UBA1668. The sequence goes on from JAKVBX010000026.1 coordinate 11,580, forward strand.
ATTCGGATCCAGTCCCATCTGACGCAGGATCGTGGCATGCAGATGCTTGACGTGGAGCGGTCGATCGACGGCCTTGTTGCCCAGGTCATCCGTGGTGCCCAGGCTCACGCCACCCTTCACGCCACCGCCGGCCATCCACATCGTGAAGCCGTCGGAATTGTGATCGCGGCCAGTGCCCTCGGCATACTCCGCCGTCGGTTGCCGTCCGAACTCACCACCCCAGATCACGAGCGTTTCGTCCAGCATCCCGCGTCGCTTGAGATCCTTCAGGAGCGCGGCGACGGGCTTGTCGGTATTGCCCGCGTGGTACTCGTGGTTCTTGACCAGGTCACCATGGGCATCCCAGTTGGCATCGTTGTGATTGCCGCCGGAGTAGATCTGCACGAAGCGGACACCTCGCTCGACCAGTCGACGAGCCATGAGGCATTTCCGCCCGAAGTCACGAGTCCGTTCCTGGTCCATGCCATAGAGGGACCGGGTCTCCTCCGTCTCCATCGAGACATCCACGGCGTCGGGCGCATGCTCCTGCATGCGATAGGCCAGTTCATAGGAGTGAATGCGAGCGGCCAGGTCCTGGTTGTCGATACGCGACAGGCGATGCCGTTCGTTCATCTCGCGAAGATGATCGAGCATCTTCCGCTGGTTGCCGCGATTCAGACCCGCTGGCGGATCCAGGTCAAGAATAGGTGTCCCGCTGGATCGCATGACGGTCCCGGCGAATGATGCGGGCATGTATCCACTGGACCAGTTCTTCGCCCCGGAGATCGGTCCGCCGGTGTGATCCAGCATGACCACGAAACCGGGGAGGTTCTCATTGACCGAACCCAGGCCGTAGTTGACCCAGGAGCCCAGGCACGGCGCCCCACTGAGCACCTTGCCCGAGTTCATCATCAACATCGCGGAACCATGCAGTGGCGAATCCGCCGTCATCGAGTGTACGAATGCGATGTCATCGACACAGCCGCCGACATGAGGGAACAGTTCGGACACGTACTTGCCGCATTGGCCGTACTGCTTGAAATTCCACTTGGGCCCGACGATCCGACCCTGGCTCTTGGGTCCGCCGCGGCCACGGGTGTCGACATCGATGGTCTTTCCATCAAGTGGATAGAGCTTCGGCTTGTAATCGAACGTATCGACCTGGCTGGGTCCGCCGTACATGAACAGAAAGATCACGGCCTTGGCCTTCGGGGTCACCAGCGAGGGCCGAGGCGCCAGTGGGCCACCGAACGGGGTCAGCCCGTCTGCAGCACAGGCCTGCGACGACAGGAAGCCGTCCGAGGCCAGCATCGATGCCAGCGCCACCGACGTGAAAGCGCCACCCGCTTCCCACAGGAACTCCCGGCGGGTCTGCCCACAGAAGGTATTCCGAGGTCCGTCTGGTTGTGAGAAGCAGTCAGTCATGGGTCAGTCGATGTACATGAAGGCATTCGTATTGAGGATACCGAGACAAACGTAGCGCATCGCGTTTTCCCGGGAAAGTCCGCCTGATTCCAGATCCGAGAGCATCGCAAGGCAACTGGCGACATCATCCGGGTGGGCCGGCCGCTGCGTGGCCAGTTCCAGTCCACGACGAATCATCGCCTCCGGATCGTCCCCCGACTCCGCCTGGAGCCGCTCCGCCAGCACCATGGCCTGATTGTTCAACAGGTCGCTGTTGAGCATCGTGAGCGCCTGCGTTGGAACCGTCGTGTTGAAACGGACCGGGCAGGCGGTATCCGTGTCGGCCATGTCGAACATCTCGAGCAAGGGCATCTTGAGCGATCGCTTGACGTGCACGTACAAGCTGCGTCGAGCGGCGTCCTCGGGCGATGAGTTCCGCCACGCGGCACCTGGACGTGACGCCGTGGCGAGCACTTCCTCCGGAAGCGGTGGATACACGGGCTCACCACCGATGGTCGTATTGATCGAACCGTTGACCATGAGGATGGAATCGCGCACTTCCTCGGCGGTCAGTCGACGCATGTCGAATCGCGAGAACAACTCGTTGATGGGATCCACGCGACGAGCGTCGTCCGAAGCACGTGAGTCCATTCGATAGGTCGCGGAGTTCATGATCAGTCGATGCATGTCCTTCAATCGCCAGTCACGCTCGACCACCGCCGCAGCCAACCAGTCCAGGAGTTCCGGATGGGTCGGAGGCAGGCCCAGCTTGCCGAACTCGTCAGGCGTCGCCACGATCCCGCGACCGAAGTGATGTTGCCACAGTCGATTGGCCAGGACACGCGAGGTGCGTGGGTTCCCGGGATCGACGATCCACTTCGCCAGCGCCAGCCGTCTCCCGGTCGAATCTCCATGGGAAGGCGGAACGATGGGCAGGCGGTCACCACCGAGAATCTCGGGCACGGCCGGGTGAACTTCTTCCTCTGGAGAATGCGCATTGCCCCGGCCCAGCACATGGGTCGTGGGCGCCTCGGTACCAAACTCGATGGCCGCCAGAACGTCGACCACTTCCGCCTTCGGCCTGGTCAGCTGCTGCCGAGTCTCCACCAGTTCATCATGTCGGGCCGCCGCCTCGTCTCCGAGTCGCTGTTGAACCAACGTCCGGGCATCTTCTCCGTAACCGGGCGAGTCGTGAATCGCCAGGATCTCCGAAGGGGACAGGACCCGGTCATAGATCCGGACCTCGTCAATGGCGCCGGGGAACGGATTCCCGCCGGGATGCATGCGGCCGATGGCCAGCACCTCGGGCGAATTCAAAGCCTGTTTCCCGCCGGTCTCCTCGTCCACCAGTTCGCCGTCCACCCACAGTTGGACAACACCGGTTGCCCGATCCCGGGTCAGGGCCGCGTAATGCCATTCGCCCAACGTCAGCCCGGGTGGTGAATGCAGGAAGGTCTCTGGTCGACCGACACCCGCCGTGACCCGGCCACCCTTGAACCACGAGATCCCGTAGTCATCAACGATCCCGGAGATCTCGCCATCAACCAGGCCTGATCCAAGGAACCAACGAGGATCTCCGCTGCCGCGGCCATCCGCGTCCGGGCGAAATGCCACCGAAATGGTGAAGTCGTCCTCGACCGGTCGGTCAATGGTCTGCGAGTCTTCGACGGTTCGAACCAGCAAGGCGTGACCGCTTGGTCCTGCTTCACAGATGTCCGGGTCGCCCTCGAAATCCAGGTACTTGACGAGACCGGAATCCGGAAGCCTGAACGCCGCTGAAGGATCCGGCTGATCCGTGGCGCCCCCCTGCTTCTGCAACGCCTCGCGAGCAAGCGTATCAGCAGCGTCGCGCAGCTCATCGCGCTTCGTCACCCATCGCTCGATGGCGGTCGTGTCCTCGTGCCCGTAGTCCAGCGGCAGGTTTCGAATGTAGTGCGACGGGATCACCGCGTTGCCGTATCCCTGGCGGTATGGCTTCAGACCGCGGAAGCAGGCCAGCATGCTGTAGTAGTCGGTCTGAGGAATCGGATCCTTCTTGTGATCATGGCATCGGACGCATCCCATGGAGATGCCCAGCGTCGCCCGGCACGTGGTGTCGAGCATGCCATCCAGGTCGTCGTAGATGGCGGTCTCCGGGTCCGTCGGCTCATCGTCACGTACGCCCAGGTGCAGGAACCCGGTCGCCACCATGGACGAGAAATCCCGATCCGGGATCTCATCACCTGCCAGTTGCATCGTGATGAACTCGTCATAGGGCATGTCGTTGTTGTAGGCCTCGACCACCCAGTCCCGGTATCGCCAGGCTCCAGGCTTGCTCCGATCGCGCTCGTACCCGTCGGTCTCCGCCCATCGCACCCGATCCAGCCAGTGTCGCCCCCACTTGACGCCGTACTGCGGTGAGGCCAACAGGTCCTCGATCAACCGTTCATACGCATCCGGTCGCGTATCCGCAACGAAGGCCTCGACCGCCTCGGGTGTGGGTGGCAGACCAGTGAGGTCATACGTCGCCCGCCGGACCAGGGCGCGTCGATCAGCTTCCGCCGCAGGCTCGATCCCAGCCGCTTCCAACCGGGCCAGGATGAAGCGATCAATGTCATTCCGGCACCACCCGTCTCCCTCGACCGCGGGAGGCGTGACCGGGGTGACCGGTTGATCCGCCCACCACTGTGATGGTGAGTCGGCACCGATGGAAAGCACAAGTGTGACGGCAGGCACCAGGAGCATCCCACCAGTGTAGAGGACCCACAGGCCATCGCAGCCGTCGTCCTGGCAAGTCAGCACATTCGCAGGAAACCGGTCATCGACCTCGATCGGCGGCAGGCCCGGGAGACGACTCAAGCGCTGGGCGGCCCACGGAGGATGACTCGAGCGACCGCGGTTGCGTCGAGGCGAGTGTCATCTCCCGGGTGTCCCGGGCGAACAGCGTGGATCGATGTGAGTCCCCGACGATGCGACGGAGCGCCGTCATGGAACGCTCGGCCATCGCCCTGGCGGCTTCCGGCTGATCGGCGTACCAGAGATATCGGGCGAGATTCGCCCGAGACAGGTGAACATGCAGGTGATCCTCGCCATGCAGCGCGATCTGCCGATCGATGACATCCTCCAGGATCGCGACCGCCTCATGGGGCCGGCCCCGCCGGCTCATGATGTTGGCCAGGTCCGATTGGGCCATCAGGTACGTGCCCCGTGACAGGGTCGAACCGTCCATCTCCAGCGCCCGACGGGCCAGGTCCTCCAGCAGCGATGAGGCGTCATCAAATCGATCCTGGTTCCCAAGTGCCTTCGCCAACCGATGCAGTGATCCAGTGGTGTACCGATGGGATCGCCCGAGCGTCCGCTCGTATCCATCAAGGGCTGTGCGAAGAAGTCGTTCCGCATCACGTGGCCGCTGCAGTTTCAGGAACAACCCGCCCGCGATCCGGTGCGCATGAAACGTGTCGAGATGATCCGCCCCGAGTGCCTCTTGAGTGACCCTGACTGCCGATCTCATGTCATCCATCATGGCCGAGGCGAGACCCGGCTGGACATCGGATACCAACATCAACTCCATGGCTCGCTTGATCGCCGCCAGTTGGAGCCGTGCTCGGAGGACCGGCTGGCCAGCCATGTGGGTCCGGATGTTCTCAAGCGTTGATTCCATCAGATCCTGGCTCAGTGATTGATGCACAAGCGTAGCAATCGTCGGTGCATCAATCACGCGGTCCTGATCAACCGTGAACTGTCCATCACCCTCGGTTGTGAAGCCAGCCTTGGCGAGCGCCTCGTCAAGGGTCGCCCGGAGGTGCCCCCGGTTCATGTCCTTCATGCTGTCCTCGATGAAGGCCTTCAACTGGTGCGATTCCTGCGTCCGAAGCGCCGCTTCCACTCCCGCATCGCGTGCCTCCCAGGCCATGGCCGCGGTTCCCACCAGGCCGGCCAGGAGAACCGTGGCTGCTGACAGCGATCGCCGGCGTCGGCGAATGAACAACCGGAGTCGATAGGACATCCGCCGGGGTCCGGCTTCCAGTGGACGACCGTCCAGCCACCGCCGGACATCCCGACCGAGAGACTCGGCCGACATGTACCGATCAGATCGCTGCTTGCGGATCGCCATGAGGGGAATCCAGTCGAGGTCCCGTCGCAGGACGCTGACCAGTTGAGATGGTCGCATCCGGCGATCATCAGCGATGGACCGGGACATCGAGTCGGAGGCTCTCGCCACCATCGTGCTCGGTCGCAGTGGTTCATCCTCCTGGATCGCCTGGATCAACTCCGCACAATCCCGTGGCGAAGCCGTCTCACGTTCAAAGGGAAGTTGTCCCGCCAGGAGTTCAAACAGGACGATCCCCAGGGCGTAGACATCACTTCGGGTGTCGATGCCAAGGGAGGAGCCATCGGCCTGCTCCGGGCTCATGTACTCGGGCGTCCCGATGAACTGCCCGACCCCGGTGGTGAATGAATTCGGAGTCAATGGCGCATGCAGTGCCTTGGCGATCCCGAAGTCAATCACCTTTGGAACAGGTCGATCATCTTCATCCGTGGTGACGAGGATGTTCCCCGGCTTCAGGTCACGGTGAATGACACCCCGGTGGTGCGCATGCTGGACGGCATCACAGACGCGAGCGAACAGGGCCAGTCGATCGCGAAGCGGCAACTGCCGACGATCGCAGAATTCCTGGATTGGTAATCCCCGGACGTATTCCATGGCGAACCAGGGGCGACCGTCCTGGGTCTCGCCCGTCTGGAGCACCCGTGCAATCCCCTCGTGGTCCATCAGTGCCAGCGCCTGTCGCTCAGCCTGGAACCTGGAGATGACCTCGCGGGAGTTCATACCGGGCTTGATGACCTTGAGGGCGACCTCCCGACGGACCGGCTTGTCCTGCCGGGCCAGGTAGACGGTGCCGAAGCCACCTTCCCCCAACCGGTGCAGTATTCGAAACGGCCCGACCTCATCGCCCCGACTCAGTCCCCGGACCACCGGAAGCACCTCGTGAAGATTGATCGGCTCACGAGGAAACGGTCCCGGTGTTTCCGTTGGAATCCTGTCAGCACCCCCGCGGTCCTGTGTCGTACGTGGTTGCATTCGAGACATGACTTCGAAGGCAACAGCCAACCAGTTCCACCTGCTTCACCGTCGTTACCGAATTGAAACTGAAAGGAAGATTGGAGTCAGCCAGTCAGGGTGATCGCCTGGTCGCCAGCCCCCGCAGGACCAGGTTGCGAAGCGCCGCCTGTTCTTCCGCCGAGAACTGCGGCAGGTTGGCCTCCATGGTGTCCACCACCTGCTTGTCATCTCCAGCTTGAAGCCACGTCTCGACGACAGGCGAAAGTGACTTCATCAGGCTGCTCATCTCACGCCTGGACTCGATCACCTCGACCCGGGGACGGGTATCGAAGGTCTGGATGCCCTGGTAGCCATAGAACCCGCGGTACTTGGAGTCGCCCCAGTTGATCCCCTCGAACGAGAACTGTGGGTTGGGCACGGGACCACCAGCCATCATCTCGCCGGTGAGTGGATCCCAGACGACAATGGACTTGCTGCTCTGGCTGAGCAGGCGTTTTCCAAAGGGGATGAACTGAACATCCCAGACGATTTCACCATGTCCTTCCAGGACGTGAATAGCGCTGCCCGATTCCGCATCCCACAACCGCACCGTCGTATCCTCGCTTGCGGAAGCCAGAACCTGCCCGTCGCCACTGACGTCGATCGCAACGACATTGTCCTCGTGACCCGTGAGCCGGCCCAGGGATTCACCAGTCGCTGGATTCCAGGCGCCGATCGTGTCATCTGCGGATGCCGTGAACATCCGATGCCCGCCCGGATCAAAGGCGATGTCCTCGATCCAGGAGTCATGAGCAGGGACGTGGTACCGCTGAGTGTCCGTCTGTCGATCGTGAGCAACCAGGTGACCCGATCCCCCGGTGACCTGGTCGGACAATCCCATGATCATCAATTGACCACCCGGGTGGAACGCCATCGTCGTGATGGATGGATCAACCTGTGAGATGAAGCCAGCATGAGCACCGGTCGCGACATCCACGAAGTGAATACCGGTCTGGCGATCCAACACGGCAAGCGTTCGACTGTCCGGCGAAAACTCCAGTTCATCCACGTCACCGAAGTCCGGCAGGTCGAACTCGACCGCCTCCAGTTCCTCACCCGTCACGGCATCAGCAAGCAGGACACGATCCCCTTGACCGACATAGGCCAGCAGTCGTTCATCCGGGCTCACCGTCCAGGCCTCGTGCGAACGTGATCCGGAGATGATCTCGAGATCATCTCCGATCGTCAGATCCCACAGTCGGATATCACCCTTCAGGCTGCCGGAGATCGCCAGCTCGCCGGAATTCGAAAGCAGCAACGAGCACGGTGCCCATTCATGTCCCGACAACTCCTGTGGCGCCGTCGGATCGCCCGGATCACGGCGTCGAACACCACTTCGCCACAGGTCGACGAGGCTGGACCCCGTGGGTCCGATTGAAAACGACTCCGAAACACCGGGCACCTCGTGCAACAGCTCACCGGAAGAAGTACTCCAGATCCAGCATGATCCCCCTGCCGCCTCAACGGCCGCCAACCGTTTCCCGTCATCACTCCAGTCGACTGCGACAAGATCTTCGCCCGCTTTCAGTTCAATGGGCGTACTTCCTGTCGACAGCTCGTGAACCTGGACCGTGTCTTCGGGGCAGATCACGGCCAATCGGGTGCCCTCGGTATTGAATCCGCCCCACCGCGGCATGAACCTGCTGTTCACAGGCGTGCCCAGGTGCAATGTCATCAGTTCCTCGTCGGACGTGTGGTCAAAGAGGAGAACCTCCCAGGCCTCCAGGCCAGGTACCGCGGCCCAGGCACCAATGGTCCGCCCATCATCGCTGTGCAGGTCAACGAGGATGTCGCCCTTGGCGGGAAACTGACCGACCTTACGGCCCGATGCCAGATCCCAGGCATGAAGATGGTGATCATCACCAAGGCACAGGACCTGTTCGGATGGCACATCCAGGAACAGGCGCTCCACATGCATTCCCGAGTCGATTTCGTGTTGCTGCTCGCCCGTGGCGAGTGTCCAGGTGCGAAGCTTGCCGTCCATTGAAATGGCAACAAGGGTGTCCTCTTCCGGCGACATGGCGAGGTCAACCACCCTGGTGTCACCAGCATCCAGCACCATGCTGGCCAGGTCCATTCGGGCCTTCAGCCAGAGTTCCTCCAGCCCGGGCTCGCCCTCTCGCATGGACTCGATGGCCTCCAGGTGGTTTCGCAGCACGTAGGTATCACGGTCCTTGCTGGCCGACTGGGCGGCATGAACCCGGCTGACATAGGCCTGTTGTCGCGCCTCCACAGCCTTGGCCTCGGCCAGTTCCTCGGCGGCCTGCGCCCGGGCTGCCTCCTGCTCGGCTTCGACTGTTCTGGACTCGGCGATACGGCGTTGCCTGGTTGACTCAATCGCGAAGATCGTTGAGACGACCACGCCCGCGATGAGAACCAGCAGCAACAGGCACGCCGCGAAGACGGGACCACGATTTCGCCGCAGGAACTTCCGCAGCCGGTAACTGGTGCGTTCGGGTCCGGCCTCGAGCGGCTCGCCCGCCAGGTATCGACGAACGTCATCTGCCAGGGCGCTGGCCGAGTCATATCGCTCCGTGCGGTCCTTCCGAAGCGCCTTCAGTGGAATCCACTCCAGCTCCCGTTGCAGCGTTCCGGCCAGCTGATGCGAACCGGTCCGGCGGCGGTCCGCAATGGCCTTTGCTTCCGCCTCACCCATGCTGCTCAACTTCGTGCTTGGACGAGGCGGCATGTCTTCCCGGATCACCCGGAGCAGTTCGGAGATGCCGACATCCCGCAACTGGCTGGATTCGAAGGGCAACCGACCCGCCAGCAGCTCGTACAGGATGACACCAAGGGCGTAGACATCCGTTCGTGTATCGATGTCGAGGCTCGACATCTCCGCCTGTTCCGGGCTCATGTACTCGGGTGTCCCGATGAACTGGCCTTGCTGGGTCAGGATGGTGTTGTCGGTCAACTGCTGGCTGGTGGCCTTCGCGATGCCGAAGTCAATCACCTTGACCGATGGTTCCTTCTCACCATCCACCGCCACCAGGACGTTCCCGGGCTTGAGATCCCGATGAATGATCCCCTTCTGGTGGGCATGCTGAACGGCATCGCAGACTTCAGCGAAGAGTGACAGCCGCTGATTGGTATCCAGTCGCTGGGTGTCACAGTAGTCGGTCAAGGGAACACCCTTGACGTACTCCATCGCGAACCAGGGTCGATGGTCAGGTGTCGCTCCGGCCTGGTAGACCCGGGCGATGCCCGGGTGGTTCATCAGGGCCAGCGCCTGGCGTTCCGCCTCGAACCGGGCGATGACCAGCTTCGTGTCCATGCCCGGTTTGATGACTTTCAAGGCGACGCGACGTTTCACCGGCTCGGACTGTTCCGCGAGGTACACCACGCCGAACCCACCCTCGCCGAGGGACTGGAGAATATGAAATGGACCGATCTCATCGCCCGCGACATAACCAGGCAGGATGTCCGACAGCACCTTGTGGCCACGGCGGGCCATCTCGTCGGATCCAGCCGTCGGATCCACGGTTGATTCGAGCGTGGGCTCGAGCTCGTGGTGATCCTCGGGCGTGTTGTGATCGTTGTCAGTGGTCATGTCCGGCTGAGCCTACCGCCGTCCGGGCCCGGGAGCGAGTGCGATCCCGGGAGACCTCAGCTTGAGTAGTCGTAGACGCCCTTGCCGGTCTTGTTGCCCAGGTGCCCGGCCTCGACGAGCTCGACCAGCTTGGTGCATGGAGCGTACTTGTCCGGGTGACCAAGACCCTCGTGCAGGACCAGCATGATGTCACGACAGACGTCCAGGCCGATCAGATCAGCCAGCCGCAGCGGACCCATCGGGAAAGCGCATCCAAGCTTCATGATCCCGTCGATCTCCTCCGGACCGGCTACGCCGTCATTCCAGGCGTGGAAGGCCTCGTTGATCATCGGCATCAGGACGCGATTGCTCACGAACCCGGGGAAGTCGTTTGCCGGGATGGGCGTCTTGCCCATGCGCTCGGACAACGCGATCGTCCGGGCCAGGGTGTCCTCGCTGGTCGCCGGAGACTTGATGACCTCGACCAGTTTCATGACGGGAACAGGATTGAAGAAGTGCATCCCGATGACACGATCAGCCGCATCACCGACGCCGCTGCCGATCTCACTGATCGAGATCGAGGACGTATTGGTCGCCAGGATGCAGTCGGCGGGATAGGTCGACGCCATGGCACCGAAGATCTTCTTCTTGATGTCGGCATTCTCGGTCGCAGCCTCGATGGCGAAGGACGACTCGGCCGCACGGGCATGGGAATCGCAGTACGAGAGGCGAGCCTTCGTGGCCTCCGCCTCGTCTGCCGTCATCCGTTCCTTCTCGACATTCCGGGCCAGCGTCTTGGCGTGATACTGCTTCGCACGTTCCAGTTGATCACTGGAAACATCAACCTGGCAGACCTCGATTCCCGCGGACGCGGCGGTGATCGCGATACCACTTCCCATGGTTCCGGCACCGATGACGCTGATGACCTCGGACATCGTCTACTTCCTCCTGTACCAGGTCACTCCCCGGCACGGGAGCGACCGAGTCGAATCAGCTGTCACACCAGGACATCAGCTCCGGTCCGGCGTAATGCGCCAGTGGTCGGATGATCCGGTTGTTGGCGTGCTGCTCCATGATGTGTGCGCACCAGCCGGTAATCCGACTGGCCACGAAGATCGGGGTGTACTGTGGAACCGGGATCCCCAGCGTGAAGTAGGTCATGCCGCACGGGAAATCGACATTCGGATGAATGTTCTTGTCCCGCAACATGATGGCCTGGACCTCATCACCGAGATCAAACCACTTCTTCTTCTCCGGCTCGATCTGCTCGCAGTACTTCAGGCCCCACTCCCTCAGGATTCCTGCGCGGTGGTCACCGTTCTTGTAGACCCGGTGGCCGAATCCCATCAGCTTCCGCTTCTCCTCGAAGGCCCGCTGCATCCACGCATCGACGGTGATATCGCCACCCTCGGTATCAGTCATGATGGCCTGAAGCATCTCCATCGCCGCCTCGTTGGCGCCACCGTGGAGATTGCCCTTGAGCGCGCCGATCGCCCCGCAGACCGCTGAGTGCATGTCGGAGTTGGTCGAGGCGATGACCCGGCCGGTGAAGGTCGAGGCGTTGAAATCGTGCTCGGCATACAGGATCAGGGAGACATCCACGACCTTGGCCGCGAGTTCCGTTGGCTTCTGGCCGGTCATCAGCCAGAGCAGGTTGGCCGCATGCGACATGGACGCATCAGGCTGAACACGATCCCGACCGTCTCGCGCCGCCTGGCAGGCGCCGATCAGTGTCGGAATCTTGGCCAGCAACCGGACCGACTTCCGATGTTCCGCATCCGCCGAATTGTCCTCGCACTCCGGGTCCGCATGGGACACGAGGGAGACACCGGTTCGGAGGATGCTCATGGGATGAACATCAGGTCCCGCGGACACGGCCTGGATGACATCAAGGATGTCATCGGAGACCGCACGGTTGTCCTTGATCTCCGCATCGAACTCGGCCAGCTCCGCTGCCGAAGGCTTGTGACCGACCAGCAGAAGGAAAGCGACTTCCTCGAAGGTCGCATGAGCCGCCAGGTCGGCGATCTCATATCCCCGGTAGATCAGTTGTGTCTGGTTGACGGAACAGACCGACGTATCGCCGACCGTCTGTCCCGCGAGGCCACGGGTATCGTTTGCTTTGGAACTCGTAGCCGGCATGGAACACTCTCTTCCTGGGGTGGGATCGCTCAGGCGACTCAATGTCGGACCCGATGTCTGACAGCGAGCCACGTATCCTAGCCGATCCGATCAGGTAATGCCGGTTCAAGGCCGAGGGGGGAAAGCCCACTCGTTACCGGGGGTGTAGCCGAGAAGGTCGTACAAATCAGCTCGCGTCTGCATTGCGTCAAGGAAACCGGCAGCCGATCCGTCGGTGGCCAGTTGAGCCAGTCGTTCAGTGACTGCTGCCATCGCAACACGCTGCATCGTGACGGGGTAGATCACCAGGTCGTATCCCATCTCGGAATACCGATCAACACCGATCATCGGCGTCTTGCCAAACTCGGTCATGTTTGCCAACAGCAGACCAGGACAAGCCTCGGCGAATCGCGCAAAGTCCTCTTCACTGGTCAGGCCCTCGGGAAAGATCATGTCGGCACCGGCTTCCCGGTATCGGTTCCCTCGGTCAATCGCTTCATCCAACCCGACAACCGATGCCGCATCCGTCCGTGCGATCACGATGAACGAATCATGTGGACGCGCTTCGGACGCGGCCCGCACCTTGTCGACCATGTGCTCGGTTGACACGAGTTGCTTGCCGTCGAGGTGGCCACATCGTTTCGGGAAGACCTGGTCTTCGATATGCAGCGCTGCGGCGCCGGCTGACGCGTACTCCGAGACGGTGCGGTGGACCATCTCGACCTCGCCGTACCCCGTATCCGCGTCGACCACGACGGGCAGTCCACTGGCCGTGGCCACTTCCCGGATCGTGCGACACATCTCCGTCAATGAAATCAAGCCGACATCCGGGTAGCCGGCGGCATTGGCCGTGGCGCCCCCGGAAATGTAGACCGCTTCAAACCCCGCCTGGCGCACCGCCCGGGCCACGAGGGCGTTGAAGGCCCCGGGGCACATGACGGTGCCCGCCTCCATCTGGCGGCGAAGTCGGGCGCCCGGATATTCCCGCTCGCTCATATCGGACACATTCTAGCAGTCGTGATGACCGGACCCCCTCCGGGCAAGTCCACTGAAGTTCATGCCCGCATGGGCCGATCTGGGCAGCATGAACGTCATCTACCGGTTTCCGACCGAGGACCCTGTTCCTCCCCCGCGTCCGAGAACCCGCCGCGGTTCGCGACTCCTCCTGGGCATTGGTGCCCTCGCCCTCCTGGCCATGAGTGGATCCGCCTGGTTCCTTGGTGGTTCCGGACTGGCTTCACCGGTGGCCATGGCTGATGACATCGAGTCATTCATCTCCAGGACGGCCCTCCATCGTGCCCTCGAGGGTCCGGCTGGTGGTGTCCTGGGTCCCTGGTGGATTCACGCGACCGGTTCCGATCCGGACACGGGTGACATCCTGGGCCTGTGCCTGGAAGGCAACGACACGCAGATTGCTGCGGCACGCGCGAGCGTGGAAGTCGACTCGGAAACCGACACGCTTCTCCTGCGATTGCACGACGTGGTCGTGGTGACACTTCCCGACAAGAATCGTGACGGTCATGTCGCAAAGCATGACACGCTGCTGCTGGGTCCGATCCCGATGTCCGTCGACATCCAGGATGATCCCGGGCCCGCCCGACACTAGCGACCAACGGGACAACGGGGTCGGCTGCTACCAGGCCTTCTTCACCTCTGCCCCGGGATAGAAGTACTCGATCATCTGCCAGAAGGACTTTCCCGCCTTGTCCATGGCAGCCGCGCCGTACTGGCACAGTCCGGCCCCGTGGCCATAGCCATGACCGGTCAATTCCAGTTGGCCATTGCGGGTCCGACCCTCGACCCAACCGGAGTACAGCGGACCACCCGGCAGATCCCGCGCCTGTTGAAGCAGTCGTTCCGCACCGATGGTGGCCTTTCGGCCGGATGCATCCGTCAATTGAAGTGTCACGCCACGACCATGCTGATTGCGACCCGTGATATCGATCCGGGTGATCGTTCCCAACGAGGACAGGTCGGAATCCCGTGGCGCAGCAGCCCGGATGGCTGAACCCAGCGCCCGGCCATCGCACTTCCGGGTCCACTGGTACAAGGGTGCTGACTGGCAATACCCGTCACCAGTGTGTCCATCCAGGGGCTTGATCGCGTTGATCGGATTGGGACCGATGGCCTCGGTTGCCGTCGAGGCTCGACCACCACAACAACTGCTGAAGTACCCGGGCACAAGCTCAGCACCCCAGGTCAACACCATGCCCCGTGTCATCTCGGTTGCGGCATGGCCTACCGGATCATCCACGGCGCCCAGGTAGGCCTGTGAACCAGCGGTATCGATGACATCCCACCGCCGGGAAGCCCGCATGTGGCACTCCATGCTGACGAAACTCCGTGCGGCGATCGCCTGCGCAGCCTGGCATTGGCGTCCCCAGTGACCATAGAGCTCTCCCGCCAGTACACCAGGGAGGTAGTCCTCGATCGGCACATGCTCAATGGCCTCCCAGGTGACTTCCCTGGTCTCCGGCACGTGGACACAGCGGATGGCGCCGACATATCGCCGGGTTTCATCACTGTCATCCTTCATTTCCAGTGCCGCATCACCGCTTGCCTCCAGGGACACCCACGGCGCGTTCTGCATGGATCGAGGCATGGTGGAGCCATCGGACGCCCTGATGAGCCAACCATCGCCGTCCCGCCGAACCGTCAACGGACCGGTTCGATCGATCTGGTTTCCATTGGCGTCACGGATCGTGACCGACTGGCCTGAGTGCGCAAACTCAACCGGTTCCAGGTCACCCACGATTCGCCTCAGGCGAACGCGGACCACCGGTGCCTCGGTTGGAACAGGAAGGCGGATTCGAGGTGTCGTCGACCGTGCCTTGGCCTGTTGATCATCGCCAGCAGGCGTCGCCTCCTGGTGATCGTGACAGCCTGGGGTCGACACCCCGAGGGTCACCAGGACGACTGACATGACGAACCGGGACAACACCTGCCGCATGACAGGACTTCTCGGCCGAATCAACAGGGTTGCTGGAATTACGGCAGGCGTTCGGCCTGCCCGGCGTGCCTCGCTAGTCGAGATTCCGCAGGTCCAGGCCATAATTGCCAAGAATGATGTTCACCTCATCGAGGCTGGTGGCACCAAAGTTCTTGACACCCATCAGCTCGGCCTCGGTTCGGGTCGCCAGGTCACCAACGGTGTGGACACCCAGGTACTGCAGCGCCTTGCGGGCCCGCACCGAGAGATCCAACTGTGTGATGGGCTTGTTGAGGACGGCCTCGGACGCCTTGCCCTTGAGCTCCTCGTAGATCTCCTGGCGCATCCGGCTGTAGTGCGACTGCAGGCTCTGGCCCAACCGGAGTCCCTTGGACGAAAGCATCTGGTTGATCTCGACCAGGGACGTCTCACCAAAGTTCTTGTAGCTCAGCAGCTCGGCCTCGCTGACCTTCAGCAGGTCGCCCAGCGTCCGGATCTGCATCTTCTTGAGGCAGTTGCGGGCCCGGACGGACAGTTCGAAGTCGGTCACCGGGGTGTCCAGCAACGCGCTGCGCTTGGCCATGTCGCGTGCCTGCTCTTCGTCGTAGTACATGTCCTTCGAAGAGCGGACATCATGCATGAACAGTCGAGCCCGTGGGTGATTCGGGTTGGTATCAAGGATCTGCTTGAGGCAACGCTCCGCACTGTTGATGTCGCCGCGATCCTCGTGGAGGATGGCCAGGTTCAGCAGGACGTTGATCGACGGCTGCTGCTGGCGGCGGTTCAACTCCTCGTAGAGCGAGACGGCCTCGTCTTCCTCTCCAACGAGATCAAGAAGGAATGCGAGCCGGAAGGCTGCCTCGTCGTTGGAACCGGAGATGGTCCGAAGAACCGTGATGGCACCAACGCGATCACCATCGGCTTCCAGTTGCCTGGCTTCCTGCAAGGCCTGCGATGAATCGGCGACCTTGCTTGTGCCACCACCAATGACCGTATCCAGTGCGTTCGAGGGATCCTGCGACATCGTGTTCGCTCCCGGGGTTGCTGGGTCTCAATTGACGATCGCGTATGGTACTCCCGCCCGCGACCCGGGACAACGCTCGGGTCCCATGCCCCCGCCTGAGAGGACCAAATCGCCCATGTCGCACCATCGCTCATGCCCCTGGGGATTCTCGATCGCCCGTCACCTGGCCGCCCTGGCCATGGGTGCCGCCACCGTCCTGGCTGGATGCCAAGCGGCTCCCGCACCAGCCACCCCGTCCACCGTGAGTGTCCGAACCCAGTTGCGGATCACATCGCCGGGCGAGACTGGTGACCTTGAATGGGAAGACCTGGTGAATCGATCTCTCGCCGCCGATGTCATCGTGCTTGGCGAAGAGCACGACGACGCGACTGGACACGCGGTCCAGCTTGCCGTGGTGGAGGATGTCCTGAAACGCCGGGCGGGTGGAACGGTCGCGCTGGAGATGCTCGAACGCGATGAGCAGATCCTCATTGATGACTACGTCGATGGCATCATCGACGCCGAGGCCTTCGCCAAGGCGACCAGCTCAACCAACTGGGCCGGCACGGGCAGTTGGACAGCGTGGTACCAGCCGATCATCGACGCAACCATCGCTCGTGACGGTCGGATCGTGGCGGCCAATGCACCGCGTCGATACGTCCGGCTGGCGCGTCGTGATGGATGGGAGGCCCTCGCGGCGCTTCCAAAGAACCGGGCGACGCTCGCCACCGTTCCCCCGGAGTCGATTGACGGGGTCTATCGCGAGCGGTTCTTCGAAATCATGAGCCCGGATGATCACGAGGGTGTCGAGACCGATACCACGATCATCGAGTCCTTCTTCGATGCCCAGCAGGTCTGGGACGCCACCATGGCCGAGTCCGTCGCCGAGGCGATCCGGGCCCATGGACCACCGGTGATCCTGCTGGTGGGTCGATTTCACAGTGATCATCATGGCGGCACCATTCGCGAGTTGGAGCGTCGGCTGCCAGATCACTCGATCCTGGCTGTCAGCCTCGAGACGGGTCGAGGTGAACCACTGGAAGCTGGGCAGGATGTTCCCCAGGCGGACATCATCGTGTTCACCCGACCGGTCACACCATGAAAGAACCGACCCCGCATGAAGCGGGGTCGGACTGATTTGATTCAAGTTGTGGTCCAAGCGCACAGGTCGCCAGGATGACAACCATCATGGGCACGTCACAGCGAAGGTGTTTCCGCCGAGATCAGCCCAGGGTCCAAAGGTATCCCGGACCGTATTGCCGCAGAACGCACTGTTCGCAAGATCGGTCTTCGCCTTGAGACCTGCCGTGTGAACAACCGCGTGCCGGAAGAAGAGTCCCGGAGATCCTCCAGTAGACACCTTTCCATTGGACTCGAAGATGGACGCGTCGATATCCAGGACGCTGTTGACATTCCGTATGACACTTGTGGCGGACTGACCCGTGTTGCCCTGGAAGAGACAGGATTGCACATCGACCGTGGCGCCATTGATGATCCGCATCATCGCGGAAGCACGGGAGGCGTTGGCAACCAGGTTGTCAGTGAACTCACAGGAGTCGTAACTGGCATGCCCCTCCCGGTGCAAGATCAGTGATTGCATGGAATGCGCAGATGGCGTTGTCATGTTGCGAAAGACGGTGTTGCTGCAGAGGAGTGATGCATCCAGGAAGTACATCGCCCGGCCATCCCGCCAGGAGGGTTGGCCTGTCGATGTTGCGTTGTCGAAGGTCGACCCATCGATCATGATCTCATTGATCTCGCCGTAGATCATGGCGCCTCGGCGCGCGGAGGAGTCACTGAACTCGTTGCTCCAACCTTCATATCGACCACCGTGAAGGAACAGGCTGCCACCGGAATATCCTGATTGGCCACGGGAAAACGTGTTGTTCTCCAGCGAAACCGTCGACTGTCGCCACGCGGAGATGTGCCCCCCGGTAAAGAAGGCTCTGCCGTCGTCAAAGCTGCAATCCTCGGCCCGAAAGACACTCATGCCGTAGACAAAGATGTGACCACCATCATCGGATTCACCATCTTCAAGATGGCAGCTCATCAGTTCCGCCAGGGTCCGGGCTTCGATCATCATTGTCCCGCCGTACCAGAAGGACCAGTTGCCCGAGAAGGTGGACTCATGGAACCGAATCTCACTCTCATCAAAGGCATAGATCGCACCAGCAATGGTCGCCGAATTGTCCAGGTAGTTCCCATTGTGACACGTGACAGTCGATTGCCTGACACACAAGGCACCGCCCTTGTAGATCGCTTCGTTCTGGTCGAACTCACAATCCCGGAACTCCGGGTGACTGTCGCTGAAGACATAGGCTGCACCACCGCTCCCGGCAGCGATATTGTCCAGGAAGCGGCACTCGATGAACATGGGTGATGACTCCTCCACGGCTACGGCACCCCCAGCCGTGCCTGCGAAGTTGTCCTGGAATTCACAGTTGATGAAACGTGGAGAGGCCTGGAAAAGACCGACCCCCCCGCCGTACTTGTATCCACCATCGCGTCCGTCATAGAACCGGAACATCGTGAATGACGTCTCGGATGAGACCATGGTGCACCGCAGGGCCTGTCGAAGTCCCTGTCCGTCCACGACGACCATCTCGGTCAATGAAGAGGATCGGAAGACCAGGTCCTTGTTCCGGAGGTTGAAGGCGGCATATGTCCCTGGTTCCACCTCGATGGTGTCGCCGGATTCGGCACTGTTGATTGCCGCCTGGATGTTCGAGTAGCTGCCGATACTGCCCGTCTTCGAGACGTAGAGCGTGGCTGATTCGACGGATGAGGCAAGAACAAAGACACCGGCACCGAGTGCCAATCGCATCATGAGGGTCATAAGTGGGCTCCTGGGGTTCCAAAAAAAGAGACCGCCAGGAGAGTTCCGAGAAGGCAATCAATGCCCGTGGAAATATCCTGGCAGCCCGTTACCACAGAGAGGCACAACAACGGCCCATCGGCGCCACATTTCAGGTGATCACACCAGTTTGATCAGGACCCACGATCCGATGCTGCTCGCATGAGTCGATCGCGAATCGCAATCCAATTGGGATCGTCCTCGCCGGCGGATTCCACCAGCACGACATCCACTCGCTCGGCATCCGCCTGTCGCAACGCGGCGTACAGCTCGGCGGCATACCCCTTGGGATCCGCGGGCATCTCGATCAGGACGTGTGGAGGGGAGACCGAACGGCGACTCGATGTAATCACGACGCACCGTCGATCCGCCTGCGACAGGTGCGCCTGGAGTTCCTCTTCATCGACCAGGAGACATGGAGTCTGCGGGGCATAATGCCGCTCCATGGTCCCGGGCGAGGCAGACGTCTGTTGCAACGCCGTCATCTCCACCTCACCCAGCAATGGGCGAAGCACCTCCGCCGTCAGGACGCCGGGCCGGAGAATCCTCGGTGGATCGACAGTCATGTCCAGCACGGTGGATTCAATACCCACGCTGCAACGATCACCACCCAGGACGATCAAGCCATCTGCTTCCGGTCGGCCAGCAAAGTCATCCAGGACGTGTTGAGCCTGTGTCGGCGAGATGGCGCCGGATCGATTGGCCGATGGCGCCGAGATGGGTCCACCGTAGGCATCCAGCAGTGACCGGGCCACAGGGTGCTCGGGACTTCGAACAGCCAGGGTTGGTCGACCACCGGAGGCCAGGTCCGGCACGTGAGCGGCCCGGCCCAGCACCAGTGTCAATGGACCCGGCCACCAGGCTTCCGCCAGGAGCGAGCATCGATCATCCCAACCCGTCGTGATCTCACCAGCCGCCTCCGGACCCGTGACGTGCGCGATCAACGGGTTGTCGGAGGGACGACCCTTCAACTCGTAGATCATCTGGAGCGCGCGGGGATCCAGCGTGCCACCACCGAGTCCGTAGACGGTCTCCGTCGGAAAGGCGACGACCTGGCTTTGACGGAGCGCATTGGCTGCCTCCGCAATCGCGGTGTCATCCGCCGGAAGTAGTCGTGGACCACTCATGGCTTCAATAGAGGGATCGGCCATCAAAGTCACCGTGCTCGTCGATGGTCTGGAGACCGATCTGCTTGATGTCGAGCGTTGTACCCATGGCCTCGTACATCCGGGCAACAGACACGTTGAACTGGACGATGGCATTGAACTCGGCGGTACGAGCAGCAGCCAACTGGGCCTGGGTCGAGAAGATGAGGTTCAGGAAAGTCGGCGTGAGACTGGCCAGGGTCTGCCGTTCCACCTCGAGTGCTCGAAGTGACTCCGCGGTTGCGACCCGTGCGACACGTGTCGCCGGGATCAACCGGGCGTTGTCCATGACCGCCCGCATGGCCGTCTTCACATCGAGCACCACCTGCAGCAGTGTTCGACGGTAACTCACCATGGCCGCACTTCGTTGCAGTCGTGACTGTCGGAACGCGGCCTCAGGCGCCCGATTGCCAAGGGGATACTCGAAGACGAGCCCGACGACATAGGAGATGAAACTGCCAGTGAACGACTCGCTGTAGCCGTCGTGATAGTTACCCCCGAGTCCCTGGGTATTCACGCTCGCCTGGAGATCCAGCTCGGGCAGGCGACCGTTGTCCGCCACGACCTCGTTGATCTTCGCGATATCGATGTCATACATGGAGATGCGGACATCCGGTCGGTTGGCAATGGCCTTCAGGAGCGACTCACGCAGTTCCAACTGGATCGGCGTGTGCACCATCTCATCTTCTGGTTCGAGCACCGCTTCGCCCGACAGGGGAATGGCGGGATCATTCATCAACTGCTTCAGCCGATCCGAGGCCTGCTTCACGGATTGCTGGTAGGTGATGATCTCCGAGCGACGTTGCTCGACCGTCGCCACCGCCTGGGCCCAGTCGGCGATGTTCGCGTCAAAGCTTCGACGCCGATTGATGAGGTCGAGGAGTTCCTCAGCCGCTTCGATCATCCACTGCTGGATCGCCAGTTGGCGCCAGGCAAAGGCGAGGTTCCAGTAGGCGACCTCGGTCTCGGTGATGGTGTTGATCAACTGGGCCCGCATCTGCTCAACCGAGGCCTGTTCGTTCTTATGGGCGATGTACACATCCGCGAGGTTCACTTCCTCGCCGAAGCCCCGGAGAATCGGCTGCTCCAGTTCCAGGCCGAAGGATGGTCGGACAGATGGGTTGGGTCGGTACCGCAGATCACCCTCGTCCTGCTGAAGCTGACGATCCATGTCCGTCGTGAGGCGAACGGATCCACCGGTCGTCAGTTTCTTCGTCAGGGCGACGTTGTATTGAAACTGCTCAACTCGCGAGAGCCCGACATTCAGTGGCTGGTCACCCCCTGGTGTCGCAATCTCGACCACGGTGGTCGGTGTCCGCGATCGTCCAAAGGACAAGCCGGCCCCCAGGACGATGTCGAAGACAGCCGAAGCCTGGATCAACTGTTCCCGGCGGATGGCTGGAAGGAGACGTGAGTCCTGGAGGTCCAGGTTGTTCAACAGTGCCGCCTGGACCGCGTGTTCAATGGAAACAGGCTGCCGACTGGCCAGGCGACCCTCCAGGTCGAGACCCAGGTCGGCATGGAGGTCCGCTCCGGGTGGAACCGGTGACAAGGCATCGAGTTGATCACGGCGTCCCGCGAGCGTGGACTCCACCTCGTTGGGCCGGGTGACCACCGCATCCCGCTCCAATTGCTGGACCTCCTGCATCTCCATCTCGATGATGCCAGCCAGGTCCTTGTCCAGGAACGGACCGGAGTCCGGGCCGTCGAGGGGGGATTGGCAGCCTGCCGAGAGGCCGGCCACGAGCAAGGTGATCAGGGTCCATCTCATGGGGTGGGCGAATCGTACCGCGCCCCGGGTCCGAGGCCCGTCGTCGCGATCCCCAGGCGTGGATGAGATTGTCCACCGGTTGCCCCCGCCCGGAAGCGAGGGTAGCCTCGCGTCTATAGTCATCCATGGAGGGAATGACCCATGTCAACGCTCGGCCTGATCATCACCAGCCTCGTCCTCTCGCAGAACACCGCCGCACCGCCGTTGGAGCAGTGCTACGTGATCAACAGTGAGAATGCCGTGGTCCGCTGCGGTGCCGACCGCAACTTCTACGCCTTCCTGGACGCACCGTCCGGTTCAGTGGTCCGAGTGACCGAGGAACTTGCCAACTGGGGTCGAGTCCCGGCCGAGGGCCCGCTCTTCGATGAATCCTGGGGGTGGATCCGCCACCCTGTGGATGAACGTGGCCGATTCCAGGTGGTTGATACCCAGTCAGGAAAGACCCTGGACACGATGCCTGTCTATGCCCCAGACCTGGCTGACCCTGATCCGACCAAGGCCTGGCGACCCATCTCCATGCTCCCGATGGACACGCCAGTGACGATCATTGACGCCACAACCGCTGATGTCGACGGCCAGCCTCACCGCTTCTACCGGGTTCGCCTGACCGACCGAGCCGAAGGGTGGATCAACATGGCCGACCTGCGACCAGCCACGGCGCAGGAAGCGGCACGTTGGACCGGTCAGCCGTCAACGCCGACCCGAACGACAACCCCCACACCGACCGCGGTGAGTGAGCCGATTCCCACGGAAACAGAGACGGTCCAGGCGAAGACCCCGGCTGCCGGGCAACCGTCCTACCTGGCCCGGTACCTGGCCGCCCGCCGGAATCGACTGGCAGCAGCGGAACCGATCGAGATGATCGAGGTCACCGAGACCCCTGAGGTTGTTGAAGTGGCAACAGCAAGCCCGGACCGAACACCGGAACAGCGGTATTTCGACGGCCTTGAGCAGATCTACAACTCGCTGCCGGCGACTGACATGTCCGAAGATCTGGCCACCCGGCTTTGGGAGGCCTACGCCGTGGTTGCAGAACTCGACCAGGACACGGATCCCGAGTCGGCGCAGTTGGCCATGATCCGCATGCGACAACTCGAACTGGCATCCTGCCTGCGGGAGGAGCAGCGGCTCCTGAATCGACTCGATGCCGTCGTCCAGGTGGCTGCCGAGGATGCCTCCGCCATGCGGACGGTCCTGGACGCACCAATGGACTACACGGTCCTGGGTCGACTGAACGTCTCCAGCATCTTCACCGGAACCGATGAGCGGCCGATGATGTATCGCATCGAGGATCCCAACAACGGTCGCACACTGGTGTATGTGCAGCCAATGGCCTCGGTTGATCTTGGTGAGATGATCGGACAGTGGATTGGAGTCGTGGGAAACACGACCTTCGACAATCGCTGGCAGGTCCAGGTCATCGATCCGAAGCGTGTCGACCTGGTGGCGGCTGCCCACTGAGGGCACCGAATGGAGCTGATCGGGCTCGAACCGACGACTTCCTGCTTGCAAAGCAGGCGCTCTCCCAACTGAGCTACAGCCCCTCTACCCCTGTCATAGTACGGCCCCGCTATCCGGTTGCAAACAACCTTTGCCGATGGATTCCGGGACTCCCCTAGAGGACACCGTCCTCGTCGGGTCGTTCTCCCGGGGATCCTCCGCCTCGGCCGATCCACCCCACCATCAGGCAGATGGCCATCAATGCCACCAGGGCGAAGGTCAGCCAGAGAAAGACGTCATCCAGGATTCCCTCTTCGCCGACAGTGCCACCAAGGATCGCCAGGACCACGATCGGGATGACCAGCACGAGGGCGCCGCGGAACCACAGGGATGATGTATTGGCCGCCTCAGGCATCAGGAAACCTCAGTTCGGGAAGGTCGGGGGTGCTTCCTTCAGCCAGTAGCTGTCTGACTCGAAGGGGCCACCCCAGAAGGACACCATCACCAATCCGATCATGAACAGGGCGAACACGACGAGCAGGATCGCCCACGCGCGACGCTCACACTTGTCCATGCCTTCCTTGCCGTCAGATGTCGACTCCATGGGTGCCTCCCTTGGGATTCCACCGTTGTACCGCAGCCGGGACGCTTCTTCCACCCCGCACCAGGCGGTGGGATCAGGCTGGACTGTGTGGCAGGTGTGAAAAACGCCCTCCACCCAACAGGCGGCCGGCGGCCTCCGCATCGAACTGCCAGGGAATCCCATGGACCTCATTGTGCCGCTCACCCAGGACCCATTGCCGGTAGAGGCCCAGGGTCAACCAGACATCCCAGGCGTTGTAGAGGCTCAGCAGTTCCAGTGCAGCAGCATCACCCCCCTGCCAGCGATCCCACAGCAGGATGGCCGTACGGCCATCCATGCCCTCGATTTCCGGGGGGCGAGGCAGGCCACACTCGATGGCCACCCGCTTGAGACCACCCTTGAGACCACGCTTCCATCCCTCGTGCATGACGTCGCAGTGCACTGGATGCGGCTCAACTCCCAGGTCCTTGACGACGAACTTCTCGTCGAAATTTCGACCATTGAAGGTGACCAACGCTGAAGAGGCCGCCCAGTGGGACTGGAAGACCGCTGGTGAATCCAGATCTCGAACCCACCGGTACCACGTTCCCCGGAAGTACCAGCACGCCGTCGTGATCACGTCCGTCCGGCGGGAAAGGCCGGTCGTCTCGACATCCAACACCAGGTGGTCAGTCATGATCCTCGCTCCAGTGGCAGGTAGACGTCATATCGGACGATCTTCCCGCGATGGCTGAGATCGACGCCTTCCACGAGCGGTGGTGCATCATCAGCCCGCTTCACCACGACCCGTTGGCGGGCACATCGTCGCGCCACCTCGAACAACTCCAACTCATCCTGGTCCAGGCCGACCAGTTGGCGGAGCACCTGCGCTGGTTTCCGGGGCAGCGCGGACGTCCGCCGTGGCTGGAACATCGGGTCGAGATAGATGACATCAGGGGGATCCTGCTCCTGCAGCAGCGCCCGGGCATCTCCCGACTGCACCCTCAGGCGGTCACCCATGGTCTCCATGATCTCCGCGTCTTCGCGGGCCAGGCGGACGGATTCCTCCAGGAGCACGCCGACGACCGGGTGTCGCTCCATCGCCACGACGTGCCAACCAAGGCAGGCCAGGAGGAATGAATCATGTCCCAACCCCGCTGTCGCATCGACAACCGTCCGGGCTGATCGACCAATGGCCTTGGCAATTGGCTGCTTGTGCGAGAGGCTTCCACTGCCCGTACGGCGATCGAGTGACCGAAAGTCGACTGGCATGCCTCGCCGACGGGAGTGTTCATCCCACAACTCGGTTCCATGTTCCAGCAGGACGATCCGGAACTCGCCCACTGGAACACGAGCGCCATCAACGCATCGAGTTCCCAGCCGCCGGGCAAGCGCGGCGGCCTCCTCACGTCGATCATCGCAGCGGCACTGGATCGTGACGCACGTGCTCGGCCTGTTTGCGGTGGCGGACACGGTGACCCGACTATACTCGGCTGGATGCGGAAAACACTGGATATCCTGATCCTGTTCGGCCTCCTGGGGGCCATCACCGGCTGTGCCCCGGACCGGCCTGCACGGATCAACCACGTCGTGCTCTTCAAGCTCCAGGAGCCCGCCGAGGCCGGGGAGTTGATCGCCGACTGTGACCGCGAGCTCGCCGTCATCCCAGGGGTCACGTCCTACTTCTGTGGCCCTCCCGGCGACTTTGGCCGTGACATCGTGGACAGCAACTACGACGTGGGCTTCTACGTGGGCTTCGACACCGATGAGGCCTACGAGGCCTACCTGGTGGATCCCCGGCACGTCGAGACGGTGAACAAGTGGAAACCCCGTTGGGAGTGGATTCGGATCTATGACGTCATGGATGAGACGCCCTGAGAGGAGTCAGTGCATACACTGGTGAGTCTGATGCCAACTACGACACGAAAACGCAAGGGAAAGAAGGCCGACGACCACCGAACGGCCAAGGGCAGTGATATCCACGAGCTCTACGAGCTGTCCGTGCAGGATCCTGTCGGTGAGATCGACACGATCGATCGAATCTGGAAGGACCAGCGTGGTCGGACTGCTGGTTCGATGCGGGAGGACTTCTGCGGCACCGCCGCCGTCGCCCGTGAGTGGGTCAAGAAGCGACCTGGCAATACAGCCGTCGGCGTCGATCTCAGCACCGAGGTGCTTGACTGGTGCCGAGCTCGGTTGGATGACCAGCTCGATGCTGCTCAACAGGATCGACTCACGTTGATCGAGGGTGATGTCCTGGCCACGCCCACGGATCCGGTCGAGACGATCCTGGCCTTCAACTTCAGTTACTTCCTGTTCAAGCAACGGTCACAGGTCCTGGAGTACTTCCGCAGCGTCCGGGATGGACTGGCGGAGGACGGGTTGTTCATCCTCGATGCCTATGGTGGAAGTGATTCCTTCCTGGAGATGACCGAGGACCGGGACCTGGACGGGTTCACCTACGTCTGGGACCAGAACCACTATGACCCGATCAGTGGTGACGTCATCAATCACATTCATTTCAAGTTCCCGGATGGAACGAAGATCAAGAAGGCCTTCACTTATCACTGGCGGTTGTGGACGCTTCCTGAAATCCAGGAACTGCTGCTTGAGGCTGGGTTCCGCAATGCCGTCGTGTACTGGGAAGGAACGGACGAGGACACCGAGGAAGGCAACGGGGAGTGGACCGAGGCTGATACCGGTGAAGCCTGTGAAGGCTGGATCGCCTATCTCGTCGGCATCAAATAGGACCTCATCGAGCATCATCGTGTCCCTGATTGAAACCGCCATGTCACGACAACCCCTGGGCTGCCTGCTCAGCAATCAGCTGGAGGCGGTTTCAACGGTGTTCCAGCAGCACCTGGCCAGTGATCATGCCGACGTCAACAACCTGTGCCTCCACATCGAGCGGTACCGGGGCAAGATGCTTCGGCCGACGCTCGTCCTGTTGTCATCACTCGCTGCGACCGGTTCCGATTCCGAAGCCGACCTGGATGATCGACATCGAATCATGGCCGCTGTTGTGGAGATGATCCACATGGCCACGCTCGTGCACGATGACATCCTTGATGAATCGGAAGTCCGTCGAGGTGGCGCTACTGTGAACTCCCTGCACGGCAATGAAATGGCCGTGATGCTTGGTGACTACCTGATCTCCAAGGCGTTTCACCTGTGCTCCACACTGGGATCACCCTCGATCAACCTCGCCCTGGGAGAAGTCACCAACATCCTGTGCGAGGGTGAGGTCATCCAACTACAGCGTCGTAACGACCTGGAGATGACTGAGCCGGTCTACCTCGATGTCGTTGGTCGGAAGACTGGTTCACTCATCGGCGCCAGTTGTCGAATGGGNGCCGTNCTGGGTGATGGCAGTGATGACGTCTGCACCGCCCTCGAGGCCTTTGGGTATGACATGGGAATCGCGTTCCAGATCACGGACGACGTCCTTGATCTCGTCGGCGAAACCGAAGTCACGGGAAAGACCGTCGGTCGGGACCTGGACCTCGGCAAGATGACACTTCCATTGATCCGGCTTCGTGCCGAATTGAGTGAGGCTGACCGAGTTCGCTTCGATCAGACGGTGCAGAATTGTGATCGAGAAGGACTGCAAACCCTGCTCGATGCCTCCGGGGCGCTGGACTCCACGCTCCAGGCTGCTCATGATCTCGTGAACCAGGCCAAGGGCAGGTTGGCCGTGCTTCCAGCTGGACCCGCCCTGGACCTGATGCTTGAACTCGCTGACGGGGTCGTCACCCGGCACTCCTGAGTTCAAGCCTTCCACATTTCTTCCACAATTTTCCCACCGGCGTTCATGAAACTCCGTTCAAGGCCATTCTCGGGCTGGCTTGCTGCCAGGGCCCTAGTCGCTAGCATGGGGGCAACCCTTGTCCAGGTCGCGTGAAAGCGCGGCCCCTGGAGATTCAACATGATTCCTCGCAAGCCACCCCATGGTGGACGAGTCGGATTCCTGTATTGCCCCCCTTGGCGGATCCAGGGCATCAGCATCGGCGGTGAACAGACCGTCGTTCAGATCCCGGAACTCGATATCAACTTTGACATTGGAATGTGCCCTCGGGTAGCCCTGGCGGCACCTTGGGTTGCCCTGAGCCATGGTCATATGGACCACATCGGGGGCCTCCCGTACTACTTCAGCCAACGGGCCTTCCAGAAGATGGGTGGCGGAACCTGTGTCTGCCCACCCCAACTTGCTGGGCCACTGGAGGGGATGCTGAACGCCTGGGCACCGATCGAGCACCAACAGATGCCCTACAAACTGGTGCCCCTGGGCCATGAGGAACAGGTCGAAATCAAGCCATCGATCTTCCTTAAGGCCATCGAAATGCGGCATACGGTGCCAGCAAACGGCTATCTCGTGGTGGAACACCGCAGCAAACTCCGCCAGGATCTCGCTGGAGCACCCCAGGCCCACCTCAGGGCTCTTCGGGAGGCTGGTGAGCAGATCACGGAGATCCATGAGATCCCCTTGGTGGCCTTTACCGGCGATACCGACATGACCCCCAACCTGAGCCGGGAAGACATCCGAAAAGCCCGGTTGGTGATCACTGAGTGCACTTTCTTTGACGAAGATCACCGCCAGCGGGCCCGGATCGGCAACCACTTGCACCTGCATGATCTAGCGGAATTACTGGAGGGCTGGGAAGCGGAATCCGTAGTGATTATCCATACCTCCAGGCGTACCCGCATCGACCAGGCGCGGGAACAGGCCCGCCAGGTCCTGGGTGAGGAACAGATGGCACGGGTCCATTTCCTCATGGATCACCGCCAAAACCGGCAGCGCTACGAGCAACAGGTCGCCGACGCAACTGCATTATCCGCCGACTGAGTTGTTGACGAACCGGGCCTTGGCCGCGTAACTTCACGAAGCGCCTTTGGGCCCGGTTGCGTTTTTGTTCGTGCAGCCGAGCGCCGTTTGTGGGGTCAAGGCAAGGGAAGGATGTCGACGGATGCCTGTAGTTGAGCCACGAGTCATGGAGGCACTTCTTGCCTACTTGCGGAGCAACTATGCACAGATGTGTCGACATTGGTTCAACGAGATTGAAGTCGTTGAACTCTCCCAGGGAACACTGACGCTCCTCGTCAAGGAACAGGTTCGACTGAAGTACCTGCAGCGATGTTGTGTCGAACAGTTCACCGAGGCTGCGCAGGCCGCCAGTGGCCGACTGCTCGCCGTCGAGTTCACGGGTGAAGTCAGCCGACCCGAACGTGCCGAATCCAAGCCCGAGTCCGGTGTGTACTCACAGCCGGATCTCGACGAGGAGATGATCCTCAGCCCGGACTACACCTTCGACTCCTTCGTCGTTGGTCCGGACAACCGACTCGCCCATGCCGCCTCACTGGCCGTCGCACAGAAACCCGGCAAGGCCTACAACCCGTTCTTCGTGCATGGTGGTGTCGGCCTCGGAAAGACCCACCTTCTGCAGGCTATTTCACAGATGGCCATGCGGATTCACGGTGGAATGCGGATCTTCTACACCTCCTGCAATGGCTTCATGAATCACTTCATGGAAGCCGTCCAGGCGGGACAGATGGCTGACTTCCGTCATCGATTCCGTAACTTCGACCTGTTGATCGTCGATGACATTCATGACCTCTCCAAGCGTGGTCCGTCACAGGAAGAGTTCTTCCACACGTTCAACAGCCTGTACCAGGCCGGCCGACAGATCGTCCTGAGTTCCGATGCGGCACCAAGCGAGATCCCCGACCTCGAAGAACGCCTCACGAGCCGATTCAACTGTGGCCTGGTCGCCAATATTGAGCGTCCGTGCTACGAGACACGGGTCGCGATCGTCCGAAGCAAGGCGCAGATGCGGAATATCGAGCTTCCAGATGACTGCGCGGCCTACATCGCGTCGCGGCTGGATTCGAACATCCGTGAGTTGGAAGGGGCGATCACCAAGCTCCAGGGCCTGTCCCTGCTTGAACAGTCACCGATCAGCATGGAACTGTGCAAGAAGGCCATCGGCGAGCATGAATCATCAACCCCGGGAAGTCCCACCACCATCCAGGACATCCTCAACACGATCAGCAACTACTACGGGCTGCGGATCACCGACCTGCTGTCCAAGCGACGGCACAAGTCCATCGCCTTGCCGCGTCAGATCGGCATGTATCTCGCCCGGAAGCACACCCGCTTCAGCCTCGGTGAGATCGGTGGCTACTTCGGTGGCCGAGATCACACCACGGTGATGCACGCGATTCGAAGCATCGACTCGCGGCGAACCGGTGACCGGCACCTTGATGATGAAGTGCGTCGGCTCGAAGAGCTGATCATCAGCACCGTCGCTCCCAATCCAAGCTGAGTGATCGGTTCATTTCATGCACCCTCGAAGCGTTGATTCCATGGTGATGGATGCCCGTGATCGCCTCATCCATGTCACGTTCCAGGTTGAACAACTCCTGAGCAAGCTTCCATTTCACAGGCGGTCATTGCCACCATCACCGCGACGATCTGACAACTGGACGGTTTCGATTGTTGCTGTCACCAGTACCCGGACAAGGGCACGACACCGACTGTCAGGCCAAGTGACAGGTTGTTCACTTCCCCTGGAGACTCCAATGGAAGACAGGGCATGATGTTGCAGTATTCACCTGCAAGTCATCCACCAATCAACAGGACTACTACTAGAGAAGAGAGATGATTATTCTCATCTCTTTCTTCTCTTAAGCCGCTGACAGTTGGGGCACCACACGGTCTGCCTCTGGGCAACCAGGTCATCCCGAAGTGGTTGTCCACAATCCACACACATATCACCACTTCGACCGTAGACCTTGTGGGATCTCGCAAACTCTCCCACCTGGCCCTCTGAATCCAGCCATGACCGGACGGTTGAGCCCCCCTGCTGGATGGCTTGTCCAAGTATCCCCAACGTGGCGTCCGCGATTCGCTCGACCTCATCCCGTTTCACCGTGCCGGCAGGCTGCCTTGGGTGGAGCCGGGCCCGGAAGAGGATCTCATCGACGTAGATGTTCCCCAGGCCCGCCACGATGGCCTGGTCCAGGAGCGTGGCCTTGAGTCCCCGTGCCCGTCCCTCGAGCTGCCGGGCCAGCAGACCAGGATCCAGGTCCAGGGCATCAGGACCAAGCTGGCTCCATCGGTCGCCGAGAAGCCTGTCACGCGAGGCAAATGTCCAGAGCCCTCCGAATCGCCTGGGGTCCACGAACCGCATCTCCAGCCGTCTCCGGCCCTCTCTGAGGCTCCAGGTGCAGTGGGTGTGAGGCTTGACGGGGTCACCCGGATCCACCAACTGGACCTGGCCTGACATTCCCAGGTGGAGGCAGAGCACTCGACCATCATCAGCGTGGATGGCGAGTTGCTTGCCAAGTCGCTCCAGGGTGGCCACGGTGGCCTCCTGCAGGAGCATGCTTCGAGAGATCCTCGGGCGTGGCTTGGATGAGCCCCGGGAATTGACCACATCAGGGCGATGCAGGTGGACGTCGGTAATCCGGGCGCCTTGAATTCCAGCAACAAGACGCCGGCGAAGGTGCTCGACTTCAG
The DNA here is from genome assembly GCA_022446795.1 of Phycisphaerales bacterium. Classification (GTDB taxonomy): domain Bacteria; phylum Planctomycetota; class Phycisphaerae; order Phycisphaerales; family SM1A02; genus UBA1668. The sequence goes on from JAKVBX010000026.1 coordinate 42,916, forward strand.
GAAGTTCCGGCATCTGGTCGGCCCCGCGGAGTCCGGGTGGATCACTGGGACTTCACACGCGTGATTTGCCCGAGGATCAGCTCGCCAGAAGTATACTTCGCGATGGGCTGAATTCTCGCGAACTACTTGCAGGAGAACGTATTCCATGGATGCGGCAGATCAAGACCAGGGCAACCAGGATCCACGTGACGCCATCGAACAGGTGGCTCGCAGTGCCGAGTTGATGCGATCCCAGTTGCACCGTGTCATCGTGGGCCAGGAAGAGGTGATCGAGCAGATGCTCATCTGCCTCTTCGCCGGTGGACACGCGCTGGTCGTTGGTGTGCCCGGTCTGGCCAAGACGTTGTTGATCCGGTCCATCGCCCGTGCGCTGGAACTGGACTTCTCCCGTATCCAGTTCACGCCTGACTTGATGCCCAGTGACATGACTGGAACAGAGGTGATCGACGAGGACCGCGCGTCCGGGACGAGAAGTCTCCGTTTCGTCCGGGGACCCGTCTTCGCCAACATTGTCCTGGCCGACGAGATCAACCGGACACCACCCAAGACACAGGCGGCCCTGCTGGAAGCCATGCAGGAACGACAGGTCACCGCCGGTGGTGAACGTCATCCACTTCCCAGCCCGTTCTTCGTACTGGCTACCCAGAACCCGATCGAACAGGAAGGCACGTACCCACTTCCAGAAGCGCAATTGGATCGGTTCATGCTCAACATCGAGGTGGGGTATCCCAAGGAGGACGAGGAACTCCAGGTCGTGCAGCAGACCACCTCGGATCAACAGGCGGACATCGATCCCATCCTGGATGGTGCTGACGTCACCGCTATCCAACACCTTGTCCGGCAGGTTCCCATTGCTGATCACGTGGCGGCGTATGCCGTTCGATTGGCGCGATCAACGAGGATCCGCGACAACGAGAATCCACCACGCATCGTGTCGGACTACGTCGGTTGGGGTGCTGGACCACGCGCCAGCCAGTTCCTCGTGCTGGCCGCAAAGGCCTACGCCATCCTCCATGGTGCTCGTCATGTCACCCCGGAACACATCCGGGCGATCGCACCACCCGTGCTCCGCCACCGGATCCTGCTGAACTTCAACGCGGAAGCCGACGGCATCAAACCAGATGACGTCATTACCACGCTGCTGGAAGAGATCCCGGTCGACCCCGTCGATCCCCAGACCGCTCGACACCTGGATGAAGTCGTGCAATAAGGAAGATGACCTGGAATGGCTGATCGCCGTCCATCTCGATCAACACAACGAGCCGAGGAATACCTGGCACCAGAGACCCTGGCCCAGCTGTCACCCTTCGAGCTTCGCGCCCGGATGATCGTCGAGGGTGTGCGGAGTGGTTTTCACCGCTCTCCTCACCAGGGGATGGCGGTCGAGTTCGATCAGCATCGTGGTTATGTCCCGGGTGATGACCTGCGACACCTCGACTGGAAGGTGTACGGTCGGTCTGATCGCCTGACGATCAAGCAGTATCAACAGGAAACCAATCTCGACGTCGTCCTGTTGGTTGATGCTTCCGCTTCCATGCGATTCGGAACACTTCCAATCAAGAGTGGCTGGGGCGAGACCTCGGCAAGCCGGGCAGTGGGTTCCTGGACCAAGTTCGATCACGCCGTGGCGACCGCCGTGGCCCTGTCCTGGTTGTCACTTCAACAATCGGACCGCGTGGGCCTGGTCGCCTTCGCTGATGGCATCGAGGGGCTCGTCACGCGATCCAGCGGCCAGGGGCAGTGGCGTCGGATCGTCTCCGCGCTCAACACGCGACCGGTCGAGCATGGGACCGATCTCATCAAGACCACCAACCAGGTACTTGGCCGGATCTCGAACCGTGCGATCTTCATCCTGATTTCCGACCTGCTCGTTGATCCAGAGGAGATTCACTCGGCGTTGGCGCGATTCCGACACCACCGGCAGGATGTCCTGTGCCTCCAGGTCCTCGATGACCAGGAACTCTCGTTCGATTTCACTGGACCAGAGCAGTTCCAGGGTCTCGAGATGATGCAACGGCTGAAGGTCGATCCCCGATCCATCCAGGAGGCCTACCTCAAGGCCCTGCGTCGCCATGTCGACGGCATCAACGACACCTGTACCCAGTTCGGCTATGACCACCTGGTCATGAACACTCACGCGTCGGTCGGTCCCGCGTTGGGCCGATTGCTCGCTCGACGGTCCATCTGGTTGAAGCGACACCGAGCCGGATGATGACCATTGCATTGATCTTCGTGGCGCCCTGGATCGCTGTTGCTGGCGCAGCATGTGTTTCCGTTCCGATCATCATTCACCTGTTGTCCCGGCGCCGCCGCCCCCCGGTTCTCTGGGCCGCGATGCGATTCGTGCTCGAAGCCTGGCAGGCTCGTCGCCGTCGGCTTCGGCTGCAGCAACTGCTGCTCCTGGTCGTGCGATGCCTGATCCCGATCATCCTGGGACTGGCATTGGCGCAACCACTGTTGTCAGAAGGTGGACTGTTGGGGCAGGCTGGCCAGACGGTCCATCTCGTCATCGACAACTCATTGACCGCGGACGCGCCGGATGCCTCGGGTGCAACAGCACTCAGTCGACACCAGGAAGCCGCATTGGCAGTGATCGAGTCACTTGGATCGGGTGATGAGGTCGGGTTGACACTCCTGTCGAATTCCAGTCGAGATCAATCACTTCCACCGCAGCGTGAACATGATCGAGTGGCTGCTGCCGTGAAGCGACTCGAGGTGACGAAAGGTCAGGCTGATGTTGGTGAAGCCCTGGATGAAGTGGCCTCACGCATCATGGGTGATGAATCACGTTCCCACCAGGTTGTCCTGTTGAGTGATTTCCGGGAAGGCTCTGGTCGAGTTGATGATCCCCTGCCACCGAACCTCTTCAACTCGGATCGTGTTCAACTGGAATACGCCATGCCGGCCGACTCGGCGATCGAGCAGGTTCGCATCGTCGATATCCAACCACTCCGCCGCGTGGTCCTTCGCGACGGTGGTGTTGACGACCTGGCCTCACAGAGCCTGGTACAGCTGGAGCGTGATGGAGAGCGGCTGCCGGAAACCGTGACGACCCTGACCGCGACATCAACCGCAGGCCGTCAATCAACTCGTGACGTCAACTGGCTCCAGGGTCAGCGAGAGGCCGTGGTCGACTTCAACCTTCCCGTGGATGACCAGGACGACGGGGTGTCCCGAATCCGGGTCGAGTCCGGCACCATGACCGCTGCGCAACAACGCCATGTGCTGGTCGAAGTCCAGGACGTTCTGCGGGTCGTGATTCTCGATCGTGAGCACCTGGGTCGAGATCAACTTCCCCTGGAACTCGATGCGGCGCGATGGATCGAGCGGGCACTTCGCCCCATTGATGAACTGCCTATCGAGGTGCGTCGAATCGATCCGATCGCCATGGTTCCCAGTGACCTGGTTGATGCGGATGCGGTCTTCCTGCTGCGGCCGGATCTCCTGCAATCAGATGGCTGGGAGTCGATCGGTACTTTCCGCGAAGCCGGCGGCCTGGTGATGGTGTCGCCGCCGGGTGAACGACAGGTCCAGGGGTGGACCGAGGCGATGGTGCAGGCGATGGACATCGACTGGACCTTTGCTGCAGAACGCACGGAACTTGATCCAGCCGAGGGATTGGTCGTTGCAGACACCGATGAATCGGTGCTTCGCGTGATCGGAGCCGAACTCCCGACCTTGCTGGAGCCGGTGGATGTTCGACAACTCGTCGAGGTGGAACCCGGGATGAACGGCATCGTCTCGGTCCGTACGGCTGAAGGCCGGCCATTGCTGGTCACGGAGTCGGTTCCCGGCCGGGGAACACTGGCCTTCCTGTCGACGGCGCCACGCCTGGACTGGACGAACCTTCCAGCCAAACCGTTGATGGTGCCCCTGATCCAGGAGACCCTCCGTGGTGGCCTGCATCTCAGTCGAGGCAAGCAACAGGCGGTCGTCGGTGACCTTGACTGGAACCAGGACATGGCGTCACGCCGTGGTGAGATTCGTCATCCAGACGGAACGTCGATCCTCCTGGATCCCACGAACAACGACATCGTCATCGATCGTCCCGGCGTGTGGTCCATGATGGATGACAACGGAACCCATCGATCCTGGATCGTTGCCAACGTTGATCCCGCGGCAGGTGATCTTGATCGTCAATCATCGGAAGCCGTCGGCCAGTGGTTGGAAGAGACGGGAACCTGGAACGAGATCTCCACCGCGACCGCGACCACGGGTCCAGGCCGCAGCCTGGTCTGGCTCCTGTTGGGTGTTGCAGCGGCGCTGCTGGTGATCGAGAGCCTCCTGGCGCGATGGTTCAGTCCTCGTGGACCAATGGCGACCCCGGTCCTGGCGGGAGCCGTGACATGATGCGTTGGTTGTTCAACCTCGATGCCCTGCCCGAGGGTGATGGCCTGCGGCTTGGTTGGCTGGCACCATGGCCGGCCTGGTTGTGGGTGCTCGTCATCATCGGGATCTTCCTCTTCGTCGCCTGGTGCTATCGCGGTGCAGTCATTTCACGCCCCGCGAGAGTGAGTCTCGCATCACTCCGGATCATCATCCTCTTCCTGGTTGCGATCCTGCTCAATGGTCCGGTACTGGAATCACCACGTGAGCATCACACTCCGGACCAGGTGCTGGTGCTCCTTGATCGAAGTGGATCGATGAGTGTCCCGGATGTCACACTTGATCCAGGCGATCCGGATGCCCGCTCGACTCGTGAAGCCCAGATGGTCAGCCTGCTGGAACAGACGGAACCCCTGTGGGAGTCGTTGTCCCAGGACCGGACGGTTCGTTGGTTCGGTTTCCATGGTCACGCCTTCGAGCAGACCCCATCCACGGAGTCGACCATTCCACCACTTGATGATCCGCTTGGTGATCACACCCGGGTCGACGAGGCGATCGCACGGGCCATTGCCATGTCGGCCGGTGGACCGGTCAGCGCTGCTGTCGTCTTCACGGACGGTCGATCGGATCATGATCTTCGTGTGCGGCATGTTTCCGAGATCCGCGCAGCGGGTGTTCCGGTGATCGCGGTTCCACTGGGATCATCCGAGGCCGTTGGTGATCTCGTGCTGGAACACGTGACCGCTCCCGAGCAGGCCTTCACCGGGGACCGGGTTCCGGTCCAGGTCGCGGTCACGCGACGCGGTGCCGCCAACGAGGCCTTTGATCTTGTCCTCCGCGATCGTCGAACCGGTCGTGAACTGGATCGAGCAGAGATCGAACCGGGTGAGGACGCGCGAGTCGACGCCACGCTGCTGGGAATTCCGGAACTTGGCGGAACGGCGACCTGGACCGTGACCATCGAACCGGATCGTCCTGATCTCGTGTCCGACAACAACTGGAGCGATATCGACATCAACCTCCTGGATGAGCCACTTCGCGTGCTGTATGTCGAAGGTGGACCCCGGTGGGAGTATCGCTATCTCAAGAACCTGCTTCTTCGCGAGGAGTCCATCGAGAGTTCGATCATGCTGCTCTCCGCTGACCGGAGCTTCGCGCAGGAAGGTGATCGACCACTCAAGCGACTGCCGGTCACGGCGGAGGAGTTCGAGGCCTTCGACGTGATCATCCTTGGCGATGTTCCATCCGGCGTCATGTCACCGGACCAGCATCAGCTGTTGCAGGATGCGGTCGGCACCGGTGGCGCCGGTCTGCTCTGGATCGCCGGTGAGGTGGCCACACCATCATCCTGGGGGACGACTGAGCTGGCGGACACGCTGCCATTCTCCGGACCATTCGACCTGCCGACGATCGGATCATCAGTGCAACTCCTGCCAACCGAGGAGGCCGAGCGTCTTGGTGTGCTGCAGGTGTCTGAACCCGGCACGTCGGAGTGGCCCACTGTACTGAGGGACAATGACGTCGACTGGTCGAAGTTGCAGTGGGCCCAATGGGTCCAGCCACAGCAGGTCAAGCCGACGGCCTCCGTCCTGGCTGAAACAGTCCGGCTCCGGGATGGGGATGATCCCATCCCGCTGGTGATGAGTGTCCGCTACGGCCTCGGCCGCAGTGTCTACGTCGTCACCGATGAGATCTGGCGATGGCGCTACGGCCGGGGTGAGCAGTTCGGAGAACAGTTCTGGATCCAGCTGATCCGTCATCTTGGTCGGGCGTCCCTCTCGGCAACCCGTGGCGTCGCCGAGTTGACGCCATCGCGGCGACAGGTCCCCGTGGGACAGGTGCTGCAATTGCGGCTGGAAGTCTTTGATGAATCGGTCCTGCTTCAGTTGCCCGATTCGATCTCGGTATCCGCCATTGATCCAGAGGGGCGCGTGGTCACCCAGGTGGCGTTGCGCCGCAGTAATGAGGCCCGCGATACCTGGCTTGGAACATGGGTTCCGGCGCAGGCTGGGTCTTTCCGATTGACGGTTGATCTGCCGGACCTGGTCCTGGAAACAGATGTCCGTGTCGAGGACATCTCCCGGGAGTACCGACGGCCCGAGGCGGATCACGCGGCCCTGGCGTCCCTGGTCGAGATGACCGGTGGACATCTTGTGGCCCCGGTTGATGTGGAGTCGCTCGTCGATGTGCTCCCGGACCGGTCCATCACCGAGATCGAGGTCCGTCGTGCGGGCCTGTGGGATGCCCCCATCGTGTTCATCGTCCTGGTCCTCCTTCTGGCCCTCGAGTGGGCAGGTCGCCGCCTGCTTCGACTGGCATGAGCACATTCAGGAGATTCAATGAAATGCAGGACAGGTATTGGTCAAATCCCGGTATCCGAACGAGAATGAAGATGCCATGAAGGAGGTGATCCGACACCTCGATCTGACTGCGCGTCGCGCTCGACGGCTGCTCCTGGTTCGTCGCGTGTCGTTGCTGGTTTCCATCGTCCTGGCCGTGCTGGCATTGCTGGTGGCACTGGACTGGTTCGTTCGATTCTCCACTGGTCCACGGGTCGTGGTCCTGGTTCTCCTGGTCGCGTCCATCGTGACCACCATCATCCTGTCCATCCTTCCGGCGATGGCCTTCCGACCATCACGGGGCCGACTGGCCCTGCAGCTTGAGAACCAACAACGAAAGCTCAAGGGTCACCTGGCATCGAGCATCGAGTTTGAAACCAGTGGGCTGGTCGACACCAGTTCCCTGGCTGCGAGTGCGGTCGAGGAAACCCGGCGGCGATTGAAGGGTGTCACGGTCGGCTCGATGCTGGACACGCATCCTGCCCGGCAGGCCATGGCCCTGCTGGTCGCGGTTCTCGTGGCAGTCATTGTTTCCATTGTCCTGGTTCCGGAGTCGGCCCGGCTGGGTGCGACGCGGTTGCTGATGCCCTGGTCAGGGACACAATGGCCGGCCCGGACGGCGGTGGCTTCCCGGATGAACGAGGTTGTTCCGGCCCATCGCGTTCATGGACAGGGTCTTCCCCTGCTCCTTCGCGCCGAGAACCTGACACCGGATCAGGCGGCTGATCCCGTGTATGCGCGATACCGCGTGGTCGAGTCCGGGGTGCCGGCCGATTGGAACGAGGTTCTCCTGACACACCAGCGTGACGGTATCCATGAGCGGCTGATCGCCACCAATGGTGAAGCCGTCGAGATCGAGTTTTTCACCACTGATGCCAGCACCGCGCAGGAACGCGTGTTGTTGATGCCCCTGCCGGAAGTCGATGATGTCTCGCTGAGCATCGAGCCTCCGACCTACGCCCAACCCTGGCGTGACACCCGAACCGTGGTTCGTTCACCTGGCAGCCGGGCGATGGATCTCATCCGACCACCGGCACTGGAAGGGTCGACGATTACCCTCGACCTGGAACTCAACCGCATCATCCAGGTCCCGTCCGATGGGCGGGATGAGTGGGTTCGCCGGACCTTCAACTGGCCCGAGGACGAAGCTGTCCCGGAACTGGAGATCGATCCCGAGCACGCGACGCAGTGGCGTCTGCAGTGGGAAGCGGACAGCTCCCAACGACTCGTGGTCGCCCTGCGGGATGAGTTCGGCCTGGAGAGCGTTGAACCGCTTCCGATCCAGGTTCCCGTCGAACCAGACCGCCGACCGGACGTCGTGATCCTCGATCCAGAACAGGATCTTGATGTTCTTCCATCAGCCTCCATCAACCTGGTCGCGGAAGCAGTGGATGACCTGCCCATCGAGTTGGTCAGTATCGAGGTGACCCGCGAGGAGATCATCGTCAGCAAGGGTGGCATTGAGGCTGACACACCCCGGGCGCGATATGAAACAGTCCTGGACCTGGCGAGCATCGAGGCCACCGAGGGTGACCTGTTGCAGGTCTATGGCGTCGCCAACGATCGATGGCGGGATGCCGAAGGCCAGGGCCGGGAAACACGTTCACGAGTCCGGACCATCCGCGTGATCACCGAGCCGGAGTTCCTCTCCCAGGTCCGGGATCAACTGGCGCTGCTGGAACAACGCGCCATGGACCTGGAGGAAACACAGCGAGAGGTCCAGGAGGCCTTCCAGCAGATTGCCCAGGCGAGACAACAAGGTGATCAACAGGCAGCGGAAGAATCACCTGGTGGTGATCGAGAGCCCGGTGACGAGATGGAGCCACTTGAGGCGGATCGCACCGGCGAAGATGAAACAGGCTCATCAACGACGCCGGGCGAAAACGTCGCTTCCCGCGAGCAGGAACGATCACCAGGCCAACCCACGGCTGGTCAACAGCGTGCGCTGGAGGCCCTGGAACGCCGGCAGGCCGAGATCTCACGGCGTATCGGTGATCAACGAACCCAGGCTCGTGATGTGCAGGAATGGCTGGAGGCCAATGATCTCGCGGACGAGCGGATCGAGGCGGTGCTGGAACAGGTCGAGGAAGCCTTGGCCGATGGTCAGGAAGCGTCTGCGGAGGCCATGCAGTCGATGGAGTCAGCCCGGACTGGTTCCATGTCTCAATCAAGTGAGCAGTCCGGCCAACAGTCAGGTGAGCAAACCGGCGAGCAGTCTGGTGAACAGTCCGGTGAGCAGTCCGGTGAGCAGTCGGGTGAGCAGTCCGGCGAACAGTCTGGTCAACAGTCCGGTGAGCAGTCTGGTGAACAATCTGGCGAACAGTCCGGCGAACAGTCCGGCGAACAGTCCGGCGAACAGTCCGGC
>JAKVBX010000027.1 GCA_022446795.1 Phycisphaerales bacterium
CTTCACTGACGAACTTGATCCGGAGATCCTGGACTTCTTCACCGTCGCCTACATGTGGGACGATCCCGGGGATCCAGTCGGCGGGAATTGTGACAGTGACTGCGACTGCAATACCAACAGTAACTGTTTTGGGGATCGATATGGTTGCGGGTGGTTCTTGCGCAATGTGTGCACGAATCCCGCGAACTTGCCCAGTTACGTTTATCACACCGGTGGCCTGCCGGGTCTTCGAACGGTCATCGCACGATTTCCCGATGGCGTGACCGTGGCGGCGGCCGTCAACACCAAAGTTCGTGAGTCCGGTCGGGATTTGGCGCCAGGTGTCGGGCTGGATGACAACATCCGCAGCATGGTGGCCTCGGCGTGGATGGCGATCAACGCCGCCGGTGGCGATCCATGGCCGGACTACAGCATCTGGGAGCAGTACCTTCCCTGCGGCGGCATCGACAACCAGGAAGGTGATATCGACGAAGACGGTGATGTCGACGTTGATGACCTGATGGAAGTGATCGGCGGATGGGGATCCTGCATGCCGCTGGAATGTGATGGCGACATCGATGGTGACGACCATGTCGGCATCGCGGACCTGCTGATCGTCCTGGACAACTGGGGCAGCTAGCCGAATCGAAGAGGCGTCAGGGCTGCAGTTGGCTGAGCCGGGCGTTGGTCATCTCAAGCTGGTCATCAAGCACGGCCTGGACGCCTGGATTGCCATGGGTCATCCGCCGCGTTCGTTCGATGTCCTTGGCACGTTGCTCGAGTTCCGCCCGCGTGAGTCCATCGACCTGCTCCTGGCTGAGGATCGGCGGCACGCCATCGGCCTGGGCCGTGGGGATGGAGTCATAGCCCGGAGGCTTGGGGGCGGACTGGTAGCCACAGCCAGTCACGGAGGCCAGCAGGAGCGTTGTCACGATGAATGGCATTGGTCGGGGCATGGTGGGCAGTGTAGCGGCCCATGGTTGACGAGCGGTGGGGTCGAGGGGTATCACACGGGCACCAGTCCCGGAGGACGTCCTGTCATGAGTCTCGGATTCCTGTTTCGTTGGACCGGCGGTGTTCTGCTGGTGACTGGGATCATCGCCATCCTGTTCGGCACGTTCTTTACCTGGGATGACACTGGACTGAGGATGGTCAGCTGCAAGGTGAACCTGGAGAATCTCCGGGGGTGGATCCAGATCCTGTGGCCCATGGCTCCGGGGGCGTTCCTGGTGACGGTCGGTTGCCTGCTCAAGGACGATGGTCGCTAGTGTGAAGGAGTTGAGCCCACGCTGGCGATCGGCCCTGGAATCCGGTTCTGTGTCATCGCGGTCGCGGTCCAGGCCAGTACCTCCTGCAGCATCCTGAATCCGTCCTCGGAGAGGTCGTTCACCTGGGCGGCCTTCTGCCAGAGCATGTCCGTGTTCACTTCGAAGCCTTCGATGGCGTTCCAGGTGTCCACCAGTGCGCGGTGTCCCGATTCCGTCTGGAAGACGGGGTGCTTTCGGAATTGATTGTGATGGAACGGAATACCGCCCGAGGGCCAGATATGCAGCAGGTCGAAGTGGCGGCCGTCGTACTTGAGCCAACTCTTGAGGCTGGGGGCCTTGGGGCTGTGGCCAAAGTACAGATCAACATCAATATCCTCGGCCCACTTCAGCAACTGCTCGCTCCGTGCAACGGCGAGCACGCCCCGGGCTTGCTCCAGTCGGCTGAAGAAGTCATCGCGTGTCCATTGCTCCTGTCGAGGCGCCTCGTCAGCGGCGGACGTCGCATTGGCCTCCTGATCCGGGGCAAGAGAGGTCTCGGTCGCCGGCTGCGTGGACTCCGGCGAGATGGCCATGCGCTCCTGGAACCAGAGAATGGCCTGTTCGCCTCCGAGCCGGGCAAGTTCGCTCATCGGCCGATTGTGTGCGACGGCATTGCGGTACTGCGCGAATGCGCGGAGGTGGTGCGTCAGCTCGTCCGAGTTTCCGAACACCGCCTTCAGGTGAGCCCAGTTGGCTTTTCGGGCCATGATCGGGACATAGTCAGAGACGTCGCAGAAGTCGAGTCGTCGTCGTTCGTCCTGGTAATCGTCCTCGGACTGGCTCGGGTTCTTCTTCAGTTCGATGGCGATCCGATGGGCGGTGGATTCGCGAATCGGATCCGGGATGGCCTGGTCCCAGTACCCTTCTCCGCGACCTGCTTGAAGGGTCTCGTGAATCCGGTCTCGCAGCGCAGCCTCGATCCGGCTGACCGCATCGTGGCGTTCCGTCTCCAGTGGCGTGGTGATGGTTCCGCACAGGCGGCCGATTTCCTCGAGTATCAGCTCGGCGCGAGCGGTGAGGAAGCGTTCGTAGTCGTCATTGGTGAGGCCGGTTTCCGGGCCCATGGGAATCAGGTGTGAGGCGGCCGCCTGTTCCAGGTTGGGGTTCTGTTCCGCAAGATGACTGAAATAGGTGGACGGCGCGGTGCTGGAGATCTTCTTGTTCAGTTCAGCGGGCAGGAAGCAGAAGTTCGGGAGGGCATTGATCGCTGGCGTGCTGGGGTTCTGCTCCAGGAGGAAGGCCTTCGGGAAGATGTGGTGCTTCTCGGCGCTGGTGAAGTCGGAGATGCTGCCATTGGAGAGATCCAGTGGCGTGTTGTTGACCAGGTGCACCGGCTGCTTCCTCGCCAGGAGGCAGAGGAAGGCCCGTCGGATCGCGCCACTTCCCTGCGTGATCTGAACCTGCTTGAGCTTGGCCACTGTGATGTTCAGGGTGATGTCACATGCCGGCTTCTGATCGTCAAGAATGGCATCGATATACTTGCGATCCTGTCCCATGCGGGTCGGTGCGGCGGAGGTGAATCGTTCCCCGAATGCGGACTTCCAGAACCACTCCTCGATCAACTGCATCTGCGACTCACTGAGGGCCCGGCCCTGGCAGCGAGCATGGGCATAGGCCATGAGCGTCAAGATGGCGTCGTAGGGGACAAAGTCCGTCGTGATGACGCCGAGGGCATTTCGCATGGTGTCAACGGCGAGCAGGATGGCATTGACGACTTCGGGCCAGAGGTCCTGCAAGGCATCGGCCCGAACATCGAACTCGTGCTTCTGCGTGCAGTGGCCGTGCTGCATGAGGGCCACCAGTTGGGTCACGACGGTCGGGGCGATCTCTCCGAACCCTCGCTCGGTCAGCGGGGCCTGCAGGTCTTCCTGGATCCGGGCACGGAGATCGAACTCGGGCCGGTAGGTCATGGCGGAGATCAGATCAAAGCGTCCCAGTCGGCGGCCGCCCTGGTTGATTCGCTGGAAGATCAGGCAGACTTCAGCGAGTCCCTTGTCCCGGATCTCGACGACCGAGACCGGGTATCGCATGAGGTTGTTCTGCACCTCGTCGAGTGGGCCGACCCGCTCTTCCGAGACCGATCGCATCAGCATGGGCAGCCCAGGGCCCCAGATCTCTGAGACGCTTATGAATCGCTCGCCATCGTGGCCGGCGTTGACGTAGTCGAACCGCCGCTCATCCAGATCGAAGCAGATTCGACTGTAGTCGACTCCGCGGAAGGTCTGGCCAAAGAGCGTGAGGTAGAGGGAGGTCAGTCGCTGCTGGCCATCCAGGATGTAGTGGATCGGTCCGCCCGGCTGGTGCTCGGGCAATTTCAGCGCCGTGCATTCCCGGAAGACTTCGTGGTGTTCGGCATCGGCCTGCCAGATGAAGAACGAACCGATGGGGAATTCCTGGTAGATGCTGTCGAACAGGGCAATGACCTTGGAGACGGGCCAGACGTAGTCTCGCTGGAACTCGGGGATCCGGTAGCGGCCTTCCGCAAGGTCGGTCATCAGGTTCGGAAGCGTGCGCGTCCGCGGCTCGATCTTCTGGACGTACTGTCCGGACATGGCGTGTTCTCCGTTTCCCCTTGCCGGCTCCGGAACCGGAGCCCCGATTTCGGCCGGGCGACTGGCACAACCGGACCATGATCTGCTATACTGCGTCCTGCATCAAGAGCAGGGCTGACGCCCTCGCCAACCTGCCTGCCCGGGCAAGGTGGCCAACGGAAACGGTTTCCGAGATGCGGTCCAGGGATTCACTGAATCCCGGCAACGAAGCGGGCATGCCCTGTTTTTGGGGCGATTCGCTTCGACGGGCCGAGCAGCGTCAGTTCTCCAAGCAGTGATGCAAGGAGGACACATGGGACGGCAGGTTCTCGTGGAGCGTGATGTGCTTGGAGGCGCCGCTGGCGTACTCGAGGCCATCGGAGGCAACGATCTCGCACTGGCCCTGGGACGGGCTGGGCAAGGACATCCCTACTCGCCACTGGCCAAGGAACTGGTTGTCGCTGCGCTGCGCCGGCTCCGCCAGGAACGTGGCGGGGAATGGGGTCATGACCATGACATTGTTGGGCGTATCCGAGCTGAACTGGCGGCCAGGCCGACGGTTCACCTGGATGTCGGTGGTGGCGCGGCGATCCTGCTGGAGACCGGTCGCGGGCCTGGATCGGCCGCCCGGAATGGAGGTGACCAATGACGGCTGGAATTGAAATCACGACGGAACACGGTCCCACGCCAGTTGCAACGGCCCGGGGGTGCAACGAGTAGGCCCAGCGGGGTGCGTACGAGCGGCGGAGGCCATCCGGGTCATCGACGAGATCGATACCGGTTGCGCCATCGGTCCAGGCCTGGTCGACAGGCACACACGGTGTGACGAACGCAAGGGAGGTGAACTATGAACTGGGAACCACGTGAATTGGAAGGTTGGACGCTTGTGGGCTATGGCATCCACAGGGTGGATCATTGGCCCGAGGGCATTGACTACTTCATGGCCATGATCGAGCAGACCCTGGGGAGGCTCCGTCGGGCCGGTGTTGGCTGCACCGAGGAGGACTGGAAGCAGGTGCTGGCTGGCGTGGACGGGATCGAAACGAGAGGGCTGTCGCTGCACAACTGGAGTTCATGCACCCATCAACTCTTCGATCATCTTCCGGATACGAAGTGCGCGACCGAGACGGTCCCGGGGCCCGGCCCGGTGTCCTGGGCGGGGATCGCGGTGTACGCCCGGACGGGGACGGAGTCGCACCTCCTCGAACTGCTGGAACAGTTCAGCATGCGATTCCGGGCCTGGGCTGATGAGGTCCTCGCTGATGGCAGAGCCGAGACGGAGGAACGTGTCCGGCAGTTCCTGGCCAGGAAGCACGGTGTTGATCCCGAGATGTTCACCTTCTGGCCGGATCAGCTGCCGGAGTACGACGGGGCCTCATCGTTGGAGGTGTTTGCGATGGGCCTGGACCAGGAACACGGGTGCGATGAGGCAGAAGGTTCACAGGCGGATGCGTCCTGCTGAGCAGGAACGGAAAGGAGTCCAATGATGATCAATCGAAACAACAAAATGGACCGAGTCGAGCAATGGCGCAGGCATGCCTCGGCAGACCTGAAGTATGCCCGTGAGTACTCGAGAAGCCAGCGTGTCCGGGAGTACACCTCGGCCCTGGAGGCGGCCATGTGGCGATCAACCTGCCTGTGCAGGACGGTGGTGCGGGATCTCGAGGAGGTTTGCCTGGGTCAATCCAGGCCATTGAAGCATCATTCCAGCGAGTACGAGTGCCTCGGGAACCTGCTGCCCCAGTTCCGTGCGGAGTACCTCGACCTGTACCAGATGATGCCATTGTGGGACGACCTTGCGCAGTCGGTGGAGGGCCCGGACTACGTACCGGTTCCGGCTGATGCTCGGGATCGTCTGGTCAAGGGGGCCGTCAACGCGACGCAGGTGATCGACCACGCCCTGTTGATGTACCGGTCAACGGTCGAGTCGGCCAATGGCATCAGGTTCGATGGCCGCAGCCGGTCGGAACCCTTGCCCCCGGGTCATAACACCCTCGTGCAGGTTGCCTCTCGGATCCGGCGGATTCGCCTGGAACTGCCACGGCTGGAGCGGGACATCCAGGCTGACCAGGCCCAGTTGGACATCTCCATTGACATTCCGGCGGCCTTTCGGGAACTGGCCAGCGAGATCCGGTCCTTGACGGCGGAGGCTCATCGACTGCATGTCGAACTGGTCAAGGGAATGGAGTCCTGGTTGTCCGCCAGCGGCCCGCTGGCCTTTGATCAGTCGGCCTACCTGAGGATCCGAGGGAGGTTGTCGTGGTTCAGCCGCTTCACGGGCCCGGTCTGCCGTCACTACGGCTACGAGCGGATGAAGAGCGGATCCATGCCCAGGCCGGAGGGTGGATTGTGCAAACGGCTGTGGCGAATGGTCTACCTGGCCCAGGGGACCGTCGCGAGTTCGCTTCGGGCCTGCGAGGAACTCGCCATGGCGGCGACCGGACTGCCGAGCAGCCCATTGCCGTGGCGTGAAGAGCACTAGGCGTGGCACGTTGTGCATCGCCGGATACGAAACTGGAACGACTGATTGAAGTGAGTCCACACATGAGATTGACGAAGACGACAGATGAGCGATCGAGGAAGATCCCGCGACGGCTGCCGAAATGGGCCAACGCCTGGATCGACATCACGGATGGCGGGCCGGGTACCGCATGGAGCGAGAACCTGTCCGTCCGTTGCTGCAGGGAGACGGGGATCGTCAGCTGGACGCAGTATGGGTACGACGAGAATTCGGACACATTCTCCGGCTCGTATGAGTTGACGGCGTCTGCACAGGGGAGTTTCCATGTTTCCGAGGGGTTCATGGGGCTGGCTCGGTCGCTGGCCTGCAATGGAAACAAGTATGACTACAACGGGCCAGGCTTCTCCTCGCCCGACCTGGAGATGTGGCAACTGCACCTGCTCCGGGAGTGTCTCTCCTTTGATGAATATCGCGGCGGCAGTTATCCGCTTTTGATGTCACTTACCGCGACGGAGGTCAGGCGGCTTGCGGAGGCCAGTAATGGACTCCGGGAGCCATGGGTTCAGGCGGCGTCATCAGCCATGCTCCATGAACTCATCGACGACGAGGGGCCAGATGATCCGCTGGAGTTCCGCCGGGAACTCTGGAAGCGGTTCGGGTCCCGGTATCCGCGGCCGGAAATCTGGAAGGAGGTCGGTGAGCGGAAACTGGCCCAACTGGAGTCCCTGAGGCAGTATCACAAGGTGAAGTTCGCGGAGGCTGAGGCGGAAAGGCGGCGTGGTCCGAGGAAGGGAGCGATCCCAGCCGACGATCTTCATGAGCATGATTTTCAGTCGGTCATCGACTTCACGAATCACCCGGCGGATGTGGCCTGTCGTGCCAAGGTCTTTCACTTCATCAAGGACCGCAAGCTGTTGGGCGATGGAATGCCGGACGCGACGTCATCACTGTTGGGGTGGCTTCTCAAGCCGACGGGCCAGTATGACTGTTCCCACGATCAGTCTGTCGCCCAGGTCCGGGAACTGGTCGCGTTCGATCCGCAGGCCGGACGCATCGTGGAACAGTTCCGTGATCGCGTCCGTGAGCTGGTTGACAGGCATGATCCGAACCCGCCGGTGAGCTCGCTGGCCGGTGCCGTACTCAGGAACTACGCGAATCATGCCGTCAGGAACTTTTCCGAGATGCTGGAGGTCCTGGAGGACGATCGGTGTGGACTCGGGCCGAGGGACTCGGAGTGAGCAGGGACGGTGCGTTGGAATTCAATCACGTGACCCTGGAGGAGCCGCCTATGAATGAAACACAGCCCGTACGAGCAGCCATTGTCCGCGTCAGTGGACGTCTGGAATCGATCGAGATCAGGGATCATCGGGACATGGACGATGCGGTCGGGGGGTACCTGGACCGGGTTCATCCGGTTGACCTTGGCCTGGCGGAATCACTGTCCCCGCATGAGGGGAACTTCGAGGTCTGGATCAACGAGGCTGGCATGCGGGACGAGTTGCCGCTCAACCTGCCGGTAGCGCTGTCGATGGGGCTGCTGGTTCACGGCGATGTGCTCGTGACCGGGATCCATGATGAGCATGGTGTTCTCCTCAGCCTGCCGACGGTCGTCTGGCATGAACTTCCCCGGATGCTCCGGAGCATCAAGCTGGAGGCCGAACAGGTCGGCACGATCCCGGGCTGAAATCACCGCCCCCGCACGGCGTCATCCGTGCGGGAGCGGTGTGTCGATCGTGGCCAGTCACGGGTCAGTCTCAGGCGAGTGACTCTTCCTGGGCCTTGTTGATCTTCAGTACCAGGATCGACCAGGCGATGGTGGCCAGCACGTTGGTCGCGGCCATTGTCAAGACGACGGCTATCGTCACGACTTCCTGGGAGATACCGGCGTAGGCCAGGGAGACGGTGGCGGCCGCAGCAAGAAGTGCGATGACGATGCTGGCCTGGGCCACGCCCACGAGCCGCGGACTGCAGGCCGCTTCACCATCGCGGCTGCCGGAAGCCAGTTCCCGTGCGATTCGGAAGGGAACGAACAGGCAGGGGCCCGGAATCAGCATTCCTGCCCAGGCCCACCAGTTCTTTCGTTGGTTGGGCCTTCCGGTGAACTGGGGCAGCCTCTTGTAGGCCGCGTACATCCAGACCATTGCGGCAATGCCGCCAGCCAGGTACATGACATCACGAGCCATGATGAGTGATGTGCCCAGCAACTCTCCCTGGTCGGATGAAAGTCGAACCCAGTCCATCTCGACGATGAAGGCCAGGGCGATCAGCAGGCTGAAGGCTGCCGTCCCGAGACAGGTTCCACCGATCATGATCCAGCCAGCCTTGCGTTGCAGGCCCAGTGGTGAAGGGGTCTGTTCATCGAGCAGGTACGTCGTAGATCCCGTTGCGGTCATCGCATGTTCTCCTGTGGTTCGGACGAGCAGGACTCGTCGGTGTTCCAGGAAGAGAAGCACGATGAGGGCACCGGTGTGCCGATTGAGAAAGTCGGATCAAATGACCGGATGTTCCAGGTTTGTCCGCAAGCGGCCCCGGAGGCCCCGTCATGGGCCTCGGTCGCGGGAATGGAACATGTGATGGCCTGGCCGCGGGGCGGTCAGGAGTTGTCGTCACATTGACGTTCCCAGGAGTCGATGACCATCAGGAGGTCGTTGACATCAAAGAAGCCGTCATTGTTGACGTCATAGTCGGGGTAGTAGTAGTCGCCCCAGACCGACAGCAGGAGCAGGAGGTCGTTGACCCCCACGACGCCGTCAAGATCGATGTCGGCGGAGCACCAGCAGGACTGGTCAAAGGTATTGCCGCCATTGTCCACGATGCCCTCGTAGGAGTAATCGTGGAAGAAATTGCCGCAGAAAACCGTGTTGCTGACGGCGACTGGCAGGGGAGAGTCGGCCAGGGCTCCTCCCAGGATGCCCGCGCCGGTATAGCCATAGTTGTCCTGGAACTGGCATCCGTCGACCTGGACGTCGTGATCGCCCAGGACCGCGAGTCCACCACCCTGTCCGTAGCCGTAGTCCGATCCCTTGTTGCGACGGAAGGTCGAGTTGACCACCTGCCCCTCGAGTCCGATGCCATCGGCATCGAGGGCGTCCACGCAGACGCCGCCACCTTGCCAGTCGGCGATATTGTCGATGAACCGGCATCGATCGAGTGTGAAGGGTGTCCTGTGCATCATGATCGCGCCACCAGCCCAGGCTCGCTGCCCCTGGAAGTGGCAGTTGCGGACGACCATCGCGTCACCACTGGTCGAGAAGATCGCACCACCGGCGTTGGCGGTATTGTCGATGAAACCGCAATTGGTGATCTCCATGCGGCCGTAATAGTTGCAGATGGCCCCGCCAATGGCATCGGTGAAGTCGCCGACGAGGACGGTGTTGTTCTCGAATCGGCACCGGGTCACCGTCACGTCGGCGAACTCGGAGTAGATCGCGCCGCCGCGGACAATCCCGAAGACGTTGGACCCGACACCATTTCGGATCGTGAGGTCCTCGATCGTGCAGGGGCCGCCGTAGCACACCACCGGGCTCCAGTCGTAGCCCGTGCCATCAATGATCGTCTTGGCGGCGCCATCCCGCCCACGGAGCGTCACGCCGGCGAGTCCCCAGACCTGCTGATTCCAGGTGCCTGCAGCCAGGTCAATGACATCGCCGGCAACGGCATTGTCCATCGCCTCCTGGATCGTGGCGTAGTCCTCGGGGACCTGCAGAATGTCGGCCTGGGTCGTCGCCCCAAGGGCGATAGCGGCAGACATGCCGAGGGCGATCCGCATCTTGTTGAGCATGGGTGGAGCCTCTCCAGGGACACTCTGATAGTGCCATGCTAAACGCCCCCAGCAACGCGTCCTGCGGAAAAGCGGTCTCAATGGCGTGATTTGCCGGTGCCTACTTTGATTTCTCGCCTGCCGGGGCCGCCGGGGGCGGCTTGGCCCAGGGCGAGCCCTCGCGGTAGTCAGCGGGCTTGTAGCCACGCTTGTGGCTTCCGAAGCCGAATGGGGTTGGCTCCCACGGGCCCACGAGCGGGGCGTCCAGGCCGCCCTCGGGGATCTTGCCCTCGTCCTGCAACTGCCACAGCGTGGCGTTGGCGAACAGGCGACGGAGATCATGGCTGGACCAGTCCTCCGCAGTTCCCATCGTGGTGACGAAGATCCGCTGCTTCGTCCCATCGGGCATGGCGCGTTCGCGGACCCAGGCCAGTGGAATCATGGGATCGTTCTGCTCGCCTTCGACGGGTTTGTCGGTGGGCTTCATGCCTTCCAGGACCGCGCCGCGAAGGAGAACGGTCGAGTCCTCGGGCAGCGAACGGATGCCGTAGACGTCGGTAGGGCCGAAGACATCGGTGACACCATTGAGCGCGGGATGCTCGGCGTTCTTTTCTTCGACAACGCCCCGGGTTGCCTGGCTTCCGTGGTGGCCGTGATGTGAAACCCAGGTCTCGCCGAGGATCGCGCCGCCGAAACCGCCGGCGGGTTTCTCGGCATTCCAGGTCCAGTGGGCATGCGGACTCTCGGGATTCTCCCGGTAGAAGAAGGCGTGGGTCGAGGTGCGGAATCCCGCAACGGGCTTTCCGGATTCCACGTGCTTGACGATGTGGGCCATGTCCTTGTCGGGCAACTCGCGGAAACGCAGGAACAGGACCAGCAGATCGGCATCATCCACCAGGTGCAGGCCTGGGATGTGGTCCAAGGTCTCCGGGTCGACCTCGCCGGACTCGTCGTCCTGGCTGAAGAGCACGATGCACTCGAATCCATGCTGGTTCATCATGCGAGCCAGCATCGGGAGGGCTTCCTCGGACCGGTACTCCTCGTCTCCGGCAACGAAGACGATCCGACGGCCATGGCCTGGCGCCGTGTCGGTATTGCCGGCGAAGCTCAGCCAGCGGGCGTCGCTTGGAACAGGGGTGTCGTGGATGGTCATCGAGAGTGCTGGTGCGAGGCATGCTGCGGTAAGGAGGGCAGTAATCATCATGGGATCATGGTACTGCGCCGCTACGAAAAACAGCGACCCGGCCAGGGGCCGGGTCGCTGGGCAAGACGTATGGGTCGGATGGGTCTATCAGCAGCTTTCGCCGAAGAGGCTGATGACGAGCAGGACGTCGTTGACATCCGTGTCGTTGTCGCCATCAACGTCGCCGTCAGGCGTGCCCCAGCCGCTGATCAGGGCCAGGATGTCATTGACACCGACGATGCCGTCATTGTCGAGGTCGCCGGGGCATGGGGCGTCCGGGCAGTCATCTTCGAAGGTGTTGCCACCGCCATCAACCCAATCGGGTCCGATGGTGTTGTGGCTGTTGCCACAGAAGTACGAGTTCTGTACCTCCGGGCCGCTGGTCGCGAAGATCACATAGTCATTGGTCGACACGTTGTCCTTGAAGATGCAGTTGTCGATGGTTGGCCAACCGTTGGTCTTCAGGCCGGAGCCAAGCGAATACTCGCCGTTCTGGATCGTGAAGCCACTGAGGGTTCCACTGCCGCTGCCCAGCATCGAGACGACGCTTCCGGTGCCACCACCATCAATGATCGTGTTCTCGGGGCCAGTCATGCTCTGCAGCGTGCAGTTGACGCCTTCGAATCGGATACGCTCGTTGTAGGTGCCGGGCTCAACCAGCAGGAGATCGCCGTTGATGGCGTTGTCGAGGCCCTCCTGGATGGTCGTGAAGTCGCCGCCAGCCCCGATCGTGAAGGTCTCGGGGGGGCGAACAGCAAAATCCATGAAGTTGACATTGTAGATGTCGAGGTTGTTGCTGCAGCCGCTGGAGCCAGGCTCCTGGACGAAGCAGGCGAAGGTGATCTCGTCTGAATTGTTGGCCGCGGTGCTGTTGAGCGTGAACGTGTGCTGCATCTCAGCGGACTGCCCGCCGGACAGCGAAATCGTCTGCGGGGTCATGTGATCGAAGAACGTGTCGTAGTAGTAGCCCGGGCCGGGATATCCACAGTCGGCATCGAGCGTGCCGAAACAGTGGACGACCATTGACCGGCTCGGTGCGCCGGCCTCGAGGCGGACGGTCATGTCGACGCGATAGGTGGTGCCGTTCAGCGGTTCGCCGGTCATCTCGATCACGACGTCGGTCGGGACCGCCAATTGCTGGTTCAGGATGGACAGGTAGGCGTTGTAGTCTGCGTTCTGTCCCGCAGTGCCGACACGCTCGATGATGCCATTGACCTGCGTGTGTGGAATGCCGCTGACGCAGTAGAAGTCGGCCCGATCCTCGCACCAGTTGTCATCAAAGCCGTATGAACTGCTCCAGATGTGCATCTGGGTGGCGACCATGGTGTTCGGATTGTTGTCAGTGAGTTCGCCCAGGGCATAGCCCACGTTCTGGCAGGGACCGCACCAGGAGGCGGTGAACTGCTCGAACATGACTTTGCGGGGGGCGGCTGTGGCGATGGCGCCAACTACAGCGATGGTGGCCAAGCCCAGGGGGGCCAGGGTGGTCGCTTTCATTTTGTCTCTCCTCAGGGGGGGTAGGAGTTGGGTGCTGGAACAGGGGGAAAGACCGCCGGCTCCCTTTCAGGAGCCGGCAGTGAAGAAGTCTCTAATCAATCATTCCTCGTCGTCCCAGGAGGCCTCGAATGAAGGAGGTGCATCCTGGTCCCACGGCAGGCTGTTGCCGATCTCAGTGACGATCAGGTTCAGCGAGTCATCCTTGTACGGCGTGCAGGAAGGGGCATCCGGCGGGCAGTCCCACATGTACACGTTGTCCGGGCACTGGCCGTACTTGTTGCTGTACATCGTACGGGTGGGATACATGCTGTCCTCGACGGACGTGCTGCCGTCATTGAAGACCATGACGCCACGGTAACGCTCGGAGGGAGCGTACTGGGCATAGGTCATCGACTCGGCAACCTGGTCACCCATGCGGGGGCCACGCGTGCAGAGGATGACGACGTCGGGACGGCCGCTCATGCTCCAGTAGCCCTTCCGGGGTGCGACGCGGGTGCCGAAGAGCGCCGTGGAAGCCCAGGAGAAGTGGCATTCGTCTTCGAGGTCGCCGTTGAACAGCGGGTCCCAGTGAAGATCGAGGTCCTGTGCCTCAAGGTACCCATCAAGGCCGGGATCGGAGGCGTTGTTGTCGCCGATGTCGCCATACGGGTAGTAGTTGTTGTAGTTGTAGTCGCAGACGTCGACGGACGGATTCACATCCGACGCCAGGACGACCGTGCGTGGCTCATAGATGCGGTCCATGATGCACAGCGAGTGAACGTTGGCAGTCGTGTTGTACGCGTAGTTGGGCGTGCCGCGGTCCATGATGTTCTTCATCTCGCCACCCTGCATGATCTGCTGGCGGTCGACGTTGCCCGGCATTGGCATTTCCGAGTCGTTCTGGGCGGCCCAGGTGGTCCAGCCGTTCTGGATGCTCTGTCCGCGCTTCTGGTCCTCGGCCAGGCGGGCCGCACTTCGGGCGCCAGAGAGAGCAGGGAGGAGGATGCCGAGCAGCACGGCAATGATGCCGATGACTACGAGCAACTCTACGAGCGTGAATCCGCGTGTCTTCTTCATGGGTACTGTGTCCGGGTTAGGCGGGGATTGATTAAGACCCCTTGGGTCAAATGAGACTTCGTGGACCCAAGGTGATCAGGTTCCTCACACCATGGGAATTCGAAACGAATCGACTTATTAATGTACTGTGAACCCGCTATCAGGTTGTGCAATATTGCCAAACGGCTGCCGGATTATGTGGATATCGGGCGTTTGAAGGCCCTTTTTGGCTCCTGACGCCTGGCTCCCGTGGCGGCTCAATCCTGCCTGGTGGCGTTGAAATCAAGGGCTCGGTCCGGCTTGCAACCGGTTTTCAGGGCTATTTTCTGGTGCGAGAAGGGACATTCCGACATGGCCAATACCACGGATCCAGCCACGCTCGTCGATCGCCTGAACCAGGACTACTGCCGGCTTCACACGGCCAAGGAAGATGCTTTCTGGCGTTCCTACATGGGTTTAGGGGACGATTCGGCCCGGGACCAGGAGGACTTCAACCGATGCGAGCTGGAGCTCCAGGCCTGGCTCCAGGACCCTGGACGCCTTTCTGAGGCCGGTGCGGCTCTTCAGGCTGCCCAGGACGGCGGAGTGCGGTTGGCCCTCGAGGGGTGGCAGAAAACTCTCTCGGCCAATGTCATCGAGTCAGCTGAGGCTCGTGCCCTGGCAGCCGAGATCATCGAGGCCGAGGGGCGGCTGGCCCAGGCCCGGGGTGGAATGCCCCTGGGGTACCGGGATGAGGACGGGGCGTTCCAGGAGGCCAGCAGCGTACGCCTTGGCGTCATCGTCGGAACCGATCCCAGTGAAGCGCGGAGGCGCGGTGCCTGGGAGGGGTTGGGGAGCATCGAGAACTTCGTGCTGGAAAACGGGTTCATCGACCTGGTCCGGATGCGAAACCGACTCGGTCGAATGCTCGGTGGGGAGGACTACTACGACTGGAAGGTGAAGCGTGTCGAGGGCATGTCCAAGGCGGACATCTTCGCCCGCCTCGATGAGTTGGAAGGTCTCACGAAGGAGTCTGCTACTCGCGGTTTGGCAAGCCTGGCAAGTGACGTGGCCGTGGAGCCGTGGAATATCCGCTTCCTGACCGAGGGAGATCTGAAGCGACAGCGGGATGCCTGGTTCCCGTTCCGGGAAGGTGTTCGTCGTTGGGGCCAGTCCTTTGCCGGAATGGGCGTGACCTATGACGGCGCGACGATGGTGCTCGACCTGCTGGATCGACCGGGCAAGTACGAGAACGGTTTCATGCATGGCCCCGAGATCAGTTGGATCGAAGGCGACAAGCGGCACCGGGCTCGGATTCACTTCACGGCCAACGCCATCCCGGGAATGCCCGGTTCCGGCGAGCGAGCCATCGCGACCTTCTTTCACGAGGGCGGTCACGCGGCCCACTTCGCCAATATCCGGATGCCCTCGCCCTGTTTCGGGCAGGAGTTCGCACCGACGTCGACGGCCTTCGCCGAGATCCAGTCGATGCTCCTGGACAGCCTGATCGATGATGCCGACTGGCAGCGACGCTACGCCCTGAACGCCGAAGGTGAGCCGATGCCGGTCGAGTTGATCGAGCAGGGCATCCGCCAGGTCCAGCCGCATGCCGCCTGGAAGATCCGAGCCATGATGTCCGTCTGCTATGCCGAGCGGGCCATCTACGAACTCCCCGAGGACCAGTTGACTCCCGAGGGAATCCTGGCGGCCATCCGGAAGGCCGAGCAGCGGTTGACGTTGCTCAAGGGAGGCAGTCCGCGACCGGGGCTCTCCGTGCCGCACCTGATCTCCGGCGAAGCCAGCGCGTACTACCACGGCTACGTGCTGGCCCAGATGGGGGTCGAGCAGACCCGCTCAGCCATCTTTGCTCGTGACGGCCACATGCTGGATAACAGGGCGCTCGGTCCGCGACTGGCGGAGCATTACTGGCATCCAGGCAACGGTCGGACGCTGGATGAGATGCTTACCGGCATGACCGGAGGGCCGCTCGCCGCGGCGGATCTGGCCGAGCGTGTGAATCGTTCCGTGGACGATGCCATGGCCGAAGCCCACGCGGCAATGGCCCGCGAGCAGGACCTGCCTCGTTTCGATGATCCGGTTGAACTGGACGCGGCCATCAGCGTGGTTCATGGCCATGAGACAGTGGCGGAACTGGAACCAGGTGGATTCGACGACTTTGCGGAGCGATTCGCCGGTTGGATCGACACCCAGTCCAGCGAGGGATGACCTCGGGCAGTAGCCACTCGATATGATCCCGGCATGCCCAGGACACCGGATCAGAATGTCGGACTTCGCAGCCTGCTTCTGCTCGCGTGCCTGGTCATCATCATCGCCGGCTTGCGTGAAGCGGGGGCGGTGCTCGTTCCCATCCTGACGGCCTTCTTCATCGGCGTGATCTGTATTCCGCCGGTGAACTGGCTGCAACGCCATGGCGTCCGCATGGGCCTGGCCATCGTCCTCGTGTTCATCTGCGTGCTGGCGGGGTTCCTGGTGCTCTCGTATTTCGTGTCGGCCTCGATCTCGTCCTTCCAGGAGAACCTGCCGAAGTACGAGGCAACGCTCGACCAGCCCCTGGCGTCCTTTACCAACTGGCTGGATAGCCAGGGCATCGAGATCAGCCTGTCTCGCCTCCGGGAGCAACTGGATGCGGGCACGGTGACCGGGGTGCTCAGCAGTGGCTTGTCGGCCCTGGCCGGGCTGCTCTCGGACACGCTGCTCATCATGCTGACCGTCATCTTCGTGCTCTGCGAGGCGGCCATCCTGCCTAAGAAGGTGCGGGCGATGATCGGTGATGACTCGTCCGACCTGTCCGAGTACCAGCGGGCCCTGACCAACCTGAGGACCTACCTGGCCGTCAAGACGCAGTTGAGCCTCGTCACGGGCGTACTGGCTGGCCTGGCCACCTGGATCATCGGTGTCGACTATCCCGTGCTCTGGGCGCTGCTGGCCTTCCTGCTGAATTACATCCCCACGCTGGGTTCGATCATTGCCGCCATTCCGCCGGTGCTACTGGCCCTGGTGCAGTTCGGCTGGGGCTGGGCCCTGGTCGTGGCGGGGTGCTACATCGCGATCAACATCTCGATCGGGAACCTGGTTGAACCCCGCCTGATGGGACGCCGCCTGGGTCTCTCGACCCTGGTCGTTTTCCTGTCGATGGTGTTCTGGGGTTGGGTGTGGGGGCCCATTGGCATGATCTTGTCGGTGCCGCTGACCATGCTGCTGAAGATCCTCCTGCTGCACAGCGATGACCTGCGGTGGGTGGGCCTGTTGCTGGGCTCTGGTTCTGATGACGACCTGCAGGCCGGGCGAATCGAACTGGGACCGGCTGGAAAGCAGCGATCATCGTCCTGATCGCCCGACCTGCGTCGTGAGGAGCGCGGTGGGTGTGCCGGGTCCAGGTTCGGGATCGCGGGGCGTGGACCAGGCCTCTGTCCAGCCTAGCCGCGGGTGATGTGGCTTCGGTCACCTGCCGCCAAAACGCCACCACCGCCCTGGTGCATCGGCATCGGTTCATCATGAAGATGGTGATGCCGTCACTTCAACTCGAATGGGATGATGATCGCAAAAGAAAACCGGGATGCTGCGGCAGCAGCATCCCGGTCAAGGGTCATTGTGAATGACGTTGGATCAGCAGGCCGTGTCGTACACGTTCAGCAGATCCAGGAGGTCGTTGACGTCGGTCGTGCCGTCATTGTTGACGTCGCCGCCGCTGCCGCCCCACTGGGCGATCAGGATGAGCACGTCATTGACGTTGATCACGCCGTCGCCGTTGAGGTCGCCGAAGCAGTCCTCGCAGTCGGGCAGGGGACCCCGGATGGCAGCATCGATGCTGTCGCCGGCGCCTTCGTCGCCCTCACGCCAGAGGCCGATGGTGGCCAGGCCGGAGTTCGGCGGGGCGTCGGCATCGAAGCTGAAGGTGTACATGCTGCCCCAGCGAAGGGCGTTGGCCCATTCGTTGGTGTTCTCGGGGCAGTACCACGTGACGGAATCGCTGGTGACGTCCACCTGCCAGTCGTCGCTCTCGACGAGCTCGCAGGAGTGGTAGGCGAGATCGCGGAACTCGACGTTGGTGACGTTGACGCACTCGGCAATCGGGACCGAGAAGCTGCCACCGGAACGGTGGGAGTTCTGGTTGTGGAGATTGAACTGGTAGTTCCAGGTGCCGTCGAGATTGTCGGTCACCTTGTAGCCCAGGTGCATGAGCCCGATGTCACCGTTGAGTTCGGGTGTCCAGACCTGCGCGACCGTGGCGCCGGAGTAGTCGGCCCAGGCCTGGATGGCCGGGGTCATGACCACGGTGTCGCCGATGGGCGAGGTGTTGGTCGCGCTGGTGAACCGGACCTGCCGATAGGAGACGTTGTTGAACTGGTTGTCGTGGTCGTACTCGTCTGCGCCCCAGTCCGGATCGGCATCGGCCGCGACGTACTGGACTTCGAAGAAGTACAGGCAGTCCTGGTTCTGGGATGGATTCCGATCTTCAAACGGAATCTGGAGCTTGCCACGGACCGAGTTGGAGCCGCAGGGTGCCTGGAAGAACGGGTACTCGTACTTGCCGGTGGTTGCGTTGATCTCGGAACGCGGTGCTTCTGCATCAGCGTTGAGGCCAGCCCAGTAGGTGTCGGCACAGCCGATACCAAGCGTGGCGCAGCTCGTTCCCTGGCAGTTGCACATGGCCTCGCTGACGGCACAGAAGGAGTGCTTCAGCCAACTGAGGCCGACCTGCTCGAAGCGGCCGTTGCACAGTCGGTAGGCATTCATCGCGATGACGGGCGACTTGGTGCCGTCGCCGCTGGCGGCCCACTGGTGGACCTCCGTGCCGGGATTACCCGACGTGCTGGCGATGGCGAAGCCCCCCACGCCATCAACCTCACCGTAGAACTCGCAGTCGTAACTTCCGAAAGTGTCTGCGACCTTGTAGGTGATGATGTCTGGACCTTCGTAGGTGCAGTAACTCTCACCTGCAATTGCGTGGCCCATCACGAGGGCCATGGCGGAACCAGCCAAAGTGGCTGTACATGCCTTGGACAGAATCATGGTCGGTCTCTCTCTATAACTTTCGTTATCAATGGGACTATTCGGGTACAGGCAGGTCAGTCTAACGCGCGTTTGGGGGCGGGCCTGAAGAAAACCGGCTTTGGAGGCAACTCAGGCGGGTTCAGGGGCCTCCATGGGGTCCTGGGGGCTGTATTGGCCGTCTGCTGAGAGCAGGTCCTTGGCCCTCAGGAAGAGCCACAGGGTCTGCCCGAGATTGGCGGCGGAATAGGTCACCATGGCCACCAGGAGGCCTGTCCAGCCCCCGTAGGCCACGCCTATGGCCAGGCCGACCACGGTGATCAGCAGGTAGACCACGACCGATTCGGTGATGGGTCGGGTGCGGTGGGCATTCACCAGGATGCCCTGGTAGAGCGACTGGAGGAAGGTCAGGATTGGTACCGGTGCCGCGATCCACAGGGCTGACACCCCGAGCTGGGCCAGGGGCTCATCCAGGGCGACGATCTCGCGGAACCAGACCTTGGCCAGCGGAGTCACCGCCAAGAGAACGAACACGCCGGAGAAGGAGAGCCCGGCGATCCAGGCGAATCGTCTCAGGGCCCGGATGCTTCCGGGCGAGTCAGCCAGGCGTATGACTACTTCGTTGTAGGCGATGCCCGTGCTGCGGAAGAGGAAGGTCAGGCCGCCAAGGGGGGCCCAGACCGCCAGCGAGGCCACGGCCTCGGGCATGCGAGTCATGCCCGCCGAGGCCACTGGCTGGGCCGTGAGGATGAGAATCGGCGTCAGCGCCAGGGGGATGTAGAACTTCAACAGCCGGCCCAGCCGAAGTGGTGAGCTCGGTGGCGGCGCGGCGTGCAACGGTCCTGCGACAACGGGGCTGCTGCGGAACCGGACATAGGCCGCCTCGACGATCACGCCAGCGGAGAGTGAGCCGGTGGCGACGACCGCACCGGGGACGCCGATCTCTGCGAGAAAGAACAGCGTGCCGATCGTTGCCATCAGCCGGATGGCCGTGCCGAAGGCGACGACCTCTCGCCGGCCGAATCGAATCAGCATGCCCTGGCGGAAGCGACGGTCCGCGATGGCCCAGGTCCAGGGCAGCAGCCACAGGAAGGCCTCTCGAGCGGGCGCCTGGACTTCCGCAGGAATGTCCAGCAGTGGTATGACGACCCAGGTCCACAGCGGTGTGAAGACGAGTAACGCGTGGATCACGGTCAGTCCGATCGCCAGGATCGTCATGAACCGCTGAAGCCTCAGGAACGAGTCCAGGTCACGGCTCAGGGCGGTCGAGGCCGCCAGCATCATGATGATCGGCGCTTCGACCAGCAGGCCCAGTGGGAAGGCGATGCCGCCGAAGGCCGCCAGGTTGATCTCGGGATCGGGCAGTCGGCCCAGCATCACGCTGATGGCCGGCATCTCGAGCCCCATCAGTCCCCAGCTGGCAGCCAGCGGCCACCAGTCATGGAGGACCGTGCGACCCGTGACACGAGCCGGTTGGACTGAAGCGGTCTGGTGGGGCGATGTCATGGTGGGGAGGGGAGTATCCCGACCCGGAGGCCGAGATGCCAGCGGGATATACTCGGATTCCTCATCGGGGTTCCCGCGAGAGACACCAGGTATGACGGGCATGGAAATTCTGCTGGCGGTTCTGCTGCTTCTGGCCGTGGTGGCGATCCTGGTCCTGGCCTGGAAGGGGGGCGGTTCGTCGGGCGTCGATGGTACGGCCCTGGAGGCCTCCGAGGCTCGCCTGCAACGCCTGTTCATGGACGAGTTCCAGCGGGGACGTGATGGTGGCGAGAAGTCCGGCCGGGAATTGCGAGGTGAGATTCGCGAGAGCCTGGCCGGGACCCAGAAGACGCTGACGGAACTCGTCGGCCAACTGGGCACGTCGCAGCGGGCCGGGCTGGATCAGCTGTCCAAGGAAACACAGCGACTGCTCACCGACACGCAGAAGCGTCTGGCGGACATCAACCAGGCGATTGCCCAGCAGATGCAGTCCCTCCAGGAGGGCAATGAGCGCAAGCTGGAGCAGATGCGACTGACCGTGGACGAGAAGCTTCAGAAGACACTGCAGACCAGGCTCACCGAGTCCTTCGAGATGGTCAACAAGCAGTTGCTGGAAGTCCAGCGCGGGGTCGGCGAGATGCGGGCCCTGGCGGTTGATGTCAGCGATCTCAAGCGGGTGCTGGCCAACGTCAAGACCCGGGGCACCTGGGGCGAGGTGCAGTTGGAGAACCTGTTGGTGGAACTGCTTACCAGCGAGCAGTTCGATCGAAATGTCGAAACCATTCCCGGTACCGGCGCTCGGGTGGAGTTCGCGATTCGCCTGCCAGGCAGCGGTCATGGCGATGTCCTCTGGTTGCCAGTGGACTCCAAGTTTCCGCAGGATGACTGGGCTCGCCTCCAGGAGGCGGCCAGCCAGGGTGATGCCGAGGCCGTGACGCAGTCCATGAAGGGCCTGAAGCGAGCCGTCATGCAGTCGGCCTCGGATATTCGTGAGAAGTACGTCCAGGCGCCGCATACGACCGACTTCGGCATCATGTTCCTGCCGACCGAGGGGCTCTATGCCGAGGTGCTTCGCCTGGAGGGTCTTGGCGACGAACTCCGCAAGCAGCGCATCGTTCCCGCCGGGCCGACGACATTGACCGCGATCCTCAACAGTCTTCGCATGGGCTTCCGGACGCTGGCGATCGAGCGACACTCCGCCCAGATCGGGAAAGTGCTCGAAGGCGTCAAGGAGGAGTTCGATAAGTTCGGCGGCGTCATCGCCACGCTGGAGAAGCAGTTGAAGACCGCCCAGAAGACCGTCGGTGACATGGGCGTGCGACGTCGGGCGATGGCCCGCCAACTGAGGGGATTCGACGAGGGCGACCAGGCGGAACTGACCGACTGATCATTGGTCGGTTCAGGCTTCGGCCAGGGCGTTCGTCGACCGGCCGATTGGTTCGTGTGTGAGCACGGGGCTTCCGAGCACTCCGGCCGAATGGGTGGTGGACACGACTGAATGGCGCTGCCACCGCGTTTCGATACCCGGGAAGTCGTGGCGGAAGTGGGCCCCGCGGGATTCGGTCCGGGCCAGGGCGCAGGTCGTGGACAGCCGCGCGACGGTCAGCATGTTCATCAGTTCCCAGGCGCTGGGGGAGGGGCTGGCCAGGCGGCTGGTCGCGGTCGCCCAGAAGGCGAGTCGGTCACAGGCTTCGGTCATGTCCCCGGCGTTGCGTCGCACGCCCATGGCCCGCCACATCAATGACTTCATGGCATAGAGCACGTCCGTCACGTTGACCTGGACATCGGTGGTCGACGTCTCGGATGGTCGATGGAGCAGGCGGCGTAGTGGGGCGGCTTCGGCGTGGGCATCGCCGTCGACCGTCTCGCCTGTCCGCGTTCCGAGCACCAGGGCTTCCAGCAGCGAGTTGGAGCCCATGCGGTTGCCGCCATGGAGACCGGTGCTGGCGCATTCTCCGACAGCAAACAGGCCGGGCAACGAGGTCCGCCCGTGGGTATCCGCCTCGATGCCGCCGATCATGTAGTGGGCGCCGGGGCGGACGGGGATCAGGTCCCGCGTGATGTCGATGTCGAAGACACGGCAGGTTGACGAGATCGTCGGGAAGAGCGTGTCGGGATCGCCATCGATCTGGGTCAAGTCCAGGTAGACGTTGGTGTCGGAGGTCTGGTCCATCCGGTCACTGATCGCGCGGCTGACGACATCGCGTGGCGCCAGGTCGGCATCCGGGTGATACTCGGGCATGAAGCGGATGCCATGACGGTCTCGCAGCATGCCACCGGCGCCACGGACGATCTCGCTGATGAGTACCCGGGCGGCGCCAGCGATGTAGAGGCAGGTGGGATGGAACTGGAAGAACTCCAGGTCCCGAAGCCTGGCACCGGCGCGGTAGGCCATCGCGACTCCATCGGCCGTTGCCAGGACCGGGTTGGTGGTCTCGCGATACATCTGTCCACCGCCACCGCAGGCCAGGACGGTGCTGCCCGCCTGGAAGCAGGCCAGTTCGCCGGACGGGAGCCGGGTGAGAACCCCCATGATTCGCCCGTCGGTGTCATCGACCAGGTCGATGGCGAAGACATCCTCGAAGAGACTGATCCGGTCCGTGCCATGCAGTCCGGCATCCAGTGCCGCCTGGATGGCCCGGCCGGTCGCATCGCCATTGGCGTGGACGATGCGTGGGTTGGAGTGCCCGCCTTCCATTCCCAGGGCGAGGTCGCCGCTGCCGGAACGATCAAAGCTGGCACCCAGTTGGACCAGTCGCTCGATGGCCGCGGGTCCGCCCCGGACGACATCTTCCACGACCTGGGGTTCGCACAGGTCGGCGCCACAGCTCATCGTGTCACGAACATGGGACTCGAACGTGTCCTCGGTGGCGAGCACGGCGGCCACGCCACCTCGGGCCCAGTTGGTGTTGTTGTCCGTGCCCGTGCCCTTGGCCAGTACGGCGACCCGGAGTCCGCGTGCCGCTGCCGCCAGGGCCGTGGTCGCACCCGCGGCACCGTTGCCGAGGACGACGACATCGAAGCGGTACCGCGCAATGCGATCGACATTGGCGTCCACCAGGCAGCGATGCAGATCGGGGTCGGTCGTCATGTGGAGGTCTCCTGTCCGGATTCGGTGACCGTGATCATCCGTTCCAGTGCGGCCGCGGCTTCCCGCTTCAGGGTCTCGCGTTCGGCCGGGGCCAATCGCGTTCGGCGTCCACTGTGTTCGTCGATGACATCGCCGGGCTCCACCCGGTTCAGATCCGGTGCCTGTCCCTGGCGGAGCAGGTCCAGCATCCCGGCGAGGTGGGGTGGATCATTGCGGCTCATGGTTGCGCAGCCGCAGCCGGCGGTTCCGGAGAGGCCGGGGATGTCGGCCAGGTGTTCGACCTGGACGTTCCGGCAGGCGGCCTGCTCGCGGGCATTGCGAACGAAGTGGCCTTCCGTTCCCACGGCGATCCGGCTGCCGGGTTCAGCGGCCATGATGGCCTTCCACAGGTAGTCCGTGCTTCCCGCGCCGTCGGCGGCCTGGACAACTTCAAGGGGAGACTCGGGGTGAACCAGCACGGTCCAGTCCCGTTCCTTCCACCAGTTCACCTGTTCCGCGGTGAAGACCGTGTGGACACCGCAGAAGCCACCCCACAGGATGATCTCGGCGTCATCGAGTGCGCCGGTATCGGGTCGCCAGTCGGTCGGCAGCGTTCGGGGATCCGGCAGGGCCACCACGCGATCGAGGTTCACGCCCAGTCGCCAGGCGGTATTGCGGCCGAGGTGATGATCGGGCAGGAACAGGATTCGTCGTCCTTGTCGGCGAGCCCAGTCGACCACGAGATGGGCATTGGAACTGGTGCACACGGCGCCGCCGGTGCGCCCGGCCAGTGCCTTGAGTCGGCCGGACGTGTTCATGTAGGAAATGACCGTCAGGTCATCACCAAAGTGATTGACGAGATGCTCGGCCACGGGGAGCACCATCCAGTCCTTGGCCATCATCTCCATGGTGCAGCCGGCCTTGGGGTTGGTGATCCAGACGGTCTGGTCATCCCGGGCCAGGATGGCGATGGTCTCGGCCATGAAGTGCACGGCCGACTCCACGATGACCCGGGCCTGGGGGTTGGCGCGGGCCTGGAGGGCAAGGGCATAGGAATCGGCGACGGCGCCGCCGTATCGCTCCACGAGCTTGACGATGTCGCCGCCCATGTAGAAGTGCGCCAGGAGAAGCAGTTCGTCCCCGAAATGATCGAGGGCCGGTTCCATCCAGCCGGTCAGCCACGGCAGTACGGTTTCCGGCGTGCGATCGGGCAGCGCGAGGTACTCCTCTGCGTAGGGCCGAAACGCCTCGTCATACCAGTCCAGTGGAAGGTCGCCCTGGCACAGCGGAACCCGCGGTTGCAGGGTGAGCCCCGTGGAAGACACGGTGTCGAGTTGGATGTCGTCTCCCGTCATCGAGCATCGCATGGTAGCACTGCCGGGCCCCCGAAAGAAGACTGCCCTTCGCGACGGGGTGTCGCGAAGGGCAGTGGGGTTCAGGGGGCAGGGTGACTCAGCAGTTGTTGAACCAGGTCAGCAGCAGCAGGATGTCATTGACATCGACCACGCCATCGCCGGTCAGGTCGCCGTCCGGATCATTCGTGCCGTAGACGGAGATGATGGCCAGGACGTCGTTCACGTCCGCAAGCCCGTCGCCGTTGGCATCGCCGGGACAATCAGGCGGCGGTGGGTCGTCGCCGCAGTCGCCTTCGGGACCGTCGATGAGCAGTTCGCCGGTGCCCGAATCGCCAGCATTCCAGCCGCCGACCCGTACGAGGTAGGACTGTTCGGCGATCACCGGGACTTCAAGATAGGACGAGTAGTCCGGGCAACCAGGGCCGTCATCGCTGCAACCCAGCGTGACCAGGTTGTTGCAGTCATCCCCGTCATACACCACCAGGTCGGTGTCGTAGTTGGCGGTGCCGCAGGTGCTGACGATCAGCGTTCCATCGAAGCACGCGGTGAACACGTACCAGATGTCGTTGTAGGTCTGGCCATCGAATTCGCAGGATTCATCAGCGGGGCCGTCGGTCGTGGCGCCGGTGGTGTCATAGTCCCAGAGACCATTCCCGATGGGGTAGGCGTCGAAGCAGTCATCCGGGTTCGGCAACTGTCCGACTTTCAGCGAGACGAGTGCCTCCTGCGAAGGCGTGCCGTCGTCAACCATGTAGCTGAAGCCGTCGGCGCCGATGAAGGTGCCCACGGGATTGAACCGGATCATGTTGCCGCCGGCCGGGATCGTATAGGGCACGGTCGTGATCGAACCGCCGGTGGGCAGGCTGATCGCGGCATCTCCCGGCAGCGAGGTGATGATGTAGGACAGCGGGTTGTCGTAGTAGGAGTTCCCGATCAGTTCAATGTCGACCGTTTCGTCCTGGTCGATCACGAGGTCGATGTCCTGGCACGTGGGTGGGCAGGTGGACCCGGTCGAGGCGATCTGGAGTGACCACGAATTGAGCGTGCCCTCGTTGTCAACGGCCAGGTCGCGGACCCGGAGTTGCCACGTTCCCATGGCGGCCTCGGGATAGAAGTCATGGAGCTCACCCGGGCCGTCCGGGGCCGTTCCGTCGTCATCGTAGAGACGGATGATGTTGTTGCTGCCGGGGCTTCGATTGTGCAGGATGACCTGCGTGCCCAGTGGTGAGATGACGGAGATCTCGATGTCCTCGACCGCGGGATGGGTGAGGTCGACGGCGACATTGAGATCGCCGGTGCAGAAGTCATCGGTGATCTCGATCTCGCTGGTGGTGACGCCATAGTCATTCAGGGCGAGGGGGACGTCGGTCCCGGGGTAGATCTCCCGGCCGACAACCAGCTTG
This sequence comes from Phycisphaerales bacterium, assembly GCA_022446795.1. Lineage (GTDB taxonomy): Bacteria > Planctomycetota > Phycisphaerae > Phycisphaerales > SM1A02 > UBA1668. The sequence continues at coordinate 26,059 of JAKVBX010000027.1, forward strand.
ACGGTCCGCGTGGCATCGCCGACGCCCTGCGGGTGCGTATTGTCGAAGGTCAACGTGGCCGTTGCGACACCGGCGGGGAGGCTGTTGGCCGCCGAGTTGATGCCGACGTTCAGGTTGGCGTAGCTGCCGTTGCCCGGGACGTTGATCTCGTACTCGCCAGCCTGTCCATTGATGGACACCCACGGTTCGCTCGCGGTGACGCGCAGCGGAACGCTGGAGGGGCCACTGCTGGTCGCTCGATACAGGCGGGTTCCCGGGAACGGGCCGCCGACGGGACCTTCACTGTTGAGATTCTCATCAGGCGTGATCGTGACCGTCGGGATCCCGATCTCCAGGGTATGGGTCCGGGTAATCGATCCTTCCATGGTGAGGTCTTCGAACGTGACCTCGCAACTGTAGATCCCGTCGGAGTAGTTGATCGAGTCATTGATGGTGGCCGTGACGGCCGCGGATCCCCATGGATCGATGGTCAGCGCGTACGGGCTGGCCGACCCGTTGAAGAGCAGGAACTCCGGACTGCCCTCGGCGGCTTCCTGGGAGACCAGGACCTCGAGGTTGTTTCCGGAGTTGTTCTGCAGGCTGTAGATGACCTGCGAGGGAAACGGGTTGCTGCAGCCGGAGGAGCACACGTGCGTCGTGTCATCCGCCGGTTCGATCACCATGTTGGTGCCCGCCGATCGCTGCATGGCCAGTTGGGCGATGCTCGGGGCGATCGCGGTCGATGCCGGTGTGGCGACAGTCATCCCTCCCGTGAGCACGGCAGCGAATGTCATCATTCCAATCATGTCGTCGTTCCTCTCTTTTCAAGCACAGCGGACCCCCCCGATGAGGATCGGTATCGCGTCTAGCACTCCCCGTACCAGGACAGCAGCAGCAGGATGTCGTTCACGCCGACGAGTCCATCGCCGTCGAGATCGGCATCCGGGTCATTGGAGCCATAGGCATCGATGACGGCGAGGATGTCGTTGACGTCAGCCACGCCATCGCCGGTGGCATCGCCCGGGCAGTCATCGTCATTGCAGTCGTCGACCGGGCCGTCGATCGTGACCTGTCCGGTGCCGAAGTCGTCCTGGTTCCAGCCGCCAACGCGGATGAGGTAGACCTGCTCCCGGCTGACCGGGACGGACAGGGCTGACGTGTAGCCGGAGCAGCCGTCGGCATCATCATTGCAGCCCAGGAGGCTCAGGTTGTTGCAGTCGTCGCCGTCGTAGATCACCAGGTCGGTGTCGTAGTCGGCGGCGTCGCAGGTGCTCACGGACAGGGTGCCGTCATCGCAGGCGATGTAGCGGTACCAGATGTCGTTGTAGGTCTGGCCATCGAACTGGCAGTCCGCGTGCGAGGGACCGTCCGTGGTGGCTTCGGTCGTGTCGAACTCGAACACGCCGTTGCCGACCGTGAAGGCCGAGTCACAGTTGTCGGGATTGGGCGGCTGCCCGACGCTGACCATGACCATCGCTTCCTCGGAACTGGTGCCGTCATCCACCTTGTAGGTGAACTGGTCAGGGCCGACGTAGCCGTTGTCCGGGTCGTAGGTCACCACGTCGCCAAGGGCGAGCAGGGTGTATGGCGTATTCGTGATGGTGCCGCCATTGGGATCGCGGAGGACGCCGTCGTTGGGCAGCGAGGTGATGATGTAGTCCAGCGGGTTGCCTTCGACGGAATAGCCCAGGAGCGTGATGTCCAGGGGCACGTTCTCATCGGTGGCTTGCTCGATGTCCTCGCAGTAGGGCGGGCAGGTGTCGCCGGTGGAGGCGATCTTGAGGGCCCAGGCATTCAGCGTGCCGACGTCTGCACCGGCATTGTCGCGAACCAGGAGTGACCAGGTTCCCGTGACGCCCTCGGTGTAGAGGTCGTCGAGCAGGCCCGGGCCATCCGGGACCGTTCCACCGCCATCGTCGTCATAGAGGACCACGATGTCGTCGGCGCTGCCGCCCGTGCGGTTGTGGAGCACGACCGATGTGCCCTGTGGCGAGGTCAGGATCACCTCGAGGTCGCCGATGAAGGTATGGGTAATGTCCATCTCGACATTGACATCAGCGATGCAGTAGCTGTCATTCACCTGGATCGTGCTGGTGAATTCCGAGTTGTCCTGGATGGCGATCGGGGTATCCGTGGCGACGTAGGTGTATCGCCCGACGTCCAGGGTGACGAGCCGGGTCTGGGTCGGCATCGTGGGGTCGGTCTCGTTCGTGAACGTGACCGTGCCTTCGTAGAGGCCGGCGGCCAGGTCATCCGCCTCGCTGCTGAAGCCCACGACGATGCCCTGGCTGTCGCCGGTGCCATCGAGCGTGAACTCGGATTCGCTGACGCTGATCCAACTGGCATCGGTCGTCACGGTCACCGTGGTGGGCGTGGGCCGCAGGCTGGTGGCGGTGTACAACTGCGTCGTCGGGAAGGGGCCACCGAGCGGTCCGCCGGCCTCGAAGTCGAAGCCGGGCTGGAGGTCGACCAGTGTCGTTCCAATCTCCAGGACATGCTCGCGGCTGATTTCCAGTTCGTTGGTCTCGTCCAGGATCCGGACCTCGGCGGTGTGCACGCCATCGCTCCAGTCGGAGACATCGATCACCTCGACGACGAGGTCAACCGTGCCGTCGGGAGCGATGAGTCCAGAGCTGGGTCCGATGATGTCAAGGAAGGGGAAGCCGCGACCGTGGCTGCCATAGATGGCGGCAGACCATTCGATCGAGTCGGGTGAGTTGTTGGCGATCGTGTAGACGACCTGGCTGGGCTCGACGTCCGGGCAGCCGGTCGAGCAGAGGTGCTCGACCAGTCCGCTGGGCGTGACGCTCATGCCGACGCCCGGCAGGGTGTCGCAGACGAGCTGGCCGGTGTTGTCCGGATCGAGATGCTGACTCAGGCCGTTGTTCCATGAGACCGCGAAGCGACCGTACCAGTCTTCCAGGTCATTGCCGCAGGCGGCATAGCCACCGTGCAACTGGCCGGCGACGCGATGATTCGGGTCGAACACCGGGGAGCCGGAGGAGCCCGGTTCGGTCGTTCCCAGGTCCCAGTCCAGGATGCGGAGATGCGTGGTGCCAGGACCGTTGTAGCCGTAGATCTCGGACGGTTCATAGTCGATCGACCATCGCTTGTGGTCGGTCGCCGGATGGTGAATGGCGACGGACCATTCGGTGGCGACATCTTCGGCGGTCCAGCCGCAGAAGGAGATCTCCCACTCCTGTGGTGGCGACTGGTTCAGCCGGACGAGGGTGAAGTCCGAGGGACTGTAGGACGCCAGGAACTGTGACCCGGTGAGGTACTGGTCCTGGCTGCTGCTGTCATTGGCATTGCCGGGGCAGTCAAGTGGCCCATCGGCGGGGTCCTGGTAGTTCCAGAACGTGACCAGCGAGGCCGCATTGCCCGAGTTCACGCCGCAGTGGTTGGCGGTCATGAACATCGGTGTGCGGTCGTTCCTGTGGGTGTTGACCATGAAGCCGGTGCAGAAGGTGGAACCACCGGTTGAAATCACGGCGACGCAGGAGATCTCGTTCTCCCAGCCCTCGGCCTCGTCACACTCCACGTCGTAGTTGCAGGAGCCGGACCGGTCGGCATGATCGAATGCGCCGTCAAAGAAGCCGCGGTAGCCGACATTGATGCTGGTGAGGACGATGCCGTTCTCGACGAAGGGTCGGACGTCGGCATCCATCTCAATGGAGATGAGGACTTCCGAGTCCGGGACCGGCGGGGTCCAGTACTGGTTGTCCGGGTTGTTGTCGAGCGAGGTGATCGGTTGCAGGGAGAATCGCTCGTCGTGCGAGCTGATGGTCATCACGGCCCCCTCGGGCATGATGAAGTGCTCGAAGGCCAGGTTGATGGAGAGGCAGTCCGGTGAGGCGACACGCAGTTGCCAGAGCCAGGTGTCGGCATCCGGTTGCGTCCACGTGCCCTCGAAGGCCGGTCCGGTCCGGACGGCATGGGGGACGGCGTAGCGTGGAGGGAGACCGTTTTCCTCGCGCAGGACGTCCTCGCGGGCGAGAGCGTCGAAGTCGAGGGTGTCGACCTGGATCAATGGGACGGTGTTGTCACCGGCGAAGTCTGCCTGTGCCATGGCGGCACCGGCGGTGCAGGTCGTGATCGCAACAGCGATACCGAACGGAATCTTGAGGTCCATCTGTGAGTTCTCCCTCTCTCTGGGCGCAGCGATGCCACGCGACTCAATCCTCTCGCTTCACCCTAACCCCGGATCGAGGCTTGATCAATGCCTCATCAGGCATCCGGTCAAGATGTCTCGCCAGGGGCCGCTTCCGAGCCGGATTGGGCCAGGGCGGCCTGGTGCTTGGCGGACTCGCGATGGATGGCCTTCACGGCGACTCGGGCCACGACGAGGCTGGCGATGATGGCGGCGACCAATCCGCCATACAGGGTGATCTCATGCACGAGGGAATCACCAGGCGGCAGCTTGTGTCCGTTTTCCTTGAGTTTCTTCGCCAGGTCGGACGTGTGCTTCGCCATGTAGCCCATGTACACGGTGGAGAAGTTGCCGGGGATCATGCCGAGGCAGGCGAACATGAACGAGCGGAACCGGCAGGGGCTCACGGCGCCCAGGTAGTTCAGCATCGAGTAGTTGACCGGTGCGAGCCGCAGCAGGAAGAGGATCTTGAACCCGGCGTGTCCGGTGGCTTGTTCGACGGCGTAGAGCTTGGGGTGTCGCGAGATGGCCCGATTGATCGGCTTGCGCAGGAACAGGCGGACCATGCCGAAGGTGAAGGCGGCCGTGATAGTGCCGGCGACCACGACCCAGACCCAGCCCCACCAGAGCCCGAACAGGGTTCCGCCGGCGATCGCGATGATGGACTCGGGCAGGAAGATCATCGTGGCCACGAAGAAGATGGCGATGAAGGCCACCGGTCCCCAGGGGCCCATGTCCTTCACGAACTGCTCGATGGCGGGCATGCTCGGTTCGAGCACATAGATATAGAAGACGGCGATCAGCCCGACGACAGCCAGCAGCAGGAGGGCTCGGATGAGGATCCGCTTCCACGAGTGGTGCCGTGGGTGAACGGGTGCCAGGGGCGCGTCTGAGGTGGCAACAGCGGGCTCGGGCATGTGCGCGAAGTGTACCGAGCCCGCCGTTGTGCCTCAATGATGAACCAGGGGTCAGCAGGCCCCGGTTCAGGGATCCCAGAGTTCCAGCAGCATCAGCAGGTCGTTGATATCAACGGTGCCGGAGCCATCGAGGTCCGCGGTCTCGTCGCTGGAGCCCCAGGCGGCCAGGAGCGCCAGGAGGTCGTTGATGTCCACGATGCCGTCGCCGGTGAGATCGCCTGGAAGGAGCGTGCACTCATTCCAGAGGAAGCCCACCCCGGTATCCCCGGGTTGGGCTCCGCCTACCCGGACGAGGTAGTCCTCACCTTCGTAGACCATGGAGACGATCTTCGAGGTGCCGTCGTTGCATCCGTCGCCGTCGTCATTGCAGCCCATCCAGACCAGGTCGCCGCAGGTGCCCCGGTAGAACACCAGTTCGGAGTCATGATCGGTCAGGTTGCAGTTGGTGACNGTCATCAGCCCGGTGCAGGGGGCCGTGATCCGGTACCAGACGTCCTGCGAGGTCACGCCGCACTCGTCATGCGTCGGCCCGTCGGTGGTGGACTCGACGGTGGTGTAGACCGTCCAGTCGTTCCCATCCAGGACGAAGGCGTCGGCGCAGTCATCATTGTCGGGCCGGGCATCCACCAGGAGCGTGCCGCTTCCGGTGTTGCCGGAGCCGTATGAACCCAATCGGATCAGGAGGGTGTCACCGACGTCGACCGCCATGGTGATGGTCGACTGCCAGTCGGGGGCCTGGCCGCACGCGTTGGCGGAGTCGTCGTCATTGCAGGCGAGGATGTCCAGTTCATCGCAGGAGCCGCCGGCATAGATGGCCAGTTTGGTATCGAAGTCGGCACTGCCCCCGAGGGACTCGCAGGTCGAAACCGTCAGCGTGCCTCGCGTGGTGGACTCGTAGGTGAACCAGATGTCCTCGTTGACCTGGATGCCCAGGCCGCATCCGGGTGTCTGCGGACCGTCCGTGGTCGCGTCGATGTTCGAGAATGGAATCAGGCCGTCGCTGATGAAGATCGCGTCGGCGCAATCGTCATTGTCGGGGGCCGTGTCATTGAAGACCGTTCCGGTGCTGACAACGATGTTGTTGGTCGGATCGTGGTCCCCGGGTTGGTGGACTTCGAAGATCAGGTACCAGTGGCCATACGGAAGCGTGTCCGGAACCTGGAACGGGTACTGGGCATCGACCCAGTCACCGGCGGGCATCGGGGGCAGGGTCACGGTACCCAGGGGCACGTCGTCATCATCGAGCGTGGTATTGCTGGAGAGGGTGATGGTCGCCGTGGCCGTGTTGGTCGACTGGCCACCGTTGTTGCGGTAGTTGAAGACCACCAGCATGGTCTCTCCGGAATGAATCGGATCGGTCTCTGATCGGACGGAGTTGGCCTGGAGATCGACGACGCCGGACACGACGACTTCCATCGCATCCCAGCCGCTGGTCGCGTCATTGAACGGCTCCGCCTCGTCAGTCGTCAGGTCATCGACGATGACGCCGACGTAGTACGTGCCCGAGGGGGTATCCAGGGGGATCTCGATGTCATTCAGGGTGACCCAGTGCCCGAACATCGGGCCCATCGCGCCGGTGAAACTGCCACTGGCGATGACGGGGTCCGATTCGGCGATCCAGTCATTCGACGAGAGATGGACCGTGAGTGGCCAGGATTGGTTGTTGCTGGCTGACATCGTTGGGTTTGTTGACAGGAACGTGAGCCCGGAGAGCGAGTCCCCGGCGGTCGCCGTGATGGACCTCGCGCCGCCCTGGCTGAGGTTCAGGGCCTGCATGTCGAACTCGAACCCGCGTCCACGGTCCATCAAGACGTCGGTGACGATGCTGTCATGGATGGACTGCCACATCTTGACGTATCGGGCGGAGCTGTTGTCATTCAGCTTGTTGCTGCAGACACAATCGACGACCCGGTTGCCGTTGCCGTCGAAGTAGTAGGCGCCGCTTCCACTCATGCCGCCCCAGGTCGTGGTGAGGCAGCCCGAGGCCGTGGTGATTTCCATCTGGGTATCGGATTGGCAACGGTCGAACTGTCCAGACCAGAAGTAGATGTCCTGTCCGTTGTGCAGGGGGCCGCCATTGTCACAGTCGGCAGCCGGGTAGCTGTTGTTGAAGTAGGTCCGCGAGAGCGTCGTGTTGCAACTGTCTCCCCAACTGGTACCGAGCCACTGGGTCAGCATGCCACCGGCTCGCGTGACGGCGATGGCGCCGATGTCGAAGTCGAAGTCACCATTGGGGAAGTTGTTGGCGGAGTCCGTGTACGCGGTGGGGGCCAGGACGAACTCGCCCCACATCTCGCCGTAGCCATCCGAGCCCTGGTGGGTCGCGGGGACTACCAGGATCGAGTCCACGAAGTCATTGACGACGACGAAGGTGTTGTTCCCGGTCGTATCCCAGAGGCCGATGTAGAGGCAGTGGGCGGCCGTGAGGACGGTCTCGGAGTCGATCATGATGCCCGAGCCCACCGCGGTGTAACTGGTGCCCGCGATGTCCGTGAAGGACAGGAACAACTTGCACGTCGTGCTGGCGGGGAAGCCATTGGGGTTGGTGGAGAGGGCCAGTTGATTGAAGGTTCGGTTGAGGGGGTCGGGTTCGTTGCCCCGGCCTTCCCAACCTGGTCGCGTGGCGCCGTTGGCGGTGCCGGGCAGGGGGGTTGGTGGGCCGAGGATCTCGGTGACATCAGTCGAGAGTCGATGCAACGACAGGTCCATCGAGGGGTTGATGGCTCGCCCGTTCGGGCCGTCGGTGGCCGGCATCATCGGCCTGGCGCGTGAGAAGTCGGGCCGCTGGAAGGGTGGCCCATCCGGCGCCGCTCTCCACGGCTCCGGTTGGTGTTGGGCCATGGTGGCCGTCGTGTAGTCAATGGTCGGTTGCACATCGCTCAGGCCGACAGTCGCCAGGCAGAACATGGCGACAGCCGCCCCGGCACGGGGAGCGAGAGATCTGGAGTACATGTGGGGATGGATCCTTCCCGGGCTCCGGGGGTTCCAGCGGAAAACCTAGCCCAGGGGGGGGGTCGGGGGAAGCGGGAAGGTCGAAATTCACGCACATTTCTCGTGGTGGGGCGGCTGGCCCGGTGTGATGCGGAATGGATCGGCCGGTGGCGGTACTATGCCGCCTTGTCACGCGGGCGTAGCTCAATGGTAGAGCGTCAGCCTTCCAAGCTGAATGTTGGCGGTTCGAGTCCGCTCGCCCGCTCTTGAACATGCCCCTGTCCTGTGTTGTCCACCGTGGCAACCGGACAGGGGCTTGTCATTCCTGGCGTTCTGCGTTGATGTCCACCGACCTTCTCGGTGCTGCCACAGGGCCACGGGGGGGAAAGGGGGGGCAAAGGGGGGGCAGGAGGGCGGAGATGCCGGGCTGGGTGTTGATCCTGGTGGCCAGGCTGCCACAATGGGGGAGTCGGGAG
>JAKVBX010000028.1 GCA_022446795.1 Phycisphaerales bacterium
TTCACTTTGGAATCGGCACTCGCCACCCGCCCACAGGCCCCACGTCGGGGGTGATCATTCAAGTCAATCAAGGCAACAAATCCACGCGATCTAGTTGGACCAGGCAAGCCAGTTAAGCTGCGCCCGAGTTGGCACCATCCCCCTGGAGGTGGACACCGACAAATCGGGCGGGGTCGAAATTGCCCTAAATACTTGTCTGACAGCCTCTTATGTCGCCTTTTTGAAAATGGTTAAAAAAAGTCCCTAGTGACTCGTAGCAGGCCCCCAGAACCGGTGCCCACAAGCCCTTCGGGTCCCACAACGAAAACCCCGGCCCGCCGGGGGAGGCGGGCCGGGGCCACAAGCTGAAATCAGTCAGCCGGTTGTCAGATCATCACGTCAGACGTGACAAGGCTGTATCACTGGCAGGGGCCACCGTAGCTCGCCAGCATGCCAAGCAGGTCGTTGACGTCGATCACGCCATTGAGATCGCCATCGAACTGGCACGTCCCGAGAACCGACTGGATCTCGTACATGTCGCTCACGTCAACGACGCCGTCGCCGTTCATGTCACCCGGCAGACCACTAGGAGCACTGGTGATCGGGCTGGGAGCTGCGGTCATCCAGTTGGCACCGATCCGGCAGATCGGGAACCACTCGGTCGTGACATCCTGGAAGCCACCGTTGGCGCCTGCCGTGGTGTTCTGATAGCCGCTATTGGCGGGCGAACCGTTGTTGCCCGAACTGCCACACTCCGAGAACCGAAGCAGGGGGGCAGAGCCATACGCCATGCCATCACACCAGGCAATGCCGCCAGCCATCTGGCCGGTACCAGCCTGGTTGGCGGTGGCATTGTTGGTGAAGTTGCATCGCATGAAGTTGCAGTATTCCGGACCAATCTGACCAGCAGCATCCCAGTAGAACGTACCGAATCGCGAGGTATTGTTCGCAATGTTGCAGCGGGCGAAGTTGGTACGGGATTCACCGGACACCATGATCGTGCCATCGGCTGTAGGTGCAAAGTTGGCAATGACATCACAGCCGTCAAAGACGGGCCGGCCACCAACGACGCTGATGATGCCCTCGGGCCCAGCAAAGTTCTGGGTACGACCAGCCGTCGCACCGACGGTAAAGACGGCCCGGGGATCATTCGCACAATTCGCGGCTGCACCAAGGAACATCGGCCGACCAGCCGTCACCGTGATGACATTGCAGCCCGGCCCCGTCGTGCCATCGGACAGCATCAGTGGGTTGCCGGTAGCCAGGAGATTGTCGAGCGTACAGGAAACGAACTGCGTCTCATTGTCGTCACCCGTGCAGATGATGCCGCCACCGTACCCATTCTGGGTACTGATGTAGCAACGCTGGAACGTGCCACGACCATCGGTGGAGTAGATCGCCACGTTGTCGATGGATCGGCTCTCGAAGCTGAAAGTCATGCCAGCCGGCTTGGCCTGGGCACCACCGCCATTGTTCGAACCAGCAGGCGTGCCGAGCGTGATGGCCGAGGTGTTGGCATTGCCGATGTTCGCATAGGTCGTCGTGTTCAGAAGCGGAACGATGGTCAGCGACTCATAGTTGTTGGCCAGTTCCGTGTACTGCCGAGGCTCACCGACATAGGTGTTGTCGCCACCGGTCATCCGCATGGCGTAGCCGTTGGCATTGTTGAAACCCTCGGTGGGATTCCAGAAAACCACATCCGACCACTGGGGCACGCCACCAGCCTCGTTGCCGGCGGCTGTCGAGAACGGACGCAGGGTCACATCGTTGTTGACGATCTCCAGGCTCTCGACATAGAGGCCGGCATTGACCACGATCTCATCGCCATCAGCACAGGCATTCAGGACGTCCTGGATCACCGGGTACTGGGTATTGTTGCCGACGTACCAGGTGTTGGTTCCGTCAGGATTGGGACGGGGATTGGGGTCAGGAAACTCAGCCAGGGCCGTTCCTGCAATCGCCGTCGCCGCAATGGCTGCAAGTGTCTTCTTGTACATCATCTCTCTCGATCTCCTCTCGTTGCATACACGCGTGATATGCAACCGTTTTGAGTTGGCTGAACCGTCACCGTGATCAGTTCAGCACCTGCAAACGGGAACGGAAGGAAAACGATTCCCCCCCCCACGTACATCCAGACAATTGGCCCGGGCTTTGAGCACCCGGCCCCTGGGGGGAAGCAGGACAGGCCGCAACGGGGCAGGCCCCGCGTGCAACCGTCGCGGCATCGATGAAGCGAGGATCTCTCCCCGGCATCGAAGCGTTGTTGTTCCCCCGGTCATTCATTGGCACATCACCCCATAGGAAGCGATGAGACCAAGAAGATCATTGATATCCACGACACCGTTGAAGTCACCGTCATAGGTACAGGACCCCAGGATCGTGAGCAGTTCATCGAGATCCACGGTGTCCACGAGGCCGTCACCATTCAGGTCACCGGGAATCCCGTCATTGTCCACCGACACACCCGGCACCAATCCGTTCAACCTCAGGTCATTCCCGATACGGAACTTCGGGAAGTACGGCGTCCACACGTCGAATGGCGTCCAGCCGCCTGGAGGTGACAGCATCTGCTGGTTCTGCCGGAATCCACAGTCGGACAGCAGGATCAGCGGCGGTGCGCCCTCGCAGTCATCGCAGACGACCCATGCGACCGCACCACGCATCAGGTCGGACGCGTTACATCGAATGAAGTTGCACTGGATGAACCGCATCATTTCGGGCCCGACCAGCCCGGTGGAATCCCAGTGAATGGTCCCCATCCAGGACAGGCAATCCTCGAATCGAGTCCGCGTGAAGGTGGGCGTTCCGCCCTTGCACACGTAGGTCCCTGCTGACGTAACGGCGTTGTTGCCGACGAACCGACAGTCATCCCAATGCACTCGTCCATTCGTGTCGAAGACAATGCCGTCAGGGCCACCGGAGAAGTTGTTCCGGATATCGCAATCGAGGAACATGGCCATCCCGTCCTCAATCGTGATCACCGTTACGGGTGGTCCCAGTGATCCATCCGCCAGCCGCAGTGGCTCTCCCGTGGCGAAGGTCTCGCTGAATTCACATTTCACGAATTCCGTCCGATTGGCCTCGCCCACGATGGTGGCACCACCGCCATAGCCACTGTCCGAGGTGAACAGGCAGCTCTGGAAGGTGCCGGTTCCGTTGGTCGAATACACGGCGACGTTGTCGATGGACCGGCTCCAGAAGGTCATCGCCTTTCGGGCGAGCCTGGGATCCTGGAGCTGCTCACGGGTGATCAGTGATGGCTGCCTCGCGATCACGGGAGCCGGGTTCCACTCGCCCGGCTGAACCAGGGTCTCCACCATGTACCCGTTGTCCAACTCGGTGATCTGCCGCGGCTCACCGATGTAGGTGTTGTTGCCGCCTGTGATCTGGATGGCGTAACCGTTGGCGTTATTGAACCCCTCCGTGGGGTTCCAGATCACGACATCCGCCCAGTGTCCGATTCCCGCCGGAAGCGGCGGAGCCGCAGGCAGGGGGTCCATGCAGAATGGGCGAAGCGTGATGTCATTCCTGATGATCTGCAGGCTCTCGACGTAGAGGCCCTCGGAGATCACGATCTCGTCCCCGTCCGAGCAGGCATCGAGGACGTCCTGAATCACGGGGTACTGGGTGTCGTTGCCGACGTACCAGATGTTCGTGCCATCAGGCTGTGGTTGCGGATTGGGGTCCGGGACCTCTGCCACCACGGTGGCACTCACCGCCATGGCCAGCGTTACCGCCTTGGTCCCCGCCCCCTCCACATCTCTCGATCCCCCTTGCTACCTGCCAACCTGTCTCAGCCAAACCCCTCCGGCTTCCCAAGAGGCCATGGCGACCAAGGCCCGCAGGCCTTTGTGAATTGCCTGTATTACCAGTGCAAACCAGGGCCTTCAAGCTTGAAATTCGCGCAAATAATTGCTGCAACTGGCCTTACAAATCCGACTCTCGTGGGTATTGACTGGGCCTAGCTAGGCATAAGGAGTCGGATGTGATGAGGCACCACCATCACTCGCAAGGAAACGCATCCAGGGAGTGGCTTTCGCCAACCAACGAAGTTGCGGGCGTTGGGTTAACTGAGCAGGTCTGGCAAGAAGGGTAATTTAGGAAAGCAGGTCAGCAGGCAGTCAATTTGATGGAGAAATATCGCTAAATCACTGTTCAGAATGGTGTAATGGCCCAATCAGACAAGCCCGGCCGCGAAGCCGCTATCCACGGAATCCGGAGGTTATCCGCCTGGCTTCCAGGGCCAAACCCGCCTTCAGGATGGGCCGGTGGTGCCTCCAGAAGGCACCTCCGTCGGGGATCCCGATGCCCGAGCCAAGCGGGCCTGCTTGGCCAGATCAACCAGGACTCACGGACAGACAGAGCCGTATGAACCCAGGACGCCCAGGAGGTCGTCGATGTCAATCGTCCCATTGAGGTCGGTATCGACCACGCAGGTCCCGAGTGCCTCGTGCATTTCCTCGAGGTCAGCATCGTCAACCACGCCGTCGCCATTGATATCCCCTGCCGGGCCCTGGAGCACGTCCGCGATCAGGACTGGCGCATCGTAGGCCAGGTTGGCACCGATCCTGAATCTCGGGAAGTACGGCGTCCAGATGTCATACGGCGTCCAGTACGAAGCAACACCAGCCGGAAGCCCCGGGACCGGGAAGGTCGGTGCCGCCGGCGGAGCAGGTGGAACCAGGCCTGCGGTCAGAGGGCTGATGTTGGCGTTCTGGTTGTCGGAAAAGCCAACTTCGTCAAACAGGATGCGTGGTGGTTGCCCTGCACAGTCATCGCAGTCTACCCACGCAACGCCCCCATACTGGAGATCCGATGTTCGACACCGAATGAAATTGCACAGGTGGAAGTTCATGCCGTCAGGGCTCTGGACACCTGTCGAGTCCCAATAGACCGTCCCACGCCAGGACCACAACTCCTGGAAGCGGCACCGCTCGAAATTCGGCGTGCCAGATCGACAGACATAGGTACCCAGGCAAGTCGGAGCCATGTTCCGGGAAAAGACACATCGATTCCATACGGTCCTGCTGCCGACATCCAGGATCACACCATCGCTGTTGGCACCGGCGAGGTTACTGTCCACCCAGGTATGAATGAACTGCGGGGCTCCACCCTCGATCGTGATGACGTTGACTGGAGGCCCGAGCGTGCCATCCGCCAACCGAAGCGGAGCGCCGTTGGCATAGGTAGCGTTGAAATTGCAGTTCACGAACTGGGTGGAATTGGAGTCACCTGTCAGGATGGCACCGCCACCATATCCGCTATCCGAACTGATACCACAGTAGCTGAACGTGCCCTGGCCATCAGTCGAATACACGGCAACATTATCAATCGATCGGCTCCAGAACTCGATCGCTGGACGACGAGGTGAATTGGCGAACGGTCCGATGTTGGGCGCCGCTCCATTCCAGGGATCACCCAATACACCGAGCGTGTACACCGTCACGTCAGTTGTCAAGACCGCCGGCGTACCCGCGGGAACGGAGTACTCGCCGGGCACGACAACCGTAGGTGCCATGTACCCGTTACGGAGCTCGGTGATCTGGCGAGGCGCGCCAACGTAGGTGTTCATGCCACCCGTCATCCGGATCGCGTAGCCATTGGCGTTATTGAATCCCTCCGTGGGATTCCAGAAGACGACCTCGGCCCAGTGCGGCCGCGTCGGATTGGGCGCCACTCCTGCCGGCAGGCAGATCGGCCGGATCGTGACATCGTTCCGAACGACTTCGAGGCTCTCGACATAGAGCCCCGGATTGATGACGATCTCATCACCGTCGGAGCAGGCATCAAGAGCGTCCTGGATCACGGGGTACTGGGTGTCGTTTCCAACGAACCAGAGAAAGGTGCCATCGTCACGCGGCAGCGGATTCGGATCAGGCTCCTCCGCAATCGCGAGCATCGACGACGTTAGTACCAACGCTGCAGCCACAATGCGAATACTGCTTGTCTGTACTGGCTTACGAATCATCTCTATCTGCCCCTCGCCTTCCCCACACGGGAGTTCCAACGGAACTGCCCTGATCCTGCCAAAGGCCTCTTAGGCCCTCTTCCGAGTTCCTTATGTATCGAATGCAGGGGGACGACTCAAGCCAATCTGAAACCGTCAAGCCATTGTTAATAAACCATTTACAACACACCAACCTGAACTTGAATCGATGCCTGGAACTACCTAATGCTTCGGTAAATCCACTGCTTCATTCGGCGTGAGGTGGCCGTAAATACAGGCGGCACCGCATTTATTGAGTTGGCGGCGACTTCGTAAGATTGGTTAACCCTTTGAGCCTGGTAAGCATGGCAATACTGGCAATGGTGTGCATGGCCGCCTCGGATTTCGGGCGAGACAGCACAAGCCATTGAATAACAGCAGCTTATCGAAATAGGCCGCTTTCTTGATCTTTTGCCCTACTCGAGGCTTACCGGGCGGAGATCCTTCGACCAGAGACGTCGCTACTGACGGCCAGCCAGTGACCAGTCCCGATCAAATCGCCCGGACTCGACGGCGCCAGCGGCCATGCCGGCCCGGTCGACCACCATCCAGTCAGGAAGGTCCTGCATGGGATCCGTCATCGGCAGCCGGTATGCCATCCGGCGGGCCGTGGGCCCGCTGGTGCCGACCGCAGCCACGAGTCCTGCTCGATCGCCAGCCAGTGGCCGAACGAAGCACACGACGATGTCATCGCCCGCCATTTCACGGTCTCCGATGGTCGCTGAACCAGCCCGCACATCGATCGGACTCTCGCCGATCAACTTGCTCCAGGCCACGTTGGAATCCGCATTTCCATACAGGATGACATTTCGACCCGTCAGAAGTTCGTCAGTCATGTCACGGTCAGCCACGATGTGAGAAGGCCCATCAGCAATGTTCCAGAACTGCTCTGCGTCATATCGTGCCTTCGCCCAGGACTCACGAGTTGACAGGTCATCACCGGCAGTTCCGTACACCAGGAGCAATGGCCGACGGTAGATGTCGTCGTAGCAACTGCGAAGACTGGTCTTTCCGGTCACGTTGCAACCATCTGCCAGCCGCCATCCGTCATCGCCCCTCTGAAGACAGGCTTCCTGAGCTTCTGATTCGAGTTCCAGCGTGGACCCGTCAATATCGACCTGCAATGGAGCTGCCGACATCAGCGGCGCCCCGCGGAGCAGGATTTCGTGCACATTGTCAGTTCTGATGACCGCTTGGCTGCCGACGATCTTGGCCTGCACACGGCCCGGCCTTGAATCATCAATCCACTGGTGAATCACTGCCCATTGGTCTGAATGCGGCCGAGTCGAGGCATCCTGGACCATGTCGATCTGAATACCGTCAGCCTGGTTCGCATCACCGCCAAACAGGAAACTCGTCATCGTGTCGTCCGAGATCGTCTTGGCACCCCACCATCGATCGAACTCCGGCATGATTTCAACCTGCGTCCGAGCCGAAGCACCGCGTCGTGACTGCTCGAGTCTGCCAGCAAAATCCTCGGTAATCGTCGGGTCATCCTCGCCGTGTCGATAGACGAGATCCAACGAAGCACCATTGGTCCAAAGCGGGCTCTCGTCTTGCATGGGCATTTCGGTACCGACGACGGCAGCGCCAGAGAACAGGCCCGGACGCCGCAAGGCCAGGTCCCAGGCATCCAAACCCGCATCCGCAAAGCCGTTGACCGCCACCCGATTCTCATCAATCTCGTGGATCGCCTCGACCAGGTTCACGGCTTCGTCCACCTGAGATCGGCCCATTCCCGTGCGAGCCAGCCCCGGCCGCCTCGTCGTCGGGACGACAACGGCCGCCTGAAAATCCTCCTCAAAGGCATAGGCGGTGGCCATGGGACTCTTCAAGACTGATGGCATCGCAACCACCAATCCGGTCGGGCCCGAGACATCACCTGGCTTGGGACCAATGGTGATGCATTCCTGGACGGTTCCAAGGCCATCAATCCAAGTCCGTCGAAAATGATTGCCGTGGTTTCGTGCAGACAAGTTGATCACGGCGGACCCCAGGGCCTCGCCATCAGCAGACTGTTGAACCTCAATGTCCACTGGGTACGGCCTGCCGATCCGCTTGTGAGGAGGAGGGCCAACGATGCGAATCGGCACCTTCGCAACCGACATTGCCGGAATCGAATCAACCTCCATGTACTCCCAGACACCAGGAACCGCATCGGACGGATAGTCGGCGAAGTTCGTCAACGGCTCAAATCGCGTCTTCGTAGCCAGGCGAACATCCTCAAGTGGCTCATCGTTGGCATTGACCACGAGAACAGAAGCCACGACATCAACGTGATGGAGATCCAGCAACCACGGAAGCACGCGGTCGTATTGCAGGATGTGGACCTTGGGTTCATCCGACTCAAGGTGCTTGATCTTGATTGACACAGGCCCATCGCCCACGTGAACCAGGAAATCATTGACACCTTCCTTGAGCTGAACCGGGTACTTCATCTGTCCGATGGCCATGGGACGCCCGGCCCGAGGCAACCCATTGACGTAGAACGCCTGGTGACCCATGAGATCAACCAGGGCCGGACCCGCTGGAAGACTGTCAACAGTGAAGTACAACCAACCGCCTCGATCAACATCGAAATTGATCCCGGGTTCCTCGACGACCATCAATCGCCAGGCACCACTTCGGCCGTCGGGAAACGCCACGGTATCGCCTGCCTTCGGTGCGGCAAATGACCCCTCGGCAACCGCCCGATCAACAGCATCCCAGTATCCCGATGATGGGCCCTCACCACCTGGAGGCAAGTACAGGCCTTCGCGGAGGCGAAGCCCCGGCGCCTGGGCCAATGCCGAATCAGAAAGAACCAGCGTTGCCAGGAGCAACGCGACTACGCGAATACCAATTGTCATCACTCTCGTCTCCATCGGTCAGCAAATCGTGCAAGCACGCCCCCCTACAGGAAGCGGTCACCCGCTCCTGCTTCACTTCGGATCAGACATTCACAGCGGACATCAGCAGGTCTCCGAACTTCACTTCTTCGAGTGGCTTCCGCATGAAGTGACGGATCCCGATGGCCTCGAACTCCTGCATCTCTTCCGTCCGGAACTTGTTGGCCAGCAGAATGACGGTCGTTCCCGGCTCACCGTTGCTGATTCGCACGGCTCGACAGGCGGCCAGTACATCAAGATCCGGCAATCTCGTATTCACAATCAGGACCTGCGGCTCCAACTTCGCCGTCAGCACGCCAGCTTCGTAGGCATTGCTGGCGACATGAAGCGAGTACCCGCCAACCGCTTCCGCGACACGACGGATCTGCTGCACGGTCTCGATTTCGTTCTCCACCAGGAGCACCGTGGTCTCGCTCTCACCGAGCGCATCCAGCGGCATGTGGTGGCTCCGCATGAAGCGGATCAGCTCACCGCGAGGGATTCGACGGGTACGGCTGCCGGGCACTCGATACCCACGCAACCGGCCGGAATCAAAGCAGCGGATGATGGTCTGCTGCGAGAGGTTGCACAGCCTGGCAGCCTCGCCAGTCGTGAAGACCTGCTTGCCGCTGCCATTTGCCGGGGTCTCAGCAGAAGCTGAGATGGCCGGGCCCACTCCATTAGTCAATCCCCCCGCCATAGCTCAATCCCCTCCCTTGCCAATCCAGTGAACTCGATTTGGCTTGCCCGTTATAGCAAGCCATATCAAGGTTGACGAGGAAAAACCCGGCAGGAAAGTGCCATAAACCCATCTTTGACAGTGGTTTCCAAATCAAAGGGCTCAGGCCGAGACTGGTCGATAGCCAGTTGGATCTCTTGGCCAGATCCGCCACAGAGACCCTGCTGATATCTCTTAAGGGACTGCAAAAGAGGGCTTTACGCCATAGCCTCGGTGTGAAGCAGGCCCGCCACCAATGTGAAGCTGGGGGCCTTGGGACGGCCTGGAGAACTGGGCGGCCCCCCTGAAACACCCCCAAATCACGCTCCGACATATGCTTGTAAAAACTTTTGAACATGGATTCTCTCGGCAGTTACCGGGAAATCCTGGCGGTCATTCTCGTCGACCGTGATCGTTCCCCCGCTTCCGCCAGGCCCCCAAGGCTCAGGTAAGGCCGTATCAGCAGCCGGGAACACCCCGCAGCGGAAGATCCTCCGGCCAGCCACCCTGTTCCGGACCAGCCGGCAAATCACCACCAATGACGCCTTCACACCCCTGTGAATGGAGTCGGCAACGACCTGTGAATCGGGCGCCCTCCCGCCCGCACCGGACCAGGTGGCCACCACGGTTGACGCCATCGCGCCACGGCCGTTCCCCAACCCAGTCGAAGCGTTTTTACCAGGCTCATTCACCCGATGAGCCCATGTGCCTGCAGCTGGCCGTGGCGAATTGAACGACATGGCCTGCTCTTTCCCGATGATGTCTGCCAACTGGAGCCTTCGCAAAGGTCACACGCATATCTCAACCTATAATCCGCGTCCGAAACACGGTGCCCGTGCGCACCGCTGCGCATCGCCATGCCCATTCGCAACTTCTCCATCATCGCCCACATCGATCACGGCAAGAGCACGCTCGCCGATCGGCTGCTGCAGGCCACTCGTGCCGTCACGGACCGCGAGTCCCGCAACCAGATGCTCGACACCATGGACCTGGAGCGGGAGCGTGGAATCACGATCAAGGCCTCGGCCGTGACCGTCGAACACGAGTGTGATGGCGAGGTCTACCAGCTCAATTTCATCGATACACCCGGGCATGTTGACTTCGCCTACGAAGTCTCCCGGGCGCTGACCGCCTGCGAGGGCGCGCTCCTGGTCGTTGACTCCACACAGGGCGTCGAGGCCCAGACCGTTGCCAACGCCTACCTGGCCGTGGCCAATGACCTTGAGTTGATCCCCGTGGTCAACAAGATCGATCTGCCGGCGGCCGACCCGGACCGGGTGGCGATGGAGATCGAGTCCGTCCTGGGACTCCCCGCGGAAGACTGCATCTACTGCTCGGCCAAGACGGGAGAGGGCATCACCGACCTGCTGGATTCACTCTGCCGCAAGCTCCCGCCCCCCGATGAATCCACCGTGCCGGAGACCCGGGCCCTGATCTTCGACAGCCACTACGACGAGTACCGTGGCGTCATCGTCTACTTCCGGGTCTTCGATGGCGAGCTTTCGGTGGGCGACAAGATCCGGATGATGGGCACCGGGCGGACGTTCACGGTCACCGAACTCGGCCGGTACCGCCCCCAACCGGAAAAGGCGAAGACCATCGGCACCAACGAGGTTGGCTACATGGTTGCTGCCATCAAGACGCTGGCCGACGTCCGCGTCGGCGACACCATCACGCTGGATGCCCATCCCGCCCCGGAGGCCTTGCCCGGCTACGAGGAACCCAAGCAGATGGTGTTCTGTGACTTCTACCCGGCCACCCAGGACGAGGGCTCCGGCCGCAAGGCGGACTTCGAGGCCTTGCGGGAAGCGGTCGAGAAGCTCCAACTCAACGATGCCTCGTTCACCTTCGACGTGCAACATTCCGAGGCCCTGGGTTTCGGCTACCGATGCGGATTCCTGGGGCTGCTGCACATGGAGATCGTGCAGGAACGCCTGGAACGAGAAGGCGGCGTCGAGATCGTCCAGACGGCACCCACCGTGACCTATCACGTCGCCACGACCGACGACAAGGTCCTGGAGATCCACAACCCGGCGGAACTCCCCGACCCGACCAATATCGCGGAGATCCGCGAGCCCATCGTCAAGATCGAGATCATCTGTCCCGACGAAAACATCGGTGACCTCATGAGCCTCTGCGACGGGCGACGTGGGATCTTCCAGGGACAGCACTTCATCTCGACCGGTCGCCAGATGCTCACCTACGAGATACCGCTCGCGGAGATCATCTACGACTTCTACGACAAGTTGAAGTCCATCACCCGTGGCTACGGAACGATGGACTACGAGATCATCGACTTCCGAGCCGACAACCTCGTCAAGGTGCAGATCCTGGTCAACGAGCGGCCCGTCGAGGCCCTGAGCCTGATCTGTCACCGCGACAGTGGCGAGAAGCGCAGCCGCGTCATTCTCCAGAAGCTTCGGAAGCAGATCGACCGACACCAGTTCGAGATCCCGCTTCAGGCCGCTGTCGGCGGCAAGATCATCGCCCGCGAGACCATCAAGGCCGTCCGCAAGAACGTCACGGCCAAGTGCTATGGCGGCGATGTCACCCGAAAGCGAAAGCTGCTGGAGAAACAAAAAGCCGGCAAGCGACGTATGAAGACCGTCGGTTCGGTCACGATCCCCCAGGAAGCCTTCCTGTCGATTCTCGACCAGACCGAATGACCTCGGCACCCCCCCCAGTCCCGGAGCACAGCATGACCTCCCGCGAACGCCTTCTGACGTGGTCCACACTCACGGCCCTGTCCTGCCTCGTCGTCCTCGCCTTCCTGCGGACACCCGGCAACGTGGCCATGGCCCAGGATGAGTCCAAGGCCCCGGTCCTTGGACCCGCCTCCGCCGTCACCCTCGTCTCCGAAGCCGGCGACGCACTCGATCTTCGCGCCGTCGATGGACGCCTGTCCTGGGGCGATGAACCGCAGCAGCGGACGCAGGCGGCCGCCTATGTTCACATCGGCCGGCTGCTCACGCCGCTGATGCAGGTGGAGGAACGCATGGAGGAACGCCAGGCGCTCCGCGATCGCCTCACGGAAGACGCGCAAGTCATGATCGATGAACTGGAGACCATCCAGGCAGACATGGAAGGGCTCACCCCGGAGGACGAGGAAGGCCAGGAACTCATGCAGCGGGGCCAGCAACTCGCCCAGCAACTACAGGCCTTCCGGCAGCAGGCCACGGCCATCGAGGAAGCCAAGGCCGCCGAGCAGTTGGAGCAGTGCTACCGCGAACTCGTGGATGCCGTGAACCTGGTCGCGGATCGAAAGAAGATCGACACGGTCTACCGGTTCATTCCCACCGACGATCCCTTCAACCTGACCGACGTCAGCAGTGCGATGCTCCAGATCCGGCTTCGGTCCGTTCTTCGCTATCCAGAGGGTGCGGACATCACCGAGGAGATTGCCGAGGAACTGAATCTCGACCTCGAGTAGTTCCGTTCAATACAGGGCGGTGATCGCCTCGACGAATTCCCGCTTGATGACCTCGGTGACCTCGGCCATCCCCGGTGCGCGGCCACCCAGTTCCGCAGCGAGACTGGTGACCCCACGCCCGGCGAGCCCGCAGGGAACGATGAGATCGAAGTGGGAGAGGTCCGGCTCGACGTTCAGCGCCAGGCCATGCATGCTCACCCAACGGCTCACGCGAACGCCGAACGCACAGATCTTCCGGGCCGGTTGATCGCCGACCCACACCCCGGTCGCCTCGCAATCCCGCTCACCCACCACGTCCCAGGTGGCCAACGTGCGGATCACGATGTCCTCGAGCCAACGCAGGTAACCGTGCAGCCGCAGCCCCAGGCGGTTCAGGTCGAGGATGGGATAGGCCACGACCTGTCCCGGGCCGTGCCAGGTGATATCACCACCGCGGTCCGTGGCCTGCAGTTCGACGCCTCGAGCCGCCAACTGCTCTTCCGTCGCCAGGAGGTGGTCCCGGGCCCCGGGGCGATTGGAGATGGTGATGACCGGCGGGTCGTGCTCGACCAGCAGCAGGTCCATCCGGGGGGTCGCGGACTCGCGAGCCTCGATCACCTCCCGCTGCCGGCGGCGCTGTTCCAACAGGGCCTCGGCGTAGGACAACCGCCCGAGGTCGACGACCTCGATGCGAACCCCGGCATGTTCGTACAGGGCCTGCTGAGCCACCGTGTCTCCATTCCATGATCGAAACTGATCCCGACCATGATAGGATGCCGCCCGTTCACCATGCCCCAGGCATCTTCCATCCATTCCACCGCGGTGATCGAGGGTGACGTTCGTCTCGATGACGACGTGATCATCGGCCCCTACTGCATCATCACGGGCCCTGTGCACATCAAGTCCGGTACCCGGTTGATCGGGCAGAACTGGATTCACGGCCGTGTTGAGATGGGCCATGGCAACGTCCTGTACCCGGGCGCCCGTATCGGCGGTCCCCCCCAGGACCTGGGCTTCGACCACGAGGAGCCCGACCCGGGCATCATCATCGGTGACGAGAACGTCTTTCGCGAGGGATTCGCAGGTCATCGCGGGAAGACCGACGAACCGACCCGGATCGGAAACAAAAACTACTTCATGACCAATACCCATGTCGGTCATGACTCCCAGGTCGCTAATCACTGCACGCTCGCCACAGGTGCCTGCCTCGGCGGCCACGTCCAGGTCGCTGATCGCGTCATCATCGGCGGCAACACCGCCGTTGGCCAGTTCGTCCAAATCGGACGTGGCGCTTTTCTGACCGGAGGATACGCCACCTCCCAGAGCATCCTGCCCTGGTTCATGCTGACCTCGACCGGTACCTGCGGCGCACTCAACCTGATCGGCATGAGACGCTTCGGGATGTCCCAGGAAGAGATCGCCCGTCGCAAGTGGGTCTACCAGGTCTTGTACCGCAAGGGACTTTCACTCTCCAGCGCCGTCGAGACGCTGCAGCAGGCGACTCCTGATCCAGTTGTCCAGGAGTACCTGGACTTCATCGAATCGAATGACCGACCGCTGTGCCATGGCTCGAGTCGGGCCATCCGCGCCGGAGGGAGTGGATGACCACGCTGGCCTTCGCCGTCCTGGGCAGTGGCTCACGCGGCAACTGCTCGGTGCTTCGCCTCGGTCGGCGGACCTTCCTGGTGGATGCCGGACTGTCGATTCGCCAGACGAGACTTCGACTCGACGCCATCGGGCTCACCCTTGAGGACGTGGAGGGTCTCTTCCTGACACATCTCGATCGCGATCACTTCGGATCCGGCTGGCCCGGCCAGTTGAGACGAACAGGCGTTCCCGTTCACATCAGTCCCAGTCACCGCCAGCAGGCCATCACCGCCGGCGTCCCGAGCACCTGCGTACGACGCCTGTCCGATGCCCCACACCAGGTCGCCGATGATGTTCGTGTCCACCGGATCGACGTGGCTCACGATGACAGTGGATGTTCCGCCTTCGTCTTCGAGCACGATGGCGCCAGACTGGGTTGGGCCACTGATCTCGGCCACGTGCCCACGGAACTGCTGTCCTCCTTCGTCGGTCTTGATGCCATCGCGTTCGAGTCCAACTACGACCGCGACATGCAACTCGCCTCCGATCGACCGGGGTTCCTGAAGGAACGCATCATGGGTGGACATGGCCACCTGTCCAACCGTGAGTCACTGGACGCCCTGGTCCGCATTGCCTCCGCCTCGACGCTGCAGCACATCGCGCTGCTGCACCTGTCGCAGCAGTGCAATCATCCTGATCGGGTCCTGTCGCTGTGGCGATCGCACGCGTCCGAACTCGTCGATCGTCTCGTGATCACCGGACAGGACACCCCCAGCCCGATGCTCCAGGTCCAGGCCACCCGCGACCATGCCGCTACGGCGTGATCTCCCATCGCAGTGGCAGATCGGATGAGGACATCTGGGAAGCGTGATAGGCCCGGACATCCTCCTCCGAAGGCAACGGATCACTGAGCGGAAGACCCTCGAGCACGCGGGGCACCAGTAACGGCAACGCGTGTGGCCGATCTGCTTCCAGGTCCGTCACGACGTCCTCCCAGAATCGATCCTGCTCATCCCAGCATCGCCACACCTGTACCGGGGTGGTCAGCAGATGCAAGGTCCCCGGCAGGTCCTGGCCACGCACGGCATCGAGTTCCACCTCGGACCACCAGGCAATCGGCGTCCCGGGCATGATCGGCGTTCCCGCGGCCGCCGCTGCGAAGGCACCAACCGGCTCCACCGCATCCAGGCAGGTCATCGTCCAGGCCTCGGCCTGGTCAGAAACCAACACGAGGGTCATTCGATTGAGCACATCAATGATGGCGGCTTCAGCGGCCTGGATCGTGTCGGCGATCTCGGCCGGCATGACTGGACCCCAGGTGTCGTCCAACGACTCGGCAGCTTCGCCGCTGAGCAGTTCCGCGCGGTCCCACCCGAGCAGCCGCTCAGCCGGAGCGACCTGCTCCAACTCGGACACGGCGAACGTCACGGCCTGAAGGGTGATCATGGGCACCACGGACTCACGCCATTGGTCGCCTTCCCGGGTGGCCGGCAACGCAACTGACGCCCGCGCAAAGTCCATCCACCGCCCCAGCAGGGCTGCCCAGGACAAGGCCTCGGGTTGAAGGGAATCTGACACGGGTGTGGATTGTGCCATCGGCGACGACCTGGTGGCACTCCAGGAGGCCTGGAGCGGCGATTAGTGGGTCGCAGGGCCTATTTTTGCCGATAGACCCAGCCTCATGCCCCGAACCAAACGCACCGAATCGACCCGCTCAGCCACCCCTGAATCCACGCCGCCAACCCCCCTGGGCTGGTCCGCGTGGATCCTCGCCGTCGGACTGTGGCTCTTCGCCGCCACCTCCCTGGTGAGCTTCAACTCGGCCGACTGGCCCTCCCATGTCGTAGCCGTGCACAACGGTGAGGTGAGCAACCTGTGCGGCACCGCCGGTGCCTGGGTCGCGTTCTGGTCCTACCGACTGGTCGGCCTCAGCGCGTGGCTCCTGCTGGCTGGTGCCGGCGGATGGCTGGTCCTGCGTGCGGCCGGCTATCGACCCAACTCCCCACTGCTGCGACTGGCTGGACTCCTGGTCATGGTGCTCGCCATCGCCAGCATGCAGGCCGTACTCCTGCCGACCTGGGGTGTGATGGCCGGCGCACCATCCGGGCTCCTGGCGCATGCCTTGGCAGATGCGATCGTGCCGTTGTTCTCCACCGTCGGCTCGGTGCTGGTCCTGCTGGCGCTCTTCCTCGTGGGTGCGGTGATCGCCGCCGATGAATTCGTGATGAGCCTGCCCCGTCACCTCATGACGGCGCTGTCATCACGCGGCAACCGAAAGCGGGGCACGGGCATGCTGGCGGCCCTGTGGTCACGACCGGAGCATGAGCGGCCGGCCCTCGCCGGTGGTCCAGGCACCGCCGTTCTCGAAGCCGACGAGGAGGAGGCGGAGTACGAGGCCTGCGAAGACGAATACGAAGACGACGGTGACTACGAGGATGAAGAAGAAGAGGAAGAGGAAGAAGAGGAAGCAGACGAAGACGAGGACGATGGGGAGTACGAATACGAGGACGAGTACGAGGACGAGGAAGAAGAGTACGAAGACGAGGAAGAGGAAGAGGAAGAAGCCGCCACTCCCAAGCTCAGCATGGCGGAACTGAGAGCCAAGATCGCCAAGCTCCCGCTGCGAATGAACGCCCGCAAGACGGAACTGGCCACCGACGACGATATCCAGCGAGAGGACTACGAGGGCTACACCTTCCCATCCGTCGAATTGCTGGCGGAACCCGAGGACGATTACTCCAAGCAGGCCGAGGCCACCGTTCGGCGCCAGGCCGAGTCCCTGGTCAAGTCACTTGATGTCTACGGCATCGAGGGTTCCGTTGTCGGCATCGACTCCGGACCGACAGTCACGCTGTTCTCCGTTGAACTCGAGCCGGGCACGAAGGTCTCGAAGTTGAACGCGATCTCCCGCGACCTCGCCCGAAGCCTCCGAGCCCAGAACATCCGGATCGTGCCCACGATGGCGGGCAAGACGGCCGTTGGCATCGAGGTGCCCAACGAGAAGCGGGAGAAAGTCCGCTTGCGAGAGCTGATCTCCAGTGGTGCGGCCGACGGCATGACGCTGCCCATGTTCCTGGGCAAGGACGCCAGCGGTGAACCGCTCGTCGCCGACCTCGTGAAGATGCCACACATGCTGATCGCTGGAACCACCGGCTCGGGCAAGAGTGTCTGCATCAACACGATCATCATGTCCTGGTTGTTCATGAAGCGCCCCGATGAGCTCAAGCTCATCCTGGTCGATCCCAAGATGGTCGAGCTGAGCCAGTTCAGCGAGATCCCTCACCTGGCGTCACCGGTGATCAGTGAAACCGGCAAGGCCGCGGGCTCGCTCGCCTGGGCCGTGACCAAGATGGAAGAGCGATATGAACTCCTGCGAGAAGCGGGCGTTCGAGATCTCCCCTCCTACAACAACATCCCGTGGGAAGAAAAGAAGGAGATCTTCCAGCCAGACAATGAACTGGACGAGGCCAAGATCCCCAGGAAGCTCCCCTACATCGTGTTCGTCATCGACGAACTGGCGGACCTGATGATGTCCGCCAAGGAAGTCGAGCAGCACATCGTCCGGATCGCCCAGAAAGCGCGTGCCGTAGGCATCCACCTGATCCTCGCCACGCAGCGGCCCCAGGCCAACGTCGTCACGGGCCTCATCAAGGCGAACATGCCCTGCCGGATGTCCTTCAAGGTGGCCAGTGGCATGGACAGCCGGATCGTGCTGGACGCCAAGGGCGCCGAACTCCTGCTGGGCCATGGTGACCTCATGATGGTCACCCCCCAGATTCCCGAGCCCTGTCGAATGCAGGGCACGCTCGTGGACGACGCCGAGACCCGCAAGGTCGTTCGCTTCCTCCGCGACGTGGCCGGACCGACCTTCGAGCGAAGCCTCGTGCAGGTCCGCCCGGGCGGCGAAGGGAGTCTCGACGATCCCAAGGAACGTGATCCACTCTTCGACGATGCCGTTCGAATCATCATCGAATCCGGACGAGGCTCGGTCTCGCTTGTCCAGAGACGATTGTCCATCGGGTACAGCCGGGCCTCCCGGCTCGTGGACCAGATGGCCATGGCCGGCATCCTGGGTGAGCACAAGGGCTCGGTCGCACGCGAGGTCCTGATCTCGCTGGAAGACTGGGATCGGATGCAGGCCCTCGAATCAGGCGAGGAACAAGCGAACGAACTCGAGGTCGTCTACGACGATGATCCCGACGGCCTCGACGGCCCCGTGCCGGACGAAGAAGACGGCGACTATCTCCGGTAGGACGCCCTTGTCATCCGACTTCTGAAATTCTGTGGCTCACCGCCTCGGTGTGGCGATACCATTGAACATCGCGGGACCTGGTCGTTGTTCAGCCGATCGAGTCCTGAGGCCAATGCCCAGCCCGCGACGACCATGGATGCCTTATCCATGGGCGGTGTGCCCCCTGGGACGCCGGAGGGCGACGGGAACCTGGCGGCCGGTCTTCACTGCCGGCGACGGCTGGGACAGGTTGGACTCATGAAAGGAGGTGGTCCGATGTTGTATGACTGTGACTGTATGAGAGGGTCGCACTGCTAACCCGTGCGATTGACGGGTTGCACGGTTGTGCGATCCTTGAGCAGATAAACCCCCGGCGGGCGGTGCTTCGGCATCGCCCGCCGGTTTTTTTGCACGGCCAGGGGCGGCCATCGCATCACCTTCACGGGATTGCCGGGGATACGACTGGGCCGCTCCGCTATTCTGCCCACATGTCCGACTCGAACCTCAAGACGGTTACCGAGGAATACGTCGCCCAGGCGGATCAGATCCGCGAGGGCGGTGGCCCCCGGGGCATCGAGCGGCAGCACCGCCAGGGCCGCCTCACTGCCCGTGAGCGAATTGCGGCACTGGCCGACCCGGGCCTGCCGACCTTCGAATGTGGTCTCTTCAGTGCCTGGAACATGTACCAGGAGTACGGCGGAGCCCCGGCCGCGGGCGTGATCACGACCATGGCCTCCGTCGGCGGCAAGATCTCGATGATCGTCGCCAACGATGCCACCGTGAAAGCCGGCGCCTTCTTCCCGATGACCTGCAAGAAGGTCATCCGGGCCCAGGAGATCGCCCGCCGCGCCAGGATGCCGCTGCTGTACCTGGTCGACTCGGCCGGCGTGTTCCTGCCACTCCAGGAGGATGTCTTCCCCGATACCGACGACTTCGGTCGCATCTTCCGCAACAACGCCGTGATCTCGGCTGACGGAATCATCCAGATGGCCGCCATCATGGGCAACTGCGTCGCCGGTGGCGGCTACCTGCCCGTGCTGTGCGACACGTTGCTGATGACCGAGGGCAGCGGGCTGTACCTCGCCGGACCGGCGCTGGTCAAGGCGGCGATCGGGCAGGAGGTCACGACCGAGGAACTCGGCGGCGCCGAGATGCACGCCAGTATCTCCGGAACGATCGACTTCCATGAACCGGACGACGAGTCCTGCCTGAAGCGATTGCGTGCCCTTGTGCACGCGGACATGTCGAGTTCGCCCAGCCAGGGTCCGCCGTTTGAGAGTACCGGCCCCGCCCGCAGCCCCGAGGATGTCTACACCGTCTTCACCGACGTCCCGGGACAGCAGTACGACGTCAAGGAACTGCTCGACTGCATCGTCGACGAGGAGTCGTTCAACGAGTACAAGGCGGAGACCGGTGGCTCCATCGTCTGTGGCTATGCCCGGATCGGTGGATGGCCCTGCGGCGTCGTCGCCAACCAGCACAAGTTGACCCAGCGCCAGATGCCCGGTGGCAAGGCCGGACCGTCCACGGCCACCAACATGCCGGCCGTGATCTACACCGATTCCGCCGACAAGTCGGCCCGGTTCATCATGGACTGCAACCAGAAGCGAATTCCGCTGGTGTTCCTTCACGACACCACGGGCTTCATGGTCGGCCGCGACAGTGAACAGGCCGGGATCATCCGCAGCGGCGCCAAGATGGTGAACGCGATGAGCAACTGCGTCGTCCCCAAGATCTCCCTGATCACGGGCGGCAGCTATGGTGCCGGGAACTACGCCATGTGCGGACGGGCCTTCGATCCCTTCCTCACCCTGGCCTGGCCAGGCTCGCGATGCGCCGTCATGGGCGCCCAGTCCGCCGCCGGCACGCTCCTGCAGATCGATCTGGCCGCGAGGAAGCGGCGCGGTGAAGAGCCCGATGAAACGGAACGAAAGACCATGCTCGAGGCCATCACCAGGTCCTACACGGACCAGCAGGACATCCGATACGGCGCGGCCAGGGGCTGGCTCGATCGGATCATCGAGCCGGGGCATACCCGCGATGAACTGATCTTTGCGCTCCAGGTCGCCTCCACCGTCCCGCTGGATGCGCCCTATCGAACCGGCGTATTGCAGACCTGATCCCTCGCGGGAATGGTGGGTATCCTCACGCCATGGCCATTGACCTCCAAGGGCGGAGCCTCGTCATCACGGGAGGCGGAACAGGCATCGGCGCCGCCACGGCGATCGCCGCCGCCGACGCCGGACTGTCGGTCTGCATCTGTGGTCGACGCCCCGAGCCACTCGAGACGATCGTCGAGAAGATCCGTGGTGCTGGTGGCCAGGCCATCGCGGTGACGAACGATGTAACAGCGCCCGGGAGCGAGATTGAACTCCTGGATGCAGCGGAACAGGCGTTCGGTCCGACCTGGGCCGTCTTCGCCAATGCCGGCCGCGGGCTCGATCGCACTGGTCACGAGACCACGGACAACGAGATGAAGGAGATCTTCGAGGTCAACTTCTTCGCCACGCATCGACTGATGGCGGAAGCCGCCAGCCG
This sequence comes from Phycisphaerales bacterium, assembly GCA_022446795.1. Taxonomy (GTDB): domain Bacteria; phylum Planctomycetota; class Phycisphaerae; order Phycisphaerales; family SM1A02; genus UBA1668. Next base: position 21,316 of record JAKVBX010000028.1, read on the forward strand.
AATGGTGGCACACGGCCAGGGTGGGCATCTCCTGGCCTGCGCCTCCTGCCTGTCACGATTCGCGATTCCACGGCATGCCGCCTACTCCGCGACGAAGGCCTCGCAGGACATCCTGTGCCAGGCCATGCGACTGGAACTCAAGCCGATGGGCATCCACGTCTCCAGCGTCCACCCGATCACCACGACGACGGAGTTCTTCGACGTCACGGCAACCGTCAGTGGTCGAGAGGAGTCGCGGGCGCTCGAAGAGACCCCACGGTTCTTTCTGCAGTCATCCGAGCAGGTCGCCGAGGCGATCATCCGATGCCTTCGTCGTCCGCGACCCGAGGTCTGGACCAGCCGTATCGTGCGACTGGTCACGGTCGCCCGCTCGCTCTTTCCCAGGCTGCTGGACCGTCGCCTGCGAGACATCGACCGCTGACTACTCCTCGAGCATCGCCTCGAGCGCCTGCAGTCGACGCTTGTGGAGCGGCTGATCCGGCTCCAGCATCACCAGCGCTTCCAGGTGACGTCGCGCGACCGACAACTGCGCTGCCTCGATGGCCGCCGCAGCGGCTTCCTCGCGCAACCCTGGATCGAACGGACTGATGCCGATGGATCGTTCCATCGCCTCGGCCCCATCCTCGAATCGTCCCGCCAGTCGCCACGCCCGAGAGAGGCGGCGGGCCACCAGGGGGTCGTATTCCTCCTGCGCCACGATCACAGCGATCGACTCGGCAGCCCGCCCGGGATCATCCTGTTCCATCCACCAGCGGGCCAGGGCCTCGTGACCGGCCGGGTCACCGGGTCGAACCGCGACATAGGCCGTCGCGAGGTCAACCATCTCGTGCCCTTCCAATGCACCGCCCTCAAGTGATCGGAAGACGGCGGCCTCCAGCACATCGGGATGATCCGGATGGGAGGCCAGGAGTCGAAGCAAGGTGTCGTCATCATCAATACTGGCCGGCATGGACGTATCGAAAAGCGACATCGACTGCCCCGTCCGCGCCGGCTCGCCGATGGACTCGTGCAGCCCACGGAGGAAGTGCTCCAACTCGGCCTGCGATTGTTCCATGGCCCGGACCTCGATGGCCGCTTCATCCTCGCCCGCGAGCAGGTCGGCCAGCGTTGGTTCCGGCAGCAGGCCCCAGGAGGCCACCTGTCCCCGGGCCCAATCGAGGAACAATTCGAAGAAGTCCGCCTCGTCCACGCCCAGCGATCGTCGCAGCGCCTCGGACAATGATCGGCCTTCGCGGAAGTCGGACAGGATCGCGATCATCGCATCATGCCCCCACCGCTCGATGATGAACTCCAGCATCCAGTTGCTCTGGGCGTAGGCGAGGGCCCGGTCCTGTGGACGCCGCGGGCGGACGAAGCCCCATGAAATCTCGTCCATGGTGAGCAGGGTGCCGGCGGCCAACTCTTCCGCGAGCATCTGGCTGGTCTGCCACTTGCGCGGCCCCGGCTCCGTCCAGACCGCCGCCGCCTCGGTGAACCAGAGTGGCACGCGATAGTCGGTCTGGGCGAGATTCACCGTGTGGGCATACTCATGACGAAGCACGCGTTCCCAGTCATAGATCCCCATGTGCTCGCTGGGAACACCAAGTTGAGGCGTCTCCATCGCCACGCAGGGACCGGTGCAGGCCGCGACCGTATGAATGTCGGGCATGCCGATGATGCGAACTGCGAATCGCTCGTGGTCGGGATAGAGCTCGATCACCGTCTTGCGTTCCGGCTGCCATTCAAAGGCCGCGGTGATGTCGTCATGGATCACATCCACCCGCTGGACCATCTCCTGCACGAGCAGTTCATCGATCCCCGGCGCGTATCGGATCAGGAAGTGCGGTGTATCGACAGTGGCATAGCCCTCGAGTTCCTCCAGGAGCGCCAGCGAGTTCGCTGAACGACGATTGAACTCATCAAGAACAACCGCCTGGCGGAGTGTCTCCGTGGCGTCCTCCATTCGAGCATCCTGCCACTGCATCAGCCCGAGGTCGATCCAGGGTGCCGGCCAGGCCGGCTGGATCTCGATCGCCCGACGCAGCCATCGATCCGACTCGGGGTACTGCCGCTGGAACGACAGGCTGGCGCCCGTTCGATATGCCGCCAGCGCACTGCCCGGGTACCGGTCCTCGTACACCTGCATGGTGGCCTCGAGATCCGGATCCGCGAGCACGGCCAGGGCCGAGAGTTCCAGGGCCATGCCCTCGAGCCACCACGGCACCGCCAATCGAATGCGTCTTGCTCGTTCCAGGGCGCCCTGGGGATCGTGCTGAATCAGGAGGGACTCACCCTCGAGCAGATCGGCCATCGGATGCCCCGGTGACAGGTCACGAAGCGCCGCGACCACGGCGTCAGCGCGGTCGAAATCGAATCGCATCAGGTTCAGTCGACCCAACATCAACCAGGCGGCGCCCAGCCGTGGATTGAGTTCAAGCACTTCCTGGATCGCCTCGAACGCGAGCGACGGGTTGTACTTCTCCATCAACAACTCCGCCTCCTGGAGACGGGATGTCCAGTCGAAGGGATCACGTTCCCGGATGGAACCGTAGGCCTGCATCAACTGCTGGTAGGCCCCGCTGCGGGCCTGATCCAGTTCCGCCAGGCGACGCAGGGCCGTCACCGCCGCAGTCCGCGAGGCCGCCTCGCTGCCGGGCGATGCGGATTCCCAGGCCGCGCGGGCTTCGTCATCACGATCGAGCGCAAACAGGATGTCCCCGACACGCAGGCGAGCCCGGGCGTCCTCCAGCCCCTCGAGTCGACCAAGGGCCTCCTCGTACTGGCCTCGGGCGGCCAGCCACTCGCCAGCCAACAGGGGCGAGACGTCATCCGTAAGAACCGTGTCATCACGAAGATCGCCGACGACCAGGGCCGCCGCCAGGCGGTCATCATCATTCCGCAGGTCGTCCTCGTCCCATACGCCATGGGCCCGGTGCAACGCCGCCCGTTCGTCGGGCGACAACCACTCGACATCCAGCGTGTCCCGCAAGGCGGAACGCGGTATGCCAGGCTCTGCCACAGCAATGGAACCCATTGAGAAGAACAGCACGGTCAGAACAGTCGTTCGCATCACCCGGGTGCTCCAGTCGGCGTAGTGACCAATGGCTCAACGTGCAGCTTCCAGCCCTCGGGGAGTGGGTCCGGAACACCGGAGCGGAGTTTCTGCTTCATCTCATCATCCAGGTCGGGATTGACCGTCACGTCATTCAGTCGGACCAGTTTCTGGTCTCCGTTCTGGCTGGTCTCGACAACCGTCACGGGGATCAATGTCCCGGAATCGAACACCACGTCGATGGACGTGAGCTCACCCGCTTCGGGTGTTCCCGCCCGCGGCTTCAGCCGCAGCCCACGGACATCCGCATCGGTGGCCGTCCACTCGTGTTCCGCCGGGTCATACGTCGTGATGTCGTATCGACCCAGCAGGTCCTGCCGGGTATGACCCGTCAACAGCGGAATGGGTCGTCCAGGACCGACGGTCCCGATCACTTCGCCATCCGGGGCCAGTTGCCGGCGGATGATCTGCTTTCGGTCGTGATCGATCTCGGTCAGCCACGTGCCATCAAAGAGATACTCCCGCTGGCGCTGGCGACGGACCTTGTTCACGATGAGCTGGTCGAACAGGACCGCAAGCCGTTCCGGATCCGTGTCGTCACGTGATTGGTAGGCGAAGGTGCCGGTCCGCAGTTCCCGGCGATTGAGCAAGGCTTCGTCCTTGCGGTAGACGATCACGCCGCGGAGCCCGTCAACGGCTCGGCCTCGTTCCTCGATCTTGACCAGGAAGGCATCGATCTCGGGATCCGGATGCCGCAGCCCCTCCGTTTGAATCGAATCCGTGCCGGCCGGGGCATCCTCTTCCATGACCGGCGTCGTGGCAGGTGGCGAGGAGGGCGGAACCGGGGCTTCGGTCCGGCAGCCAGGGCCCGCCAGGAAGAACATGATCAGGATGCTGAGAATCGACAGAGACATGACACTCAAGTATTCCCCGGAAACAGCCGCCGGTCGAGTCACCCCGTCACCGGTTCAAGCAGGACGACCACGTGAACCTCGATCGCCCGCCCTTCCCCGACGGCATCGACCTTCTCATGGGTCTTGCCCTTCACGTTGATCCGGTCCACTTCACAGCCGAGCAGGTCCGCCAGTTGCTGCTCCATGGCCTCGGCATGTGGGGAGATCCGGGGCTTCTCGCAGATGATCGTGGCATCCAGGTTGCCGATCGCCAGGCCTCGCGAGGTCATTCGGCGAGTGGCTTCCTCCAGGAAGACCCGGGAGTCCTCGCCGTCGTGACGAGGATCCGTATCGGGGAACAGCCGCCCGATGTCGGGTTCACCAAGGGCCCCCAGGACCGCATCCGTCACCGCATGCAGGAGGGCATCGCCATCGGAGTGACCGACCGGTCCGGTGGGATGATCCAGGGCCAGTCCGCCCAGGATGAACGGCCGGCCATCACCATCGGGTGGTGGTGGTTCGAGGCGATGAAGATCGTATCCATGGCCAATCCGCATGCGACAAAGTGTATCGACCCATGGGAGCCACCCGCAGCCTCGGCGGCCCGGGCCCCGGGAGGCCCCAGTGGCCCCGCAGACCGGTCCCAACAAGGCCTTCCCCAGCGGTCACGGCTATGATGCAGGCCACCGGGTCTTACATGGAGCACCGTCGTGAGCCGACGCCTTCTTGCCAGCTTTGCCGTTCTCGCGGGCCTGTTCACGAGCCTGGCCTCGGTCAGTTGTCAATACCAGCCCAGTGGCGGCCTGTTCGCGTCCAGCACAGGCAGCTTCACGTACTACTCCACCGCCGAGTACCCCAAGACATTCGTACTCGTGGACACGAGCACGGGCGAGAACATCTTCGAGATGCACATCCCCGTGGGCAAGGCACTCGTCGTCCAGTTCGTCAAGGACCAGGGTGACGATGAGACCACGACGCCTGACCTGATGCGATACGGGGTCTTCCCGATCGGCGGCGTCAGCGGCCTCCTGTCCTCCTCGATCACGGTGCCGGGCTCCTACTCGCGGCGGATCGACATCTTCATGACCACCGGCGAGGTCTACACGCCGCCGGACCCGAATCGGCCCATTCGAACGGACACCAAGGAAGACCGCCCGCCGGGGTGGACCGACCAGGGTGGTCCCCGCGACGAGGTCGCACCCGACCCGATCAAGCTCTACGACCCCTGAGCCCCCGCGGGAAACGACCAGCGGGAATCCGTCCCGGTTGGGCCTACAATGGGGACAGGCACATATCACCCCACAGGCCCCCGGATCAGGACTCGTGAACCCAACCTCTGAACAACCTGAAGACACCGCCGTCGCGCCTCCCGTCGACCCCGCCACCGTCACGCTCTCGGGCTACGTGGTGCCGAACCACTACGGCCCCGACGATGTCGAGACCACGGCCCCGGGGAATCCCACCCAGCCGCACGAGCGGATCGGCGAACCCGGCGAGTACCCCTTCACCCGCGGCATCCACCCGGGCATGTACCGCAAGCGGCTGTGGACCATGCGGCAGTTCGCGGGATTCGGCTCAGCCGATGACACCAATGCCCGGTTCAAGTACCTGCTGGAAAATGCCAAGGGCACCAATACCGGCCTGTCGACGGCCTTTGACCTGCCGACCCTGATGGGCCGCGACAGTGATGACCCCTTGAGCGCCGGCGAAGTCGGTCGATGCGGCGTGGCCATTGACACCATCGAGGACATGCATCGGCTCTATGCCGACATCCCGGTCGATGAGGTCACGGTCAGCCAGACGATCAATGGACCCGCCTGCGTGATCTGGGCCATGTACATCGCGATGGCGCAGCAGCGGAACATGGATCCGGCAAACCTCGGTGGAACGCTGCAGAACGACATCCTGAAGGAGTTCCACTCGCAGAACGAGTTCATCTACCCACCCGAGGCCTCGGTGAAGCTCGTCGTGGACACGATCGAACACGCCATGAACCACCTGCCACGATGGAACAGTGTCTCCATCAGTGGCTATCACATCCGTGAAGCTGGCTCGACGGCCACGCAGGAACTGGCCTTCACACTCCGGGACGGAATGGAGTACGTCGAGGCCGCCATCGAGCGTGGTCTCCCGGTCGACTCATTCGCTCCACGGCTGTCCTTCTTCTTCAACTCGCACAACGAGTTCTTCGAAGAGATCTGCAAGCTGCGGGCCGCCCGCCGGATCTGGGCCACGGCCATGACCGAGCGATACGGCGCCCAGAACAAGCGGTCCCAGCTCATGCGGACCCATGTCCAGACCGCCGGCTGTTCCCTGACCGAGCAGCAGCCCCTGAACAACATCATGCGAGTGGCCTACCAGGCCATGGCGGGTGTCCTGGGTGGTTGCCAGAGCCTGCACACTGACTCGATGGATGAGACCCTCGGTCTTCCCACGGAGCAGGCCGTTCGAATCGCGTTGCGAACCCAGCAGGTCCTGGCGTACGAAACCGGTGTGACGCGCACCGTGGATCCGCTGGCCGGATCCTGGTTCGTCGAGGGCCTGACCGACGAGATGGAAACCGACGCCAACACGATGATCGCCGAGATCGATGACATGGGCGGCGTGGTCGAGGGCATTCACCGGGGCTACTTCCGTCGTTCCATCGCCGAGGCGAGCTATCGCTTCGGCCAGGAAATGGAAGCCGGTGACCGGATCATCGTCGGCGTGAATGCCTTTACCGAAGGCAACCAGGAACAACAGGTCGAGATCCTGCAGATCACGCACGAGGTCGAGACGAAGCAGTGCGAACGGCTCGAGACCTTCAAGAAGAAACGCGATGACGATGCGGTGAAGCAGTCACTGGATGCCGTCCGCAAGGCTGCCCGCGATGATGAGAACGTCATGCCGGCGTTGATTGATGGCGCCCTCGCGAACTGCACGTTGGGCGAGATGGTGCAGGCGATGGCGGACATCTACGGCCGCTACACCGGCGGGCCGGAGTGGTAAGCCCTGCTGGCGACCACATCCACGCCTTTCGCCCCGAGTCTCTTTGAATTCAGCCGGACCGCCTCTGGGGGAATACCTGGACGGGCCCCGGTGCGATGAATGTGATCCCACGTGTCTCGCCGACATCAACGCCAACGGCATTGTCAGGATCGGCGACCTGCTTGACGTGATTGATGCCTGGGGACTGTGCCCATGGTCAGGCGACACGACCGCCATGAATGGGCTGAATCGGGGATGCGGACAAATCGGCGGAAAATTAGGATTGATCCGGAGTAGATGGCCTCGGTAGGCTGTCTAGTTGGGCCAACAGGCCCAGGAGAGGGATACATGAGCATTCAGAGCACCATCGTTGCGACCATCGCGTCGCTTGGCATCAGCAGCGTCACCTTCGCACAGGTCGTCGCGGATTTCTTTCCCGGGCAGAATGTGACCGCCTACGACGCAGCAGCACAGGATGAATTCGGGGAAAGCGTGGCACTCGACGGCAACTACGCCATCATCGGTTCAGATAACGATGACACCTTCATGGGATGCGCCTATATCTTCGAGCGACAAGCCGGTGGTGACTGGAACCAAGTCCAGCGGCTGATCTCCACGGAACGGGCCGAGGGCGACTTCTTCGGCTGCAGTGTCGCCATTTCAGGCGACCTTGCCGTTGTCGGCGCACGGGGAGAAGATGGGAGCAGCACTAACTCCGGAGCCATCTACATCTTTGAACGCCAGTTCAATGGAACCTGGGAGCAAGTCGCCAGGCTCACCGGAGACGATACAGGCTCCGGTGATCAACTGGGATGCAGCGTTGCGATCTCCGGCGAACTCGTCCTGGCCGGCGCAAAGAGCCACTTCGTCAGCGGGACCAGAGCTGGTTCCGCCTATCTGTTCGAGCGATCCATCAGCGGCAACTGGTCGCAGGCCCTGGAATTCAATGCTCCAGTTATTGTAGAAAACGCTGAATTCGGATCGGCTGTTGTCCTGGAAGGAACGACCGCCCTGATCGGCGCGCACTCGGACCTCCATGACGGGGCCAGAACCGGCAGCGCCTACGTCTTCCAACTACTCGACAACGGCCTCTGGAGTAGTCCGATCACGTTGAACGCCTCGGATGGCAGCGATGGGGACAGGTTCGGCTACAGCCTCGGGCTCTCAGGAGATTGTGCCGTCATCAGTGCCTATTACAGCACTGCAGACGCCACGAACTCGGGCAGCGCCTACGTCTTCGATCTTCAGGCTGATGGAACTTGGGAAGAGACCGCCAAGCTCACTGCTTCTGACGCCGACACCTCAGACTTCTTTGCCAAGACCACGGCGATTGAAGGTGACATTATTCTTGTCGGCGCCTATGCCGATAATGACAATGGACCCAACTCCGGAAGTGCCTACATGTTCCAGAAGCGGTCTGACGGCAGCTGGTATGAAGCACACAAGTTCATTCATCCCAATGGTGACGAATATCAATCCTATGGTCACAAGGTGGCCATCTTTGACAATACGGCAATGATCTCGGTCTATCGCGACAACGATCCCGATATCGGGGCTGGAACAGGAAGTGTGTTCTTCCACGATATCTACAACGCGATCAACCTGGATTACAACAACAGGCCATACACCACGCTCTCCGCAGCCATCGCCGATGCCCTGAGTGATGAAAACCTGGCCGTGCGATCTGACGCGTTCGACCTCAGTGGCATCATCGATGCCACCCAGAACCGGCTGAACTTCATCGCCGTTGAGCCGATCAACATCCATGACGAACTGATGTTCCTGCCCGGGAGTGGATCAGCCTTCCTGGAGTCCAATGATGTCGCAGAAGCAGGCTGGCTGCTTTCCGGTCGACTCATCGCACCGAGCGATGGCTCCCTGCTGTTCAACTCCATTGACACCGGTACTGGTGGCCAACTTCATCAGAACGACTGCTCGCTGCTGGTCAACGGGCCCATGCAGAACAGCGGAGGCGTCAATTACCTCTCTGATGAGATCCTGGCGATGGAAGTGGCCACAGGGGCCAATGGCGTCAATCGAGTCATTCGTGAAACCGAGGTCCTCGGTGATTACCTCAACGATGGCACCACCGTCGTCCACCGTGGAACGCTCTACATCTACGGCGATCTCAATGGCGGCGGAACCATGCTCGGCGATGTCGACACTGGACCGGGCCGAAGTGGCGGCGAGCCGCCTGCCCCCGGCGACGGCTTCGCGATCGGTGGCAGCAGCGCCCTCGGAGCCGACGCCTCGCTCCGCATGCTCGACTTCGACTGGACCCTCGGGATTGGCGGCGACGCGGACTGGGCCATCAATGCCAATGATCGCTTCGCCATGAGCGGCGCCACCATCGAACTCACCGGCCTGAACACGGGCCTGCAGTCCCTGGAACTCATGAGCCTGGACATGGGAGCCGACGCTGTCGGT
>JAKVBX010000029.1 GCA_022446795.1 Phycisphaerales bacterium
ATCGCTTGTCGCCCTCAGGGTGATGCCGGGGGATGAGAAAGCTGATTTTCCTTGCCTTGATCGCGGCCGTCCCGGACGATGGAATTGTCCGCGCCTGGCCATGGGGGCAAGGCCAGAGGAGAGAAGAACCATGCGACTGCTCATTGCCTCGTTGATCGGCACCAGCCTGCTGCTGGCCGGGACTGCCTCAGCGGCCACCATCCACGTGCCAGCTGATTACCTGACTATCCAGGATGCCATCGATGTTGCCATCAATGGTGATGAAATCGTCGTCGCCCCTGGCACCTGGACCGGAACCGGAAACAATGTCGTCGACTTCCTCGGCAAGTCGATCACCGTGCGTTCCAGTAACGGACCTGGCGTGACCGTCATCGATGGACAGGGCGTCCGAAGAGGCGTGGCCTTCACCGGTGGCGAGACCAGCGACTCAGTGATCAAGGGATTTACCATTCGCAACGGACGGATAACAGACCCGAACATCAACGACGAAGGTGCCGGTATCTGGTGCGCCACGGACACGGCTGCCACCATCATCGGCTGCACCATCATCGACAACGTCGCGTGGGGAGGTGGCGGCGTGATGCTGCGAGGCACCAACACGATGACCGACTGCACCATCATGAACAACAACACCCCGGACAACACGTCGGCCAACGGTTATGCGGGCGGCATGTACTGCCTCAGCAACACCTCAATCGTCACCAACTGCGAGATCATCGGCAACGGAAGCTACTGGGGCGGCGGGGCCGTCTTCATGTACTCCGATAGCCAGTTCATCAACTGTACGATTTCCGGCAACAGCAGTGTCCAGGGTGGCGGCGTCTACATCCGCAACCAGTCCCCGACGCTCAACCAATGCAATATCTATGGCAATACGGCCCAGTCTGGTGGCGGAGCGTACCTGTTTCTCAACGCCACCCCGATTTTCGTGGACACCGTCATCAGCGACAACTTTGCTACCGGTTTTGCCGGAGCAGTCGCGGCCTACCAGCTCGGCCAAGCGATTTTCGAAAACTGTATCGTCAGCTATAACCACAGTGCAGGCAATGCTGGCGCCTTCTGGATCTTTGGATCCACTTCCAACATGGTCATCACCAATTGCCGAATCACATCCAACTCCGCCGGGGGAATAGGCGGTGGGCTTTACAGCGACATGGGACTGGTCACCCTGACCGAGACCTTGGTATGCGACAACACGCCAGACCAGATTTTTGGCCCCTGGTCCAATGGTGGGGAAAATGAGGTCAGCGAGATCTGCATGACGGGTGCCTGTTGTGCCTGGCCCGACTGCAGCATCATCACCCAGGTTGATTGCGAAGACATTGCCGGAAGCACCTGGCTGGGCGGCGGTTCAAGCTGTGATGACTGCCTGTCAATCATCAATGGGGCCTGCTGCCTCAATGAGGAATTTCGCGGTGCCCCCAACTGCGCCATTACAGATCCAATCAACTGCGAGGATGTTGATGGTGATTGGCAGGGCAGTGGAACGGATTGCACAGCGTGCATTCCACCTCCTCAGCCAGGCGCCTGCTGCCTGGCAACTGGCTGCATCCTCTTGTGGCAGGACGAGTGCCTGTTCATCGGCGGAACCTGGCTGGGCAATGACACGAGTTGTGATGACTGCCCCGACACGGGCGCCTGCTGCCTCTGTGATGGTTGCTTGCAGACCTGGGAACAGGAATGTCTTGATGCCGGTGGCGACTGGTTGGCCAACACCCAGTGCGCCGATTGCCCGGCAACTGCCGACGTCGGTCCATGCTGCATGGCCAGTGGCTGTATCATGAATGCAACAGAGCAGGAATGTGTCGATAACCTCGGGGAGTGGCTTGGCACCAATGGTGATTGCGTGGACTGCCCGCAGCCATGTTTCGGTGATCTCAACGGCGACTGGGTGGTCAATATCGATGACCTGCTGATCCTGCTGGATTCCTACGGTCCCTGCCCCTGACGCCCTGGTCAGGAACACGCGCCCCAGGCGGCAACGACCATGAGCAGATCGACCACGTCGACAATGCCATCGCTGTTCACATCGCTGGCGGCATCATCGGTCTCCCACTGGTCGATCACCAGCAGGATGTCCACGACATCCACATGCTGGTCGCCATCCACGTCCTCGGGGCAGACCGGCATGGGCTTGGAGTGCGTGTCGAGGTAGTTGAAGAGCGCCGCCTTGCCTTCGTCCGTGAAGGACGGAAAGTGCAGGCCGCCGAAGATCTCCCAGAGCTCCGCCGAACCGGCTGAAGCGTCATCGCATCCCTCGTAGACCCACCGGTTGGTCTCGTCGAACCACACGAGCCAGTCCAGGTCCATGGATCCGGCGAAGGTGGCTTCGGTGGAGCAGCCATGCCGGGCGGCCCAGTACTCGATCGTCGTGTTGACACCGGGATAGGGCGTCAGGCCGATGAGGCCGCCAAGCCACCAGATCACCGGGTCAAGCGTGCCATGGATCTGAAGCACATGAACCGGCTCACTTGGCTGGCAGATCGACTCGTCATTCCACATGGCACCGGAGATGCTCACCACAGAGGCGAAGGTCTCGGGATGCTCACAGGCCATCCGATGGCACATGAAGCCACCGTTGGAATGCCCCACGAGGTGAATGCGCTGCGGGTCGATGTTGTAGTTGGCCTGGATGGAGTCGACCAGGGCCATGAGGTATCCGACATGGTCCGGGTTGTTGTCGAACATGTCGCAGCAGGCGTCGGTCGCGTTCCAGTAGAACTCGCCGATGGCATCCTGGTTGCCATCCGGCTTGGCGAAGATGTACCCATTGGCATTGGCATCTTCCTGCAACGGCAGGAGGATGTTGTACCAGGCCGTGGTCAGCGGTGAATACCCGTGCAGGAAGATGACCAGGGGCGATGGAACGTCCGAGTCATAGTCTGCCGGCAGGTACACCGGCACTTCACCCGGCGGGACCTGGCCAGGCCAGTCTCCACGAGCACTGGTTACGCCCATCAAGAGAATCAGGATCAGGACCAGTCGGACCATGGCCTGATTCTAGTGTGACGGCGGACAAGGGCCATCGGGATTCCGTGCCGTTCCGGTCCGACAGGGGCGAAAGGGGCACACGGGGGACTTCTGCGATGCCCGGTATTCCGATCTCACCGGCCACTGGTGAATTTGAAGCAGAAAGGTGACTTCCCGACAAACCCTGGTTCAAGTGGCCTTTATCAACGTGCATTGATGCAGGTTTCCTGACAATCCCGGCGGCTGTCGACAGAACGCTGGTGTGGCCCGGGCTCGTCCCGTGGACCACCCCAATGGGCCGCTTCGCGCAACGGCCCCATGATCCGGAGCCAGAGCCATGTTTCATCGATCACATCTTGCCGCCGTCGCGATCGCGACAACGCTACCCATCGGCCTCACGACCATCGCGCCCGCCGATGTCGTGACCAGTTCCTACGTCTCCAGCAGCAACTATCACTTCGAACTCGACAGCATGCCTGATTTCGACCAGATGCGACAGGGGCTCGGGGCCGACTCCGACGGCAACCCAGGAGGCATGTACTGCGGACCCGCGTCTTCGATGAACCTGATGGGATACATCGGCACGCACGGCTTCCCGAGTGTCGGCCTGACGGCGGCGGACTGGGAGAATGAAGAGGACTACAGCTACGTCACCACACTCATCGAGGACATGGCCAACCTGTCCAACACCCATCGTATAGATGGAACCAACTACAACAATGGCTACAACGGTCTCGTGGACTACCTGGATGCAGCCTGCCCCGGAGTATTCACGGTTTCTGGAAACCTCGCCACGAGAACGACCGGCCCGACGCTTCGCAGCCTGTCTGAAAACGGCATCAATGGGGCCATCACGAAGTTTGGCTACGGACGGTACTACCTGGCCGGGACTGACATCTGGGGCCGACTCGTCCTGACACGTGATGGTGGACATGCTGTCAGCTTCGTCGAAGGCTACCGATCCGGTGATACGCGGAACATCAGCTTTCGGGATCCGGCACTCAACTATGATTTCACGACACAAAGCACCTTTGTGTCCATGCAATACGATGTCGAACCGATCCCTTTCGTAGAGTCGAATTCGGTCATTGGATCAGGCTTTCTCGGCGATCGGAATGGCAGCCGAATCATGCGTTCGCCCAGTGATGGCTACTACCGCATTCTGGACTCCGCGATCCACATTCGACCACGCAGTGGATACAGCTGGAGAACCAGCGATCGGTGCTGGAAGCGGATCGTCGCGGGTGGACTGGGATGGTGGTCCTCAAGCCCCACGTACATCCCGGGTCCACTCGATACCGAACTGGTCGACTTCACCATCGGTCCATTCAACAACTCCATCTGGTACGTCGACACGGGAAGCCTGAGCAAGGCCTCCCAGGTGCGGCTGGCCGACCACGAGGTCACCACATTCGACCTCCCTCATCCCGCCGGCAAGATCGCCTTCGCTCGCGACCACGCGCTGCTGACGCTGGGCGCCGGCATGCTCAGTCGGCTTCACCCCTTTGCCCAGAGCACCCAGAATGCACCGGAGACGATCACGGTCCAGGTCCCGGGCCAGCCTGAGTACATGGTGCTCGACGACACCGATGACTCCATCTGGCTCGCCGACCTGGAGTCCGCCCAGGCCAGCCAGTATCCCCAGGTCCTGGACATGCCAGGCCAGACTTTTCCTTTCCCGGACCACCAGGTTCCATTCGTGAACTTCGCCGTCACCGGAAATCCAGACATGCCACTGGCCCTGGTCGATGCCACTGGCCTGATCCTGTTGTGCACGCCCGACACCACGATCAATCGCCTGGTGGCGATCGATCAGATCTGGACCGACGGCACGATCGCCAGCCTGCAGTTCAACGATGAGGGCGACCTCATGCTCTTCAATGGCGATGGCATGAAGATGTACCGCCGTACCCTGAATGGCTGGAGTGAAACCCAGGCACACCCCTTTGAAGGATCCGCCTTTTCAGCACGAACCGTGATGTCGCGGAATCGGATCAACTTCGATCCCGAGCAACACACTGGAGAGGGTTGGCGCAACATCGTCGACGTGGACGTTCTTCACGGCGATATCAACCAGGACGGCATTGTCGGTATCGATGATCTCCTGGCACTGCTGTCCGCCTTCGGGCAGCAGGATGAAGACGCAGACCTCGATGGCGATGGCATCGTCGGTATCACCGACTTGCTGGAACTCCTGGGCAACTGGACGGCCTGATTCCCAACGCCCGACTTCATGATTCCTGCCGCCCCCGCGTTCACCTGGACGCGGGGGCGGTTCTTCATGGCTGCAGCCAGCGGCAGAGGGGGGAGGGGGAGGAGGGGGGCAGGATGGCCCGCGGGGGCTATTTTCCTTGCCCGGGGCAACCGCTTCAGAGAGGATGAGCACTGGCGACGCCGACCGGATCAACCTTTGAATACCGGGGTTCACATGCCACGTCGATTCCTGAACGCAAGCCTGATCAGCACCATGCTGTGCCTGGCGACCCATGGCCAGGCCGAAACCTGGACGGTTTGCGCCGAGGGCTGCAACTTCGACAGGATCCAGGAGGCCATCAACGCCGCTTCCGATGATGACATCATTGAGATTACAGCCGGCGTTTACTACGAATCGAACCTGGACCCTGGCGGCAAGGCCATCACGATTCGCAGTGTCAGTGGCGAAATGGATGTCGTCATCGATGGCACGCAGACCGGTGGCCAGGTGATCCGTTGCATCAGCGGTGAGACCACGGCGACCGTCTTCATGGGACTGATCGTCACCGGCGGAAGCAGTTCGTGGGGGGCCGGCCTGTATCTCAACCACAACAGCAGCCCGACGTTGATCCGGTGCAGCTTCCAGGACAACTCGGCAGGCAACTATGGAGGCGGAGCAGCAGTCGTCAGTTCGGCTCCGATCTTCGAGGAATGCACGTTCACGAACAACTGGGCGACGACCTATGGTGGCGGCCTCTACAACGCATTCGGGAATCCGACCCTGGTCGACTGTGTGATCACCCACAACGACACCCTGTGGAATGTCGGTGGCATGTGGAGTGATCCAAACAACAGCCTCCCCGTCCTCACGAACAGCATGGTGTGCGACAACCTGGGCGGTCAGATCTCCGGGCCTTGGGTCAACAACGGCGGCAACTGTGTCGACAACAACTGCGAGGACTGCGAGGTCCTCGACTGCGAAGGCGACCTCGACGCCAGCGGCGATGTGGGCATTGACGATCTCCTGATCATCATCGACCGGTGGGGGACCGATGGGGGGGATGCCGATGGCGACGGCGATACGGACATCGACGACATCCTCGTCGTGATCGGCCACTGGGGATCGTGCGCCTGATCCGCCCGGCCGTCAGTCAGCGGCTGAAGTCATATCGCTGCAGTTCACCATCAACCCGGGCGATCGCCCGCAGTTCAGAGTTGGCAGCGGGGTGCCACTGGAGCGAGATCGGCTCGATGTTGGAACCAGCCGATTCAAGCACGTACACCACGCCGGGATCATCCTCGTTCACGGACCAACTCTTGCCGTACAGCACGACCAACGCGCCAGCCAGTTCCTCGTGATCTGGCAGAACGGCCAGTGTCGCCGAGTCATCCCAGGGAACAAAGGCCTTGGTCGTCGCCTGGGCCGGAATCGGTTCGTGATGAGGCTGCGCGAGTTCCAGGTGACTCAGGTCGACGACCCTCGCCGGGGGTGCCGGGCGACGTGAACCCAGTTCACAACCGACCAGGCCAAGCGTGACAATGGCCACCATGGCTGCGACAGAAAGCAGGGTGGGCAGACAGATCTTCACGTCCAGGTTCTCCAGTCCCTCGAAGCCAAGGCTCATCGCGGCCCGCGGCCGTCGTCAGGAGAATCTACGCAGGATCGGATTCGTTTCGGTTTCAGGCGTGTAACGACGCTTGAGAAAGAGGCCGAACGATCAGGGTGCGATGGCAGCAGGCTGTTCCCGGTACTTGAGCCACGTCGCCTCCATCAATTCGACGCCACCGGGATCGACCTGCATGAGTTCACCCTTCACGAACGGGTGGAAGTCGTTGCAGCCGAAGTAGGCCTCCGTGGTCTCGGCGAAGTACTCCATCTGGTTGGTCAGGGCATAGTGCCGACGGGGCTTGCCGGAGATATGTAAAACTTCGTCATAGTCCCCTTGGTCGACCTTGTTCTGCCAGGCCGCCGTGATGGTGGGGTCGTCATAGCCATAGACCTGGTCATGGAAACCATGGGACAGTTCATGCAGCACCATCCAGGGTTGGCCCTGGGTCCAGTCAAGGAAGGCCTGGGCGTTGCCGACCTCGATCGAGCCCTCCTTGTCCGGGTTGTAGCCGTTGGGAATCAGCCAGTTCCTGGACACGTGGTAGCACATGCAGGCCGTCTTGGGCATGTCCAGTTCCACCCAGATCTCGATCCGCCGAATCCGATCCAGGGCCGGCTGCGGGATCTTCCTGGTGATCCGATACAGGTGATCATCCAGCAGCTCCAGGGTGTCGGCCTTCAACTGGGGGTGAGCATCCAGGGCCGGATTGACCAGCACCGGCCAGCCCCGCATGTCCATGCGGTGGTACTCCGCGGTCGGGGTAAACGCGGCGGCCGCCGTGGCTGGATCGGCCACGTGAGAGTCGTCATCGTGCGCCATGCCGCTGCAGGGCAGCAGCAGGATCGCCAGTGCCAGGTTCCGGATGATCATGATTGCCTCCTTGGGTTCCCAGGGACGTGGTCCCCGGACAGCCCCCTCCTGGGCCAGTTTTACGTAATGTTCATTATCGGCGATCTGGGTCAGGGGGGTCATCAGGCGGGATTCTGCCCCTGGGCCACCGTGTCCAGGACTGAATCAATGAGGCCCGTCGCCACCGCGGGATCTGTTGCTTCCAGGTGTTCCATGATGCGCCGCTGGGCCTGGGCCAGGTCAACCGCTTCGTTCCCCGGCGACAATCCATGGGCCACCACCGGCGTGATCTCGGGATAGCTCAGCCGCCGTGGCAACCATGGCAGGCATCCAGCCAGCATGGCTTCCACCACGGCCACTCCGAAGAACTCGTGCCGCGCCGTGGAGAGCACCCAGGTGCACTGCGACAGGTGCCCCCAGTAGGCCTCGCGGGATTCCACCCAGCCGGCATGGTCGATCTGGCCTGAGAACTCCCGCTGGAACTGGACCAGGGACTCGGGGATCTTCCCGAACTGCTCGCCCAGGAGCGTCCATCGATACCGGCCAGGACTGGTGTGCTCAAGGAACCTGGCCAGGCGAAGCAGGGTGTCAGGCCCCTTGTCATGCTCCCAGCGGTGTGGCCAGGCGATGCGAACCGGAGCCCCGCCGGACGTGCCGTCCTGCCGAAGGCCCCCGACCGGTTCTGAGTTATGTAAAACTCGTGAACCTGCTGCGTCAACGGGTGGACGTTCAATTGGTGGCCAGGCCACACGTGATCGCGACGCGATGCGGTTCGTGACATCGACGACGGTGCCATCGGGCGCCTTGCGAAGCAGTGATTCGATCGCCCGACAGAACGAGTCCTGGTTCCATTGGCTGTTCCACAGCACCGCATCGGCGGACAGGATGCTGGTGAGATTGGTCAGGGCGAACTGGTGGTCCCGTTGAACTTCCGTCTCACTGGTATGCCGAAAGGGATACGCCGCCTGGTTCTCATGCATGTACAGCACGATCGGGCACGCCCGCAGCGATGGCGGCAGCAAGGCACGCAGATCCCCCACCGACACCATGGAGGTGACGAAGATGACATCGGGCACCTCCTCCAACAGCCCCTGCTCGGCCGCGGCATCCAGCAGTTCAATCGCACCAGTCCGTAATCGCCACTTCCAGGCCCGCCCGGGCCGGGTCACCCACCGCCACTGGTGACGGGAATGGCGGTCCATGCATGTTCGAACCTGGCGATGGGAGCCGGCATCCCAACCTTCGAAGGCCAGTATTCGCATGGATCGGGGTGTTGGTGCAGATGCCATGGACACGTGTTGTACACTCCAGTGGTCATGAGTGAGCAGGAACAGGACATCGTCGCCATCCCGGAACCCGGATCGCTGCCCTCCCCGGGGGCACTCGAGATCATGATGCCACTGTGCGCGGTCTTCCGCCGGCACCTGAAGTCGCAGGACCTCAAGTACACCCGTGAACGGGCGGACATCCTCAATGCCATCATCGAGACCGATGATGTCTTCGAGGCCGACTCACTGCTGGAGGAGCTCCGCCAGCGTGGACACACGCCGTCCAAGGCCACGGTCTATCGCACCCTGAAGCTCCTCCAGGACGCCGGGATCATCACACCCGTGATGCTCGACGCCCGCCAGACCTACTACCACCTGATCTATGGACGCGAGCCGTTGAATTTCCTGGTCTGTCTCAAGACCGGCAAGCGAATTCGCGTCAGCGACGAACGGGCCCAGGCCCTTCGTGACGAGATCTGCCAGGAAGCCGGCTGGCATCCCGTGGCTCATCGCATGGTGATCTACGGCATTTCGCCCGAGGATGACTAGGGCGCGATCTCGTACTCGCGACACGTTTCACCACAATGCCCGGCCCGGATCCACAGGCATTCCGCCGGAAGGCTGGATGCGATTCGACCAGCCCACTCCACGACGGTGATGGTGTCCGGCGCGCCGGCGAAACCCGACCAGCCGATACTCTCCAGGTCACTCTCGCCGCCGATGCGATAGCAGTCCACGTGGACCAGTCGGGCCTCGCGACCGATGGGATACTCGTGCGCCAGCCCGAAGGTCGGACTGCCCACCAGCGCGTCATCACCCCCCAGGCCGCTCACCATTCCACGCACCAGCACGGTCTTGCCACTACCCAATGGTCCGTCGATGGCCACGACCAGCCCAAGGGGCAGATCGGCCGCCAGCAACGCGCCCAACTGCAGGGTCTCCTCGGGCGAATGCGTGACCACCACCCGGTTGCCGGCGTGCGTCTCGCTCATTGGTGCTCCCAACCGGACTGGCTGATGTCATGATTCGCCCCGTTCCACTCCAGGACGACGGGTGGCGCGTCGGGATCCGGCCGCTCCTGGATCGTGCCGATCCGGGTGACCGGACAGGCCCCGAGGCCCTCGGGCACTTCACCGGCAGCAGCCAGAAGAAGTTCGTAGTCCTCGCCATCGCCGACGGCCTGGCTGACATCGGCCCCGTCCCGGCATGGCAAGGCGTCGGCTTCGATCACGACCTGCAGACCGGAGCGTTCCACGAGGTGAGCAGCATCAC
Source organism: Phycisphaerales bacterium (assembly GCA_022446795.1). GTDB lineage: Bacteria > Planctomycetota > Phycisphaerae > Phycisphaerales > SM1A02 > UBA1668. The sequence continues at coordinate 10,163 of JAKVBX010000029.1, forward strand.
GTCCAAGACCGTCGCTGATATCAAGCATGGCGTGTAGCCGATCCTGGAGGATCGCCCGCAGCATCGATGCTTCGGAGAGCCTCGGCTCAAACGTCAGGTGATGAGTTCCCCGCCACGCGCCGCCCAGTTGACCGGTGACATACAGCCCGTCACCGGGCTGGGCGCCGAACCGCGTCACGGCACCCTGTGGCGGCGGCACCGCCATCACCGTTACGGAACAGGTCAGTGGGCCCTCCTTGAGGATGGCCAGGTCTCCCCCGACCAGCGGTGCGTGGTACTGCGATGCGGTTTCCTTCATGGAGTCGAACAACTCCATGGCGGATGCCTCGGTGACGTCCGGGGGAACTGCCGCTGACACGACGATCGAAACCGGCCGTCCCGCCATCGCTGCGATATCACTCAAGCTGCGAGTCACCGCCTTGCGACCAGCGGCGCTCCATCCGACCGTGGCGATGTCAACGTGAATCCCGTCGATCAGCTGATCGACTCCGACCAGTATCTCGGCGCCGCCGACGTCACCGCGGCCCTCGGCTCGAACCAGGGCCAGATCATCCCCGGGGCCGATCAGGACACGCGAGTCCTCGAGCTGCCCCGGGCGACAGATGCGTTCCAACACGCTGAATTCCCTGGCGGGTGAGGTCATGCTGCCATCATCCCACAACCACGCCGGATCGCGACCAGGAGCCGTTCCCCGGGCCCAGGGGCACACTCCCCGGAATCGTGAAACCAGGATGGCCATTCCTGCGAATACAACATCAACAGACACAACTCCCGCGAGGCCATATTCGAGGCCTCGCCAAGACGGCCATCTGTTTCTTTTCTCCCCCGGCGTGCTGATCTCCAGGTCAGCGCGTCGATTTTCTTTGCCCCTCCCCCACCAGGCCAACCAGGTCCAGGAGGCCCGCCAGGGTGCGTTCCGAGGCCCCCTGCCGCCTGCCGATCTCTCCTCGTCCATCGCTGGCCATGCGGGCGCGACGCTGTTCGTCATTGAGCAGATCAGACAGGACACCCGGCAGTTCCTCCCGGGAGCACTGGATCAGTCCACCGGCGTCCTGCAACGCAACAACCATCTCCTCGAAGTCCGAGCTGGCGGGACCGATGATGACCGGCTTGCCCAGCCCCGCCGGCTCAGAGACATCGGACCCATGCCGCGATCCGAAGCTCCGGCCCACGACCACGACATCGGCCAGCGCATAGGCCTGGGACAACTCACCAATGGTGTCCAGCAGGTACCGGTCCGGATTGGAACCCCGCTCACCGGTGGATCGACGAGTGCATCCCTGCAGGACCTGCGCCGCATCATCAAACCACTCCGGCCGCCGCGGTGCACACATGAGCTGCACCCCGGTTCCAACACCGTCATGCAGGAGCTGGTGCTCCTCCGGCGCCGTGGACCCGGCCACGACAAGCAGTCGCCTGCGGTCGATTCCCATCGCCTGCGCCAGGCCTTCCGGATCCCCGGTGATCACACCCGTGTTGTCCCACTTGAGACTTCCGACGACGTCCACTCGATCGGGCACCACGCCCATGGCCTCGAATCGAGCCGCGTAGTCCCGTGTCTGCACCCACGCCCTGGTCAGGCGACGGAAGGACGGCCGCAGAACGGCACGGACCAGCCGGTATCGCCGAAAGCTCCGCTCAGACAGGCGACCATTGATCACGGCCACGGGGATTCCCCGCCGCACGCAGCTGGCGACGAAGTTGGGCCAGACCTCCAGTTCCACGAGACCGACAAGATCGGGCTTGACCGACCGGAGGAACCGTGCCACGGACCACGAGAGATCCAATGGGTAGCGGACCACCTGGTGCCGATCGCCGAACAGCGACGTCGCCCGGGCGAAGCCCGTGTCAGTGGTCGTGGCCACAACGACTTCAACCCCGTCCTGGACTTCCAGCAGGCTGACCAGCGTGCGAATGGCATTGACCTCCCCCACCGAGACCGCATGCAACAGAACACGGGTTCCGTCGGCTGGGGCCAGGGACGGCGCTCGGCCGAGCCGGCCGGCCCAATCGGTCCGAAGACGCCCCCTGAGCGCCATTCTGGTGAACCAGATCGGGGCCGTGAGGAGCAGGACGGCCAGGTACAGGACATCGGTTAGCCACCGCATGAGGTGGGCATGCTCTCGAAGTCTTCCGGGATCCGCAAATCGAATCCGCCCGAACTGGTTTTATAGGAAGCTTGCCCCTGGCCTGACTTCTGACCAATCAAGGGGATAAACCGCCCCTGGGAACATGAATTTTGGGGTTCTGGGGCTGGCCTTCTCGTCAAGAAATGGTCAGAATATGGTTTGGAGCGAGATTTGCCTTGGACCCGCCGCGTCCGTGGCACACACTTGGTCCGGTACGACCGAGGATTACAGCCATGATGGAACTTCACATCCTCAACAAGAACTCCGGCGACACCCTTGGTGAGTTCGCCCTTGGTGATTCTTCCGAGGTCATCATCGGTCGCGATGAATCCTGTGATGTCCGGATCAATGCCCGCAGCATCTCCCGCGAGCACTGCTCGATCGAACATATCGAGGGTGAGATGCGGCTTCGCGACCTGGACTCCAGCGGCGGCACCTTCTGCGGTGGCGAACGGATCGACGAGATCCGGCTGGAAGACGGCATGGAAATCACCGTCGGTCCGGCCCTGCTGAAGTTCTTCGACGCCGGGATCTGACTTCCCGGTTCTACAACACGATTCACGAACAGGGCCGCGACGATGTGTCGCGGCCCTGGTTCATCTGTCTTGTCTCACGAGTCGCGATCAGCCGCCGGACATCTGGCGAAGAAGATATCGCTGCTCCTCGATGAGCTGCTTGATCTGATCCTTGGAGGGAACCCGGCCGGTCATCCGGCACTGGTTCGGCACACGCTTCCACCACAGCAGCCAGGATTCGAAGATCTTGATCCGCTTGTTGATATCGGCAGGCGTGTTGCCCAACTGGCCAAGACGGTAATGGTCCTTGGCCGTCGCCTTCATGAACCGGTCCTTGAGTTCATATCGCTGGTCATGGAGTTCCTGGCCATTCCCGGCAAGTTCCCAACTGCCCTCGGGGAGGTCCAGCAGTTCAGCCAGTTCCTCGGGGGTATTGGCCGTGCCGTACGAGAAGCCGTATTCCTCGGCCTCGCTGGCGTTGAACATCAGGTTCTGACCGGGGCCGGAGAAGACGCGCTCACCCGACAGGTCATCAAACCACTTCACCTCGCCGGTATCAGGATCCTTCGTGGCCGACAGGTAGCTCTGCTCGAGGACGAATGGGCGGGCCCAGTACTTGGGCCGGTTCTTCGTGACCAGGAGCTTCTCCAGCTTCTGGAGCCAGTCCATGACGGTCGCCTCGGGCGCCGTCTTGTTGCCGATCATGATGGTGATGCCGCCGGTATGGCCGTGCTTCTTGAAGACGATCAAGTCGCAGCAGAGGGCGGTCCAGGACGCACCGGAGATGGCGTGATCCACCCAGGCAACAACGGTGTGCCGGTCGCAGGCATCGAAGATCTTCTCCATGATGATCATGCCCTCGGCCACGAGACCGCCACCGGAATCAATCTCCAGGACGATGGTCTGGCCCGGGCCACGCGCATCCGCCTGGCGGGTGATTTCCTCGATCTCCTCGGGGCGGAACTCGATGCCGACGGTTCCCGAGAGCGGCAGGATGAACATGCCCTTCTTGTCCAGGTTCGGCGTGCCGGGACCTGTCGCCTTGGCGTCGCCAGCGGACGTGTCCTTGGCCGGCTCGGCCGTTTCAACCGGCGTGGGCGCTGCCGGGGCATCGCCGCCGATGTCTCGTTTCTGATCGGTCGTCAGCGACGTGATGTAGTCCACGAGAATCAGCTGCGTGTCACCACCGCCGGACGGGGCCACCTTGAGATACAGGCGGTCAATCTCCTGGAGCGTGCCGGTGAGCTTCGGGCGGCTGGCGCCACGCTTCCACTCCACCGTGATGACGTCGCCGATTCGACCACGCCAGACTTTCCCACTCTTGAGTCGGACGGACTGCCGGGCCTCCGGGACGACCGGGTCATCCGCGATTGCCGGCGTGGGCATCATCGCGAGGCCGGACAGGACCAGGGTTGCCAAGAAAAATCGCATGACTGCTGTGCTCCTGTTCTACTCAGCGACCACCAAGACCGCCGCCACCGCCACCGCCACGACCACCGCTGCCGCGACCGCCGCCACCACCCTGTCGACGCATTCGCTTCAACTCTTCCAGCAGGATCTCCAACTGGATGACGTTGAAGGCGCCACCGCTCCGAGTGCCGATCTCAGGCCACTTCTTGGTCAGAACGAGAACACGCTTGAGTGCATTCTCGGCCTTGCGGAGGTTGGCCAGGGCCGAGCGGCCATTGGCCCGCCCCAACCACGTCTGGTACTCACGCCACGACTTGATCGCCTGATCCCAGGCTGCGCGCCAATCCTCGTGATGCTTGAGAACGATGCCCTCGGCCGCCCCCTCGACGACCTGGTACTGCCGCTCACCAAGGAGAACCGCGAGGTCATCCAGGGTCTCGGCCGTGCCGTCGGTCAGGCACAGGTCATCGCAGATGTAGGACGGGATGATCACGGCACGCTCATCGGAGTTGTCGATGACGAACTCGCCCTTGAGATCATTTCGCCACTGCGGGTAGCGGCCCTTCCACCACACGCTCAGGAAGACTTCCGGCTTGGACATCGCCGTGATCAGCTTCAAGCGGGTCTTGTTCGGATTCACCGGATCATCGCCGTACTGCGTGATACCGCGGATCCAGCCGAAGGCGGCGTCACCGAACTTGGCCCGGACGTTGTCGTCGCCGGCCGCGTTGCGATACCGCATCACGTAGCTGGACATGCCGCCGAGGTTGGCTTCCGGATGCATGTACATCTCAGGCCAGGCCAGGGCGTAGATCGCGCTGGAACCGACGGCGTCCCGAACCCAGATGACCTGCCGCATGTCACTGGGCAGCTTGTCATGAAAGAGCAGCCGGACGTTGCGGATGTTGTTCGCATCCCACTGGTTCTGTTCCTGGCGGTCGAGGTGACGTGACTCACCCTCGATGATGTCGTCGGACCCTTCCTGGAACTCGTTTCGAAGGTCACTGCTGTCCAGCTGGAGGATGACCACGTCGGGATCATGGGACTTGATGTCCTCGATGATCTCTTCGTAGATTCGCTCGGTGATATCGGTGCCGACCTGCCCCTTCATGGGCACGACGTAGAAGGTCGTTGCCGCACTGTCGCGGACCTCTTCGGCGGGCTCGCTGGAGGCCGACTCGTCCGCCGCGGGCTTGGGCGCCGTCGTGGAGCTGGGAGCCTTGGTCTCCTCGACCGGCTCGGGCGTCGCGGGCTGAACGTTCCGCTCGATCTTGTCGATCATGGACTTGGGCAGGGTGATGTCCACCTCGAAACCCAGGTCCGGGTCCACGTAACGGAAGACGATCTGGCGATCGCTCTCACTGATGATCTCGCCATTCATGACGCGGCCATCTGAGGTGTGAACCACGTCCTCGGCCACTGCCCAGCATGGGAGCAGCATTGCCGTCAGAACGGTGGTCGCCAAGCACATCCGGAGTCGTCTAGTCATCGGTCATCCTCTCCAGGCCAGTTCCAAGGCTGCACAAGCCCTGTGGTGCTCGATACAGGCAGCGATAGCGCCTGCAGGGTCCATACTGGACCCCCGTCGGCAGTATAGGGCCTGGCACCCCCTCCAGCGGCCCCCAACGGCCGAAAATGGGCTTCCCGGGCCCTTCCTTGGGACATGCGGAGACAGCAGACCGGCTCAACCGGCAGGATCGACTTTTGGCCAGATTTCTCGCGCGAGGGCCAGCGCCTCCTCGGCGGTCTCAACCCGACCCTCCAGTTGAGCGTCATAGACCATCTCGATGATCTGGCTGAACTGGGGACCGGCCTGGAATCCCGCCTCCAGCAGACTGGCGCCACGCAGCAGCGGTTCCGGGGCCAGTTCATCCGCCGACAGTTCCGTCACGCGAGCCGAGATCACCTCCACGGCATCGACTGCGTCCACGCCGAGCAGGTTGAGCATGGCGGAAAAGCCCGGCCGAGCAGCCAGTCGCTTCTGCTTCGCGACACCAAGGTCAGCCCAGGCGTCCGGGATCTGCTGCCAGATGGAAAGAAGATCATGCAGGCCGTTGCGATCGGAATTGGAGAGCACCAACGCGTCCCGCCAGGCCGCAGCCACCTCGGCTGGCGCCACGTCCCGCCCGCCGGTGCGATCGATCGCCCAGGCCGCCAACGCCACCGGGTAATCCTCCCGATCAAGTCCCTCCGGTATCGCGGCCAGGTGCCGGGGCCCGGTCCACTCGGTGGCTGATTCACCCAGCACGGATCGAGCCAGGCCCAGGTCCTCAAGGTGGGTCGCCGCCACGTCGCGATGGTCATCCAGGAACATGCGACGAATCTCCTCGCCGATGCGTTCCCGCGAGATGCCGGCCAGCGCGTCGGCATGCTTGGTAATGGCCGCCGCCGTCTCCGGATCAATGCGGAAGGACAACCGGGCCGCGAAGCGGACCGCTCGCAGCATCCGGAGGTGATCTTCCGACAGCCGTTCCTCGGGATCGCGGATCGCGCGGATGATCCCCGCCTCAAGATCCGCCTCGCCGCCCCAAGGATCCACCAGCGTCTTCGCGACCGGATCCCAGTACATGCCGTTGATCGTGAAATCCCGTCGAGCCGCGTCATCCTCCAGGGTGGCGGCCTCGACATGATCCGGCCGGCGATGATCGGTGTACGGCCCCTCGGTCCGGAAGGTCGCCACCTGGATCGGCCAGCCGTTGTTGTGAACCAGCATCACGCCGAAGAACTCACCCACGCCGTGGGCCCGGGGGAAGACTGCCCGGACGTCTTCCGGCAGCGCAGACGTGGCGACGTCGAAATCCTCGGGCGACAGGTCCAGGATCCGATCGCGCACGCAGCCACCGGCGAAGTACGCCTGGTATCCCGCCCGCTGAAGCTTGGCAGCGACTTCCGTTGCCGCGACCTCGGCCTCGCCGCGACCGCGAACCGTCTCAAACCCCATGGTCGCCCCCGCCCTGGTCCTCCTCGGGCTGGCTCGAGGAGGCACTCGCTTCATCTGCTGACAGCGGGCCGTAGAGCAAGACCTCGTGAGCCCGCCGGTATGGCCGCACTTCCGGTCCCGCCAGGTCCTCGACGGTGAGATCCACCTCGGTGGGATCCAANGGGCTGCGGAGCACCACGATGGCATCCTCGGCCAGTATCGGTGCCAGGCGAGTCATCTGTGACAACACGCGAGCACGCGTATTGTCCTGCTTCATCATCGGGAACGGAGGATCAATGAACACGACACGAACCGGGCGTGGTGCCCGCAGCACCGACACCGGCCCCAGCGCATCACCACAGAGGAGATCGGCCTGGTCGGCGCATCCAAGCATGTCGACGTTGGCCTTGAGCATCTTGAAGACCCTCCGGTCCTGCTCGACCATGAGGACCTGTCGGGCGCCGCGGCTGATGGCCTCGAGTCCCATCGTCCCGACCCCCGCAAAGAGATCGAGCACGTTGGCGTCCTCGATGTGGCCACGGAGCACGTTGAAGACGGACTCCTTGACCCGCTGCGCATAGGGCCTGGTCCCCTCGATGCCCTCGGGCGTCTGGAGACGTCGCGATCTATAGTGCCCCGCGATGATCCTGATCATCCTCGAAAGGATCGCCCTGCCGCGCAGCCGCGTCAACGCCACCGACCCATGTCTCTGAAATTCGATCAACTTCCCTCGGCCATCCGTCGCCGTGGCCGACTGGCCAGGCTGGGCCCCCACGAGGTCCCCGCCCTGCTGATCCCGCCCGAGGGGCAGGAGGATGCCCCCCCACCGCCCATGGTGGTGTGGATCCACGGTCGAACAGCCTGCAAGGAGCTCGACCCGGGTCGCTACCTGAGGTTGATGCGATCGGGCATGGCGGTCTGTGCGGTCGACCTGCCCGGCCACGGAGAACGCAGCGTTCCCGCCCTCCAGGAGTCGGGGCATGTCCTTGGCGTGGTGCTCCAGATGGTCTCCGAGTTGGATGATGTGGTTCACGCGGCCGTCGAGGCCCTGGGCGCCGATCCCGAACGCGTCGGACTGGGAGGCATGTCCGCCGGTGGCATGGTCACGCTTGCGAGACTCTGTCGTCCCCATCGCTTCCGAGCCGCATCGGTCGAGGCCACGACGGGCAACTGGCGTGCCCAGGCTCACCTGCCCATGCTCAAGGCCTCGGATGCCGCGGCCATCGCCGAGGCCGATCCCATCGAGCATCTCGATGGCTGGCGGGAGATTCCCCTCCAGGCCTTTCACTGCCGAGCGGACGAATGGGTCGCCTTCGATGGCCAGGACCAGTTCATACAGGCCCTTCGATCCCGTTACCGCGATCCGGATGCGGTCACGTTCTCGGTGTTCGAACGCACCGGTGCCCCCAACGAACATGCCGGCTTCGGACGATATTCCGCCGAGGTCAAGGAAGAACAGCGACTATTCTTTGAGCACCACCTCGGCGCCACGGGAAACCAGCCATGACATCAGTGCATACCCAACCCGATCCCACCGGCCGCTTCGGCGACTTCGGCGGCCGCTATGTTCCCGAGACCCTGGTCGCCGCCCTGGATGAACTCGACCAGGCCTGGCAGGCCTCCCGGGAGGATGCCGAGTTCCAGGCCGAGTTCACCGGACTGCTGCGCGACTACGTCGGCCGCTCGACCCCGCTGACCGACTGCCCCAACCTGACGCAGCACGTCGGCGGCGCCGCCATCTGGCTCAAGCGAGAAGACCTCGCCCACACCGGCGCCCACAAGATCAACAACACGATCGGCCAGGTCATGCTTGCCCGGCGGATGAACAAGCGTCGAATCATCGCCGAGACCGGTGCTGGCCAGCACGGCGTCGCGACCGCGACCGCCTGTGCCCGCTTCGGACTCGACTGCGAGGTCTACATGGGCGAGGAGGATGTCCGCCGCCAGGCGCTCAACGTCTTCCGGATGCGGCTGCTCGGTGCCACCGTCCACGTCGTCAAGGATGGCTCGCGTACCCTCAAGGATGCGACCAACGCCGCCATGCGCGACTGGATGGGCTCGGTGGAGCACACGCACTACATCATCGGTTCGGTCGTGGGCCCCCACCCCTTCCCGGCGATGGTGCGGGACTTCCAGTCGATCATCGGTCGCGAAAGTCGCCAGCAGTGCCTCGATGTCCTGGGACGTCTTCCGGAGTGTGTCGTCGCCTGCGTCGGCGGCGGGTCCAATGCCGCCGGGATGTTCCACCCCTTCCTCGACGATGAATCAGTGGAACTCGTCGGCGTGGAAGCCGGCGGCAAGGGTGACCATGTCGGCGATCACGCCGCCACCCTGGTTCACGGTTCACCCGGCGTCCTGCATGGCTCCCGAAGTTATGTCCTGCAGGACGACGATGGGCAGACCGCACCGGTCCACTCCTGCTCCGCCGGGCTGGACTATCCGGGGGTGGGCCCCGAGCACGCGGCCTGGCATGAGTCTGGTCGCGTCCGCTACACCGCCGTGGGAGACCAGGCCGCCCTGGTCGCCTTCCGCCTCCTCTCGGAGAAGGAAGGCATCATGCCGGCCCTGGAATCCTCGCATGCGGTCGCCGCCGCGGCGGAGATCGCGGCCGGCCGAAGCCGGGACGACATCGTGCTGATCAATCTCTCGGGCCGTGGCGACAAGGATGTCACCGAAGCCGAACGCCTCCTCGAGGCGCACCAGATGCTGCCCGATCAGGGCTGATCGGACGGCACCAGGTCGATGATCACGGGGTAGTGATCCGAGGGCGCCTCCGGCGGCCGCTTGTCGTTTTTCCAGTCGAAGGACTTCGGCGGCGACTTCACGCCATAGACATGAGCGGAGCCGGGAACCAGTTCCCGGTGGGCAGCACTGTTGAGCAGGATGAAGTCGAGCGTGCGATCGGACTCGTGCGTCTTGTGTCGCTCCCGGGTGGGATCCGCCATGACATCGATGAATCCGGCATCGCGGTAGACATCCATCGATCGATCCCATGGCGCCGCGTTGAAGTCACCCAGCAGGACGATGTTCCGACCGGGGTCCTTCCGGGCCACCGTGTTGATCCGGTCGACCAGCGCCAGGGCCTCGCCTTCCCGGTGGTACCGGTTGCTGCGGCCGGACTTGTGATGGACGTTGAACAGCGTGAGTTCATAGCCCTCGGGTGTCGTGATGTCGCACCGCAGCGGAGTGCGCTGGAAGGTACGAGGCACGTTCTCCTTGGGGGGATCCGCCCAGCCGCCGCCGTGACGCTTGACCCGATCGATGCGGGCATTGGCGGGTGCCTTGGCGCCACTGATCGGAAAACGGCTCAGCACGGCATTCTCCACGCCGCGGTAGTAGCCCACGTCGATGGACGCCATGTACTCGTATCCCATGTCCGCGAGGAACTCATCCCGGAAGGACTGCAATGCTTCCAGCGATTCCACTTCCTGCAGCGCGATGATGTCCGCGTCCACGGCCCGGATGGCTTTCGCCAACTCGCGGCACTCGGGAATCGGCTTGGCCTGGGGCATGTCGTCCTGGTCGCCCTTGAGCGCCGGGTCATCCCGGTGATCGAAGAGATTCAGCACGTTGTACGTGGCGATCCGGATGGTCTCGGGCCGCCTGGGCTGGGGCTGTCGATCACCGAATCGATGTGACACCTGGGCCGTGCACACGGGTGCGGCGGCGCCGAGGGCCAGGATCATCACGAGTGTCAGTCGTACCGCCATGGTGTCCGCTCCTCAATACGTGGAGCGAACAGTCTAGGCGGGATGATCAGAGAGGGAGACGTTCAGCGGGATGACGCCAGCGCCGCATGATCGCCGTAGGCCTTGGCCTGCAGGATCACCAACGCGGTGTGCAGCTGCGGATCGAGCCCCTTCTCGAGGAGATCGGTGATCCTGGGCGCCGTCCAGGGCCCCTTCTCCGCCTCGTCCCAGTCGCTGGGTGGTTCCTGCAGTTCCGATTCACGCTGGACCTTGATCGACTCGACGATCTGGTCCGGTGTCATCGACACCACGATGTCGGGATCCACGCCCCACTCGGTCTTCCCGGGCACCTTGTGGACCATTCGACCCGGGCTGACACCGTCCGCGGACGGCAGGCGGTAGTACTGCGTCGTCAGCTTCAACTTCGCGTTGTCCGTGACCGGGTGCACCGTCTGGACGGAACCCTTTCCGAAACTGCGCGAGCCGACGATGATCGCGGCCTCATGGGCCTGAAGGCAACCAGCGACGATCTCGCTGGCACTGGCCGAGCCGTTGTTGATCAGGACCACGACCGGGATACCGACGAGGTAGGCCTTGCGCTTGTGCGCAGAAGCATGGAAACTCGCCTCGCCGAAGCGATCCTCGCCTGAGACGATGCGGCCCTGGTCGACGAAGAGATTGCTGACGTTGACCGCGGTCTCCAGGAGACCACCGGGATTGTGCCGGAGGTCCAGGATCAGTCCCGCGGGCATCCCCCGGTCCGTCTGCATGTGGTTGATCGCGTGCAGCAGGTCGCTGTAGGTCTGCTGGTCGAAGCCCGTCATTCGGACGTAGCCGATGCGGCTGCCTGGATCGATGAACCAGTTCCAGCTCGGGTTGCCGTACTCGTCGACGCCCTGGCGTTCCCAGCCCTTGACCGTGTGCATTCGGATCCGGTCACGCACGATCGTGTACTCGAAGAGTTCATCGCTGCCATCGCGACGGACCTCGAGCGTCACGCTCGTCTCCGCGGGGCCCGTGATTTCGCGCACCGCATCCCGGAGCGACCAGCCGCTGGTGGATTCACCATCGACCGTCACGACGACATCGCCCGACTGGATTCCGGCGAGGCCGGCAGGCTTGCCTTCCAACGGGCTCACGATCCGGATCTCGCCCAGTTCGGTTTCCTCGATGTACACGCCGATGCCGACGAACTCGCCCTGCATCTGCCGATTGAATTCCTCGATGTCGTAGGGCCAGATCACCTCGGTGAACCGGTCCAGTTCGGCCATGGCCCCATCGCCGAATTCCCGCCACAGCACTTCATGGGGAATCTGGACGGACGTGCTGTTGAGTTCCGCGATGTCATTGATGATGGCCCGGCCCACGTCCCGCGGACGCTGTGCGGCCGCGAACCGCTCGGGCATGCTGGCCTTGATGTCGGCCAATCCGTCACGCCACGTCACGGCGGCCGTGGGATTGGCCAGCCCGGGGAAGATGTCGTTGATCATGGGCGTGACGCCCAGGACCTGCAGCGCATCGATGCCACCCATCATCAGGGGCATCCAGCCCTCCGAGTCGATGTGCTCGCGGGCGGCCGTGTCCAGCACGCTGCGGAGAATGTCCACCCGGACACCACCGACTTCCTGGTGCCAGCGATCGGCCAGCGCCGGATTGAAGGCTCGGATCTCGGACTCTTCGTCGCCACGGTCGAGCGCCCGCAGCCGGTAGAGGTCATGGAATTCCGCCGGGTCATAGCGGCGCACCAGTTGCAACTGGGTGCTGATCTCCGTCAACCGCTGGTCATACCGGTTGAAACTGGAGAGATGACTCGTGTCCTCGTACGCGGTCTTGAGCCGGAAGAGGATCTCGCGGGCATGCATCAGGTCGCCCGCCTCGATCAACTCGGCGATGGCGGCGTCGGATCGCTTGATGGCATCCCTGACCGTCGGGTGCTGCAGGGACGTGTCGAACTCCTGGAGCAGTTCCTGGTAGGTCACCACGTGCTTGAGTGCGTCTGCGAGATCATCCTTCTGCAACGCCTCATCCAGCGATGCCAGGGCCTCGGCCTGGGCTTCTGCCAGTTCGTCCGCGGACGTCTTCTGCGTCTGATGCCAACGCTCGACATGGGTCTTGTAGGCCGCCGCCGCTTCCTTCGTGGTCATGGACCCGGGAGGCAGCTCGATCAGTTCGTGCATGCGCCCGGTGTCACCATCGATACCCGCGTCCCAGATCGAGTCGGCCCACTCGTTCAAGCTGACCGAGGAATCCGGCGCCGTCTCTGCCCGCACCGTCAGGGAGGCAGCAACGACAGTCACCACGGCCAGGCCGATCCGGCCCAGTCGTGCACGATCATGTAAGCGGTAGGTCATCGGCGGCATCTTCCAAGTCAAGTATGGCCCAAGTCCGCGGGGACCTCGACGGAGATCCCAACTCGACGCGGCATTTTTGGACACGAATGTCCTGCCCCTGGGAATCGGCCCACCGGAGGGCCGGCTTCACCCCGACCCCGAACCTGGGGCAGAAGTCCTTACGCATCCTGCAAAAAGTCGGTTCGCCTGAGAATGCCTCCGGTGGCCCCTATACTCGGACCATGCCCCTCCTGAGTGCCGTGAACGGCAATTCGGTGCCCCAGGACCCTGGATTCGAATCCGCCATGGTGATGGGGATCGTGCTCCTGGCGATCCTCGCCAGCCTGACGCTGATCATCGCCTTCTTCTGGCTCAACCGAAATCGCCCCAGCCGGCTTCGGCAGGCGGCCGAGACCCGACGGGCCCGGCGTGATGGCGTCGATCCGTGGACCGAGGCTGGCCGGCGGCTTGATCCGATGGATGAGATGGACTGGGACGAAGAGGCTGATGACTGACCAGCTTCAGTTGCTCGTCGACGTTTCGGCGATGCGGCTGCGGATGGCATCCACCTGGTCCCGAGGCGCATCCAGCATGATGGCCTGCTCCAACCAGGACGCCGCCGCGGCCTGCTGATCCGCTCGCCCCATGGCATCCGCCGCGCTGAGGGCGTAGCGCCAGGCGTCGGTTCGGTGTGCATTGCCGCGGAAGCACTCGGCCCATGCTTCACCCGCGTTGATCGGTCGATCGATCGCCTCCCAGGCCAATGCAATCTCGGCGGCCGCTGCCTCCTGCATGCGTACCGTGTCCGGCAACGCCAGCAGCAGCTCCAGCGCCTCGCGTGGCCGGTCGGCCACGCGATGAACCCGGGCGACCGCGATTCGGATCGACACATCGTCGGCTGCTCGATTGAGGGCCTGTGTCGCCGCATCGGAGGCCGCGTCCGTATCGCCCAATCGCTGGCGAGCCAGGGCCAGGGAGGCCAGGGCATGCGCCTGGTCGGGATCCAGTTCCAGCACCTCGTTCAACAACTGCTCGGCCTGGGCCGGATCATCATCCAGCAGCAACTGGGCTGCGCAGAGCCTCGACTTGGGATTGTCCGGATCCAGGTCCCGGGCGCGTCGGTAGTGCGCCATGGCCGCATCGGTGCGCCCGGCCAACTGGGCTACTTCGCCTCCGCTCTGGTGGAGCCCCCCGCTTGCCGGATCACGCGCGATCGCTTTCTCATACCAGTCATAGGACTGCCCGAACTGCACCCTGGCCGCATCGACCAGCCCCTGCTTGCGCAGCTTGAGTCCCTGGCCGAGTTCCACCCGGGCCATGACCTCGTAGGGCCGGGCATCACCAGGTGCTTCCTCCAGCAGTCGGGCCAGGATCGATCGAGCCCGGTCGATATCGCCGGAGGTGATGTACGACTCCGCCGCTTCGAGCGAGTGCCGAATCTCTTCACCAGCGGCTGCGGGAGCCGCGGCCACTGGAGAGGCCGGCTGATCTTCCGAGCATCCTCCGGCCAACAGGCCGGCCAGGATGGTGGCCACGGCTATGATGCGGGTCATGTCCACGTCGATATCGACTCCTCAACTTCCCAAATCATACGATCCCGGCAGCATCGAGCCCGGGGTTCGCCAGGGATGGTCCGACTCCGGCCTCGGCCATGCGTCCGTGCCGCTGGAGCCGGGGCAGATCCCCTTCGGGGTCCTCCTGCCTCCGCCGAACGTCACGTCCATCCTGCACCTGGGCCATGCCCTGAATGCCACGTTGCAGGACGTCCTGGTCCGACATGCCCGCATGCGTGGCCGCCGCGCCATGTGGATGCCGGGGACTGATCACGCCGGCATCGCGACGCAGACCGCGGTGGAACGTCGACTGATGCTCGAGGGCAAGCGTCGCACGGACTATTCCCGTGAGGCGTTTGTCGAACTGGTCCAGGCCTGGAAGGACGAGTACGGCGCCACGATCCTGGCCCAGTTGCAGGAACTGGGCTCCTCCTGCGACTGGCCTCGCACGCGGTTCACGATGGACCCGGTATGCGCGGCTGCCGTGCGAGAAGCCTTCTACCAGCTCTTTGATGACGGCCTGATCTTCCGCGGCAAGCGACTGGTCAACTGGGACCCGGCGACCCAGACGGCGCTCGCCGACGACGAGGTCGAGATGGAGACCATCGCGGGACACATGTACTACCTGCGATATCCCCTGTCCGATGGTTCAGGCCATGTCACCGTCGCGACCACCCGCCCGGAAACGATGTTGGGTGATACGGCCGTCGCCGTGAATCCCGACGACCCTCGCGCGGCGGGGCTGCGTGGCAAGCGTGTTCGCCTGCCGATCGTCGGTCGCGAGATCCCGATCGTCGAAGATGACTACGTGGTGATGCCTGGCGCCGGGGATGATCCCAAGGCGGCGTTCGCCACGGGCTTCCTCAAGGTGACGCCGGCCCATGACCCCAACGACTGGGACATCGGGCAACGGCACGAGCTGCCCGCGATCAATGTCATGGCCGCCGACGCCTCGATCTCCGATCGCCACGGTTGGGAAGATGCCTCCGAGCCGGCCCGGGCCTTCCTGGGACTGTCGCGGGAGGACGCGCGGGTCGCCATCATCGACTGGTTCCGGCAGAACGATCTCCTCGAGGAGATCCGCGACTACGAGCACTCGGTCGGCCACAGTTATCGATCGCATGTTCCCATCGAGCCCTACCTGAGCGACCAGTGGTTCGTGCGTGTCACCGATGACCGCCTGCGTGGCGAAGCGATGCGGGCGATGGCACCGGACCAGTACGAGGGCGAGCCACCGGCCCGAGCGGCTGGCGCCAACGACCAGGACGGGCAACTTCGGTTCTTCCCCCCCCGCTATGCCCGCACCTTCCAGCAGTGGCATGAGAACCTGCGGGACTGGTGCATCAGCCGACAACTCTGGTGGGGCCATCGGATCCCGGTCTGGTCGAAGACGATCCCGTGGTCCGACGCGGGCACGATCCCCGGCGACACGACGCGCGAAGACGACTGCGGATGGTGCACCGACCCCTTCTGCCAGCGGCAGGATGACGGGCTCTCGGTTCGCGTCCAGGTTGATGACAAGGCCGAGGAGATTCGCGTGCTGGCCTGCGTCGGTCGCGACTGCGAAGCCCTGGAAGCCGAACTGGAAGCCGCCGGCTACGCCCAGGACGAGGATGTCCTGGACACCTGGTTCTCCTCCGCCCTGTGGCCGATCTCCACGATGGGCTGGCCTGACCCGGCGGCCTTCCCCGACACGGTCGGCATGCTGGAGGCCTTCAATCCCAGCGACGTGCTGTCCACGGCCCGCGAGATCATCACGCTGTGGGTCAGCCGCATGGTGATGTTCAACCGCCTGTTCCGTGACGGCACGCTCCCCTTCCGGGACGTGTACATCCACCCGATCATCCAGGATGGTCATGGCCAGAAGATGAGCAAGTCCCTGGGCAACGGCGTTGACCCCCGTGACATCATCCAGAGCCATGGAACCGATGCGCTGCGATTCGTGATGACCCAACTGGCCACGGCCACCCAGGACGTCCGCCTCCCGGTGGACCTGGTCTGCCCGCACACCAGCAAGACCTTCACGCCCGCGTTCATCACCTCACCGACCGGACACCTGGTCACCGCACCGATCCAGGAGAGCCCGGGCGATCCCACGCTCAAGATGACCACCGTCTACGGTGAGTTCAGCGGCGAGGCCAAGTCCACCGATGACTGCCCGCTGGCCAAGAACTCCTCCAGCAAGTTCGACGCCGGCCGCGCGTTCGCCAACAAGTTCTGGAATGCCGCACGGTTCGGCCTGCTTCGAAGCGAGTCGCCCGGCACGGTGGATTCGCTGGGATCCCTCGGCATCGTCGACCGCTGGATGCTCTCGCGAATCGCCAAGGCCCGACAGGGCTTCGACGAGGCCATCGCGGGCTATCACTTCAGCACCTCCGCCGACCAGTTGTATGACCTGGTCTGGCGTGACTTCTGCGACTGGTATCTCGAGGCCGTGAAGCCGACGGTCACCGAGGATGCCGCCCAGCGGCAGGTCCTGTTGACGACGCTCGACGCCATCACCCGCCTGCTGCACCCGGTCTGCCCATTCATCACCGAAGCGCTCTGGCCTCACATCTCCGCCGTGGGCACGCCGGGCGTTCCGGGGCTCGAGCTTCCCCCGAGCCCACAGGTCTCGGAAGCCGCCTGGCCGATGACCGATGCCCTGGTCGATGACGACGCCGAGTCCACCTTCGAACAGGTCAAGGAACTGGTCAATGCCGTGCGTCGCGCCCGGGCCGATCACGAGGTTCCACCGCGAACCAAGCTCACCCTGGGCGTCGGCCCCGGGTTGATGCCCCTGGTCGACCAGGTCAGGCCGGCGATCCTGTCGCTGTGCACCCTGGAGTCGATCGTGGAATCCACGGGCGAGGGCATCGTGGTTCCGGTTGGTGGCGAGGAGCTGTACCTGCAGGGCCATGGCGACAGCGTCGACGTGGAAAGTGAACGCAAGCGACTGACCGGTCGCGTTGCCGACCTGGAGAAGTCCATCGCGGCCCTCCAGGGCCGGCTGAACAACCCGGGCTACGTGGACAAGGCCCCCGCTCACCTCGTGGAAGAGACCCGGGGTAAGCTGGCCGCGACCGAAGCGGAACTGGAATCCGCCAAGACGTCGTTGGAGGAGCTGGACTCGTGATCCCCAGGCTTTCCGTCATTGCGATCCTGGTCGCCCTGCCGTTGATCGGCTGTCAGCGAGGCGGCGCCGTCAAGCCGACGCCACGTCCCACTCCCCTGGCGGTCAACAACGACGACCGATTCAACTCGGACGAAGCCCAGTTCAACGACTGGTCCTTCCTCGGGATTCCGGGCAAGCAGATCCGGACCCGCCACTGGGACATTCGCACGACGATGACAAGTGATCGTCTTCGGCAGTTGCTTCCCGGGTTCTACGAGAAGGCGCTGGACCGGTACCAGAATGCATTCGGTGTCGACCTGCCGCCCCCGCCCTACTCACTGGAGACCTATCTCTTCGCCGATCGACGGCAGTGGAAGAACAAGACCCGGATGCTGCTGCCTGACAAGGCCGCGTCCTTCGAGGGACTTGGACGAGGCGGCTTCACGACGGATGGCATTGCCGTGCTGTATGACATCGATGGCTATGGCTGGCATCGAGACACGCTTGCCCTGGGCGCCCACGAGGGCTGGCACCAGTATGTCCAGACCACGTTCAAGGATCAGCTTCCGGCCTGGCTGGATGAAGGTGTCGCGACCACGATGGAGGGTTTCTCCTGGCGGCGGCGTGGCCTGACGTTCCGAACGGATGCAAACCGCGAGCGATGGTCGCGGCTTCGCCAGTGTGTCTACGAGGATCGGCTGATGCCGCTGGATGTGCTGATCTCGGCGCACCCGGAACGGTTCCTTGATGGCCGAAAGCAGACGTTGCTGGACTATTACGCCCAGGTCTGGGCCCTGACGCGTTACCTCGCGGAAGCCGAGGACGGCCGCTATCGCGACCAGGTCGGCAACGCCCTGCTCCTGGCGGCTTCCGGCGACCTGTATCGGCAGTTGCTGCGATCGGAGCAGTTGAGCGATGAAGCCCGAGCCCGGATCGAGGATGAGTCCGATGCCGGCCTCGCCCTGCTCGAGTTCCTCGTGGGCCCGGATATCGATGGCTTCCAGGATCGGTTCCACGACTGGTCCCGGTCATTGGTCGGCGCGGCGACCTCGCGAGAGTCCTGAACAGATTCCGCCCGAAAACGGTCAGGCTTTCCAGGCTTGCCTGGCTTCACACGCGCACCGCTTTTTTGACCCCCCAGAGGCCATTTGGCCACCGTTATACTGGAGGCTGGCCGGGACCATTCGGCCACGTTTCCACCATGGCTGAACCCATCACGATCAGGATGGCCGCGACCACGGACATTCCCACCCTGCGGGAGTTGTTCGAGGCCGACGTCTACGACGGCCACACTCGGATCAACGACACCGGGGCGGACATCGAGAACCTCAAGGCCGGCTACTTCGATGACGAGGGCCGAAGCGGGTTCTGGGTTGCCGAGGCTCCGGACCGGGTCGTTGGCATGATCGGCGTGCAGTGTGTTGGCGACGAAATCGCCGAGATCAAGCGACTTCGCGTGCTCAGCGAGTTCCGTCGCCGGGGCATTGGTGCCAGCCTGCTGGACCATGCCGTCAAGTTCTGCCGCAGCCGGGACTATGTGAAGATCGTGCTGGACGTCCGCAAGGAGCGGGATCCGGCGATCCACCTCTTCGAGAAGGCCGGCTTCTTCCTGGCCCGGACCCGCGAGGCCGAGGGGCACAAGACCCTCGACTTCTACGTGGATCTCTACACGGACCCCTCCAGTCGAAGCTGATTCCTGCAAGCCGTGATGTCACGCGATCGGCAGTTGTCGCGCGGTGCCCCGTGATGAATCAGGGGGGGCTATGGACAGGTCGCCCCGAACTGGGCAATGACCAGGAGGATGTCGTTCACGTCGATGGAGCCATCCGCGTTGGCATCGACTGGGCAATCCTCGGGACAACCAGCGTCGGCACAGGTCACATCATCGCCGGCGTAGGAACCACCTGCGGCGAAGCAGTCGGCATTGGTTACCGGGAGGCAGGAGCCACCGATGCAGCAGGCCCCGACCGGATCTGGCTCCACTGGTGGCGGGCACTCGTCGCAGGAGGTTGCTTCCCCAAGCCACTGGCCGCCCCAGAAGAGGCAGTCATCCTCTTCAACATCTGAAACGCAGAAGATCTCGTTGCCAGTGCAGCAGGCGCCTGGGAATAGGCAGATCTCCTGCACCGTGTTCCCGCCATCATCGGTCCATGTGCCAGAGATCTGATCCGGGTCATTGCCGCAGACGATGGTGTCGGCCAGGATGCTGTTGGAGGAGCCGTGGTGGTAGATCCCGCCGCCGGTGCCGGCCGTGTTGCCCGAGATCGTGCAGCCGGTGATGGTGGGGTTGCTGTCGAGGCAGAAGATCCCGCCGCCGGAGTTGTCGG
>JAKVBX010000003.1:0-50955 GCA_022446795.1 Phycisphaerales bacterium
AGCGACAGGTTTCGTGACAACACGACCGAAGCATCCCGCTCGACCGTGAACCGCCCGCCGCTCTTGCCACCAACACGCAGGACGCCATGAATCGTCAGTTCGTCGTTGGCCATGACTTCGAGCCTCCCCTTGGAGCCATACAGCCCATCGCCCACGAACAGATCACCGTGAAGATCACCATCCGTCAGCCGCAGGACCGTTGCATGACCGCCGCCGTAGCCGAGCCGGGGGACGCTGATGGCATCCTGCTCGGAGGTCACGGCGCCACCGATACTCAAGGTGCCACCCTCGAGGCGCATCGCCCCCGGGTTGTAGATCGCGGTATCGCCTCCAATTGACAGTTCACCACCGGAGGCCACCGACAGTTCAAGACCAAATCCCAGCACGGCCGGACCATTGACCTGCAGTCGGCCACCGTCCCGGACCTCAAGTCGCCCATTCTCCGGCACCTGGTCGATCGGACCCGCCCCATACAGGGCACCCCCCACCACCATCGTCGTGGGCTGGTCGCCGTCGTGCCCGGACACCAAGAGGACGCCATTTCCCTTGATCCGGCCCAGGTGCAGGTCGCCGAAGACCTGTGCAGCACCCGAACTGATCTGCAGTTCGCCCGAGGCGCCATCCTCGCCAATACGGAGGTCCTGGAAGAACGAAGCGGTGGGTTCGAGGTCGACTCCCGGGAAGCCATGCATGATCATCGAGGCCTCGGCGAAACGGCCACTGCCGATACGGGCATCCTCCATGACCGCCATGTCAGCACCACCAGACATGATCACCTGGGAATTGTCACGTGAAAGCAAACCGAGTTGCAGGTTGTGGCAGGCCATGCTTGAACGCCTGGGGCCAGTGCTGCTTATCGTCAATTGACCAAGACGATCATCCTGCGGTCCGCCGCTGGAAATCACCACGTCGTGACCATGGTGCAGACTGGCACCGTTGACCAGTTGCAACGTAAACCGCGTGTCACGCTCGCTGAAACCGCCGGGTGCGATCTCGAATGGATGGTCCGGACGAAGTCGCATGGACCCCCCATCGACGATCACGCGACCACTGTCAAACCAGGCACCCGGCGGCCCCTGTTCCGGGGCCATGTCAACCCCGCGAAGGTCCAGGGCACCGACGTGCAGGGTCGAGCGTTCCAGCCAGAGCAGGGCCTGCTGAAAATGATCCTCGGGGTGCTCAAGCGTCAACTCACCATGCACCCGGAGCACGCCGGGAATCTCGTCATAGGAGTACGCATCACGGATGTGCAGGTCCTGCCCACGGGGCTCGGCCGGCCGGACGACCAGGTCGCCCGCGATACTCAACTGGCCGCCGGCGATCGATACCTGCCCCTCGTCCAGCAGGAGATCTCCAGCATTGACTCGGACTTCACCGCCTTCCCCGACGTCAAATCGTCCCAGTACGGACAGGTGATCCTGGATGTCGACCAGGGCGTTCCTCACTCGCATCCGACTGTCCCAGAGAACCTGGACATGATCCGTCCGCAGGGACAGGGCATCGGTGAATTCCGCATCAGCCCCCCAACCGACGGAGACCATTCGCGTCGACAGGTTGGGTCCGTCACCGATCCACTGGATCTGCGGGTCACCCAGGATCTCCGCATGGGAGTCGGAACCAAAGTTCAGGCTCTCCACGAAGGGGATGTGCGCTGCGGAAATCGGGGCATCGAAGCTGCATCGATGGACAACGATTGGTTGCCCGGGCATCGGACCCCCGAATGACAGGTTGTGATGCGCCTCGGGTCGGAACCCCGGGTTCCAGTTTCCCGGGTGATGGGCCAGGGTGACCCCGGCCGCCCCACTCCAGTGCAGGATGTTGTTCTCATCTGGATACGCCCCAACTGCTGCGGCGACGCCTCCAATCGTGACCATGGTGACCAGGAGTTTCTTGCGCGTCATGATGACATGCTCCTTTGCGATACCTGTTTGATCGGCCTTCCCGGATGTGGGGTAACCGTCATCTGTACTGAGCCCGCCTCGTCATCCATTCCAGTCGTTGCCTGCTGCCCGATCCGCGTACGGGCACCGGGCACGCTTTCGCGTACCCGGTGCCCAGCGTGGAGAGGATCGAGTTCCTCGTGACCAGTTGCTCAGGCGCCGAAGTTGGCGATGCCCAGGAGCAGGTCATTGACATTGGTGCTGCCATCACGATTCACGTCGCTGGGGCAGTACCGCTGCACGGGATTCGCACCGTGGCAGCTCTCGCCGAACTGCTCGATCATGCGAAGGAGGTCGTTGACATCGACGTCACCGTCGCCGTCGGTATCACCCTGGAGGGCCGCCACGATCTCGACGGAGATGGTGTTGGCATCCTGGTGCAGGATGTACTCGATACCGTCAGCGGGATCATCATCGATCATCTCGCCACCATTCCACCACATGCCGTCGACAGCGATGAGGCTCTCGGCGAGCGGCCAGACCTGGCCGAGATTGCTGCCGTCAACACTCTCGTCGCCGTGGACGAAGAGGTCACCATCGCGGTAGAACGACTTGGTGAACAGGACGGGTGAAGCACTCTGCGGCATGGCGCTCATCGCGAAGTTCATCTGGTGATGAGCACGCGTGCCGTTGGCGACGGTCTGGGTATTGGTTTCAAAGTTGAAGATGTCAGCCGAGAGATTCGCACCGACCGTGATGGAGGCTGCACCGGAGACCGAGAGGGTCGACTGACCCAGGGTGTCCCAGGAGCGGATGTTCAGGTTCCGCTCGAGATTCACGAGGCCACCGTCGCTGCTGACGTTGACGGCGGCATAGTCGCCGTTCATCTCGATGGACCAGCCGTTCACGATGCCGTCAAGCACCATGCTGCTGCCATCACCCATCATCACAGCCTCCTGGCGATTCATGCGGACCGTAGCCGCGGTCTGGAAGTCGACATGGCCAATGGCCTCGCCATCACCAACCGTGAGCAGTCCATCAAAGTCCAGGTTCGAACCCGGGGTCACGGTCATCGTGCCGCGACAGCCGCTGCCACCATGACCGACGAAGAAATCGTTGGCCAGGTCACCGCTCGCACCGTCGAAACGAACCTCGGACTCGGGGTCGGAACCATCGTTCCGGGACGGAATATCAAGCGACTGACCGGTCATGTACACGAGACCTTCAACTTCGAAGTCGCCACCCATCATGGAGAGGTTGCCGGCATCGCGGATCATCGCACCGTTACAGGAAACATTGGACTCGCTGCCGATGTACAGGTCCGAAGTCGTACCCAGGCCCAGGCGACCACCAACGTCGATGGCACCACCACCGAAGGTCACGACGGTACTGGGGCCATGATTGCGGGCGTGCCACAGGTCCCAACCAATCTCAAGGTCATCACCGATCGACAGTTCGGAAGCACCCGGCTGGGGCATGCCCAGTGAGTACACCGAGAGGCTTGCAGAGGAATCACCGCGACCCATGATGACCCGGTCATGCGCCCGGACCTCGCCGTAGCTGATCTCCAGCCCGGCCTGGGGGCTGCCGTTTTCACCGATGTAGAGGATGTCATGAAAATCGCCGGTGGGACGGGGATTCGGACCACCAGGCTGCCAATCGGCGTAATCGAAGCGAATCCCGCCGATACCACTGTCACCGATGACACCAATCCGGAGAACATCAAGATCCGATGCACCATTGACGGACACCCAACCGGCCTCGTTGGCGGAATCGCCAACCGTAAGGTTACGGATCCGTGCGGAAGAACGTGCTGCATCAGACGTGCTGCTCAGGATGAAGCGACCACGGCAACCCGCGTCCGACGGCTGGTTGCCACCGTTGACCGTCATGAGTTCGTCATGCTCGAACTGGGCACCGTCCATGAGGTACATGTTGAGTGTTCGATTG
Organism: Phycisphaerales bacterium; assembly: GCA_022446795.1. Lineage (GTDB taxonomy): Bacteria > Planctomycetota > Phycisphaerae > Phycisphaerales > SM1A02 > UBA1668. The sequence goes on from JAKVBX010000003.1 coordinate 3,831, forward strand.
TCATCACCACCATCCTGGCTGGGGCCGAAGCTCCAGGGCTGACCGGCCGGAACCTGCAACGCTCCACCATTCACGCGGATATTGCCCGAGTGCAGGTAGAGATCGCGACCAGCCTGGTCCGGGTAGGACGACTTGGCATGACGGATGTCCAGGCCGCCGACGTTGAGATCACTCTGGTTCAACAGCAGCGTCAGTGAACCTGCGCCATTGTCAAGCGAGAGCGTACCTTCGACATTCACTTCACCCGGGGCACCGGACTGGAAGTCATCCCAGACCATCAGGCTGCTGTTGGACTCCAGCGGCTGATGCCACAAGGCCACGTCGCCACTGAAGTCGATCTTGCCACCGCCCACGGAGTTGTAGCCGTGCAGGACCGTGTTGTCGCCATAGGTCCGCAGGTGACCATCAGGCTGTACGACCATGTAGGCCCAGTTCCGATAGACACCCATCACGTCCAGACGTCCCTCGACGGAGACCATGCCCGTTCCAGTAGTGACCAGGTCATCGGTCTGCAGCCACAGATTCTTCTTGATGATGGCCGCGCCCTGGGATTCAATGGCACCAGTCGTCAGGTTGGGGGATTCCGGCAAGTCGGGTTCAAACAGACCACCGATCAGGTGCATGTAAGCCTGCTCCCTGAACGTCAAGGCCTGAACTCGTGGAATGAAGTCCTGGGCACCCTCGGATGCGAAGACACATGGTGACGGTCCGTTGATGCCCTGGTCATCGAAGATCAACCGATCCTGCTCGGCAGGCCGGCGACTCTCGAGCCAGTTGTCCGGGTTGGCGGCGATGACACCGTCATCGGCACCAATCCAGTTCAGGTCATTGGGACCGGCGTAGGCACTGGAGCCGAGGCCGGCGGCGATGAGACAGGCGGTTACGAAGTTGCTTGTACGGTTCATGACTTGATCCTCCTTGCGACACAACGATCGCGGCCCGCGCACGGGGCGCATCGTGGTTGCTTGCGTTTCTGTGTTGACTCAATGTGGTGCCGGCCTTGCGTGCCGGCTCCCCAAATACGCCCTGTCACCACGGGCGTGTGCTCCACTGGAGAGTTTTCTCGCGGTCCGCGATTTTTACCCATTCCGGACACCTGCTGACAGGCTTCGGCCGACCGGACAGATAGCCCAAATCGCCGTTTTTGACCCAATGAACGCCTCCCCGGGGGATAAATCGACTGCCAGGAGCGTAAGATCGGGCGATGGACCTCGCCGTACTCCTCATCCTGGTTGGACTTCACACTGCCCCGCCGGGGACGGCCCCTGGCCCCAGCTGGCATGGCGATGCCCAGGACATCATCAACCGCAAGTGCCTGACCTGTCACCGCGATGGTGGCGTCGGACCGTTTCCGCTCGAGACCTACAAGGATGTCACCAAGCGAAGCCGGATGATCGCCGAGGTTGTTTCATCAGGCCTCATGCCGCCCTGGCATGCCACCCCGACACCCGAGGGCCAGGAGAGCCCCTGGCAAAACGACCAGTCACTGACGGCCCGGGAGAAGGACGTCCTCCTGGCCTGGCTGACATCCGATCAACCGCTGGGCGATCCATCGGCGGCACCTGCCAGTCCGACCTTCCGCTCCGAATGGTCCATCGGTACGCCAGACCTGGTGTTCGACTTCGGCGATCCCATCGCGGTCCCCGCGGAAGGGACCATGCCCTACGTCTACCGGACGACCGAGATGGACGTGACCACGGACAGTTGGGTCTCCGCCTGGGAAGTGCTTCCGTCTGATCCCTCCGTGGTCCATCATGTCCTGGTCTTCCTCCTGGATGCAGACTCGGATGCTCGCCCGAGCGATACCCGCGGGTTCTTCGCCGCCTACGTTCCCGGGCTTGGCAGCCGCGTCTATCAGCCGGGCCAGGCCAAGCAGCTCCCAGCTGGCTCCCGCCTCCTCTTCCAGGTGCACTACACCCCCAATGGAAAGGCCGCCACGGACCAGACCAGGGTCGGCATTCGGCTGGCGGAGGAGCCACCAGAGCACGAGGTTTACGCGGTCGGCATTGCGGATCGTCGGCTGTCCATCCCACCAGGTGCGGCCGCCCATGAGGAAGGGACCAGCCTGACCGTCCCACGAGCCGTTCACGTGCTCTCGGTGATGCCGCACATGCACCTGCGAGGTGCCGCCTTCCAGGCCGAGTTGGAGGCCCCCGACGGCACCCGACGAACGCTCCTCGAGGTCCCGAACTATGACTTCAACTGGCAGCTCTCGTACCAGTTCAAGGATCCCCCGCTCGTCCAGCGAGGAGAGACCTTGCACATCACCGGTACGTTCGACAACAGCGAGGCGAACCCGGCCAACCCGGACCCCGGCCGCCGTGTCCGCTGGGGCCGGCAGACCGAGGACGAGATGCTGATCTGCTACGTGGAGTATGTCCGGGCCTCGCTGGGCGATCGAATTCGCCAGCCAGGACGCTGACCAAACCACCCGGGCTGGTGATCAACTGGGTCATTTGCCGACATTGAAAAGGTCAATCCCCCACCTCACCGAGTTGCTTGATGCCCGACGTGGATGCTCACGACCAGACCGTAGCCAGCCCGGCCTCACGCCGCGACCGGTTTGAGGCCTTCCTCTATCGCCACCACCCATGGGTTCATGCGGTCAAGACGGGCTTCGCCACGATCATCGGGCTCCTCGTCAGCTGGCTGATGGACTCACAGTCCTCCCACCCGGAGTGGATCGTCATCACGATCGTTGTCGTGATGACGATGATCCCGAACGTCGGAGGCGTCCTGCAGCGGTCCCTCTACCGGCTCATCGCAACCTGCGTGGCCGCCCTGATCGCGCTGGCCGTGATGTACTTCACGGATTCGAATCCCCTGGTCATCGCCATCACCCTCGTCGTCGGGGTCATGATCTTCACGACCGTGGCACAGCATCGCCGTTTCCGGCAGATCGGGGTCATGTGCGCCATCACCCTGGCCGTTCTGCTCGAGGTCGGAGAGCCCGATGAAGGACTGATCCTCTGGCGAGGCCTGGACATCCTCATTGGTGCCGCCATCGCACTGCTGGTCACGAGGTTCGTCTTCCCGATCCGAGCCTCGCGACAGCTTCGATTCCACATGGCGGACACGATCGACGGCCTGGGTCGCCTGTTCACGCTGGCGGCCGCCGACGAGGAAACCGCCGAGGTCGACTACGAGGAAGTGGAAGACAAGGTCGCGCGTGGTTTCATGGCCCAGCGAGAACTACTGCCACTGGCCATGATCGAACACCAGGTCGTGCGGAACAACAAGGCCTGTTTCCAGAGCATGATGCGAAGCCAACGCGCGATCTTCGGCCTCTCCCGGACGATCAGGCGAGCCTACTCCCACACCTCCCTCGGCGAACAGACGATTGCCTCGCTGTCGGGCCTGGCCAATCTCCGCAGCCGGGTCACGACGCATGTCCACGAGATTGCCGGCAGCATCCGCGAGGGATTCGTGCTCATGCCCGATCCCGAGATTTCCGCCGCCCACTCTGCGATGAAGGTTGCCATGAAACAGGCCACGCGGGAACTGGAAACGCAGACGATGAGCCCCCAGGCGTTCACCTTCGCGATGGAGCAGATCATCGTTGTCATGGATCTGCTGCGCAAGGACGCCGCCCGGATCGTCCGGGACCTGGCCAATGTCCATGGGTCGGACGAGCCCATTGACGTTGCGACCACTCCCACGCCGCAGTCATGATCGAGGCCGGATCTCCAGGCGAGGTGATGGCGGCATCGCCCGCTCGGTCGATTCCACTGCGAACACGACATGGCTGGTAGCTCGCTGGGCGTCCAGGCCCTGCCGGCGACGGCGCCGCCGCGCCCGGGACAGGATTCGGTCGACCTGGTCAAAGTGCTTCACCACTTCCCGGTGTTCCTCCCTGGTCAGGGACTCCCAGTGCACCATCAGTCGCCCATGATCGACTCCCGCATGGGACTCGATCACCTTCACGCTGTGGTCGAGGCGAGTGATCACCAGTTGGCGAATCCGTTCCGACTGTGTCCTGGAGCCCTTGTCATAGGCCACGACAAGCCGTCTTCCGGCCGTCATGAACACACGCCCCGAACGACCATCGCGAGCCGACGCCGAGATGAGTCCGGATCGCTCCAGGATGCCCAGGTGGTAGTGAACCAGGGATGACTTGAGACCGAGCAGTTCGGAGAGTTCGCGGGCCGTTGCACCACCGGTGGACGTGATCACCTCGAGAAGGCCCAATCGAACCGGCGATCGAACCGCGGTCCAATGCCGCGGCGAGGCCATGTCGATGATGGCTTCGTTGGCAGAGGACGCTCCCGCGCTCGTCATGATTCACCCCTCCCGGGTCAACCACGGTCCCGGGTCGTAACTACTCAGCGGACTCTTCAACGGTGATGGACTCGATCTCGATCATCTCCCCCGTGGCATCATCCATCTCGGCATCACCCAGCGGTCCTGCGGGTGAATCCAGCAGGGGCGTCACCGGCGCCAGGACCATCGGGCTGACCAGGCTGTAGTACGTCCCGGGCCCACGAGTCGCGACAAGATTGCCCATCACCTGCATGCTGGCATGAGCCTCTGGAGTAACCGTCCAGCAGAACAGCACCCCGGTGGCTTCGGCGTACTGCCCGGCGAGATCCGACCCCTCACCAACATCAACGCCGATGATCTGCGGGATCCGAGTCCGCGACACCGTTCCCTGGATCGTGACCAGTTCGCCGACGTGGTGATCCAGGTGGTCGCTGCGATCGAGAATCACGGGCCGACCGTCCCGGGATGCCGGGGCCTGGCAGCCCACCAGGATGAAGAGAACAAGAATGACGATCAACCGCATGGTCTGGCTCCCGGAAGTTGGACTCATACCCTACCAGCCCGGCCTTGCCCGGGGGCTCCGCCCAGCCTCGGTCATGGCGGGGATGCCCGGCCCGATGGCGCCGTACAGTACGAACATGCTCACCATTCTCATCACCGCAGTCATGCTCGGCAGCCCGGACACCCGCCCTACGCCACCGACCGATGTGGCCAGCCAACCTGGCCGGGTCCTGAAGGACGTCCCCTACGCCGGTGACCAGAACCCACGTCACCGGTTGAACCTGTTCCTCCCCGGGACCAGCGATACGCCCGTTCCGCTCGTGGTCTTCATCCACGGCGGTGGCTGGCAGAGCGGCCACTACCGATCCGGGGAGGCCATGCTGCGACCACTGGTCGCGACGGGCCGGTACGCCGGTGCCAGCATCGGTTACCGCCTCACGGACGAAGCACAGTGGCCTGCACAGATCCATGACTGCAAGGCCGCCCTTCGCTTCCTGCGGGCCAACGCCGCACAGTGGAATATCGATCCGGATCGAATCGCCGTGATGGGCCCATCAGCCGGCGGCCACTTGTCCGCGATGATGGGGACCTCCGCCGGCGTCGAGTCCATGCAGGGCGACGTGGGCGATCACGATGATGTCAGCGACCGGGTCACCTGTGTCGTCGACCTGTTCGGCCCAACCGACCTGGTGAAGATGGATGCCCAGGCCCCCCCGGGCGCCCGGCTCAAGCACGACGCCCCGAGGTCACCCGAGTCCAGGCTGCTGGGCGCACCACTTCAGACCGTCCCGGAACGAGCGGCGACCGCCAATCCCATCACCTACATCACTCCGGACGACCCCCCATTCCTGATCATCCATGGGTCCCAGGATGCCGTCGTGCCCTACCCGCAGTCCGTCATGCTCGATGCCGCCCTGGACAAGGCCAAGGTTGACACGATCTTCATCACGGTCAAGGACGGTGGGCATGGCGGCCGCGGATTCGATGAGCTCAAGCCTCGCATCCGCGCCTTCCTGGACCGTCATCTGCATGGCGCCAAGGTCGAGATCTCCGATGCACCGGTCGATGCTCCCCCCCCGGCCAAGCGACAGAATCAACGACGGCCGACCCGGCGTTGACCTACCATGTCGGCATGTCGAGATTTCTCAAAGCACTGATCGTCCCCATGCTGCTTGCAGCCTGCGACCGCCGGGTCATCGAGAGCCCCCCTGACGCGACTACTGGCAGCAGCCAGGAAGCCAACGCCTACGCCCACACGGTTAACAGCCTGGGTGGCGAGCCCGTCGACCTGGGCCAGTACCGGGGCCAGGTCAGCCTGATGGTGAACGTCGCCAGCGCCTGTGGCTTCACGCCGCAGTACGAGAAGCTCCAGGAACTCCAGGAGATCTGGCAGGATCGCGGATTCACCGTGATCGCCTTCCCCTGCAATGACTTCGGTCGCCAGGAGCCCGGCGACGCAGAGGACATCAAGCAGACCTGTCGCGTGCAGTACGGCGCGACCTTCCCGGTCATGACCAAGATCTCGGTGAAAAACGGCCCGAACCAGTCCCCCATCTACACGGACCTGGAACAGGCCACCGGCGCCTTGCCGCGATGGAATTTCGGAAAGTATCTCGTTGATGCTGATGGGCACCCGATCGCCTTCTTCGGCTCCAGCGTGGACCCCATGTCGGCCGAGATCCAGGGTGCGATCGAGAAGGCCCTTGCCAAGGGCACCGCATCGGCCTCGGGCTGATCCCCCGTCGCCCCCAACTGGCGACCCCTGCGAAGAGGCCGTGTTGGCGGTACGGTATGGCCCAACATGAACGCGACGCCCACGCCAAAGGCGCAAGCCAACAGTACGACGAGTGACCTGACCGAGACCGTCGGGGCCGCCCACGACTGGTTCATGGAATTCATCAAGACCCGGCAGGACGTCTTCATCCCCTGCCTGGTCGTGATCGGCATCGCCCTCGTGGCCCACATCATCGTCGGCTGGACCCTGCGACGCTACTCCAGGCGAATGAGCCAGGATGGTTTCCAGTGGACAGGCGTCATCGCATCCAGCCTCACCGCACCCGCGGGCCTGGCGATCTGGGTCCTGGCGGCGACGATGGTCGCCAGGATGCTCATCGTGCCCGATCCGACCAAGACCGAGGCCGCCATCCTCTCGACACGGATTGCCGAAGTCCGACTTGGCATGGTGCTCTTGCTCCTGGCCTGGTTCCTGGTACGGACGGTTCGACGGATCGAGACGAAGCTCTCCGACCGCGCCAAGACGTCTGACCGATTGGACCTCACCGCTGTCCATGCCGTGGCCAATTTCATGGTGGTCTTCATCTGGCTGATGACGATCATGATCGCCGCCCAGTCCTATGGCATGAACATGAGTGCCGTTCTGACCCTTGGGGGTGCCAGCGCCTTTGCCCTGTCCTTCGCCTTCCAGGATGTCTTCAAGAACCTTTTCGGCGGCATCATGATCCTCTTCTCCCGACCGTTTCGAGTCGGCGATTCCGTCAGCCTTTCCAGCAAGAGCCTCGCCGGCACCATCGAGCGTATCGGCATCTACCAGACCAGGATGCGTGACTGGGACAACATCCCCGTCATCATTCCCAATTCGATGTTCCTGACTGATCCCATCATGAACCTGTCCGGAACAAGCATGAGACGAGTCAAGTTCGTGGTTGGTCTTCGTTACCAGGACTTTGACCAGGTCATGCCGATCGTCGGCGAGATCGAGTCTGCACTCAGAAGCCATGAAGACGTCGATGAAGAAGCCCTGCTACGGGTCGTCTTCAGCAACTACGGCGATTCAACCCTGGACATCACGATCACCTGCAACAGTCATCCCGGCGCCAGCGTCGGAGAAGGTGCCGCATTGCGACAGAAGCTCATGCTCCTGGTGGGTGAGATTGTCTCCAGGCACGGTGCTGACTTCGCCTTCCCCACGCAGACCCTGGATATCCCCACGCCCGTCCAGGTCACTGGTTCGTCATCGTCCTGATTCGGTCGATCCGGATGCCAGCACCGGCCCCAGCACCTCGATGAAGGCATCGGCCTGCTGCCGGAACCCCAGGTCGGTGGGATGTGATCCATCCACGGTCGAATCTCCATCGGCATCAAGCAACGTGTCACCTTCCAGGTAGTACAGGTTCGTCATGCCCTCATCCCGCAAGGTCTTCCAGGCCGCCTGCAAGGCCGCGCGATTCCCCTCGTTGCGTTTCCGGCGATTGTCGTTGACGTGATTGTCCGAGTACGTCCGATCCTCCACGAGCACGATCGGCGTGTCGGGCCTCAGGCCTCGGAGCCGCTTCACGAATGGAACAGCACGCTTCGCCGTGCGCTCACCGGTCAGGTTCGGCAGGCAGTCGACGATGTAGACCGCCGCGTCAATCTCCGCCATCAGGTCCGCAATCTCCAGGTCCATGGTCCCATTTCCGGAGAACCCCAGGTTGATGACCTCTCGATCGAGATCACGACCCACGATCGCCACGTGGCACATTCCCGGTCGCGACGCACACGCCCCATGCGTAATCGAGGTCCCGTAGAACACGATCGGGAGTTCATCGGCTGGTCGTGACGGCATGGGCTCCAGGGTCGCGCCCGCCGGCACCCCGACCTCTATCGACTCCACTCCGTTGTACAGCGGAAGGTAGAGCATCCAGTCACGCATGACGGGCTCCAGACCGGAGACCATCCGGGCCGTGTTCTCCTTCGCCTTGGGACGTGGCGTATTGGCCCAACGCCAGGCGTTGCCGTCATTCAGGTACAGGTCCACACCACTGACGCCAGTGGCCGGCATGTGCGCCATCTCCAGGCGATCAGACGTCAGTGTCCAGCGGACATGGATCTCAGGTGCATCGGTACGAAACTGCAACGCAATCCCGGCGGACTGCCGTGAGAGATTCCACACGGGATCTCGAACAACGCCTTCTGCCTTCGCCGGGAGGCGATCCCAGGGCGCCTTCGTCTCGGTCCAGGCCTGCCCCTCGACCCGCAAGTCATGTCCATCGGTCCATTCCATCGGCGGCGTTTCCGCCTGGACGACTGCCATCATGAACGTCACGGCCAGGATCATCATTCGAGTACTCCCCTCTGGAGAATGGTATTCAGGCCCTGGTTCCCGTCAGGGTGTCACTGGAACCGCGGGCTCAGTCTGCTCAACAATCGTCCAATCAAGTGCATTGACCAGGATGTCCTCGAGCCCCTTGGTCTGCTCGGGATGTGGACTGAACAGGACGACCCGGCCGTCACCAAAGGGCGCCGCGACGATGGCAGGCGTATCGACCATCGTCTCCGGATTCGCCCCGTTCTTGCCGATCCCGGTTCGATACCAGGCCAGCACCTCGGTCCCGGGGTGCAGCCCGTCTTCACTGGGGACCATCAGTGGTCCCTGCGCAAACCTGATATCAAGATCCGTCTCCGATCGCCCGAGCCGTTCCTGTCCTTCCGGCGTCAATTCAATCTGGACCGTTCCGGTTCCGCGACGCCAATGCTTGCGATCGAAGCTGTCCATGCCGACCAGGTCAACGCCCCAGTCGTAGTTGTGCAACGCCAGGTAGGCACCGGCGCAGACGCCGACATACCCCCCTCCATCCTGGACGAATCGCCGCACCTGTTTGCGGCCCTCGGGCCCAATGGCATTCCCCTGGCCGCTGCCGCTGCCGCCGGGAAAGATCACCACCTGGAACTGTTCCAGGCAGGCCTCGCGAATATCCTCTGGCCCCACGCGTACCACTCGGTATTCATCCAGGATCCGCTCGAATCGTCGTGACTGCTTGGCCGAGCTGGAGCCCTTTCCATCGTAGATCGCCACGGTGGCCATGGTCGTATCCGGCCGAACGAGCCAGTGGATACTCTCATCGGCCATGCCCAGGTGCATGAGCAAACCCGCCACCATGCGGCGATGTTGTCGCACCCGCTTCGAAACGGATTGATCCTTGGTCGTGGTCTCCAGGATGTGAGCGTCGACACCCAGGCGTTCGGCGGCCGCCCGCACCAGGCTGCCCTTGATCGCCGAGTAAAGTGGAACGAAGACACGCTGATCATCATCGATCTCGATATTGACCGCATCAAGCATGGCTTTCTGCTGAGCATTGTCATTTCGACGGTGGGTAATGACTGACGAACCGACGCTCTTGGATCCCGCCGCTCGGAAGCCATAGCCCTCGTGAAGATCCAGCAGCACATCCGGCTTCCGCGCGCCCAGGAAGTTCCAGATCCGAGCCGCTTGCTCGTCGGTCACGACCTGGGCCTCACTCGGCGGAGGGAAGTGGCGATTGAGATCTCCAGCGGCGCCTTCCAGGTCAGGCACTCTCCGATCCCGAACAGCCAGTGCTGGTGGATTGCATCGTGGAAGTACGACGAGTGTGCCGCGGGCCACGGTCCAGTCCGCGATCTGGCGGGCGGCCAGCGCGCCGGCTGGCTCATCCCCGTGGATACCACCCGTGATCATCACGACCGGACCTGGCAACTCGCTGTCGTAGCAATACCACGTGGTTTCGAAGGGTGTGCCCTCGGCCAGGACGCCACTTGATCGGGTGCCAGCGACTGCCGAGGTCGCCAGGACCAGCACGAGAATGAACCGAATCAGGTGATGACCCGGGTGGAACGGGGTGGCCATGGGTTTCACTGTATAGAAGGAGGCTCGACACGGGGGTTCCGGTGGACGGCCGAGGGCCGAGAAGTCATGATCTCGGAGTTCCCAACGGCATTTCATGGGGCCACCCGACATGCTCGCACTCCTGTTGCCCGTCCTGCTTCTCCTCCCAACAGCACCCCCGCTGCCTGGTCGCCCCATGGCGATCCCCGTGTTGGCGGAACAGATTCCTGCCGGCCCGGGCGCCATGGCACCATCGGTCTGCCAGGCCAACTCGACCGCACCGATCCACATGGTGTGGCTGGAACCCGCACCGCCGGCCCCGGAACGAGATGAGCACTGGCGAGTGCGATATTCGCGACGTGATCACGATGGATGGACCGAGCCGGTCACCGTCACGGAGCGACCTGATCTCTTCGTCAACTGGGCCGATGTGCCCGCGATTGCCGTTTCCGACAACGGCACCATCGTCGTCTCCTGGCTGCAGAAGTCGGGGCCAGGAACCTATGCCTACGACGCCATGGTCGCGAGGTCGACCGATTCCGGCAGCACCTGGACGCCCCTGGGACCACTTCACGACGACGGAACCAAGACCGAGCACGGCTTCGTATCGCTGGTTCCCGAGGGTGACGATGTCCGCGCCTTCTGGCTTGACGGACGTGCCATGACCGGGGATGGCCACGGGCATGGCGGCGGGGACATGACCATCCGAACGGCAATCGTCGATGAGCAGATTCGTGACGGCGCCATGCTCGATCCGCGGGTCTGTGAGTGCTGCAATACCGCCGCCGTGAGAACGTCACAGGGCCCCCTGGTCACCTACCGGGATCGAAGCGACGAGGAGGTCCGGGACATCTCGATGGTTCGGCTCGGGGACCCAGCAGCAGGCCGCCCGACGATCGTCCACGCTGATGAGTGGGCCATTGCCGGCTGTCCCGTCAATGGACCGGCCATGGATGCGATCGATGACACCACGGCATTGTCCTGGTACACGGGAGCCGGTGAAGGCGGTGTCAACATCGCGTTCGGATCGGCCTCCGGGACCTTCGCCAGCCCCATATCGATCGCCGGCGAAGCCGCACTGGGCCGCGTAGACATCATCCTGCGCAACAACAAGGAAGCCGTGGTCAGTTGGATCGAGACAAGCGGCAACCACACGGTCCTTCGCGCCCGTGTCATCACTCGAGATGGCCAAGCCGGCCCCCCGCTGACCGTGACCACCGTTCCAACGGGCCGTTCAAGTGGTTTCCCGAGGCTTGCCCAGCGGGGTGATCTGTTGATGGCCCTCTGGACCAGTACCGATCGAGACAAGGGCCTGCAAGCCGTGCTGATCCCACCGGCGGCACTGCCTGGACTGGTCCAGTGACATGCGTTCCACGGGAGATTCAACCGGACCTGGGGTATCCTCCAGCGTCGTCGTTCCCTGCACGCCCACCGAGGAGCCTGTCCCATGCTGATCCGACATGCTGATCCGGCCACCGCAACGCCCGTCGAGATGGATGGTGTCAAGGACGTCACCATGCAGGTCATGGTCGGCCGGGCCGACAATGCCCCGAACTTCGCCCTGCGTCACTTCGTCGTACAGCCAGGTGGCCATACGCCGCTCCACCAGCACGACTATGAGCACGAGGTGTTCATCGTGGAAGGCACGGCGGAAGCAGAATGCAATGGAGAGACTCACGAGGTCCGTGCGGGTGATGTCCTGTACGTTCCGGCGAACGACATGCACCAGTTCCGCAACACATCGGATTCGCCGATGCGATTCCTCTGTCTCGTCCCCGTGACGTTCGACTGCGGCAAGCCGACCCCCGGAAGCTGACGAGTGCCGGGCCCCCCATGTTGAGATTCACGCTCCTGATCGTGGTCGGTGTCCTCTGGGGAAGCCAGTACGTCTTCATCAAGATGGCCCTGGTCGACCTGACGCCCTCGGCCCTGACGTTCTTCCGGCTGGGACTCGGGACGGTGTTCATGGCCCTCGCGTGCCTGATGATCCCCAGGCCATCGCCGCCTCCCGACCAACAGCAGCCTGCACCACGATCGCCCTGGTGGCTGATCGCCATCATCGGGATCCTGGAAGCCGGTCTCCCCGCCCTGCTCATCGCCTGGGGCGAACAGTGGATCGAGAGCAGCCTGGCCGCCATCCTCCTGGGAACCACGCCACTGTTCACGATCGTGCTGTCGTGCCTGGTCCTGAAGCAGGAGCGATTCCGAGCGGGCCTCATCATCGCCGTCATCGTGGGCTTCATTGGACTGCTCGTGCTGTTCGGATTCCGAATGCAGATGGATGCGCCACTCCATGGGATGGCTGGCCTGGCCATCCTGGTAGCGGCCCTGTGCTTCGCCACCAGCCTGGTCCTTCTGGCCCGGGTCAAGGGCCGGGCGCCACAGACCGTCGCCCGTGATCTCATGTTCTGGGCCTCGCTGGCCCTGCTGCCGGTCTGGCTGATCTGGGGCGAGCCATCATCGACGACGATGACCGCAACGACGGCAATCGTCATCCTCTACCTGGCGACACTGGGAAGCGGCGCCGTCTTCCTGATCTACGTCCAACTCATCCGGCTGGCCGGCGCGACCTTCGCGTCGTTGTCCAACTACCTGGTGCCGATCGTCGGGGTGGCGTTGGGCGTTTCGCTGGGCGAGGAAACACTGATGACCAGTGACCTGGTCGCGCTGCTGATCATTCTCGGTGCCCTGGCCGCCGCCAATCCCGCCGCCTTCCGCCGCCGCCCCGCCTGAGGACGACCGTGCCCGGGACAAGCCACCTCAGGAGCCGGCATCCATCATTGGGAACTCCGGCAGCACGAAGGCGCTGTCTTCAACACCCGTCATCAGCTTGACTGATTTGACATTGAAGCGAATCTCGCCGGCTTCCTCGGAATACAGGGCCCAGGAGGATGGCATCAACACGTCGCCGAAGGCCACGGGCTCATCTACGAACATCTCCATCGGGTACGGGCCAAGGTTCGGAACGAACGTCCAGACATCCGCCTTCCGCAGGTTGCCCGTTGCCGGATCGACATGCAGGGTGAACGGCTGATCAACCCCCTCCGCCATGGCCTCGATCTTGATGGTCTTCAGGCCGTCGACTTCGCTTTCACCGGTCACCTCGAGGGTGTCAAACACCTCCGGCCAGTAGCCCACGATGGCGTTGCCCAGCCTCGCCAGTTCCAGTTCGGTATTCTCGAACCGTCGATGAGGGTAGAAGTCCGAAACCTCCGCGCCATACTGCCCATTGATCGCGACGACCGAGTCACCAAAGGGGCCGAATGCGCTGGCGGACCTGAACTGCCCCGGGCCCGTGGTCAACAGGGCGAACGTGCCCTCGACGCCAGACGACGGGATGAGCATGTCGCCACTGATCTCCAGGGCCTCCCCAGGCGCCAGCCGGTCGCCACCACGGTGTGATTCCATGGCCAGGATCTCATCGATCGTCGGCAGCGACGGCCCGGCGTCCTCATCTTCAGCGGGCGCGAACGCGATGCGAAGCGCCGGGAACTCCTGCCCCCCCTGGTAGATGAAGAGCTGAGCCTGCGAACCATCCGCGGTCTCGGAAAACGACACCTCGAGACCCTCCAGATCACGGAAGGGATATCGACCCATGTCATTCGGCGGAGACAGCTTGAAGGCCATCTGATCCGGGATGTCGATCACGAGCCAGCCATTCTCAAGGCGGACCTCATCGACTCGGCCCTTGGTCAGCGGATGATCCTGGCGATACCGGCCCAGCAAGTGGCCGACATCGGACCGCTTGAACGGCCCCGGGGGCAGGGCTGTGCCCTTGCGGGGCAGTTGGAAGGTCATTCCGCCCTGGTACATCTTCATCAAGTTGATGTCACCCTGCTCATCAGCATGGAACGACACCGCGATCGCATCGGTCATCTTGAATGGCCACTTCTCCCCGCCCTTGGCCGGCGGAACGAGTTCGTAGTTCACTTGGCCGGGGACATCCAGGAACAACGTGCCATCACTGGCTGTTACTTCCATGATGGCATCTGAGAATGGGCCGAAATTGGCGACATAGGATCCGACATGCTTGTCGAGATCCTCTACCGTCCTGCCCTCTTCCACCTCCAGATCCAGCAGAAGCGATCGCCAGACCATGCCCCGGCAGGCCTCCTGCATGGCGGTCGGCATGGAATTCATCAGGAGGACGAAACCAACATTCTTCTCGGGGATCATCGCCACCATGGCGCTATAGCCATCGATGTTCCCACCATGCTGCACGACCTCGTGCCCCTTCCAGTCCTCGATCATCCAGCCCAGGCCATAGCCCAGGTCCGCTGTCATCCGAACATGCGATCGACGTGTCTCATCGAGCATCTCCTCCGAGATCAGTCGCTTGTCGCCGACCATTCCGTCAGCCAATTGAAACTGAACCCATCGGGCCATGTCCCCGGGAGTCGAACAGATGGACCCCGCTGGACTGCAACTGTCGATGATTCGGAACTCCTGGAACTTGTAGTCCTGCAGATCATCGTCCCATCGATAGCCCAGGCCGACCTGGCCAAGTTCCTCGGGGGTATCAACGATCATGATGGTGCTGGTCATGTCCAGCGGATCGAGCAGCCGTGCCTGCACCAGGTCTTCCCAGGACTGCCCCGCTACGGCCGCCGAGGCCTCCCCTGCAGCGAGATACATGACATTGTTGTACAGGAAGGTCTCGCGAAGATCCGCCTGTGGAACGGCCCGGGAGGCGGCCGTGAAGATCTCCTCGGCCGTGGCCGGTCGCCCCGCCCAGAGCACGCCCATCCGCGGGAAACCGGTCTGGTGTGACAGCAGGTCACGAATCGTCGCCTGATCCTCGGGATTCTCGCTGCGGACCTGGAGGTCCAGGTTCGGCAAGTGTCGCACCACCGGATCATCCCACCCCATCTGGCCCTCATCCGCCAGCATTCCGATGGTCGTTGCCGTAAACGCCTTCGTGGATGAGCCAATGGGCAAGGGCGTATCAACGGTCATGGGTTCGCCGCTGGCCAGGTCACGCTCCCCGAACGCCTTGACCAGGACGATCTCGCCGTCTTTCACGACACCCAGGGTCATGCCCGGAACGTTGTACGAGACCCGACTGCTCTCCATTTCGCTGACGAGGTGATCCAGGCGAGCCTGCAACTCGGCATCAGGTGCGAATGAGAACGCGAGGGATACAGCGAGAATGAGCGTCATGCCAGGGCTCCTTGGTGGACGTGGAGCCATGGTACCAATACGTCAAGGCGGTGTTTTCGCTGCCACGGCAACCACTTGCGCAACATCGCATGGCCCAACCAGCGCTCTCACCAAAAAGCGAGCCAGGCCCGCTCCTTGGTGAGAGCGGGCCTGGCATCAACTGCATCGGAGAACTGTCCGGGGAGATCAGCCTCCACAGCCATAGTCATCGAGGACGGCCAGCAGATCTTCGACGGTGTAGGGATTGCCCCAGTCGCCGATGACCGTCAGGATGTCATCAATGTTGGTCACACCGTTGCCGTCATAGTCGCCGGCACAGAGGTTGTCACACTCGTCCGGAACACCGTTTCCGTTGGCGTCCGTACTCGTGCCGTTGGCGATATCACAGGTGTCCGAGACACCATTGGCGTTGCAGTCCAACGTCTCGACATAACCGAATGTCAGATCGAGCTCCTCCTGCCACGCCTGGCTGGCCGAATCACGACCCTGGATCAGTGCCTGGAAGTTGATCTCGGAGTCCTGGCCGAATGTCGTGAGACGGGCCAGCAGGACACCCTCGCGTTCCTGGCAATCGGTTCCGATGAACGTCTGCCCTTCGCCCTGTGGCTCGGACGGCAGGACGTACCAGAGGCCGTTGTTGGTGGCAACGCCGAACCCGTTCTCGAAGTCCGTCCAGTCAATGCCGACACTGCCGACATTGTTGGCATCGAACGGGTTACCCGTCGAGTCGATCGCACCGATCGTCAGACGGGAGTCCCACTCCAGGTTCGGATCGAACTCGAAGAAGGCCGGGTTGACATCGGTGGACAGCGGACCGCCGTACACGCTCTGGTAGAACAAGCCCGTTGAGGTCACGAGCTTCTGGAGGCTTCCGTTTCCGGCGACCGCGTCGACGCGGGCACCATTGGGAACGGAGACGTAGACGTCGACCGTCCAGTTGAACTGCGGGTCGTCGACCAGGTTGGATCCGACCATCGAGTGGACGAACTGGACCTCGGAGGGTTCGCACGCCGAACCACTGCAGTCGCTGCCGTCACCGAGGTAGCTGCCACCGGCGGCGGCACAGTCATCGGCCGTACCCGTCGAGCAGCTCGTACCCACGCAGCAGCCGCCGGTTGCCGGAGGCGTGAAGCAGGGATCACCCGAGCAGTCCGAGTCATCACCCTGGTAGGCACCACCTGCGGAATTGCAGTCGGCCTCGGTACCGATGGAGCAGTTGCCATCGAGACAGCAGGCACCGTTCGCTGGCGGGACGAAGCACGGATCGCCTGAGCAATCCGAGTCATCGCCCTGGTAGGCGCCACCCGAAGCACCGCAGTCAGCCTCGGTACCGATGGAGCAGTTGCCGTCGAGACAGCAGGCACCGGTCGCCGGAGGCGTGAAGCAGGGATCGCCTGAGCAATTCGAGTCATCGCCCTGGTAGTCACCACCTGAAGCACCGCAGTCATCCTGGGTCGCGATGGAGCAGTTGCCATCGAGACAGCAGGCACCAGTCGCCGGTGGGACGAAGCACGGATCACCGCCGCAGTTGGAGTTGTCACCCTGGTAGGTGCCACCGGCAGAACCGCAGTCGGCCTCGGTGTCGATGGAGCAGCTGCTGCCGACGCAGCAGGCGCCCGTGGGATCAGGCGCACCCTCGAGGTCCAGGTTCAACTGGCCCGAGCCGGAGGCGGATGCATCCCATCCACCGACGCGGATGAGGTAGGACGAACCACCGGAGACATCAACAGTCAATGAGGACGAGTACCCGGAGCAACCGGAACCGTCACCATTGCAGGCGACCTGGGACTTGTTGCCACACGTGCCCTGGTACACCACGAGATCGGTATCGAAGTTGACCAGGTCACAGGTGCTGACGGTCAGCGTGCCCGAGCTCGAGGGCGAGTAGGCGAACCAGACGTCGGCGTTCATGGCGCCGAGGTAGGTGCCGGTGCACAGCGAGTCATCATAGGAATCGACACTGGTCGATCCACCAGTGGTCGAGAAGTCCGTCAAGCCGGTACCGATCAGGATCGCGTTGGCACAATCATCATTCTCCGGTGCGTCGCCCGGATCACCACCGCCACCTTCGCAGATATCCGTGATCAAGTTCGCGAAGGCCGCGAGATCGATCCGTGTGCCGTAGTTCTCGCACCCGTAGCTGCAGTGCGTCACAACACCGATGATGGTGTTGTTGTAGACGATCGAGGAACCGGAATTGCCGTAGGTCACATCGACCTCGTAGCTGATCGAATTGCTGTCGACCGACGAGATCGAGCCAGAGTCGGTCTGCAGGGTCTGCGACCGGGTGCACTGGTCATCAACGCCGTAGCCGGTGATCACGATATTGCCCGAGTTTGGCACGGAGCTCGCCAGCGGGATGAACGTACCGTAACGCTCATAGGCCGTCTGCCCTTCGCTGTTGGTGCCCGAGGTCATCGCACCGTAGTCAGCGCCGACGCCCGCATCCACGCCATCGCTGGACGTGACGGGGAACTGATCAGCCACGGGCGGCTGATTCGTCGAGCAGTTGCTGGAGGAATCCGGAACATTGAAATGCAGGACCGTCGCATTCGTCAGGCAGTGACCCGCCGTGACGAAGCAACTGGCTTCGTTGTAGATGGTCGCGGAGCAGCCCACGGGCATCAGCCGGGCGAAGTTGTCATTGCTGGTCGGTGTCCGGCTGTCTGAACCACAGATGCCGCAATTGTCACCACGGTTCTGGTGAACCGGCTCCGCCGCGACGAACTCGAGATCCAGCACGTTGTCCGTCGAGAACGGACCGGCAACGAGCTCGACCCGCAGGGCGTCGCCATTGAAGTATGCGGAGGTATTGCTCCACATCGCCAGGGCCTGGGCGTCCAGCCGTTGCTGCTCGCCATCCCGCAGGGACGTGACTCGGATATAGCTGCCTCGTCCCAACTCGACGGGGCCGAAATACAACCGCATCCAGGACATGCCGGGGAAGGTGATCACGTCGTCATAGACGACCTGCGATCCACCACCCGGGTTGTCGAAACTGTCCGTCCGAAGATTGAACGGGGTGACCTCGCCGACTGGCCAATCAAGCGAATTGGCCACAAGATCACCATGAAGGTCATCTGTGATTTCCGCGGAGGCGACCGAACTTGAACCCATCAGCAGCAAAGACAAGCCTGCTACCAATACACCGCCCCCCCGGGTACAGATGCTCTTCACAATCCTATTCCTCTTGGTTCGTCCGCTGGTGAGATATAGCCTTGATGGGCCGAACCCACCAATGGTGTGCGGACTGTTGTCTTGGATCTCGTCATCCCCGTCTCTCCTCGGGGTGAAAACGACGTGTCCACGAGTCCGGCGGACTCGCGGTACCTCTTCAAAGCCGGACTCCAGGGGCCGGGAAGGCATGGAGCCAGGTACGCGAGGAGTCTCTTCCTTCTCCTCACACCATTTCATCCGCACCGGCATCCTGAGATGTTGCCTCCACTTCATCGCACGGCCTGCAGAAAGTCACAAACAGAACAGTTCAATGAATCTTTGACATTCCGCTACGGACCACCAATAGACAAGGCGGCTTCCCCGAACCGGAAGCCGCCCTGTCACCGAGCATGAATCTCTTTCAATCAGCCACTGCAGCCGTAGTCATCGAGAACGGCCAGCAGATCTTCGACGGTGTAGGGATTCCCCCAGTCGCCGATGACCGTCAGGATGTCATCGATATTGGTCTGACCGTTGCCGTCATAGTCGCCAGCACAGCCGCTCTCGCACTCGTCGGGCACGCCATTGCCGTTGGAGTCCGAACTGGAGCCGTTGGCGATGTCACAGGTATCGGAGACACCATTGAGATTGCAGTCCAGCGTCTCGGTGTACCCGAAGGACAGGTCAACCGTCTCCTGCCAGCTCTCGCCGGAGGCATCGCTGCCCTGGACCAGGCCCTCGAACTGGATGACCGAGCTCTCGCCAAAGGTCGTCAGGCGAGCAACCAGCACACCGTTTCGCTCCTGGCAATCCGTACCGGTAAAGGCCTGGGCCTCCCCCTGCTCTTCCGAGGGCAGGATGTACCAGAGCCCATTGTCCACGGCCAGGCCCAGCCCGTTCTCAAAGTCCGTCCAGTCAATGCCCACGCTCCCCAGCTCGTTGCTGGCAAACGGTGCACCGGTGGAGTCGATCGCCCCGATGGTCACTCGGGAATCCCACTCCAGCCCGGGCGCGAACTCATAGAAGGCGGGATTGATATCGGTCGACATCGGGCCACCGAAGTCGTCCTGGTAGAACAGCCCGGAAGAGGTAATCAGCTTCTGGGTGCCACTGTTGCCAGCAACCGCATCGACCCGATTCCCTGCCGGCAAGGAGATGTACACGTCCACCGTCCAGTTGAACTCCGGATCATCAATTCGATTGGAACCAACGACGGCATGCGCCACGCTGACGCCATCGGGTGAGCATGGGAACCCTCCGCAGGTGGAGCCATCACCGAGGTAGTTGCCGCCCGAGGCCACGCAGTCATCACCGGTGACGACGGAGCAGCTGATTCCGACGCAGCAACCGCCGGTCGGAGGTGGAATGAAGCAGGGATCTCCACTGCAGTTCGTGTCGTCACCCTGGTAGGTGCCGCCCGCAGCGTTGCAGTCCGCCTCCGTCCCGATCGAGCAGCTGCCCTCGACGCAGCAGGCCCCATCAGCAGGCACGAAGCAGGGATCACCACTGCAATCCGAATCGTCACCAAGATAGGAACCGCCCGAGGCACTGCAATCCAGCGACGTCACGATCGAGCAACTGCCCGAGATGCAGCAGGCCCCGGTGGGATCACCGGCCTCCTCCAGGCAGAACAGGATGCTGTTGCGATAGGACGTGATCGAGTTGATCGACTGGTTGCTGAAGTCATTACTGCAGGTAATGGACGGGTTCATCGTGTTGCCCGAGCAGTTGCAGTGCCCAGCACCCCAGTTGTGACCGAGTTCGTGGGCGGTCAGGTCGGTCGCGCAGCCGAAACTGCCACAGCAGTCCGACATCACGACGTTGTAGCCGAAGCTGGTGCAGATGGCATCCAGCCAGGCGATGCCGATGACGCCACTGCCTCCGGTATCACCCATGAACAGCTCCACGACATCCCGCTGGATATTGCTGTGGTTGGAGTTCCACTGGTTCCGAACCTGGTCCAGGCGATTGCTGATATCGCCCGAGTACGGGTCATTCGAACTGCTTCGAACGAGAATCGTGACGATCGTGTGCGTGATGGACACTTCACTCTCGTACTGTACGTTCACCGAGTTGATGACCGAGTTGATTCGATTCTCGACTGCGGACGTACTGCCATAATCCTGGAAGTACTCGAAGTCCGCGTCACAGGCCAGTTCCGCCTCCCACAGGGTGCCGCCACGAACGGGCGGTGTCGTTCCATGGCCAGCGAGTTCCGGGACTACGCCGTGCTCGAACTCGGTCGTGCCACAGGTGCGCAGCGGCGAGTCGATGGCGGCCTGGGGATAGACAACATAGTGATCCGGGCCCGCGCCCCGCACTCGGTTGAGCAGGGGTTCCATGTACCACTGGCTGCCGTCCGACATGCGGATCGTGACCGTCAGGCCGTTCTCGAGGATGGAGCCCGCTACGCGGCTGCCGCCCTGGCCCACGATTGAACCACGGTAAGTGTTGACCGGCCCCGGCTCGACCTCGTACAGCTCGCCGTCGTCTCGTTGTTCCATGAGTTGGTACCCGGCGGAACGGACGGACTTCAGGTTCAGCATGACGCGATGAGGACGACCATCCAGGTCGACCTCCAGGGACAGGCCGTCGCCTTGCTCCTCGTTGACACCCACCATCTGGATGGTCGACCAGAACAGACCGAACGTGCCGTTGACTTCGTTGATGGACACACCATTGTCGAAGTCGTCGCCACCTCCTGGTGCCGCCATCACACCCCCCGCCATCATCATGGAAAGACCGACGATCCCGCCGATGAATCGGCTGGGGCATCGACCACGCGTGCTTTGGTGCTCTCGGTTCACGTTCTGCTCCTCCACGGGACGGGCTCCCGGTGACTGCCAAGCGAAGAATGACAACAACCCCGTCGTCTCCACTTCACGGGGAAGCAGGACAGCGTGGCTCATCGGCATTTCGCTCTTGGATGTGCATGCCCCTCTGCTCTCCTTCAGAAGCGGCATCTCAGATGTGGACGTACGACAGGTGCGTACGCTTCGGCCCCTCCACTCATGAGAAATGTCCACCCGCAGACTTCCAATGGGAGTCGCCCTGGCGGAGACTGCATGACCAGTCATGGTGCGATTCGCCCCGGCAGCCCCACGGGATGCGTTCAATTTCCTGATGCACCATGGAATCAGTAGACATTCCGCATTGGAGATCGCACAATCATTCAAATGAGTCGGTGGTACAAGCGAATCCTGTGCGGGCTGCTTCTCGGGCTTGTCGGTTGCCAGGAGCAGTCGACTCGGCCAACTGATTCTTCCACAGCAGCGGGACCATCTCCATCAACTGGCGATCACGAGGATCGCCATCGTGAACGTAACACCATGGTGGACCAGCAGATCGCCGAACCCTCCGACGACCGTCGAATCATCACGAACGCTCGCGTGCTTGACGCCATGCGCACGGTCCCTCGCCACCAGTTTGTCCCCGAGGAGATGCGACCTCATGCGTACCGGGATCGCCCCTTGCCCATCGGCCACCGGCAGACGATCTCGCAGCCATACATCGTGGCCTTGATGAGTGAATTGCTGGCGGTCGAGCCCGGTCACCGGGTCCTGGAGATCGGAACCGGTTCGGGGTACCAGGCTGCCGTGCTTGCGGAATTGACCGACGAGGTCTACTCGATTGAACTGCTGGCACCCCTCGCCGAGCAGGCCCGCCGATCCCTTCGGGCCGAAGGATACGACTCCATTCAACTCCGCACCGGGGATGGATTCCGAGGCTGGCCCGAGGCAGCCCCCTTCGACTCCATCATCCTGACCTGCGCCATTGACGAGATTCCCCCGCCGCTCTGGACTCAACTCAAGATCGGTGGCCGGCTGGTCATGCCCCTGGGCCCGCAGGAGGGCATGCAACGGCTCATCGTGGCCACCAAGAAGGACAACGGGTCACGCGAAACCGAAACCATCATCGGGGTTCGATTCGTCCCCCTGGTCTCGGATGCCGCCGCTCCACAGTAGGCCCAGCGACGGCATCACTGCGGGCACCGATCAGTCCGGCAACGGGGTCATGTCGACCCCTTCCTTCCGCTCGATGTCCAGGTCATAGCTGATCTTGAAGACCCGATCACCCGTGGACTGCGCCGGAACCGTGAGGTCCCATCGCATCAGTCCCTTGGGCAGATCGTCTGCGACATAGCTGGCATTGGTCGACAGGGCCCGGGTCAGGTTCGAAACCGAAACCTCGATCTCGTCCGATCGCGAGATCGGTCGACGATCCCACAATTCGAGCTTGATGTCCCGGCTCGTCCCGTTGCTGACTGCCAGCACGAACTGGTAACTGGTCTTGAGCCAGCCGCCGAAGACACCCGTCTCGCCCGTGTTCTTGGTCAGCATGTTCCGCGTGGCCTCGATCGCCGGGTCAGCCCCGAAGTACAACTCGATCTTCGATCCCGGCGCCGCAGCGCCCAGGACGGTCGGCCCGACATAGTCACCGCCCATGAAGATGCCCGCTTCACCGGCAAGGAGTTGATAGTCACTGCTGTTCATGAACCGCCCGCGAAGATAGACCTGCTCGGTCAGCACGGGCATCGCGACGAACGTGAAGTCGACCTCCGCCTGGAAATCGGCAATCCGGGTGCGCTGCGCTGACTCGGAGTTCGTCTCGACCGTGACGCGTCGGGGCAGGGTAAAGGTCACTGACGAGCCACCACCGGAAACCTGGGCATCAGAGGCGTAGTATCCGCTGGCTCCGGCCACCGCACTGTCAGCCAGGGCCATCTCCGGCGCCGGCGATGCCGGTCCACGTGACCGCCGACCGACTGGCGGTGGTGGTGGTGGTGGGACATAGACATCGACATAGACCGGGTTGATCGTGGGCGGGTTGGCCGATTGGGCCGGCTGGGCGGTCGACAGAACGAGCGTCACGTCATTCCAGTCCTCTCCGGTCCGCTGAACGATGCTGGCGCCGTAGTCCACGACGACTGTTCCCGCGTCCAGGTCGCCCCGGACGTCGTAGCGTGGCGACCAGTTGGCGTTGGACACCAGGTATCCCAATGTCACCTCGATCTCACCGGCCGACGTCACGGCCAGTTCGACCGTGGCGTCACGCTGCGTTCGAGTCGACCCGCCGGCCTTGCTCAACTCCGATTTCGCGATTTCCAGTTCACGATTGCGATCCTCGAGGGCCTCCGCCTCGGTCTGCCGAGCAGCCAGCAACGTCGCCATCTCCGCTGAGAAGAACTTCAACTGGGACTGCACATCGTCAATGCTCAGTCCCGCGGTCCCCGCCTTGTCACGATCGTCCTCGGACGCCTTCGTCATCATCGTCCTGATGAAGGCAATCGAGGCATCTCGAACGGCCAATGCATCAGCGGCCGATTGGACGGCCCGCTCAGCTGCCTTGACGGTCTCGGCCAGGGCTTCCAGGTTGGATGGCGGCGTGGACACCTGTCGCGTCGCCGTGTCGATCCCCACCACCTTCGCCCCTCCGGACACCTTGGCCTGGACAGAAGCCGGCTGCCAACGGACCGGGAGGTCCGTGAACACCAGTTGATACACCCCCGGGCTCATGTCCTTCCTGATCGTGCGCTCGACCCAGGCCCTGCCCCGGTAGGCCGTCACCCGAGTTGGACGTGACTCGACATCCACTTGAGTTGGAACCGGGGCATCCTGGCCCAGGGCCGTCGGGCCAGCAACAAGTATCAAGGACAACAGGGCTACCGAGGAGGTGCGCATCCGTTTCGTACTCCGTTCAAGAGTTGGGGAGGTGGTTCACTCCCCATCCAACGTTCCACCCCGGGAAATATTGGCGGCCCCCGGGAATATTGACCATCCTATCGATTCGCGTGATCAGCCAGCACGTGGTGGATGAACTGCTCCAGCAGCCCCTCCGTGGCCACGGACTCGCGGCAACACTGCTGCACGAAAGCCTCGTAGTCCAGGCCCGTAATCGACTTGATGTAGGCGGGATACGTTCGCAACCGATCAAGCAATGTTGAAAGGTCCAGTTCCGGGTGAAACTGGGTGCCATAGATCGGCTTGCCTGGAAATCGAAAGGCCTGGTTCTTCACTCGATCCGAGGACGCCAGGCAGACCGCTCCATCGGGCAGTTCATCCACGATGTCCTGGTGACCCATCTGGGCATCAAAGCTGGTTCCAAGTGAAGCGAAAACGGGATCCGCCTTTCCTTCCGGCGTGACCGTCAATTTGAACGTGCCCACCTCGGCGCGATCCAGGTCGGTCACGACGCGACCACCGAGGGCCAGGCTGAAGGCCTGGAATCCCCAGCAAGAAGCAAACGTCGGCTTGGACAGATCATGCAGATGCCGCATGACATCGAGAGCGGACTCCAGCCACTCTCCGCCTTCGACGACCGAGAAGTCACCACTGCCCCCCAGCAGAACCACGTCCACGTCATCCAGTTCAGAACGTGTCGGCTGACCATTGATCAAGTCAAAGATGCGGATGTTGCCCTCATCACAGCGCAGGTGCTTGGCAAAGGCCCGCACCTCGTGGGAGGCCATCTGATCTCCAGGCTTCCGGACCTGGAGCAACAGGTATCGCATTGATGCCAACATCGCGGCGGAGTATAGAGGGCCTGCTCAACGGCCGTCGGACGACTCGCTCGGCGGAAGCGACATCAGCCACTCCACGCTCTCGGGCAGGACATCCATGACGATCGTCAGGTGCCCGGTGCCATCGGGACGACGCGGCGTGACCGGCGCCCCGGCCGCTTGCGCCGCCTGGGCCGATGACTCGATCATGTCACCGGAGACGATGAAGTCGCGTTCCGCCGCGTAGGCCAGCACCGGGGGAAACGCCGTCTTCTTCGGGAACGGAGCGCCCCCTGCGATCGCAACCACCGCGTCGACCATCTCCGGCCTGGCCGAAGCCAGCCCCATGGCTGTCATTCCGCCGAGGGAATGCCCGAGGAGAAAGATCCGATCCTGGTCGACTGGGTACCGCGACGAGATGGTCCTGACCACGGCCTCCAGGGGCTCCATGGAAGAAGCCATGACATAGGTCGATGGCGAGACCACGATCATCCCGTGCTCATCCGCCAGGTCCGTGATCGCGCCATCGCCACAGCCATCCATGAAGAAATGTTCATTGCCGCCGGCACCATGCAAGGCGATCAACAGTGGTGCCGGCGTTCCTGCCGCGACCACCTGCTCCGGAACGTACAGGCGGACGGGCGTGCGAGTGGACCCCGCGGTGATCTCGTACCAGGTGTCTCCCGCCCGGTTGAGATACGGATCTTCTCCACGGGCCAGGGCCTCCAGTTCCTCGGCCAGTTCGGCACGAAGCTGGTTGCGATCCAGCACGTACCCGGTGATGTCCATGGGCGGCAGGCGATCGATCAGCCGGGCCGCACGACTGCGGAAGACCGCATGGGCATCACCCTGGTCCATGGCCTTGATGCCCTCCAGGTATCGCTTGCGAGTCTCCGAGAACGGCTCGACCGTGCGTTCCCATCGCCCCTGGGGAATCACGGTGCCATCGGCCAGTCGGAGCGCCAGGGTCAGGGTCGCGGTAGCCGGCAGCGATGCCAGGTCAGACTCATCAAACTGGATGGACCAGCCATCCGGCCCTGGACTGACCACCAACTCGACATCATGGCTGCTGCCATTGCGCTGATCCAGGACGAGGGTCATCGCGATCGGATCAGATGGCGATGGTGGCTGATATCGCCACCGGGCCTTGAGCGATGGGCCATCCTCCTGGTCACTCAACTTGAGCAGCAGCGCCGCAGCAACGCGATGAGCATCCGTCACGTCATCTCCGAGCATCATGCCCAGGGACAGGTCGTCCATGGCTCGCCCGACACCGCCGATGTCGTTCCGGAAGAACAACATGGTCATGTCATCGAGTCGACGCGACATGGTCCGGCGTTCCTCGAGGTTCATTTCCTTCGCTGCCAGCGATTGATCAACCCAGGACCAGGACCGAACCAGGTCCGGCATGGTGAGGCGAGCCGGCCCCACCGGGATCTCCGAAGCGTTCAGGAGGGTCAGGAATGCTGCGATCAAGAGCGCCATGGGTGTCTCCAGGGCCGCATGCTAGCGTCAGGGCCTGTTTCGCTGGGAACGCAACCAAATCCGCTTCGGAAATGGCTGCGAGGCGTCCATAATGACGTTGAGACCACCCCGGGGAGGTGACACATCAAGAACATGAACCATCGAACACCATGGCTCATTTTTCTGATCCTAGGCAGCCTGACATGGCCCGCCATGGCTGAACACCGCTGGGTCGGATTCAGCGAACTGGTGCATCGTGCCCACGTCATCTTCGATGGTCGCGTCATCGACCAGGTCTGCTGGGAATCCGATGACGGCAAGACGATCTCTACCGATGTGACCTTCGATCTCATCGACCTGGTTCATGCGGATCCAAAGACCCTGGCCCACATCGGTGAAACCATCACGATCACGATGCCTGGTGGCACGGTTGGACCCCGAACCATGACCGCTTCGGATGGCCATCACTTCGAACATGGCCAGCGGATACTCGCGTGTGTCCGCGTCGGCACAACGGGTGCACTCTCATCAATCGTTGGCGGCGATCAGGGTGTGTTCGTGGTTCGCGAGCGAGGCCCACGACACGAACCAATTCCAACCAAGAGCTACCACCACGGGATCCTCGGCATCCAGGACAACCGCATCCACGTGTCCCCGAAGATCGACCGACTTGAGCGAGACCTGGCGTACTTCCATGCCCCAATGGGCATTGCACCAATGCTGAAATCACGTGACCACAACCCTGATCCCACACCCATACGTCACCGACGACGTGGAGCCTTGCTTTCATTGCCCCAGTTCAAAGATGCGATACATGCTGAGCTGGGTCAACCCATGGTTGCGAGCAACCCGCTGTCCGCCTCCCGCAGTTCACGATTCCCATTACGCGCCGAAGACGCCTTCGATCAACAGGAGTTGCTTGAACGATCACAACCCTTGGTCAGTTCAGGATCTGCTGGTGATGGTCGATCTGAGTATGGCGACGTTATTGACCTCTGCGTTTGCGGCTCACAGGACCTCCCGATGGTATTCGAGTATTGGGAGGGCGCCTGGTGGCACGAGATCGATTTGAAATCCATGTCGCATTTCAGCCGATTCGTTTCAGACGATATGTACCACTGCATCCCCAGTGATGGCATGAGTTACCCGAATGGGGACAATGAAATCCTGGGAATCTGCACCGACGAATTCCTGGCGGAAGGAGATTGGGAACCGTTATGGAACGAACCTGGCAACTCTGCCGTCGGACGTTGCTGGATTGGCCTGTCCGGCTGCGACAGTGGCGATATCTGGTCTACCGATGTTGGCTACAACGGCTACCTGAACCATACGAACAACCATCAGCAGTTCCTTGAGTCAAACGCTGATGTCAATATCCCGGGCCTTTCTTACCTCCCAGGAACATCACTGCACGAGTTTGGCCACACTTGGGGCCTTATGAGCGGCGAGTCCTATGGTTGCGACGAGACCTACAGCTACACAAGCCTGTCTGTCATGGCACACGGCAGCCTTCTTGAACAGGCTGATGGCATTCATGCCGCAGATGCTTATTTCGTTCGAGCAAACCATGATGACCAGGTCAACCTCATTCCCGTGGCTGATATTGGTTGCGAACAGTACAGCTACAGCGAAGGCCAAGCCTACGATTGCCGCATCAACGGCTACGAATCGTCTGCCGTACCCGTCGAACATGGAGACCAAGTCACGATTTCAAATATCCTTTTCGAGAGCATGTCCAGCAGCTTCCTTCCGGTTACGCTGGCGTTCTACGCCTCCAGGGACCGTCACCTTGACGAGGATGAGGACGCTCTTCTCGGCGCCTATAGCTACGACGACTTCCTGCCCTATGGAACCGCCCAGGGTGATTTCACAGTCACTATTCCCGAGAGCATGGGTCCTGGCGAGCACCATGTCATCATGAGGTCCTATTTCTTCGACTTCTTCTGGCAAGACCTCAACCCGGATAACAACACCGTTGTCATCCAGTACCTCACGTTGGATGTCATCAACGTGAACAATCCCAATGACAACTGCAGCAGTCCACAAGTCATCACCGAAGGCATCTGGCCCATTGATAACCGTTGGGCCAATCACGATGGTGGATTATTGGAGTCATGTGACGGCGAATTCGGCTATCCGATGTGGCACGACATCTGGTTCTCCTATCAGAACCAGTGCGCTGGCCTCCTGGACCTGCATACCTGCTGGGGTGACCAAGGGTTCAATACGATCATCGCGGTCTATGAAAATCCCGGCGACTGCCCTCCTGAACCTAATTCACTTATCGCCTGTAGTAATGATGATCCATGGTGCAATGACTATGGCTCCTATGTCAGCCTGCCAACAGTAGCCAACACCAACTACCTGATACGGATTGGAACACCCTTCCCCGAAGACATTGGTAGTCCTGGCGGCAGCATGGGCGAAGGTCATCTGAATGTCACGTTCTGGACAGACGGCCCAGGAGGTGTTCCCAATGATGATTGCGCCGGGGCCACCGTCATCGACAAGGGCACCTACGAGCTGTCGACCACCTGCGCCACCACCAATGGTGCCATTGTGCCTAATCCCTCCCTGTGCACTGATGATGGCCAGATCTATAACGATGTCTGGTATTCCTTTACCGCTTCATGCAGCGGAACCGCACGCCTGACCGGATATAGCGAACAATTCGACACCGCTCTCGCGGTCTACGATGGCGCCTTTGATTGCATCAACTATTCCGACACTGCCTTGTTGGGCTCGGCCTGCGCCACGCCTGAGAACAACTCCCCACGGGTTGACATCGAGGTGGAGACCGGCCAGGAACTGTTGATTCGAATCGGAGGGCAAGACCCAGATAGTCAAGGCGGCGCATCACTCATCGCTGGACTGATCCAGAAGGCTCCCAACGACTACCCCGCTGATGCGATTCAGATCGAAAGCAACACCGTCCTCTTCGATACCAGTTGCGCGTTCAGTGACGGCCTCTTCCATGCCGGCTGCGGACCTATCGAAAACGACGTCTGGTATCGATATGACAGTGACATCGATGGTGACCTTGAGATCCTCACCTGCGGGCTGGCCGACTTTGATGTCGAAATGGCGGTCTATATCGACACCGGCGTCTATCCTCCCGACGAGACTCAACTCTCTGGCTGCACCAATCGAGCCAACCTCTGTGCGAATGGAACCGAGATCCTGATCACGAGAGTTCGCCAGGACACGTCCTACCTGATCCGAATCGGCGGCGGTAACCCTGATGCCAGGGGACCGGGAACCATGAAGCTTCGCCCGGTAGCCGGGTGCATTGCCGACGTCACCTCGGCGGACGGTTCCGCGGGCGTGATTGACATCACGGACATGCTCGCGATCCTGGGCGACTGGGGCCAGTTGGATTCGCCCTACGACGTCGATGGCGATCGATTGATCACCATCGCCGACCTGCTCATGGTGCTGGATGCCTGGGGCCCCTGCCCAGTCGGATGCGAAGATCCCTTCCGATGCGAACCTGACCAGGACATCTTCAACCATGTCTGCGGTGGAGATGGCAAGACGAGCCTGTGCGCCTGCATGCAGAAGGCTGTCGGATTTGACGCCACCTGCATCGATGTCACGGAATTGCTGGGGGGCTACCCCTGTGATGAACTGCAGACCTGCCTGGGATTCGGAGATGATTGCCCGCCTGGCTACGAGTGCGTCACCATCGAATGCTGCCCAGGGTGGCACCGCTACTGCCTGCCTCGCTGCCCGGCACCCTGATCAGGGCCTGGCCGCACGCCATCCGGCACGCACCTGGGCATCCAGTTGCTTGACCAGTTCCGCCTGGTTCGGATCATCCGCGAGGTTGCGCATCTCCATCGGATCAACCTCGTGGTCGTAGAGTTCATAGGCCACGACTTGGTCGGGATCATTGCGGTGACGCCATCGGGTGAATCGGTAGCGGTCCGTCCGCATCGAGTCCCCCATCATGCGAACCGTCTTGCCATCGATCCTGGTGTTGCGGGGATACTGGCTGAAGGCCGCCGTCGCCCAGGTCCTCGCCGGATCCTCGACCAACGGGACCAGGCTGCTGCCCTCGACATGATCGGGCACGGGCAGGTCCGCCAGTTCACACAGCGTCGGATACAGGTCAACGAGTTCCACCAGGGCATCGGTCGCTGCTGCCCGTGGATGATCACCCGGGGCCACGATCAGCATCGGGACGCGAGTATCCAACTCGAAGTTGGTGTGCTTGCTCCAGCAGCTGTATTCCCCCAGCTTCCAACCATGATCACTCCAGAGCACGATCACGGTATTGCTGGCCAGCCCGGTCTCGTCCAACGTCTTCACCAACGAACCAACCAGGGCATCGATGTACGACGTACAGGCGTAGTAGGCATGCACCAGGTTCCGCTCGGTTTCGGCATCAACCTTGCCCTGGGGCGGAATGCCGTGATAACTGCGCAACTCACCCCAGTTGGTCAAGGCCCAACCAGGCGCGCCCTCGGGCCGCGTTCGATCCGCGGCCAGTGGCAATGAGTCGTGGTCATAGAGATCCCAGTACTTCCGCGGCGCACAGAAGGGCAGGTGCGGACGGATGAAGCCGACCGCCAGGAAGAATGGCTCGCCTGACTCGGCAAAAGCCTTCAGTCGCCCCCGGGCCATCGCCGCGGTTCGCCCATCGGGATACTCGTCATCCTCGACCTGGGCCCACTCCCAGGCAGGACCGCGGGAGGCGCGTGCCAGTTGCTCACCCTTGAGTCCCTTGGCCGCGCCCTGCTCGCGGAGACCCGTGATCAGGGTCTCGTTGTCAGGATGTCGCCAATACGCCCCCTTGCCATAGGTCCATGGAACCGACCAGGACTGCTCATCATCAAGCACCGTGTTGTGATACACCTTCCCGATGGCCTCGGACTGCCAGCCGTGGTTCTTGAAGTGCTCCGGCAGCGTCACCACATCCGGGACGGTGTCCCGGAAGTCCTTCTGCAGATCGTAGACCTGGGTCGAATCGGGACGAAGCCCGGTCAGGACGCTGGTCCGTGACGGCGAGCACACGGCCTGCTGGCAATAGGCCCGATCAAAGCGCAACCCGCGTGCTGCCAACGCATCCAACTGGGGCGTGACCGCGGTCTCGTCCCCATAGCAGCCCAGTTCGGGCCGCAGGTCATCCACCACGATGAAGAGCACGTTGGGTGGAGCGGCTTCCGCCGGCTCCGCCTGGCCGATGGCCGCGGCAAGGAGAAGAAGGGTAAGCATGATGCCCAGCCTACCTTCCCGGTAGACTGCGGGCGACCAGAGGAGCCTCATTCATGACCAGTCCATCCGGATCGAAACCAGGATCACTGTCCCGACGTGGCGTCATCGCCGCTGCTTCCGCCCTTCCCTTGGGCGCTTCGGCATTGGCCGCCGCCGGAACACGCCAGGATGAGCGGAGCCGCCCGGGCGTCCAGTCCGCCCCGCCCAGCCAGGCCGAGCCGGACTACACGCTGAACATCGTGAACAAGAACATCAATCCGCTGGACAGCCCCGGGGGGAATCCATATCCCGCGACGCTGATCAACGACGAACTTCCCGGCACCGAGATGCGGTTCAAGGAAGGTGACAACTTCCGAGTCCTGGTCAACAATCGACTCCTGGAAACCACCACGCTTCACTGGCATGGCATGCTCGTCCCGAAT
The DNA here is from genome assembly GCA_022446795.1 of Phycisphaerales bacterium. Classification (GTDB taxonomy): domain Bacteria; phylum Planctomycetota; class Phycisphaerae; order Phycisphaerales; family SM1A02; genus UBA1668. Next base: position 36,091 of record JAKVBX010000003.1, read on the forward strand.
CTCCAGGACGGTGTCCCGGAGATCACACAGGCACCGATTGAAGCCGGCAACTCCATCTTCTACGAGTTCCCGATCCGCCAGAGTGGAACCTACTGGTATCACTCGCATGTCGGACTCCAGGAACAGCAGGGGCTTGCCGGACCCCTGATCATCGAGCCGCGTGTCGAGCGACATCCGGTTGATCACGACTTCGTCGTGTTCATCCAGGACTGGATCAACACGTCTCCCTACGAGATGATTCCCGAGATCCGCAACGGCGTCCAGATGCCCGGGCAGACCACGGCGGACTCCTGGCCGAAGAACCGCGTCGCCATGCTTGATGGCAAGCCCTGGGAAGTCGATGTCTATCCCGCCGGCATGCTCATGAATGGCATGCCCCCCCAGAAGGGGCCGACGTTCCACGTGAAGAAGGGTGATCGCGTCCGACTGCGGTTCATCGATGGCGCCACGTCCACCTTCTACCGAGTGCAACTGGCCGGGCACCAGATGACCGTCATCGCCACCGACAGCCAACCCTGCGTCCCCGTGAAGGTCGACAACTTCATCTTCGGACCTGGCGAACGCTATGACGTCCTTGTCGACATCACCGAGGATGGTGCCTGGGAAATCCAGGCCGCCGGCATGGGGACCCCCCACTCGGCCATCGGAACGATCCGAACCTCACGCAACAAGAAGATGGCCCAGCCCAACCAGACGTTCGGCAAGAAACTGCTGACCTATGACATGCTTCGATCCCCATACCCCACCACCCTGCCGGAAGGACCCGTGAAGACCTTCACCCTGGACCTGGGCGGGGACATGAAGAACTACCTCTGGTCCATGGGGGGTGAGTACTTCAAGGAGTACTACGTCCCGAATCCCGATGCCGCCCCATTGGAGATTGAGTCGGGGGATCGAGTCCGAATCATCATGCCCAACAAGAGCAAGATGGCCCACCCGATGCACCTGCATGGCCACTTCTTCAGGGCCGTTCCGGAAGGTACGGATTGGGACACCCCGGATCTCCCCATGAAGGACACGCTCATCTCCTACACGGGCGAGACCTCCCGGTTCGAGTTCACCGCCGACAACCCGGGCAACTGGTTCTTCCACTGCCACAACCTCTATCACCTGGCTGCCGGCATGGCTCGCGAGTTCCGCTACACGGTGAAAGAGGGCGTGTGACGCACCGATGAGTCTCGAGGACATCCTGTCGAGACATGACGTGGATCCGATCCGGGGATTTCTCCCGGCCACCGATCCGATCGCCGCTCTCCCGGGGGCGTTCCGCTGCTGGGAAGAGGCCGCCTCTTCCTTCGGGGACGATCCCCCCGCCGCCCGGGCCCTCATCGATTCCCTGCCGACGCTTGACCCCACCCCACTGCTGACCGAGCGGGCCGCCTGCCATCGCGCGATGTTGCTGCTGTCGGTCCTGGGCAGTGGCTATGTCCATGCCGATGATCCGCCCGCCGCCCGCATCCCGGCGTGCATCAGCCATCCCTGGAAACAGGTCGCCGATGAACTGGGTCGACCGATGATCATCTCCCACGCCTCGATCGTGATCGACAACTGGGCCATTGAACCCGGCGGAGACCTCCTCCGACCGGAGACGCTTCGAACCCAGGCCCGGTTCGCCGGTGGATCGGACGAGGACTGGTTCTACCTCGTCACCGTATCCATCGAAGCAGCCGGGGCCGCGGTCATGCCGACCATCGTGAACACGCGACTGGCGATGGAGCAGGGCGACACGGCTACCGTCGCCAACTGCCTCGCTCATGTCACCGAGACGGTCGAGACGATTCGGCGACTGCTCAACCGGATGGAAGAACGATGCCGTCCACGCGTGTTCTACGACTGCGTCCGACCCTACCTGTCGGGCTGGCCGGGCGACGGGGTGATCTACGAGGGTGTCGACGAAACGCCCCAGCGCCTCTTCGGCGGAAGTGCCGCCCAGAGTTCGCTGCTGCAGTCGATTGATGCCGCGATGGGCATCACGCATGAAGACAGCCGCAGCCAACCCTTCCTGCAGGCCATGCGGGACTACATGCCACCACCCCACCGGGCCTTCATCGAATGGTTGGAATCGGGCCCAACGCTCCAGCGTGGTGCCGAACAGGCCGGTTGCTCACGTGACTATGACCAGGCCATCGATGCCCTGGACGTCTTCCGCCGAGATCACATGGCCATCACCGCCCGCTACATCACCCAGCAGGGAGATGCGGACGCGGAGGGGACCGGCGGCACCGAGTACGGAACCTTCCTGCGCGTCACCCGCCGGGAAACGACTGACCAGCGAATGGACTAGCCCTCGGCGGCGGGCATGGCTTCCGGTACCAGGTAGTGCACCCGGAGGCGTTCCAACTCGGAACGCAGGCGCGATTCGACCTGCTGGTAGTCGGACTGCCCTGTCACGTTGTTGATCTCGTCGGGGTCGTTCTGCAGGTCATACAGTTCCCAGGCCTCAAGTTCCGGGAAGTACATGAGCTTGTAGCGATCCGTCCGCACGCCGTAGTGCGGTTGCACGGCGTGGATCCCCTTCTCGAAATACTCGTAGTAGATGGACTCCCGCCAGTCACCAGGCGACTCACCCTTCAGCAACGGGACGAGGCTGGAACCCTGCATCGACTCGGGCGCCGGCACGCCGGCCACGTCCAGGAACGTCTGGGCGACGTCCAGGTTCTGAACGAGATGCGCATCACGGGATCCGGGCTTCACCGTCCCGGGCCACCGGACGATGAACGGGCTGCGCAATGACGGCTCGTACATGAACCGCTTGTCGTACCAGCCATGCTCGCCGAGGAAGAAGCCCTGGTCCGAGGTGTAGATGACGATGGTGTTGTCCGCCAGATCGTTCTCGTCGAGCCAGTCGAGCAGTCGACCGACGTTGTCATCGACCGAGGCGATGCACCGCAGGTAGTCCTTGACGTACCGCTGGTACTTCCAACGGTGCAGATCATCACCGGAGAGACCGGCCTCGCGGTAGGCCTGGTTGCGAGGGCCGTAGGCGGCCTCCCAGGCCTCACGCTGTTCCGGTGACATCCGGGCCAGGATGTTGTCCATCCAGCGATCGGGCCCCTGTCGCTCGGCATCCGGATCGAGCGGTGGCACCTTCAGGTCGTAGTACTCGTACATGTGACGATCGATCGTCATCTCCTGCTCGGAAGCCGCCCGAGTCCGCCCCGACCAGTCATCGAAGAGCGTGTTGGGTTCCGGAATGACCGTCCCGTCGTAGCGTGTCAGGTGATCCGGCCCGGGCATCCAGCCCCGGTGCGGCGCCTTGTTCTGGCACATCAGCAGGAAGGGCCTGTCGCGGTCCCAGTCCTCCTCCAACCAGTCAATGGACTTGTCCGTGGTCAGGTCGGTGACGTAGCCAGGCTCACGAACCTTGCCCTCCGGCGTGATGAAGTCGGGCGCGTAGTAATGTCCCTGGCCCGGGAGTACCTCCCAGTGATCGAAGCCGACCGGATTGTCCTTCAAGTGCCACTTGCCGATGATCGCGGTGTTGTAGCCCGCCGCCTTCAGCAGCCGGGGAAAGGTCTCCTTGGACTGATCCAGCCGGCCGCCATTGTCCCGCACACCATTGAGGTGACTGTGAAGGCCCGTCAGCACGACAGCTCGCGCCGGTGCGCAGATGCCGTTGGTGCAGAAGGCATTGTCAAAGACCATGCCCTCGCTCGCCAGTCGATCCAGGTGCGGCGTCTCATTGATACGTGAACCGTACGCCCCCACCGCGGCAGCGGAGTGATCATCGCTGTAGATCAACAGGATGTTGGGGCGGTTGTCCGCCTGACCCACGGCCAACGTCATCAACACTGTGGTGAGCAGGAACATGATCCCTCTCCTGGATGATTCCTAGTTCTCGTCCTCGCGTGACCACTCCTGCCACGCCCCCTCGATACGGGCAGGATCCACCTGCTCATCAAGGATCAACACACGATAGCGCAAACGCACCGGAACGCCATCCAGCGCCATGACGGCACCGGTGGGACCATCCCGGCCCTCGAAGTCATGTCGTCCGAATGGATTCGCCGCAAACAGTCCGTACTGCCGCGCATGCCACCACGTCGGGTGATTGGGATTCCCGGGGTGGTCCAGGACGGCCACCGTCACCGGACCGCCTTCCAGCAACCCGGAGCAGGCCACCCAGCGAGCCCGCGACCCCCAGGCCTCGCCGTCGGTCAGGCCCTCGCTCGTCACGTAGGACCCACGCGCGAGTGTTCCATCCAGTCGGAGCGGCGGCGCCAGGCGCAGGGCCATGGTGCCTTCCTTGGTATCGCCCAGCCGCAGCGGCCCCTGCGGCGAGACCAGGCTGATGTCGAAGTCGATGATCCGTTCGCCATCGCTTCCGGCGAAGTCGATGCGACGGTTTTCCATGCAGACCAGTTCATCGTCACCCGTCACCCATCGGTTCTCGGCCAGGAGGCCGTCCCCATCGGGTCGGATGGACACGGTCTCGATCCGACTCTCTTCACCATGCCAGAAGTCATGTCCGTTCACATCACCGTGGGCGAACCACAATGAGACGTGATGCGGATGATCCTCGGCCTCATCGGGATGCGGGTCCATGGGATACCCACGAGTGAGGTAACGCCCATCCGAGGTCCGCACCGGGTAGAGGTACGGCCTCGGGCTGACCGCGTGGTAGGTCGTGAACGGCTGCTCGCCGATGGTCACGGTCGTCACCTGCTCCGCCGTGGACATCGATACCGGCTGGCGTGACTGGCACCCGACCATCAGCAACAGGACCAGCAGGCACCATCTCATGGGGTCTTCTCCCGCGGCATGGCCGCGTGCCGCTGGTGCTCCTGGAAGAGCCCCACTTGCTCGCGAAAAGCCTCCGCTCGCTCGGCCGGAAGCTCACCGCGTGCTTCCAGCAACATCCAGCCATGCCACTTCGTGTCGTGCAGCAGGCGGAACAGGTCCGCATAGGGATAGGCGTGTCGCGACAGGTGCCGCACGTGCACCGTCTGACCGAACCGTGGACGCAGCAACCGGAAGTTGGCTTCGATGCCATCGCTGCCCAGGTCGGTATCGTTGCAGTTCCAGCACACCACCACCGACGGATGATCGGCCACCGTCATGATGTCGCGAATGACCGATGGTGACGCACAGGAGCCGTGAACCTCAAGCCGGATCTCCTGGCCCAGGTCTGCCGCCCTGGGGCCCAGCGCCTTGAGACTGGTTCCGATCTGCTCGATGGTCCGGGCTCGCGTGACGCCCTCGCGGAACGAGTCGGGCTTGACCTTCACACCGCTTCCACCGGTGTCGTGGCTCAACTGCAGGAACTCGATGGTCCGGGCGTGCGCCTGCTCCAGTCGCTTGGGATCCGGCCAGCAGAACCGCTCATCGCTGCCGATACCGACCAGTTCGACACCACTGTCCGCGACGCGAGCCTTCACCTCACGCCGCTGCGTGGCATCGAGCGACGGTTCCACACCATGGGAATGGGTGGTTCGAAGTTCGACGCCGCCGAGCCCACCAGATCGGCAGGTCGCCAACAGCGTCGGCAAGTCGAGGTCCTGTCCCCAGAGATAGGTGACCAGGCCGAGTTTCATTGTCGGTGTCGCGTCCTGCGCCCGCAGCCAGGGCGACAGGGATGCCGCCGCGATGGTGCCGGCCGTCGCGGCCAGGACCTGCCTGCGGTCCGGGTTCATTGCAGGGACTCGTGCGTAAACGGCGCCCGTGCGGTTCGGGCAGCCATGGCATTGGCCGTCCGATCCTGCAACTGCTCGGTCACCGGATCGATGGTCAACCAGGGCCCCACCGTCACGGTCGGTCGATCCAGTTCGATCTCATTCGCCTGGAGATGCGCCAACATGCGTTCCGTCGCCTCGTGCCCCGTCTCGTGACTGGAGACGGCCGCCAGGACCTCCGAACGCGTGCGGGGCTCACCCATGCGATACGAGACATTGCCGGCATGACACAGGCCTGCGGAGAGATGCCCTTCCTTGATCTCGGCCGCGAGATCGCCGGAGTCACGGCTTCGGACCGCCTCGATGAAATCAGCGAAGTGATTGCTTGTGCCCGTGAAGCGAAGCATCTCCTGGCCATCGGCATCCAGGACGACCGCGGAGTTGGCACCATGTCGAGTCACCACGTCCCCGCCTTCACAGTGCAGGATCGCCGTGATACCGGATCCGAGGAAGCTGTCCATCTGCCACTTGTCCTTGCGTTGGCCGGCGTCCCGGGGCAGCCCCCGGACTTCGAAGATCAACGGGACATCGGGATAGTCGCAGATGACGACCTGCGTATTGGGCGTATTGCCGTCATCGTCATAGCCCAGTCGCCCACCGACGCTGGCGACGCGACGCGGCATGGTGTCCTGGCCGATCATCCAACGGGCGATATCCATCTGGTGCACACCCTGGTTGCCCAGGTCACCATTGCCCGTGTCGAAATCCCAGTGCCAGTCATAGTGGAGATTGGCCCGTGACAGGGGTTTCATCGGCGCCGGCCCGACCCACAGGTCGTAGTGGATGTGCTCGGGCACCTGCTGCTCACCCGTGACCTTGCCGATGCTCCGGCGAGGCTTGTAACAGATCCCGCGAGCAACCTGGAGTGGGCCCAGGTTGCCATTTCGGGCCCACTCGATGGCCGCATGATTCGCCGTACACGAGCGGTACTGGGTTCCCGTCTGAACGACGCGGTTGTTTCGCCTCGCGGCATCGACCATCGCCCGGCCTTCCCGGAGGTCATGGCACACCGGCTTCTCGACGTAGACATCCTTCCCGGCATCACACGCCCAGATCGTCTGCAGGGCATGCCAGTGATTGGGGGTCGCCAGGGATACGGCATCGATGTCATCACGATCCAGCAGGCGACGGAAGTCGACCTCGGTGTCCACCTCCCGCTCGTATTTCTCGTTGAAGATCCTGGCACGGTCCGCCAGGATCTCCTCATCGACATCGCACAACGCGACCACCTCGACTCCATCGAGTCGCTGCAGCGCGTTGTAGTGATTACGACCCCGCCCCCGGATGCCGACGACCGCCACTCGAACCTCATCGGACCGGCCGGTCCACAGCCGCTGGCGACGGGTCGCCGCCTGTGCCACACCAGCAACAGGGCCTGAAACGGCCAGTGCGGAGGTGGCCAACGCGATGCGATTGAAGTCACGGCGGGTACGAGAAGCCATGTCCCGAGGATACCCCGAAAGAGGCAGTTCAGTAGCATGCCCATGACGAACCAGGGGGCAACCAGGGTGAGCCAACTCCCTACGACATCCGATCAACGCCGGGTACTGGGCCTGGGAGCAACGACAGCCATCGTCGTTGCGTCCATGATCGGCTCGGGGATCTTCGTCACCACCGGTGAAATCGGCCCCTCGCTGGTGTCCCCGGGCGTGGTGCTGCTCGTCTGGGTGGTCTGTGGCGTCCTGGCCCTGTGCGGCGCACTGTCGCTGGGTGAACTGGGTGCCATGCTGCCACGGGCCGGCGGCGCGTACGTCTTCATCCGGCGAGCCTGTGGCCCGCAACTGGGTTGCTTCGTCGGACTCGAGTCGATGCTGGTGAGTTTTCCTGCGTCCCTGGCGATCATTGCGCTGGTCATGGGACGTTACCTGGAGCGGTTCGACCCGTCGATCTCCGGCAGAGCAACCGCCATCATCGTCGTCGTGATCATCACGCTGGTTCACTGCCGCGGCACGGTCTTCGGGGCGGCGATCAACACCGCCGGTGCCGTCCTCAAGGTCTTCCTGCTGCTGATCTTCATCGTGCTGGGTCTCATCCTCCCCACACCCGCTTCTCCCGACATCGTCGCAGCCACCTCGGGCGCCCCCAGCGTCTTGTCCTCCGCCTTCTCCAGCGCCGTCCTGATCGTGATCTTCGCCTACCAGGGCTGGGCCATCGTCACGGTTGTCGGGGGGGAGATCACGAGACCGGGGCGGAACATCCCGCTGGGCATTCTCATCGCGGTCGTGCTCGTGACCGCGATCTATGTCCTGGTGAACATCGTGTTCCTGCGTGCCGTGGCACCGGTCGACATGGTGGATGCGAACGGGACCCCGACGGCAACCATCGGATCACTGGTGGCCTCTCAACTCTTTCCCGCCTGGATGGTCTCGGGTCTCGACGGGCTGATCGTGCTGTTCCTGGTCTCGACCCTGCTCAGCGTCGCCCTCGCCGGTGGCCGCATGGCCTACGCCATATCCGCTGGTGGGCAACTGCACCGGGGACTGAGTCGGCTCAACAGTCGTGGGGCCCCGGTACCCGCCCTGCTGCTCCAGGGCGCCATCACGATCGTGCTCGTGGGGTTCTTCGACATCAAGCAGCTGCTGATCTTCTCAGGCTTGCTCGGGCTGTTCACCACCTCGCTGATGATCGGAACCGTTTTCATCCTCCGATGGCGTGAACCGGATCTCCCCCGCCCCTTCCGGGTCCCGCTCTACCCCGTCCCACCACTGGCCTTCATCCTGCTCTCGATCTGGCTGATCTGGAGTGCCGCAATCGACAATCCCATCGAAATCCAGCTTTCCGGGATCGTGATCGCGGTCCTGGGGGTCCTGGCGGCCATCTGCATTCGCCTGAACCGGGGGGATGAATCGGGGGCGCCAGGACGTACCATGGACCAGCCATGACCCGCCTTCCGGGCCATGCCAGACCTATCGGGAGGACCCACCCATGCGTTCCGTGATTGCCCTCGTCACTCTCTGCCTGTTCACCATGACCCCAATGGCCCCCGGGGCACTGCCGCCGGCTGACGAGCCCGCCAAGGATGCCACGAAGAACGATGCCGTTGAGAAGGCACCGACCCCAGCTGAGAACCAGCGGGAACAGCGGCGCCGTGCTGGTCGCGAGCGACAGGGTCAGGCCTCCGGTCCCGCTGCAGGCTCCACCCTTCCAGCCGGATTGCATGTCCACAACACCAATGGCAGCAAGGTCACCCTGGCATCACTCACGTCTGGTCAACCCACCGTCATCGTCGGCGGCTGCCTCACCTGCCCCAAGTACCTCCGGGCCTATCCCGATGTCGAGGCCATTGCCAAGGACTATGGCCCCAAGGGCGTTCAGTTCTTCTACCTGTACAAGACCCTCGCCCACCCGGAAAACCACGGTCTCATCCAGCCCTACACGATCGAAGAACGGCTGGCCCAGGTCGACATGGCCCGCAAGAGACTGGGAACCCAGGTCCCATGGCTGACCGACACGATGGAAAATGAAATCTGGGCAGCCCTGGGCAATCGCCCCAATCCGCACCTCGTGCTGGATGGCGAAGGCAAGGTCATCACCTACGCGCAGTGGGCCGAGGGCCCGGCACTCCGCCAGGCCCTGGTCGAAGCCATCGGCCCCGTGGACTCCCCCACCACCAGCCAGAGTCTCAACCTGCCGCAGATCGAATACGTCACGACACCCGCCAGCGGAGTCGTGGAGCCCATTCGTCGCACGGACATCCTGACCCCGATCGTCGCACGACCGAATCTCGAGTCGGTGAAGGAGACGCCGTTCTACGTCAAGCTCCGGGCCGAGGCGTCCTCGGAACTGGTACAAGGCGGAAGCGGTGAGCTGTACATCGGTTTCCGGCTTGATCCCGTGCACGAGGTTCATTGGAACAATCTCGTCGAGCCCGTCGCCTGGGAAGTCACCCTGCCCGAGGGGACGACCATGTCCCCGGCCAAGGCCAACGCCCCGAAGGTCGAGGCGGCAACCGATATCGATCCCCGCGAGTTCATGGTCAACGTGACCGATTGGTCGCCCGGCACCTCGATCCCGATCACGGTGAAGTACTTCGCCTGCAGCGAGAAGGAAGGCTGGTGCAAGCCGGTGACCCAGACCTATGACCTGGTCCTGCAACGTGATCGATCGGCAGGTTCGGTCCATGGCCGTTCCTTCCGACGCGGCGGTGGGCAAGAAGCCGGCCGCGGCGGTCGCGGTGGACGTGGCGGTCGAGCCGGTCGCCAGGGCGGACAGATGTCCAACCTGGCCCAGATGGACCGGAACGGTGATGGCAAGATCAGCAAGGACGAGGCCCCGCAACGCATGCAGCAGCGGTTCGATCGCTTCGACACCAACGGCGACGGGTTCATCGACTCGGACGAGATGGAGGCCTTGCGAAACCGGATGCAGCGAGGCCGCGGTGGTCGCCCCATGCCCCGGGAACTCTGATCCCGACAGGGGTCAGGGCTCCATGTGTTCCTCGAAGTACTCGATGTTGTACTCGTCGTCCGCATGATCCACATCGAGACCAACTCCTGAGTACAGGAGCGTCAGTCCGATGACGACGGGCGCGGTGACGAGGGCAATCCGAACCACGAACCCACTGAGCCGATTGTTGTGACTGAGCCCGGGCAGTTCACCAAAGAGCAGCATGACGGGTGCAACGGCGACCAGCAGCCAGTGAACCCACTGCACATCACCGGTGTTGTAGGCCCACCCGCAGAACGTGACCATCGGGATGAGCGCGGCGATGGCAAAGGCGCCTCCCCAGCCGATCTTGATGAATCGCTTCTTCCCGTCCTCGTCACGGGTCCAGATGGCGGCGACCAGTGCACTGAGGAAGGCCACGAAGGAGATCGATGACAGCGCCGCGGCGATCAGGGTCAGCGTGATGAAGTGCGCCTTCATGCACAACAAGGTCAAGCCGGTAAAGACGATGGTGAACGCGAGATTCAACGTCAGTCCCCGGCGACGATGCGAGCCCCAGGACAGCACCATGAAGGTCATGGCCACGTAGACCCCCAGCAGGATGCGCATGAACAGGTCCATGTTGGGAAACACGGCCAGCCAACCAATGATCGCTCCGGAGGCGATGCCGATCAGCCATCGCCCCAGTTCGCCACTGCCGTCCACCATGGCCACCACGGGACACAGGACGGTGACCCCGCAGGCGATGATGGGCAGCATGTGCCACTTCTGCGTCGGTGGCAACGAGGGAATGTCCGCCACGGTCATGAAGGCGATGGCGACACCAAGCCCAAGGGCCACGCCGAGGGCTGATCCGGCGATGCCGGCCGTCTTGCGAATTCGAGGAATCACCCACGCGGGAACAATCAGAATCGCCCCGACGAGGGTTGGCAGACCGACCGTGAGTAACAGTTCACCAAAGGTCATGCGTGGGATACTCCAGTGTGACTATCGGCGCGCTGGCGGCCCCGACTCCCCCTCGAGTCCGACAACCAGCCGGACCTCGTCCCCGAGGCTGCCATTTTCCACGCCCCAGGTCATACCGTAATCAGATCGCTTGATCGTGAAGATCGCTTCCCATCCGGCCTTGGCCACGACGGGATTCCCGCGAACACCGGTGACCTCCACCTCGGCCGTGACCGGGAGGGTCTTGCCGAGAATCGTCAGATCGCCATTCATCTTCCAGCGACCCTCACCGATCCGCTCGGCGCCGGTGCTCTTGAACGTGATGCTGTTGAACTCGACTCCATTGAAGAAGTCCGGTCCCATCAGGGTCCGATCGAGCTTGGTCGTTCCGGTGTCGATGCTGTCGACCGCAACGGCGACATCGAACACCGGACCCTTCGAATCGTCCCGGGGGTAATCGACCGTTCCCGTCACCTCGTTGAAACGACCCCAGAACTGGCCGGCCCCCTGGTGATGAAGACGAAAGAGCGCCATGCAGTGCACCGGATCAAGACGGAAGGACTCGACGCGAGCACCCGACTGCGGTGATTGTGCCACTGCCACGGCGACGCCGAAGGTCATCGCGGACAGGGCCAACAGGGACAACGAAAAACGACGGGTCAACATCAGCATGTGATTGGTCTCCAGGGGTGCCCAGGCACGGGGACCGATTCTAGCAACCCCCTAGCGGGAGGGCCCCCTGGGCTTCCACTTCAACAGGCGAAGCGAATTCAGCACCACGACAACCGTGGATCCCTCGTGCAGGAACACGGCAACGCCCAGGTGGGCCAGCCCGACGGCCGCCAGGGGCGCCACGATGCCGATGACCCCCAGCGCCAGGATGAGGTTCTGGATGATCAGGTGACGACTGGACCGAGACAATTCGATCGCGTCCGCCAGGGTCTCCAACTGGCTGCCCATGAGCACGACATCGGCGGTCTCCAAGGCCGCATCGGTCCCGGCCGCGCCCATGGCAATTCCCACGTCCGCCCGGGCCAATGCCGGTGCATCATTGACCCCATCCCCCACCATCGCCACTGGCCCGGCGTCCCGGGCGACCTGCTCTACGAGCGTGAGCTTGTCCTCGGGAAGGAGATCGGCTTCGACATGGTCGACCCCGAGGCGTCTGGCGATGGGCTCAGCGGCACGACGATGATCACCGGTGAACATGGATACGCCCTGGATTCCCAGGCCGCGGAGGCGTTCAATCGCCGCCGCCGCCTCGGGTCGAGGCTGATCGATCAACCCGATGGCGCCAATGGCCTGCCCGGATCGAGACACCACGACCGTCGTACAGCCGGCGTCGGCCAGCGTATCCAGCAGATCGCCCAGGGCATCGTGCGCCTCGGTCACGCGACCAATGACAACCGGCACGCCATCGATCTGGCCCTCCGCCCCGAGTCCAGCGATCTGACGAACGTCACCGGCATCCGGTATCTCGATGTTCCGCTCCCGAGCCGCCGACACGATGGCATCTGCCAACGGATGATTGACCTTCGACTCCACCGCCGCCGCCAGTGTCAGCAGTTCATCCTCACCGATCCCCTCGATGGTCCTCACGTCACTGACAACAGGCCGCCCTTCCGTCAACGTTCCGGTCTTGTCAAAGACGATCGACCGAAGCTTGCCCAGGAGTTCCAGGTACAGGCCGGCCTTGATCAAGACGCCCAGCCGGGCCGACCGAGCAAGTCCGCACAGCGTTGCCGCCGGGGTTCCAATCGCGAGGGCACACGGCGACGCTGCGACCAGGAAAGCCATTCCCCGGTAGAACCAGGTCCCCCAGTCCGCCCCGCCGACGACTGGTGGAGACACGATCAGCAGCGTGGCCGCCACCAGGACGATCGGGACATACCACTTCTCCACCCGCTCGGTGAAACGCTGCGTCGAGGACTGGGCCGACTGTGCCTCCTCGACCAGTCGCATGACCTTGGCCAGCGTGCTCTCACCCGCGGTCCTGGTCACCTCGACCACCAGTTCGCGTTCGCCGTTGATCGTTCCGGCAAACACCGGATCACCGGGCTCCTTGTCGACGGGAATGGACTCCCCCGTGACGGCGGACTGGTCGATCGCCGACGTCCCATGGGCAACGACACCGTCGAGTGGTACTCGATCGAAGGGACGAACCTCGATGGCTGCCCCCACGGCGACATCCTCCACCGGAACGATGGTGGTCGTGCCATCGGCGGCAATGATCTCCGCCGTGTCCGGAGCCAACGTGGACAGCGAATCAACCGCTGACCGCGCCCGGTTCAAGGCCAACTCCTCACCGGCATCCCCGAGACCGAACAGGAAAAGCAGGAAGGTCGCTTCGGCAAAGGCGCCAAGGACGGCGGCACCGATCGCCGCCACGAACATCAGGACATCCACGTTCAAGCTGAAACCCAGCAATTCCCGGATCGCATCCGGGAAGGTCTTCAGGCTGCAGAGCACCGCGCTGATGGCCAGGAGCGGAAGCCAGGCTGCTGGCGGAAGCGATGCCTGCTGCAGGATGAACCCCACCAGCAGGAACAGACCGCCAAGCACGACCAGGCCAAGCGCCCGATGCGCCCGGACAAATCCGACACCAACCGCCAACAGATCCCGAAAGCGGTGGCTCGCCGGACCATCCTCGGTCGCTGCCGGAGGCTCCTGGACGTAGGCCACCTGTGCCGCGGCCAGGTCCAACTGGACAGGAATCCCCGCCAGGGCCTCGGCAATGACATGCAGCGTGCACTGGCCGGGTGTGAACCGAACCTCGAGGTCATTGGCATTGCGAGCCAGGCTGACCGTGAGATCATGTGCACGAAGACGACGCCGAATCACCCTTCGGAGATGGTCCGTCAGTCGACCAGTGACCGGAATGGACAGGATGCCGCTGTCGCCCGCTGAAACCACCGGCCCGGCCTGGGCACCATCGCGACGCTCAAGCCATCGCATCAAGCAGGCTTCGCACTGGTCGGCTTCAGTCAGCCCACAGGATTCCGCAACCGACGGCGCGACCACGTCGAGGTGATGCACATCCTCGTGTCCCGGAACAGGACGGTCCTCAGGTACAGGTTCATCGCCCGGCAGCACGACTGCAGTCTACTGCGTGTGATGCCGACCTTTGCTCAGCCTCGCCGACGGGAGCCCCGAAGACCGACTGGCAGCAGGCAGAACAGGGCCAGGGCCCCCGGCGCGGGTGTCGCCGCCACCACGATCGACGTCGCCGTCACCAGTTGGAGATTCGCCTCGGCCCCGATGCTCAGGGAACTGATGGTCTCGCCAACGCCCACGATTCCCACGAAGCTGGCCACACCGTCAATCGCCCGCGAGATCGTGCTGCCATCAGGCAGGCCGATCTGGAGCACACCCGGTGTCGTCACCCCGTTGTAGTCAGTCAATCCGAAGTCACCCCCGAGGGCCACGATCTCTCCCGATTGGGACTCGAACTGGATCTCGGACTTGGGCAGAACGGTCGAGATCAGGTCCCCCAGGACCATCAAGCCCACGGGACTGGACGAGGCCAGGGAATACTCGAAGGAGGTCTCCATGAACCGGAAGATCGGGTTGGCGTCGTAGCCATCATCCAGCCCGTTGAAGTCATCCTCGATCCAGGGCTGCTCCGCGACGGCCTGAAGGAACAGGTCGCGATCATCAAACAGCAGCAACGCTGCGTCCGCCGGCCTGGCGAATGCCAGGAACAGGACGGTCATGATCAGCAAGAATTGCGCAAGCACAGTGGAACGTCGCATCGGGTCAGCCTCCCGGCCAGGCAGACGTCGCCGCCGTGGCCAGGTGCTCCTATCGGTGACGCGAATCACCGGCGCGCACTATCACTTGAGGGAACCGGAAAAAAGTCCGA
>JAKVBX010000003.1:51055-251768 GCA_022446795.1 Phycisphaerales bacterium
CCGATATCCAGTTCCGCCAGCCTGAGGTGCCCGTGGTCGTCCCGCTCCAGTGATCCGATTCCAGCCAGGTCCTCCTCCCGGATTCCCAGGCAGACCCCCTCGGCGATCACGGCGACACCGTCCGACCGTCCCTCGGCCTGCCGCTTGATCACGGCACCGGCCAGGATGTTCACGAGTTGGTCGATCGATACCCCGCTCGAACCGAATTCCTCCGGAATCAGGGTCAGGGTGGCACCGGCGGCCTTGCCCATGCCCAGGGCCAGGTGGCCGGCCTTCCGCCCCATGGCAATGACGAAGTACCACCGGGAGGTGGTCTTGGCATCAACCATCAGGTTCTGGATCACCTCGACCCCGACATGCCGAGCCGTCTGGAATCCGAAGGTATCGATGTTCGGGGGCAGGTCGAGGTCGTTATCGATCGTCTTGGGGACATGAGCGACACGGATTTCACCAGCCGTTGCCTCGGACAGGCACCTCGCTGAATAGGCCGTGTCGTCACCGCCGATTGTCAGAACCATCGACACCCCGAGGTCCCGGAGGGACTGGACGGTCGCGGCCATGGAAGCCTCTTCACGAGTCGGGTTGGCCCGCGAGGTTCCGATGGCGGAGCCGCCTCGGAAATGAATTCGGCTGACCCGATCGATCGTCAGGGGAGTGACCTGGTCCAGGTCGCCCCGCATCAAGTGGGAGAACCCCTCCCGGATGCCGACCACATCGAGACCCTCGAGACAGGCTCGGATACTGGCCGCCGCAATCACGCTGTTGATCCCGGGCGCGGGTCCACCACCTACGAGAATGGCCATTCGTCCGTTCTGGGTCATCGGCAGGTGCTCTCCGCGTCTTCAACCGGATGATACGTCCCCGGGTTCCGGGTGATGAAGCCGGGCCTGATACGATCCCGGCCATGATCACCACCCTGACCATCGTATCGCTCCTGGCCATGTCCGCCCCCGACGCCGAGGGGTTTACCCCGCTCTTCAATGGCAATGACCTGTCCGGCTGGGTCAATGTCAACGGCGCCGAATCGACCTGGCGGGCGGAGGACGGCATGATCCGCTGCACCGGCAAACCCGTGTGTCTCCTGCGGACGGACCGGGCCTACGAGGACTTCATTCTCGAACTGGAGTGGCGACATGAGTCACCGACCGGCAATGCCGGGCTGTTCGTCTGGTCAGATGCGCTACCAGCGCTCGGAACGCCCTTTGCCAAGGCCATCGAGGTCCAGGTGATGCTGGGTAATGAAACGCCCAACTACACCAGTGAAGGCGACATCTTCTCCATCTGGGGCGCCGTGATGACACCGGATCGGCCGCATCCCAATGGTTGGGAACGCTGCCTTCCCAGTGAAGCCCGAACCAAGGGTGCCGGCGAGTGGAATCACTATCGCATCGAGTGCCTCAACGGACGGATCACACTCGCGGTCAATGGCAAGGTCGTCAGCGGTGGCCATGACTGCAATCCCAGGCGAGGCTACATCTGCCTGGAGGCCGAGGGCTCCCCCATCGACTTCCGAAACCTGAAGATCAAGGAACTGCCGACCGAACCGGGCCCCTGGGCGATGAGCGCCAATGAAGCCGAGGGCTTCCGACCGCTGTTCAACGGACTCGACCTGTCCGGCTGGAAACCACCCGCCGGGAACGAGGGGAACTGGAGCGTGACGGGTGGCCGGTTGTTCCACAACGGCCAGGGGGGCGACCTGTGGTCCACTCGGTCACTCGGTGATTTCGACATGGTCGTGGACTGGCGATGGACCCAACAGCACCAGGGCGAAATGGACCGGCCGGTCATCGGGCCAGATGGCAACACGGTCATGGATGATGCCGGGGAACCCATGACGACTCGAATCAAGGAACGTGACAGCGGGATCTTCCTTCGCGGCAACAGCAAGTCGCAGGTCAACCTGTGGTGTTGGTCGGTCGGCAGCGGCGAAGTCTGGGGCTATCGAACCGATGGATCCATGCCCGCCGACATTCGGGCCGCGGTGACACCGCGGGTCGCGGCGGACAACCCCGTCGGTGAATGGAACCGCTTCTTCATCCGGATGCGTGGGGATCGACTGACGGTCGTGCTCAATGGGAAGACGGTGATTGACAACGCGGCGTTGCCCGACGTGCCCGCCTCGGGCCCCATTGCGTTGCAGAGTCACGGCAGCGAGGTCGAGTTCCGGAACATCCTGGTGCGGACCGTCGGCGACTGACGATCAGTCCACCTCGCATCGAGCCCGCAGAAGCACCAGGCACCGCTCCTGGAAGGCCTTCATGTCTTTCGCCATCCGCTCCAGCACGGTGATCCGATCAGAATCATCCTCGGCATTCGCAAGAGCGGCCGCCAGGTGATGGCCGTACCCCATGGCCTGCTCCTGCGTCATCAGGATGCGAAGTTCGAACTCCGAGGACTCGGCCCCCAGCAGCAGACCGGCCATCTCGCTTGAGATCCTCGCTCTCGCGGAGGTCTCGATGTCCGGCAGTCCCGTGTTCAACAGCACCACCTGATCATCGGCCCGCGCCATGTCGTCAATCTCGCCCCGCATGTCCACGCAGGCGACCGCGATCTCCTTGAGAAGCGACTCGGTCTCCGGCGAGGCACTCTTGAGGATCAGGATGCCATCAACCTGTGCCTCATCATCGAGCAGTTCCCGGAGCAGCGTGTACCCGGCGCTTTGCTCCTGCTCCGCCGTCGCCGAGTCCGGCAGTCGACCCCCCGAGGGCGAGTGGCAGCCCGCCAACAGGATCGAGGTCATGGCCAGGAGAGCGGCTGCCACTGCAGGTCGAAGCAAACCGACTGATCTACCTGGATGGCATATTCCCGGGGTGCTGCTCATGGTCCGGGGCAGTCTAGTCGCGGACCACGCGTCCATGTCCACGAGGCGGTGCGAGTGGCCGCCTACAGGCCGGTATCAGTAGACTGGCGGCGATGACATCATCCCTCACGCTCATCCTGACCTCGGTCCTGTTGGCGCAACCTGCCAATGATGTCCCGCCAGGAGGGCCGACGGCACCGCCGGCTGAATCGGCCCCATCCGATGCCCCGGAGGTGGCGGATCCATCGACGGCCCAGGCCCCCGCCGACAACCCGACGGAGCACCCCAAGGAACCGACTGGTAAACCCGATCGGAACTGGGGGGCCGAGAGCGCCTACACCGTTGCGAATACCGGGCTCGTGGGCACCCAGGATCGCATGAACCGTCCCAACCCGCTGTTCTCACCGACGGTGGCCCAGATCAACCTGACCCCGGGCGACTGGTCGGATTGGCCCTGGGACTGCAGCGGGATCACGGGTGGCTGGGGCGGTATCCGAAATGAGCTCCAGGACAACGGCGTCTTCGTTGATGGCTTCTACGTCGCCCTGCTCAACGAGAACTTCTCCGGTGGCCTGGAAACCGGTGGATTCAGCGGCGGACTGTGGAATGCATCGGTCACCGTCGACACCCATCCCCTCCTGGGCCATGCGGACGGGTTGTTCTTCGTGAACTTTCAGCACTGGGACTGGTACAGCAACACGTTCGACATCGCTGGTGGCTTCGATCCAACGGGAAGCTACACCGGCACCAATGGCAACCTGCCCAATTCCGCCGCACTGAACCAGATCTCGCAGTTGTACTATTCGCAGCATCTCTTCGATCGAAGTCTCAACCTCGCCTTCGGAAAGCAGGACGCCAACAACATCTTCTCCAACATGCCTGGCTCCGGTGCGTTCATGTACAACGCGGCGTCCTTTACCCCCACGCTCAACGCCTACATGCCGACCTTCCCCAGCGAAGCCACGGCCCTGACCGCCATCGTCAACGTCAATGAGGACATCTGCGGCTCGTTTGGTTGGTTCGATGGTTCCCTCGGCGGCTTGAACGAGACTCGCGATGCCCTTGGCCGCCTGATCTACAATCCCGCGCCGAACCCGGGTGGCCGCGGCCCCTCGACCTTCTTCGACAACCAGGGACATTGGTTCCTCATCACGGAATGGGGTGTCAACTGGCAGTTGGGCGAGTTGGACCTGCCCGGTGCCCTGTGCGCCGGAGGCTGGCTTCAGACCGGTCGATCCCGGACCAGCGGGACCCTGGAGGACGGCCCCGGTGTCCAGAATGTTCCGGGCACGTACGTGTCGCTCTCGCAGACGCTGTGGGCCCCCAGCCAGCAGTTCGCCAAGCAAGGCGGCGGCATCATGTTCTTCGGGCAATTCGGCTGGAGCGATCCGACGAAGAACGCCGTGCACTGGTCACTGACCGGCGGACTCAGCGCCACCGGCGTGATCCCCGGCCGGCCCATGGATGCCCTGGGCATCCTGGGATCCTGGACCGGGTTCAGCAACGACCCGGGAACCTGGCAGTCCACGACGCCGACGGGCGGCGTAGGACCAACCGGTGGCGGCGAAGGCGCGTTCGAGGCCTTCTACCGGGTGCAGCTCACGCCGTGGTTTGCCGTCCAGCCCGGGATCCAGTGGTTGCCGACACCGGGCGGCGGTGATCCCGCCCAATTGGATGACGCCGTCACGGGCTACCTGATGGTGGAAGTGGTCTTCTGAAAGCGGACGCACACCGCGCGGAGCGGCCAGCGACAGATCACTCGTCCGGATTCCCCGTCTCTTCCGGCTCGGCGGGTTTCTCGACCCACGTGCCATCGGCGAGTTGACAGAGCGTGTCCAGGTCCCGGTTGACCGCCCGCTTCACGGTTCCCATCAACAACGGCGACAGGAAGAGGCCCATGAACCACGAGACCGGGTTCAGCGGCCTGATCTTCGTATTGACGATCAACCGCGTGCCGTCTTCCTCCGGTTGCAGATCAAAGCTCGTGGTCATTCGGATTCCGACCGAGGCGGCGGTGATGGCCCACCGGTTGGGCGGATCGAATTCCGTGAACTCCAACGAGGACGTTGATTCCCGTCCGAAGCCTGCTCGGGTTTCCTGGTACACCGTGCCGACACCGACAGGGCCGCTGGTATCGCGCTCGATCTTGACGATGTCCTCGATACGCGGCCACATGTGATCGAGGTCAGTAAAGACGTCGAACACCCGATCGATCGGGGCATTCACGGTCCGTGTGATCTCGAATCCTGCCATGACGCGGCTCCTGGTCTCCCGGGACTGGCCAAGCGGAGCAGCATAACAGTACCCGGTCCTCCTGTCCCGGCACGGACCGCCTCGGACAGGTTCATGACCGCGGATCCACCTCATCCGCATTCCGGTGGTCAACCACCCGACCGTCATCACGAGCATCAGACTCGTAGGACCGCAGCCGACGGAATAGTTTTCGGACGTCCATGGCCCCACCGATCGTAAACCAGGTGACCACGATCACCGCCGCCCCCAACGTGCAATAGATCCACCACTTCCACCACCCGGCCCAGGTCTCGGCCGGGATGTCATGCTGCTGCCGCCAGATGGTGCCCACCACGAAGACGATGGTCCAGAAGATGGGCCACGCCAACGTGATCGCCGTGATCCATCGATCGGCCTTCGTGAACTCTCGATCGAATCCGAGCCGTTCCAACCAGGTCCGGGGCTGCCCCTCGACCGCCGCGTCATCATCGCGGGCGTACTGGCCCCGGTGCAGCAGCCGATCCATGTCATGAATCCGCCGCGGGCCCAGCAGCGATACCAGGATGTACAGCACCACCGCCACCACGATCGCCCAGAAGGTCATGACCTGGCCGGTGATCTTTCGATTCACGTAGTCACACAGGTCGAGGAAGGGAGACACGAGGCCACGCGGCTGCTCACGGAGTTGAATCGTCCAGGCCTGGCCATCATGCTGAACCAGCGTTCCCGACCCGGACGCCTCCACCGGGTACTCGCCCAGCACCAGGCCAGACGAGTCCGCCAGCGAGACCTGGGCCCCATCGACCGGGGCCGAGTGCCAACCTGACCAGTCACCTGGTCGACTCGTTGTCCCCGTCACGCTCCACCGAACACCCGAGTCACCCAGCATCGGCCAACCGTCCGCTGAGTGTTCCTCGGTTTCGCCAGCGATCACGGGTTCATAGGCCAGTCGCTTGCCGTCGGCGTCCGTGACCTGCACGGTCGAGCCTGACCAATAGTTGGCGACCGGAATCTGTTTCACGATGATCCCGAATCCGCTGAGTGTCATGCCGGCAATCATGGCGGTCCAGGCCGCGGCCGTGGTTCCTCGCTTCCAGTACAACCCGCCGATGATCGCGGAACCGGCGCCGCCAACGAAGATCGCCCCCGTAATGGCCAGGAACATCGCGATGTATTGCGTCGGTGTGTACCAGAGGCTGAAGAAGAACGCGAAGATGGCGACGCCCAGGATGGAGAATCGCAGGAGCCAGAGATGCGCTCGTGCTGATAACGGTTTCTTGCGGAAGGGCAGGATCACATCCTGGACGAAGATCGTGCCCCAGGCGTGAAGGTAGGTGTCATTGGTGCTGATGAACGCACCGAGCATCGCCGCGCACATCAAACCCAGCAGGCCGGCCGGTAACAGCATCCCCGTCGCCACGGGGGTCCGGATCTCCGCCCCCATCGCTGGCGTCGCCTGCTGATCGACCGCTGCCTGGATGGCGGCCGCCTGCTCGGCATAGGCCTCATCATTCATCAGCACGCGAATGCAGATGGGCAGCACGAGCACGATCAGCATCAGCACGCGAAAGCGCCACCCATTGAGGATGTTCGCCATCTTGGCTTCGTGGGCGTTCAGGGCGGAGGCGTTGTACCCACTGGTTCCCTGCCACCCCAGCATGCCGTAGAACAGCACGATGACACTGATGACCCAGTACCAGATGTTGAAATTCTCTTCCTTGCCCAGGTCGAATGGATCCACCATCGACTTGCCCTCGGGCGCCTGGAGCATGGCGTCGGAGATCTGTCCCCACCCGAAGGTCCACAGCAGGTAGACGATCACGAGGATGAACACGATGTTGCCGAAAGCACCCTGGATGAAGTCCGTGACCATGACGGCGATCTGGCCGCCGAGAAAGACGAATACCAGTGCCGTCCCCAGCAGCAGGGCCATCAGCAATGGGAAGGTCTGGATCTCCAGCCCGACGATCGACACGACCTCGGGAAGCCCGCACAGGTGAATGAAGAAGCGTGACGCCACCGCCGGAAAGATGCCGTAGTTGATGATCCCGGAGGCAAAGGCGACCAGCCCGGCGAACACCCGGAAGTTGCGGCTGTACCGGATCTCGAAGAACTGGGCCATCGTCATGGCCCGCGTCTGCCGGAATCGATAGACCACCCACCCGGTCAGCGCGATGAGGATGAGCGCGGGGCCTTCCATGAACCCCCACCAGATCGAGGTAAACCCCACGTCGTAGTTCTGTTGCCAGAACCAGACCAGCGAGATCACGCCCAGTTGGGCCATGCCGTAGGCCATGGTGATCAGGTACCGACCGGCACATCGATTGGCGGCAAGGAAGCCGGACACGCTCCGGGCATATCGATTGGTCCTGATGCTCGTTACCGTCAGGACCAGCAGGAGCCCGATGACGATCGCCCAGTCAATCGCGCCCATGGTCATGATCAGCCGCCATCGACCAGGAGAGTGACGATCTGGAACGGACGGATTCCGATCCGAGTCCGGTTCCCATCATGCGCCAGGTCGACCTCGACAGGAGTGGACTCGTGCAGATCGACCGCCTGGACACTTCGCATGTCATGGGACCAGTTGATCTCGACGTCACCGGCTCCACCATGAACCTCGACCAGTCGAAGCACCCGTGCCCCGGACTGCTCGGCTGGCTTGAAGGCCGCGATCTCCACGTGTGCGCCGCCATCGACCTGGAGCCGGAACGGCGCAGACTCGGTCTCGGTTCCCTGGGCCGAGCCCAGGAGACGCAACGGTCGACAGAGCGCCTCGGCTTCGCCCCAGACACCTGCGGCCCGCCAGTCGCCCTCGTGTGGCATGAAGGCCACCGTGAAGCGATGCGTGCCCCGGTCGGCTTCCGGATCCGGCATGCGTGGGGCTCGCAGCAGCGACAACCCGAGCGTGTCACCGTCCATTGATCGGCCGTATCGGCCGTCGTCAAGAACCGCCAGGCCACGACCGGGTTCGGACAGATCCATGAAGCGGTGACCCGGGAATTCAAAGCATGCCTGTTCCCAGGAGGTGTTTCGATGCGTGGGCCGTTCCTGGACACCGAACTGGATTCCAACGGTCCCCATCCGGGTGCGGATGTCCGTCGGGCAGGAGAGTCGCAGCAACCGCTGGTCTTCCTGCCAGTCCACGAGGTACTCCACGTCGAGCCGAGGCGAATCAGCGCGAAGGACATATCGTTGCACCAGGCGGCTGCCTGTCCCCAGCGCTCGTCGGAACTCGACGATGGCACGCAGTGGATGCGACTCGATGATCTCCATCTCCGCCACCGATTCGATCAGCGTGGCCGTGTCAACGTAGTCCGCATCGATATCCCAGGCTTCCCATCGACGTGGCTGGTCTTCGTACAGGACCAACTGTCCCAGCGGTCGGTCTGGTGCCGTCACGCCTCGAGATGCGCCACGGCAGGCCAGATGAGTGACCCGCCCAGCCGTATCCAGCGTGGCCTCGATGAGACCATTGCGGAGATGATGACCGTCGATCTCCACCGGGGCCACCTCTTCTGAAGAGGCGCCGACGACCCGACCACCCATGGCCGGAACCGACGCCACCCAGGTCGGCGTGCCGTCGACGTCAACGACACCAGAGCGGTCTGTACTCGCTGGGTTGAAACAGGCGACGCCTTCGCCCAGGTGCGACGACCAGGCCCGGGAAGCGGTCTCCAGTTCCTCGCGACATCGCGACTGGATCCGGTCGTACTGAGACCTGGCATCCTGGTAGACCTCGTGAATCGATGAGCCCGGCAGGATGTCATGGAACTGGTTCAGCAGGACGAGCTTCCAGGTTTCATCCAGGGTGTCGCGAAGTGATGCGGCATCCGCTGCCCGTGGACCACCACACGTCATCGCCTCGATGCAGCGAAGATCATCTTCACCGACCCGATTGGCCATCTTCAACCACGATTGGCTGGTGTAGGTCCCGCGGTGCAGTTCCAGGTAGAGATCACCATCCCAGGATGGCAACGCCCCACCCTGCTGCGCCTGTTCATGCAGGAGGCCGCAGAAGTCATCGGCCCGACCATGGCGGACGCCCGGAAGACCGGTGCATCGACCCGAGTGACCAATACGCTCGATCATCGAATCAGTCGGGCCTCCACCACCGTCGCCATAACCGTAGGGCTGCAACCAGGCATCCGGTCGCGGTCGAGGCTGCGCCATCAGGATCCCATGCCCGGCCAGGACATCACTCGGGTAGATCGGCGAGTTGTAATTGTGCCCCGGTGTCAGGTGCGACAGGACCTCGGTGCCATCGATGCCCTTCCAGTTGAAGGTGACATGGGGGAACCGATTGGTCTCGCACCAGGAAATCTTGTTGGTGATGAAGGTATCCAGGCCCGCGAGCCGGATGATCTGGGGCAATGAAGCCGGGAACCCGAAGGTGTCCGGAAGGTAGAGGTGACGCTGCGGCGCCGCATCACCGAATCGATCCTGCCACCAGTTGGTTCCGTGCAGGATCTGTCGCACCAGTGATTCACCCGAGGGGACGTTGCAGTCGGGCTCGATCCACATGGCCCCCCCGGCTTCCCATCGACCCTCGCGCACGCGAGCGGTGATCTGCTCGAACAGTTCCGGGGAATCCTCTTCGATCCAGGCATACTGCTGGGGCTGGCTGCACAGGAACCTGAAATCGTCGTATCGCTCCATCAGGCGGAGCATGGTGGAGAAGGTCCGCAGGCACTTGCGCCGCGTCTCGGCCAACGGCCACAACCACGCCGTATCGATGTGAGCATGACCGACCGCCACGCAGGGACCACCGTCCGCGGAACCGGTGCTGGTCAGCAGTGATTCGATCTCCGCCCGAGTGGCATCGGCATCATCAACCCCACCGGCGATCCCGCTGGCGATCCGATTGAGCCCTTCCAGGAGTCGAGCTGAATCTTCACTGTTCGCCGGCAGGGCCAGGAGGACTCGGCGAGCGACATCCCAGGCCTCGTGCAGTCGCCAGGCCGCCTCGTCCAACACGACCAGCGATGCTGATTCGACCCGACCCGGGCGTTCTTCACGCCATCGCGCCTGCACCTCGGGCGCATCCCACCAGAACGTACTGGCCCCCAGGGGCAGGGTGCAGGCGGCCTCGACCAGGAACTCCAGGACATCACCCGATCGGACGACGTCCGGCAGTCGAACGAGATCGCGATTGGCATCGAGCCCATGGAATGGCACGCCCTCGTGCCAGAATGTCGCTTCGGTCCCACTTGAGAACTGGATCGCGGCACGGCATCCATCGAATGCCTCCGGAACGGTCGTCACCAGGTGGAACCAGGCCGTTGACCACGGTGGCCCCCACCGCCATCCCACGTCGACCGATGTAAAGGCATCCAGGTCCAGTTGGCCCGGACCCGGGCGATCAGTGGTCTGCCAGGCCCGGATGGCCAGGGGTTGACGATGACGGACGATCCCCGGGACGAGTACGGTCTCGGCGAGATTCTCGAACCGGATCGCGTCGAGTTCGTGTCGTGGTAGCACGGTGCAGAGTGTAGCACTCGGGAGTGGATCCTCCGCGGCCCACGACCGCGGTAGGCTGGGCGGATGCCCGAGTGCCTCGTCGCCCACGCCGACTGTCTCCACCTGCGGATCAAGGCCGTCCCAGGCGCCTCCCGGGACGCCATCGCCGGACGGCTCGGTGATCGGCTCAAGATCCGCGTGGCCGCACCACCGGAGGACGGCAAGGCCAACCACGCCATCATCGCCCTGCTGGCCCGAACGCTGAGCCTGCCCGGATCACGGCTCGAGATCGTGGCTGGTCACACCGCCCGGGAGAAGACGATCCAGTTGAGCGGCATCACCCTCGATGCCGCCTCCGACAAACTTGGATTGTGATCAACCCGTATCAGGCCTGGACAACCTCACCGGTGCCATCACGCGGCGACCGCACCAGCGCGATCACGATGAAGATCGCGAACCCACCCAGCGCAATCCAGAAGGACAGTTGCAGCACGCTCGAGATGGTCTGCCAGGTCGCTGACTCGCCTGCCGGAATGGTGGACGTCAGCAGCAGCAGCATCCCGGCAAAGGCCAGTCGACCAGCCAGGCTCTGCATCGAGAGATAGGTTGCGCGGTGCTTTCTGGCTACGCGGCCAGTCACGGTAGCGTTGATCACCGGCGCCATGAGCGCCCGCGGAACTGACCGAGCCAGCAGCAACACCACCACGATGGATGAGAGGACCCACCCCATCACCCCGATGATCAGTGTCTGCAGCGCCGTGGCCAGCAACAACGTCCACCACAGGCCGATGCGGTTGCGGATCCTGATGCTCCTGGCCCCGAAGTACGACGCCACCAGCAGGGTCAGTGTGACATGGATGCCGCTGACCAGGGGTGTGCCCATGTGCGCCCAATCAATGGACTCAAGCGAGAACTCGATGTACGACTGAAAAAACTCGTAGGGAACATGGTTCAGGATCGTCATCAGGACGAAGAACCCGAGTATGGACAGCAGGATCGGCTGGCGCAGATATCCCACGCAACGTGCAAACTCCCGGAAGGGATTGGCGTGGGTTTCCCCCTCTTCCTTGGGAGGCTCGGTGAATCGGGCCACCAGCAGGATCATGCCGATCGCGAAGACACAGGCCACCAGGTAGGCCATGCGGAGCGACCAGATGGCGATGAGTCCGCCGACAAGGGCGGCCGCAGCGCCGCCAAGGAAGCGATTGCGCGCGACGCGAGCCTCCCGGGCACCGAACTCGCCCTCCCGCCCGATCGCCTTCAACGAGTCGAAGTGGAAGGCGGTCTCGGTACCACTCTTGAACGATATTCCCGCGGCCTTGAGGAACTGCGCAATCGCGAAGACGAGAAAGCTCCCACCGATGAAGATCATCCCATAGGCCACCGCCAGGACCGCGGCGGCCACCAGCAGCGTGACGCGTCGACCGAATCGGTCGGAGAACCAGCCGCTCGGGACTTCCATCACGTAGACGCCGAGGTAATAGACCATCTCGACCAGCAGAACGTCTTCCAGTGACAACTCCTCGCTGAAGTACAGGAAGAAGATCGGCAACCAGAAATAGGCATCCGACAGGAACGCATACCGGGGATACCAGCGTGCGTTCCACTTGCAGCCTTGTTCCATCGCGTCGCTCACGGTCTCGGACTCCCGGGTGGCGACGATGCTAACAGCCGGCCACGGACCGTGGTTGTCGTGAAACGAACGGCTCGACCGATAGGAATCCCCGTACACTGGCAGGACGACAGGAGGTCACCCATGCATCGAATCGGGATCATCATCGCGGCCGCTATGACCCTGGGCTCGACCGTCACGGGCCAGTCCATCGAGGACCTCCGCCCCCCCTCAGGTGTCGCCGGGACCTCCCCCACGGCCGGCAACGACGCCCTGCTCCAGGGCATGCTCAACCTCGAGGCCCGGCAGCCGGGCCTGGTCCCCGTTCTCGCGGGACGAGTCACGCTCGAAAGCACAGCCGAGGAGATCGCCGAGGCCCAGGCCAGGATCCAGGGCTATGTCGATGAGACCGTGGATGTCCTGGTGACCGGCGGACTGCTGGTCAACAGCACCATGGAGCCACCTCTTCCGCAGGAGTCCCTCGTGGCCTTCATGCAGGGACAGATGTTCTACATCGCCGCCATCTCGGCACCACTGGGATTCGACACGGATGCCCTCTACCACGGGATCGCCCTCGACATCCGCTTCCAGGACATCGACGCGGATGTCCAGGCGGCGATGATCGGCGGCTATGTCCAGGGGTTGCTGGTGAAGACGGAGCGGACCACGACCGAGACCAGCGTGCTGACTTCCGTGGAAACACCGGAGTTCATCGAGGCCCTGTCTCTCATCTCCGGTGTCTCCACCGGTGTCGAGGACCCTCGTGAACTGGATTGGGATGGCCTGGTCGGACAGACGATCGACATCCGGTACTTCAATGAGCGACTGAGACTGACCGAACGGACCGTGGAAGTCCTGGACTACGACAGGCGATTCGGCGTCATCCTGCCGCCCATGGCGGAGAACGAAGCCAATGTCAACGTGAAGATCTCGCGAATCGAATACGTCCGGATTACCGAGGGCTGATTCCAGGGACGGATCGACGGTAAGTGGATCACCGGATCGGCTGTTCCTCAGGCGATCTCGAGTTCGGACACCGAAACATCACCATTGCTGACATGCATCAGTCCACGATCAGGAACTTCCTGCCAGTTGTACTGGTGCATGTCGAGGGGCTCGGATACCACGACGGTCGAGTCTTCATGCAGCGTGTACACCTCACCGTCGTGACCGGCCAATGACAAGCCTCGTCCCCAGTACAGGGTCGGCGTATCACCATTGCTGCTGTATCGCGCCGCCCACAGGGACTGACCGTTGGTCACGGCCACGCTCATCCGGAATGGCTCGGCCACATCATGCGCCCGACGAAGTTCCTCGACCTCCTGCACCATCCGGGACAGGGCTCCAGCCGGATCATCCTGGAGCCCCCGGCTCATCGCCAGGGCAAAGAGCGACTCGGAATCGGTCTGCCCCTGGCGAGCGGCGTAATACGGTGCCTCAATACGCTGATCAAGATCCTGGTGAACTCGATCCCAGCCCCCGACATCGCCGTTGTGCTGAAACAGCCACTGGCCCATGCGGAAGGGATGCGTGTTGATGCGGGCCACGGCGCCACGCGTAACCGCACGGACATGGGCCAGGAACAGGCCCGAGCGGACATGGCGGCTCAGGCTGTCGACATTCTCATCATTCCAGGCCGCCCGCGTCTCGCGGTACAGGCCCGGCTCAGGCGACTCGGCGGAGTACCAGCCCACACCAACACCGTCTCCGTTGACGGTGTACTGCGTCTGGATCGCCTGCCTGGACTGCTGAAGCAGCGAATGCTCCGGATCGGACAGCAGTTCGCACAGGGGAATCGGTTCACCGCAGTAAGCCAACCAGCGACACATCGGTACTCAAGCTCCCTTGCTCATGTCGCTGGAATCGAAGTCCTCGGGCCCGACGCCGCGGGCCCGAACCGGGCGAGCCGGATTGCCCACGCAGATCTGCCAGGGCGGCATGTCCTTGTACACGGAAGAGCGCGCCCCGACCACAGCCCCCTCCCCGATCGTCACACCCGGCCCCACGAAGACATCAGCGGCAATCCACGCCCGTCGACAGATCGTGATCGGCCGGGGGATCAGGGCGAAATCCACGTGATCGGCATCGTGCGTGGCTCCACACAGGTAGGTGTACTGGCTGACGGTGGCACCATCCTCGAGCGTGATGGTCGCCACGTTGTAGCAGTCCACCGCGTCACCAAGACAGGTGCCCACGCCCATGACGAGATTGCCCGGGTACCAGACCTTGACCTTGGGATAGACCCGTGCGGATTTGTGGATCCGGGCGCCGAACAATCGCAGCACGATGTTGCGCCACGTGTGGAATGATCGTGGCGTCGGTCGGAACAACACGACGTAGGTTACGGACCACAGGAACCGGGCAAGCCGGTTGCGCAGGGAGTGTTCGCTCCTGGGATGGGTGGGCGTACTCTCGCTCATGCCGCAGCCTCCGTCGAGGGTGAATCCAGGCCAAGGACGGTCTCGCAGGCTGCCCAGGGGAAGCTCGAGAGCAGGGCGTCCA
The DNA here is from genome assembly GCA_022446795.1 of Phycisphaerales bacterium. Lineage (GTDB taxonomy): Bacteria > Planctomycetota > Phycisphaerae > Phycisphaerales > SM1A02 > UBA1668. Next base: position 65,662 of record JAKVBX010000003.1, read on the forward strand.
GTTTGCCCGTCGTGGTCTTGAGACCAACATAGCACTTGAACCGCCGCTTGAGTGGCATGGGCACCCGCGGGCAGTCCGGGGCGAAGTCACGGGGATGCAGGTAGACCACGGCGGGCATGCCGCGACGATTGAGTCGCCGAATGCCCCGGTGAACGAACCACGTCGGCAGGAATCGCAGGTAGCCGCCCCCGGTGAAGCCGAGTCCCGCGGGACCGACACGCATGACACTCATGGGGAGCTCCGGGATATCACGACCGGATGGAACATCCGTAAAGCGGTGCATGCCTCGCGGGGATGGATAACCGCCGTGCCCCCGCGGTGCCGGGAAGAGGCTCGCGTCATACTCAAGGCCGCAGTCCAGCATCACATCGAAGGCCCACTCGGTCCCCGGCCGGATCGAGAATGATGGCGCCCGGAATCCCCGAACCCGCTGCGACGAGGCCTGTTCGATGACGTCGATCGAGCGTCGAAGATCCTCTGCAAAGCTGTCGGGATCAAGCATGTCCACGCGACGATGCCAGTAGGAGTGCGTCCCCAGCTCATGCCCGGCCTCAGCAATTCGACGGACCAGCTCGGGATATCGCTCCGCAATCCATCCGAGCATGAAGAACGTCGCTCGCGTCTCATGAGCGGCCAACTGGGCGAGGATCTGATCGGTATAGCGTTCCACCAGCGAGGGGAAGGTCTCCCACTTGCCGGTATCCGCAACGGCATCGATCTCCACCATGTGAAACCAATCCTCGATATCGAAGCTCATCGCATTGACGATCGGGTGGTTCATGGCGTTCCAGGGGAGCAGGCAGGATCAGGTAAATCGATGTCCGTGGGCTCGGAACCGACGAACATCCTCGCGGGTGGGCATGGAGAAGTGGGTCGACTCGTCCTCTGGATTGTCCAGGAGGGGCGGGTCCCCTGCTTCTACGAGGCGAATGCACTCGATGATCGCCTCGGCCGCCAGGTCCTTGGATCGACCCATGATGTCCTCCAGGGAGTCATGGGCATGGATTCGATACCGCCGCTGGACCACGATCGGCCCATCATCCAGTTTCTCGTTGACGAAATGCACGCTGACGCCGCCCTCGGTCTCGCCATTGGCCAGGGTCCAGAACGAGGGCATCAGCCCGCGGTATTTCGGCAGCAGGGCGCCGTGACAGTTGACGATGCCCGCGGACGTCTGCTCCCGGAGCTTCTTCCCGTAGAACTGCGTCCCTGAAATGGAGACGATGAACTCCACCCCCGAGTCGCGGAGATGAGTGCGAAACTCCTCGCTGTTGACATCAACCGCCTCGGTCACCTCAACGCCATACTTGCGGGCAACGGCCGCGACGCTGTAGCAGCGTTTCGTGCTGCCCATCCATCCGTTGACGACCTTGGCCTTGACCTTGTTCCAGAGATACTGGCGGAGCTTCCGCTGGAAGTAGCCGAAGCCATAGAGCTTCAGGAGATCCATCGCGGTCCCCACGACCGATCGCTTTCCCTGGGCAACGGACTGCACGTTGATGCCGACGACACTGTCGTCGAACTCACGCAGGACCTTGTCGAGAACCCGCGGGAGGTAGAAGGGATCGTTCTGGATGAAGATGTACTTCTTCACAGGTCAGGTCCGATTCTCGACCACGTCACAGAATCGACCACAGAGCAGGTTTCGCGACAGATCCCGTCGAATGACGGCCTGCGCCCGGCGGCCCATCTCCTGGAGGGTTTCCCGTGGTGTCGCCTGGATCTCACGGATCACCTCGATGGCCCGATCGACATCGCCGTGACTGATCTGCCAGCCGATCTCGTTTTCCAGGACCAGGTCCGACGCATGACAGGGATCAGGGCCCAGCAGCAGGATCGGTCGCCCGACCGCCATCGCACCATAGATCTTGCAGGGATGGACGACGCCAACTACGTCGTTGCCGACCGACACCAGGTGGACGTCTGCTGCAGAGAGTGAGAACCGAAGGGTCTCGAAGGGCTGGTAGGGCATGGACCGCACGTTCGTGGGCGTCTCACGCTCCAGTGTCTCGTCGACTTCCTTCTTGCCGACGCCTCCGCCGATGAAGAGGAACTCCAGGGCATCCTCATCCTGCATGCGAAGGGCTGCCTGAAGCACCGTCATGACCGGTGTCGAGAAACCATGGTTGCCGCTGTACATGATCACGAAGCGATCATCGCCGATGTGTTCCTTCCGCCAGGGGTTGTCGGCATGGTCGATCATCTCGACCTGGTCATCATGCGGCCATGGCGGCATCACGGCGGTCTTGTCCCGCACATCTCGCTTTCGATACAAGCGATCCGCCATGAATCGATCCAGGGCCACGATACGACGGGCTCGCTTGAGAATCCGGCGGTTCAACCAGTTGAAGACCCGTGCCGCCAGGGAGCGTTCCTTGATCTTGCCCAGTTCGATCATCTGGTCAGGATTGAGATCCATGACCCAGTACGTGATGGGCTTGCGACGAATAAACGAGATCACCATGGCCGCGATCGGGCACATCGGCGGCGACGTACTCACGAGGATGCTGTCGAGCTTCCGGGTGAAGACACCGCGCACGATCTCCTGCACCATCAGGAAGACGCCAGCAGCCACTCGGGCCGGTATGGACCCCTTGCCAAAGGAAGACAGCGGCAATCGGCGAATGTCGACACCATCGCGCATTTCCCGACGAGCGTATTTCCTGCTGGGATCGTCATAGCCCCGGGCGGAGGCCAGGACCTTCACGCGGTGACCACGTTGAACCAGTTCCGCCGCCGCGTCATGCAGGTGCTGGCCGACGCTGGCCGGATCGGGGACATAGACCTGCGTAAGCAGGAGGATCGTGCCCGACTTGCCACCGCGATGACTCTGCTGAGACATGGCTGCTGGAAACCTCGTCTGATGACTTGAGATCAGGCGTTGGCCGTGGCGCCGTACTTGGCCATGTACTCGTCGTGAATCCAGCGGTAGGTCCGCTCCATCCCGTCACGAAGCTTGATGGAGGGGGCCCAGCCGAGCTCGTCCATGATCATCGTGTTGTCCGAGTTGCGGCCGTTGACACCCTTGGGCGCATCGAGCTTGTGGGTTCGCTCGAGCTTGATCCCGGCGATTTCCTCGACAATGTCCACCAGGCCATTGATCGTGGTCAGCTCATCCGACCCGAGGTTCATGGGCTCCAGGGTATCGCTGGCGAGGATGTCCTGGGTGCCCTTGACGCAGTCATCGATGTACATGAACGAACGGGTCTGGAGACCGTCTCCCCAGATTTCGATGCTGTGATCGCCCGTGTGCTTGGCGTGAATGACCTTCCGGCAGATTGCCGCGGGCGCCTTCTCGCGGCCGCCTTCCCATGTTCCATCGGGGCCATAGACGTTGTGATACCGGGCCATCCGGCACTCCAGGCCGAAGTCCTCCCGGAAATGTCGACACATCCGCTCCGTGAAGAGCTTTTCCCACCCGTATCCATCCTCGGGCATCGCCGGATAGGCATCCGCTTCCTTCAGCGGGATGACATCCTCGCTCTTCTGCTTGTCCGCGTTGTAGACACAGGCGGACGAGGAATAGAAGAACCGCTTGACGCCGTGATCACGGGCCGCCACGAGCATGTGCGTACTGGTCAGCACGGTCAGCATGCAGAGGGCCTTGTTGTTCTCGATGAACCCCATGCCGCCCATGTCCGCGGCCAGTTGGAAGACCTCGTCCATGCCCTCGCAGGCCGATTGGGCATGCTCCAGGTGGGACAGGTCAGCAACGACGTTCTCGGCATCACCATGGACCTGGTACCAGTTCTCGGTTGGCTTGATGTCGACACTGCGGACCTTGTGGCCCTGTTCCAAGAGGGCGCCGACCAGATGCCCACCGATAAAACCGCCGCCCCCGCCGACCACGATGCTCTTCTGAGACATGGAAAGTCCTCTTTGTTCTCTCTCTGGATGGGGATAGGGATGCTTGAACCGTTCTGACACCATCGGTTCCGACCACTTCGAGCATGAACGGAATCAGGAGACAGACTGGGCAGTTTACCCGGAAAGATGCCTCAGGCTCCAGAGTCCCGGCCCATACGGACTGGAATCCAAGCCTGGCCGGTGGGACCCCGGGGGTCGACCGGCCAGGGTCGATCCTGAGCAAAAGAAAGCCCCCGCTCTTACGAGCGGGGGCTTCGGGAAGAAATCGAATCTAGTACGGTCAGGGATCAGCTAGGAGATGGAGAATTCTCCTGATCCCGGAACCATACTCAGCGGCGACGACGGCCCATGCCGGCGACACCCGCGAGGCCCAGAAGGGCCAGGGCGCCAGGAGCCGGGATAGTGTCGATCGTCACCCAAGCCGTACCACTGGTGAACACACCAGCGTCGAGGCCGGAGCCGTCGTTCCAGGAGCTAGTTGCCACGAGCTCAACGTCACCCTCTGAACCGATGTTCCAACCGTAGCTTGAGATGTCGCCACTGGAGAAATTGCCGCCCGTGTAATTCACGTACGTGCCGGCTGTATCAGCGCCAGCATTTTGCGTGAACGGGTTGGCATAGGTCCAGTAGACGTCGCCAGCGGTGTCACCAACGCTGAAGTCCAGAATGCCGATACGGCACTCAGAAGCCCAGTTCGAGTAACCCGAACCTTCGTTGAAGTAGACGTCAGCGGAAACGTTGCTGAAGCCCCAAGACACGATGAGGGCACCAGCGTAAGACGCGCCGGAGAAACCGCCGCCCAGGGACGTGAAGGTGCTGGCGTTGTAGCCATTACCCGCGATGTCCACTGAGACAGTCAAAGTCTCGCCGATTGCGGCCCCAGCCATGGCCACGGATGCAATACCCGCAGCAGTAAGCGTAAGCCTATTCATTCTTTCTCCTCCTTCTCAAAGGATCCTAATTTCGTCCGTCCGGGCCGATTGCCAGATCAGACACACCATGGTTTGTGCTCGCCACCTCGGTTCCCGAAACCCAGGCTTCTCGACGCGAACATGCATGCATGATGAGCAATAGCACCCAACGACAACGTGGCCGCTGGTCGCGCGGTGCAGTTCTACTCATCTGAAAGGGAACTACGCATCTCCCCCTTCTCTCTCTTTCCTCTGCTGCACCCTTGCCCAGAACGACCAGGAAGGGAGTCAGCAGTAAGTACAGATTGCCAGCCCTGATACCGCTGGTCAAGGTCCAGTATCGAATTCAGTGAAGTTCTTCTAGGACCTTGTTAAAGAGGTATTTACGGGGTCATAACCGGTACAAGACCAGGATATAAGCCGCTGGAGGCCCTTAAACCGGTTTTTGAAACTGGCCGGCGGCCTCACCCAGGCCAAGCTCAATCGAGATGGATGAAACCGCCTCCCTGGGCCCACTGCATCACCCCGCCCCACGGGTAATGACACGCTCCCAGCCCCTCCAGGCCCCCCTCGGGACCCCTCGGCCCCCCTCGGCCCCCCCTCGGGAGCCCATTGTCGGGTGCTTCACTACAGTACTCGATACACCCAAGAACCCCATTTTCCCCGGGAGCCCGTGATAGCCATGAGACGCGTGATGATGCCCCTTGCCTCACTGACCACCGCCACCGCACTGTCGACGGCCGTGCTGGCCGCCTCCACCCCATCTACCAACGGATTCCCCCAGTACCCGTCTGTCTCCCCCAATGGGCAGGTCACGGTGTTCTCATTGGGTGGCGATCTCTGGGCGGTGCCGACCGGTGGCGGACATGCGGAACGACTGACCGCTCACGAAGCAACGGAACGACGCAGTGCGTTCTCCCCCGATGGCAATTGGCTCGCGTTCGAATCCGATCGCAATGGTGCCAACAGCATCTTCGTGATGCCGGTGGAGCAGCGAGGTGGACGACTCGTGGCAACGGGTCCGATCGAACGGCTCGTCGTCAGCGATCGAAGCCAGGCCCTCTCCGGCTTCACACCCGAGGGTGACGCCGTCCTCTTCTGGAGCAGCCGTGACCCGTCGCTGTTCCGTGAGTCGGGCATGTACATGGCGCCATTGGACCATGGTCCCGTCACGCCACTGACCAAGGCCAAGGGTGAGCGACCGCGCATCAGTGGCGACACGCTGTGGTTCTCTCGTGGCGGCGCTCCCATGGAACGCCCCGGGTACCGCGGCAGCAGTAATCACGACGTCTGGTCAATGGACATGACCGACGGCACATTCCGACGAGTCACCAGCAACCGAGCCAACGACACCAGTGCCTTTCCGACACCCTCCGGTGACGTGATCCTGCTGTCCTCGCGTGATGGCCAGAACAACCTCTGGCGGCTCCCGGCCGGTGACAGCGAGGAGAACATGGTCCAGTTGACCACGCTCGCGCCCGCCGCCGGACAGGCCACCATCGGGCATGGCGCCCGTGACCTGACGGTGTCGGCCGATGGCCAGACGGCGGTCTTTGCCGTCTGGGATCAACTGCATCGCCTTGACCTGGACGATCCAGCATCCGGCCCATCGGTCATCGATCTCCGGGTCGGCCCGGATCACGCCACGTCCCCCACGCGGCGACAGCGGCTGAATACGGCCGTCACGGAAGTGGCTCGGCACCCGGATGGCAAGGCCATTGCCGTCGCCGCCCGTGGCGAGTTGATGGTCCGCAGCACCGAGGACGACCACCCCACGCATCGCATCACCGAGGATCACGCCCGTGACCAGTCCATTGCCTGGTCGCCTGACGGTCAGAAGCTGTACTTCACCTCCGACCGTGATGGCCATGAGGGCATCTGGGCCGCAACGGTCTCACTGTCCCGGGGGGACCTTGAGGACAAGGACGACGAGAAGTCGGAAGACAACTCGGCGGATACCACGGAGGCAGAGGACAGCGAAGACAAGGCGGCACCTGATGCCGACGAGCCCGCGCCCGATGCCGATGCGCCCAAGCCGATCGTGGCCAATGACAACGCCACTGCTGAACCCGCCGAGTCAAAGGATGACGAGGAAGACAAGAAGGCGACACCCAAGAACGAGTCCGGCAAGCGCTGGGCCGAGGCCCTGCGATTCGACATCGAACCTGTCATCGTCAATGACAGCCCCAACCACCATCCCATGCCGTCACCGGATGGCCGCTCGCTCCTGTACATGAAGGAACGTGGTGACCTGTACCTTCGCGACCTGGCGTCTGGCGAGGACCGACTGCTGCTGAAGGGCTGGTGGCCGCCGGAGGTTCAATGGGCCTCCGACTCGAGGCACATCGTGTACGCCACCATGGACCTGGATTTCAACGGTGACATCTGGATCATGGATGTCGAGTCCCCCGAGTCGGCAGTCAATCTCACGCGCCATCCCGACGTGGACGAATCACCGCGGCTCAGCGCCGACGGCAAGGTGCTCATCTTCCGCAGTGACCGAAGGCAGATCGGTGGCTCCGATGAGTACGACGTCTACCGGGTCTTCCTGGACGAATCCCTCGACGGCATGACCGACTGGGAACGGGCCAATCACTTCGAAGCCGCTGACAAGGTTGCCGGGAAGATCAAGATGATCGACACGGTCGACCTCGAGGAAGACGCCGAGGCGAACGAGCCCCTGGAGTTCGAGAACCTCGACACCGCGTGGCGACGGGCGCAACAGATCACGTCATTCGACGGCGGCGAGAGCGATCTGCTCCTCTCCCCCGGCGGCAACGCCGTCGTGTTCTCCGCCAATGTCGACGGCACGAGTGGCCTGTATCGCGTTGACGCCATGGGCAAGGATCGCAAGCGGATCGTCAGCGGTTCGGTCAGCGATCTCCGGATCAACCCCTCTGGCTCCACACTCAGTTACGTCAGTGGTGGCTCGGCCAAGACGGTCCCGATCAAGGGTGGAACGGCCAAGAGCTTCGGGGTCAGTGCCGATGCGGAAATCGTCATTGCCGATGAGCAGGCCCAGAAGTTCGACGAAACGGCACGACTCTTCGGTCGCTGGTTCTATCACCCCGACCTGAAGGGACTCGACTGGGAGGCATTGTCCGACCAGTATCGAGACCTGGCCACGACGACGCGAACCCCCCAGGAATTCAACCGGGTGGTCACGATGTTCTTCGGCGAGGTGGAAGGATCCCACACCGGTATCAGTGGCGGAGGCGGATTCTCAGCGTCCTCTGATCCCATCGGCTACCTGGGCCTCTCGGCGCGGCCCGTTCCCGGTGGCTATGAAGTCATCGAGGTCCTTGATCGATCACCCGCCGCACACGAGGACTCCCGTATCGAGATCGGGGATGTCATCACCGCGGTCAATGACAAACCACTTGCGGATGGCCCCGACAGGCTTCCCCTCGTGGACCTGAATTCGGCCATGGCCGGCACCCGGGGCCAGGAGACGCTCCTGGACGTGAGATCCCCCGGTGAAGAAGGTGGCGAGGCAGAAGATCGAATCGTCATCATCTCTCCCATCTCGTGGTATTCCTGGAGCACGCTCTCGTATAACGACGAGATCCGACGCAACCAGGAACTGGTGGATGAACTGAGCGATGGCCGCCTCGGGTACCTCCATATCCGAAGCATGAACATGCCATCGGTCCATGAATTCGAGCACCAGTTGTATGCCGCCGCCCATGGCAAGGAAGGCCTGGTCATCGACGTCCGGAACAACGGCGGTGGATGGACCACTGACATCCTGCTCACGTCGCTGACGGCTCCGGTGCACGCGTCCACCATCCCGCGTGGCGTCGCCTGGGAAGATGCACCCTCTGATGCGTATCCCCAGGATCGCCGGCTGATCTATGCCTGGTCACGCCCCATCGTGGTCCTGGCGAACGAGCATTCCTTCTCGAATGCGGAGATCTTCACACACGCGATCAAGAACGAGAACCGGGGCCGCGTGGTCGGGGAAGAGACCTTCGGTGGTGTCATCTCGACCGGCAGTTTCCGGCTGATCGACGGCAGCCGCGTGCGTCGCCCGTTCCGGGGCTGGCGACTGCCGGACGGCACGGACATGGAGGCCCGGGGCGCCATGCCGGACATCCGCGTGGAACGGACACCGACGGACGAAGCCGCGGGACGCGACCGCCAGTTGGAAGTGGCCATCGATGATCTCGTCAAGCAACTGAACAGCGGAGAGTGACATGCTGGCCTGGCTCGTGACGGGTGTCGGCATGGTCGCCGTCGGGTGGCTGGTCTGGTCACTGCTCAAGGCCCAGGGGCCGGCCACGCCGCCACGTGATGACATGACGCTGGAGGACTAGCTGCCCGCCTTCGCCGCGGCAACAGCCGCGCCGGCTTCCCGGACGTCCTGCCCGGACGGCGACTGGTGGACCTCGAGCCCGAACCGCGGCACTGCCGCCAGCAGGTGATCGAAGATGTCCGCCTGGATCTCCTCGTAGGGCACCCAGTTATTGTCATTGGTGAAGACATAGATCTCGATGGGCAGGCCCTCGGCCGTTGGCTCCAGTTGCCGGACGAGGAACGTGAATCCCTCGGTGTGGATCTTCGGATGAGCCCGGAGGTAGGCCTTCACGTAGGCGCGGAAGATCCCGATATTGGTCTGCCGGCGACCATTGACCTCGGTCTCGTCATTGACGTCGTTCTCACGATTCCATTTCGCCAGTTCCTGGATCTTCTCCTCCAGGTAGGGCTCCAGGATCGTGAACGTCTTGAAGGTCTCCAGCATCTCGACCGTGGCGAAGGTGATCGTGGACACGTCGATGTTGATCGATCGCTTGATTCGACGGCCACCCGAATCTGCCATTCCCCGCCAGTTGATGAAGGACTTCTGGAACAGGTCATACGCCGGAACCATGGCGATGGTCCGATCCCAGTTCTGGACCCGGACCGTCGTCAGGCTGACCTCGATGACATCACCGTCGACCCGCGTGCCCGGAATCTCGATCCAGTCACCGACCCGCACCATGTCGTTGGCCGCCAACTGCAGACCCGCGACCAGGCCCAGGAGCGAGTCACGGAAGATCAGCAGCACGATGGCCATGAAGGCACCGAGGCCGGAGAGGAACCACAGCGGCGACTTGGCGAAGATCACGCTCAGCACCAACAGGATGGCCACCATGGTCAGGACGAGCTTGGTCGCCTGGAGGATGCCCTCGATGGCGGTGTCCTGCGTGTGCTCCCGGGAGGTATAGAGCCGGCCACCCACCTCGACCAGGGCATAACCGACCACCAGGAAGATCCAGATGGCGTAGATATCCAGCAGTGGGAACAGCCATCGATTGATATCGTCAGACAGGATCAACGGCAGGGCCGTCGCCAGGATGACGATCGGAATCATGTGCGACAGCCGCGTAAGAACCTTGTTCTCGACGAACTGCTTGCCCCAGACCGTCCCGGTCTTCACCAGGGCGCGGTCACCGAGGGCGTGAATCAGGAATCGTGCAAACCAGTTCGCGATGACACAGACCAGGAGCACCGCGACGACGAACACCGCCCAGGCGGTCCACTCGACGACGCTCTCGTTCCACCCCGAGTACCGGATGAGGGATTCCAGGCTGTCATGCCAGCCCTTGACGTGGGCGCCGACCTGCGAATCCCGAAGTCCCTGGAGGGCACCGAAATCCGTCGTCGCATTGGTCTGCGCCGTGGCATTGGTCTGGGCCGTGGCATTCGCCTGGGCCGTGGCATTCACCTGCTTAGCCGCATCGAAGAACATGGCGGGGACTGTACCAACCCCTGCTGACTAGTACACCTCGACCATGCACCGATCGCCGGGACGGACCTTCTTCATCGCAGCGGCATCCGCATCGGCCATGGAGACCATCCCCTCGGGGGTGGTCACGTAGCCCCCGGCGACGCCCAGGCGTTCCAGGAGCTTGTAGATCCCGATCTGCATCCCCTCGATCCCGCAGACGTAGAGGAGCGTCCGATCCCGGGCCAGGACCTCGTGGAACGGATCCTCGGTCTCCACGATGTACTGATCGACGTACATCCGGCGGCCCACCTCGGGACGGCTGATGACCGTGTGGTAATGGAAGCCGGGGTGCTCATCCTGCATCCTGGAGAAGAAATCGTCGTACATCAGGTCCGTGCCATAGGGCACCCCGATGACCAGGTGGATCTCGCAGTTGCGAGGCCCATCCGGATGCTGCAGCAGCTCCATGACCATGCCCCGGAAGGGCGCGATGCCCGTACCGGTAGCGACGAAGACGTAGTCATGCTTCTCCGGGTCGTCGGGCAGGAGAAACCGCTTGCCCGCCGGACCGGAAACGAGGACTTCATCACCCACGCGGCAGTCGCAGAGATAGTTGCTGCACACGCCCAGGAAGAGACTGTGCTCCTCCGAGTCATCACTCTCGGTCTCATCAATCAACCGCTTGCACGTCGTCGACAGGACATTGCCATCACCGTCCTCGCCCCACGTCGGCGCAGAGATCGAGTACAGCCGAACGGCATGTGGCTTGCCCTTTTCATTCTCCCCGGGGGGAACAACTCCGAAGGACTGGCCGACCCGGAAAGAGCCCGCCAGTGGCGTCCCGGAAACATCGATCGCAACGTGACGAACATAACTGGCCGATCGCCCCTTCAGGCACGGGGTCGATTCAACCACCCGCCCGATGACCGGTTCCTTGGGGCGAACGACGTGCATGTTCACATCAGAGAACGTGGGTGTAGTCATGCTGTCACGAGTATATAAGGAGCGTGGGCTGAAGGCTCACCGTCAAAATAAAGGGCGTACGAGCGGTTTTCCGCTCGTACGCCCCGGGCGATTCAGCACGATGAAAAGCCAGTAGCTGCCGCCGGGTCAGTCATAGGCCGCCGTCATGGGCGGCACCTGGCTGGTTTCCAGCAGCAAGTTCGTGACCAGTCGGAAGTTGGATTGCGTGCGATGACGCTCGGCAAAGAAAAAGTCCAGCGTATACGTCTCGCCATCGGCCAGGCCCAGCCGGTCCAGGTCGATGGTCTGGTCCACGGCCGGGTGCACCCCGCCGATGTCGATGACCAGTTTGCCGTCCACGAAGACCCAGACGTCGTCATCTCCCGTGAACCGGAAGTGATTGTCCTGGTTGGCGTCATACGTGAATTCGGTATGCAGTTCGAACGTGAAGTGGAAGTTATGGTCAGGCGATCCACCCGAGTTGCCGAAGAGTTCATCGTCGATGGGGAAGAACCCACCCCTCGCGCTGTAGGACGGATCGGTCTTGTCATCAAAGACATAGCTGCCATCGCTCTGGCGATTGAAGACCAGCTTCAATGGCTTGGACATGTTGACACCGGGGACATCCCGGTACCACTGGTCGAAGGTCGCCGCAGACTGGATGCCACCCGAATCAGAACCACCCTTGCGACCACGCCGGTCACCGAGGCCCTGGTCGTAGACGCTCCAGCAGATGGGATTGCCTGCCGAGTCCTTCCATTGGCGGCGGACCCAGTACCCCTCGCCCGTGAAGACCGGACGACCGTCTTCACCGAGTTGCTCAGCGACATTGCCGGAGAAGTGCTTGAAGCCGCCGTCGGGCTGACGTTCAAAGTCGGGATGGCCCCCCTGGACCGTACGTTCCTTGAAGTCCCGGACGACCCCGATGAGCTCAAGCGTGGCCGGTGGCTCCTCGTCGGCCTGGGCGGACAACATGACCATCTCGAGTGGAACCAGGAGCGAGATGACGGCAATGGAGGGGAGGGCGGGATGCATGGGCATTCCTCCTTGGAATGGGGACAGGGCACAAGGCCTTCATAGGACCCTACGATCCAGGTGTTGGAGTCATGTGCCCTCGTCTGCCGAAGCGATGAAAAGGGGCCGGCACCATGCGGGTTGTATGGAAGACGCGGGCCGGAACCGTGATCTGCTGCACGAGGTGTGGCGGATCGCGGTAGGATCACCCCCGTGGCGTCCAGAGGGAGTTGGACGCCACCCCCGCCACGGACTCGAACCTCCGCCGGGGCTGGGCCAGCACTCTCAAGGGACTGCAACGCTGCATGGATGCATTCAGGATTACCGGGAAAACACGACTCAGCGGCAGGATCCGCGTGGATGGGTCGAAGAACGCCGCCCTGCCGGAGATGGCCGCCGCCTTGATGGCGACCAGCCCGGTCCACCTGCGTGGCCTGCCCGAGTTATCCGACATCGACAACATGGTCCGGCTTCTGGCTGAACTCGGCTGCGAGGTCGAGCGTGACGGTCGTGACCTGAGGCTGATTCCTTCCGCCGACGGTTCGTGCCATGCCCGCTATGACATCGTCCGGACCATGCGAGCGAGCATCTGCGTCCTGGGCCCGCTCCTGGCCCGCTACGGCGAAGCCCGCGTGGCGATGCCCGGTGGCTGTGCCATCGGTGACCGCCCGGTCGACCTGCACCTGCGAGGCCTGGAAGCACTTGGAGCGACGATCGAACTGGACGGCGGCGACATCGTCGCGAAGGCCGACCGCCTCACAGGCGCCACGGTCTTCCTTGGCGGCCCATTCGGCTCAACCGTGCTGGGCACGGCGAACGTGATGTGCGCCGCCACGCATGCCGAGGGCGTCACCGTCATCGAGTCCGCTGCCTGCGAACCGGAGATCATGGACCTCGCGGACATGCTCAACCGGATGGGCGCCTCGATCACGGGAGCCGGAACCCCACGCGTCACGATCCGTGGCCGCGGCACGCTGGAGGGATGTGACCACCGGGTCATGCCCGACCGCATCGTCGCCGGAACACTCGCGATCGCCGCCGCGATCACCAATGGCGACGTCACCCTGGAGGACTTCCCCCTGGATCACCTCCTGGCGGTCGTCGACCGCTTGCAGGCCACGGGCGTCTCCGTCCAGCGAATGGATGAACTGGAGCCCGCCCAGCGATGCACGGTGAAGATCACCAGTGAACGACGCCTCAAGCCGGTGCTCTTCACGACCCAACCCTACCCGGGCTTCCCGACCGATCTGCAGGCCCAGATGATGACGCTGCTGTGCTTTGCCGACGGCAACAGCATCGTCACCGAGAAGATCTTCCCCGATCGATTCCTGCACGTCTCCGAGTTGACCCGCATGGGCGCCCAGGTCTATCGCCAGGGTGGAACCGTCGTCGTCCAGGGCGTACAGGACCTCGTCGGGGCACCGGTCATGGCCAGTGACCTCCGCGGGTCGGCCAGTCTCGTCCTCGCGGGCATGGCCGCGAAGGGGACGACCACGGTCAGCCGGATCTACCACCTCGATCGAGGCTATGCCAACCTGGAGTGCCAGTTGAACACCCTGGGCGCGGAGATCGAGCGATTTGATCCAGACGCCGAGGCCCAGGCCCAGGCCGCACCGTCTCAAGCCGAGGTCTGCTGACGCTCCACTCCACCTATTGAGTTCGACGCCGCTCCCACAGCAGGATGGCCGCCGCGGTCGCCACGTTGAGGGATGGCACCCCCGTCGCCATGGGAATCTCCACCACGGCGTCGCAGGCGGCAAGCGTGTCCGCATCCAGCCCGTGCCCTTCCGAGCCCACGATGAAGCCCGTCCGCTCGGGCGGGGTGCAGGAGATCACGGACTGGCTGCGGTCGTGACACTCGGCAGCCACCAGGTGAACCCCCCACTGCGATCGAAGCGCCTTGAGATCGTCCAGCCAGTTCCCGGTCATGGCCCACGGCAGGCCCAGGACGTGCCCCATCGAGACCCGGATGGCCTTCCGGTACAGCGGATCGCAGCAGGTCGCATCGAGGATCACGGCATCGACGCCGAAGGCGGCCGCATTCCGAAACAGGGCCCCCATGTTGTCGACGTTGGTGATACCCGTTGCCAGCAGCAGCGTGCAGTCGCCGGCCGAATCGATTGTCGACATCACGGCCGGTACCGAGACCTGCTCAGGCGAGGGACGATGTCCAGCAGCCAGCACCCCACGGTGAACATGGAAGCCTGCGATATCGCTGATGACCTCGAGATCCGCCACCAGTACGGGGACGGCCTCCGGCAGGGCCAGGAGTTCGTCCTGGAGCCGGTCAAACTTCTCCGGCGACAGCAGGAGCGAATGCAGCCGCTCCGGCTGTCGCAGGAGACGGCGAAGGACGAGTTCGGACTCGGCCATGAACAGGCCATCACGACCCCGCAGATCACGGTCCCGCACATCACGAAATGGCTCAACCCGCGGGTCGTCCAGCGAAGCGACCGGATGTGGTCCGTTCACGAGCCGCTGTCGCTTGCCTCAGCCGTGGCATCAACCGGATCCTCGCCCCGGAGGATCTCCATGAGTTGCTGCTGGGCTCGCTCGTAGCGGCGGAAACTCTCGACGAGGTTGTCCCGGATCATCATGAAGTCCTGGTCATCCCCGTTCAGGGTCGATCCCCTGGCGTCGAGCAGTCGCTGCATGGAACCGGCCGCGGACTTCAGGTCCGCCGCACCAAACGAGAAGTTCCGAGCCGCCTCGTACAGCAACTCGTTGGTGTACTCCTTGTCAGTCGGTCGGTAGAGCAGCCGCCACGGGCTCGCGGAGACCTCCGCGATGGCCCGGTTGAGTTGCTGCGAGGCAACGTTCACGTTCGCCAACGCATCGCCGACGTTGTCGATCATGAGCGGCGCCTGGGCCCTCACGTCCGCAACCACGACCTGCACGTCATCCAGCGTCGAAGAGGCCTTCGAAAAGACCGCCGTCAACTCCGGCGACCAGGTCTCCCGGGCCTCGTTCGTCACGGACTTGATGTCCGCCACGATCTGGTTGATCGACTCCTTGTTGTCCGCCACGATCTGGTCGGCATTGGCCGACAGGCTGTCCACGCTGGCCAGGATGCGATCCACCTCGTTGGACCAGGTGGCACTCCAGTTGGACTGGATGTCCGCGATGACCGTGTCCACGTTCTTGATGGCGTTCTGGACCTCTTCCGCGGTCGGCGCTCCAAAGACCCACTTCAGGACGTACCCGTCGGTCTTCATTCGCGTTGAGATCTCGTCGAGGTTGGCGAGGAACGTATCGACGTCCTCCGTGGCCTCCTCACCGAACAGGGCCACCATCATGCCGTCTTCGTCATTCAGCTTCGCCGTCAGGTCACGGATGTTGGTGATGATCTCCTCGGTCTTCGCGGCGCCCTTGGGGCCCAGGAGTGCACCGAGCATGCCGGGGGCGCCCGTGCCCGCGAAGCGTTCATTCTCCGACAGTCGGGTTCCGGCAGGCCCCTTCTCCTCCGGCCCCCGGTTGTTCTCATCGAATCCAACCGATGTGATGGCCACGAACGAATCGGCACTGATCAGGCCGCTCTTGATGGTGGCCACCGCATTGGAATACAACGGAATGCTGGTAGGAATGGCGAAGGTGACATCGATGCGTTCGAGCGCACCGTCCTTGGTCTCGTCGAAGGTCACGGCCTCGACCCGGCCGACCTTGATCCCTCCGATACGGACCTCCGAACCGGTCTGCAGGTAGCCGACCCCGTTCATGACGGTGAACGTGGTGCGGTACGGCGTCAACGGCGGACCGAAGAACTTGTCCCAGAGATTGCCCAGGAGGAAGACCACCACGAGGCCCACGATGAGGGCGACGATGACGAAGATGCCGGCCTTGACGTTGTTCGCTTGTCGAAGTGACTCGTTGCTCATGACTTGTCCTGTCCCTCTGGCGATCCTTGTTTCGACCGCCTGAACTTCTTGAACAGGCCTTTCGGCCCGCCGGGATTGGGTACCCGTCGCGTGGTCTGAATGGATCGACCACCGGTGAGCTTGCTGTTGTCAATCCCGAGCAGATCCGCAGCGTAGCTGCTTTCACCCGTGGATTCCTCGGTCAACGGACCCTCGGCATCGCCCCTGAGGAACTGCCGGATCAGTTGCTTTGTTTCATCCAGTTCATCGAGCCGGTCGTGCGGCCAGTCCCGCAGCTTCTCGAAGGCCTCGCGTTCATCGAGCATCAGGACCTGCCCCTTGTTGAGCATGGCCATCCGATCGGCGATCGTGAACGCGGAGTCCATCTCGTGTGTCACCACCACGCTGGCCACGCCGAGCTTCTGCGTCAGGTCGATGATCAAGCGATCGATGGACGCGGACGTCACCGGGTCCAACCCGGCACTGGGCTCGTCATAGAACAGGATCCGTGGGTCCAGGGCCAACGCCCGGGCCAGGCCGGCTCGCTTCTTCATGCCTCCGCTGATCTGGGCGGGGAACTTGTGCGAGGCTTCCCGCAGGTCGACCAGTTCAAGCTTGATCTTCACCATGAAGTCGATGATGGCCGCGTCGAGGTCAGTATGTTCCTCGAGGATCAGGGCGACGTTGTCACCGACCGAGAGTGACTGGAAGAGGGCACCGGACTGGAACAGGATTCCGAACTTCTTGCGAATGTCATCCAGTTCGTCCTCGCCCAGGTCCGCCAGGACGTGACCGAAGAGCTTGACCCGGCCCTCGTCCGGGTGCAGCGATCCGATCATGTGCCGCAGCAAGGTCGACTTGCCGCAACCGGACCCACCCATGATCACCATGGTCTCACCGGGCTTGATCTTCAGGTTGATGCCGTCGAGAACCGTCTGGTCGCCAAATCGCTTGACGAGGTTCTCGATCTCGATGACATACTCGTCGTCAGTTGGCATCGTCGTCCTCGGTGTGATCCCCCGTGTCCGCACCGGGCGGGAAGACCAGGGGTGACGTATCGCCGATCCGCACCCAGGCGAATCGCAAGACCAATGCCGGCCCCTGTCCGCCGCGATCCAGGATCACGTAGCGAGCCGCGCCGGGAACCGACTCCCGGCTGAAGGTGAAGACGTAGGGTACCGAAATGGACCCGCCGTCGGGGGACCACATCGCGTCCCGCCCGGCATCCTGACTGATCGAGACAAGCGTCCCGAACCGGTCCCCCATGGCCCTCAGGAAGGTCGCCGCCTCCGACCCGGATGCGGCGTCCGTTGGGAATGCCTCCAGGAGGGCCGCCGGCGAACCCCCTTGACCAGCCAGCAGTGCCTCCTGTGGACCATGGAGCAGGGGCGTCCGGATCGCGTCGTTCCACCAGACCAGTGCGAACGTGGTCGCCGGGGTCACTACCAGCCCGATGATGATGGCGGCAATGGCCACCCGCCGGCCTCTTCGCTGGTGAAGACGGACGTCTCTCAAGCCCATCAAGCCACAGACGACGCCGAGCATCGTGATGACCGGGCACAACCCGACCGAGAAGGCAAGGCCCACCAGGGCCCACACGCTCCAGGGCTTCGGACTGGTCGGGGGCGCATTCATGTCGAGGTGGGATCACCCGGTGGTGGGTCGAGCGGCGGTGCGTCCTCGGCGACCGGCGGCATGGACAACTGGCCGTCGGGATCCTCGATACGAAGCTGTCGCAACCGGGCCTTCCACTGGAACGTCTGCATGTCCATTTCCAGCACCAGTGCCCCGGCACCGTTTCGAGATCCCGCCTCGAACTCGTAGATCAACCACACGTCGACCGCCTGTTCCAGGAACGCGGCATTGGCCGCCTGGGACACCTTGCCGACCCGCAGCGACTTGAGCGGGCCGAGCTGTTCCGTAACGGTCTCGCCGAAGGCGCCAACGGCCTCGATGTCCACGGGTGTCGAACGCAGATCCCACTGGGCCAGGGCCCCGGTCGTATTGCCGTTGGACGACTGAACGATGAAGTCATAGACGGTCGTCGTGATGGCTTCATTGGTGGTCCGCTGCAGGTAGCCCTCCAGGCTCCGCAGCACCAGGACGCCCGCCAGCGTCACGACCAGGCTGAGGATGATCGCCACCCGGGCCACGTTGACACCGGTGAGCGTTCCGCCCGAGTGCCGAATGCGACTGAGTGCCATGAGTCCCAGCACCGCACCGACGAGACTCATCGGGGGGCATGGCAGGCAGGCCACCACGACCGCCACGACGGCCAGGGCCGAGAGCCTGGGCGCCACCGGTCGCCCCTGCGGTGCCGGGGGCGGATTCGGTCCACCATGTTCGTCCTGGGAGTTGGTCATGGGCCGTGCACACTGTCCCGGGGAAGACCGGGGACGTCGGGATGGTAGTCCGTCCACCCCTCGACCGTCGTACACTCGCATCATGAACCCGCCCGCGGGGACAACCTGCACCGTCATGGGCCTTGGCCGATTCGGCGGCGGCCTCGGGGTCACCCGATGGCTGCTGGATCGAGGCTGTCGCGTACGGCTGACGGATCTGTCGGATGAGGCCGCCCTGTCGGAATCGCTGGCCTTGCTTCAGCCCGAGATCCAGGATGGCCGCATCCAACTGCGGCTGGGCGGCCATGCCATCGAGGACTTCACCCAATCTGACCTGGTGGTGGCCAATCCCGCGGTCCCGCGACCCTGGGAGAACCCCTTCCTCATGGCGGCCCGCGAGGCCGGCGTCCCCATCACCACGGAGATCCGGCTGCTGAGCGAGCACCTGAACCCGACCCGGGTCATCGGTATCACCGGGACCAACGGCAAGTCGACGACGGCGTCCATGGTGCATCACATCCTGGACCGCAACGGCATCGATGTCCGGCTCGGCGGCAACTTCGGCGGGAGCCTCCTGCAGGAGGTCACCACCCTGTCCGACGAAACCTGGATCGTGCTGGAACTGTCCAGCGCCATGCTCTGGTGGCTGGGCGAGGACACGGGGACCGGCTGGTCACCCGGCACCGCGGTCATCACCAACATCGCGGCCAACCACATCGACTGGCATGGAACCGAGCAGCACTATCGCCAGTGCAAGGAGAACATCACCCGATGGCAACGCGATGGTGACCTCGTGCTCCGGGGAGATCATGTCGCCCCTCGGGCGACGCCCATTCCCATGCCGATTCCCGGTCGACACAACCAGGCCAATGCGCACCTGGCGGTCATGACCGTTGCACGGGCCGTGTCGATTCCGCCCGGTGACGCCGCGGCGGCCCTGGCCGACTTCCCGGGCCTGCCCCACCGACTGGAAGCCGTGGATGCCGCCAGTCGATTCTTCAACGACTCCAAGTCCACGACGCCGGAGGCCACCCTCCTCGCCGTCGAGGCCTTCGCCCCTCGGCTCAGCCGTGTCCACCTCGTCGCCGGTGGGTATGACAAGGGTGTGTCCCTGGAGGCCATCGCCGCGCTCGGTCCACGCATCGCCGGCCTCTACACGATCGGCACCACCGGCCCGACCCTGGCCGCGGCTGCAACCGGCACGGTCCACGAGTGCGGCGACCTGGAAACCGCGGTTGCCACGGCTCGTCGACACATGGTCGAGGATGACGTCCTGCTGCTGAGTCCTGGCTGCGCGTCCTGGGACCAGTTCCCGCATTTCGAGGCTCGCGGCGAGGCTTTTCGTCGGTTGGTGCTGGCCTAACCCGGCACGACCGGCTCGGTCCGCATGCCACCGATGAGTTCCGACAAACCGGCGGCCCCCTGTCGACGCACCCATCGCCCCAGGCCGCGTTGAATCCGCGTCGCGAGGCGAGGATCAACGAACAGCGCCGTGGCCAGGCCCACGGCCGACGCTCCGGCAAGAACGAGTTCTGCCGCGTCCTGCCACCGAAGAACACCGCCGAGCCCGATGATCGGCACTCGATTCGCCTCACCCAGTTCAGCCCGGACGCCCGCGATCATCCGGACCGCCAGGTGATGAACTGCTGGGCCACTGAGTCCCCCGGTCGTATTGGACAGTCGAGCGCATCGCGATTCCACATCGATGGCCATCGCGGGCACGGTATTGATCATGGTCAGGGCATCGGCGCCGGCCTCGACCGCCGCCATCGCGATGGGGAAGCCCGGGGTCATCTCCAGTGGCACCTTCACGATCAACGGGGTATCGGGAAGGACTGACTTGATGGCCGACACGGCTTCCTTCATCAGTTCCGGATCATCCGTGAACTGGCGACCGGTCGAGGTGTTGGGACAGGACAGGTTGGCCTCGACCAGCGGCAGCGCCGGAACAGCGTTGAAGGCCTGCGCAACCGTGACATAGTCCTCCACGGTGTGCCCCGCCATCGATCCGATGAAGGCCGGACCACCCGAGAGGTGAGGCACGACCTCGGTCATGAATCGGTCAAGCCCGGGGTTGGCCAGGCCAATCGCGTTGAGCATGCCGGTTCGGACTTCCACCATCCGCCACGGTGGATGACCATCGCGTGGTTCCGGGGTGATCGACTTGGTGGTGATGGCCCCGAGGGTCCCGGCCGGAACGGCATCGAGGACTTCCGGCCCACAGCCCGCGGCGCCGGCAGCGGCGACCAGCGGCCCGCTCAACTCCACGCCGGCGAGGGTGACAGCCATGCTGGGCATGTGCGAATGATACGAGTTCGGACTCTCAGGCGGTGGATGCGATGTCCCCGGGCACCCCGAGGAACTCGCACATGTGCTGATCGTAGGTCGCGGAATCCTCGTCCCGGGACAGATCAAGCCGAAGTTCGTTGATCACCTTCGTGCCCTGGCCGACCCACTCCTGCCACGTTTCGACCGTGATGTGCTCGGCAATCCACTCTCCCACGGCGCCCCGGAATGGTGGTCCATCCATCTTCGTCCCGGGTCGACCCGTCTGCTGACAGATGAAGGACCCCGAGGAGGCAGCCGCCTGGGCTCGCTTCTCGACATCCTCGGACAATTCCGGTGGCTCACGACCGATGCTCCGCAGCAGGTCCGCCATGGCATCGCGTGGGAGCAGGTCGCCCTTGCCCGCCGCGATCTCGTATCCCTCCTGGAGCACGGCGACCGCCTGGTCGGACCAGCCCGCATCGATCAGGGCCTGGCCACGCAACTGCCAGGCCTTGCTCATCTCGCGATTGAGATCCGTGCATCGCTCGAGACTGACCGCCGCCTCGGCCGCCCGGCCGGCCTGCAGGTAGGCCGAGCCCAGGCTGAAATGGGCCATCTCGTTCTCGGGATCGGCCTCGGCCATGTTCTCGAACTGCGCAATACGTTCTTCGATGGTCGCCATTGCATTCACCTGTTCAGGGCCGCAGCGTTCGCGGGATCAGACCGGAAGTGTAGCAGTCCCGCCAGGGTGTCACGTGGCATCCGGCTGCAGCATGATGCCGGCCGGTCGCTGCCCACCGGCTCGCGTGCTCCAGATCCACCACTCGAGCATCAGCATCACCAGGGCCGCTGCAATCGCCCACGGCCAGATGGGAACGGAACCGGTCACACCAGTCGTGGTGGCCTCCACCGTCTCCTTGCCCAGCACGATGGCCTCCCGGGGCTGAAGGCTCGACTCCTCCAAAGCGGGAAAACGAACCGAGCGCCGCCTGACCCGTTGCTCACCATCCAGGCCGTCGTACTCGAGCACGTGCAGGCCGGACAAGTCCACCGGGGCCCAGGACACGCGACCGTCCACGCTTGACGCCAGTGTCCGAACCGAGCCGTCCGGACGAGTCAGCACGGTCTCGAGATCACCACCATCCACCTCGAAGACCAGTGAACCACCTGGAACCGCCTGCTCCTGCACGAGCGCCTCTCGACTGTGGCCCAACCAGTCCACCGCGTTGACGAGAAAAGCCACGAAGGACGGGTCATACGGCCAGGTCGACTGAACCAGGTCAAAGGCGACGTGAACCCGCGGCTGCCCCTCGTCCTGCCAGGCCATGATCAGCGGTGTCCGGCTGCCCTCCAGCAGAACGGTGACCGATTCATCAGGTTGAATCGACTTGGTTTCGTTCACGAACAGGCGGTCGATATCGACGTGACGCATGACCGGGTGATCGGCCTTCGCCTGCAGAGCGACCTGGCCTTCCTCCTGTGTGCCATAGACCGTCAGGAGTTCCGTCGGGGGCAACGAGCCGATGGTCAGCGTCGGGGCGTCCACCATGGTTGCTGGTGTCGTTCCATCGAAGATGACCAGGTCCCACGGTATTGCCGTATCCCGATCCTCCCACTGCGCCGACGTGAACAGTTCGAGCACTTCCAATGACACGCCACCAAGAAGCCGAGCGAGCAGTTGCCGATTGTCGGCCACGAGTGCCACGCGAAGTCGTCGCGGTGGCGGGACGACGAGCACGGCCGTGTCGTCAGCCGCCAAGGCGTCCTCACCCAGGATGGCCACCTCGATGACGGCGCCACGGGCCAGTTCAAACGGCGAGAACACGAGGCTGCGACGACCGACCACCACCTGGCCATCAAGCATCTCGCCAGCCGGGATCTCGACCTCCTGGACCGATCGGGCAGCGCCATCCACCGTCAGTTGAACATCAACCGTCGCAGGCTGCAGGGTGAAGTTGCCCAGCGAGGCAAAGACCTCGATGGCGGAAGGCTCGTCCCAGGGCCGGTCGGCCGCCAGTTGGAGAACCGCGAAGTTGACCGGCGACGCCGTCCCGATCTTGTGGAACGTCAGCGTCTCACCCCGGAGGACCTGGTCATCGAGGTCGTCGATCCGGCCATCACTGAACAGTTCCAACTCGGCCGGGATCACCTCGGGCGTGTCCGGGTTGTCGGGGTCCGTGTTGATGGAATAGACACGAGCCAGGCGTAGCGCATCACCCAACCGACTCCGCCCATGCGATGGTTCGATGCGATCCAGCGCGGTCAGGAGTTGGGCCCGGGAATCGGAGAAGGGCTGGAGAATCTCGGCGGACTCCCCGAAGGCCACGATCATGGTCTCTCCATCACCATTGGAGAAGAGGCCACGGGGATGAAGTCGATCGATCGCGGCGCGAGCCAGCGTCAACGCCTGATCCAATCGCGACTCCCCCCCGCCATCGGTGGCCGTCATCGAACCGGAGCGATCGATCAACAGTACGGTCCGTCCCCCCGCACCGCGGCGTCCCTCCAGTTGAGGCTGCATGATGGCCAGCACCAGCAGCAGGAGAACGATCAACTGCAGCAGTAGGAGAAGATTCCGCCGAAGACGCTGAAACGGTGAGTTGGCCTGCAGGTCGGCCGTTGATGTGAGCCACAGCAGGGTGCTGGAGACGGGCATGGTCCGTCGCCGCAACTTCAGGAAATAGAGCAGCAGCAGCGGCGGCACGACTCCCACGAGCAGGAAGAAACCAGTCCATGGCGTCAGGAGCGTCATTGCAGAAGCCCCTGTCTTCGCAGGTACTCCACGAGCAGGACTTCCATGTCGACATCCGTCCCGATCGTGAGATGCCCGATACCACGACGACTGCACCATTCGCGCAAGCCCGTGCAGTACCGGTCCAGCCGCTCGCGATAGGACCGGAGCAACCCGGGTGTCACGGTGATCTCGCAGTGCGCTCCCGTCTCCATGTCGCGAAGACGGACGTCCCCGGAGAGTCCACGGGACGCCGGGTCCAGTTCATCCGGAGCGAGGGCCTGGATGCAGAACACGTCGTCTCCTCCACCGGTGATGTAGCGAAGCCCGGTGTCGTAGCCCTCGGGATCAAGGAAGTCAGAGAGCACGACCAGCACCCCTCGACCTCTCCGGCCCAGCGCGATGGAACGCATCGATGCGTCCATCCCACCGGGTTCACCGGCTTCCAGTTCAAGCAGCCACTTGGCCATCTCGCGCGTCCGCCGTCGACCACGCAGGCTCGTCAGGGGCTTGACCCCCTCCCCGTCGAAGCCGTAGAGGCTGACCCGGTGCTGGTTGGCCAGGCCGATGTAGCCCAGGGCCATGGCCAGCCGCTTGCAGAAGCCCAGCTTGTTCGGACCACCCCAGTCCATGGAGGGACTCGTATCGATGGCAATCGCCAGCGAGAGATCCTCTTCCTCGAGGAACAGCTTGAGGAAGAGCGTCTCCAGGCGAGCGTAGATATTCCAATCCACGAAGCGCAGATCATCGCCTGCGGAGTACGGGCGGTAATCCGCAAAGTCGATGCTCTGACCGCGACGTCGACTCCGTCGCTCACCATGCACCTTGCCGCTGAAGATCTTGCGGGAGAGAACGTCCAGCCGATCCAACTTGGCCATGAGCGCGCCGCCGAGCAGATCCTCGACCGTCTGCGGTGATGTGCCTTCGCCCCAGGAACTCATGCCGCATCCTCGCTGGCCGGTACGGACTCCGGTTGGAAGGCGGGCGTATCCACTGGAACCTCGCGAAGCAGGGCACGCACGACGTCCGACCCACGGACACCGTCGGTTCCGGCTTCGAAGGTCAGGCCCAGTCGATGCCGGAGCGCCGCCGGCGCGACTCGACGGATGTCCTCGATGGAAGCGGCGAAGCGACCATCCGCGACGGCCAGCACCTTGGCCGCCATGATCAGGGCCTGTGCCCCTCTCGGGCTGGCGCCCATGCGGATGTGACGACGCAGCGGCTCGGGAAAGTCCGGGTGCTCGGGCAAGGTCGCCAGGATCAGTCGAATGGCATAGTCCTGCACGTGCGGCGCCACGACCGCGTCACGCATCAGCCGACGGGCGGCCAGCAGGAATCCGCCATCGAGACGCTGGTTGGCCTCGGGCTGCTGGTTTCCCGTCGTGCGGGACAGGATCTCGTTCAAGTCGTCACGAGCCACGCCGGGCACCTCGACCTTGAACAGGAACCGATCCAGTTGTGCCTCCGGAAGTGGATATGTCCCCTCCTGCTCAATCGGGTTCTGCGTGGCCAGGACGAAGAAGGGGTCCGGCAGGGAACGCGTTTCACCCCCGCTGGTCACGGTCCGCTCCTGCATCGCTTCCAGCAGAGCCGACTGGCTCTTGGGCGTCGCGCGGTTGATCTCGTCCGCCAGCACGAGTTGGTGGAAGATCGGTCCCGGTCTGAACACGATCTCACGCTTCCGCGTCACCTCGTGCTCGACGACGATGGTCGTTCCCGTGACATCCGCCGGCATGACGTCCGGCGTGAACTGGATCCGTGCGAAGTCCAGGTCCAGGGCCTGCGCAATGGTCCGAACCAGGAGCGTCTTGCCCAGGCCGGGAACACCTTCCAGCAGGACATGGCCACCGGCGAACAGCGCGACGAGCGTCTCGTCAACGACCTGCTGCTGGCCCACGATCACCCGGCCGATCTCGGCACGCAACAGGGAGAACTGCTCACGGGCCGTCTCGCATGCCGCGCGAACACTCTCCAGGTCCGCTGGATCCCAATCAAGTACGACATGGCCACCAGCCCTGGTCATGGCCCGTCATCTCCCAGGCCACGCTTGCGAGCCCGCTCACGAGCAGCCTTCAGCCGGGCGGTCATGCCACCTTCCGCCTCGGTGTCCTCGATCTCATCCGTGCCCTCGACCGGCGATGGTGTCGACGCCGTGGGCGTTGTCTCATCCGACGTCGACAAGGCAGAGGACTCGCCGGTCTCCGCCGTCAGGTGATCCAGTTTCGTCTCGTTGATCCGGGTCCTGGTGGACGCAGACTTCTTGGTCCGCCGCCACGCAGACAACGCCCCGTCGCTTCGTTTTTCCCGGCGGGCCGAGGCCCGGGCAATGGCCTCCCGGACACGCTCTGGATCAACGGCCAGGCGACGCAGTGCGACATCCAGAACCAGCAGGATCGCCGCCGCAATGGCCAGCATCGTCCACATGTCACTTGCGGAGGAGGGCATCACCAGTGACTCCCGGTCATACAGGTCGACGGGAACGGCATCCTCCATGGACAGGACTCGCCCCCCGGTCTGCTCGGCGACCCTGCGCAGCATGGATGCATTGTCCACCAGGTCGCGGTACTCGTCGGAATAGGCCCGCGTCGCGGCAGCCTGGACATTGCCGTTGATCGTCTCACCCTCGGCGTCACGACCGGCGAAGTTCACGTTGATGACGGACGTCCCCGCCTGCCGCTGGTGGAATTCACCGCGGTAACGACCCGGTCCGATCTGCTGCAGGTCCAGTGGTTCCGTCTGGCCATCGGGCCCGATGCGGGCTGCCTTGGTCTCCAGGAAGTTCAGGAACGTCTCGCTGGGATCAAAGGCCTCCAGTTCAACCACGAACTGCCCCCCGCCGACGTCCTCGATGTTCAACTCGAAGTCCGACCGGGTGGAGGAACGCATCAACCACCGGATGGTCTGCTCGGCGAATGCACCAAACCGGCTCCATCCGACCCAGTTGGCCCCCCATCGTCCCGAGAACTCACTGGTGAAGGCGACGGATCGACCGAGCCCGTAGTTCCACCACGCGTAGAGGGGATCCTCGTGCTCCTGGTTCCGAACGATCATCCCCACCCGCGCCAGGCCCTCGCGTGCCACGGTCAGGACATACCCGCGAACATCGGGAATCTCACTGATTCCCTGGGCCGGTCCCGTGATCGTGTCGACGACGGCTGTCGAGAAGGCCCCCTCCTGGATCAGCGACCGACTGACGACGCGGGCTTCCTTGATGAAGATCTGCGGCAACTTGTTGGGATCGTCAACCCGGTAGTAGGTGCCACCGGTGATGGTGGCGATCCGCTGCATGGCCGCTTCATTCAGGGGGTTGTTCGCATGCCATCCCACCATGATCGTCGACACGGTCACGCCGGCATCGGCGTACCGGGAGAGCAACGCCCCCGACGGCGGCTGCGGATCACCATCGGAAATGATGATGACGTGACGCTGCCCGGCGTCGCTGGCGGCCAGCCCCTCGAGCGCCATCGTCATCGACGGCCCGAAGTACTGCATGTCCCCGAACGTCAACTGCTTGGCCGCGGACAGGGCGCCCAGTCGGTCACCCACCGGCTGCATGTCATAGACCCACACGGCGCTGCCGCCGCCCTTCTCGATGATGCCGACGTCGTCGGCCGCATTGAGCGTCTCGATGGCCGCTTCGGCGACCCGGCGTCCCCAGTAGTTGCCCTGGGGCATCTCGCAGGAGTGCACGATGATCGCGAGTGCGCCCTTGACGATCTGCCGTTCCGCGGGCGGATCCAGGTTGAGTGGAATCGCCGGTTCCAACGACGATCCGATCCAGCCGCCTGCGCCGAAGGACTCGGGTCCGCCGGACATGAACAGTCCACCGCCGGTGTCGTGGACATAGGCGTGCAGATCGCGAACCTGGGCATCGGTAAACAACCACCGGGGAACGTCACAGATGGCAATGGCGTCATAGGCCAGCATGCCAACCACGCCCGTGCCGATCTCCGACGGAAGCTTGCGAACGGACTGGATACCGGCATCGGTCAGCGCTTCCTGGAGCGCCTGGCCACCCCCGGTTCCGCTGTCGATGATCAGGATGGCCCCGGCGCCCGAGACGAAGGTGACCGCGGCTCCCGCGTTGTTGGCGGCGACGCGATCCCCACCCGCGGCGCCGGGATCCGGTTCAAACGTCGCCTTGAAGACAACCGGTCCCGGTTCGCCCGCGTCCACCGTGATGCGCTCGACATGAACACCACCCTCCAGTGAGAGTGGCACGGCATACCCCGGCTCGGCACCATTGATGTCCACGACCGTGCCATCACGTTCCAGGACAAGCCGTCCCGAGGACGCCCCGCGGCTCCGGAGCACCAGCCGCAACTCGATGGACTGGCCCATGCGCGCATGTGATGGCGCGATGATGCGGTCGAAGAGCACCTCGTCGCTGTATTCGTACTCGATCGGCAGGACGTCGATGGGAATGCCCTGCGCCAGGTCGATCGCCGCCAGCAGGTTGCCGACGGTCTCATTGCCATCACTGACGAGCACGATCCGGCTCGCCGTATCGCGCGGCAGCAATCCCTTGGCCTGCTCGATGCCGGCCGCAAGGTTGGACTCCGTGACATCCGCCGGCCCGCTCTGCAGGGAGATCACCGAGGCTGGATCCGGCATGGCCGTCGGGACGGCATCCCGGCCGACCTGGACGACCGCCAGGCGATCGTCCGGCAGCCGCTGCGGTCCCTGTGCTGCTTCTTCCAACCAGTAGCTGGCCCGCTCCAGTTGACTGCGACCGATGGACCGGCTGCGATCGAGCACGACCGCGACGGTCAGTCCCTCCGACTCCCGTTGCAGCACGGGCTCGGCCATCGCCACGCTGAGAACCAGGATCAGCAGGGTCCGGGCGATTCCGATCGAGATCCAGCGGCCCGGTCCGAACGCCTCCTGGCTGCGTCGCAACCACCACCACGTCGGTACCAGCAACACCGCCAGGAGAAGCCAACCGGGTTGTTCAAAGTGAATCGGCACGACACGGGCACCTGCTGTCCATGGACCTTGACGATGTGATCATACCCCCGGCAAGACGAGCCCCGTCACTCACGGCTCCCCGGGGTTCAAGCGGAGGATCCGGTTGTTGCCGCTGTCGAGCACAAGCGTCGTTCCACCCTGCTCCACGACGGCCCAGGGATCGCGCAATTGACCCGGACCCCATCCCCATCCCCCGTTGGCGGCCAGGATCTCACCATCGGCCGAAAGGTGAAGCAGGAGATTGGTCCCGGTGTCGCTGACCAGCAGCGATCCGTCATCGCGGAACCAGACGCTGAATGGGGTCCGCAGATCGCCCTCGTAGCCACCTTGCCGCAGGACCCGCCAGTCACCACTGGCCAGGTCCATCAACTGGATCCGCTGGTTGCGGGAGTCGGCCACGGCCATCGTCCGTCCATCCGGGGAGATGCACATGGACTGGGGGCGATCGAACATCCCCGGCGCCGTCCCGGTCCCACCGATGGTCCGGATCCACTCCCCATCGATCGTGAAGACCTGGATGCGGTCGTTCCCGCCGTACTCACTCACGAACACGACGTCATCATCACCGAAGGCGATGTCCGTGGGGTAGATGAACTGGCCGGGACCGGTTCCGTAGGACCCCACCTGCTGCTTCCACTCACCGTCCGGCCCGTAGACCATGACGCGATGTTCATGCGTGTCCGCCACCCAGATGTTGCCACGCGGACCGATCGTGATCCCCGTGGGGCGACCCTGGTTGATGCGCGGCATGGTCCAGGAGGCCAACGGACGCCCCTCGGGATCAAGCCGTTGCACACGGCCGGATTTGTCGACGACGAACAGCTCACCGGTTTGCGCATCCACGTCAATCGCCCGCGGGTAGTCGAAGCGTCCCGGCGCATGTCCCGCGCCACCGATGATGGAGTCCACGGTCAACGGGACTGGACCCTCCTCCGGATCACTGCTGCAGCCGACAAGCATGATCGAGAACGCGAGCAACAGGACGGCCGGTGCGTTGGAGACTCGGCGGGCCATGACCAATGAAGCCCCGCCCAGCCCGCTGGCCACCACGAGGCCGACCACGACCAGCAGGGCCAGGACCGCCACCACGGTGTCCGGTCGCTGGTAGTGCATGGCATTGAGCAGGGTCACGCTGATCGGTGGCGAGGGGGCCGGTGGCGTCAGGAGCATCGAGACCGGGATCTCGCCCAGCGCCAGCAGTCCTGACACGGCTCCCACCCCCGCAGCCATCAACCAGGTGCGCGGGCCTTCGGCTCGCCAACCGCCCGGGTTGAGCCGGCGGAGGTCACGCAGCGGCGTTGGTTCCGACCACACGATCCATCGGGCCGCCAACGCCGCCAGGCCTCCGAAGCGGGCAACGAGTCCGATGAACAACGCGGCTCCGTCCCGCAGCAGCCAGGCCTGCACCGACGTCCATGGCAGCATGGTCACACCCGCAAGCACCATCGCAGCCACCAACGAACCAGGCGCCAGCAATGCGGCGAACCACAGGATTGACAATGCGTTTCCAATGCACCGCCACGGGCGACTCTCCGCACGGAGCAAGGCAAGCAGGCCCAGGAACACGATGATCACCAGGCCACCCGTGATCAGTGCGCGAATCGCGTCCCGCCCGATGGACTCACCATGACCTGCCCACAGGTCGAGCGACGCCGCATTGAGCCCGACGAAGACCAGGACAACTGGTACGAGTACCGTCAGCCCCCAGGTGATCACCAGCATGGCCCAGGCACCTCGTCCGATGGGCGCCGGCTCCGGTGCCGCATCATCGATGGGACGACCAAGCGTCCACCAGGTGATACCGGCAGCCAGGATCGCCGCTGCGCCGGCGGGAATCGACACCCAGACCATCGCACTCGGTCCGGCCTTCATCGCGGCCAGGGCACGCAACTCGTTACCAACGGTAAACACGCCGGCCAGGTCGAAGCAGATCACGTTTCCAAAGACGAAGGCCGCCACCAGAAGTCCGCCAAGCAGCAGCCCTCCACCGTCGTGATGCATCCGAGCCCGGGCACGCTGCCACCACGACGCTCCGTCGGTCTGCAACTGGTCGCTTCGGGACCGAGGCCACGTCGCCGCGGCCGGCGCCACGCAGAGGGCCACCAGTGGCCACGACCACGAGACCAGGGCGACGGCCAGCGTGACGGTGCGGCCGAAGCCCACCGCATCCCAGGCCACCAGTCGATCGAACAGCCAGGACCCGGCGGGCCAGGTCTGCCACCAGGCATAGAAGAGCGCATAGGACGGGACCAGCAAGGGGAAGAGGATCAACGCCAGCGCGATGGGCCAACCCCTCGCCCCGGATTGGCGACGGGCATGCAACAGTCCCCCAAGCACTCGGCCGGGGATCCAGCCCAGCGCCATCGCAACGAGGCCCACGCCGACCGACCAGGCGATGGTCCGCAGCGTCAGAACCAACGGGTCATGCAACATCGGCGTGGCCGCAGTCGGCGAATCGGATCCGAAGCTGTCCAGGATGATCGCCACGAGGGGCCAGCACAGCGTCGCGAGGCCACCGACGAGAACCAGTCCGGCAAGACTACGGCGCAGCATCGGCTTGGCTTTCCTTCAGGGCGGTCACCGCCTGGTTGACGGCCATGGGATAGATCGATGCCACCTGCTCGAGATCAACGGGCATGGGATCGGGCACCTGCAACTGCGGGAAGTCATCGGCCACCTCCGGCACCAACGGCACGTTCCCGGAAACCGACTCCGCCAGCGCCCGGGCGACGTCCGCCGACAACAGGAAGTCGACCAGTTCACCGGCCCGAGGATGGGACGAGCCGGAAACCAACGCCACCGTGTTGGGCATCATGAAGGTGCCGACCCCGTCAACGGGACCAACCGCGTGCATCTCCAGTTGGGCGCCGAGTCGATTCGCCGCGCGCACGTCATCGGCATCGGTCAGGCCCACGAGGGCCCGGCCCACCCGGACCTCTTCAACCACCGCCGCATTGCCGCCCGGCAGAACACGGACACCATTCGCCGAAAGA
Organism: Phycisphaerales bacterium; assembly: GCA_022446795.1. GTDB lineage: Bacteria > Planctomycetota > Phycisphaerae > Phycisphaerales > SM1A02 > UBA1668. The sequence goes on from JAKVBX010000003.1 coordinate 97,283, forward strand.
CCATCGAGCAGCGAGGCATAGCCCGCGGCATCATCCCGATCGTCATACCAGGCGCGAAGCGCCGCGAGGTGACCGCCGGTAGTGCCGAATCGTGGATCGGCCATGGCGATCTGCCCCCGCCATCGCGGATCGGACAAGGCGGCCAGTGACGTGGGAACATCTCCCGCGTCCACCTGTTCCGGGTCGTATACCAGGACCCGCGGCCGCGGCGAAAAACCGAACCAACGGCCGTCGGGATCACGCCACCGGGGAAACCAGTCATCGACCGCCTCGGATTGAAATGGCTGCAGCAGGTCTTCCCGGGCCAGTTGGATCGTCATGAACGCCTCGGAAGACCAGAACACGTCGGCCAATGGCGACTGGCGTTCCGCGCGGAGACGCTCGACGAGGCCGGTCGTCTTCGTGGCCTCGGTATCACCGACCATGTGAACAGGAATACCGGATTGACGTGAAAACGAATCGAGGATGGGACGAGCGACGTATTCATCAGCCGAGACGTAGACGACCAATGGCGTCTCGCGACGCTCGCATCCCGTCGACCAGGCCGACAGGAGGAACAGGACCACGATTGGCAGAACGGCGAACGAGCCGCTATTGCGCTCCACCGGACGCGCCCCCGTTGGACTTCTCCGCCGGCTTCTCGTCGGAAGCCTCGGTTGATTCCTTCGCGTCTGACTCCACCGCCTTCTCAACCGCAGCCTGGTCACCGAAGTAGTGCTTGAGGGCCTCGTGATACTGGCGAGGCAGACGGCTCTCGTTGAAGGCCTCATCGAATCCCTCGCGGGCGGCCTGGCGAGCCTGGGTAAAGGTCATGCCCGAAGTACCAACGTCGGACGCCCGTTCGACCGGCATGCTGGAGACCACCGGACCATTCCCCGCGGATCCGCTGTCATCTTGAAGCGTGGTATTGCTGGCCGTGACCTCTTCACCGACCGATTGCCCCTGGCCCCCCATCCCCCCGACACCCGGCTTGGGGCCGTTGCAGGCCCCCTGCTTGGCGAGTCCCTGCCCCAGCTTGTCGCATTGACTCTGGCAGGCGCTCCGGGCGGACTTGGCCTTGTTGATCATGTCCTGGAGTTGCTCGATCTGGCTCAGCTGCTGGGACATGCCCTTGCAGGCCTGCTGCGACTCGCTCTGCTTGCCGCCGGACTTGCCGTTCTTGCAGTTGGAGCAGGCCTGTTCCGTGGCCTCGGCCAGTTCCTCGAGCATCTTCTTGACCTGCTCGCTCGACTCGGCCATTTCCTTGAGCTGCTGCTTCTGCGTTTCATTGAGTTGCGAGGCCTGCTCCAGGGCCTTCTTCAGGGCCTCGGGATCAGAGGCGAGACCGGGGTCCAACCCCGCCTGCTTGAGCGCGTCGGAAAGCGCCTGCTGATCGGACGAGAGGTCACGGAGTTGTTCCGCAAGATCCTTCAACGCCGCGGCCGCCTGATCACGCTGGGCCTGGGTCATGTCACTGGACTGGATCTTCTGATCGAGCGCCGACAGGGCGTCCTCGGCCTTGCCGAAATCCGCCTTCGACAGCGCCTCGACCAGTTCCTTGATCGGGCTGTCTTCCGTCGAGTTGAGTGACTTGAGTGATTCTTCCAACTGCTCCAGGGCCTGGCCCTCGGTGCCGTTCAGGAGATCCTCGAGGCGACGATCCAGTTCCGACACGCGCTTGAGCGCCTCGCGACGGATCGACTCCTCGTCCTGCTTGGAGTCCAGGGAGCCCTCCATCTGGGCCTCCATGTCCGCAATCGCATCCGCCATCGCCTCGGACAAGGCCGGGTCTTCCTTGATGGCATCAACCGTTGCGTCTACCGATTCCACCGCATTGGCACGGACTTCTTCGAGATCAACCGTCTCGATCTGCCGCGCGGAGAGCAGATCCCACTGGCCGAAGAACGTGATGACCAGGGCCACCACGGCCAGGGCCGGCGTGGCCCACCAGAATGGTGGAGGCGAGACGCGGAACCGCCGCTTGGTCGACTCGCGAACCTGTGGCGAACCGGCCACGGTCCGTGCGTCCTCTACCAACGCTCGTGCAAACGGATCCTCTCGATCCGAACAGGCCAATGCAGATGAGAGCCGATCCTTCAAGCCCAGGCGCCAGTCGATCTGTCGAGCGGTCTCCAGGGGGAGCGGTCGGCTCCGCCACCAGCCAACGATGCCCGCAAGCACCGCGATGATGGCACTGGCCACGATGAACAACGTCCACGGGACCCAGGCCTCGGCGCCGAGTCGATCAACCATGGCCAGCACGACGGCCACCACGGCCAGGGCCAATGCCACGAGACTGAACCAGGCCAGGCCGGCAGACAACCGTTCGCGCCGGCTGACCATCCCGACGACCCGCTTGATCTCATCCTTCTGGTGGTTGCTCATCGTCGCTCCGCAGACAGGTGGAGGTGAATTCCACCTCAAGTCTACCCCTCCGATGGCGATGGCACGGCCTTTCCGGCACGAACTCGCATCACGATGCCCACGATCAGGCATCCCAGGCCGACCGGCCCCATGATCGCGGCCACCAGGGCCCCCACCAGGATGGGCATGACCACGGCCATGACGGTGAAGGTCCCGTAGGCGTACACCGCGGAGCGATCGTCATCCGACGGGGCCACCCCGACCAGTCGCCACCGACCCGCACCGAGGTCCGCGGTCGCGATCATCCGACCTTGACGTTCCAGCAACTTGTAGTTGGCCTTCAGTCCCGGCGACTCAAGCGTGACCTCCGCCCCGCTGTCCACCGACACCAGGCTGAGCGTCATGGTGGGCTCCTCGGGAGAGACGTAGTCGGCGCCGTCCACTTTGGACATCGGCTCGTAGCCCACGTTCAGCGTCGCGGGCTGGTCCAGTTCGAACTCGACCGAACCGGGCATGACTACCTGGCGCATGTCGAAGGTCGAGATCGACCAGGCCAGGCCGACGATCACCACGATGGTGGCAAACACCATCAAGATGATCCCGCTGATGATCCACTTGCGAGGCGAACGCCTCATTCGGTGGCACCCAGTTCACTGGTGACCTCGAGGATCCGATCCCGGGCCACGTCGATCGGTCCGGCAACCCGGGCGCCCGCCGCGTGAACATGACCACCCCCACCCAATTGGCGGGCCAGCGCGCTGGCATCAACGAACGGACCACCGGCACGCTTGGGCGGCTTGGATCGGAAGCTGATCTTGGTCTCCGCGTCCCCCTCGCTGCAGAGCAGGACGGAACATTCCACGGAGGCAATCTCCATCGGGATGTTCACGGTTCCGGCCAGTTCACCCTGGTTCCCGCCGGTCTCCTTGAAGTCCCGCGGATGCAGTGACATCAGGGCACAACGGTCATCGTGCAGGAGTTCCAGCGATTGCATCGCCCGGGCCTGGAGCGCCAGCCGAGTGGGACGCGCCGTTTCCTCGATCGTGCGATACAGACCATCTCGATCCACGCCGATCTCCAGCAGTCGTGATGCGGCGGCAAAGGCGCGGGAGTCGGCATTGCTGAATCGGAACCACCCGGTATCGGTCGCCAGTCCACAGAACAGCGCCTCGGCCACGCTCTCGGGACCGCCCGTGATCGGCAGTCCCATCGTGTCCAGGAGATCCATCATGACCAGCGTGCACGACGCTGCCTTCGTATCAACCCACCGGAGACCACCCATGTCATCCCCGGACGCATGGTGATCCAGCACGATGATCCGATCCTGCCGTTCCCGCAGCCAGGGCGCCACCTGTTCGACCTGGCTGTAGGCACCGGTGTCCACCACCAGCACCAGGTCCTCGCCGGATTCGGGCATCTGCTGCGAGGCGTCGATCCAGGGGGTCGAGCCGGCAATCAGTCGGATTGCCGAGGGAACCGGTCCCATCAGCAGGACATCGACGCGGTCCCCGAGGGCCCGTCGGATCGACATGGCCGATCCGATGGCATCACCATCAGGCTTGGCGTGCGTCGTGACAACGATCCGCCCGGCGTCTGCCACCAGCGCCGCGATGTTGGCCAGGTCGGTATTGGATTCGTATTTGAACATGGCTGTGGCCATACTCTACCGGGCGACCAGTTCCCGCACGCGATCCAGGTCATGTCCGATGGCCCGTTTCAGGGCCTCGATCGAGTCGAAGACCAATTGCTCCCGCAGCCAGTGATGGAGTTCCACGGACAGCGTCCAGCCATAGGAATCGACCGGGCCGTTGAATTCCAGGAGGTGGACCTCGCAGGATCGCCGACCGTCACCGAAGGTCGGATTGGTACCAACGCTCACGGCTGCCGGCCAACGCGTGCCATCCTCCATGAGGCCGACCCCGGCGTAGACGCCGTCTGCCGGCAGCAGCAGGTCAGCGGTCTCGAGGTTGGCCGTTGGCCACCCCAGTTCCCGCCCACGCTTGTGACCGGACTCGACCGTCCCCCGGACCTGCCAGGGACGACCGATCATCACGTTGGCATCGCGCACGCGACCGCGGTCCAGCAGGCGCCGAATCACCGAGCTGCGGACCGGGACAACGGAACGATCCAGGAGCGTGGTCTCCACGACCTCGACCACGTGGACCCCGAAGCCCTGGTCCCGGCCGATCTCGCGGAGTCGATCCAGGTCACCGCCTCGTTGATGGCCGAAGCGAAAGTCAGGTCCCTCCACGATGTGATCGGGCTGATGCTGTCGGCAGAGGTCATCAATGAAGGACCGGGCGTCCATCGCCAGCAGGTCCGTCGTCGTGTCCAGCACATGGACATGATCCACGCCTGCCGCCTGGAGGGCCTCGGTCCTCTGGGAGGCCATCGTCAGCCGGGCGGGCTCCCGACCGGGTGCCAGGATGGCGGCTGGACTGGGCTCGAAGGTCACCACGACCACGCGGCCCTCCGGACCCACCAGTTCCCGGGCCCGATCGACCAGCGCACGATGGCCCTGGTGGACGCCGTCGAACATCCCGATGGAGACTGCCGTGGACATGGTGCGGAGCCTAGCACGACGGTGCCTGGTCAGCCGTTACGGAATGTTCTCGTTGCAGCGTCTAGAGGCCCCGGATACAGTTCCGCGATGGGCGAGAATTCGCACAATCCGACCCCGGACATCGCCGGGGCCCAGGTCGATACGGAAGCCGTGATCGACCAGTTGACCAGTGGCCTGCGATCCCATTCGGAACAGGTCGTGCCATGGTTCCTGGAGCAGATGCCCCCGATGTACTTCCAGGACACGGACGAGGACACTCGCCTGGTTCACCTGCGTGCCATCATCGCGGCCCGGGCGTCCGGACGGCCCATCGAGATGACGCTGCGGAGCGAGGACGGCTCCCAGTGGACATCGATGCGACCGCTGGATTATCCCGGCGTGCTGGCCGAGCTGGTTGCGGAACTCCCGACGGATCAACCGCTTCGGACGGCCAAGATCCATACCGCCCAAGATGGCTCACTGGTCCTGGACACGTTCGAGTTTGGTGACAGCCCACGGTGTGATCTCGAGGACCCGGCCCAACAGGAGAAGCGGACGGAGATCCTGGCCTACGCGCAGCAGGAGATGCCCGACTGGACACCGGAGCAGATCACGGACTTCCTCGAGCGATGCTCCGCCGACTACGTGCTCACGCTGACGCCACTGCGGATGGCCAAGCACTACGAGATGTACCGGAAGGTGACGGGCACCGACGGCGCCGCGATCACGCTGGAACCGGAAGCGGATCCCTTGCAGAGCCGCATCTCCATCGCCGTGGGCAACAGCACGCGGCGGACGATGCTCGAGCGAATCGCCGATCGTCTCAGCCATTCCGCGATCAACATCCACCGCGCGTACCTGGACACCATTGCCGACGGCGACAACGGCACGATCACGATCCTGGGATTCGTCGTTCAGGGCCCCGAGGGCGCGATCGATCCGGACGGCGCCCTCTGGGGGCGTGTCGAGTACGACCTGCGGCGCATCAAGTGGGTCCACCAGCGCAGCATCGACCTGAGTCGGCGGCACGAGGCCCTCGATCTCACGCACGCGGAACTGTTCGAAGCCCTGTGTGACCTCGTCCACCAGCGGCTGCTGAAGATCAACCGGTACGCCTTCACCGCGGAGCGGATTCGTCGACTGGCGGAAGAGAACATCGAGCTGTCACTGGCCGTCTGCGACCTCTTCCTGGATCGATTCAACCCCCACCATCCGCTGGACGACACGGTCTTCGATGACCGCTCGGCCGCCATCCGGAGTCGCTTCGATGACGAGGTCGACCTGGAAGATGCCCGGACGATCCTCAAGGCGATGCTCACCGCGACGACGATGGTGCTGAAGACCAATATCTACGTGGACGGTCGCTATGCGTTGGCGATGCGACTGGACCCGCAGTTCCTCCAGTCGGAGGACCGGCCCGATGTGCCCTTCGGTGTGTTCTTCGTGCACGGGCGGGGATCCAATGGATTCCACGTGCGATTCCGCAACATCGCCCGCGGCGGTATCCGCGCCATCATTCCACGCAGCGCCGCACAACATGCCCGGGAGGCCGAGCGGTTGTACGACGAAGCCTGGGGCCTGGCCCAGGCCCAGCAGTTGAAGAACAAGGACATCCCCGAGGGTGGCTCGAAGGCCGCCGTGCTCGTGGCACCCGGCGCCCGGGCAGACCGCGCGGTAAAGGGGTTCGTCGACTCGCTGCTTGACCTGATCACGCCGGATGAGAAGACCACGGCCAGCATCGTCGACCGGCTTGGTGAGCGTGAACTGCTGTACCTGGGACCGGACGAGAACATCACGCCGGCCCTGATCGACTGGATCGTGGATCGGGCCCAGCGTCGCGGCTACCCCGTGCCGACGGCCCTGATGAGTTCCAAGCCCGGGGCCGGGATCAACCACAAGGAATACGGCGTCACGTCCGAGGGCGTCGCGGTGTTCCTCGAGGTCGGCCTGAACGCGATCGGCATCGATCCCCGGAAGCAGACCTTCACCGTCAAGCTGACCGGTGGTCCCGACGGCGATGTCGGTGGCAACCTGATCCGCATCCTGGTCCGTGACTTCGGCAAGAACGTCCGCTTCGTCGGGATTGCCGACGGCAGTGGCTCCGCGGAGTGCCCTGACGGCCTGGATCACGAGGAACTGCATCGACTCGTCGAGGCGGGACTGCCCATTGCCGAATTCAATCCCGAGAGACTGCCTCCCTCGGGCCGGGTCACCAGCCTGGACGAGACGGATGGCGTCCGCCTCCGCAACAGCCTGCACAACCGCGTCGTCGCTGATGCCTTCGTCCCCTGCGGCGGACGCCCCGCGACCATTCACGAACGCAACTGGAGGGAATTCCTGCGACCGGACGGGTCCTCCTCGAGCCGGATCGTCGTGGAGGGCGCCAACCTGTTCCTGACACCGCAGGCCCGTTCCGAACTGGCCGCCGTGGGCACGCTGATCTTCAAGGATTCGTCTGCCAACAAGTGCGGCGTGATCTGCTCGAGCTACGAGATCATTGCCAGCATGATGCTGACCACCGAAGAGTTCCTGGCGATCAAACCACGGTTCGTTCCGGAAGTCCTGGCCAAGCTCCGCTCGTTCGCCCGCCGCGAGGCCCAACTCCTGGTCCGTCTCCACTGCCAGCAGTGCGATGTGCAGTTGCCGGAGATGAGCATTCGACTCAGTCGTTCGGTCATCCGAACGGCGGATGCCATCGAGCCCGCCATCGGCGAACTCACCGGTGACGACCTGGAACTGATGCGTGACGTCGTGCACGAGCATCTGCCGGCATCCCTGCTCGAGATCGCGGAGGACCGCCTGCATACGCACATCCCCGAAACGTATCTGATGTGGATGGCCGCCAAGTCACTGGCCGCACGCCTGGTCTATCGCGAGGGCATCGATCCGCTTGAGAAGATGTCGACCGACACGATGTGCTCGATGGCCATGGACTTCCTCCGCATGGAACAGGAGCGTGATCAACTGGCGGCCGAGTTGGACGCCTCCACGATGGCCAATGGCCAACGGATCGCCGCCATCCTCCGGCAGACCGGCATCCTCAGCACGATGAATGCCGACGACGAATCGGTTTCATGATGATCCTGGCCGCCATGTCGATCTGGGCCACCGCCTGGTTGTTCCAACCCGCGGACCCGACGACCACACCACCAGCCAACACCAACGGACAGGCTGGCGAACCCGCACCCGACTCGACACCAGACGCCCCGCTGCCACGGGTCATCGTCTACCCGTCACGGCTGCATTCCATCGCGGGACATCTCGTCGAGGAATCACCGGACCGCATCACGGTGCGCTCACGCACCGGTGAGACCCAGACCTTCGACCCGTCACTGATCTTCTCGATGATCCGGCTGCATGACCTGGATGAACCGGCACCGGCCATCGTCCTCCTGCAGGACGGGAGACGCCGGGAAGGTCTCCTCGTCGTGGACGGCTTCGATATCGTCCGCCTGCTCATCCATGACGTTCCCCACGAGTTCAAGCGTGAAGACGTGGCCCTGGTAAAGCTGCTCCCGAGCTTCCAGGAACGCTACGAGCAGTTGCGAGGTCGGCTGAACGAGGAAGACGTCCAGGCCTACCTGGGCTTCTGCCAGTGGCTGATGGACGAAGGGCGCCTCGAGGAAGCCGAGAAGGATCTCGAGAAGCTCATCCAACTCCATGACTCGGAGTTGGGCCGACGACTGCTGCGTCGTGTTCAAGCCCGCCTGGCATTGAAAGCCACGCGGAAGACCAGTCCCGAAACGAGTACACCGGCCCGTGGAAATGACATGCCGCCGCTGGTCTCGGACGAGGACGTGAACCTGGTGCGGGTCTACGAGATCGACCTGGACAACCCCCCGCGATTGCGTGTTCCCGTCACCACCATCCGATCGCTGTTCGACCGGTACGGAAACAGCACCTTGCTGCCCGATGATGCCGCCGGCCGAGCGGCCTTTGCCAAGGCCGAGCCGGTCAAGATCGTCGAGGTCATGTTCGCCCTGCGAGCCCGCGACCTGTATGGCGACATCAAGGTCCTGACCGAGCCCGCTGTGCTGCAGACCTTCCGTACCCAGGTGCACGACACCTGGCTGCTGAACAAGTGCGGATCAAAGGCCTGCCATGGCGGCTCCTCGGGCGGCCGATTCCGCCTGCATTCGAGTCGCCGCCCGGACGACCGAGTCCGCACGAGCAACCTCCTGACATTGAATCGACTGGAACTGGATGGTCGCCGGATGCTCGACTGGTCTTCCCCGGAGGACTCGTTGACCTACCAGTACGCCCTGCCTCGTTCGGAGGCCCGGTGGCCCCACCCGGACGTCAAGGGCTTCGAGCCGGCCTTCAACCCCGGGGGGTCCCCCGCTCGTCGGGCCTGGAAGAAATGGGTTGAGGCCATGAATGACCGCCATCACCGGGAGTGGCCGGTCGAGTACACGCCCTGGGCCCCTCCCGCGAAGGCTGCCCCGGATGCCCGGGACGATGCCGAATCGGCCCCGGTCGAGGACCGGTGACCCGCCAGAAGGCGTTCCCCCACGGGTCCATCCGCTACACTTGCCGGCTCGACCCTTGCGAGGAGCACTCATGAGACTGCGCCCTGTCCGACTCATTTCCGCGGGCCTCCTGGCCCTGTCCACCGTCTCGCTGACGTCCTGTGACGACGCCAACGCCGCTGCTCGGATGGAGGCTGCCGCCGCGATCAACCAAGCGGCCAGCGACACCTTCCTGGCCGGATCCAATCCGGCTGACCTGAAGCGGATCGTCGGACAACTCAAGAGCGTCTCGAACGGAACCAAGGAACAGATGGCGACCCGTGATCGGCTCCTGGCCTCCATCCAGTTGCACCTGGCCATCATCCAGATGAGCAAGATCAACGCGATGGAAGTCGCCATCCGCCATGACCTCCTCCGGCTGCGAGCCAAGGCGGACGTGGCTGCTCGGCTCTCGACCTTCGCCGAGACCCGCGAGCGCGCGGACACCCTGCAGAGTGCCGACCACCTGAATACTCGGCGAGACCAGATCTCGTCACAGCTTGAACAAGTTCGGCAGCAGACCTCCCAGATGGAAGAACCCGTCCGGATCACGATGGAGTTCCTCCAGGGTTCCGCCGAGGAAGTCGCTCGCCTGCTTCGCCAGGCCAGTCGCCTTCGCGAGGAAGCCGGACTGGTGGGACCACTGCAGCGATTCCCGAAGATCGAGGAAGCCATCGACCTGGAGCGGCAAGCCGACCGGATCGAGGCCGAGATGATGCGTAAGGAATTGACGCTGGAACTGGCCTATCGCCCGGCCAAGTCGATGTTCGATCGATCGCAGGTCGACCTCGAGGAGATGCTGGAGGAGATCAAGGCCGCCCACGGCTCCCTGCAGCAGTCCAGTCAACAGGCCAACGATGCCGCCGCACAGGCCCGGGGCACGCTGAACACGCTCGACGCCGAGATCACATTGATGAGCAGGCAGATCTCGGACTGGATGTCCGGAGAATTGAGCCAGGCCTACGAACAGGCCAGCCGTGATCTTCGCACCGCCAACGCGAATGCCCGCAAGGCCGGACGTGGTGGCGATGGTCGCCTCGCCAAGGACGAGGTGTCCCTGCTGACTGCCCGGATCGAACTGGCTGAGGCCGACCTGTGGACCACCCGCGTCCATGGACTGGACGAATGGATCCGGATGCTGGAACTGCTGGCCAGCAATGATGAAATGGGCAACCGGGACGCCTGGAAGTTGGAAGCCGATGAGGCCCGCAGCCAGCGTGACACCGCGGCCGAAGAAGGCACCAAGGCGATCGACGCCGTCCTGCAGTCCGCCAGCCGGACCTCGACGTTCCAGGAGATGCAGCCCAATCTCGAGGCCAACAAGGCCTACCTCGCAGGCGAGGCCATGCCGGCCCTGTCGACCACGACAGCGACGACCACGAGAACGATGCCGCGGAATGATCTCGCCTCCAGCGGTGGCTCGAGTGCCGCCTCCTCCGCGTCCGCCCGGGGCATTGCGAGCAAGGCCTACGCCTCGCCCCAGGACCTGGTCGCTGCGTTCAACGCCGCGGCGAGTTCCGGCGATGGCGGGAAACTCATGCTCATCATGATGGCGTCCGCCACGAGTTCCTCCCCGGCAGTCGTGGAGCAGATGCGAATGAGCGGTCGAGTGCTGGAGTTGATTCTCGACATCCAGTCCACGGCCAAGGCCAAGTTCGGCGGCACCCTGCCCCCGGAACTGGAGATGGGCATGGGCATGCTGAACATGCTCTCGGCCATGCGACTGGACCCCTCTTCCATCGCGGTGAATGGAGACCGAGCCACCGTCAACATGAGCATCATGGGCCAGTCCGAGCCCGGCGGCATGGTCAAGACGCCCGAGGGCTGGATGATCGATGGTGATGAAATGGCCGGCCAGACACCTGGATTCGATGGTGGTGCGATGGCCGTTGCCCAGTTGCAGGACGTCCTGACGAAACTGCAGAACGGCACGATCTCAACGCAGGATCAATTGAACCAGGCGATGAGTGGCATCGATACGATCTAGGTTTCGACCGCACCGTCGCCGAGCTGAGCCAACACATCACGAGCGGTTGCTCGAACCAGTTCGTCTTCTGACGGATCCGCCGCCAATTGCGCCAGGCGATCCAGCAGATCCGGTGCCCCGCCGCCTCGGGCCAGGTTGCCCGCGACGATCACGGCATTCCGGCGCATCATGCCCAACTTGGCCCGTTTCATCGCCGAGGTCTCGAAGGCCCGGCGTCGATCCTCCTCGGTCCAGTCAAGAACCTCGCGGATGTCGAACGAAGCGCCAGCAGCGTCTCGCCCCTCCGAACGCGCCTCGTACTGGGCCTCCCGGGATGAAGAAGCCGTGCGATCCGTCGGTTGATTGTGTGGACAGGCTTCCTGGCAGAGATCGCAACCGAACAACCAGTCTCCCATGCCCTCGTGGAATGCCGGGTCGATCCTGGTCCGATGCTCGATCGTGAGGTAGCTCACGCAGCGGCTCGCATCAACCGACCAGGGCGTGATGGCATCGGTCGGGCAGGCCTCGATGCAACGGGTGCACGTTCCACAGGGATCAAGACGCTCATCGCTTCCGGTCGGCTCGACCTCCAGCGTCGTGACGATCTCACCCAGCAGCAGCCACGATCCGACCGCAGGCTCGATCAACAGCGTGTGCTTGCCGATGGCACCAAGCCCCGCTGCAGCAGCCACCTCGCGCTCCAGGATGGGCGCGGTATCGACGCAGGCCCGGAAGACCTCCCCGGGGTGATCCGCCAGCAGGGCATCGGCAACACGATGCAGTCGCTTCTTCATGTACCGGTGGTAATCACGGCCACGGGCATAACGGGCGATGCGGCCACCACCGGGTGGCCGGTTGTCGTCCGACGACCCGTCGTATCGGTCCGCCACAACGATGACGCTCCGGGCCCCGGGGACCAGCTCCCGCGGATCCACCCGCACGTCGACGTGCTCGGCCATCCAGTGCATCTCCCCATGACGGCCTTCCGCCAACCACTCCTGGAACTGCGCCGCCGTGGGACTCCGCCTGGCCGGCACCACGCCAGCGGCAACGAAGTTCTCCTCGAGGCAGCGGTCGATGATCGGTTGTGCCGGACTGGTTGGCATGATCCGATTCCGTGGTTCAGGCCCCGGTATCGTCGTACTCGGCGCCGACGCGTTCGAGGCCGGCCTGCGCAACCAGCAGCGTCCGGGGACCGTATTCGTCGAAGTCGATCGTAGCCGTCGTGCCGCGTGGCCGGGCCATGACCCGCTGGATCCGCCCGAGTCCGAACCGGGGATGCTCGACCTGGTCCCCCACCTTGAACAGGGTCGGCCCCCGCGGTGTCGAGGATGCCGTGTTCTGCCAGGGCTCCACGGGCATGACGACCTGGGCGTGTGCCGCGGGAATCTCGTCAAGGAAGGGACTGGACATGGTGCGATCACGCAGGCCACGATGAGTCCGCATCATCGCTCGAGTCATGAGCAGATCCAGGCGGGCACGGGTCATGCCCACGTAGCACAGCCGCCGTTCCTCCTCGAGGGACTCCGGATCCATCGCGGATCGCGAGTGCGGCAGGACGCCCTGTTCCAGCGCCGCCACCGCGACGACATCGAATTCGAGCCCTTTCGCCGCATGAAGCGTCATCAGGGTCACGGCGCCTGACTCCGGATCGATCGCATCCGAATCACTGACCAGCGCAATGGACTCCAGCCAGTGCGCCAGTTGTCGATCCAGGTCCGGGAGGTTGCCCTCCTCATCTGGCTCGATGGGCCGATCGGCCGCTGCGCTCACGAGTTCCGACAGGTTTTCGACCCGGTCTTCACCATCATCGGTATTGACCATCGCTGCCTCGAGACCGGAGTCCCGCAGCACCATGGACACGACGTCTGCCAGGTCGAGCCCCAGCAGGGAACTCGTCATCGCCTCCCGCCACCCATCGACCATCTCGGTGAACCGGGACAGCGCCTTGCGGGCACGATCGGTCAGTTCCGGAACGCCGGAGGGTTGTCGAATCGCCTCGCCCAATCGGCAGCCCGTGGCGGTGGCATGGGCCGCGACGCGATCAAGCGTGGTCTTGCCGATGCCCCGGGTCGGGACGTTGATGATCCGGCGAAGGGCGATGTCGTCATTGGGATTCAGCAGCAGTCGCAGGTAGGCCAGGGCATCCTTGATCTCGCGTCGTTCATAGAACGCCGTACCGCGTGCGACCACGTGGGGAATATCAGCACGCCGGAACGCGTCTTCCAGCACCCGGCTGAGGCTGTTGATGCGGTACAGGACGGCCATTTCCTTCCATGGCCGCCCCTGGGCCGCCGCGGCCCGGAAGTGATTCACGATGGCCTCGGCTTCCTCGTGCTCATCGAGACAGGTCCGGATGGTGATCGGTGCCCCGTCGTCCAGCTGCGTATGCAGATCCTTGTGCCGGTGGGACGTGTTGCAGGAAATCAAGCCGGCCGCAGCAGACACGATGTGCCCGGTGCTTCGGAAATTCCGGCCGAGGGGAACGACGCGAGCCTCGGGATAATGCTCCTCGAAGTCGAGGATGTTCCGAATATCGGCGCCACGCCAACGGTAGATCGACTGGTCCGGATCACCGACCACGCAGATGTTGCGGTGGGATTGCGCCAGGCTGGAGGCGATGATGAACTGCGCGTGATTGGTGTCCTGGTATTCATCAACCAGGATGTACTGCCAGCGCTGCTGGAACGAGGCGCTCACCGAAGGGTTATCAAGGAGCATCCGAGCAACCAGTCGAAGGAGATCATCGAAGTCCAGTGCATCATTGCGCCGCAGGATGGCTTCGTAGCGGTTGTAGACCTTGGCGACCATGCGATCGTTGAAGTCCGTCGCTTCCTGCTCGAAAGTCGCGGCATCAACGAGCCGGTTCTTCGCAGCGGAAATCGTCGACAGCACCGATGCCGGTGGCCAGTTGGACGTGCTCATGCCTGCGTCGGCAACCGCCTGCTTCGCCGCATCACGCTGATCCGTCGTATCCCAGATCGAGTAGTTCGGTGACACACCGGCCGCATCCGACCAGATCCGCAACTGGCGAGCGCAGAACGCGTGGAACGTGCTGACCTGCATGCCGGCGGTGACGGTGTCACCCACGAGCGCGGACACGCGTTCACGCATCTGCGCGGCAGCCTTGTTGGTAAAGGTCAGGGCGAGGATGCGAGCCGGATCGGTGCCCTCGGCAACCAGGTGAGCCACTCGCCGGGTCACCACCATGGTCTTGCCGGACCCGGGACCGGCCAGGACCAACAGCGGCCCCTCCAGCGTGGTGACCGCCTCCAATTGGGCCTCGGTGAGCCCTTCCAGTAGTTGCATCCCTGCTTCCACCATGGTTCCTGATGGTATCAGGCCCGATTGACCATGAGTCCGCAGCACCAAAATCGGCCCTCAAGGGTCCTCCAGACAGGTTTTCCACCGCGGTCGCGACAGGTTGAGCCGGTGAGACGAGGTGGATAAGGTCCGCAGCATGGGATGTTTACGCAGGTTCAGATTCGGAATACCAAGATTGTGTGTGCGGCATTGTTGCAGACACAAGATGTAGTAGTACGATACGACCCCTGTATGGGCGGTCACGCTTCCAGGGGCCTTCAGCGGACATCACGTCCGTACCAGGGTCCCGCTGAAGAGGCACGCATCGCCTTGGTGGACTGGAGTGGGAGTGGGCAGAGGTGGATCGAAAGGTCTTCATGAAAACCGGGTTCAAGTCTGGCTGGGCCGCGAACGAACGCGACACGACGCGTCCCGTCGCGATGACTGACCAGCAGACGTCCGGTATTCACATGAAGCAGACGTGATTGGCCATGACGGGCCACTCGCTCGTCAAGCATGAAGGGAAGTCACAGGTGGCGGTGCTCAGCGATCAACAGATTCTCGATGACATTCGCATCGAGCCCATGCACAACGAACAGTGTGCAGAAGGCGTCGTGTCCTATGGCGTCTCCAGCTACGGCTATGACGTTCGCGTCGGCACTCGATTCAAGATCTTCACGAACACCACGTCCGGTGGTGTCGCCGTCGTGGATCCCAAGCGTTTCACCGATGACCTCTTCCTGACCGTCGACACCGCGGACAACGATGTCGACCATGTCATCATTCCACCCAACAGCTTCGCCCTGGCCGAAACGGTCGAGTGGATCGAAGTGCCCCGCGATGTGCTGGCCATCTGTGTCGGCAAGAGCACCTATGCCCGATGCGGTCTGGTGGTCAATGTCACGCCACTGGAACCCGAGTGGCGAGGCAAGGTCACCCTGGAGATCAGCAACACCACACCGCTTCCCGCGAAGGTCTACGCGAATGAAGGCATCGCCCAGATGATCTTCCTTCGTGCCGACAGTGTCTGCGGGACCAGTTATGCAGACCGACGCGGCAAGTACCAGGACCAGGAGGGCCTGACGCTGCCGCGAATGCTGCACTGAAACGTTTTATTCACGATCACGAGACAACAACAGGAACGACTTCACGGACGAACGACCGAACCTGGAAGAGCCACGGAAGGCCAAGGTACGACATGCAGATCACTCGCCGATTTACAACAGCAGATCAGGACGTCTTTTCCACCGTTGAGTGGGAGCGACGATCCAGCCGAATCACGAACGCCGACGGATCACTCGTCTTCGAGATGACTGATGCGTGGATCCCGAAGAACTGGAGCCAGCTGGCCACCGACATCATGGTCAGCAAGTACTTCCGCAAGGCCGGCGTGCCGCAGTTCGATGACGATGGCAGCCAGGTGCGGGACAAGGGCGGCAACCCCGTCACGGGTCCGGAACGGTCTGCCCGCCAGGTCATCCATCGCCTCGCCGGCTGCTGGCGGGCCTGGGGCGAGAAGCACGGCTACTTCGACACCGCCGAAGACGCCAAGGCCTTCTATGACGAACTCTGCTGGATGATGCTGCACCAGGCAGCAGCACCCAACAGTCCCCAGTGGTTCAACACCGGTCTGCACTGGGCCTATGGCATCTCCGGCCCACCGCAGGGTCACTTCGTCAATGATCCCATGAGTGGCAAGGCCATGCCGGCCCAGGATGCCTATTCGCATCCCCAGCCACACGCCTGCTTCATCCAGGAAGTCTGTGACGACCTCGTGAAGGCCGGCGGCATCATGGACCTCTGGACACGCGAGGCCCGGCTGTTCAAGTACGGCTCCGGAACAGGAACGAACTTCTCATCCATCCGGGGCGCCGATGAACCGCTCTCCGGTGGTGGCCGCAGTTCCGGCCTGATGAGCTTCCTCAAGATCGGCGACCGCGCAGCGGGCGCCATCAAGTCCGGCGGAACAACACGACGAGCTGCCAAGATGGTGTGCCTCGACGCCGATCACCCGGACATCGAATCCTTCGTCAACTGGAAGGTCCGCGAGGAACTCAAGGTCGCCGCGATGGTCGAGGGCATGAAGCACCTGTCCGACAGCCAGCAGGCCCTGGCCGAGGACCTGGCCCTGACCCTTGACTACGACTTCAACGGCGAGACCTACCAGACGGTCAGCGGCCAGAATTCCAACAACTCGGTCCGGCTCACCAATGAGTTCATGGAGTCCGTCGCCAACGACGAGCCCTGGCTGCTTCATAATCGAACGAATGGCGAAGTGGCCCGCGAGCTGCCCGCCCGTGACCTGTGGGACCAGATCTGCCGGGCAGCCTGGCAGTGTGCCGACCCGGGACTCCAGTTCGATTCGACGATCAACCAGTGGCACACCTGCCCCCAGAGTGGTCGAATCAACGCGTCCAACCCGTGCAGCGAGTACATGTTCCTCGACGACACGGCCTGCAACCTCGCCTCGATCAACCTCATGAAGTTCTACGACTCGTCCACGCGGGTCTTCGACGTCGAGGGATTCGAGCATGCGGTCGACCTGTGGACGATCGTGCTGGAAATCTCGGTGCTCATGGCGGCCTTCCCGTCCCAGTCCATTGCCGAGAAGAGCTACCGCTATCGAACGCTCGGTCTCGGGTATGCCAACCTCGGCGCCATGCTCATGCAGGCTGGCATCCCCTACGACTCGGAGGATGCCCGAGCCATCTGCGGTTCCATCACGGCCATCCTCACTGGTCGGTCCTATGGCATGAGTGCCCGGATGGCTGCGGAACACGGCCCGTTCCCGGGATTCGCAGACAACGCCGATTCCATGCTTCGCGTGATCCGGAACCACCGGCGAGCCGCTCATGGCGAATCTCGCGACTCCAGCAACTGGGAATCACTTGACATTCCACCGGTGTCCATCGATCACCGTCGACTGAACGCCGACACCATGTCCATCGCCAATGCCGATGCCCTGTCCACCCGGGCCATGGGCACCTGGGATGAGGCCCTTGAGCTGGGAACGGACCACGGGTATCGCAATGCCCAGGTCACCGTGATTGCGCCAACCGGCACGATCGGCCTGCTCATGGACTGCGACACCACCGGCGTCGAGCCGGACTTCGCCCTGACCAAGTTCAAGAAGCTCGCCGGCGGCGGGTACTTCAAGATCGCCAACCAGTCCCTGCGTCCCGCCCTGATGTCACTGGGCTATTCCGAGGAAGAGACCACCCGCATCCTGGCCTGGGTCATGGGCGAACTGGAACTTGATGTTCCCATGCCCAATTCCTGGGACGGTACCGGCGACAACTTCCGGGACTTCCTGATGAGCAAGGGCTACGGCACGTCCGACCTGTCCGATGTCATGGGGCAACTGCCGTCCGTCTTCGACATCGCCCAGGCGTTCACTGCCTGGAGCATGCCTGAGAACGTGCTCAAGGAGTGCGGGATCACGGACGTGGAAGAGGCTCGCAACGACCCGGCCTTCAACGGCCTTCGCCTCCTCGGGCTCACCGACGAGGTCATCCGTGATCTCAACACGATCATCTGCGGAACGCAGACCATCGAAGGCGCCCCGGGCCTCAAGGACGAGCACCTCCCGGTGTTCGACTGTGCCAACACCTGCGGCCCCACGGGCAAGCGTTTCATCGCCCCGTCGGGACACATCCGGATGATGGCGGCCTCGCAGCCCTTCATCTCCGGCGCGATCTCCAAGACCATCAACCTCCCGAACGAGGCTGATGTCGAGGGCATCGCCGAGGCGTACCACATGTCCTGGGAACTGGGCCTCAAGGCAAACGCCCTGTATCGGGATGGTTGCAAGCTGTCCCAGCCGCTGAACTCGAAGACCGACGACGCCACGCTCGAAGAAGAAGAGGATGTCGATGATCTCGAGGCCGCCCTGGACGAGGTGAGCGAAGAGGTTCTGCAGGCTGCGGCATCGACCGGCGACGCCACCGAGGGCGATCGACCCGACGTCAACTACGTCGAGCGAATCGTCGAGCGGATCATCGAGCGGCCGATGCGTCGGCGGCTCCCCGATACCCGCCGCAGCATCACGCATCACTTCAACGTGGCTGGCCACGAGGGCTACCTCACGGTCGGCATGTACGACGACCGCATGCCCGGCGAACTGTTCATCACGATGTCCAAGGAAGGCTCCACGATCGGTGGCCTGATGGACAGTCTCGGAACCGCCATCAGTGTTGCCCTGCAGTACGGCGTTCCGGTCGAAAGCCTGGTGACGAAGTTCGCTCACCAGCGATTCGAGCCCCAGGGCATGACGACCAATCGCGAGATCCCCTTTGCCAAGAGTCTCGTGGACTACATCTTCCGCTGGCTGGGCATGGAATTCGTGCCCGGCTTCCGGGAAGCCAACGCACCTCAGCGACCTGGTGCCACACGGTCCCAGGACACCCCCTCACGCAAGAACCAAGTCAATGATGAGTTGCAGCAAGTCAAGGAGGACGATGCATGCTCACGGACACGCTCGGAGGCTTCGGATGGCCAGACGAGTTCGACACCGTCTGGTCGATTGACCATGACCGAGGACATCGAGGACCACACCATCCGGGGGAAGACCGACGAAACCCCTGGAACGGCCTCCTCTACCACGTCCGGCGACACGGAGAAGATCGTCTCACCATCGGCGACGGTTTCGCCGGGTGGCAGCGAAACGATGACGCAGGATGGGCTCAGCCAGTCCACTGCCACACTCATGGGCGATGCGCCGCCCTGTGACGTCTGTGGCTCGATCACGGT
This sequence comes from Phycisphaerales bacterium, assembly GCA_022446795.1. GTDB lineage: Bacteria > Planctomycetota > Phycisphaerae > Phycisphaerales > SM1A02 > UBA1668. The sequence continues at coordinate 116,694 of JAKVBX010000003.1, forward strand.
CAGAAATGGCACGTGCTACAAGTGCATGAACTGCGGCGCCTCCATGGGCTGCAGCTGATGAAGGAGAACGCTTGAATGACGGAGGCGGTCGGTCGGGCCAAGAGCCGACCGTTCTCCATCGGAGGGGATCCGGATCATGGAAGTTCCGATCCCGGGACGACTGAAAGGAGTTCGGTCGCCCCATCGCGGACACAGGACGTGTTCGCCGTCGGCGGGCCTCGTTCCCGTCTACATGGCTCCCCGTCCGTGACCCCGGGCGATTGATTCGCCCATCACCCTTGGCACCTGGAGAGGCGTGGCCCCCAATGTCGTACCTGGCGGGGGCCGAAATACGCTTCTTCCTCTCTTCCCTCCTCCCCGGGGTGGACCCACCACCGCCCCGGGGATTTTTTCTGCCCCGGCCGACTCACTCCCCTCCCGCAGCAGCAATCCCGTCCGATCCCGTACACTTCGCCTTCGATGACTGCCTCGCCCGCCATCCTGGCTGAACTCAGTGGCTACCTGCCGGTCGCCATCATCGTGGTCATGGCCGTGATCTTCGGCGTGGTCAACCTCACCGGCACCCACCTGCTGGGCCCCAAGCGAAGAGGCGATCGCAAGGAGCAGACCTACGAGTCCGGCATGGCCCCCATCGGGACGGCCCGCAAGCGATTCAATATCCGCTTCTACATCCTGGCGATGACCTTCCTCGTCTTCGACGTGGAGATCATCTTCCTGTATCCCTGGGCCGTCGACTTCACCCAGCTCGAACCCATGAGCAGTGAGTCGACGCTGTTCTTCGCACGAATCCTGTTCTTCATCCTCACGTCGATCGTCGCCTACGTCTACGCGTGGAAGAAGGGCGTCTTCCGCTGGGACTGATCGAACATGTGCTGCCTCATCGCAATCCTGGCGCTTGGTTTTCCACGCATTGCCCTGTTCCTGGTCTGGTTGTTCGACCCCGCGTTCCTGGACGCGGCCTACCAGAACATGGCGGTACCGATCCTCGGATTCATCTTCCTGCCGTGCACGACGCTGGGATATGCCTGGACCGTCACCTTTGAAGGCGGCCCATCGTCCATCCCCGGGGTCATCGTGATCATCATCGCGGTTCTGCTGGACCTGGGAACCTACGGTGGCGGAGCGACTTCCCGGAAACGGCCGCAGTCCGCATAGACTGCCCGGATGATCTCCATCCCACTTCTCGCGGTCTGCCTGCTTCCGTTGGCGGATGAACCCACTCCACTGTTTGATGGTGTCAGCCTCTCAGGATGGTCGGGCAACCCGGAGACCTGGTGGGTCGAGGATGGCATGATCGTCGGTGCGTCCCGCGCCGAAGCGCCGCTGCCCCACAACGAGTACCTCTTCTGGGATGGGGTCGCCTCGGATTTCGTCCTCGAGCTGGACATCCGGCTGCTGGGCGGAAACAGCGGCATCCAGTACCGCAGCCGGCGGCGGGGCCAGCATGACGTCGAGGGCTACCAGGCCGACCTCGACGCCGACAACACCTACACCGGCATCCTGTACGAGACCGCCGGCCGTGGAATCATGAGCCGACGTGGTGAGAAACGCGCCTACCTGTTCCAGGACAACCACCGCGACCTGGGCATGATCCCCGGGACCGAGGACCCGCCCATCCAACCGCACGAGTGGAACCGCTATCGCATCGTGGCCGATGGCGCGATGTTGAGCCACTACATCAACGATCGGCTGCTCAGCCAGGTCGTCGATGAGGATCCGGAGCGGCGCCGTCACGAGGGGAACATCGCCCTCCAGGTTCACAGTGGCCCGCCCATGCGTATCGAGGTCCGGAACATCTCGATCCAGCCGCTCAATGGCACGACGATCACACCACCATCGCCACAGCCGCATTCACTGGTGCAGGAGCCCGAGTGGATCTGGTGCAGCCAGAAGCCAGGTGATGATGAACAGTGCACGCTGACCCGCACGTTCCGGCTCGATGCCCCCGCCACTGATCTGCACCTGAGAATCGCCTGCGACAACACCTTCACGGCCTCGCTGGATGGAACCGTCGTGGCCACGGGAACCGACTGGCAACGGCCCGTCTCCGTTCACCGGCGTGAACCACTGCCCGCGGGCGAACATGCGTTGACCATTGAATGCCGGAACGAAGGTGGCCCGGCCGGGCTGCTGGTCGAAATGACCTGGTCGACACCGTCAGGAACGGGCCGTCTCGTCTCCGATCCCGATTGGCGACTGGCCGGCTCCGGGGAGCGGGCAACCAGCTTTGGACCCGCCTCGAGTCCGCAGGGGCCATGGCCGGATGTCTTCGCAGGCGGCCGACCGGCCGCCACTGGACTCCAGGGTGACCTCCAGGTTCCCGAGGGATTTACCGTCGAGACCCTGTACGAAGCCGGGACCGGAGAAGGCTCGTGGGTGGCCATGGCCTTCGACGACACGGGTCGGCTGATCGTCTCCTCGCAATACGGCAAGATGTACCGGTTGACCCTGCCCGGCCCGGGCGGCAGCGACGTGCAGGTCGAACCCATCGACCTGGAGATCGGCGCAGCACAGGGACTGCTGTACACCAATGGCGCGCTCTATGCCATGGTGACCCGCAAGGGAGAAGATGGCGGAGGTATCTGGCGATTGAGGGATACCACCGGTGATGACCAGTACGACTCCATGGAACACCTGGCCGCCTGGGGCGCCGGCAATGAACATGGCAACCATGCCATGGTCCTGGGACCGGATGGATTGATCTACGTCATCCAGGGCAACCTCACACCACTGCCACCCGACATCAACCCGCGGTCCGCGTTTCGCAACTGGGCGGAAGACGATCTGCTCCCCCGGCTCTGGGATGCCAACGGCCACGCGGTCGGTGTGATGACTCCCGGTGGCGTCGTCATGCGCACCGATCCTGAAGCCACGCAGTTCGAGATCGTTGCCGGAGGGTTGCGCAATGCGTATGACCTGGCCTTCAATGACACCGGCGATCTCTTCACGTGGGACTCCGACATGGAGTGGGACCTGGGGACACCGTGGTACCGACCACCACGAGCCCTGCACGTGACCTCCGGTGGCGAGTTTGGATGGCGTGGCGGCACGGCCAAGTGGCCCGACTGGTACCCGGACAGTCTTCCCACCATGGCCCTCATGCCGCAGGGGTCGCCGACGGGAATGGTGTTCGGCGGCGACAGTTCCTTCCCGGAGCCCTGGAAGTCCGCGCTGTTCCTGGCTGACTGGACCTATGGCCGCGTGTTCGTGGTCCACCTGGAGGAAGATGGTGCTGGCTGGACTGGCCAGGAGGAGATCTTCGCCGCCGGTCGCCCATTCAACGTGAGCGACATGGCATTCGGCCCGGACGGTCACCTGTACCTGGTCACCGGAGGACGAGGGACGCACTCCGCCCTGTATCGAATCAACGGCACCTCGGCGCCCGCCGGGGTCGCCCCCGAGCGTTCACCGGAGGCCGCACGACTGCGGGCCCAGCGACAGTCGATGGAATCCCTGCATCATGCCCCCGCTCCCGGTCGAATCGGCGATATCCAGGCTGCCCTGCGAAGTGATGATCGACTGGTTCGATACGCCGCACGAGTGGCCCTGGAACGACAGCCCGTGGAGCAGTGGCGTGACCTGGCCCTGTCCGAACAGCACCCCGCGGCCGCCCTGGAGATGCTGCTGGCCCTGTCACGACAGGACACCGCCAACAGCGACAGGGTGAACCAGGTCATCACGAGGGCCCTGCAGATCGGCGAGTCCAGCACGTCCGCTGATCGGCAACGGAATGCAATGCGGGTCATCGCCCTGGCCATGGCGCGATACGGCCCCCCATCGGAACCGACGCGTGATGCTGCCCGTGACTGGGTCAGACAGTTGTCACATCGTTCGGATATCAACACGAAACGGTTGGCGATGGAGCTGTTGGTGAGGCTCGAGTCTCCCTCGCTGCCCGCCGAACTGGTGGCCGTCATGGAGTCCGCTCCGACCCAGGAAGATGCCCTGCATGCTGCGTTGCTCCTGCGATTGGTCCCGGATGACTGGTCAGACGATCTCCGCCGTCGGTACCTTCAGTGGCTGTACGACCATCGATCCATCACGGGAGGTCGCAGCATTGGCGGCTTCGTCAAGGCGATCGAGGCCGGCGCCAGGGAAACCTGGGGCCCGGACCACAGCGCCCGCATCGAGAAGTTGGTCCAGGAGCAGCCACCAGCCAGCCGGGAGTCCCATCCACGGGTCAACTCATGGACCGTGTCGGCCGTCGAACCGCACCTGCCCGAAATGGAGTCCGGGCGAGACTTCGCCAGCGGACGCCGAGCCTATCGGCAAGCCCGCTGCTTTGACTGCCACCGATTCCACGGCACTGGCGGCAGCACGGGCCCGGACCTGACGGGCATCGGCAGCCGGTTCACGGACCGGGACCTGCTGGAGGCCCTCATCGAGCCCTCGAAAGTCATCGCGGACCAGTATGAGGCGACCATGGTCATCCGAACCGACGACACCATTGACACGGGGCGTCTCCTGGAATCCAACGAGAACCAGGTGATCCTGAACGTCGATCCCTATGGCTACGAGACCCTGGCCATCCCCCGGTCAGAGGTCGCCGAAATGCTGCCATCGCCGGTTTCGACCATGCCAGTGGGGTCCCTGGATGTCCTCGAACTCGAGGAGATCCTGGACCTGATGGCCTACCTGCAATCCAGTGGCGATCCGTCCAATGCTTCCTTTGCTCGGTCCGGCGCCGACCCGCGGTAGCGACATTTCAAGATCTCAAGAATTGCCAGATTGAGACTTGTATCAAGGGGCCCAGGAGCGATAAGGTGAGGGACTGCATCGGAGGAGATCGCTGCTTCGGCACTGCCGAGGCGAGCTCCTTGAGGGGGGATCGGATTTCTAATCAAGATCCGGACATCGACTCGGGAGGCACTGCCTCCCGTTGTCGTTGTGCGCCCACCGAGCATACCGCCCCTCCCAGGACGCAAATCGCCTGAATCCAAACCCGCCTTTCCAACGGATAACCATTTGGGCCGTAGGATTGCTGCGCCGACTGCCGCAACGCCTCCACCGAGCCACCGGGTGTGACACAGGAGCCGATCAGATGCCACGAGGCCACTTTTCCACCGTTGGAATATCGACCGTCCTGTTGAGCCTGGCACCGATCAGCCTGGCGGCTATCGATCCGGAACCCGTCGGTTCCGGGTCCTACTGGGCAGCCCTCCCCGAAGGCACAGCCGGACCATCCAACATCTCCGGCGAGGCCGTCACGCCCCAGGTGACCGACGACTTCAACGGACCGGTGCCCACCAACACCTGGTGGTCCTCCCTGGTCTGGCCACGGTATGCCGACAATCCATTCGGCCAACCGATGCACCCGCACCCCCTGTCTGTCCAGGCCGAGTCTGCTGGATTGCGGATCGGCCATGTCGCCACTCCATCGCCGACCGGCGCCGGCTACGGATATCACTTCACCAGCGGCACCCACGCCTTGACCATTGGCGTGCAGGATCTCCAGGCACCGGACGTCCGAGTCGCCGCTGCCGGTGACTGGACCGTCACCGCTGCCTGGTCTGATGGCAACCGGTCGATGCGGGCCACCTTCGGTCGTGGTCTGCCGACCGTCCTGGCTGAAGTTGAATCGGGCGTCCCCACGGTCACCATCAACCCTGGTTCAGGTGGCGCCTCATCGATCTCGATCGAAGGCCGCCGCGTGATCATGACGATCGGCGGCCAGACCTGGGGGCTCTTTGGACCCGAGGGAACGACCTGGACACAAACCGGTGACACGTTCACGGCCGCCGGTGCCTCGAGAATCTCCACGGCGGTCCTGCCCGATGCCTCACCGGAGACGATCCAGCGCTTCACCGATCGCGCCCTCGTGGCCGTACGGGATACGAGAGTGTCCTGGACATGGAATCCAGGGTCACGAACGGTCGACACGACGTACACGTTCATCACCGATTCCAGATCTGAACCGCTGGTCTGCCTGTACGGACATCATGTTGCCCACAGCAACCAGGATGGTGGCGTTGATGACTGGGGCCAGTACCAATCGGCCCGTGGTCCCATGACGCTCACCAGCACCGCCGCCTTCACGGTGGCCGTGCCCTGCCCGCCGGTTCTCCCCCTGCTGCCAGACACCGGGACTGTTGATACGAATCAACTGCAGAACCTGCTGAACACCGAACTGGCTGGCGAGACGCCCACCTTCCCCGGCGACACCTACTGGTGCGGCAAGGCGCTGGGCCGTCACGCGCAATTGGCACTCATTGCAGATGAGCTCGGCGATGTCCTCGCTCGGGAACGCCTGCTTGATGAGATGAAGGCCCAACTGGAGGCGTGGTTCACGGCCTCCAGTGATGATGGTCTCACCGCCGCTGATCGACTCCAGGCCGAGGAGGCCACTGACAGCCAGGGCGTCATCATGGAACGCGTCGCCGGTGCCGAGGGCCAGGCGGCCACCGGCTTCGGCGCCGGTGACTGGATTCGCCTCACCGATGTCGAGTTCCCCGCCGAACTCCCCACCCGGGCCGTGATGCGATTCGCCTCCGGCACCGCGGGCAGCGCCATGGTGTCACTGCGACTGGACAGCCTGGATGGCCCCGTGATCGCGGAAGCGGCGCTGGGCAGCACCGGTGGCTGGACGACGTGGACCGAACTGGCCATGGGCATGTCGATCACCGATCCGTCACAACTCGAGGGCATGCACGATGTGTACGTCACCTGCGACACGCCCTACACCGAGGACATCCTCTCGCTGGACTGGTTCACCTTCGACTACCCCGGGGGCGGCACCACCCAGCAGTTCTTCGCCCACGACTCGACGTGGTCGACACTGATCGGCTATCCCGCCTCCTACGGCGCCGATACCGAGCTGAACGATCACCATTTCCACTATGGCTACTTCATCATGGCCGCCGCCGTCATTGCCCGCTTCGATTCGGACTGGGCCGATGCCGGTGCCTGGGGTGGCATGGTCGAACTGCTCATCAGGGATGCCGCCAACTGGGATCGGGCCGACAGTCGGTTCTGCTTCCTGCGGCACATGGAGCCCTACGTCGGGTACTCCTATGCGTCGGGCCATGCGGGCTTCGCCGCGGGCAACAACCAGGAGTCCTCATCAGAAGCGCTCAACTTCGCAACCGCCTGCGTGATGTGGGGCGCCCACACGAACAATGATGACATCCTGCAACTGGGACAGTTCCTCCTGGCACTGGAATCCACCGCGGTGGAACAGTACTGGTTCGACGTTGACGAGTCCGTCTTCCCGGACGTGATGCCGCACCCGGTTGCCGGCATCGTGTGGGACAGCGGCGCCGACTACGCGACCTGGTGGACGGGCAACCCCGAGGAGATCCACGGCATCAACGTGCTCCCCGTCACGGGTGGCTCCCTGTACCTGGGGCAACGACCCGATGCCGTCACCCGGATCTGGAACCACTTCCTCGATCAGAACGGTGGCGAGCCCACGGTCTGGCAGGACATCCTCTGGTCCTACCTGTCATTCGCCGATGCGGATGCCGCCCTGGAGATGATGCACTCCAACCAGGACTATGGTCCGGAAGCCGGTGACTCCAGGCCACGCACCTACCACTGGCTTTCCGCGATGACTGGGCTGGGCCAGGTCAACAGCGCCATCACGGGAGATGCCCCACTCTCGGCCGTCTTCGTGGATGGTGACGTCACGACCTACGTCGCGCATAACCCGTCAACGAAGCGAGTTGAAGTCACCTTCTCGGATGGCCAGACGCTCTGCGTTCCCGCGGGCGAGACCTACTGGGCGCACACCAACCAGGATGGCGATTGCCCAGCGACCGCCGACATCAATGGTGACGGCCTGGTGAACATCTCCGACCTGCTCATCGTGCTTGATGCCTGGGGACCGTGCGACGGTTGCCAGGCCGATATCGACGGTGACGGCGTTGTTGCCGTCAACGACCTGCTGGTGCTGCTGGCGGCCTGGACGCCCTGAACCAGCCAGATTTCTGATCACCCCACCCGCCCCGGCCACCTGGCCGGGGCGGTTTCCTGTTGGCGTGACCGATTCGGTTGATTGCTGGTCGTCCCCGGGCCCCTTCCAGCTAGGATGAGGGCATCACGACGACCCTGCTTCGGGGTCTCGACATGGGAGGGGGATCCGTGCAACAACCAAGCATGCTGTCCAAGCGTCTGTTCCTGGCCACGACCGTCACGGTCTCGGCCTTCGCCATCGGCTGCCAGACCCGTCCGGCGGCCACGAGCCCAACGGCCAGCCAGCAGGCTTCGGCACTCCAGACCGAGGCCATTCTGCAACCGAACCAGAAGACCTACATCGCCTACTGGCAACGGATCAACCAGGACCAGGATGGTCGGATCATCTATGACGACATCCTGCGTGCGCGTGACCAGGCCGAGCGAAACCGGGCCTGGTCGGCCACGGCCGACGCCTCACGCGACCTGCCCTGGTGGCTCCAGGAAACCAAGTGGGTATTCCGTGGGCCGACCAATATCTCCGGCCGAACGCGGACCCTGCTCTTTGACCCGAACAACTCGGACAGCATGCTGATGGGCGGCGTGACCGGTGGACTCTGGAAATCGACGAACCAGGGCGTCAACTGGGTGGAAGCCGATCCGCAGTTGCCGGCGCTTCAGGTCTGTTCACTGCAGCGGGATCCGTCCGACGATGACATCATCTACGCCGGAACCGGCGAAGGCCCACTGAAGTACATCATGCCGGATCCGACGGATGGGTGGATTTCCAATTACCTCTTTGGCGGTGATGGCATCTTCAAGTCCGAGGACAACGGAGCGACCTGGACCCAGTTGAACGCGACGGCCGGATGGGCTGCCGTCGCCCAGATCGCGGTCACGAACCGCAATGCCAGTGGTGACCAGCGGATCTTCATTGCTGGAGAATCCATCATTGGAAACTACAACGGCTACCTGGACTTGCGCAATGGCATCGCCTGGTCGGAAGACGGTGGTGCGTCCTGGACACTCCCGGCAAACGTCTCGGTCAACTCGAGTGGAAACGGCATGGATGTCGCCCTCCTGGAGACCGACGGAGACCAGGAGCTTGTCGCCAGCGTGATTGACAACAGTTACAAGGGCAGCGTCTTCTACTCCGAGGACTCCGGAACGACCTGGACACAGTCGTCCATCATTGACAGCGGTGGCGGGTCATCCAGCTTCCGACTGGATGTCCAGCGCATTCGGTTCGCCACCGGGCCCGCGAGCCTCCTGGACGGCGGCGTGGTCCTGGCCATCGCCGGCAAGTGGCAAGGTGATACCTGGGGCGGAACGGTCTACCTGTCGATGGACAGCGGACAGACGTTCTACCAGGTCAGCGACGACTGGGAGATTGATGGTTGCGATTACTGGAAGTCAGCCATCTGGATCTCCCCGACGCCCGTGGATGGCAATTACGTCATCTGCGGAGGAGGCGTCGACGTCATGCGCACCCTCGTTCCCGCTGCCCAATTCGATCCGGACTCACCCCCGACCTCCTCGTCGTGGACGTGGAGTTCGATCACGAATTGGCAGAACTACAACCCACCGGACTTCAACCTGCCTCACGCCGATTACCACGTGATCACGGCGGACCCCGGGTTCAATGGCACGGACAACAAGAGAGTCTGGTTCACCACGGATGCCGGCCTCTGGACCACGGCGGACATCTCGACGGCCACGACGACCACCGGTTGGAGTCGACGTGGCGATGACTACGCCACCACCCAGTTCTTCGGCCTGGATGCGCAGCTGACGACCCCCTACGACTCCACCGGCAGCATCAACATGATGCTCTCGGGCGGACTCCAGGACAACGGCACCCTGATGGTCAACAGCAACAGCAGCAGTTCGATGACCACCAACACGAATACCAGCGCCATCCAGGCGGGCTGGGGTGACGGCGTCATGGTCGCCATCCATCCCGTGAAGCCCAAGTATGTCTTCGGCGGGTACACCGACGGTGATCTCTGGCGATCCCGCGACCATGCCCAGGACCAGACTCATGACTACCTGTTCTTCGGCCCCAGCATGAGCGGCCAGAACTGGGTCTTCCCGATGGTGCTCGACTCCGATGAAACGGATCCGAAGCTCCTCGTCGGCGGCACCTCGCTCCATGTCCTTGATGATCCCACGGAGTCACAGGTGTTCGTGCACGACTGGATCGAAATCGGCAGCGCATCCGACATGGAATGGACACCCAACTCTCCGGTCAGTGCCATCGCCACGAATCCGAAGAACCCGGCCGAGATCTGGGTGGGATTCAACAATGGCGAGGTCGTGGCGACCAAGAATGGACTCGCCCGCCCCGGCGATCCCGATTGGCCGGTGAACTGGCTCATCGCCCATTCCGGAACGATGCCACCGGGCCGGTGCGTGACCCGGATCGTGTTCGATCCAAGCAAAGCCGTCGAGACGGCCTTCCAATCCCCCCTCTACGTCGCCACGGGCGGGTACGGCGCCGGGAACGTCTCTCGATTCCAGATTGATGAAGGTGATCAAGGATGGACGGACGTCACGGGCAGCGGCGACAGCGCCCTGCCGAGTCTTCCCGTGATCGGCCTGGCGGTCCATCCGAAGGAACCGGCCATGATCTTCGCCGGAACGACGCTCGGCCTGTACCGGACCATCGACGGCGGTGCGACCTGGTCGATGTTCGACGAAAGCGGCCCCGGGCCGGTCAACATCAATGGACTGCACTTCGCCACTGATGCCCCCAAGGAGGTCGACGGGGACATGACCCGCGGCGATCTCTCCACGATCCTGGCCGTTGGGACCCACGGTCGCGGCATCTGGACGATCGATACCGGTTTGTACTTCACGCTTGACTTCGATCGGGACTGCGATGTCGACATCGAGGACCTGCTCAATGTCATCTCCGCCTGGGGTACGCCCGACGGTGACGTGAATGGTGATGACCAGACGAACATCACCGACCTGCTGTACGTGATCGAGAACTGGGGCATCTACTGCACCCAATGATGACGGACCCGCCCGTCGTCGACAGGACCATGTCGATCAGCTGATTGCACACCACCGCCCCGGCCAACTGGCCGGGGCGGTGTTTCACTGGTGATTTCAGGCTGGCGATTCCGATCGCGGCTTCTGGCGGCTCGCCGCCCAACCGGCCGATACATCGTCCCATCAGGAACGCCCCAGGGACCACCAGGCCATGACGTCATTCAAGTTCTTCTGGACGACCCACAAGTGGACCGGCATCGTGATCGCCGTACTGCTCGTGATGTCCGCGGTCACCGGCTTCCTGCTGCTGATCAAGAAGGACTTCGACTGGATCCAGCCCCCCACCGCGACCGCCAGCCAGGGCACGATCCAGGACTTCGCCCCGATCCAGGACGTGGTCGCGACCATCATCGCCCAGGATCACCCCGACTTCCAGACACCCGAGGACATCGATCGAATCGACACCCGGCCGGACAAGCGGCTGCACAAGGTTCGATCACGACATCACTACACGGAGTACCAGGTCGATGCGATCACGGCCCAGATCATCAGTGGTCCCGATCGCCGAATGAGTGACCTGCTGGAGTCCATCCACGATGGCTCGTTCTTCGCGGGGTGGTTCCAGAACTGGATCATGCCGATCGTCCCGATCGCGATCCTCTTCCTGGTCTTCAGCGGATTCTGGCTGTGGCTGCAGCCGAAGATCAGGCGGGCCAGGCGACGGCGAAGTCGATAACCAGACCTCGTATCGAAACAGCGGCATTCTCCATCCTCGGCGGATTCCGGGGACCTGGGGACCATGATCCGCATCGCGTTGAGCGGTTCCAATTGACCGCCCTGCTGCACTGGCCTACTGATCCTCAAGGCCAGTGATATCAATGGATTTCATGGCACGTCCACGAAAGCTGAGCACTACCATGGCCAGTTGAACCGATTCACTGAACCTCGGGCCGTGGAGAGCATCACCATGTGGGGAAGAAACCAGATCGTCCTGACCCTGGGGCTCGCAGCCGTTGTCGGCACCGTCTTGGGCTGCCAAGCAACGACGCCATCTCCATCCACGATCTCTGCGCAGGAACGACTGCTCCCTACGGCTGGCAAGGTCTACGTCCATTGGCAACGACTTCGAAAACTGGATGAACACGGGCAGATCGACATCGAGGATGCCATGAAGGCTCGTCGTCAGTTTGAATACAGTCGCCAACTGGCGAGGACGAGCGACGAGCCCACAGACGGCTGGGTATCACAAGGACCGACAAATGTTGGTGGACGCACGCGATCACTGCTGATCGATCCCGACAATCCATCAATCATGCTTGCCGGCGCTGTCTCCGGCGGGATCTGGCGAACAACGGATGCCGGCCTGAACTGGACTCAAGTTGGCAGTGACATGTCTACGCTTGAGATCGGATCGATGGTCCGAGATCCCAACCACTCCAATATCATCTACGCCGGAACCGGTGAAGGACAACTCAAGACCCTGGGCCAAGATGACACTGGACAGTGGATCGGCAGCATGCTCTTTGGCGGCAATGGCATCTACAAATCCACCAACAGAGGACTGACCTGGACCCACCTCTCAAGTACCAAGGATTGGCCTTGCGTCACGATGATGGCGATTGAAAAGACTGATCGTGACACACCTCGGATCTTCGCCGCTGGCAGTGGTCTAGGATCCCCCGACATCTGGGGCGCCCAGAATCCGATCAACGGCCTGCTGTACTCCGACGACGGTGGCTCCACGTGGCAGGCGCCGGCAACAGCCAGCGACAGCGATCCGACCACGAACGGTCTTGAAGTTCACTATCTCAATTCACCGGACGGCAACTGGCTCGTCGGTTCGATGAGATCCAGTGACTATCGTGTGAAGGGGCTCTACAGTTCTGACGGTGGGAGTACATGGCAGGTTCCAACGCTCATCAATGCCAATGGAACCAGCATGCCAATGGATAATGCCCCGAGAATCGCATTCTGCCCCGGCCCTGCTGATCTGTTGGCTGACCGAGGCAACCCTGGATCGGTCGTGGTCGCGATCTGGTGCCAGAGCGGCAATTCCGCGGGCATTGTCTACTTGTCCCGGGATTTCGGGCAGACCTACTACCAGGTCAGTCCAGTCAATGAGATTGACCAGACGGACTACTGGAAGGCCCAGGCCTGGATATCACCGACCGCTACGAGCGATGGCGACTACATCCTCTGCGCCGGAGGCATTGACTTGATGCGGGCGAAGATATCCGTGGCGGCTTTGATGGACCCCAACCCACCGGATGTACTTGATTGGGAACCCATCTCGAATTGGGTAAAGTACGACACGGCTCCGGATCCACCACGCAACGAGTCCCTTCACAATCTGCCGCATGCAGACATGCATCCACTCGTTGCCGATCCCGGGTATGACGGCGTCTCGAACCGATCGGTCTGGGTCACCAATGATGCTGGCCTGTTCTTCGCGAATGACATCGCCAATGTCAACTCCACGCTCACCTACCTCGACAATCCGACCGTGGGATGGGAACGTCGCATCAATGGATACCAGACGACCCAATTCTTTTCAGTCGCCGGACAGATGATCACACCACTTGCTGAAGCTGACGTACATGGTGTGAACATGCGACTGATCGGTGGACTCCAGGACAATGGCGTCCTGGTCATCAATAGCAACAGCAACAACACGACCTCGAGCAACAGCAACACATCGGCCTTCTATGCCTCGACTGGAGACGGCGGAGCCGTTGTTATCGATCCGCTGAACACCAATACCGTGTTCAGCCAAGGCACCGGACTCGGACCCGTCTGGCGATCACGGGATGGTGGCTTGAACCGGGACAACTGGTACAAGCCTGAACTCGGCCAGAACGGTTCAGATGCCACGATGCAAGGCAACTGGGTTGCCCCTCTCATCATGGACTTGGATCCCAGTTCCCCTCGATTACTCGTCGGTGGTTTTTTCGGCACTACTCCCAAGGACAAGGATACTGACATGGGAGCCTGTTGCATGGGATCCTCCTGCGAGATCATGAGCTATACGGATTGCACCGATCTTGGAAGTGAAGTCAACTGGCTTGGACCGAACACGATCTGCTTGCCTGGACACTGCGACCGAGTCGACAGATCACCAGCCCTCTGGGTTCTGGATAACCCGAACCAAATCGTGACGGATGAAACAATCGGGGCCTGCTGCACGGACTTGGCCAACGCCAACTGCACCGTGACCACCCTCAGCGATTGCAAGGACCGTCAAGGTCGGTTCCTTGGCCCGGGATCGACATGTGACGGAACCCCATGCACCAGCGTGCCTGGCAGCAATGGCTACGCCTGGCTTCAAATCGGCGCCAAAATCGGAGACAACGGATGGCCGGCAGATCCTTCAACCGCCGCCGTGGGTGCCATCGCCGTCAATCCGATCAATCCTGCCGAGATCTGGGTCGGCATGAACACCGGCGAGATCTACATGACCTCACAAGGGCTCGTCCGACCCGGTGATTCCGCATGGCCACCCACCTGGACGCAGATGAACCTGAATACGAGCAGCGGTGAATCCCTCACCCCTGCTCGATGTGTCACCCGCCTCGTGTTTGATACCGGTGACCTGGATACCACCCCCTTATGGTCGGGCGTCTATGCCTGTTTCGGCGGATTCACGTACGACAATATCTACCGCTACCCCGGCCCAGGGGCCCCGGAGAAATGGGTGCGGAAAACAGGAACAGGATCCACCGCTGACTGCACACCAATTCCAGGTGGCCTTCCGTGCGCCCCGGTCATGTCGCTTGCCATCCATCCCGAGGATTCCGATCGACTCTATGCCGCCACGAACATGGGACTCTATCGATCAACAGACGCTGGCGACAACTGGCAGTACTACAGCAGCCATGGACCTGGGCCGGTCGAGATCGACCAACTGGCCTTTGTCCGGGATGCACCTGTTCCGAATGAGAACGGTGTGTTGACCGCATCCGACCTGACCGGCATCCTGGTCCTGGGAACCCACGGCCGCGGCATCTGGACCCTGGATGAAACCATTCCGACCGTCTACGGCGACCTCGATGGTGACTGCGATGTCGATATCGAGGACCTGCTCACCCTCATCGCGAACTGGGGTGGATTCGGCGGCGATGTCGATGGAGATGGTGATACCGACATTGAAGATCTGCTCCATGTCATTGAAGCCTGGGGCGATATCTGCGACTGATCGATCAGCCTGGCTCTTCAAGCTCTAATCACACCTCCCCGGCCATCTGTCCGGGGCGGTTTTCATACTTGATTGCCTGGCTTTCAAAAACTAGCCAGCTTACCTATTGCATCCACAATGGCCTACGCTGGCCTTATCTAGCACAACTACCAAGATCTAACGATTGACTAAACTACATAAGATCCGATTATGCTGGCACCAAGTCAGAATCAAACCCAAAGCTACCGAGGAAGAATGCATGTCTTATTTGACTCCTGATCGTAATGACACCGTTAATAGAAGTCAGTTCGACAAGGAATCTGCGAGACGCAGACATACACGATTGTCCTCCATTCAAGCTGCACTGTTGACGACTGCAACAGCTACAGTTTTCCTCCTTGCATTGGCAACACAACTCCATGGCTTTCAGCCAGAAGCCGGCTCGACATGGGGCTGGACGTACGAACAACTCGATGCTCAAGACTACAGCCCTATCAAGCCAGGGAAATATGGCTACCCGCCACTGGTTCAACCTGGAACCCTTGACCCCGCATGGTCAGGACATGAATGGCAAAATTCAAACTGGACCGGTTATCAGGATCAATACATGAACATCCTGTCGCCCAACGTTTCGCCTGGGATAGCTGGAGGACCAGTTCCATTGGCCAAGTGGTTCAGCACGATGACCTATCCAGCCACAGAAAGCAAAGATCCCACCCCCTACACCAGAAGTTTAGGGGGGGACGCTGTTACTTATTCTGGGGATTTGGACAGGCTTTACTTTGGAAGTGATCTTGCCGCTGGTCCACTTACCTTCAAGTGCCAGCCTTGGGGCCTCTTCCTTGGCGGCTCACCCTCGATGTTCACTGATCCTCGTGGCCCCAGCTATACAGAACATGGGATGCCTGCGTGCTTTGATGGTCACCCTCCCTACATGATGACCCCTAATTTGAGTGCCATGTTTCCCCAGTCGGACCCTGAACATTCGTTCGCCGGTGAAATGGGCCAGACCTCTGATTTCGCGCCCGGGACTATATCGCCCAGTCTTCAGAATTATCCCATCCAGATAAGCTTCAGCGTGGAAGGTCATCGCGATAATCCTCCGGAGTGGGGGTATCACTATGTGTCCCCATTTGCAGAGAACGCAACCGTCAGCCGCATAAGCGAACATGGCGCCAGAGACATCAGCATTGACTGGAATTGCAACTCCACCGCCGCACCACCAGTCACAGCAACGATCGGGCGGGGCCTGCCATTCGTCTGGTTAACTATGGCCCCGACTGTTGCCAATGCCAACATAACTGGCCTCTGGAACCTCCAGAACGCTATCAATGACCTGCAAAACGTGTCCATTGCTGAAAACGTCTGGTCTAATGACGACTCGAGCACAATAGTGCTTAAAGTCACAAGCTATGGCCGTCAACAATATTCTGCCGACAACCCCAACACAAGCTACGTGCAGTCCACAGAGTACTACGCTGCCTTCGCTTCTGGCGAGACCACGATTGACACTAAAAATGTGTATGCCTTTGGAGGGCCAGGTGGAAGCCACCCGACAGACGCCCTAGTCGCCACTCCCAAAACTCCTGGTGTTGAATGGAACCTGTGTGTAGGCATGTTGCCGAGCAACTATTCCGACACTGGCGGCTTTATTGATGACGCAGATAACACTCCGACTGACGAATGGTTCAGTGCTGTTACAACCATGATGCAAACAGCTGCCCTCGCCGAAGTCGAAGGCACATCGTTGACACCGTCACTCAATAACAACGTTGTCACATGCGAAAACAAGGTGGAATTGGGTGGCACTGGAACAGATTTTTTCCAATCCATTCTGCCCCACGATTGGCGAGATCTCGATGCTGCCAGCCAAGGACTCTTGGCCACAGTTAATGGGAACCAACTTGCCTACAAGACAATTCGTGGCCCCGCCAAATGCATCACGTCTACAACCTATACCACCGAGCGAAACTTCATTGCGCCGTTGGCATTTTTACCCTCAGAGCAAGACACCGACTATGAAATGCCTGGTGATTCTCCAGATGATGACGGGTATACCTATGGTCATACCATGCAGAAACTGACTCATTTCTATGGCATGCTTTCAAATCCAGATAACAAAGACTTGTTAAATGAAAATGGCAACTGCATTGCTTCATGCCTGAGATATGAGACTGATTCCAACACCTATGGTGTTGGAATCGGGACCTACATCTGTGCCAAAGATGCTGTCATGGCCTATCACTGGGCCAACCAAAATGGCAGTTATCCGATGCAAGCACAAAACATCAATTCAATGCTGGCCTATGTAGATGCACGTATGAATTTGTGGACAAGCACCAGTAGTTCCGGCTCGCCTTTCCCGCCCAGCACAATGTGCGATGCAAACGGCCAAGCAGGTCCAAATCAAAATGGCACGACTAGAGCCGCATTTCTTAAATTTGAATCGCCTAACGCCGCTAGCACAAGTGCATACTGGAAAACGCTGATTGGATATCCCGCCGGATATGGTTCCAACGTTGGCAATGACCATCACTTCCACTACGGATATTGGCTCAACGCACTCTACCTGCGAAAGATGCTCGGCAAGAGCATTGATCCGACATCAACAACGCTTAATCAATGGGATGATGTCGCGAATGAAATGATTCTCGATGTGGCCAACTGGACACCAAAGCAAGGAACGACCACTCTCACTTACCCCATGCTTCAGTACTTTGATCCATGGGAAGGACATTCCTGGGCCAACGGCTACGGTGGAACCAACATGGCCAATGGCGGCACTGATCAGGAATCGGTGGCTGAAGCCCTCCATTTTTATGCCGGCATGTATTTCTGGGCAGATCTCCAACTACAAAGCCAAGATCGTGATGATGCGATCGACTACGCAGGCATGAAGACCTACGCTGCCTATCTTTTCACAAGTGAATCCCGCACACGTGATCTGTATTGGTTCAACAATGAACAAGACGCATGGGATCCAACTACGTTCACACTGGACAATGCGTTGAACATGCCCGCAGCAGATTACGGCCCGGAAAATGATCTCCTTAATGGTCTTCCTGATAGAAAAATTCCATTCATTGCTGTCGTCAAGGGATTCCAATCAAAGTTCAGCATCCTGTGGGCAGCCGGCAATTACAATTGCACGGAAGTCACAAGTTTGGCAACACCACTCCTGGCTTTCGGCATCAATCGCCTCTCTCTTCCGGGGCATGACACCCAGGACTTCACAAAACGGGACAGCGACTGGGATTGGGCCAAAACTGCTGATGATGTTATCTACGACAACTGGCAAAGTGGCGGAGGTGGAACACAGCTTGGGACTATCAACATGACAGCATTTGATGATTGGAGTGCGGCCTGGGCCGCCACGCTGTCCGGAAGTTCTCATACCAAAGATGACGCAACAATGGCCTATCAATCTGAGGTCGTTCTTGGAAACATCAAGAGGGCAATGGGCGACTCAGAATTTGGATGTGTACGAGATCGTCTAGCTGGTGGCATGGATCGCCAGACGAATGTCGGGTTCGGTCACGTGACACTGCTGGAAGCAGCATATGGCTATGCCAATCGGGATAAGATGGGACTGCCCGTCAAGGGATTGACTGCATCTGCAAACCGTGAAGACATCGATTTTCTTTACTATGCCTATGATCGGACTGCAGACGCAGGCCAAACACGACGAACATACATCGTTCTCAACCATGGACAACTAGCAGAAAATGATGTCGTAACATTCAGTGATGGTGGAACTGTGGACATCGGCTCAATTTTAGTCGGGCATCACACCAACACACGCGACCACTCCTGCCAGTCCGATGTAGATGGCAGTGGCTTGGTTGACATCGAGGATCTGTTGTCGGTGATCGCTGCATACGGAGCATGCGGTGACGATTGTGAAAACGATTTTACTGGACAAGACGGCCAATCAGATGGCCAGGTCGATACATTTGAAATTCTGATGGTCATCGGCCAATGGGGCTTATGCAACAACTAGACGAGCTTCTTCTAAGGTGAATTGAACTTGCACCCCGGCCAGATGGCCGGGGTGTTTTCATGCTGCCAAAGCCCTTGTGGCGAGGGCCCACGGCCTCTGCCGTTATATGGAGCAGCACCCTCATGCATCGGATGAACCCTACATGGGCTCCTTCAAGTTCTTCTGGACAACCCACAAGTGGACTGGCATCGTAATTGCCGTATTGCTGCTCATGTCAGCAACGAGAGGCTTCCTCCTGCTGATCAAGAAGGACTTCGACTGGATCCAGCCCCCCACCGCGATCGCCAGCCAGGGCACGATCCAGGACTTCGCCCCGATCCAGGACGTGGTCGCGACCATCATCGCCCAGGATCACCCCGACTTCACCTCGCCCGAGGACATTGATCGCATCGACACTCGGCCGGGCAAAAGGCTGCACAAGGTGCGCTCACGTCATCACTACACCGAGTAACAGGTCGATGCCAACACCGCTGAGATCGTCGTCGGCCCCGATCGCGATCCTCTTCCTGATCTTCAGCGGATTCTGGCTGTGGCTGCAGCCCAAGATCAGGCGGGCCCGACGCCGACGTCGATCTGCTCGGCCATAGGTAGATTGCTCTCATGCATCGAATAAAATGAAGCATGGCGGGCCAATATTCGTCCTTGACTGGGAATCAGCACATCAAGGATGCCCGGCTGTCGCAACTGGATGCCGGATCACGCTACAATCTTCGCTTCGCGGGGCGTAGCTCAGCTTGGTAGAGCGCCTGCTTTGGGAGCAGGAGGTCGCACGTTCAAATCGTGTCGCCCCGATTCGGCGGGACCAGCACACTGCTGGGCCCGCCAATTCTCTACCTGGAACGCTCCGTACGGCCACCTGGACCGGGACCCTGCCCCAATGAAGACCGAGCCCAAGCGCGTCCTCCGAGCAACCTGTGCGCCAGGACTCGCCCCCTGGCTCAAGGCCGAGGTCGAGGAGATGGGCTATGACATCGACTCCACCGACCACACCGGGGTCGAGATCCGAGGTCAGTTGGTCGATGCCATGCGGCTGCTGCTTCGGCTGCGGACAGCCTTCCACGTGCTCCAGCGATTCGCCGACCTGTATCCGAAGAACGCCGATGACCTGTATGAAGGTGCCAGCGGTCTCCCCTGGGAACGCGTGATCCCGGCGGATGGCTACCTGACCGTGGTCTCGACCGTGCGTAACGACACGATCCGGAACTCCATGTTCGCCAACGTCCGGCTCAAGGATGCCATCGTTGATCGGCTCCAACGGGTTCACGGACGTCGACCAGATTCAGGCCCACGAGGCGATCGCACCGTCGTGCACATGTTCTGGAAGGACGACCAGTGTCGCCTGGCCCTGGACCTGTCAGGTCGCAAGCTCTCCGATCGCGGCTATCGCCGAATGCCCGGCCGGGCGCCGATGCGAGAGTCCATTGCCGCTGCGGTCCTGGCGGAGACCGGGTACGACAGCAACAAGCCACTGGTCATTCCCATGTGCGGCAGCGGAACGCTCGCCATTGAAGCGGCGCTACTGGCCACGGGCCGTGCCCCGGGTCTCCTGCGACCGAACTTCGGCATCAAGCACCTGCTGACGTTCGACGAGACCACCTGGGGCCAGGAACGACTCGCTGCGAAGAAACTCCGCCATGACCGAGCACCGGCCCCCATCATCGCAAGCGACATCGACCCGGCGGCAACAGATGCCGCCCGGAAGAACGCCGTCACGGCCGGGGTTGACCATCTCATCGAGTTCCACGAGTGCGACTTCGCGGACACGCCGCTGCCCGAGACCCCCGGCACCATCATCCTGCATGGCGAGTATGGCGAGCGGCTGGGTGATCTCGAGCAACTCAAGCAGACCTACGGCCGCATCGGTGATTTCCTGAAGCAGCGGTGCGGTGGCTGGAACGGCTGGGTCTTCACCTCGCGTGAACTGGTTGGTTCCATCGGCCTCAAGTCGACCCGCAAGGTCCCGTTCGAGAACGTGGAAATCGACTGTCGCCTGGCTGGGTTTGAACTCTACGCAGGCTCCCGATCGACCTGAGAGGACCTCACGGGCGTTTCCAGATCATCTCCCCAGGCGGAGCTTCCACGGTCGACCATCGTCGGCTAGGTTGAAGCCATGCGTTCAGCGATTCCAAGCCTGCTGCTGATTGTCTCGGCCCACGCCCTGGGCGCCGGCGCCGTGACCCGCTTCATTCCCCATGAACTGCCCAAGCTGGACCTCCCGGGGAATATCTTCACCAGCCCACAGGCGATCAATGATGCCGGCATGGTGACTGGCGAAAGCGGATCGTCCCAGGTCACGATCGGCATGCATGCCTTCTCCTGGTCGCTTGGCCAGCCGATGCTCGATCTTGATGAAGGCAGTTGGCCGGCCACCGCAGGGCTCAAGATCAACCAGGCCGGGACGATTGCCGGCGATGCGACGTTCTGTCCTCAGCAGGATGGCGCCTGCGCCAGCCAGCCCATCGTGTTCCTGCTCGATGGCACGATCGTCGAACTGGAGCCCGTATACACCGGCTATCTCGTGGTCACCGGGATCAACAACAACGACCAGGTCATCTTCAATCGCGTGCAGACACCAGGATCATCGAACATCTCGCCTCGATACTGGTCCCCCATGGATGGAACCACCATTCTGCCCCTGCCTGGCACGGCGTTCTCAGGCTACGCCCTGGACCTGAACGACTCGGGTCAAGCTGTGGGCTACTCGGTCGGCGGCGGGTACACCGCGCACATCTGGACTGACGGAACCATCTCCTCGCTCCAGGTCGAGCCCGGCGGCGATGCCAAGGCCCAGGCGATCAACAACATGGGCGTGATCGTCGGCGAAGCAGACTTCGACGGAACCCGGCACGCCGTGCGATGGTTGAATGCCCAGGCCGCGCCTGAGCAACTGGTCACGGATCCCGCCGCGGTCCGGAGCACGGCCACGACGATCGAGGGAGACGGCACCATCCTGGGAACCTGGACCGACTCGGACAATCGGAATCTGCCGTTCCGAATCGCACCCGAAGGGACGGTCGACTTGTTGACGCCACCGGACCATCCCGGCGGGACGTTGGAACTGGTTCCCGTGGGCGGAACGCCCGGGGGCTGGTTGGTCTGCCTGCACATGAGCAGCTTCTACGAACTCCAGACCGCCGTCTGGGTTCCGGGCGAGGGCTGGATCTTCGTCAACGACCGGCTGGTCGGGCCCGGCTCCCATACCTCGCAGGCACCGGTCGACTGCAATGCCAACGGCCAGATCATCACGCGGGGTGCCGTCTGGACCACCCCGACGTTCCTCGATCCGATGCCGCCGGGCGACGTTGATGGTGACAAGGTCGTGGGGATCAATGACATCCTGGCCGTGCTGGCCGGATACGGCCAGTGCCCGCCACACCCCAGCCGGCTGTGCGAGGCCGACGTGAC
Organism: Phycisphaerales bacterium; assembly: GCA_022446795.1. GTDB lineage: Bacteria > Planctomycetota > Phycisphaerae > Phycisphaerales > SM1A02 > UBA1668. The sequence goes on from JAKVBX010000003.1 coordinate 139,157, forward strand.
CGCCGATGACCAGGTCGATATCGACGACATCCTCGGCGTGATCGACAACTGGGACTGATCCGCACAAGGACTCGACTGCAGGCGAAAAAGGGCATCCACCCCTCACCGGGTTCGCTATCATTCCGCCCCATGTCACCATATCTTTCCATCGCCGCACTCCTCCTCGTGCCGTCCATGGCCCTCGCTGACGAGGTCACGCTCACCACGGGCGAACGATTGGAGGCCCCCGTCCAGTTGATCGACTGCGGGCAACTCCGGCTGACCCACCCCATCCTTGGTCAGCTGAACATCCCGACATCCAACGTCGCCAGCCTGGTCCTCGTCCTCCCCGATGGCCGTTCAATCGCCGGGACCATTACCGGGTGCGACCACAACCGCTGGACCATCCAACCGGAATCCGGTGACGCCATCGAGATCGTCACCAATCCCGCCGGCCTCCCCCGCCAAGCTGACCAGGACGTCGATCCCACGACGCCCAGCGGCGACGCACCCGTGGACACGCCTGTTGACGCCACGGCGTCCCCGGCCACCGGGGAATCCGATGAGGCCCTGCCGGAAGTCCCGGCGGAGTCACCCTGGAGCGGCAATCTCAGCGCGGGCGGAACGCTGTCCCAGGGGACCTCGGATGCGGCCAATCTGCTGCTGGATGTGTCACTGGTCCGGACCACCGAGTCTGCCAAGACCAACATCGGTGCGTTCTACGTTCTGAACACGAGCGCTGGCGACATCACCCAGAACTGGTTCCAGGCGGATGTTGACCAGGAATGGCTGCTGCCCGGGTTCGATCAGCGGCTGTTCTTCGCAGGTGGGACCACTTTCGACTACCAGGAACAGGCCGACTGGGAACAGCGAGTCAATGCCAACGTGGGACTGCGATACACCGTAGTCGACTTCTCCCGACCGGCCTCCGATGGATGGCTGCAGCGGCTTCGACTGACAGGCATGGTTGAGCCGGGTATCCGCAAGGAGTTCGCCGGTGACTTCACGGATCCGGCCCTGGAACTGTTGCTGGGCGGCGCCGTGGACATGGACCTGTTCGATCGCATCACGCTGCGGGCAGATGGTCGAGTATTCCCAGACTTGACCGATACCAGCCAGGTTCGGGCCACCGCCAGCGCGAAGGCGTCGGTGCACCTGGACGAACTGAAGTCCTGGGCCGTGGGACTGGAGTTGAAATACCAGTACCAGTCACGGGTGAACCCCGGGACGCCGAATGATCTCTTCGTCCTCGCGGGAACGCTCGACTACTCGTTCTGAGAACCAGCAGGACGATCAGAAGCTGTACTGGACCTTTCCGGAGACCACCAGCAGGTAATCCTGTTGACCGGGATCAACCTGGGATTGGTACTGGAACTTCAGGTCAAGCCCGACCGAGACTCCTTCAAGCGACTCCAACGCCACCATGAAGCTCGTATTGGCCGTCACGCGAAACTCGCCGATCTCACTCAGATCCGGGTAGACCTGCGCATTGCCCGTGAACGTCACGCCTTTGAGAAACGTGATATCCCAGGTGCCACCAAGCAGGACTTCCAAGGCCGGATCCGTGAAGTCACCGGCGAACTCCTTGCGAATACCCGGGCCCGCCCGAGCTCGCAGTTTAAGCCTCTGGAACCAGTCGGACCCTGGATCTCGAGTCGCATCAACCAACAGGTACTGGGCACCGATGTTGGCGTTGAACCGCTGCTCCCAACTGGCCTGTTCCTGGTAGTCGAAGACCGCCAGTCCGAACAGCCCCCACCGCCTGGCCTTGTCGATGAAGTTCCAACTGTGATCAATGCTGCCCTGGAACCAGTTCTGGGTCGTGCTGTCTCCATCCGTGTTCAGGATGTAGAACGCCTTGATCATGGTCTTGGAGTCGGGCACCTCGCGGGTGAGGCCCACGTCCAGCAGGAGGTTGGCCGCATCCGAGGTGCCCTGGGACAGTGAGCCCCCGAGACTGATCGTCCCCGTCCACGGCGTCTTGAGTTCCTTCTGGGCATCGGCGATGACCTTCTTGGCAGCCGAGATCCGTGCCTTGGCCGCCTCGCGCATCTCCTCGGTCACTTCCTCGGATCGCGTCGCGGTCGCCTCGTCATCCGCCCCCACCGGTTCCGTTCCGGCCGCCACGGCGTCATCCGGCTCATCCACGACCCGGGACAGTGAGCCATCATCCGCAACGACCAGGGAAACCGTCGGCAGATCCTTGGGCTTGACGAGCCAATGGCCCTCGGACCAGCCCACCAGTGTTCCCGACACCGTTGAACCATCCTGGAGCGTGACAGAGACGGTCCCGCCCGTGATCAGCTCCGACTTGATGTCCAGTGTTCCAAGGTTGTCATGCGTGAGCCTGACCTGGCCAGCGGACTCGAGGGTAACGGTCCCCTTCAACTGGTCACCGTTCTTCAGCAACAACGTGTCGCCAACCACCACCGGCTGGGCGGCAAGCAACGCGACGAACAGGATGGCAAGCAGGCGTTTCAAGGGGGCAAAGCCTACCCGAATCCCGCTTGCCCGTGGCTGTTTGGCAGGCCGGAACGACAGATCCCACACCACTCATCCACGCGGCCGGGATCCGGCCACCGCTCGTCGACGCCGTGGTAGCCTGACCACGTGCCCAGGACCTTCCTGTTCTATGACTTCGAGACCGATGGGGCCCAGCCCTCGGTCTGCCGTCCCGTGCAGTTCGCCTGCCTGCGCACCGATACTGAACTGAACCCGATCCCCGGGGAGGATGGAACGGTGCTCTGGTGTCGACCGGCGGTCGATCGACTCCCCGCCCCGGAAGCCTGCCTGGTCACGGGAATCACCCCGCAGCAAGCCGCCGCGAGAGGCACCTCCGAAGCGGAGTTCCTGCACGAGATCCACGGGCTCATGACCGCCCCGGACACGACGTCCCTGGGCTGGAACTCGCTTCGGTTCGATGACCTGGTCTGCCGATTCGGCTTCTGGCGGACCTTTCATGACCCGTACGCACACGGCTATGCCCGAGGCTGCACCGCATGGGATCTGATCGACCTGGCCCGGGCCGCCCAGGCGCTTCGGCCGGACGGCATCACCTGGCCCACTCGGGAGGACGGGGCACCGTCATTCCGGCTCGAGCACCTCACCGAGGCCAATGGCATCGCCCACGAGGATGCCCACGACGCGCTCTCCGATGTCCGAGCGACGGTGGCCTTCGGACAACTGCTTCGAGCGCACCAGGGCGACCTCTGGGCCTGGGGCGAGTCCCTCACGGACACGGACCTGGTCGAGCGGAAACTGCAGGGCCCCGACCCGCTGGTCCATGTCAGCGCACGAATTCCAGCCCAACTGGGCTGCACGTCACCGATCCGGGTCATCACAAGGCATCCCCTCAACAAGCGTTCATGGATCTGCTGGGACCTGCGTCATGATCCCGGCCCACTGCTGGAGGCCTCCACCGAAGAGATCACCCGCCGGGCCTTCACCGCCGAGGCCAGCCTGCCCCCCGGCGAAAGTCGGTTCGCCCTGAAGGAGATCAAGAGCAACCGATCTCCGTTCATCGCACCAGCCGGTGTGCTGAACGACGCTGACACCGATCGGCTGGAACTTGATGAATCCACGTGGCGCCGACACGACGCCATGCTGACACGAGATCCGAAGGCGCTGGCTGAACTGCAGTCGAAACTGGAGAAGGTCTACGCCACGACACCCCCAGCGGCAACCGATGTGGACGAGGCGATCTATGACAACTTCGTTCCCCGGGGTGATCAACGCGTCCGCGATCGCGTACACCGGACCCGACCCGGGAAGCTGGCGGAACTGGCGGCCGATTTCGAGGATCCCCGCCTGCCGGAACTGCTCTTCCACTACCGGGCCCGCAATCACCCCGAGACCCTGGACGCTCACGAGCGACAGGAGTGGCAGGAGCGGTGTCGCAATCGCCTGCTTCATCCTCCCGGTCGAGATGACCTTGCCTGGACCGAGTGGCTGTCCCATGTCAAGGCGTTGGCAACGGACGCTGGCTGCCCCGCGGACCACCGGCAGATTCTCAAGGCCGTCGAGGACTGGGGGCTCGACCTGGCCGCCTCCCATGGACTGTCCGTCGAATCAGGCGCTCGGACCTGAGCCCTCGGCCCGATTGCGCATGAAGTCGGCCACGTGCGCAAACCTCGCATCCAGGAAATCCCGAATCGGTCCGCGTACATCGCAGGCATCAAGTGCCTCGGCCATGCAGGCCAGCCACTGGTCACGCTCCGACTCACCGATGGGAAAGGGCGCATGCCGCATCCTCAGCCGCGGATGACCGTACTGCTGGACATACAGCTGAGGCCCCCCGAGCCAGCCACTGAGGAACTGGCGGAACTTCTCCTCGGCAGTGGACAGATCCGCCCCATGCAGTTCCCTGATCCCGGCATAGGCGGGATTCCGATCCATCGTCTCGTAAAAGGCCTTCGCCAGTTGGCCAACGGCCGCCTCCCCACCCAACGCCTCATAGGGCGTGTGGTCGGCACTGAATGCTGGTTGTCCAGGCCCGGGACCAGCAGTCATCAGGCAGCCTGCCCGCCGACGATGTGCGACTGAACAGCCTCCGCGAGACTCTCACGGTTCATCGGCTTGTGGTACAGCGGCTTCTCCTGGAGCGATTCGTCGACCAGGTTGGCGTTGTTGTACCCGGTCAGGAAGAAGAACGGTACGTTCTTGTCCACCAGGAAATCCGCCACCGATTCAGACGTCTCCCGCCCGAGGCTCACGTCCAGAATCGCGCCATGGCAGACTTCCCGCTGCAGCAGCGACATGGCCCGGGCCGAACTTGGTGCCGGGCCGAGGACCTCGTACCCCATCTGCTCCAGGGACATCTTGAGATCCATGCCGATCAGGAAGGCATCCTCCACGATGAGAATGCGAAGAGGCTTTCCGGACGCACTCATGAGGACGTGCCCTCGTCCGATGCATGCCCGCGAAGACGACCGATTTCATACTGGCAATTCGACAGCGGAATGCTGGCATCGAATCGAAAACCCTTGTCTTGAAACTCAACCGTGACCTCGCCCTCCAGTTCGTAGGGAATCATGCCCTCGATCAACTGCATGCCGAAGTTCTTCTGCTCCGGCTCCACAACGCTGCCCTGGGGGACGGACTCCCGCCACGACAACAGCAGTTGGGCCTCCGCCTCCTCGCCCTCGATGGACCAGTTCACGACGACACCGGATCCGTCGGGCGACAGACCGCCGTACTTGGCAGCATTGGTCATCAACTCGTTGATGACCGAGCCGATGGTCATGGCGGCATCTACCCCGACCTGGAGTTCGGGCCCGTCACATTGAATGGGGTTCTGGTCGGACTCACTGATCATGGCTCGACCACCACCTTCGACCAGTTCCTTCAGACTGATGGGCTTCCAGGCCCGCTCTGCGAGCATCTGGTGCACCATGGCCATCGAGGCGACGCGTGACGTCAGGCTCACGATCCGGTCCCGATCGATTACCTCGCCTGCTGCAGCCAGTTCGCACTCGCCCAGGATGATCTGGAGGTTGTTCTTCACGCGGTGATCCAGTTCCCTCCGCAGCATCCGTTCACGCTGCTCACTGCGCCGAGCATCGGTCATGTCCTCGATGCTCCCCACGAGTTCCCGTTCACCATTCGACAACGTGATGACCCGCTGCGATTCCCGGATCCAGCGAATCCGGCCGCTCAGATCGATGATGCGATATTCGAGCTGGCCCTGGCCCTCGGCCCAGATCTCCTCCCGGGCCCGGACAACCATTGGCAGGTCATCGGGATAGAGGTGTTCATCCCACGTGTACTCATTGGTTTCCAGGGCCGTCGCGTCGAATCCCAGGATCGTGGAGATGTTGGGGCTGATCCAGGCCAGCACGAGTTCCTGTTCCCGGCGACGGACGACGAAGAAAACGGTTGGACCGTAGTTGGAGACGTCATCCAGGTAGCCACGAACACGGTCGAGTTCCGCCTCACGCGCCTTGAGCTGTGTCAGATCTCGCAAGGTCGCTACGAAGACCGGTTCACCATCCACTTCCTCCGCTGCAATCGCCAACTCGACCGGGACACGCTCCCCATCCTTGCGTATACCCTCGATCTCGATTCGCTGTCCAAGGACGGGACCGACACCATGCGCGAGAAAGTGAGCCAAGCCGGCCCGATGCGCCTCACGAAACTCGTCCGGGACAATCAACTCGGCCAGTTCACGTCCCAGGGCTTCGCGCTGCTCGTATCCGAAGATCTCCGTCGCCCGCTTGTTGAATTCGACCACGTTTCCGTGGTGATCCATCACGATCATGGCATCCAGCATGCATCGATAGACCACCTCCGCAAGGCCCTTGTTGACCAGGGAATCATCACCTCGTGGATCAATCGATGAATTGGTGGGATGATCGTCTGTCACGGCTGCTCCGAACGTACTGGGCCGAGTGGGCGGATCTTGAGGTTCCGGAACGCGACAACGTCGCCATGGTCCTGCAGCGCGATGTGACCACGTGTTCGACGGCCATAATCAGGCATGCCTCTGAACTTGCTGTCGGCGACGCGTCTTTCCCAGTCGGGTGAGGACAGGACATACTCGACGATCTTCACACCGTTGAGCCAGTGCTCGACCTCATCGCCTCGCATCACGATACGGGCCCGGTTCCAAGTCCCGGGCGGCCCGGTTGTATCCCAGGCCGGCGGATGCAATGCATAGTTTGAACCCGCCGAAGTCAAGGGGCTCCGTCCGTCCGCATGCCCCTTGTTGTCGAGGACCTGCATCTCCGGCCCGGTGGCCCAGACGGCATTGCCGCCCTCGTCCACGTTGTAGAAGATCCCACTGTTACCAGCAGACTCGACACGCCACTCGAGCGACAGTTCAAAGTCATCGAACTGATCCCGCGTGATGATGTCGCCGCCGGGTCCGGTTCGGACGATCGCGCCATCGATGACCGACCACCCCTCTGGCATGGTGTCCTTGCGGAATCCGCGCCAGTGATCCGCCGAGGTGCCATCGAAGAGCAGTTGCCACCCTTCCGCTTCCTCACGCGGGGTCAGGACATTGGCTTGCGGCGGTCGATGACTGGAACTGGAGTCGATGGAGAAGTGGCGACGAGGAACGCGGTGCATCGTGTACCACGCGTCCGTACTGTGCGGCAGACCATGACCGGTGCTCGACCAGGGACCGACCAACTGGACATGCACCATGGTGTTCGGTCGCAGGCCGGGAATCGACAGGAAGACGGACTCCTCACCGGACCGGACCGTCGCATGCTCGACCGCGAGACGTGTCACGTCACCGGTCCCAAGGTCACGAGCGCGAACATGCCAGGCCGCTGGATCAGACGCCACAACTCGTTCAACGGGATGGGAGAAGCGGACGTCCAGGCCGTTGGCCCACGCCGCGACATGCGTCATCTCGAAGGGCCGATGGCCGCTGTCTTCCAGGCGATGGATGACCGGACCGTCATCATGATGTCCAACGACCCAGGTGTGCCCCAGCGGCCCAGTCGCCACCGCGTTCACGTGGTCGCCGAGTCCCTGGCTGCATCGGAATACCGTGCCCTGGACCCCATCACCCGTGTCATCCAACTGCATGCGATGCAGTCCTCCCCCACCGCACGCCAACACATGACCGGCCCATGGGCCCGCTGACACGTGCGTCGCCGACGTCGGCCCGCCTTCGTCCGCTCCCGGCCAGACCACGCCATGCCGGCCTGGTGAATCCTGGCGTCCATGGAGCATCGAAATGCCTCCCGTCGCCGCCGGATCGATGATGGCCACGTTGCCCGGGAGATCCTGCACGAAGCCGGTGGGTTCCACCAGGCCATCGGCGATGATCTCCCAACTGCCATCGCGTGAAAGCCGAAGGACACTGCCCCGGTGCTCACTGCCCACGGATGCACCATCGGCGTCGCGTGTCCGCCCGAGCATCGCCAGGAAGTCACTCCCGTCCGCCACCAGGCCACGGGCCGGTCCCCGATCCGCACCGGCGACGGGCCACCCCGTGGCCATCGCCTCGTACTCGTCGATCCGGCCATCGCCCGTCGTGTCCCGCAATCGGGTCAACTCCTCGCGCTGGATCACCCACAGTCCATCATCCGCAACCACCAGGCCACCGGGATCGTCGAGCCCCTCGGCCATCACGCCAAGGTCCAGTTCCCCAGTCTGCCGGTCCATGCCACGGACAAGCCAGAGCGTGCCGCCATCGGTCAAGAGCACCATGCGATCGTCCGCCAACCAGTCCATCGCGGTCACCGACCCGTCGAGGCCCGGCACCGGGTGCCGATGCGCCTTGAGTCCCGAATGCACCGCTACCAGCGGACTGCCATGTCCGGGATAGCGAGAGAGCGTCGGACGAACGATCTTCTTCCGCCCGGGCCGACTCGGCATGTTCGGATCCAGGCGCGTTCGCAGCACCTCCGCCGGAATGACCGTGAAGTCATGAGCCAGTGGCGGCTTCCACTTCAGGGCCAGCACCTCGTCCCCGGTGTTCTCGAAGAACTTCACCTGGAATGGATGGGTTCCGATCTCCAGGGGGATCCGACCGCTCTTGCCTTCCGCTGAGTGCAGGCCCCCGTGGTCAATGACCTGGGTCCCGGCAATCCAGAGTTCCGACCCGTCGTCACTCGTAAGTTCGAATTCGTATGTCCCGGGCTTGCTGATCACGAGCGAACCGTCAGCCATCAGGATGAAGTGATCATCAAATCCCCTGAAGTCCTGTGGCCCGGCGAGATCGAGGGTCGGCACGACCATGACGGCATTGGGCAACTGCCCAGGCTCCAGTTGATGAAGCGTGGTCATGGAGTCACCGATGTCCCAGATGCGAATCGTGACGCCCGGTGTCTCGGATGTGGCGGCAGTCAACGCACAGGCGGAGAGCAAGGAACAAGCGAAGATCATGGTGTCGGCTCCTTCGTCGCCTTGGCCGGCGGGTCAGCCCAATGCCCGTTGAAGATGGTCGTGATCACGGTGGACCCCGTGGCATTCATGGTCACATCGGCCAGAAGATTGTCATCCGCACCACGCGGGTGCAGCGTCCCCGTGGTACGGACCGGAAGTGTCAAACCTCCGACAGTACCTGTGCGGATCCGCTTCACCACGCCTGACTCCCCGGCCGGTGTCATCGTGAACGTGCGCTGCAGGGACAGCAATCCTCCCGGGCCGATCACGGTCTCGGGACGTTCCTCAACCTGCAGTCGCTGGCCACTGGGCGCCAGGAGTTCATAGCGAAGGACGGCACGGCCATCCCGGATGCGATAGCCCAACCAGCGACAGGTCAGCGGCGAGGAACCGGTCTGATCCAACTCGATGAACCAGGACGGCGGTGGCGGCCCCGTCACCAGGATCTCACCACCAAGCGTTACGCGATCCAGCGTGCCCGTTCGGACGTCCCACGTGGCCTGGACACCGTGTCCGGTCCGGACGGTCACCAGACCCGGTCGGCCATCAGACGTTCCACGCTGCACGAGCGGTCCGGCAGCCATGGCCATGACCGTCACGACCAGCAACAGACCACGACCCAACATGCTTCGACCATTGGTACCGACCACGCGACAGACCTCCTTGAGCCAGCAGAGGAGCAGCGTACCACTTGACTCAGGAAAGCTGCAGCCGACTCAGCGGCGGGTCGCCCGGACGCCGCCATCCAGCCGGACCAGCAGATCTCGAGCAGCCAGGAGGCTCATGCTGGCCTCCCCGGCCAGCGTGCCTCGACCATCGACCAGCGCCAGCGTGATCATGGCCTGCGGCGTGGAATCGGTCGGGGTCCGGACCTGGCGGACCTTCCAGTGCCCCCCGTTCACGATCACCCGATCCTGGTCGCCCTCGGGTTGCATCTTGAGGCTCACCCGGATCGGGCGGGCCGACGCCGTGGCGTTCGGCTCAAGGGTATCAAGCGCAACGAGTTGCTCCAGCATGCTGGTCAACTGAAGGCCCGATTCGTCATCCAGTCGCGCGTCCATGACCCACGTCGCCCGACCGGGATCGACGATCGCCAGGGTCGTTCTCGGATCGATGCTCTTGTCGGTCCCCTGGGGCGACTGGTCGTACGTGGGACGAGCAACGATGAAACGCAGTTCCTCGGATGGCCAGCGATCACCGTTCGCCGCTTCCGGCAGCCGACTCACACGGGCATCGGGCCCGGCGCGTTCAGGCGTGCGTGGCGGCGCCGAACAGGACAGCGGCATCGCCGCGGCCATGACCAGCCCGATGAGCGGAACCCATCGATCACTCAACGCTCATCTCCACCTGGGCTGCCTCAGCCGCGTCCTCTCCGACGATCTCGGAATAGAGGCCGGGGACCTCGACGGCACGCTCTTCACCGAGCATGAGCATCATCCGGGTCCGGGTCCGGTTGTTGAGTTCACCGCGACCGTACTGGAGCTGCTCGGACTTCATCCACGAATCCATCATGCCCCCGTCCGGCGGCCAGGAGAAGTTGGCCGTTGACTGCGTCTTGGCGAGCGTGAGCATCTGGTCCGTGTAGTCACGGTACTGGCTGCGATGGTCCAGGATCAGGGCCTCGACTGACTGGCGTTCCGCCGGGGTCAGCGACTGCAGTTGCAGAACCTCCTCGAAGGTCTTGTCAAGCGAGTTGGAATCGCGGAAGACAGAGGGATACGCGGCCTTGTCATAGTCTTCACGCAGTGGCCATCCAGCATCCTCTGGCAGTGCTTCAGCCAACTTGTTCATCACCTCACGATTGGCTTCGATGAGGCGGACCGCGGTGTCGTTGAGTTCCTCGCGACGCTTCTGGCGGAGTTCCTCCATCTTGGAGCGAACCTCTTCCTCGTACTCCTCGCCGGACCACAGCCGCTGCTGGATGCTCTGGACCTTCTCCATCTGCTCCTCGAGCAGCTCGATATTCCCGACAACGACCTCCTCGTAGTCCTTGAGAAGGTCCACGACCTTGCCGCGGGTCTCCACGTCGATCGAAGCAGGATCGGAGGCCAGCACGAGGGCCCCCACGTCGATGAACGACTCCGGACGCTGTCGGAGTACCCAGTCGCCCTGCTGCTGTCCCACGCGGGTCCGGGCCCGCTCCTGGGCACGGCGAATGGTCGCGACAATCTCCGGATCGACACCCTCGGGCATCGAGATGGCGAACTCCTCGAAGAACTGGTTCTCCCGCTCGCCAAGCTTCACCTTGTAGACATCCGTCACCTCGACTCGCGCATCGCGACGCTTGAGCCACTGGCGACCGCCCTCCTCGGACTCGATCGACTCGTACCGCGCTTCCAGGTCCTGGTCATAGGACTTGGCCATCGCCTCGTAGTCGGACATGTAGCCCTCGTGCAGGATCTCGATGAGCGGCTGCTCCGACTCGGGAACACCCACCCAGAGGGAGAACTGGATCACCTGATCCTTCGACATCGGAGGAATCGGGAAGTCGCTGCTTCGCTGCCATCGTGAACTCCCGGAACTGGAGCCACCCCGGCCGGTACGACCACCGCCCCGTCGAGACCATCGAGAGCCCCGGTCTTCCTCCTTGGATTCCGCTGAATTGGCGGCTTCCAACTGTTCCTCGGTCAGCAGTTGCTCGACCTGCTCCGTCGCCGACTCGGCCATCTTGGTGACTCGCTCACGGTAGCGATCGATGGCCTCCTGGTACTTGTTCAGTGACTCATCCTCGAACTCGTCGATCGTCCGGTAGGCCCGCTTCTTCTCGTAGGCCTTGGCCATCTTGCCGGAGACGGACTGGAACTCCATGTTGAGCCCGTCGAGAATCTGCGCCATCTGTTCCTGGCGTTCCGGGCTGATGGACGGGAGGTCCATGGCTCGCTTGATGAAGGCGCGAGCCTTGAAGACATCATTGCCTGAACCCCTGTAGACGTCGCGGAAGTACCGCTCCTGGAAATCCAGCGCCTTGTCCGGCGGAAGCACGGGGTAGATGCGCTCGTAGGTGTCCCAGTTCAATTCACTGATCTTGGCCGACGCTTCCTGGAGCGGAACGGACTGCTGGTCGAAGATGGCCTTGAGATCGTTCTGCCGTTCCTCGTCGGCGAAGAACGTCATCATCTCCATCATCTCCATGTCCCGCACGCCCATCCGATCGACCTCGTCGAGCAGCATGTCGACACCCTCGAGCATCCGGTCCTGGAGCCGGTCACAGAGCCGCCCCAGATTCCGCTCGTATCCCAGCATGGGAACGTGAACGGCCTCGGTTTCCAGCGCTGTCAGGTCCAGGCGTTCCACCATGCTGTGCAGGTCGGCGCCGGCGCCCCGGTTGAAGTTCTCGACGAACCGAAGATGGATCGTGCGGTAGGCCTCTGCCTTGCGGCGACCACGAACCCGTTCGAGTGCCGGCAGCTGGTCCTCGTGCAGGAGCCCCTGGACCTGGTTGAAGAACTGGTTGTCGATGCGTTCAAAGGCGTCCCAGACATTGACGGCGGCATCGATGACCGCCTCGATCTCCTTCCGGGGCGGAATCTCGAAGTTCCGGCCGCCCATGAAGTTCATGTTTCGGGACATCGAGATTCCCTGGTCGACCAGCTCCTTCAGCTCGCCCTCCTGGAGCTCATTGAACTGACGGCCATAGGTCTCATGAATGGTCAGCATGGCCTCGGCCTGGCTGGGAGAGAGCTGCAGTTCCTCCTGCATTGGGCGGAGGTCCTGGACCGAGATCGGCTGGACGAAGAAGGGATACCGCTGGGCCTGGGCAACACCCGGTGTCAACAGCAGGCTGGACACACCGAGGATCAACAGGGCCATGAGCGACTGGACTCGAGGAAGCATCGTCAATCTCCATTCAGAGGCTGGGGCAAGGGTTCTCTGGCCCCCCATGATAGCCCCCTATCCGCAGGACTCCATGGGGCCATTACACAATCCCCCGCATGGCCACGTGCGAAAAAGAAGGGGCGGAATCAACGGATTCCGCCCCTTCGGGTCCAAATAGCGTTCGAGATGGCGATCAGGCGGCCAGGGCGTCTCCCCGGCGGCGGCCCACGGTCCGCTGTTCGGGCGTCGCCCGCCGGTCCGCCTGGGACTCCAGCGAGGCGATCAGCTCGCGGGGCGTCCGGGCCCAGACATCCGCACCGATTTCCTCGGCCAGTCCCTCGGCTCGATTGAAGACGCCGCCACCGACGGCAATCTGCATGTTGGGGCAGGCACCGATATCACGGACCGTATCGATCAGGATCCGGATATTCGGTGCGTCGGCCGCTGCGGAGGAGAAGAGCAGCAGGACGTCCGGCGTGCGGGAATTGACCTCTTCCATGATCTCATCCCAGCTGACGCCACCACCGCCGAATGAGACGCTGTAGCCGTCCGCCTCGGCCAGGTCCGCCACCATCTGGGCCGCCAGGTCATCGACCTCGGTCGCACCACAGAAGAGCATCACGCTTCGACCGCGAGCCTCCTTCTGCGTATAGCCCGCCTGGGCCTGATCAACGAGGCTTCGAAGGAGCCGTGTCGCGTAGTGGTGAGCCAGGCTCGCCATCTTGTCCTCGCGATACAGCGTGTTGATCATGTCCAACAGCGGCCAGTAGCACTCGTGCGTGATGTCCTCGGGGCAGGCGCCCATCTCGAGGTACTCGTTGATGATGGACCGGGCACCCATTCGATCACCCGTCACCAGCATCGGAAACAGTCTTTCCTTCATCGCTTCGCTGTTCACCTTTTCGCTCCTTACGCCCACTGGCGTCTAGTCCAGGTTCCCTGTCCGCGGGCCGTCTCGCCGGGGCCCCTAGCCACCGGTGCCCTCGTCGCGGCAACCGCGTCCAAGGGTGACAATCGAGTGCATGGGCGTTCATGCTGGACAAAGTGGGAAACAGACCGCGAAAGGCCGTTACCGGACCCGAAACGCGCAGGTTTTGCGGGCTGGACAGGGGGCCCAGTGCCCTTCTCCGCGGTCTCGGCCCCCTGGTGAGCTCAGAATGTCGCGCTCTTGGGTGTCCTGGGGAAGGGAATGAGATCCCGGACATTGGCCATCCCAGTGGCGTAGGCCAGGGTCCGCTCCAGTCCCAGGCCGAAGCCCGCGTGGGGAACGGTGCCGTACTTCCTCAGGTCCCGGTACCACCAGTAGTCCTCGGGATCGAGATTCATCTCCGCGATCCGGCGATCCAGGACATCCAGTCGTTCCTCACGCTGGGCCCCACCGATGATCTCGCCGATTCCCGGCGCCAGGACATCCATGGCCGCGACCGTCCGCTCGTCATCGTTGAGGCGCATGTAGAAGGCCTTGATGTCCTTGGGATAGTTCATCACCACGATCGGCCGACCCACGTGGGTCTCCGTCAACCATCGCTCATGCTCGGACTGGAGGTCAATGCCCCAGGAAACGGGAAACTCGAACTTGGTCCCCTTGGACACGGCCTGTTCCAGGCACGCGACGGCCTCGGTGTAGTCCATGCGTTCGAAGGCGGCCTTGGTGAAGTTCTCCAACCGCTCGATGCAGCCTGGGTCAATCCGCTTGTCAAAGAACGCCATGTCGTCTGGAAGCGCCTCGAGCAGGTCGGCAAAGATGTACTTCAGGAAGTCCTCGGCCAGGTCCGCATCGTCCGCGAGATCCGCAAAGGCGATCTCCGGCTCGATCATCCAGAACTCCGCCAGGTGGCGAGAGGTGTTGGAGTTTTCAGCGCGAAACGTGGGACCAAATGTGTACACCTTCGACAGCGCCAGGCAATACGCCTCGACGTTCAACTGTCCAGACACGGTCAGGTTCGTCTCCCGGCCGAAGAAATCCTGGGAAACATCAACCTCGTTGTTCTCATCCCGGGGCACGTTGGTCAAGTCGAGCGTTGACACGCGGAACATCTCGCCGGCACCCTCGCAGTCACTGCCCGTGATGATCGGGGTGTGAATCCACGCGAAGCCATTCGACTGGAAGTAGCGGTGGATGGCATCGGAGATCCGGTTGCGGACGCGGGCCACAGCACTGAAGGTGTTGGTGCGAGGACGCAGGTGGGCCACTTCACGCAGGTACTCGAAGGTGTGCCGCTTGGCAGGCACCGGGTACGTATCCGGATCCTCGACCAAACCGACGACCTCGACCGAGGACGCCAGGATCTCCAACGACTGTCCCTTGCCCTGGGACACCGCCAGTGTTCCAGTGACATCGACCGCGCAGGCGGTCGTCAGTCGGAGGATCTCCTCCTCGTAGTTATCCAACGTGGACTCGGCCACGACCTGCACGGGATCGAAGCAACTCCCATCATGAACGTGCAGGAACGACAGACCGGCCTTGGAATCACGGCGGGTTCGAATCCATCCCTGGACTCGAACTGGATCGCCCTCTCCACCGGCCTCACCGGCTAGAACGGCGGCCACTCGGCTGGGTTTCTGCGGCTGGCTCATGGTGCTGCTCCTCGTCCTGGCGGTGCTGCCAGAGCCGCGGAGTATCTCCCCCAGGCCCCCGACCGGCAAGGGTCTCTCCGCCAATATGGCAGGCCCCGGGTGGCCTCACGAGGGTCACTGACAGCAACCGGCGGGCGAACCAGCCTTGGAGGGTCCCCAGGGGCGGTGGCCAGGTGAGGCCGGAGGCACGATGCTTGCCACACCAAAACCGTCTTCAAGACGGACAGGAAACGGATCAGGAATGATGTCTCGCGGCTGGAACACGATCGAAGGGATCGACAGCCTCGGCTCGAGCCCCGCTCGCCCGAGGCTCAATCTCCTTTTGACCTATGGCGGCTGGCGGGACATGCCCGCCGTGCTGCAACTGCCCAGGCTGCTGGCCCCGATGGGCATTCGGGCCATGCAGGCCGAGACGGGTGACGAGGCCGCCCGGATCATCGATCGTGAGTCCGTCCACATCGCCGTCGTGGACCTGGAAATCCCGCTGGACTCCAAGCCGACGCACGCCTCGCCCCGCACCGGTGGACCACGGCTGCTGCAGTTGCTCAAGCGGCTCGAGACGCCGCCCCCGACGATCGTCGTCAAGCCGCGACAGGGCTCGACCCGCGATCACGCTCGCAGCCTGTCGCAATCGCTGCGTGAAGGTGCCTTCGCGGTACTTGATCGCCCCCTGGAACTGGAATCACTGCTGGAAGTGCTCCGACGAGTGCTTCGCCGGCATTACCGAGACGGCTGGCCCACCCCGGGTCAGCCCACCACGTGAGAGTAGAGACCATGACCCGTGACTCCCACCCGGGGTGATCGCGGAGAGAAGGAAACAGGAGGAACCACGCCATGAAGGTCAAACCACTGGGTGACAAGTTGATCGTGAAGCGGTCCGAGGCCGCCGACCGAACCGAGTCCGGGATCTACCTGCCCGAGTCCGCGAAGGACAAGCCCCGTGAGGGCAAGATCGTTGCCGTCGGCAACGGCAACCTCAACCGGGAAACCGGTGAGTACCTTCCCTTCACCGTCAAGAAGGGCGACCGCGTGATCTTCTCCTCGTACGCCGGTACCGAGATCAAGATCGACGGTGCGGACTATCTCATCATGACCGAGGACGACATCCTCGGCACCATCGATGGCTGACTGACGTTGACGCCACAGGAGAACAGGTGACATGGAACGTGGACCGATCATGCGAGTGCTGAAGGAGATGAAGGGCACTGCCCTGGAACTCGATCTCGTGCTCCAGGGACAGGCGAAGGCCATGGAGATTCGCAATGTCCAGGATGTCACGGAGCTTCACAGCGCCAATGGCATCGAGATCACCACGCTCCAGAATCACATCTGGCTCGACGCGAGCCATGTCTCCGCGATGTGGCAAACCAGGGACGACGGCCGCTGAGGCGCGTCCGGAGCATTCCCGGCGTCCCGGATGGGCCGCCACGACCAACGGATTCGCCGCGGCCCAGGCCGCGTGTTAAGGAAGGAAAAGAACAATGGCTGCCAAGCAGATTGCCTATGACATCGATGCCCGCGAGCGCATGCTTCGCGGCATCCAGAAACTCGCCAAGGCGGTGAAGACCACCCTTGGCCCCTCCGGACGCGTCGTCGTCCTGGAGAAGTCCTTCGGCGCCCCGAACGTCACCAAGGACGGCGTCACCGTCGCCAAGGAGATCGAGCTCGAGGACGCCTACGAGAACATGGGTGCCCAGATGGTCAAGGAAGTCGCCTCCAAGTCCTCCAAGGACGCCGGCGATGGAACGACCACGGCCACCATCTACGCCGAGGCCATCTTCACGGAAGGCCTGAAGAACATCACCGCTGGTGCCAACGCGACCATGGTCAAGCGTGGTATCGATCGCGGGGTCGAGGCCGTCTGTGCCGACCTGGCGTCGATGTCCAAGACCGTGAAGTCCTCGACCGAGATCGCCCAGGTCGGCACCTGCGCTGCCAACCAGGACAGTGGCATCGGCGGCATCATCGCCGAGGCCATGGACAAGGTCGGCAAGGACGGCGTCATCACCGTCGAAGAGGGCTCCAGCCTGGAGACGCATGTCGAGCTCGTCGAGGGCATGCAGTTCGACAAGGGCTACCTCAGCCCGCACTTCGTGACCGACCCGGTCGCCATGGAAGCCGTGCTGGAAGACTGCTACGTGCTCATCCATGAGAAGAAGATCTCCTCCGCCAAGGACCTGATTCCGGTCCTCGGCAAGGTCGCCGAGAGCGGCAAGAGCCTGCTGATCGTCGCCGAGGACATCGACAGCGAAGCCCTGGCCACGCTCGTGGTCAACCGGCTCCGTGGCGTCCTCAAGGTCGTCGCGGTGAAGGCCCCCGGGTTCGGTGATCGTCGCAAGGCCATGCTCCAGGACATCGCCGTCCTGACCGGCGGAACCGCCGTGATGGAAGAGTTGGGCATGGACATGGAGACCCTCACCCTCAAGGAACTGGGTCGGTCCAAGAAGATCACCGTGGACAAGGACAACACCACGATCATCGAGGGCGGCGGCAAGTCCAGCGACATCAAGGGACGGATCGACCAGATTCGTGCCCAGTTGGACGCCACCTCCTCGGACTACGACAAGGAGAAGCTCCAGGAACGCCTGGCCAAGCTCGCCGGCGGCGTCGCCCAGATCAACGTCGGGGCCGCCACCGAGGTCGAGATGCAGGAGAAGAAGGCTCGCGTCGAGGACGCGCTTCATGCCTGCCGGGCCGCCGTCGAAGAGGGCGTCCTCCCGGGTGGTGGTGTCGCCGTGATCCGGGCCCGCAAGGCCCTGGATGATGCTCGGAAGAAGGCCAAGGGTGATGAGAAGCTCGGTATCGACATCGTCAGCCGTGCCCTCTTCGCACCCATCCGCCAGATCGCCGAGAACTGTGGCGTCGAGGGTTCCATCGTGGCCCAGAAGGTGGAAGAGAACAGCAAGGCCACCTTCGGCTTCAATGCCCTCACGCGGGAGTACGAAGATCTCGTCGCCTCCGGCGTGATCGTCCCGACGAAGGTCGAACGCGTGGCGCTGCAGAATGCCGCGAGCATCTCCGGCCTGCTGCTGACCACCGATTGTGCGATCACGGAACTCAAGGAAAAGAAGGACAAGCCCGCCGGTGGCGGGATGGAGGACATGGACTACTGAGCCATGCCATCCGATCCATGATTCCAGGCGAGGCCGCGTTCCCGGAACGCGGCCTCGTTTCCTTTCCCGGGAAACCCGTCACTCGACGACGGTCCCCGGTACAGTGCGGCCCAGCCCCATGGCATCCAGCAAGCGGTCATCCAGAGGACGCAGCCGAACGCGGCATCGCGACCGGCAGCACCAGGCGTCCCATGACGAGGGCAACGGACCAGGTCCGGTGCCCGACCTGCCGATGGTGCCCAAGGAGACCCCCCCGCCGATCACGACTCCAGAGGCCCTCGACGCGGTCCTGGACCACATTCGGTCGGAAGGGACATTCGCCTACGACACCGAGTTCATCGGCGAAGAGACCTACTTCCCCCAGTTGTGCCTCATCCAGTTGGGAACGAGCCAGCAGGTCCACCTCGTTGATCCCATGGCGATCACGGATCTCACTCCCCTGTGGGAACTGATCATCGACCCGGACATCCTGACGCTGGTTCATGCCGGCCACCAGGACCTGGAACCCATCTACCGGATCATGAACACGCCAGCAGCGAACGTGATCGATACGCAGATCGCCGCCGGACTCGTGGGCATGCCCTACCCGTGTTCACTGAATCGACTGATCCTGACCGAAACCGGTGCCGAATCAGGCAAGGGCATGACCTTCACCCGGTGGGACAATCGACCACTCTCGGAGATGCAGTGCCGGTACGCCGCCGACGATGTGCGTTACCTCCCACTCGTCTGGTCGCAACTGGAGAAGAAACTCACGGAGAACGGTCATCTCGATTGGGTTCGCGAGGAATGCCAGGGACTGTGCGAACCGGCTTCCTATCGCCCGGACTTCGAGGCGCAATCCAATCGACTCCAACGCAATCGAACCATGCGCACGGTCCAGCGGGCCATGCTCTACCGCCTGCTGGTCGCCAGGGACGAATCCGCTCGTGAATCCAATGTTCCACCGCGGACGCTGATGGCCGATGAAGTCGTGATGGGCCTGCTCAAGCGCAAGCCAGCGAACATCGATGACCTGGCGGCCATGCCCGGGATGCCTCGTCCCGTTGCCCGCCGGTACGGAGAGCGGTTCGTGGAGGCCATCCAGTCCGACGAGATGCCCAAGCTGAGTGGTCCCAAGACCCGCCTGGCCGAGGAGACCGTCGAACAACGCGTCACCATCGACAGCCTGTGGGCCGCCATCACGGCGGCCTCACTGGCGGGCGACATCTCACCGGCCCTGCTGTCCTCCCGAAGCCACATTGCCGCCTGGTACCTGCGACAACCAGCAGGGGCCCCGCTGACCCCGCCTGAGCTACCCGGCTGGCGGGGACAGTTCATGCAGGATTCACTGGGCGACTTCCTGGCCGGGGAACGTACACTGGACCTGTCGTGGCACCAGGGCCGGCTGAGCAGACCGGACCGTGCGACGGAGTGACCGCCGGCAAGGATGGCCCATGGCGAAGGACCGCATCATCACCCGTGACTCGCACCCGCTCGATGCCCCGGTCGAAGCCGAGGCCGCACGAGCCCTTCGTCCCCAGTGCATGGATGACTATGTCGGCCAGCCCCAGTTGCGGGCCCGGCTGGGGATTGCCCTCGATGCCGTCAAGCAACGCAAGGAACCCATGGAGCACATCCTGCTTCACGGTCCGCCGGGTCTTGGCAAGACGACCCTGGCCCACATCATCGCCAAGGAGATGGGCACGCGAGCCTACGTCACGTCGGGGCCGGCATTGACCAAGGGCGGCGACCTGGTCGGCACGCTCACGCGGATGCAACCCGGTGACATCCTCTTCATTGACGAGATTCACCGCCTGCCCGCCGCCGTCGAGGAGTACGTCTACCCGGCGATGGAAGACTTCAAGATCGACTTCACGCTCGATGCCGGTGTTCATGCCAAGGTGATCACCTATCACCTCAAGCCCTTCACACTCATCGGTGCCACTACTCGCGCCGGCCTTCTCACGGGCGCCCTGCGCAGCCGCTTCGGTCTGACGCATCGCGTGGACTACTACGAGCACGAGGAACTGGTCGAGATCCTCCATCGGGCGCTGGCCCGACTGGGAATCGATGGTGTCCCAACCGATGCCGTCAACGAGATTGCCAAGCGTAGTCGTGGCACGCCCCGGATCGGATTGCGGCTCATGCGGCGGGCGCGTGACTTTGCGCAGGTCAAGCGCGACGGTCGACTCGATGTCGAGGTCGTCGCGGAAGCCCTGGCCCTGGAGGGCGTTGACGACCAGGGACTCGATGCCCTGGACCGGCTCTACCTCTCGACGCTGATCAGCACCTACGAGGGTGGCCCTGCGGGACTGGAGGCGATCGCCGCAACGATGGGCGAAGACCCGGGGACGCTCGAGGATGTCGTCGAGCCCTACCTGCTGCAGATCGGTTTCCTGGCACGCACGCGGCAAGGTCGACAGGTCACGCCTGCCGGGCGTGACTGGCTGGGGGCACCACCGCCCACGGGCACGGACCGCTCGCTCTTTTCGGGCTGACCGGGTCAACCGACGTACGAACTCCGACGAATTACCGCATCAATCCGGGGAACGACCTCTTGATCGCGGATGCTGTTGTTGGCCAGAGGAAGTCCGAGACACGTGATCTCGGCCTTCCAGTTCCCCGGCAGGCTTCTGGCCGCATGTCTTCGGCCTGCCACGATCAACAGGACACTCTTCACCGAGCGTCCACCTGATCGCGCCGACGCCTCGTGCGGAGAGGCCGCTACGGCGGTTCCGGGCTTGTCCCGGAGGTGAGGGACATCGTGCTGGAGAGAGAGGCTCGACACGGAGCCTGACATGGTCGCGCGCGCCCCAGGACGGACACTTTCGGCATCTCGAAGAGCCTGTCGAACCAGCGGAACACCTGTGTTCCGCATGAAGGGACCGTCACATGAAACACAAGAAGGCCTTCACGCTTGTTGAACTACTTGTCGTGATCTCCATCATCGCTCTGCTCGTGGGCATCCTGCTGCCTGCCCTGAGCCGGGCCCGTGATGCCGCCATGATCAATGCCTCCAAGAGCAACATCCGCAACGTCTACATGGCCAACCAGAACTACAACACCGAGTGGAAGGGCGCCCAATGGGTCGGCGCGCCGCACAACCTCGCCAAGTACGGCAACACCCTGAGTGACGCGATCGCTGGCTACGCACAGCACTATGGCCTGTACGGCAACAACCCCACGGGTGGCTTCACGCCGGGGCCGGGTGTCCAGTTCGGGGAAACGGCCACGGGCCAGGTCTGGTTCCCGGGAAACGTGCCGGTCTATATCGCACCCTATTGCTGGGCAACCGGCCCCACGCGTGCACCAGAGGCCCCCCGCCATGGCACCTTCCTGTATCCCAATACCAGGCAGATCGGCGAATACATGGAAGACCAGGTCTACAACAAGGCCTTCTTCGCACCAAAGGACACCATCGTCCTCGATGCCCTCAAGGACTGCTTCAGTTCCACTGGCAACCTGTGCCCCGGCGACAACGACTACCCCGGGTACTCGGGCGACTACGCCACCTTCGGTATCGACCAACTCGGTGGCTACTCGTTCCCGCCGTTCCTGCATCCATCCAGCTACTGCTACTCACCCGCCAACATGGTGAACCCGGATGTCTATGACGCGGACTTCAACGAGGAGAACTTCGGCTTCAAGGACCCCTGCACCTTCAACACCGGCTTCCGCGCCCCCACGCTGGACCAGAGCAAGTACTCCTCGCTCAAGTCCTATCTCATGGAGCACCACTGGCTCCAGAGCGTCACCGGCAGCAGTTGCCATCCCCGCTGGGATGCCGCCGACTACTCCACCTACAGCCCGGCGAATGACAGCGGCTGGCACTGGGGTGGGTGCTACCCGTCCCTGGCCGTGCACTCCTTCCGTTCCGTTCCCGTGACCTGCTTCAACGATGGCCATGTCGCGATGATGGACATCAACTCATGCGACAAGGCGGACAACATCCTCATGAACGCCAACATCAAGGAGTACGACGAGTCCTACCAGGTCGGAACCTGGCATCGATTCACGCCCGATGGCAGCAATGGCTACTGGCTGGAAGCCAGCACCGACTGGATGGACGTGAGTCCCCACACCCACACGACCCACGGCAGCAATGGCCGCGATGTCATCGCGGATGTCCTGAGCATCCAATGACCCACTGATCTCGACAACGATCCGGCCGATTCGCACGGTCGGCCCTTCCCTCACGGGGCCGACCGTCGGATCGGCCAGCCTGCTCCCCCCGACGGGACCTGGAAATCGCTCTGGCGAGCCCCCAGGGGCTGGCCGAGCTCATCAGGCCATTGAAATGACCCCGCCAAGGCCGCATTACCCTGTGAACCATCGGTTTAGAGGCCGGTCAGACGCCCCCGGGACTCCCGGAAGCCCTCCAAATGAGCCCTGGCGGAACCGCCAAGGGGCCCTGGTAGTTCTGGAAAGGGGCAGAAAAAGGGCCTCGAACCTTGTCATTTGGGGTCAATCACGGCATTCTATGAGTGGCCAGAGGGATTTCTGATCCCAAACCTCGGCAGGCTTCTGGTCGCATGTCTTCGGCCTGCCATGATCGTTGTCGCGACACTCCTTCGCTGAGCGTCCACTTGATGTCCGGGGCACCCGCTTCTGAAAGCGGATCTGCTGTCCGGGTTGCAGGAGACCTGATTCACCGATTCTCAACACATCTTTTTCAGATGTGAGAGTATCGTGAGGAGCCAGGACAACCTGTATCGCGTATCAGGTTGGGTCACCGTGTGGTGCGAAGAGAATGTCGGAATTGCGGGTCGAGAAGACCCTGAAGTGAGGATTCGCCAAATGAACAATCGCAAAGGTTTTACGCTCGTCGAGCTGCTGGTGGTGATCTCCATCATCGCGTTGCTCGTGGGCATTCTGCTCCCCGCGTTGAGTCGTGCCCGTGACGCGGCAATGATCAACGCCTCGAAGAACAACATCCGCAACGTCTATGTAGCCAACCAGAACTACATGGGCGAGTGGAAGGGTGCCCAGTGGGTTGGCGCTCCGTCGAACCTGTCCAAGTACGGTGACACCCTCGGTGCCGCCATCCAGGGCTACCTCGACAACATGTCCGCCTACGGCGACGAAATCGGCGGCGGCTGGTCGCCCGGCCCTGGTGTGCAGTTCGGCGAAACCGCCACTGGCCAGGTCTGGTTCCCCGGCAACGTCCAGGTCTACATCGCCCCCTACTGCTGGGGTTCCGGCCCGACGTCTGCTCCGCAGGCCCCTCGTTACGGCACCTTCATGCACCCCAACACGCGTCAGCTCGGCGAGTACATGGAAGACCAGGTCTACAACAAGGCCTTCTTCGCTCCCAAGGATGACATCATCCTCGACGCCCTCAAGGACTGCATGAGCTCGACCGGCAACCTGTGCCCCGGCGCCACCGGCTACGGCGGCTACTCCGGTGACTATGCCACCTTCGGCATCGACAAGTTCGGC
Organism: Phycisphaerales bacterium; assembly: GCA_022446795.1. Classification (GTDB taxonomy): domain Bacteria; phylum Planctomycetota; class Phycisphaerae; order Phycisphaerales; family SM1A02; genus UBA1668. Next base: position 162,904 of record JAKVBX010000003.1, read on the forward strand.
GGCTATTCGTTCCCGCCCTTCCTGCACCCCTCCAGCTACACCTACTCGCCGGCCAACATGGTGAACCCAGACGTCTACGACGTCGATGGCAATGAAGACAACAACGGGTTCAAGGACCCTTGCACCTTCAATACCGGCTTCCGCGCCCCCACGCTGGACCAGAGCAAGTACTCCTCGCTCAAGTCCTACCTCATGGAGCATCACTGGCTTCAGAGCGTCACGGGCGAGTCCTGCCACCCCCGCTGGGACTCTGCCGAGTATGACTGGCGTCACACCAACAATACGTCCGGTGGCTGGCACTGGGGCGGCTGCTACCCGTCGCTCGCGGTCCACTCCTTCCGCTCGGTCCCGGTGACCATCTTCAACGACGGCCACGTCGCCATGATGGACATCAACTCCTGCGATAAGGCGGACAACATCGTGATGACCGCCAACGTCGATGAGTACGACGTCGAGACCGGCACCTGGCACCGTTTCACCTGGGACGGAACCGCTGGCTACTGGCTCGAGGCCGGTACCGACTGGATGGATGTGAGCCCCCATTACCACACGGCGTTCGGCAGCAACGGGCGTGACATCACGTCTGACGCCGTCGGCATCCAGTGATTCACTGATCCTGATTCGACAACGATCTGACCGATGCGGCCGGCCCCCCCGTGGGGCCGGCCGTTTTTTCATGGCTTCCGCTTGGCCCGCTACAATCGCCGCCCGGAAGCCAACTATGGACTCAACAACCTCATCCAATCCGAAGCGGCCGCCGATCGCCCCCGTCTACGACGATGTCCTCGACCTCGTCGGAAACACCCCGATGCTGGAGATACGCCGCATCGACACCGGGCCCTGCCGCCTGCTGCTGAAACTGGAATCACAGAACCCCGGCAGTTCGATCAAGGATCGCATCGCGATCTCGATGATCAACGAGGCAGAAGCGAGCGGCGCCCTGAAACCGGGCGGGCACATCGTGGAAGCCACCGCAGGCAATACGGGCATTGCCCTGGCACTCGTCGGCACGCAGCGTGACTACAAGGTCACCGTCGTTGTCCCCGACAAGATGGCGGCCGGCAAGATCGCCCACCTTCGTGCCATGGGGGCCTCGGTCGTCATGGCCCGCTCCGACGTCGAGAAGGGACACCCCGACTACTACCAGGAAGTCGCCGATCGTATCGCGAAGGAACAGGGCGCTTTCTACGTCAACCAGTTTGCCAACGAGGCCAACGTCAAGGCGCACTATGAAACCACCGGGCCGGAGATCTGGGCCCAGACCGACGGACAGGTGGACGCGATCGTCGTGGGCGTCGGATCCGGCGGTACCGTCACCGGCCTGGGTCGCTACCTCCGGGAACGAAACCCCGACCTGAAGATCGTGCTGGCGGACCCGGTTGGATCGGTGCTGGAACCACTGGTCAACGAGGGACGCGAGGTCCAGGCCGGCTCCTGGCTGGTCGAGGGCATCGGTGAAGACTTCATCCCGCCAATCACCGACATGTCGCTCATCGACGAGGCCATCGCCGTCAGTGACAAGGACGCCTTCCTGGCGGCCCGAGATCTCCTGAAGATCCAGGGCCTCCTGTCGGGTTCTTCAAGCGGCACGCTCTTCGCTGCGGCCGTGGAATGGTGCCGACGGCAGACGGAGCCCAAGACCGTCGTCAGTTTCTCCTGTGATCACGGGGCCAAGTACCTGGACAAGATGTTCAATGACCACTGGATGACCGACCAGGGGTTCATCGAGCGGGAGAGGCATGGCAACCTGCGTGATCTCATCTCGCGACGACATCGACTGGGCGAGGACTACACGATCCGGGAGGACCTTCCGCTGATACAGGTCGTCAAGGCCATGCAACTGCATGACATCAGCCAGATGGCCGTTCTCGATGCTGACCAGCAGGTCCGTGGCATCATCGATGAGTCTGACGTCCTGCTGGCCCTGACACGTGACGATGACAGTTTCAATGAACCCGTCTCCGCGTTCATGACCAGTCGCCTGGAGACCGTTTCCCCCGAGGCGCCCATCGATGATCTCCTGCCGATCTTCCGATCGGATCAGGTCGCCATCGTCATGGACCAGGGCGAGTTCTTCGGGCTCATCACCCGCATCGACCTGATCAACTACCTCCGCATGAAACTGCTGCGCTGACCACGGACCCATCATGAGTGACGCATCTACCCATCCCGATACCGCTGTCGTCCATGCCGGACAGTCCTGCTGCGGGCTCACCGGGGCAGTCATGCCCCCCGTGTACCTGACCTCGACCTACGCCCAGGCGTCACCTGGCGTCCACCAGGGATTCGAGTACACCCGGAGTCACAATCCCACGCGATACGCCTTCGAGCGATGCATCGCCCGCCTGGAGGGCTCCACGCTGACCGAGGAGCAGGATGCCTCCTATGGCGGCTTTGCCTTCTCCAGTGGCCTGGCGTCAATCGGCACGCTGCTCGATACGCTCACGGCCGGCGACCATGTCGTCGCGATGGACGACCTCTATGGCGGAACACATCGGCTGTTCAACAAGGTCCGTGCCCGGTCCGCCGGTCTGCGATTTACTACCGTTGACATGACCGATATTGACCAACTGGCTGCGGCCATCACGCCCGAGACGAAACTGGTCTGGGTGGAGTCCCCCACCAACCCGATGCTCAAGGTCGTTGACCTTGAAGCCGTTGCGGCGATGTGTCGGGAACGCGGCATTCTCGCGGCCTGTGACAACACCTTCGCCTCCCCGATGCTCCAGCAGCCGCTGGGCCTGGGCTTCGACATCGTGATGCACTCCGCCACCAAGTACCTCGGCGGACACAGCGACATGGTCGGCGGCGTGCTGGTGACCAATGATGCCGATCTGGCGGAGACCCTCCGCTTCCACCAGAACTCGGTTGGATCCGTCCTGTCACCCTTCGACTCGTACCTGGGACTGAGAGGCATCAAGACCCTCGGACTCCGGATGCGGCGCCACTGCTCGTCCGCCGCTCGACTGGCGGCCTGGCTTGAGCAGCATGCCACCGTCGATTCCGTGATCTACCCGGGCCTGGCGTCCCACCCGCAACACGAGACCGCCTCGCGGCTCATGACACTGGATGGCCAACCTGCAGGCGGTGGGATGATCACCCTCACGCTGAATTCGGATCTCGCTGGGTGCCGGCGGTTCCTGGAGAATCTCACGGTCTTCGCCCTGGCCGAATCCCTCGGAGGGGTCGAGTCTCTCGTGAATCACCCCGCGATCATGACCCACGCCTCGGTGGATCCCGAGGTTCGGGCCCAGTTGGGAATCGAGGACACGCTCGTACGACTCTCGGTTGGAATCGAGGATGCCGAGGACCTCCAGGCGGACCTGGATCGGGCCCTCGCAGCAATGACGGCCTAGTGCCCGCAGCCTCCGCCTCCGGGATGACAGGCGCATCCACCCCGTGGAGCAGCAGCAGCAGCCTGGCCGGTGCTGGTCGGTGCTGAGGTCTCCACCTGGAAGACGCTGTGCACTCGATGGAACGCGCGACCACGCCCCGCGGGATCCTCGACGGGATCATCAGCCTGTGCCATGGGTCGCAGGAGCGTAACCAGGTCACCATCCTCGTCGCAGCGATATTCGTACAGCGGCATCATCACAGTATAGGAGCCCGCGTCATGGACGCGGGCTCCTGAAAGTTCTGAACAGGATCAACTGTCGGGCAATCAGCCGTTGAGCAGGTTGAGCACCTGCATCGGCTGGCTGTTGGCCAGCGCCAGGGCCTGCATGGCGGACTGGGACAGGATCTGGCTCCGCGCCAAGGCCGCCGTCTCCCAGGCCAGATCCGCATCACGAATGCCTGACTCGGCCGCGGTCACCTGCTCGAGCGTCTCGCCCAGTGTGTTGCGGGCCGACTCCAGCGTGTACCGCATGAAATTGCCCAGGCGTCCCTGCGTCCGCGAGAGGTCATCCATCACGTCGCTGACGATTCGCTGGGCCTTCAGGAGGTCGCCACCATCGATGGCGGCTTCGCCGCCGGAACGAAGTTCATCCAGCACACCGTCAACACCGCTCAATGAGCCCGTTGACATGGAACGAATACCGAGCGTGGCCAGTTCGGATCGACTGCTGCCCGTCGCCACGTCGAAGAAGGCGCCGCCAGAGACGATCTCGAAGTTCATGGAACCAACCACGTTGGAGTCTTCCGTCAAACGAAGTTCCACGTCGAATCCATTGGCCACCACGCGGGCTTCCAGGCCGTTCACATTGGCGATCTGGCCGTTGATGATCATCTGGGCATCTTCACCGAAATCGGTGTGCTCGTTATCCGGCTCGAAGACCCAGTTGCCGGCACTGAAGGCCCGGACGAACGGACCACCATTGGAATCCTGACCGTTCGCCTCGGTGACGCGAACGGTCACCATCTTGTCGCTGCCGTATTCCCGGGTATTCAGGATCAACTCGTCGTTGGAAGACAGGTCCACCGTGATGCCGAGTTCCTCGGCGAAGGTGCTGATCGCCGCCTCCATCTCCAACTTGTTCGTGCCATCGGCGAAGGTGAACTGCTGGATCCCGTCGGGACCCGCGATCTCGAAGGTGACCGAGAGGCCCATGGAGGTCGAGAAGACACCATTGTCGAGCGTGATACCCGCCGTTGCCTGTTCGGCCGCAACCAGGACGTCTGCATGCACGTCGAGGGGCTCGCCCGTCGTGCCCAACCGGGCGCTGTTCACGTGTACCCAATCCAGGTTCGCCAGATCCGTTCCACGGATCTCGTAATCAAGACTGCCGTTGAGCAGTTTGTTCCCACCAAACTCCGTACCGTTCGCAATCCGGTCAATCGATTCGAGGATCATGTTGATCTCGGCTTGCTTCGCAACGCGTTCCTCTTCACCAAGACCACTCTGGTTCCCGGCCTCGGTCACGAGCGCCTGCAGTTCGAGCATGAGGGCGTTGATCTCCGCGAGGGCCCCCTCGGCGGTCGCGATGATCTGCTCGCCGCGTGAGATCGAATCCATGGCTGAATTGATGCCCACGATCTCGGATCGCAGATGGTTGCTTGCCACCATGCCTGCGGGGTCATCCTTGCTGGATTCCACACGCAATCCCGTGCTGAGATGCCGGAGGCTCGTGTACATCCGGTCGTTATGCATCGACAGTGCCCGGTGGGCCATGAAGGCAGCGATGTTCGTATTGATGCGGCTCATGCCGGATTCTCCTCTGCGCCCTCACAAGCACGAAGCCGAGGGCTGATCTCCAACTACGGGTGTTTCACATTCGTCCCCCATCTATCGGCTGGCTGAAGTCGCGGATTCAGTGGCTTCGGTCTTCCGCGTTACCGGTCTCGCCGCCTCGCCTGGAATGGCCACGAGCCCGCATCCAGCGCATGTTCTGCGCTCGGGTGCGGGCTCGTCAGTCCACTCGACGTTCAACGAGTCGTTATTGGACGCTGTCTCGGATACGCGTCCCGGCGTTTCCAGCCTTTCCGCCCCCCGACGGTCGATCCTCGGGGTGAATGGCACCGATCGGATTGCAGGACAGGCTGCTGGCCTGTTCGTTCTCCTTGCGGATCGCCTCGTAGATCTCGCGGCGATGCACCGCGATCTCCGCGGGGGCATTGATCCCCACTCTCACCTTGTCCCCTCGGATGTCGACGATGGTGATCTCCACCGAGTCGCCGATCATGATGGCTTCGTCACGATGTCGCGACAGCACGAGCATGTCTGGTTCCTTCCGTGGCATTCGGATCCGATCCTGGACCCGCGGGTGACTCCGTTCACCCCTTGACTGTTCGTGGTTTCAACAGGCGTCTGGCGTCACGCGGTGGCACTGGCCCGGGCTCCCGCCAGGCGGGCGATCTCGTGACGGGTTGTCCACTGCCGGTCAGCAAGCACCAGTTGCATGCCCTGCTGGTTGGCCAGGTTGACGACCAACGGTCCCTGGAAATTCGCCGTCAGCGTGTTGTCGTACTTGTTCACGATGACGAAGAGCTGTGCCTCATCGATGGCCCGCATCCCCATGGCGTCGAGTTGTTCCTGGCGGATCACCGCCTGGTACTCGTCGGCCCAGAGCCGTGGGTCAGTCACCACGAAGGCCAACTCCGGCGTATCCACCGACTGCAGCCAGTAGAAGACACCTTCTTCATCGGGTTGCAACAAGACGAATCGCCGGTAGCTGGCGAATCCCAGCAACCCCGACGAGAAATTCAAGACTCGATCTTCCGCCACCTCTACCGTTCCGAAACGCGTCGTCTGTACCTGCATTCGGACCTCCGTCCTGATGGGCCTGCCGTCGCCCGGCCAGTCCCGTCACATCCTGCGACGGGTGGGCATCCTGCCAAGATCTCGTGAGCCCGGCCCGTTGGGCCCACGCCTCTCCTCCACTCAGAGGTAATCGAGGAGCGTCATCGATACCGAGCGAGCCGCGGTGGCCAGCCCGGCCTGGAGCTGCTGCTGGAGGGTCGCGAAGCGGATGCTCGCCTCCGTGTAGTCCAGGTCGAGAATCCTGCTTCTGAGTTGCTCATCCATGATGATCGTGTCCTCGTTCCTCGCCAGGGCGTCCGAGATCCGTCCGCTTCGAATCCCGACCTCTCCCTGGACCTGCGTCAGGCGATCGATATCGCCCTCCAATCGATCTACTGCAAGTGCAATGCCGGGCACGTCGTCGCCCAGCAGGGCATCGCGAAGGTCCATCAGGTGCGTAAACAGCCCCTCGACGGCAACCATTGCGCGGTCTTCACCCACGATCGTTGCGCCCGTGGGCTCGACCATCAGGCCCAGGTCCGCCAGGGCATCTGACCCATTGAGAGGTTCCAGCGTGATCTGGCCACCACCACCGGAGGCATCGACCATCCGGATGCCGTTGCCCTCCAGGGCCAGTCCGATGTCGAACAGCCCCGGATCAGACAGGGCGGAATCCGCTGCGGCCCGGATGCGATCGAGGACCTGACCGACCGTCTCACACCCGGCCAGGTCGACCTCGAATCGCTCGCCGTTGGCCAGCGTGACCGCGAAGTCCAGGTCGAGCGTCGGGTCCGGGGCACCAGTCACCGGGTCGGTGTTGCCCGAGAGAATCGAAACGCCCAACCCACGGTTGAAATCAGACAGCAGCGTCTCGCGATCCATGCTCCGGATGCCCAGGTCCGTAGCCGTGGTGCTCCCGACGACCTCCCCGACGCTCATCATGCTGCCGGACCGGAGGTTCACCGCATCAAGCCGGTCCCCCAGTTCACTCAGGTCCAGCCGGATACCCATGTCCATCTGCTCGACCTGGATTCGAACATCGCCGATCGTCTCGGCCGAGGAGAGATCCAGATCGACGGTGCGGAGCCCGTTGCTGAACCGGATGGTCTCGAGCGGAAAATCCAGGGCCGAGACCGGCGTGTTGTCGGTCAGACGACGATCGAGATCAGCACCGACCTGCCCGACCGGTCCGGAGTACACGTCGGCAATACCCAGGTCCTGCGCTGCGCGACCACCGGCAGGATCGCTGATCGTGACCGTCTCGCCATCGGGAACGGATACGAAGAGACCTCGACCACCGATGTCGATCGTGACATCCAGGCCCGCCGTGGTCCGGAAGGTGTCGATCACGTCCTGGAGCGTCCAGGCGTTCGTCAGATCGACCTGGATCGTCTCCCCCGGTGGATTCCGGAACACCTCGACGACACCCAGCGAGACGCCTTCACCCGTGGCCCCATTAAGTTCATTGATGAAGGTCCCGCCATCGATGGTCGGGTCCAGGTCACGGTGTCCTTCGACCCGGGTCGAGACCGCCCCGAAGACCTCTTCGCCACCGAGGGTCAGGGGGACCCCCGACGCCAACCCCAGGTCCGTAATCAGGCCAGCGCCCTGTCCCAGGTACTGGATCATGCCGTTGATATCAACGTACGGACTCCGGGCCGTCGCGCTGCCACCGAACAGGTGAACGCCCTGCTGAGCCGTGTTCCCGATGTCGAACACTCGACTCAGGATCGCGTCGATGGCTTCAGCCTGGGCCTGACGTTCCGAACTGCTCACGCCACTCGTGCTCTGATCAAGCCCGATCCCCTTGGCTTCCAGGAGCAGGCTCATGGCCTCGGACAGTGAACCGTCGATGCCCCCGAGCATCGCCTCCCCGTGGGCGAGGTTTCGACTGCGCTGGCGATGCGCTTCCAGCAGGCCATCAAGCGTGCTGACCGATCCGGCGCCCAATGCATCATCCGAAGGACGCAGCATGGAACGACCGGTCGCCAACTGGATCTGGACCTCCGCCAGCGCTGACTGCCCACGGCCAAGGCTGGCCGCGGCATGCTGCCACTGCAGAAGGGTTGGTGTTCGACCGTATCCGGTGTGGATCATGTTCATCGTGAGCTTCCGTCAGACCATGGCCAGCAGTGTCTGGATCGTCTCGTCGAGCACCTCGATGTACCGGGCGGCCGCCTGGTACTGGCGTTCGTAGGTCAGGAGGTTGATGGACTCTTCGTCAACGGAAACACCGGAGACGGACTGGACCTGCGCGGAGAGACCGTTCCGAACCAGCGATGCGGCGCCATAGGAACCGGCGGCTGCGTTGGTCTGTACGGCGAGGGATCCCACGGCACTGCTCCAGTACGCCGTGAGACTCTGTCCCCCCAGGGCGTCCACGACCGTATCCCGCAGGCCCGCGATCGCCAGCGCCATGTCCGCCGATCCCTCGACGTTGCCGCCGGCTGCGACCACGAATGACGAATCGCCACGAACCAGATCACCGACGGCGATGTCTCCGGCGGATGATCCGGTAAAGAACGTGTTGATCTCCAGTGCCGCGAGGACGCCGGCGGAGTCTTCCGAGAAGGTGATCTCACGCCCTGCCGAAGTGGGCTCCAACTGCAGCCGACCGTCACTGGTGATCGTGACGTCAATCTCGCCGGCAGTCTCCCAGCCGATGGCCTGCCTCAGGTCATCAAGTGACATCGTCGACCCGTCGACATCGATCGTCCAGGAGTCCACGATCTCTCCGGTGTCCGGGTCACGCAGGTGCATTGAGAAGCTGCCGTTGGCGATCGGGTAGTCCAGCAACTGATTGAGGGGGGTGTCGATGTCCTCCAGGGCAATGCCGGACGTCACCGATGTGAAGCCCGCGAGCCCCTGCCCCTGGGAATGCAGACGATTGACCTGCCAGATCAGTTCCCGCGCGAAGGTCTCCAGTGTCTCGATCGCCGGAATCACCGTATCCGCCCGTTGCCGCAGGAGTCCGCCAAGCGATCCGCTCGTCACCTGGATTGACGTTCCGTCAGCCTGCACGCGAATCGAGGCTTCCGCCAGTCCGTGCGGCCCGTTCTCGAAACGCGCCTCGATCCCACGGGCCTCGGTTCCCAGGACCAGCGGTACCGATCCCACCAGGACATCCGTCATGCCGGATTCCTGCTGGATGACGGCCACGTCCATGTACTGGGACAGTTCGGTCAACAACAGGTCACGCTCGTCCATCAGCACCGAGTCATCGGTACCGTCTTCCGCGACGATCTGCTCGTTGAGTTCCGCGATCCGGGTCAGCAGCGAGTTGACCTGCTCCACGGTTGAGTCAATTGACGTCGCGATCTCGTTCCCGAGATCCTGGTACTGATCACGCAGATCATTGATGGCACCTGACAGGGCCACGCCATGCTCCACGACGAGCGTTCGCAGCGATGTGTCGGATGGCGTATTGGCCAGGTTTGAGAACGCGTTGAAGAACTCGTTCAGCGCCGAGGACATGTCGGTGTCGCCCAGTTCATTCTGCAAGGCCTCGATCGCACCGAGAAACCGCTGGTCAATCGACGCACTGGTCTCGCGACTGATCGCATCACGGAACCTGGCCTGGAGCGCCAGATCGATCTCGCGACGAGCGGCACTGAAACCGACACCCTGGCCGACACCGCCCCAGCCCTGGAGGGCGGAGAGGTGAATCGTCCGGCGAGAGAACCCCGGTGTCACCGCATTGGCCATGTTGTTGCCTGCGATCCGCATCGCCAACTGGGAGGTCAACAGGGCCGAACGGCCGATCTCAAAGGCGCCATGAAGACTCATGTCGATTCTCCGGAGCAATGTTCCTGCCTGTTCATCACGTGTGCTCCCTGGCGTCTACCGCCGGACATCCAGCATGGCGTGCCGAACATCCGGTGAGTCGATTCGGCCACCAGGCCCGTACGTCGGGCCCGTGGCAGAAAGGCTTGCATTGACGGTCTGGATGACGCCGCCAAGGTGACGACAGAGCGTCGTCGCGGCGGCGCGAAGAACGGCGCTTCGGCGACCGGTCTCCTCGGCCAACCCTCGCAGGCGACCGGATGCCTCTTCCAGTTGCGGGCGATAGGCCTCGGGAAGCTGACGACACAGATCGATCATCCGAATCGGCGACGTGTCCCGCGTCCCCGGACTCACCGCCTCCCTGATCCGATTCAACAGATCCTGGCGATGTCGTTCCAGTTCCTGCAGGCGAGCGGCAATGACCCGCTCCTCTCGGCAGGTGTCCAGCAGCCGCTTCACGTCGGCGGTTCGCACGGCCTCTTCGCCATCGCCGATGTGCCTGAGCAGGCGACCGAAGTCCGCTGACTGGGCCGACAGGATCTCGACAAGCGACTCGACCAGTCTCGGCAGGGCCGTCTCAATCATGCGATCACCTCGATTCCCGGCCGCGGTGACAACCGATCGGTCAGGACATCAACCAGTCCGAAGTTGGAACTGGAGACGATCCGGTCCGACAGGTGGCGATGCAACAGTGGCGTGAACCGCTCTTCGATCGGCCCTGGGGCGAAGATCCCTTCCTGGAAGGGTGACTTCGTCAACGACGCCAGGATCGGCTGCACCAACGACGTCGCAACAAGTTGCTCGGCCGCTTGCCGGATCTTGCCCGAGTCGGTCGTCGCGGACACGCGACCCAACGCCGATGTAAATCCGGAATCCACTGGTACCGTGGGCGCCCGCAGCGCTGCCATCGACGGGTTGATCGAGCTGGTGATCACTCGTGAATCACCTCCGCGTGCAGGGCGCCGCTTCGCTGGAGTTCGTAGATGATCTCGATCTGGTCGCTGACGGGGACGTTGAACTGACGCAGGGCTTCCAGCAACGTGTCCAGGTGCGTCGTCGCCACGCCGTTTCGCGGGGTCTTCTCGGCATTGATCGACAGCCACGTGCTCTGCTGGATCTCCGGTGCCAGGGCCGATGCCTGGGGCTCCGGCGTCATGGTGGTGATCGTCAGTCCGGCATGGGAGATGGCCACGGGCCCGATCTCGACATCACTCGTGACCAGGATGGTCCCGGTCCGCTCATTGATGACGATCCGGGCCTCGGTCTCGATCAGCGATGGATCCACCGGGATGCTCAGGAGCGCGGCGATGAACTGGGCTGGAATCTGGCGCTCCGAGTTGGGAACCGTGACCTGGACGCTCGCCGCGTTCTCGGCCACGGCCAGTCGATCCACGCCCTGGAACTCCATGGTCGAGTTGATCAGTTCGGAGATCCGCGCGGCCATCGGGTAACCCGCGTACTGCTGCTTGATGACCAGTTGCAGGCGTCCATTGGCATCGACCGGATTGCGGCGAATGTCCCGGATGATCTGGCCGCCGCCACGGACCCGCGCACTGGTCTTGTCCGTCCCCTCGAGAACCAGCGGACCACTGGCAAAGGCCATGATCGGAGGATTGTCACGATGGGGCCGCGGAAGCCGCAGCGGCGAGAAGACAAGCCGTCCACCCTCGAGACTCTCGGCATTGAACAGGGTGTCGACGGAGACATCGAGCCGGGAGCCATCCATCGCACCAGTCGGGGGAATCTCCATCTGTACGAGCACGATGGCGAAGGCGCCTGACTTGGAGAGCTCGTTCAGCCCGGATACCGGATCACCGAGGTTGCCCAGCAACTCGGCATAGGGCCGCACCGCGACGAAGGAGTCCTTGGAGGTATCCCCGGTCCCGTCCAGGCCGACCACGATGCCCAGTCCCTGCAGGACCACCCGATCCTGGCCCCTGAGACGGACCAGATCCTGCAAGTCGGTGGCCTCGGCAATTCCTGCGCACAGCGCAAGGCCGACCAGTCCTGCCAGCCAGTGATACCGCGTTGAAAGCCCGAGCATCGGCGATCTCCTCAATCCTGCCCATGCGGAGAGCAGGTCCGAACCCAGACCATGCAAACCCCCTGCCAAGCCCCGGTGGGCCCCTGGATGGGATCCCGGTTGACACGGGAGCGGATCACGATTCACCTATCGCGATGCGAACCGGCCCGATCATCCTGGTGACCCTGGCCCTGGCTGGATGCCAGGGGCACCAATCTGTCAATGTCCCCACCCGGCCCAGCCGCCAGCCGTCTGCATTGCCGGCCACGGCCCCTTCAGACGCCCGCCCCCTGGCCCTGCTGGACCAGGACCCCGTCGCCCTTCGTGACATGCGGGTGCGACTGCTGGAAGCCTCCGGCGGCGAGGTGATCCGGGAGCTCCGGCTCGAGCATGCCCTGCAGACGCAACTGGACCGGGAGTCGATCGAGATCACGGACGCCGCAATCGAGGCAGAAGAGGCCAGGCTCCTCGCCGAACTGGATGATGACCGGGACGTGGCGCTCCGCTTGTTGCAGAACATCCGTGACGCCCAGGGCCTGGGGCCCGCACGCTATCGCAGCCTGCTCTGGCGCAATGCGGCACTCCGCGCCCTGGTCCAACCACATGTCGCCGTGGACGAGGACGCCATGCGGCTGGTCTGGGAAATCAGCCATGGCCCGAAGGTCCGGGTCCGGGTGATCGCCGTGTCCTCCTTCTCACGAGCCGCCGCGATTGCCGAACAACTGGAACAAGGCGCCCCCTTCGACCGGCTTGCGGTCGACTGGTCCACCGACCCAAGTCGTGATCGTGGTGGACTGCTCGACGTGTTCAGCACGGCCGACCCCAGCTTCCCGACGGCCCTGCGCCAGGCGATCGACGAGTTGGAATCGGGCGAACACACCAACCCGGTTCTCCTTGGCGATCGATACGTGGTCGCATTGCTGGAGGAACGCCTCCCTGCCGACGCGGTGACCTTCGATTCCATACAGGGCGAACTGCAAACCCGCACTCGTCTCTCGCAGGAACGACTCCTCATGCAGGAAGAGGCATATCGCCTGCGAAACGAACCGTCGATGCGTCTGTTTGACGAGACGCTGGAAGCGTCGTACCTGGCCACTGATCCGGAACGGCCGAGCCCGTGAGCGAATCGGCAGCCACTCCATCCCCGGGAACTCCTGCACAACCAGGTGCAGCCCTCGATGTCCGCGACCTTTCAGTCGCGTATCGCCAGCGCGGACAGATGCGGCAGGCCCTGGCTGGTTTGACCCTGGAGATTCCCCGCGGCCGTTGGGTCGCCCTCCTGGGCCCCAACGGGTCGGGCAAGTCGACCCTGCTTCGCGTCGCCTCCGGTCAGCAACGACCCGATTCGGGTGACTGTCATGTCCTGGATCAACCGGTCTCCAACGTCAATCGACAGCAGTTGGGCGTCATCTTCCAGTCCACTGCGCTCGATCCCCGGCTCAGTGTCCGCGAGAACCTCCACGATCTGGCACGACTCCAGGGCCTTGATCCAGGCACGGCGCGCCAGCGAATCGAAGTGGAATTGACCGGGCTGGGCATCCAGGATCGCGCGAATGACCGGGTGGCCACGCTCTCCGGTGGCCTGGCCCGTCGGGCCGACCTGGCCCGGGCCCTGCTGCACCACCCCGACCTGCTGCTTCTTGATGAACCCACCACTGGGCTGGACCCACTCGCTCGTGAGGCGGTTCTCAACCGGCTTGCGGAAGCACATCGCCAGGGCCGGTCCATCATCATGAGTACGCACCTCGTGGAGGAAGCCGCCCGCGCCCAACGGGTCATCATGCTGCACGAGGGTACGTGCGTCGCTGATGGTGCACCGGAAGACCTCTGTCATGAACTGGGCCCTCGGATGGTCCGGGTGTCCCAGGAGGGATTCACGCCGGATCAGCCGGAAGGCTGGGTCCAGCGCGGAGGAACCTGGACACGCACCCTCTCCAGTGGTCCCGATCCCGTGCTGGAGAACCTCCTGGCCGCGGGGATTGACCTGGCGGTGACAAGGCCCACCCTCGCTGACGTGTTCGCTCAACGCAGCGGATCGGTTCTTCACGCGGAACAGGAGGTGGCGACGTGACCTCCTCCCCCGCGGGAATCACGACCAGCACCGGGATCATCTTCCGCCGGGAGGTCACGCGTTTTCTCCGTCAGCGCAGCCGGGTCATTGCCGCCGTCGGCACGACGGTCCTGCTGTGGCTGCTGCTGGGAAGTGGATTTGCCGAGAGCCTGAAGCCGTCCATGCCGGGTGATCTCACCGTTTCATTCGCCGCGTGGCTGCTGCCCGGAATGATGACGCTGGTCGCGGTGTTCTCCGCTGTCTTCAGCAGCCTCTCCACGATCGAGGATCGCCAGACGGGTTGGCTCCAAGCCGTGCTCGTCTGCCCGGTCCCGCTGTTCTCGGTGGCCCTGGGACGCACCCTCGGTGGCGGCCTCGTGGCGTTCGTTCAGGCCGGGATCCTGCTGGCTGCGATCCCACTGGTGGACCTGCAGACGTCCGCCTGGGGCATCCTGCTGGCCTTGCTTTCGCTGGCGTTCACCACCATCGCGATGGCAGCACTTGGCCTGGTCTTCGCCTGGCGGTGCACCAGTGCTGCAGCCTTCCACGGGATCATGAATCTCATCTTCATGCCCATGTGGCTGCTCTCGGGTTCCGTCTTTCCCATTACCGGTGCGGCACCCTGGCTCGAGACCGTCGCCTGGTGCAATCCGCTCACGTGGTGCACCGTCGCCATTCGGTCCTCGCTGGCCGGCAATCCGGACTGGGGCATGATCGGTATTGCCGCTGCAGTCGCCCTCGTGGCGGTCGCTGCCGCCACCGCCGTCGTATCGAGGCGCAGCTAGGTCCGCATCCACCCGAACCGGGCGAACCCCAGCGGCAACAGGAAGGCCAGCGGAAGGAACACGCCCAACAGCGGTGAGACACCACCAATGGGTACCAGCATGGCTGCTGCCGCGATGACGTAGAGCGGCAGCACCACCGCGGCACATGCGATCGTCCGCCGCAGGAGTTCACCGGGCAGGCGATCCAGGAAGAACGGCATCGCGATGAGCAGGATGAGGATGTTGACACCGACCGCGACGAAGCGGCTCCACAAGCTTCGCCTCAGGGCCGCAGACTCGCGAGTCTCGGGCCCATCAAGCAAGTTCAGGATCTGTCCGACAGAAAGCATCCCGGCAAAGGCGCCATGTCGGCGGACCAGGAGAATCCGTGGAGACAGGTCCGTCTCGATGAAGGTCTCCGGCTCGGGCAGCCCGGCCCGAGCGGGACCACCATCCTCCCGTTCCAACGTCGTGGCGTAGCCCTCCTCCAGCACCCAACCTTCTCGCTGTGGATCCCATTCCGCCGCAGCGGCACGGATCCGACGAGTCGCCAGGCCCGCGGAGTTGCGTTCGATGAAATTCGGCTTGGTCAGCCTGGCTGAATCAGGATGAAAGGCGGTGGCCTGCAACAAACGCCGTTGCGAGTCCACGGTGATCGGGACCGGGTAGGAACGCAATCCCGGCTGGCCAGCCTGGTCGTGGTTCCGAAGCAGGAGCGGCGCGAGTCGCGGCAGCATGAGCTCCTGGTTCAGGATCTGCAGTCCGCCCAGCAAGCAGACGACGACGATCAACGGTGTCGCGACGCGCTGGAGGTTCCAGCCACTGGCCAGCAGTGCAACGAGTTCCCGGTGACGGCTCATCTGGGAAACGGTGAAGGCCATCGCCCCGACCGCGAGAATCCCCCACAGCCAGGCATAGAACTGGAACAGCTGGGGCAGGTGATATCCGATGGCCACGCCAGTCGTCGCCAGGATGCCCCGGATGGTGCCCGCGTCCTCCGGTAGCGACGCTCGCGCGATCCTGGAGAACACCTCGAGATTCAGGATGACATCGATGACCGCGGCAAAGAGAAACAGCAGCAGGAACAACAACACGAAGTTGGCGGCCATCCGAGCAGCGACATGTCGATCGATTCGGGTCATCTTCAACCGCACTCAGTTTCGACTCACCTTGAAGAATGACAGCCCGATCAGGATCACCAGGATCGCGTTCCCGGACCACGCCAGGACAAACCCGGTGGCGGCATCGCCGTTACGCACCATGCCCGTACCGCTGGCGATGAGAATGAGATCGAGGAGGGCCGGGAGGAAGGCGAACACGTAGACGCCAAGCGGCGGCACGTTTCGCAGGAGGACGGCCAGCACCGCCCCCAGCAGGAGCAGCAGCCCCGCCGTACAGGCCAGCGTGCTGCGGCGCAGGACCTGACCGTCGATCAGGCCCATCAATGAGTCGATCCTGACGTTGACGAACCTCACGCCGTGCTCAATCGCAGGGGACTCCTCCCGAAGTGGCTCCGCGACATCCAGGAGCTCACGCAATGGCGTCCCACCGGGATATTGCCAGACGTCCTGCCCGGCACTCAGGCCCGAGACCGCCAGGCTCTCCCGTCGATTGGGCCGCAAGGCCACTTCCAGCGACTCGACGTCGACCCCTGACATCTCGAGCATGAACAGCTCTCCCAGCGGCCCCAGCATCCGCTGGCGACCGAGCGTCGCCGTATTCGTCGTGAACTTCCGACTGGGGGCGCCATCGACCATCTCGGTGACGACGACCAACTCGTCGGCCCTGGGCTGCAGGACACCCTCCTGGATGGACTCGGCTTCGATGCGATAGGACCGGTCGATCGGACCGGACTTGGTGATGACCAATGCACCGTCCGTTTCCAGTTGCTCGTTGAGCGCTTTCGACACGAGGTAGTCATTGATGGTCTTCAGCAGGACCATGCGGACTTCCTCGACCATGAGTGAGCGTTCCGGATGGGCCCTGGCGTCAGCGAGCTGCCACCGCGTGAGGTTCTCAGGATCGCTGCGATCCGGCCGCGGCACGGGAATCGCGTGAGTCGGCTCCAGGCGGGGAAACCCACGGAGCGTGCTGGAGGAGGCATCCCATGACACCGTGTCCTCCAACGCCATCTTCATGAAGGTCCCGTTTTCCAGGTCATACAGGTCGATCACCGCCCCGGCGGCGGTAACGTCACTGGCCGGCGCCCCATCCTCCCCGAGTTGCGCCGCAACCACGCGACGCAGGAGGATCCGCTCATTCGCACCGGTCTCGGGGTCGTCAATGGACTCGAAGTCCTCTGCGTAGATCTGAAGGTCGCTGAATGCGAAGGGCACGCCGCGGTCAATGGAGGTCGAGATCAACTGCTTCACGTCCCCGGTCAGCGTGGCCGCCATGAGGCCGAAGAACCGTGGAATCACCGCCTGCGTCAGGATGACCATGATCAGGAGCAGCACCACGCCCAGGGCAAGCACCGGGGCGAAGATCGCTCGATAGCTCATGCCGCTGGTGGCCATGGCCAGGATCTCGTTGTCCGAGGCAAACCGATGAAGCGTCAGCGTGGCCGCGAATCCGGCCGCGAACGGCAGGGCGTACTGCATCATCGGGATCATGGCCAGGGCGATGTACTTCAGAGCCTGCCCGGCGGTCAGGACCGAGTCCCCCGCCAGCGGCTTGATCACGGCCCCGAAGGCGATGATGGTCACCAGGATCGCGGTGGTCAGACAGACCTGCCGAAGCAGTTCACCGAGGATGTAACGGTAGAGCCGCCACGGCATGCTGGCATTATCGCCCCTACGAGCCCTGAATATCCACTGGGAGTGCCCGGGCGGCCTCCCGGGTCCGGTCGTGAGGCCTGGACGGGTTCTCCGGCGAGGCCGTCCCCGGGGTGACCAGGGATCTGCTCCCGCCGCTCCAGTCAGGCCGGTTCCGGACCGAAGGGGCTGGCAGGGGACCGTGCATCCACCCGGTCCCAGTCAGGAGTCAACCGCGATGCCTCAACCAGTCCATGAAGACCAGCTCGTCCGGCGGCGATCGCCCCGGGGCCGGGTCCGGAAGGGCCTGACCCTGTTTGAGTCGCTGATCGCCATCGGGCTCCTGGCGGCCACGGTGACGGCCGTGATGTCCGCACTGGCCTCCGGACGGCAGCATTCCGAGGCCGCCCGACAGCACCTCTCCGCCAGCCTCGCAGCAGAAATGCTGATGGCCCGGGTGACGGCGACAGCCCACACCAACGAGGGCTGGGACTCGCTTTCCCGATGGCAGGGCTACACGGAGGCCCCCGGCAATATCCAGGCCGGATCCGGGTCCGACCTCCCCCACGCCTACCAGCAGATCGGCCTGAGCGTCGACCTGGCCACGGTCCACCACGAGATCCCCAAGCTGGCCGTTCGCATCGATGGGCGGGACATCCGCGTCCGAGCCCACGACCAGAAGGGGCAGCCCCTTGCTGAAATCGTTCGATTCGTTCCGGAGCCCCAGGCACCATGAACATGAAGAAGACTCATCGAGCCGCTCGACGCGGCATGACGCTCATCGAGACCGTACTGGCCATCAGCATCACCGCCATGGTCGGTGGCGCCATCACCACCATGATGGCCGCCGTCACGGACGAGGTCACGGCCAACCAGGAAACGCGGACCAATCTCATCCGCTCGGGCCTGGCCCAGTCCCGGTTCTCCTCCTACATCGCTCGAGCGCATTGCGTGCTCGACATGACGGACACGTCCATGACCTTGTGGTTGGAAGACAGCCGCGAAGGTGGAACGGTCCATGCCAGTGAGATCCGTTGGATTCGATTCGATCCCAGGACCGGCACGGTCGAGTCGTCCTTCGTCTGCTTCCCGGAGACCTGGTCCGAGGCCACCCGACTGATGGCTGACACCGAGTTTCTCGATGTCGACCATGTCGACTGGCCGAGTGTCCTGGCGTCCTTCGAGACCCGGGGGCTGATCTGCATGCTGCCCATGGTGGAAGGCGTCTCGAACCTGAACATCACTGGCAATGCGACCGAACCCCAGGACATCACGCTCATCGAAACGTCGATGGACCTGTCGCTTTTCAACGATTACGAACAGTCCTGCACGGCCGAGTCCATCCGTGTCCACCGGCGCCCCG
Source organism: Phycisphaerales bacterium (assembly GCA_022446795.1). Classification (GTDB taxonomy): domain Bacteria; phylum Planctomycetota; class Phycisphaerae; order Phycisphaerales; family SM1A02; genus UBA1668. The sequence continues at coordinate 181,818 of JAKVBX010000003.1, forward strand.
GTGAGGAGGGCTGAGCCACGTTCATCCGACTCCCCCAGCCTGGTCCCCGCATGCGACCGGTCCGTCGACCGAGCCGTCGCGGTGTTGCCCTGCTGCTGGTCCTCGTGGCCATGGGGACGGCGACGACGTTGACGCTCGGCTGGTTGGTCAGCCAGGACAACGCCATGCCGGTGAGTCGAAACGTCATCCGGACGTCACAGGCCCGAAGCGTGGCCTCGAGCGGCATGGAGTTGGCGGTCGCCATCATGCAGACCGAGACCGCATGGCGAACCAACCACGACAATGGACTGCTCCTCTCGAATCACCCGATTGACATCGGTTTCATCGATGTGCACCTGGTTGATGTCGCGACCGAACTCCCCCCCGTCGAAGGTGCGGACACGATTCACGTCACCGTCACGGCCCGAGTCGACGACTACGTCCAGCAGATCGAGGCCATTGCCTCGGTCGTCAACATGGAGACTCCCGGCGAGAACGACATGAGCGGCTTCAGTGTCTGGGCCACCGGTGGCCTGCGCATGCAGGGGCAGTCCTCGATTCGCCGGTGGGACGATGCCCCCATGTCCTCCCTCGGTCGCCGCCTGTTCATCGGCACCACAGCGAGTTCACCGCGGAGCATCGATATCGGGCCGAACGCGGCCCTCGTCGATGCCACCATCGTTCACGGGCTCCAGGTCTCCCAGGGGCTTGTCCGCAACGACAGTGATCTTCACCTGCGTCGGCGCACGGCCAGCAGTACGATCGGCCCGGCACCCTCGGGTCGTCTCCCGAGCCTCACCGGACAGCGATCGGCCAGCAGCACGCACTTCAATCCCCGGTATGACGACTGGTCATCACATCCCCAGGACCTCCGCCTGGGCTCGGGCATGACTGTCGAACTCCCGCCCGGCGCGGTACTCGGGCTGGATTCGCTGGAACTGACCAGCGGAACAACGGTGGTCGTCTCCGGTGAAACGACGATCTCGGTCCACGGGGATGTCCGGCTCGACGACGCCAGCATCGTCCTGGCGCCCGGCGCCTCGTTGAATCTCGCCTGTGGTGGCGCCATGCATCTCACCGGCGCCTACATCGGCGACCAGGGCGGTCACCAATTCGACAAACGCCACACGCCCGCCTGGTCGGATGCCTCGCGAATCACCATCGAATCAAGTGCCTCCGTCGAGACCCCCTGGCGAATCAGTGGAGAGACGCTGCTGAAAGCCGTCATCGAAGCACCGGATGCCGAGCTCATCGTCCGTGATGACGCCATCATCGCTGGTCGCGTCGCGGTTGATGAACTTCGCCTTCGCCACCGCGCTGAGATCCTGTATGACCACTCACTGGATACGGGAACGAGTGCCACCAGGCTGCTTGAACAGATTGCCGAGACGGGACAGAACCGGATCAGCCGTCGGCTGAACCAACGACTGCGCCGAATTGCGGAGCGAATCGGCCAGTTGAGTGATCGCCTGAAGGGCAACACGGTAGCCAATGCACCGAGCAGCTCCCGCTACCAGATCGCCCCGGATGCCGCGTGGTCATCATCGCCCAGCCTGCGAGAGGTCCCGGTGGAGTTGCGACTGCTCATGCATGGCGGCGATACCCAGCAGTGGGAAGCCCTGGTGACCTCCGCAGCGAAGGGTGGTGCCAGGTGATTCGCATCAAGCCCCCCACCCGCGCTCGCGCGGGATTCACGTTCATCGAGATCATGATGGTTGTCATGATCATGGCCACGATGGCCATGTTCGCCGTTCCCATGATTCGCAGCAGTAATGCCGGTGCGCTTGATGCGGCAGCCCGCCTCCTTCGCTCTGACCTGGAACGAGCCCAGGTCACGGCCATGGCCTGCCCCGACCGGCGAATCGGACTGCGGTTCGACCAGGACGGCGGTGGCTGGCAGCTCGTCGATGCCGATGCCCCTGGTGTCGCCCTGCGCGATGAGTATTCCGGCCAACCGATCTCCATTCGACTGGGGCAGGGACGTGGCCAGGTAGCCGCCGATGTCCGACTGGACCCGACCGGGCTGGCTGGCGAAATGCTGGTCTTTGATCCCCTCGGCGGGCTGGAAAACCCAGGCCCCCCCGCCAGGCTGAGACTGCGGAGTGACGAGAACACCGCCGCTGTCCGAATCAGTGCCGCCACAGGCTGGATCACGATCGACTAGCGATCACACCCATGAGGAAGTTCTCGCGGGCCACTGGCGCACGGGTTTCATGAAACCCCGGTGCAGTCAATACCCACTACCATGTGCGGTCTGGCCAACCCGAGGGGCTCCAATGACCACCGCCTTCGTCCGATCCGTCAGTACTGCCATCAACGAGTGCGAGCTTACGCACATGGATCGTGAGCCGGTCGACCTGGACAATGCTCGCGCCCAGCACGCCGCCTACGTCGACGCCCTGTCCGACCTGGGCTGCGAGATCCACCGACTGCCAGCGCTGGACCACCAGCCCGATGCCGTCTTCGTCGAGGACACCGCCGTCGTGGTCCCCGAACTGGCGGTGCTGACCAATCCGGGCGCCGCCAGTCGCCGCGGCGAAGTCGATACCGTCGGCGAGGTCCTCTCGGCGCATCGCAAGGTCGTCCGATTGGATGACTCCGGAACGCTGGAGGGTGGTGATGTCCTGAGAATAGACCGTCGGGTCTACGTCGGACTGTCTACCCGCAGTTGCGAGCAGGGCATCGGCCAGCTCAGGGCCTTCCTTGAGCCACTGGGCTACGACGTTGTGACCGTGCGTCACCGGGATGCGTTGCATCTCAAGACCGCCTGCACCTACCTCGGCGATGGCGTTCTGCTCCTGAACCCCGAGTGGGTCGACATCGAGGACTTTGACGGCCTCGAACCGCTGGAGTGCGACCCGGACGAGGCCTTTGCCTGCAATGCCATCCGAATCGGCGACAAGGTGCTGTTCCCAGCCGAGTTCACGCGGACCCAGGAACGCATCGAGGCCCGCGGGTTTGCGGTGCACCCGGTCTCGGCATCTGAACTGGCCAAGGCCGAAGGTGGCCTCACCTGTTCCAGCATCATCATCGACTAGAACACTGATCCCACGGGACGCGTTCAGCGATCACGGCCTGGACCACGCGGTCCGCCCGGGCGGCCTCCACGTCCACCGCGACCACCTCGTCCACCCCGCTCCCCGCGTTGACCACCGCGACCAGCGCCGCGGCCCCGGGACTGGCCCAGTCCACCCTTCTGCTGGAAGCTGGAATCAGGCATGCCCTTGAAGCTTCGTGCGAGGAACGGGAACTCGACGGTGACCACGTAGTAGTAGGTCCCGTCGGGAAACTCCGGTGTCACGCCGTAGCGGCCGTTGAGTTCATCGAGATCACCACTGCCGGCCACGAACTCGAAGTCCTGTTCGTATCGACCGTCGTATCGACTCCCCGGGCCCGTCGGAGGCTCGGGGCGATCACCCTTCTTCAGCTGCCAGCTGCTGCGGAGCGGCTTGATCGGGCTCGTGGCATTGTCTGCCTGCACATGACCACGTGCCGAGTAGATGGGATAACCGTCAGCAGCCCAGCCCAACTGGATCATGCCTTCCTTGTTTTCCGCATCCTTGGCACGCTGGGACATGAGCCCCGTGGGTGGACCGTGATAGTGATACAACCCGGATGACTGCACGTGAGCGTTGTTCTCGTCCAGGCCCAGGCTGTGCCTCGGTGACTTCACTTCCATTCGCCATCCCGAATTCCGGTCGTTCTTCCAGTACTCCGCGGTGTGCGGCTCGAATGGAACACCATTCAGCGCAACGCCGAAGAAGCCACGGCCATTGGGAACTGGCTTGGTCGCCTCCCGGGGCACCATCGGCACCCGCAGGACGATTTCCTGGGGGCTCATCGCGTGGGGATTGCCACGATTGGGAAAACGGCCCATGGCATGTGCCGGCACGGCATTGGACGTGATGACGCGAAACCCCTCGACCTCCGTGATCTCCACGCGAGGTGCGGTCGCCTTGGCGGACTGCTCACCTTCGGCTCCCGGGCGGGTATCCGGCGGATAGGCCGCATGGTCATGGCCATCGTGGGCCAGGACGGACGGACAGGCAATGAGCGAAAACAGGATCAGGCTGCGGATCATTTGGTGCACTCCTCTCGGGAGTACTACGACCCCCGCCCCCGGATCATCCCTCCACGGGAACAAATTGCCCAGTTCCCAACTCGTAGACGCCTCCGATGATCTTCAGGCTGCCCTTGGCATGGGCCTCCTGGATGATGTCGGACATCTTCGGAAGACGCTTCATGGCCAGCCGGACATTCTCCCGGATGGTGTTGTCCAGCACGTCGCCCTCTTCACCCTTGGTGTTGATGACCGCGGGCAGGATCTCACCGATCAGACCCGGCAGGGAACCGGGCAGATCATCCAGGGAATCAAAGTTCTTGATGGCGGCATCAACCGCTCCACAGGAGCTGTGACCCATCACGACGATCAGCGGAGAGCCCAGGACGGCAATCGAGTACTCCATGCTGGCGACGATCTCCGGCGTCGGGATGTTGCCCGCCACGGCACAGACGAAGATGTCGCCGATGCCCTGATCGAACACGATCTCCGGCGAAACCCGGGAGTCCGCACATCGCAGGATGATGGCGAACGGCGCCTGGCTGTCGACCAGTTGCTTCCGCATGGCATTGAAGTCATGCGGGTTCATCTCACCGGAGATGAACCGCTTGTTGCCCTCCATGAGCATGCGGACACCTTCATCCGCCGTGGGCTGACTGGCCCGGATCTTTGCCGCGGTTCGTCCCATGGCGGTCAATGGTAAACCAGCCAGGCAACTCATTCCAACAAGTCCGGTGAGTGCACGACGTCGAGAGGGTCCAGAGGGGGTGCAGCCGCAGCTCATGTCCTGATCTCCGTTGTTTGGGACTTCACGTGGCGTGGATATCGGCCAATTCCCGTGTTGAACAACACAGGGAGTTCAGCGGGGCCTACTGGGTGCCGGCCTCACGCCGATACTCGAAGGGCGAGGCCGGGAGCCCGGCTTCGTTCACGAGATCGGCATCGACGGGATCAGGCGCCCAGGCATATCGAACCAGGGTTGGGGGGCGAGCCGTGACCGGCAGTTTGATCAGGACCTCGTAGTCCGAGGTCAGCGTGGCCTCGGCCGGCATCAGAACGCCAGTGGGCCCCGCGACTTCGAACCCGGCGACCATCCGATCACCACCGGCCGATCCACCATGGCCGCGAACCGCCAGTGGCGAGCCGAAGATGTCGAATTCCACCCGAACACCGGAGTCCGACCAGGACACATCCCGCGGGATCGGGCCGGACTTGACGATGTTGTCCTTGCCGTACACATCCACCAGGGCCCAGCGACCCAGGCGGTCACCGATGTCGTGCTTGTTTCGAGGGTGAATGTCCTTGGGATCACCAATGTCGGTGGTGATCGCCAGTCCCGTGCCGGGCACCTTCTCGTGCGTTCGTCGTTGCGCCTCCCGCAGGCGAGGATAGTTCCAGTCGGATCCTGTGTGCGCCCAGTTCGGCAGTTGGACGATCAGGAACGGCAGCTCATCGTTGTCCATCGTCCGTCGCCAGTCCTCGATCAGCAGGGGCAGCATGATGTCATACTCGGCCGCCCGACCTTTACCGATGGCATTGTTCTCACCCTGGTACCAGGCGGCCCCGGCGAACTCGTAATCCTTCAGGGGATACAGCATGCCGTGGTACAGATGACTGGGCTTGTGCTGTGCGGGCAAACTCCTGATCTCAGCACCCACGATCATGCTGGCCGGGCCGGCCAGGCTGATGCGATCCTCGGGTGCATCGGCCGGGTGGACATAGACCATATCGGCCTCACCATGCAGACCACCGGGTCCAGCACCGTCCTTGACTCGAAGTGCCACAACCGCCGGCCCCGGGCTCACCAGTTCACCGGGAACATCGTAGTTTCGCCGGGTCTGCCATCCGTTGGTTCGTCCGATTTCAAAGCCGTTGAAGTAGGTGATGTCGTCATCATCAACCATGCCGAGCGACATCCGGAGCGGTCGTCCCGTCCAATGCTTCGGCACTTCCATGGGGATGCGCAACCAGAAAATCCCATCAACCTCATCGGGAATCCCGAAGGTACTGCTGTGACCGGGAACGGCGCCCTGCTTCCACTCGGAGTCGTCGACGTCCAGGCCCGTGTACACGGCCGGATTCGTCTGGGCTTCTTCCTGGATCGCCGCAAACTGCGATTGAACTCGTCGGCCCGGCGCCACGGTCGACAGGGCCTCGGGACCGATCCAGGCCTCGGCGGAACTACCGCCCCAGCTTGATGCCACGAGCCCGACGGGAACGCCCAGGTGATCCGAAATCGTCCGACCCATGTGGTAGGCCGAACCGGAGAAGTCGACCACGGTCTCCGGGCTGCATACCGACCAACGTCCCGAGACATCGGCCGCCGGCGCGTCAACCGATGCCAGGCCGACGGTGAACATTCGAATCGTAGGACGATTCGCATCCGCCTTGACGTCATCGACCCGATCGCAACTGCGGACCTTCCACTGCATGTTGGACTGGCCTGAGCAGAACCACACCTCCCCGACGAGGACATCATTGATCGTAATCGTCCGCCCGTCAGATGTGATCGTCATGAGCTTGGGCTTGCTCGACGCCGCCATGGCCGGGAGCGTGGCCTTCCACTCGCCAGCGGGATCCGCCTGCGTCTCCACGACGGGCTTCCCACCGATTCGGATCGTGACCAAGGCATCCGGATTGGCCCAGCCCCAGATCGTATTGGGGCGGCCCTGCTGGAGAACCATGTGATCGGAGAAGATCTTCGCGACCGAGAACTCAGCCGACCAGGCAACCCCGGTCGACAGGAAACCGATCACCACCATCACCGGGAGCAGCCACTTCTTCATCCTGTCCTCCTTTTGAGAACTCGAACCCTACACCCTGAGGACGGACCCATCAATGCCGGCGTGACGCAACGGCTTGATCGCCATCCCCAAGGCCATGGAGGAGGAGAGAAAGAGAGAAGAGAAGCAGGCTGGTTTGACCTGGATACCAATGGACATCGGCCGACCGCAGCCTTTGCGGTCGACCGATGCCGGCCTTGCGGCCTGCTCTGAGCGAACCAGGCATTCCCTGTTCCGGGCCAGTCGCTCCGGACTGGAAGGCGATCCGGTTCAGCAGCCCCCGTACCACTTCAGCATCTGGAGCAGATCTTCAACATCCACGACGAGGTCGCCATTGAGATCCGCATCACTCTCACCGGTCTGGCCCCATCCGCCAATCACGGCAAGGGCATCATCGACATCGGCATCGCCATCACCGTCAGCATCACCCTCGCAGGTACTCTCACACTCGTCGGGCACGCCATTTCCATCCTGGTCCTGGCTGGGACCGTTGGCAATGTCGCAGGCATCCGGGATCCCGTTCTCATTGCAATCCGCGGACGGTTCGTAGGCAAAGGTGTGATCAACCAGGTCCTGCCAGGGCTCGCCGTATTCATCTCGCCCCTGCACGAGCGCCTCGACCATGACCGTGGAATCGAGTCCCATCGCCGTCAATCGGGCAATCCGTACCCCGTGCTGCTCGGAGCAGTCCTGCGACACGAACGGCTGGGCCACCCCCTGTTCCTGGTCCGCAAGGACATACCAGGTTCCATTACCCACAGAGAGGTCCCCACCACTCTCGAACACCTCCCAGTCAATACCCACGACACCCAGGTTGTTCTCATCGAAGGGATCGCCGGTCATGTCCAGGGCCCCGATGGTCACACGGCTGTCCAGGTGAAGATCGGCAGCAAAGGGGTAGAACGCCGGGTTGATTTCCTTGGAGGTCGGCCCACCATAGGCATCCTGGTAGAAGCCATGGGTCGACGCGATCATCTTGGGCTGAACACTGTTGCCCGCGATCGCTTCGATTCGACTGCCTTCCGAAACAGCGGCATAGACATCGAATGTCCAACAGGGTTCACCAGTCGAGAGCAGGGAACTCCCGACGATCGAGTGGTGAATATCCACGTACGCAAGTTTCTCACAGGCCACGGTCGCGCAGGTACTGTCCTCACCATTCCACGACCCACCGGCGGACTGGCAGCTGGCCTCGGTCATGGCGTCGACACATTGTCCCAGCGCCAGGCAGCAGGCTCCAGTCATCTCCGCGAACTCGTAGTTGATGGTCACCCGGGTCGACAGAGTGCCGGAGTTGTAGATGGCGCAACCACTGCTCGTACCATTTTCGGTCAACATGCAGAGGTATCCACCGGAAAGTGCTTCCTCGATCACCTCAGGGCTGACCGCCCAGGAGACGGCTGATCCGGAGTACGTCTGGTTGAGGTAGCTCTGATCGGACGAACTGCGCATCTGCGAGCAGTAGCTCGAGTTGAGAACCTGGGTATTGGCGTCGATCCAGACGTCGACATAGGACGCGTAGCAACTGTAGGGCTGGTTCCATCGGATGGTGGCACCGGTGATCTCCGCCCCCTCCGGAACCTGCCCCTCCAGGTCCCAACGCCAGGCCGCCCGTTCCCGCTCGTGGCCGCAGCCGTAGTAACTGTCGAAACAGCCCGTGAGGACGAAGGTGCTCGCGGAGCTGTTGTAGTAGTTGTAGGGATTGCAGCAGGACGCGTCATCCACCAGCCCCGACTGGACCGGGTAGACCGTCACGGAACCACTTTGTGCCTGGGCGAGCGAAGGCCATGCAAGCAGAATGGCAAAGACCGTGACCATAGCCAGGACGTCATTCATGGAACGCATAAAAGAACTCTCCAAGAGGAACGAGGGCAGCCTATTGCTGAAACTCAGGGACATTCGCCATACACCGACAGCATCACGAGGACATCGTCGACCGTGATGACCGCATCGCCGTCGAGGTCATACTCCGAAGACGTCGTGCCAAAGGCGCCGATCAATGCCAGCAGGTCATCGACATCGACGGCATTGTCACCGTCGAAGTCGCCCTCGCATGTGTCCAGTTCATACTCGATGATGATCCGAACTCCCAGATCACCACTGCTGTGCATCAGACAACCCTGTCCGCTGGACCCGATCTGATTGACAAGGCTCAGATACCCTCCGTTCAGGGCTTCGTCCATGACAGCCTCGTCAAGAGACCACGAGAAGGTTGAGGCGTAGTAGGCCTGGTCTGAATACTGCTGATCCGGATTGCTGCGAATCTGTTGACAGTAGCTCGAACTGAGAACCTGGGTACCAGCATCAATCCAGAGATAGACACTCCATGCATCGCATAGACCCGGGTGATTCCAATGAATATGAGCCGATGTCGCGACAGCGGTTTCAGGCAAGGCGTTTTCAAGATCCCAACGCCAGGCACCGCGCTCACGATCATTCCAACAGCCGTAGTGGGGGTCACTGAAGCACCCAGTCAGCATGTATGTCAGAGAACTGCTGTTTGAATAGACGTATGGACTGCAGCAGGAGGCATCATCAATGAGGCCACTCTGGACCGGATAGACGGTCACTGACTCTGCCTGGAGCTTGCCTGCCATCAACATGAATGACAAGACAATCAACATGCTGATCACAACACGCCACCTCATGGACAAGCTCCATACAGGGAGAGGATCGCCAGCACGTCTTCGATCGTGATATGGTCATCACCATCGAGGTCATACTCCGGTGCATAGCTGCCGAAGGCACCAATGATGGCCAGTACGTCATCGACATCGACGCTGGAGTTGCCGTCGAAGTCACCTTCGCAGGTCTCCAGGTCATATTCCACCAGCAGCACCGCAGTCGGCTCCAGGTAGGCTATCGAACCCCAGTACTCTCCGACTGACATGCTCATCACCAACCATTCCGTGCTGTCCTGCGCCTCGATGATGTCATTTGTCGCCAGTTCGTATTCCATTGACTCCAGTTGCCCCGGTTGCTCGAAGAGCTCGCCAGAACCGTACAGGTCATTCCCATCCTGGATGGTAAAGGTCCCTGTCCCAGCCTTCATGCCGAGCTTGAACAAGTGGCCCGCCTGGCCATAGGCATTGTCTCCCCAGAGACGTACCTTCAGCGAGCTGATGACCGCGCCCTCTGGAATCTCTGACAAGTTGAATCGCCACATGGAGATCTTCTTGCCGCTGTAGGTGTAATCACCCGTGTTCAGACTGCACCAGCCACCCCGCATCGTGGGCGGGTTGTTGTACCAATAGGTGTTGGCGCACTGGAACCCCCCGCTCCACCAGAGCTGGACGGCCTGCGTGTCCTCGATCTCGACAACCTGAGTCTCCGCATGACCGTATCCGGCCAAAGCAAGAAGACAACCAGCCATCATTGATTTGCAAAGACTCATCAACATCCTCCGAAGTAGTTCAGCATTGACAGCAGATCATCAACGTCAACGTCGCCATCGCCATCAAGATCCGCATCCAGATCATCTCCAGCCATGCCGTAGCTTCCGATGACCAGCAGGAGGTCATCAACATCCGCATCAGCATCGCCATCAACATCACCTTCACAGACATTTTCGCACTCATCAGGAATGCCATTGCCATCCTGATCCTGGCTGTCTCCATTGGCGATGTCACAGGTATCTGATACCTGGTTGCCATTGCAATCCTGGACTTCTTCATAGGCAAAGGTGTGATCAACCAGGTCCTGCCAGGGCTCGCCGTATTCATCTCGCCCCTGCACGAGCGCCTCGACCATGATCGTGGAATCGAGCCCCATCGCCGTCAATCGGGCAATACGTACCCCGTACTGCTCGGAACAGTCCTGCGACACGAATGGCTGGGCCACACCCTGTTCCTGGTCCGCAAGGACGTACCAGGTTCCATTACCCACCGAGAGGTCCCCACCACTCTCGAACACCTCCCAGTCAATACCCACGACACCCAGGTTGTTCTCATCGAAGGGATCACCCGTCATGTCCAGGGCCCCGATCGTCACCCGGCTGTCCAGATGCAGATCCGGCGCGAAGGGATAGAACGCCGGGTTGATCTCCTTGGATGTCGGCCCACCATAGGCATCCTGGTAGAAGCCATACGTTGAGGAAATCATCTTCTGCTGCAAACTGTTGCCTGCAACAGCTTCAACCCGATCACCTTCTGCTACGGCAGCGAAGACGTCGACTGTCCAACTGGGCTCACCCGTAGATAGCATGGAACCACCAACGATTCGATGATGGAGTTGTGCGTATTCCATCTTCTCGCACTCCACCAAGCCACAGGAACTGTCAACACCACGCCAGGTGCCGCCCTTGGCTGCACAGTCCTCCTCGGTCAGGCTGTCGAGGCACTGCCCAAGACTCATGCAGCAGGCACCGATGACTGGCGCAACATCAATGGCGATGCTCAGGCGAGCAGCATTGGGACCGGTGTTATGGACATCCACACCACCACTGTTGGATACGTAGGTATAGATCGTCAGCATGCCGTCTTCGCGAGCCGATTCCACGATGTTCGCCGGCAGCGAAAAGTTGAATGTCCCCCCCCAGAAGTATCCGTTGTACTGCCATTCAGGCGAATTGATGACTGAGTAGGCCATGGTATTGCTCAAGGAACCACTGGTTCCCCTGATCCCAACCGTGGTGTCTCCACCCATGTCACTGAATTCCGTCTGACCCTTGAAATGGCAGTAAAGAATGCTGGCATCCTCGGGGATACTCGAAAGATCAAAATGCCAGAAGGCGCCTCGTTTCGAACCAATGCAGGACCCTGCGTAGCTAGAGCATTTCTGGGTGTAGGTGAATTCGCCATTCCACCACGACAGCGAGCTGTAGGTGCAGCAATTGGTAGCACCCATGCTGGCGGTCTGAGACCAGGGGATCTCGATGGTCTCCACCGCGCCAATGGCACTCGCAGCAGGCAGGAACATCATGGCAATCACTCTTGAGACGAACTTCATCTTGTGACCTTTCCTGGGAGCCCTCCGTGGACTCGCCCATAGCAATCCAAACTCATCAGACTTCGATCTGCCGATCACACCACTCCGTGTTCCCGGCTCCTGGCAGGACTGTTCCAATTCCGGCTGCTCCCGACGGCCCGATCGACGAACCGTGAAGGGAGGGAGGAGCGCTGCACAGAGGCTGTTGCCGCTTGCCCGAAGGGCCGGGATGACGCCGTCAAACCGACGAAGCCCTTGAGCAGACCTGTAGCGTGTGAGGAACTCATGCACAGCCCCCGTACCCCCCCAGAAGGAGCAGAATGTCATCCACAGTGATTTCGTTGTCCCCGGTCAGGTCATGATCGGGGTCCTCCTCCCCGAAGACCCCGATCAGGCTGAGCAGGTCATCAACATCAACGGTGCCGTCACCGTCGTAGTCCCCCCGGCACTGCTGATCGACATGCATGACGATCCGGGCGCCACTGGTGCCGCTGTTGACGAGGTTCATGCTGTAGGTATTGCTGATTGCCGCGACGACCATCAGGTATCCCCCACTGGCATTGGCGTAGACGGACAACGGCACGTTGTAGGTGTAGGTGTAGGATCCCGGCCAGTTGATGTACATCACCGCATCAGCGTTGGATATCGTGTCGTTGACGGACGTCGCCGTCAGGCTGCCGGTCGGCACCCAACGCATGTAGATGGCGCCCGAGCCGTATCCGCCCGAGCGATTTCCGGTGAAGACCATGGCGTCGATGGACTCCCCCTCGGCGAGATCAGGAACCTGGTAGATCCAGGCTGCCTGATGCTTGTCACCCATGCAGTACCCGCCCTGGTAGGTGCAGGTATTGATGGAGATGGAACTGGGGTTCATCGACAGGGAACTGGTTCCACAGCAACAGCCCCAGCAATCAGAGGGTGAGGTGCGGGCTGATGTCAACGGCTGCAGAATCTGAACTTCGGCATGGCCAGTCGTTGCCAGCATGCCAAGAACAGACAGGCTGAACGCCATCAAGGCAGCAATACGAGACATGGCAAGTCTCCCGGGTTGTTCCGGGGAGCCCGTGTCGCCTTACGACATGATGCTGACACCAGGTGCCGTCATCACGCAGGTTCTTCGAATTGGCAGGACTGGACGTCCCCCACCTCGTTGTTCGACGGATCCACCATGGACACCGTCTCCTCCTGGTCCGCCTGATGGCGAACGCAACGATCATGCTCGGATCGGAAACTGGCGAATATCGCCAGGCGGCGCGTCATGACGCCTATGCCCCGGGAACCCGTGCCGGGAACGGCCCTCTCCGAACACCGTCGATATTCACGCAGGATGCGGATCGTGTCAAGGCAGGAAATGCCTCATTCGGGCAACGCGGCCCGTCAACCCTCTCCATGGCCCTCGGACAGGCACTTGGGCCGCCGGACCTTCTTGGCCAGGCCGACCATCTCCAGCATCCGAATCTGCCACCAGGTGACATCGAACTCCCACCACCGATGCTGATTGGACGCACTCGCCGGGTCATGATGGTGGTTGTTGTGCCACCCTTCGCCCACGGTCAGGAGGGCCACGAGCCAGTTGTTGCGGCTTTCATCCGAGGTCTCGTAGTTGGAATAGCCGAACATGTGAGAGAGGGAATTGACCGACCACGTGATGTGCCACACGGCCACCGTCCGAACAATGACGCCCCAGACCAGCAGGCTCAGGCCGAACTGAACGCCCGCCATGGGAACCCCGTGCACCGCCCAGCCGATGGCGAAACCGACCAGGAAGAACAGGACCGCGTGGGCCACGTAGATCCAGACCCACAGGTAGCCTTTTTCCAGCCGCATGTAGAACGGATCGCGCAGGACATCGCCGGCAAACTGGCGATAGGTATCGATGTTGTGGGTCGCCTTGTTCCGAACGAGCAACCAGCCCACGTGACCCCATAGAAATGCCACCAGCGGACTGTGTGGATCATCCTGCTCATCAGAATGCTTGTGGTGATAGCGGTGAATCGCCACCCACTTTGCAGGCGTGTCTTCCATGCAGCACAGGGCGATGACGACGAAGAACCGCTCAAGCCAACGCGGGAGTACGGCACTTCGATGGGTGAGAATGCGGTGGTAACACAGGTTGATGCCCTGGCCGAAGACGTGAATCCCAAGCACCATCACGATCAAGCCGGTCCAGCTGAAGAGCCACGGGATGAATGCCGCCAGGGCCAGCACATGCACCAGCCCGATGGCGATGGCATACGGCCACACGATCTGCCCACGGACGATCGTGTCCGGCAGGGCAAGTCGCGGCTCAGCAGGGCTTTGCGTGGCCGGGAGATCGGCCGTCCGTGGCGAGCTGGGAGGGCTTGGCATGCGGTCCTTTCTGGATGACGCTGACCCCGGAACGCATCCGTGCCAAGGCACAGTAGCCGCAAGAGTCTGGTGACGCAAACAACGCCAGACCAACGATCTACGACCGGCAACAGGCCACAATTTGTATCGAATAGCATGCGTGCCGAGCCGCGGAACCACGCCCACATGGACCAGACACCGGAGCCGGACATCCAGCGTTCGTCACATCGCTTCTTCTGGTGGCGGATCTTCATACTCCAGACGTTCCTGATGACCTCGGTCATCATGCCGGTGTACGGCTTCAACGCACTGATCCGGCCGGTCAACGCGGTCTTTCATGCTGACAGCACGCTCGATGGCTGGCCCGGGGCCCTCGCCGGCGGCGTCATGTTCCTCGGTCTGGCGTGTGGCTACGTGCTGACCTCCCTGCTGACGAAGGTGGGCCTGGGCTTCCGCGGGCGATGGATCACCGCGTGCGGCATGATCTCACTCTGCCTGGTTGTCGCGGCCATCGCCTGCTGGACAGAGTCCCTCCCACTACTGCTGCTCGGCGGTGTATTCCCGGTTGGTGTCGGGGTGGGCTGCTGCTTCATGCACTCGGCCAACCTGCTTCTGTCCTGGGGACGATACGCGGGCCACCTGGGACTTCAGTCCGGCATGTTCGGCTTGATGTTCGGCCTCTGGGGCGCCGCCTTCTCGCTGCTAGCCACGCTGACCGTCGCGCGCTGGGGACTGGAGTGGACCCTGGTAGGTACCGCTGTCTTGATCATGGTTCTTTCGCTCGTGTCGTTGATCAACATGCAACCGCCACCAGCAGCAACGCCACAGCAGGAAGCCAACATTCCGCGCCTGACCTTCCGTCGAGTACTCGGCTCCAAGACCCTCTGGCTCGTGTTCGTCTTCCTGCTGATCTTCCTCACGCCAGGATTCGGATTCAAGGTCATCGTCCAGTCACTCTCGCAACGGATCTACCACGTGTCGGACTTGACCGCGTCCCTCGTGGCCGTCGCTTTTCTGGTGTCCTATGGCGTCTCCAGGCTCGTGTGCGGACTCGTCGCCGATCACCTGTCGCTGAAAGGCCTGATCCTCTTCTTCACGGCAGGCCAGTGCCTCCTGCTGGCGGCAACCGCCATCGGGCTTCCGCTCGTCGAGGGCATCGCCTTCCTGACGGTGATGATGTGCCTGGTCGGTGCCCTGTTTGCGGCGGGCAAGAGTCTCTGGGGAATGCTCCTGATCACCCTGTTCGGCCCCTCGAACCTGAACGTGGGCATCGGCACGACGCTCCCGGCGTTTGGACTGGCGGGGCTGATCGGACCCCTGTCGCTCAACTGGGCGCTGCGGTCCGATGATGTGCTGACGATGACCTCCTGGTGGCTGTACATCATGGCGGCCGCCATGGCGATCGCCGTGATCATCGTCTGGCTCCTCCGGAAATTCGACTTCGAGGCAACACACCAGGCCCTGCATTTCAGACCCAGCACGCGTGACCAGCTTGATCGATTCTGATCGCGTCAGGGCCGCAGCATCGCGATGGCCAATCCGTCCCCGATGGGATTGAGGCTGTACTCGACCCGATCGTCCGCCAGCAGCTTGGCAGCCAGCTCCCGCGTCGCGACCGTGCTCTCGTCATTGATCTCCGGATCCGCCACACGACCGCCACGAAGCATGTTGTCGAAGGTCAGCAGCCCGCGGGGTCGCAGCAACTGCAGGCCCAGTTCGTAGTACTCGGGGTATCCGGTCTTGTCGGCATCGACATAGATGAAGTCATAGGTCCCGGCTTCACCGGCGTCAATCATCGCTGCCAGGCTGTCCGCTGCTGGACCAACCCGGGGCTGAATACGATCGGACACGCCCGCTCGATCCCACCACTCCTGGGCCACGGCCATGTGCTCGGGACTGAGATCGCAGGCCACCAGGACACCGTCATCCGGAAGCGACATTGCCATTCCCATGGCGCTGTACCCGGTGAAGACACCGACCTCGATGACGCGACTGGCCTGCATCGTCTTGAGCAGCACGGACAGGAGTTGAACCTGCTCCGGTGACGTCTGCATCTCACCCTCGGGGTGGCCCTCCATCGCATCACGCAGTTCTCGCTGGATGGGCGTCTCGCGAAGGCTGTGGGTCATCAGCCACTGGTGGACCGGCATATCGAGTTGTATGGTTCGTCGTGACATGGCGGGGAATTGTACCCCCCGGCGTCATTCCAGTCGTTCAGGAACAGTCCGAGCCCCAGGCCGCAAGCACGGCCAGGACATCACTGGAATCGCAGTCCCCGTCGTTGTCCGCATCGCCCGTGCCATCGGTCGAACCGTAGGCACCGACAACGGCCAGGATGTCGTTGACATCGACCACATCATCATCGTTGACATCCCCAGGGCAGAACTCATCGACCGGGTCCAGGATACTGAAGGGATACTTGACGGCACGCATGATGTTGGCCGGCGTGATGTGCTGCCAGGCGATCGATCCGTCCGGTTCGATCTCCCGGATCTCCCGGTTTGGACCGTCCGTGGCCAGGTAGTTCCCGTTGGGAAGCTTGTAGACACCGCACAGGTGAGTGCCATGAAAGTCAGGTGACTCGTAGAAGAAGACGTAGTCACCTGGCACCGGCCCCCAGGGCTCGTCGTCGTCCAGGGCATAGGTGCCGTCCGGGAGAAGCGGCGGGATGAACTCGATGACATCGGAGCTGTTGTCGTCATTCCCATTGTTGAAGAGCAGCAGGTTCTCTTCTCCCGGCAGGCCTGGATCAATCCAGTTGACCCCGTGAACATTCCACAGGACATGGTCCCCACTGCGTTGATAGTTCGAGGGATTTCCCCATCGATACAGAATGTCACCGGCTGGACCGGCCGCCTCCTCCGTGGTGATGCCGTGATCGATGATGAAGATCTCGTCCAGTCGATTGGAACTGAAGACGATCTGGTCCAGGACCGGGTGGTAGTCCAGCGCATTGACGTGGATCCAGTCCCCGGGGCTGTTGCCCTGTCCCACATTGCCGACGTTGATATCCATCTTCCCGGGGTTCTCCGAGATCACACCGTAATTGGGCAGGCTCGGGTCCACATCCTGGACCAGGTGATCCCACAGGTGCCAACTCCAGACGATGTCGCCACTGGTCGGCCCCGTGGGCATGACCTCGACGATCTGCGTCGGCCAGATCTCGCTGTTGAGCCCCACTCGACCGGCCGCCTGTCCTTCGGCCTGGGTCTTGCGTTCCCACGCCACCATCAGGACATTTCCATTGGGCATGACGCAGATGTCATGATGCGGCTGGTTGTCAGAGTCTGAAAAGGTGAAGTCCCACAGGATGTCGCCGTCCCAGTTGAAGTGCTGGATGCGTCCACCCTTGGCCGCCCCGTTCATCGGACCATTGGCCCGGCAGGGCCGCATCAATTCGCCGCCGGGGAGCAGGTAAGGCGTGCTGGCAATCGAATCAGCGCCATCCCACTGCTGGATGACCTGTCCGGTGTTGTCGATCAACGTCGTCTGGTGTGAGAACTGGCCGTTGATCGGGTTGTAGATCGTGTAGCCCTCGTAGGCATCAAACGCCATGGCCGAACCAGCGATGACTGGAATGGCAAGACCACTGATGGACTTCATCACTTCCCCCCTGGGGTTGCCGGTCTCTCTCGAACACCGCCGGGCGGAGTCCCCTGGCATACTCAGGCGCAGGGCCCCCAAGCCTCGATCACCAGGAGAATGTCGTTCACGCCGACGATTCCGTCTCCATCCACGTCGGCATCGGAACCCGACATGCCATACTCGCCGATCAGTTCCAGGATGTCATTGACATTCGTCGACCCGTCGCCATCGATGTCGGTCGGGCAGTTGGACCCGATGACCTCCACGTTCATGGTGCCGTTGAGATACAACTCCACCAACTGGACCGTGACCTCACCGAAGATGGGGATATCCGTCGTGGCCGTCCCCAGCACGATGTTGGTCATGGCCAGATCCCCGGAACCCTCCGCATCGAGGCCGAAGCTCACGTCGAAGGCAATCGTCACTGGATCCGGCGGCGGTGGCTCAACCACTGATTCCGTACCCCCGCCGATGGGGCAAGGACCATCGAAGAGGCCTCCGAAGGTGGTCGATGGCAGTTGATCCGAGACATCGATCGGACCGAACTCGATGCCGAAGTAGCTCACCAGGACGGAGACCCCCGTGACCTCGAACTCAAGGTCATAGGTCGCACCATCGGGGCGGACCTCGGAGGGGCTCTCCCAGAACACGTCCTGGCCGGCCGTCTCGATATACAGCGGCCAACTGGCCGAATCGGCTCCGCCCAGGGCGGCTGCCACGATACAGATGGAGGTGAACATGTCATCCATCATGACAACCCCGCCGCCAAGGTCAACCCCCTGGGCCGCCACGAGGGGCGATGTTCCAGCCAATTCGACGAGTTCCGGCTCGCCGAGGACACGAAAACGGCCCCGCGACTGATCGTCGCGGGGCCGTCGCGCGGTCTCGGGAAGATGGTACTCAGCTACCAAATTCCGCCAGCAAGGCCAGCAGGTCGTCGACATCGGTCAGTCCATCACCGTTGACGTCGCCCTCGTCCGACACCCCGTAAGCGCTCAACAAACGAAGCAGGTCATCCACATCCGTATCACCGTCCTGGTCCAGGTCCGTCGGCGAATACACCGGCGTGCACTCCAGCGAGAGGCTGCCGGAGCCACTGATCGTGCCATTCCAGCCACCAACCCGCACGAGGTACTGCTCACCCGCGGAGACGGGAATGGTCAACTCGGACGTGTAGTTGTCGCAACCGACGCCGTCGTCATTACATCCCAGGAGCTCACGTGTACCACAATCACCGAACCAGGTGTACGCGACCAGGTCACTGTCATAGTCGACCGAGTCACACGTCGAGATCGTCCCGATGCCCGTGCACTCAGCCGTCCACAGGAACCAGATGTCATTGACCGTGACCCCCCCATCACCCTCGGTATCACACTCGGGGTGGGCGTTGCCATCCGTGGTGGCGTAGCGCGTGGTGAAGTCCAGGCTGCCACTCGTTACCGGTATGGCATTCGAGCAGTCATCATTGGCCGGCCGGACGAACACCGTGATCGGATCATCCACGACGCCGACCGTGTCATCTCCCGAGGAACTGGCGATGGCACCGATCCAGATCTCCGATGACAGTTCACCGGCCAGCCCGGCCGGCAACGTCAACACGTCAGAACCGTTCAAGACGGCACCGCCATCCAGGTCGCTGTACACGGTCGTTCCCAGGTAGATGTCGGTGTAGGAGATCGTCGGCCCATCGGAGGCGTAGTAGTCGACCCAGATGTTGGAGCCGGTGTTGTCCCCGCCCACGTTCTCCAGGACCCAGTCAGCCGTAATCGAGCTGCCGTCCAGAACCTCGCCCGCGGGGGTGACCGCGAAATCGGTCATGTCCAAAGTCGTGACACCATCGATCACCAGTTCAAGCGTATCCCAGCCCTGCGTGGTGTTGTTGCTCGAGTCCGTATCGGCATCTGATTCCATCGTGACCCCCACGTAGTAGGTCCCACTGGCAAGATCGGTGGGAATCAGGCAGTACATGGCCACGTCGTAGTTCATCATCTCGTCGATGACGGCATTCTCGATGGTGAACGACTGGATGGGCCGGTCACCAGCATCAATCTGATCATCCTCCGACAACCACACGGTGAATGACCAGTCCTCGGTCGCCGAAGCGTTGCACGGATTCGATACCGTGAACACGAAGTTCGGAATGACATCCCCTACGGCCAGCTGGCTGGCGGATGATCGAGCGTACAGGGCGTGGGGATCGAAGTCCGTGCCACGGCCCGCCGGGATCATGTCGTCATAGCAGTCATCCATCATGAAGTCCTGGATGTGGACGTACTGCCCCCTCCATTGCCGGTCGGAATTGGAACAGATACCGAGGATGTATCGGTTGTCATCCTCCATGTAGTAGGCACTGCTTCCGCTCATGCCGCCCCAGACCGTATCCAGGCAGTTGCCGCCGCCCGTGAGAACCCGGAACTGGTTGGCCCCGACACAGGTATCAAAGGTCCCGTTCCAGTAGTACATCTGGTTGCCCGTGTGCAATACGCCGCCCGGGCAACTCTCCGCCGGATATGACGCGTTGTGGAACTGGTAGTTCGCGATGATGCTGGAACACGTCCCACCAGCCGCAAGCGGATGCCAGCCAACCATCGATCCCACCGGCCGCCTCAGGTTGACGATCCCGACATCCCCATCGAAGTTCCCCCCCTGGCTCCAGGAGGTGTAGACCATCAGGCTCTTGCTCCAGGAGTCTCCGTAGTAGAAGTCATCGCCCACGCCGTCGAGATCAACATCGGCATACGACGGGATCACGCGAACATAGTCCGCGAAGGCGTTGTAGGTGATGTTGTTGTTGGTGCGCATGTACAGACAATGCCCCGCCGTGATCACGGTCTGGGCATCGACCAGGGTCCCTGAACCAGAGAACTTCCGCTGTACGCCGTTGACGTCCGTGAACCACATCTCCAACTTGCAGTTGCGTCGCCAGGGGATGTCCTCCTCGACGACGACCTGCACCATGTTGTTGAACAGGCGATAGTCACCCACGATTTCGCCGTCACCGTGGTGACCCATCGGGGCATGACCCTCGAAGCCTTCCGGTCCGGTCCGGAGCAGGCCGGACGCCGAGGGGGCGATGGGACCATTGATCCTGGTGACCACCCCGGTTTCAACGTCATAGTGGACCACTTCCGTGGACCCTTCGAACTTTGGGTCGCCGGGGTCATCCGAGTCCGGCATGGCTGAAAGCCCCGGCCCTTCGGACTCCGGGTACTCGAACGGATCCGCCTCGGGCAGGATCGGCATGAACACACCTTCGACTGGCTCGGCCACCCCCGCTCCCGATGACATCCCCGACTCGGCCAGCCCCACGCCCGGCATCACGATGGTCAATGCAACGAACGGAACGATTCTTTTGTTCATGGATCCTCAGGTCCTCTTTGTGGTGTCAAGTAATGAA
Source organism: Phycisphaerales bacterium (assembly GCA_022446795.1). Taxonomy (GTDB): domain Bacteria; phylum Planctomycetota; class Phycisphaerae; order Phycisphaerales; family SM1A02; genus UBA1668. The sequence goes on from JAKVBX010000003.1 coordinate 202,876, forward strand.
CATGAAACAAACCCTCCCAGCGGAAAACGAATTGCGTCCGACTGTAATGCGTAGTTGCGCCGGGCCGAAGACAAAAGTCAGCGCGCTTCATGATGAAAAAGAACGCAGACCGCACAGACAGAACGTCGTGAAGTGCAACGGTTCATGAACTACTGCAGTATTGACGAAAGTGAATCCGACGTGACAACACGAACGCTCCAGCGTTCCTTTGTTCATCGAACATCGTCATGGCGCATGGCGGCGCACCGATCCGGTGTCACCTCATTCGCATGGCGCGGCAGCCGAGTTGCAGCACAACGTGACAGCTGCATCCAACAGGACAGTCTGTGTTCCTAGGACTATCGATACGAGAACGCCGGCCGCAGGCGACGGAGGCGATCTAGTTGATCATTCCAAGGGTGCACTCGATATCCGGCAGGTCGGCACACTGTGGTGCAGAACCCCAGCCATCGAGAACCGCCAGGATGTCATTGACATTGACGACGCGATTCCCGTCGACATCATTGGCACAGGCATATCCCTCGGCGGTGTCCGGCATCACGGTCCACGGACTCCAGGACGTCGCTTCAAGACACCATTGACCGGGATTCTGCGAACAGTTGTTGTGACTGGTGTTGACGAACTTCGCTTCGACCGTTCCATCGGACCACATCCGGAAGAGATAGACCGCCTCGTACCAGCCGGCTGGCGAGGTCGAGAATCCCACCACGGTCGGCGGCGGATCGCCGATCGCGACGGTCGCCTCAGCCGGGTTTCGATTCGCAGAGAGGATCACCATCACGGCCATGCCGCACAGCAGTCCAACGAGAGGGCCACTCCAGTTCTGACGTGTCATCGGGATCGTCCTTCCTTCATCATGGGTCTACTGGGCAGGAGAGAATCACGGTAGTTAGACCATGACGCCCCCCTGGGATCAACCAGGAAATCACCAGGAGCTCGTCCAACGGGCCTCAGTCACCCGACATGGACTACTTCAGCCCGTATTCCTTGAGCTTGCGATACAGCGTCCGCTCACCGATGCCCAGCAGTTCCGCGGTCTTCTCGCGGTTGCCGCCGGTCATCGCCAGCGTCTGTCGCATGGCTTCCTTCTCCAGCCGGTCCAGGCCGATGCCCGCCAGCGCGCCCATGTGCAGGTGCTCATCCTCGTCACTCATTCGAACGTCGTCGGGAACTTCCGCGACGTCGATGTGCGGCGAGGTCGCCATGACCACCATCCGCTGGATGACATTGAACAACTGCCGGATGTTGCCGGGCCAGTTGTAGGCGACGAGTCGAAGCATGGCCGCCTCGGTGAAATCCGGCTGGGGCTTGCCCTGCTCGCTGGCGAACCGGCCCGCGGCATGGTTGACCAGCATCGGGATGTCCTCGCGACGCTCCCGCAGTGGCGGCAGGTGGATCTCGGCACCATTGATGCGGAAGTAGAGGTCCTCGCGGAACTCCTCCTTCTCGATCTGGTGACGCAGGTCACGATTCGTCGCGCTGACGAAGCGGACATCCACGTGGTGATCCGTATTGGTACCCAGTCGAACGACCTCGCCCGTTTCCAGGACGCGAAGCAACTTCGACTGCATCGGCAGTGGCATGTCGCCGATCTCGTCAAGGAACAGCGTCCCTTGGTCGGCATACTCGAACACGCCCTCGCGGTCCTTCTCGGCACCGGTGAACGCGCCCTTCACGTGTCCGAAGAGCTGGTCCTCAAGGAGACTCTCGCTCTGGCCGGCACAGTTGAAGGCGACGTACCGCTTGTCCACCCGCTGGGACTGGTTGTGAATCGCCCGCGCGATGAGTTCCTTGCCCGTGCCCGATTCGCCCGTGATCAACACCGGGATCATGCTCGGGCCAACCTGCTTGATGGTCTGGATGACCTTCCGCATGGGCGGGGAGTCACCGATGATGCCCTCGAAGCCGAAGGCGGAGTCGACCTTGCCCTGGAGGCGGACATTGTGATGTCGCAGCCGCACCGTCTCGACGGCCCGGTTGACGAGATTCCGGAAGACCTCCAGGTCCAGCGGCTTCTCGATGAAGTCATAGGCGCCACCCTGGAGTGCGGCCTTGGCCGTGGGTACGTCGCCATGGGCGGTCACCATCACGACCTCGGAATCCGGCTGATGCTCGCGAGCGGTACGCAGGACGTCCAGGCCAGAGTCGGGCTTGTCCATGCTCAGGTCCGTCACGATCACGTCGAAGCTGCCCAGCCGGAGTTCCTCCTCGGCCGGCTCGACCCCGTTCACGATCGTGCAGACATGCCCGAGGCGACGCAGGGCCTCGGCCATGACCTCGGCATGATCGACCTCGTCTTCGACGATCAGGATCTGGGCGTGGATGGCCTCGTGCTCGGTGGACGACATGGTCGAAGTGTATGACAAACTGACCAACCGCTCGTAACTGACACCCCCTCGATACACTCCGAGGATGCCCGCCTTGACCGCCCCTGAAGAGACTGGACGCGAGGACATCGACCTGAGACCGGGTCGACACCTGCACCTGGTCGGTATCGGTGGCTGCGGCATGAGCGGACTGGCCCGGATGCTTGTCGCACGCGAGTGCCACTGCACGGGCTCTGATCAAGCCGCCTCCCCCGTCACCACTGCCCTGGCCGAGGCCGGCCTCGAACTGCACCTGGGCCCGCCGCAGGAGTCCATCCCCGCTGAGACGGAACTGCTCGTGGCCTCCGCCGCCGTCCCGACCGACCACCCGGAGGTCGAGGCCGCCCGGACCCGCGGCATCCCGATCCTGTCATACCCCGAGGCCCTGGGCCAACTCCAGCGGGACCGGCTGAGCATCTGCATCAGCGGAACGCACGGCAAGAGCACCACTGCATCGATGCTCTGCCACATCCTGATCGAGTGCGGGCTTGACCCGGGATTCATCATCGGCGCCACGTGCGACCAGATCGGCGGTGGCTCGCGGCCGGGCGCGGCGACGGTCCCACACGGTCCGCACGAAGGGGAACCGGGCATCCTGATCTCCGAGGCCTGTGAGTTCAATCGATCCTTTCACCACCACAACCCGGACCTCGCCCTCATCAACAACATCGAGGAAGACCATCTCGATATCTACGGTTCACTCGAGGCGATCATCGAGGCCTTCCGTGACTTCGCCGCCCTGCTGCCACCGGCGGAGGACGGTGGCTCGCTGCTGATCGCGCACGACGGCGCCCACCGGCAGCAGATCACACCGAGCCTGCCCTGTCGCGTGGCCACCTTCGGCTTCCACCCCGAGGCGGACTACCAGGTCGTCTATGACGCGGCCGTGCTTCGCATCGGCATCCTCCGGGAAGGCATGTGGGTCACCCAGTGGACCAACCAGATGCCTGGCGGACACAACGCCCTCAATACCGCCGCAGCCGTAATCCTCGCGCACCAACTCGGTGCCGAATGGGAAGACGCCGCCGAGGCCATGGCGTCCTTCACCGGCCTGGATCGCCGCATGCAGCGTCTCGGCGAACGGGCGACACCCGATGGTGGCTCGGTCGTCGTCTATGACGACTATGGACATCACCCCACCGAGATCGAGCACACCCTGAAGGCGCTCCGCCTGGCGGAGAAACCCGATCGACTGATCTGCGTGTTCCAGCCCCACCAGCACAGCCGGACTCGATTCCTGCTCGACCAGTTCGCAGAGAGCTTCGCCAGCGCTGACGAGGTGATCGTGCCTCGGATCTACTTCGTTCGGGACTCGCTGGAGGAAAAGAAACGAATCAACGCCGTCGACCTCGTCGAGCGACTCGGCGATCGAGGCGTCCTCGCGCGACACATCCCCGAGTTCGATGACATCACCGCCCTGCTCCGGGAGGAGTGCCAGGACGGCGATCTCGTGGTGATCATGGGTGCGGGACCGGTCTGGACGATCGGCCGCGACTTCATGGCGGATTCCGCCAACCCGTGATGGACGTGAACCGCTCCAACCTGCTGGGCGACCTGGCCGTGGACGTGGCCTTCGATGCACCCATCGGCGCCATGACCTGGTTCGGCATCGGTGGTCGTGCCACCATGCTGGTCAAACCGCAGACGGAGGACGCCCTGGTCACCCTCATGCAACGCTGCCACCAGTCCGGGATGACCGTTCGGGTCCTCGGCGGTGGTGCCAACCTGCTGGTCGATGACTCTGGCATTGATGGCGTGGTGATCCGGCTCGACCACGAGACCTTCACCCGACTCCGTTTCAATCGCCAGGGACCGGTCGATCGTGTTCGCGTCATGGGCGGTACCGACCTGTTCAAGCTCGTCAATGAAACCGCGAGACATGGCCTCGACGGTGTCGGCCAACTGGCCGGCATCCCCGGAACCCTCGGTGGCGCCCTGCGGATGAACGCGGGTGGCGCCTATGGCGACACCGGGCAGGTCGTCGACTCCGTGTCCATGGTTGCGCTCAATGGCGAACGACTGGACCTGTCGCGCGATCAACTGCAGTTCGACTACCGATACAGCAACCTGCCCAACGGCATCGTGCTGTCGGCCGTCCTGGGCCTGGAGCCCGGCGATCCCGTCGCCATCCGGTCGAAGGTCCGCGAGATCTTCGCCTACAAGTCGGCCTCGCAACCCATGGCGGACAACTCCGCCGGCTGTGCCTTCCGGAACCCCACGGTCAACGGCGAACGCGTGCCCGCCGGACGGCTCATCGACGAGGCCGGGCTCAAGGGCTTCACCATCGGGGGCGCCACCGTCAGCGATCGACATGCCAACTTCATCTCCACGACACCGCAGGCCACGGCCCGCGACGTGATGAACGTCATGGCCGAGATCCAGGCCCGTGTCCAGGATCATCACGGCATCGCCCTGCAACCGGAGGTCGTCACCTGGAGTGATGACCCGGGAGTCGGAACACCATGAGCACACCTCGACATCACGTCGCCGTACTCATGGGCGGCCCTGATGGAGAACACGACGTGAGCCTGGTCTCCGGCGCCGCCATCGCCGAAGCGCTCCGTGCCATCGACGATGTCCACGTGACCGAACACGTGATCGGACGACTCGACCAGGCCGACCTCGCCGCCATTCCCGGTGACGTCATCTTTCCGGCCCTTCACGGACCGTGGGGTGAAGGCGGCCCACTGCAGCACCTGCTGGAGGTCGATGGCCGTCCGTTCGTGGGGTGCGGTTCCGCCGCCGCCAGCGCCGCCATGAACAAGCACCAGGCCAAGCAGGTCGCACGTGACCTGGGCATTCCAACCGCGGACTGGGAGTCCATCCCGGCTGGCGGCGTCACGACCATGGCCCCACCCGTCGTCATCAAGCCCGTGGCCGAGGGGTCCAGCCTGGGCGTGCACATCGCTCGATCCGACACCGAGCGGGACAACGCCATCGCCGAGTTGTCCAAACACGGTGCCGACATCCTCGTCGAGCAGTTCGTCGATGGGCGGGAACTGACCGTCGGCATCCTCGGCGAGATGGCCCTCCCCATCATCGAGATCACCGCGGCCTCGGGCACCTACGACTACGACGCCAAGTACGACCGGGACGACACGATCTACACCGTCGACCCGGACCTGGACCCGGCCACGCGGGCCATGGTGTCCGACGCCGCCCTGGCCCTGCATCGGGCCATCGGTGCCCGGCACCTCTCCCGCGTCGACTTCCTCCTCGATGCCACCGGCCCGTGGCTCCTTGAGATCAACACGATGCCGGGTTTCACGAGCCACTCCCTTCTTCCGATGGCCGCCAAGGCCCACGGCTGGCCGCTCCCCGAGGTGTGCCGAAGGCTGATCGAGTTGGCCTGCCCGGCCCATCGCACCGCCTGAGCAGCACCCCGGGATCGGCCCTGGAACACCCCTGGAGCCCGGAAGCAGGCATGTCGTCTCAAGCGCCCCGGGCCTGGAAGCCGATGACTCCACCACGGTCATGGCTTCGCGTCGTTCCAACTCGCGTTCCACCGCCACCCCGCGGTGGCATCGTCGCCTGCTGTCCGCCAGCGGCGGGATGTGGCAGTGGTCCCGCACGCGGACCGGCCGAACGACCTGGACCGCAGTGGGCGTACTGGCACTTCTCCTGGCGACGGTGGCGGTGATCCCGACCCTGAGTCGCCGGGTCGAACGACCCGTGGACCAGGTTGAGGTCCGGTTCTCCAGCCTCCCGGGCTGGGCGGGCCCGAGCCTGCTCGACCACGTGACCTCCCTGGCCGAATCCCGTCTCAACGGCACGACCCTGGCCCGAGGCGATCTCCAGGCTGTCCACCAGGACCTGCTGGACTCGGGCTTCTTCGAAGTCGTCAGCCAGGTCCGTCGCTCCGGAACCGATGAGATCACCGTCGACGCCACCCTGGTGACGCCGATGGCCAAGGTCAGGGACCGGCATGGCACGGCCCTGATCGATACCGCTGGCAACCTCATGCCCCCGGGCTGTGGTGTCTCTGGTGATGTCCATGTCGTCACGATCACGAACCCGAGATACAGCCGACCGACCAGGCCACGGCAAACATGGACCGGCGGCGACGTCGCCGCGGCCATCCGCGTGCTCAAGCAGATCTCCGGCGCCGCCTGGATCGACCAGGTCGAGGCCATCGACCTGACCAAGTACGCGGCCAGCGGAAGCCTGGTACTCGTGACCGACAACGGCAGTCGCATTGTCTGGGGCTCGGCGCCTGGCGCCGAGAAGGCGATGGAATCGCTGCAGGAGTGGAAGATCGAGCGACTCGACGAGTTGCATCGACTCTCCGGTCGCATTGACCAGTATCACTCCGGCGAGATTGACATCACCGATGCCTCCGTCGTGATCAAGCGGTGATCCGGAACTGGGCGCGGCCATCGCCGGAGACCGTTCTCTCGCACCGGCTGCTGGTCTTCCTGGGTTCGGGCTGGTTGCTCCTGTCGTGGATCCTGGTCATCGGGCTGAAACAACCACTGCTTCCAACGGTCCACACCTGGCTGCCGGGTGTCCGGATGATGTTGGTCATGGCATCCATCGGCCTGGTCGTCGTGTGGCCAATGGCCGCCATGACCACGGCCCGTGCCATGCGACCCGGACGAACACTCCGTGAGTCGATCATCCTGCTGATCCTCGCCCAGTTGATCATCTGGCCCGCCGGACTGGTGACGGCCTGGACACCCGGGCGAACCTCGGTGCTGGCGCTGGCCCTCATCGGCTGGGGCCTGGTGGCCGCTGCCGTCACCGCCTGGGGCCGCGTCCGACCTCGGGCGATGGAACGCATGGCCGCGATGTCGATCTGCCTGCTGATCATGCTGGTCGCCGTGATCATCTCCCTGGCAGACCCCTCGACAACCTGGGCCATCCCGTGGAGCCCCGCGACCAACCTCTGGTCACTGGCCGGTGGCGGTATTGACCCGCCCCGATCGAGCGACTGGATACATGCCGCCATCCTGTGGGCCGTGGCAGTGGTTGGATGGACGGTACTGCTCGCCTGCCCCACCGATGGTTGCAGGCTGGCCACCCAGACGCGAGGATCATCGACGTGACCCACCTCATTGTCGTGCTGTCGCTGATCGCTCTGGACGTCATTATCTTCGTCCTGCTGTTGATCCATATCCTGATTCGCCGCAATGGAACCAGTGAGACGCGGCTGGCCTGGGTCGTGTTCCTGATTCTCGTGCCCTATGTGAGCGCCCTGATCTACCTGTTGGTCGGCGGTACTCACTTCGGATGGCGGAGACAGAAACGCCACCAGGACATCCACAAGATGATGCCCACGGTCGAACGGCCGGACCTGGCTGATCTCCCGGGGATGGAACCGACAACACCTCCGCCCTACCGGCGTGTCTTCACCTTGGCCGAGAACCTCTCCGCCTCCGACGTGGTCGGCGGCAACCAGTTGGAGCTCAAGGCGGATGCCGAGCACTTCCTGAAGCCGCTCTGCGCGGACATTGCAGCAGCCACACGACACGTGCACCTGCTGACCTACATCTACCTCACCGACAAGACCGGACAGACCGTCGCCGACGCGTTGATCGCGGCGGCCAAGCGTGGTGTCACCTGCCGGCTCCTGGTCGATTCACTGGGGTCCCGCGACTTCCTGCGATCAGACCTGTGCCGGAAACTCCGCGATGGCGGTGTCCAGGTGGTCGAGGCGCTTCCGGCGAGGCTCGTCCGGATCCTGCTCTCGCGCATCGACCTGCGGAACCACCGCAAGATCGTGGTCATCGACAACCGGGTGGGCTATGTCGGCAGCCAGAACATCGCGGACCCATCATTCGCCCCGAAGGCCAAGTATGCCCCGTGGATCGACTGCATGGTCCGCATGGAGGGCCCCGCCGTCCATGACCTGCAGTTGCTGTTCCTCGAGGATTGGTACATGGACACGGAGGAACTGGAAGAAGGACTGCTGGAGGAGGTCCCCCACGTCAAACCCGATGGTGCGGACGTCCAGATCATCGGCAGTGGTCCAGAGAGCGGCGGCGACATGCTGACGCTGGTGCTGCAGACCTGTTTTCACATGGCCTCCGAAGAGCTCATTCTCACGACCCCGTACTTCGTTCCAGATGTGGCCACCGAGACCGCCCTCATCGCAGCCGCCCGACGTGGCGTTGAGACTTCGATCATCGTGCCAAAGAACAACGACTCGCGGCTGGTGGCCCTGGCCAGTCGCAGCCACTACCAGTCACTGCTGGAAGCCGGCGTTCGCATCTTCCAGTTCCACGCGGGACTGCTTCACGCCAAGACCCTCACCGTCGACCGACAGTTGTTCCTGCTGGGATCAGCCAACCTGGATCGCCGGAGCCTGGAACTCAACTTCGAGGTCAACATGCTGGGCTGGAACCCGGACTTTGCCGGCCAGTTGCGGATGCTCCAGAAGTCGTACCTGAACGACTCGACCGAGGTCGACGGCATCAAGTGGCTTGATGCCCCATGGACACACCGGCTCGCCCGCAATGCCGCCGGGATGCTCAGTCCCCTGCTCTGACCTCCTGATCGACCGTCCAAGGTCCAAAAAAACCCCCGAAGGGCCCATCCCAGGCCCCAGGCGGGGTTGTCTGCCCCAAGTCCCTGGCTATACTGGGGTTCGGACACCCCCAGGGCGTGTCCACCGAGGAAGAGAGAAGGTCCAACATCCGTTCCCTGACTGCCAACCGGGCTTGGGTTGTTCCCACGGCGATTCTCGTGACCGCTGCCGCTGCGTACGCCAACCAGTCGGCACGGCTCGTGTCGTGGTCCGGCACCGAGATCAACATCGCCGCCGGCAACTTCTCGGGCATCCTCAGCGATGGTGGAACGACGTTCTCCACCGAGGACATGACGCTGGTCGACCAGTCCATCCAGGCATCGGGCCTCGCGACCCAGGGGTTCATCACGCTGCTGCTGGCCGAGACCTCCGCAGGCTTGTCACTGATCACGCTGATGGACGGAATCACCGACCCCTCTCCTCCCGGCGCCAAGACGATGACGGCGGCCACGAGTTTCGTCCCCGAGACGGCGACCTGGCAGTACAACGTGGACGCCGGTGGCACCTTCGACTCGTTCCCGCTGGGCGATCAGACGGTCCTGAGCGGCGCATTCCAGTGGCAGTCGGGTATCGAGAGCGAGGCCTTCGCCATCTCCAACCTGGCCTTCGAGGACATTGGTTCGATCACGTACAACGAGATCCTGCCCGGCGGGCTCTCCCCGAACAATACGATCCAGATCCTCACCAGCGATGGCGGCACCTGGTCGATCGCCAACCAGTTCGACTTCGACCCCGCTGATGCAGGCGGCCCCGACTTCCAGTACTTCGACTTCGAGATCACGGCCATTCCGACTCCAGGTGTACTCGCGATGCTGGCCGTAGCCGGCCTGAGCGGCCGTCGTCGACGCCGATCCTGATTCCACAATCCACACCCTGCTACGATTGACCCGTGAGCACCTCACTGCATCACGGTGACTGTCTTGACGTCCTGCAGCGTGAAGATCATCTCGCCGCGGACATGGCGTACCTCGACCCACCCTTCGGCATGGGACGACGCATGGAGGGCCGGGACGGTGTCGCCTTCGAGGACCCACTCGATACCCCGGCGGAATACATCGCATTCATGCGGCCACGGGTCGAAATGGTGCTCGGACACCTCCAGGATCACGGGGTCATCCTGCTTCACTGTGACTGGCGGCACGTCCATCACCTCCGCCTGATGCTGGACGATCTGCTCGGCGCCACGGCCTTCGTCAATCACCTCGTGTGGCACTACGGCCTTGGGGGGTCTTCCCCGCGACGCTTCGCCCGCAAGCATGACGACATCCTGTTCTATGCCAAGGGCCGGGACTACTACTTCGAACCTCCACTGGTGCCGGCCACCAGCCAGCGACTCAAGGGGCAGATGAAGAAGGCCACCGACGTGCTGGACATTCCCACCATCAACAACATGGCACACGAGCGCACCGGATGGCCGACCCAGAAGCCACTCGCCCTGCTTCGGATGCTGATCACGGCCTGCTGCCCCGAGGGCGGACTGGTCCTCGACCCGTTCTGTGGATCCGGCACCACCGTGGTCGCCGCCGCGGAACTGAATCGCCGGGGTGTCGGCATTGACGCCAGTGATGAGGCGATCACGCTGGCGAGGTCGCGCCTGGTTCGACCCGACAGCCAGCAGACCTCCGGAGCCGGAAGGGCCGCATCGTCCGCCTGATCAAGCCTTGTTTCGCCGTGCTACTCGCACTCGCCCCAGGCGCTGATGACGATGAGAATGTCATCGACGTCCGTATCCCCGTCGCCGTCGGTGTCACCGGATGGGTCATCCGTGCCATACGCGCCGAGGACGGCCAGGACGTCATTCACGTCAACCACGGCGTCGCCATTGGTATCCCCGGGACAGTCACTGCCCCCACCGCAGGCATCCGAGTCGGAACACGCCGTGCCTCCACCGCCCCACGTGCCACCGAAGGCATCGCAGGTCTCCTCTTCCAGGTCGAAGCAGTCACCAGCACCGGTGCAGCACCAGCCCTCGGGCGCCGGGCACTCGATCGATGCACAGGAGGTGCCATCACCCTGGAACTTGCCGCCGAAGGCGACGCAGGATTCCGGGCTCGCATTCGAAACGCACGAACCGTCGGCCAGGCAACAGGCCCCCTCTGGGAAGCAGACGACATTGGAGCAGATCTGCCCGATCAGCCAGGTCCCACCAAAGGCACCGCAGAGTTCCTCCGAGGCATCGACACACTCCCCAGTCGATGGGACGCAGCAGGCGCCCTCTGGTTCCGGACAGGGTTCGTCGCCACAGACCGTGTCCTCACCGAGGAACGTGCCGCCAATCACGTCGCATTGACCACTGGTGGACTCCGTACAGGTTCCATCGACTCGACAGCAGGCGCCCAGGACACTGCCGCAGTCGAAGGGTGTCACGGTGGCTCGCATGACCCAGTCGCCACTGGGGCGACAGAAGTTTGGCAACTGCTGGAACGATGTCCAACCCTCACCGCACAAGCAGAATGCTCCCGTGACCATGTCGATCCAATTCCCCGATGGTGATGCCAATCCGGAGGTATCCGTCGTCGGGAAGGCATTCAGAGTCGCTGCCGGGGGGTCCAGGCAGGGGGTGCCGGGCGAGTGATGTGCATCGATGCGGAACGCCACCGTGAATGACTGGGTGCCCTGGTCCGCGATGTAGATCTGCTGCGCATCGTCCGGGGCAATGGAGAACTGGATGATCGTTCCGGTGGTTCCCGGGGGCATCTCCAGGTGAGGAAGAATGACCCCGTCGGAGCTGTACTCCGCCACGATGACCCCACCGGAATCGGGTGTATTGGCGATCACGATGATGGACCACTCCGTGGTCGTGCTGACCGTTGCCCCAGATGTGGCAAACAGGATTTCGGCGGTGTCGAGCTTCAGGGGAAAGGCACTGGCCGGCATCGTGAAAGACACGGCCGCACTTTCACCCTGTTCGATTCCCGCCTGAAGCGTGTACTCGCCAGCTCCGAAGTTCGAATCCGTGTGGGCCTTGACCTCCGGCGGGCAATCTCCACGAGATGACGTGCGGCGCGTCGTCACCGTGGCGGTCGGGTCCGATGGTGAGTAGACGATCCGAAGCACATCCACCGAGTCCAGCGTCGCGTCAGTGGCCTGCCCACGGAGGTCCGCTCGGGCCAGGCTGCTGCCTACGAGAATCACCACCCCCCAGGAAATCGTCATGGTGAGAGCCGTGATCCGACGCATGCTGTCGCTCCTTGTCCCTGGTGTCCAGTCAACCAACTCATCCTACACACCTATCTTGGGCGATCTGGAAACGATGTCAATCCGCAAGTGGCATGGAGGTGGAATGAGCCTCCTCCTCGGGCCCATGATCGGCATCCCGGAGAAAAAAGACGATCACGGCACCAACGAAGAGGCTGACCGGAAGGATCAGGAAAGCCTGCCGGAAGTCGCCTGAAGCCAGGTTCTGATCGCCCCCCTTCGATTCCGACCCCGCATCCAGCAACAGACCGACGAACCACTGTCCCAGTCCGGCGAAGATCATCTGCAGGAAATTGACGAACGTCATCGCGATGCCGCGACTGTGATGTGGATTGTGCTCCATGGCCAGCGGGAACGCCACGACGATCGTCCCGGCACTCCCACCCAGCAGAACCAGCAGCGTGTAGACGGCCCAGTCCGCACCGGTGGGCAACAGCAACAGTCCACCGGAACTCAGGAACGCCACGATCGTCCCCACCTTCAGGTAGATGGCGCGATGACCAACCCGATCCGAAAGCCAACCGACCAGGGGCCCCACCACGGCCAACCCGACGAACACCATCGAGACCGCCGGACCCGCGGTGGCCGGGGTGAAGCCCATGGCCTCTTCCAGGTACCGCACACCCCACAAGGCGGCAAAGGTGCCGATGGGCAGGTAGATCAAGGCCGTGACAACGGCCAGTATCCAGGTCTGCCGGCTGCGAAGAACGCACTTCATGCCCGACAGGAGACCGGCACCATGCGTCTCACGGGCCTGCTCCACCTGGTGGAGGTACCAGGTTGGACTCCGGGGAATGAGCAACCACATCAACAGCGAGATGAGCACGGCGACACCCGCGAAGATGTCGAAGGCCTGTCGCCAGGTCACGGCCTCGAGGAGCACGCCCAGGAGCGCTTCGGCCGAGATGGCGCCGAGCATGCCAAGGGTCGCGGTCACCCCGGAGAGCAACGCGATCCGCCGACCCGGGAACCAGATCGTCGCGACGTAGACCGTGCCGACGTACGCAAAGGCGGAGCCGAATCCCATGAGGAACCGGGCCGCCCCGAGACCGCCGATCCCACCGGCCACCGCGAAGAGCAGGCAGCCCGCCGCGCAGACCAGTGACGCCACCGCCAGCGGGCTGCGTCCCCCGAGTCGATCAAGCAGGACCCCCACCACCAGTTGCATGGGTGCATAGGCGTAGTAGTACAGGCTCATGTTGAACCCGATCACGCCCGCCGTGACGTCGAACTCCTGCTGCAGCGTGCCCTCGATGACGCCGGGAGTCACACGAATGAGAAATTCGTAGAGGAAGAACAACGCCGGCATCGACCAGGCCAGCCAGGCCTTTCCACGACCGCCGGGGTAGGTATTGTGCAAGTCGATGGTGGCGGTCTGGGGAGCCGACATGTTCACGCAGAGTGTAGCGATGCCGCCGGTCCTGGACCGGCCGGGCCACCTCAGTCCACGGTGATACCATTCGCCATGATGCGAATCGCACTGGCTACCTGCGACTCCGTTCCGGACTGGGAAGTGGATGACGTCCCGCTGCACGAGGCCCTCGACGGACTCGGCATCGAGACCGCGCACCCCTCCTGGACGGATAGGTCCGTTGACTGGTCGAGATTCGACGGATGCCTCATCCGCACCACCTGGGATTACGCCTGCCAGCGGGAGGCCTTCGTCACCTGGGCCGAATCCGCGGCCGCCATGACGCGTCTGTTCAACCCGGCTCGAACCGTCCGGTGGAATACCTGCAAGTCCTACCTTCGGGACCTGGAAGCCGGTGGCATTCCCGTCATCCCGACCTGCTGGATCGAACCGGGCGAGACCCCCGACCTGGCCACGCTGATGGCGGACCGGAACTGGACTCGCGGGTTCATCAAGCCACGGATCGGCGCCACCGCCCGGGGCACGCTCCGCTTCGATGCCACCAACGAAGGGCTTGAGCAGGCGACGCGGCACCTCGAATCACTGCTGGCCACCGAAGCCGTCATGGTGCAGCCCTACCTCTCCCAGGTCGAGCAGGATGGCGAATGGTCCGGGATCTTCATCAATGGCGAGTGGTCCCATGCCGTCCGCAAGATTCCCCAGCCCGGCGACTTCCGGGTCCAGGATGACTTCGGCGCCACCGATGAGGCGTACACGCCCAGCCAAGAGGAACGTTCGCTTGCTCAACAGGTAATCAATCTCCTGGATACGTCGCCGCAGTGGACCGGCCAGGCCGGCGGCGTACCGCTGCTGTATGCCCGGGTAGATTTCCTTCGCGACGGTGACCAGTCACTGCTGACCGAAGTCGAACTGGTTGAGCCGTCCCTGTTCTTCCGACATGCACCATCCGCGGGCGCCCGACTGGCCAAGGCCCTGGTCAACCGGTGTCAGGCCCCGGCCTGATCCATCATCTCGATCAACAGGCCGTCCCGGAGTCCCACGTCGAACATGGTGACCCATTCCAGGTCGAAGATCGCCATCAACTCGGCAACGATGCAGACCCCGGCCACGATGATCTCCGCACGACGTGTTCGCAGGCCCGTTTCCGCCTTCCGCTCCGACGTCTCCATCCGGCGAAGCCAGGTCAGCTGTGTCTCGATGGTCTCCTTCGACATCGTGTGCTGCTCACGAAGGATCGATGGGGGTTTGCTTCCCCGGGCCATGGGCAACGGTCCGATGTCCAGCAGCGCCAGGGCCGTGCAGGTTCCGCCCGTCCCGACGAGGATGTCCGCCGGACCGCCCTGGAGCCCGGTCGCCGATACCACCTCGCGGACATGATCACGGATGGCCTCCATGACCTTGCTTCCGACGCGTCCGGTGGCGTCAAACTCCTCCGCCAGGCGCAGGGCACCCAGCGGCACCGAACGCCAATGATCGACTTCACCATTGGTGGCGACGACGATCTCGGTGCTGCCCCCACCGGTATCGAAAACGATGCTGTTCTGTTCCTTGACGAGGTGGCTGCTTGAGACGGCGCGGAAGACCAATTCGGCTTCCCGCTCACCGGGGATGATCTCGAGATCGATACCGGCGAGTGCCTGTACTCGTTCACGGAACGCCTCCGCATTGGGGGCCTCCCGTGCGGCACTGGTGGCCACCGCACGAATCACGGTGGCGTCCTGTGACCGTGCCTCTTCCGCCAGTTGCGCAATCGCCTCGGCCGTTCGCTCGAGCGCCTCCGGGTCGAGCGTCCCGTCGTCCTGGGCCTGTTGGCCAAGTTGCGACACGATCCGGGCGGTCTCGATGACCGCCGGGCGTCGTCTTCCACGCACGGCGATGGACAACTTGACGCTGTTGCTGCCGACATCGATCACGGCGAATCGGTCAGCCTTGCGAATGCCTGCAGACTGCGACATGCCTCGACTATATCTCCCGCCGGGCACTCGCATGGCGAATCCCCACCGGACGGGCCCGACCTGGAGATCCGGCTCAGGTGCCCGGCAGCAGAACCAGTTCCGGCTTCAGCAACTGGTGGCCGCCGGCATCACTGGTCGCCAATCGGAATCCCGGTCGGAGGGCCCCCGACCCCCAGTGACCATCCGGTCGCAGGGCGATCACCGCGATCTGGTGACCCGGTTCCAGGTCACTTCGCTTGGCAATCCGCTCCAGGACTTCCCGAATGGCATCGCCGGGCATGGCGCCGCCTCGCATCAGTTCAACCGCCAGGAAGCTGCCGCAGATCGCCATCACGAGTTCGCCCGTCCCCGTGGCCACGGCGGCGCCGCCCTCGGGATCCACGTACAGACCATGGCCGATGATCGGCGAGTCCCCCACGCGCCCCGGGACCTTCCAGGGCATGCCGCTGGTGGAACAGGCCCCCGCGAGGGTGCCTCGCTCATCAATCGCCAGGACCCCGATCGTGTCATGGTTGTTGGACCACCGCGACTCGTCATCGCCATGGGCGAAGAGTTGCCCCCGTGGATCGACATCAACCGGGCGCGGACTGCTGGCCCGGGACTGTTCCGGAAGTTCCCGCTGTCGTTTCTCCCACGCCTCACGCGCGCCTGGAGAGAGAAGCTCCTCGACCGGATGATCATGAGCGTCCGCGAAGGCGTCGGCGCCTTCCCCCGCCAGCATGATGTGCGGTGTGTGGTCCATCACCTGTCGCGCGATGGACACCGGATGCCGATGTCGTCGGATGGCACAGACACTTCCGCACTGTTCCGGCGAGAGCATGACGCATCCATCAAGCGACATGGCACCGTCGCGGTCGGGCAGCCCGCCGTAGCCCACGGAGTCGATCTCCGGATCATCCTCGCAGAAGACACTGACCGCCTCGACGGCATCGATGGACGAACCACCCGCGGCCAGGGCCGGCCAGGCGGCCTCGTTGGCCCGCTGTCCAAATGACCATGTCGACAGCAGAAATGGACAGCGTGCGGCGTTCTCAGGCGATTCCATGGGTGATTCAGGCGTGCTCACGGGCGGTACTCCCTCCACCAGATGCTATCCTCCCCCGGTGGGCTGGTGAAGCCCACGTCTGCATTATGGGAAACCGATACGTGAATTTCGCTGCACGCCTGCTGACCATCATGACCCCCTGCCTGGCCGGCCTGCCAATCCTGGCCAGTTGCGCCGCACCCGTGGGCTGGGGGACCGATGTCACGGCAACCTCGCTCAACGAGGACCAGTGGAAGGTCGAGGTGGTGATCACCAAGCACCCCAACGAGAAGCACGGCACCGATCAGGTCGTCTCTGCACCGACGCTGATCTGTCGAGGCGGGGAATCGGCCGAGATGCGTATCGGTGATGGCCAGGACGACATGGACCTGGTGCGTGTCCAGGTGGACACGGCCAAGGATCCCGCGACGGACGAGATGACCTTCATGGTCGTGGTCCGCGAAGGCGGCTGGCTGCGAAGCAGGACCTCGTTCAAGGTACAACCAGATGACGCCGCCAACGCCACCACGGCGATGGCCGGTGACTCCGGCGCCAAGTGAGAGAAACAGATGGACTACATCACACAGGCTGACAAGGACAAGATCGAAGAGGAACTCGCCACCCGCATCAAGCAGCGGAAGGAGCTGTCCGACCGTATTGGTCGAGCTCGCGAGCTGGGTGACCTCAAGGAAAACGCCGAGTACCACGCCGCCCGCGAGGACCAGGGCATGAACGAGGCGAGAATCCGGCAGCTCGAGGAACGCCTGTCAACGGCCATCGTCGCGGATGACACCGAGACGCCGGACGACATGGTCTTCATCGGCGCCACCGTGAAGCTCAAGGACGTCAAGACCGGCGATGAACAGATCTACCGCCTGGTCGGTGAAATGAGTGGCGACTTCGATCCCGAGTGCATCGAGGTCACCCCCACGTCGGCCCTCGGCATGGCCCTCATGAAGTCACGGCTGGGCGAGACGGTCCGGGCGGACCTGCCCCGCGGCGAAAAGCGATTCGAGATCATGGAGCTGCTGTGAGCGATCGCTGGCAGGTCTACCTCGGCGGAGAAATCCACAGCGACTGGCGCGATCGCATCCGCGAAGCGGCGGCCGGCCTGCCCGTGGACTTCACGGCGCCCGTGACCGATCACGATGACAGCGATCGATGTGGAGTGGCCATCCTGGGCGACGAGGACTCCGCCTTCTGGACGGATCACCAGGGCGCGTCGGTGAATGCGATCCGCACCCGGACGTTCATCAAGCGAGCAGACCTGGTGGTCATCCGCTTCGGCGAGAAGTATCGACAGTGGAATGCCGCCTTCGACGCCGGACAGGCCGCGGCGCTCGGCAAGCCGCTGGTCATCCTCCATCCGGAGGAACACGATCACGCGTTGAAGGAAGTCGATGCCGCGGCCAATGCCGTGGCGCGGACCCCGGAGCAGGTCGTGGCCTTGATTCGCTACGCGATCGAGGGATCACTCGGCTGATGCACGGTTCTTGCGAGCCGTGACGAAACTCGCGATACAGAAGCCGAAGTAGACCAGGCACAAGATCGCGAGAATGCCCTGGTCCCAGACCTTGAACCAACTGACCTCCTCGGCACCAAGGCTCTTGATGACCATCATCACGCCGCCGACGATCCCCACGAGTGCCACGAGGATCGACACGTGCATCAGGTGCTTGCGAAGCGACGGCAGCAGTGCCGAGAAGATCCCCAGGCCCAGCAGGGCGATCCCGAAGAACGCCGGTATGGCCGCGGTGAACCGGGCGGATTCGAATCCAGCAGCCAACCAGAATCCGATTCCCTGGAGAATCAGTACCGCACCGAATACAACTGCTACCAGCGCCATGGTCAGGCCTCCCTTGTGACGGGAGTGTAGCCGGACGGGGCCCGGGCAGCCGAAATCGCCTGGTATCAGTTGCCGAAGTTGGCCAGGACGATCAGCATGTCATCGACATTGACGACGTTGTCGTCGTTGAAGTCGGCGGAACAGTCGCCGGTGCATCCCCACTGGGCGATGGCCACCAGGACATCATTCACGTCCACGTCGCCGTCACCGTCGCCGTCACCGGGCAGCGAGTCGCC
Source organism: Phycisphaerales bacterium (assembly GCA_022446795.1). Classification (GTDB taxonomy): domain Bacteria; phylum Planctomycetota; class Phycisphaerae; order Phycisphaerales; family SM1A02; genus UBA1668. The sequence goes on from JAKVBX010000003.1 coordinate 221,399, forward strand.
CTCGACGATGATGATGCCACTGGAGTCGCCGCCGGTGTTGCCGTCGCCATCACGGGCCAGGACTCGCAGGCGTCCCTGGTTGGTCGGTGTATCGGGGATGCAGACCGTCGTTGACCCCGCCGGAGACAGGTTGGCCTGGAGCGTGCTCCAGGACGCGCCGTCATCGGTGGAGTACTCGATATCGACCGAGACCACGTCGTACTCGTCGTCATCGCTGATCCAGGAAATGCTGGGGCAGTCGGCCGGGTCGATGATGCCTTCCACGGGTGTCTGGAGGCAGGTCGTGGGAGAGATCCCACCGACATGGGCTGGCATGTGCATGCAGATGCAGTGCATGACGCCGGCGGAGTAGGCCAGCGAGTCACAGACGATCTGCACCACCTGCCGACCCGGCATCGCGGCCTGGACGGCCGCAACGGCCTGGTTGTCGTAGGTGTTGGAGATGTCGTTGTACTCCGGCAGGAGCACGAGATCATTGCAGACCACCATGTTGGTGTAGGTGTAGTGCGTTCCGCCCTGCGCGAAGGCCGGGGTGCGGAAGACCTCCCAGCCGAGGCCCTGGTAGTAGTTGGCCGCCCAGTCACAGATCTGATCCTGGGTGCTGCCCGACTGCGTCGGCCAGTCACTGATGATGATCCGATCCTCGCCACACATCAGCATCCACATGTCGATGTGCTGCGTGTAGTCCACCGACGTGGGGAAGGCATCGTGGATGTAGGTCTCGACGTTCTGGTACTCACGCCAGTACTGCACGATCTGCGACTCGGACAGGCTCGGGTTCTCGTCCGCAATCAACTCGGTCGCTGCAGCGATGCCGTTGCCGTTGCCGTGCCAGTTGCCGCCACCATGCACCAGGGGCAGCTCATACACCTCGTGACCGAACAGCGGGCCGAAGTAGCCGCTGTAGGCGTTGTCGTTGGGGCGGGGTCGGTTGTAGGTGTGATCGACGACCACGCGGCAGTCACCCTCGTAGGCATAGCGTGGGCCATAGTCCCGGATCCAGACGGTGTTGGTGGACCGGACCACGATCACCACCCGATCGGGATCTGCTCCCGCGGCGATGCAGTTGTTGCGGGCCGAGTTGCCTTCACTGTTGCTGTCGCAGGCGATGAAGACCTTGGCATTGCCGATCGTCGTGATCGCGGCCGCCATCTGGGACAGGATCGATGAATACCCTTCCCAGGCCAGGAGGATGCCATCCATGTCCTCGAATTCCGAGGCCGTCCGGATCGGACCCAGGGGCGGTGGCGTCGCACCGCGGGGAGCCGGGACGGGCTGACCGCCGAGGAATCGGTCCTCGACCTCGGTCATGAACTTGGGGATCAGGGCCCCCTCGGGGAAGATCAGTTCGCCATCCTGCAGGATGGGCTGGTCATGGGCCGGGGGTGGCGAGACCTGGTCAGTGGAACTGATCGCCAGGACAAGGGCAGCAAGGGCAAATGACGGCATGGGGACCTCTCTCCTCTACTCCCAATTGGACACCCGAAATGGACTCCGGGCAACCCCCGTTGGGATGATTCCATAGTGGTTATTCTGCCTGTAAGGCCCGGTGGTTCCACTTCACCGGCCGACCCGTCCCAATGAGCACCTCATCCGCCATTTCCGGACCCTCTGGGGCCCCTGCCAGCCGCTACCGGTACTTCGTCGCCGGGTTCTGCTTCCTGCTGGGGCTGGTCAACTACCTCGATCGCGTGGTGATTTCCTACGCCATCAGCCCGATCGAGAAGGACTTCGGAATCACGGACACCGGCTTCGGCCTGCTGATGTCCGCCTTCGCCATCGGAACCCTCTCCATCAACGGTCTCTCCGGCTTCCTGCTGGACCGCTTCGGGGTCAAGGTCATCTGGACCATCGGGCTCTTCAGCTGGTCGGTGATCATGGCCCTGCAGGGGCTGGTCGATGTCCTCTGGATCCTGGTGGGACTGCGGGTCCTGCTGGGTATCGGGGAAGGCGTGAACTTCCCGGCCATGAACCGGGCACTGGTGGACTGGATGCGGCCCGGGGAACTGGGCAAGGCCATCTCCATCTCGCTGCTTGGCGTTCCGCTGGCCCTGCTCATCGGTGGCGTGGTCCTGGCCCCCCTGATCCTGTCGATCGGGTGGCGATGGTCGTTCATCTGCCTGGGCATCCTGGGTGGCGTGCTGGGACTCGTGTTCCTCCTGTGCTATCGAGCACCGGAATCGACGCCCCGGCCAGCTTCGCCGCGAGCATCAAGTGGCCCGAAACCGTCATTCCGACAGGTGCTCTTCAACCCAACCCTGCTGGCTACCGGCTGGTCCTTCTTCGCTTTCGGCTGGGTGCTCTTCTTCGGACTGTCCTGGCTGCCGGGGTACCTGGAGCAGACCTGGCACATGGATCTGCAGAAGGTCGGCTTCTTCAGCCCGCTGCCATGGGCCATCGCCATCGTGCTCATGCCGGTGGCCGGATGGCTTTCGGATGTCATCATGCGAAAGACCGGCCGCACGCGACTGGCCCGCGTTCACGTGATCTGGATCTGCCAACTGGTCAGCGTCCTGTGCTTCATTCCGGTGATCTTCATGTCCTCGGTCATCGCGGCCGTGATTTTCGTCTCGATTGCCATTGGCTTCTCGATGGCACCCAACAGCCCGTACTACTCGATCTGTGCCGACCTGTTCCCTTCCCGTACCGGCGTAGCGACCGGGATCATCGTGACCTTCTTCTCCGCCTCGGGAATCGTGTGCCCCCTGCTCACCGGCTGGCTGGCCGAGGCCTTCGGCGGCTTCGGTGGCGCCTTCGCCGCCCTGTGCATCGTCGTGGTGACCTCGGTGCTCGGCCTTCTCTTCTTCGGCTCCGGTCGCCCCCCTGAAGTGGCCGCCGCCTGAGGGATCCTGCACGCTCGACGAGTCGCGACGATACTGCACGCTGACGAAAGGAACGCCATGGCCGATTCACCCGGCGACCTCAATGATCTTCGGCAGCGCATCGACGAACTCGATGCCAGGCTGATCGAACTGCTGAACGAGCGGGCGAAGATCGTCGTGTCCGTCGGCGAGGCCAAGCGTGGCAGCGACACGCCCATCTATGCCCCCCACCGGGAACGCCAGGTCCTGGATCGCGTCCGGGCCGCCAACGAGGGTCCGCTGCCGGATCGAGCGCTTGAAGCCATCTGGCGTGAACTGATGTCAGGGAGTTTCCGGCTGGAACACGGCGTCAGCATCGGCTACCTCGGACCGCCCGGGTCATTCAGCCACGTGGCGGCCGTGCGACACTTCGGATCCTCCGTGGAGTTCAACCAGTTCGACGACATCGCCGCGGTCTTCCGTGACGTCTCCGCCGGCAACTGCACCTACGGACTGGTGCCCTACGAAAACTCGACCGGCGGCAGTGTCACCGACACGCTGGATGCCTTTGCCGAGTTCGAGGTCACCGTCTATGCCGAGGCCTTGATCGCCATCTCCCACTGCCTGCTGGCGAACATCGACATGGAATCGATCACCCGGGTCGCCAGCAAGCCGCAGGTCTTCGCGCAGTGCCGACGATGGCTGGAGAACCACCTGCCCAAGGCTGAACGTGTCCCCTTCGCTTCCTCATCGGCAGCGGTTCAGCACATCGCGACCAGCACCGACATGGCCGCCATCGGCTCCCGGCTGGCCGGGAAGATTCATGGCGTCAACCGGATCAGCGATGGGATCGAGGACAACCCCGGCAACATCACCCGCTTCCTGGTGATCGGTCGTCAGGCCGCCGAGCCCAGCGGGAGTGACCGGACCAGCATCATGTTCACAACATCCCACGAGCCTGGCGCGTTGGTAGACGTCCTGGCCGTGTTCCGGGACGCGGATCTCAACCTGAGCCACATCGACAAGCGGCCCAGCGGCCACGAGAACTGGGACTACTCCTTCTTCATCGATGTGGATGCACACCAGTCCGAGCCCGTGATGGCCGAGTCCCTGGAGAAGGCACGGGGCCTCTGCCGGGCATTTACGGTTCTCGGCTCCTACCCCCGGGCCGAGCACGTGCTGTAGCCCCCCGGGGCCCCTGGCTGCGGTTCCGGCCCGGGAGCCGGTATGCTGCTGTCATGTCCGAGGGAAGTCGAACAACCACCGCCCTGCTCAACAACCTCCACGATGCGGACAACGATGCCGCGTGGCGGGAATTCGACGAGCGGTACCGCCCGATCCTCGTGGGCTTCGCCCGTCGACTCGGCCTTTCCGAGGCGGATGCCGTTGACGTCGCCCAGGAGACGATGGTCCAGTTCATCAAGGAATATCGCGAGGGCAAGTACGACCGGGAACGGGGTCGACTTCGATCGTGGCTCCTGGGCATCGCCCGGTTCCGCGTGGCCGGCATCTACCGCAAGCGGGCGGTCAGCCGCGTCAGCCGAGGCGAATCGGCCATCGTCGACATGCCCCGGGACGACGAATTCGAAGAAGCCTGGGACACCGAGCGCCGCATGACCATTCTCCGGAGTGCCCTGGAGAAGCTGCGAACCACGACCAAGATCGCGGACAAGACCGTTCGGGCATTCGAGATGGTGGCACTGCAGCAGCGACCAACCGCAGAAGCTGCCGCCGAACTTGAGATGACCGAGAACGACGTCTACCTGGCCAAGAGTCGTGTCGCTTCCAAGCTGCGAGAGATCGTCGCGTCGCTTGAGAAGGTCTACGACGAGGACTCGGTGTGAGCCCAGCCCGGCAACGCAAGCCCACCGACGAGGAGTTGCGACTCATCGCCGCGGGCGGGACCGTCGAATCCGAGGTGATGTCCTGGCTGGCCGAGCATGACCCGGACGGCGAACTGCTGGCCCAGGCTGGCGAGGACACCCCCGCAAGCGAGACCCCCTCGGAACCGGAATCGAAAGACGCCACCACACCGCGACGCCCCTCGCCCGCTGAGATGCACCGCATCGCGGATGGTCGACGGGTTGATCCGGCGGTCGAACGGTGGCTCAAGGAAGAGGACGACGGCAGCGTCAAGGCAGAGATCGATCGCATCAAGAGTGACGCGGGCCTGCTGGCGGAACTGGCGGCCGTTCACAAGGAACGAGTGACACCTGGCAAGTCGATGCTCGATGCGCCGACTCCCGATGGCTACGAGATTCTCCGGGAGATCGACCGGGGCGCACAGGGCGCGGTCTACCTGGCCCGGCAGGTCGCCGCCAAGCGAGATGTCGCGTTGAAGGTCCTGTTGCAGGGCAGCTTCGCCACCGAACGCCAGCAGATGCGATTTGAACGGGAAGTCGAGGTCGTGGCCTCGCTGAAGCACCCCTGCATCGTCACGCTCTATGACAGTGGCCTCACGGACGAGGGCAATGCGTTCCTGGCCATGGAGTTCATCGATGGCGCCCCGCTGACGTCATTCCGGGTCGAATCCGGTGATGACCAGCGGCGCAAGCCCACGCTTGCGGAGAAGGCCGAATTGTTCATCGATGTCTGCGAGGCCGTCGGCTACGCCCACCAGCGCGGCATCATCCACCGCGACCTGAAACCAGCCAACATCCTGGTTGATCATGACGGGCAGCCTCACATCCTGGACTTCGGTCTCGCCAAGGCGGTCGAGAGCGACAACATGACGGAGTCCAAGTACGAGATGACCGCCGCGGGCGAGTTCATGGGCACCTTCGCCTATGCCTCCCCGGAACAGGTCTCTGGTGATCCGGATGCCGTCGATACCCGGACCGATGTCTATGCCCTGGGTGTCCTGCTGTATGAACTCGTGCTGGGTGAACGACCATATCGCGTCACCGGCTCCATCGCGCAGATGGTCAAGGCCATCATCGATGAACCACCGGTTCCCCCCCAGAGCATCGACGACTCGATCGACCAGGACCTGGAGACGATCCTGCTGCGGGCGCTCGACAAGGACGTGGATCGGCGCTACCAGTCACCCGGGGCGCTCGCGGCCGATGTGCGGCACTGGCTGCGAGGCGAGGCCATCGAGGCCCGGCGGGATGACGCCTGGTACGTCGCCCGGAAGTACCTGCGGCGGCACTGGATTCCCGTCTCGGCCATCGCATCAGGCATGGTCGTGCTCGCCGTGTTCGCCGTCTTCATGACCGTGCTCTGGGAGCGAGCGGATCACTTCAACCGGACCTCCGATCGCATGCTGCTGGCGGCCACCGAACTGCTGGGCAACATGGACCCCGAAAACCCCGATACCCCCATGTCCGCTCGCAGCCAGGTTGAGGTCATGCAACGGTGGGCAGCCATCATCAACGAGAACTTCACCGAGTTTCCCGATGTGCTGGCACGGCTCAACATCGACCTGGCCGTCAACTTCACCAGCCTGAACCAGCCCTCGGAATCTCGCCCACTGCTGGATGATGTCCTGAGCCATTACCGCAGCAAGGGAGAGGCGGACTCCGCCGAACTGGCCTTCGTCCTGCATCACTACGCCCGGACCCTGTTCTTCCAGAAGATCTATGAGGACTCCGAGGAGACCTACCAGCAGGCCTTCGAAATGCGACGCCGCCACCTCGGTGAGGACCACGTCGACACTCTCGAGACCATGCAGCACTATGGCTACCTCCTGGGCCTGAATGGGAAGGTCGAGGAATCAGATGCCATCCTGAACGAAGCCTTGACGCTCTACGACCAACAGCTTGCCACGGTTACCGATGCCAGCGAACAGAAGGCACTGGGCAACGGCCGGCTCAATGTCATGAACACGATCGTGCAGCGGAACCTGCTGGACCGTCCAGAACTTGCGTTGCCAGTGATCGTGCAGATCCTCGCGGACTTCTCCCGGAACTCGGACTCCGAGGAGCCCGACTGGCGCGTCGCAAATGTCCTGAGCAGCGCCGGGCTGGCTCGCCTGCTGCTTGATGATCTCGATGGCGCCCAGCGAGACCTGGAGCGGGCCCAGGAATACAAGGAGTTCCTCGGCAGCCCGGTGCGCATCGCCAACGGACAAGTACTGCTGGCCCGGCTGGCGATTCGACAGGATCGACTGGACGACGCCCGCGAGTGGATCGAGGCGGCCCGGGCCGAGCGATTGTCCAGGCTGCCGCCCACCGCGTCCGACGTCCGGGCCACCGAGCAGATCCTCGCTGAGATCCTGCTGAGACAGGGTCACGTGGATGAAGCGAAGCCACTCGTGGATGACATCGCCGAGCGGACCGCCAATTCACGCGATGTCGAGCGGCTGGTCATGCTGGATCGACTGCGGGCACTGGAGGCACTGGCCCAGGATGCCCCTGCCGATGCCGCCAGCCGACTGACGGCCGCCTGGGTCCGACTGGAAACAGCAGACAAGCTCGGGCACCCCCTGGCCCGAACGGTCGCGCGTGAACTGGCCGCCGTGCTCGACGCACTGGGTCAGGCGGAGGACGCTGAGACGTTCCGGATGCGCGCGCAACCACCGGCAGTGATCATCGAATCCAATTGACTCTCGCGAACCTCAGGCTCGGCGGCGACGCGTGCCGACCAGGCCTGCCACGGCCAACACAGCCAGGCCAGCGGGACCCGGGATCGGAAGTGAATCCACGCCGCTGACGAACAGGTCGTAATCGCCGAAGTTGGCTGGATTGGGTGTCGTCCACTCGCTGGTCCAGGTCAGGTTCTCTGCACCCTGGGCCGGCCCGATGCTGCCAAAGGGCTGCTCGAACAGGTCGAACAGCAGCGTCGCGACGCCATCGACGTTGTCAACGAAGGCCTGCGACGGTGCCGACGTGATCGCCAGGTAGTAGATGCCGGGCTGATCGAAGAACTGGCCCTGCCCCCCGGATCCGCCGATGTTGTCCAGGATCGGATTGAAGTTCTGCGGGCTCGTGTTGTCACTCGCCATGATGGGATTGCCGTCCTTGTTGAAGAGGAACATCATCGAGTCCGGCACACCAAAGGTGGTGTCAGTCAGGCTGATCTTGAAGATCGAGGGATCAGAGACGAAGATCCTGTAGACGTCCTGGTAGTCACCATCGACGCTGCGGAAGCCTCCGCCACCTTCCAGGGAGCCAGCGATCGAGGTCACCGGCCCGGAGCCATTGGGATTCTTGACGTCTGCCGCATCATCACGGCTGGAACCCGCATCACCGGGCTCGACAAAGTTCGGACCTCGATAGGTCGACGCACCAGCCACCGCGGTGACCAGGACCACCCCCCCAATCACGGCCAGGAATTGGCGAGACATATCTCTCTCCCTTTGATTTACGGGACCTGGCCGCGCGGGGCCGTCGTCCCATTGGATCCACCCAGAGGCTACCCTGCTCCAGCCCCTGATCCAAGCAGAGACCCTGAGAATGCCCGATTCCGACCCCCTGAACCTGCGTGAGTACGCCCCAGAGGCCCAGGACAGCCTGGCCGAGATGGCCTGGAACTACTACGCGAGCGGTGCTGATGACGAGATCACCCTCCGGGACAACGAGGCCGCCTGGAGCCGGGCCCGGCTGCACTACCGCATCCTGGCCGATGTTGCTGACCGCTCCGCCGCCTGCACGGTCCTCGGACATGACCTCTCCCTCCCCGTGATCGCAGCACCAACGGCCTTTCACCGGCTGGCCGACGACGTAGGCGAAGTCGCCACCGTACGGGCAACGACCGCTGCCGGAACGGCCATGGTCCTCAGCAGTTTGTCGACTGTTGATGTTGAAGAGGTGATGGCCGCCGCGACGGGCCCCGTGTTCTTCCAGTTGTATCTCTACCGTCACCGCGACGTCAGCCGGGACCTGGTGCGTCGCATCGAGGCCGCCGGTTGCCAGGCCCTGGTGCTCACCGTTGATGCGCCGGTCTGGGGGAATCGCGAACGCGATGTGCGTGACCAGTTCTCGCTTCCGGAGGGCATGGAGATTCGGAACCTCACGGCCGAGGGTGGTCTCTCGCTGTCCTCCCGCGGCGGCTCGGGCCTGGCGGAGTTCTGCCATGAACACCTGGACCCCGGGCTGCGATGGGAACACGTCGAGTGGCTGCGCAGCATCACCGAACTGCCCATCGTGGTGAAGGGTGTCTGCCGACCTGATGATGCCGAACGCGCCGTGGAAGCCGGTGTCGCCGGGCTCATCGTGTCCAACCATGGTGGTCGCCAACTGGACACGTCACCTGCGACCTTCGATGTCCTCCCGGCTGTCTGTGAAGCCGTTGATGGCCGAGCGGAGGTCTGGGTCGACGGTGGCATTCGACGAGGAACGGACGTTCTCAAGGCGATCGCTGCTGGCGCCACGGCCACCCTCATCGGTCGACCGATCCTCTGGGGCCTCGCCGCCCGTGGCGAGGCCGGGGTAGCCCATGTCTGGTCCATCCTCAAGGATGAGTTCGATCGTGCCATGGCCCTGTCCGGCTGCCGCACCGTCGAGGACATCACCTCCGACCTGCTCGGACCTCGCTAGAACCGCGACAGCACGCGAAGGGACGCGGGATCGCGGGCCGGCAGGAGGACCGGAATCGCCGCCCGTTCAGTGGTCACCGTGACCGATGACATCGGGCCGTCGGCCAGCGTGTCGCCATCAACCTGCCAGCGTGTCCCCGGGTTGGACTGGATCGTGACCTCGTGCCCTCGGAATTCCAGGGCGTTTCGACCTCGCAAAAGCCGGTTCCGGAAGCGGGTCAGCCGAAGTCGACACCGCACGATCCAGTCGATCATGCCGATCATCCCGCGCATGGGGACGAACAGGACATCGAGTCGGCCGTCATCCATGAGGGCACCGGGAACAGGATCGAACCGCGCCGCGTAGTCGGGACTGTTGGCCACGATGACCCAGCCTCGCCCATCCGTCACGCGACGTTCACCATCCACGTCGATCGTGTACCGAGCGGCTTTCCAGCGGAACATGACCTGCACCATGGGCCAGAGGTAGTTCAGGTTGGACACCGCACCGGTCCGGTTATCGCTGACGGTCTTCACGATCTCGGCATCGAAACCGGACGACACCATCAACAGGCTCGTTGTCGTTCCAACCTGGAGTCGATCAACCCGGTGGATCACCCGCTGCTCCAGGGCCGCCTCCAGGGCCGCCGGAGTGGCCGCCATGCCCAGGCTCCGCGCGAACAGGTTCTCGTTTCCCCCGCTGTGATGCCAGATCGGAATTCCGGTCGCTGCAGCCACGTCTGCCAGCAGTCGGACCGTGCCATCACCCCCCACCAGTACGAGCACCTCGGACCCCTCGACTCGCTCGGCGACGCGATCCACCGGTTCTCCCGGTGCCCGCGTTGTTCGATTGACCGTCCAACCGCTCCGCTCAAGTGCCTGTTCCAATTGATCGGCTTTCCCGGTGGCCTTTGCCGAGGTTGGATTGGCCAGGATGGACAGGAAACGGGCCATGTGTGAATCCTGCGCATGTTTCAGCGCATACTTGAGGCAAGGGCTACCGATCAGCGAATCGGTGGCGTATCGTCTCTGCTGACATGGACCACGTCCAGCCATGGCCCCGGACACCCTCACATGACTCCTCACCCACTCAATCGACGCCAATTCGTACACCGAGCGGCTGCCGCGTCAGTGGGCTTCACGGGCCTTGGGCGACTGCTGGAGCAGCCGCTGCAGGGCAACTGGCTGCGAGAGTTGGCCGACCCGGGGTATGGGCCGCTGCAGGCAGACCCGCAGAAGGTGGTCGACTTGCCCGAGGGGTTCAGCTACACGGTCCTGTCGATCGCCGGCGAGACCATGACCGATGGCCTCCTGGTACCCGGCAAGCACGACGGGATGGGCGCCATTCCCGGCCCGGGTGGCACCACGATTCTCATTCGCAACCACGAGATCTCACCGGGTCACCGATGCATCGGACCATTCGATCCGGAACTGGCCGGGCTGGTCAAGGTGAAGCAGGATCTCATCTATGACATCGGGAAGACCGCTACAGGTGAGCCGGCACCCTCCCGTGGTGGATGTACCCGCCTGGTCTATGACACCCAGGCCAACGAAGGCACGGGCGCCCTGGTCAGTCACGAGTTGGCGCTGGTTGGAACCGAACACAATTGCGCGGGAGGAATCACTCCCCACGGCACGTGGCTCAGTTGTGAAGAGTCGATCGTCGGCCCCACGGTGGACAAGCCCTGGCAGCAACCGCACGGGTATGTCTTTGAAGTCCCGGCCACCCCGGGAGGTGGACTCGTCAAGCCGGTACCCATCGTTCCGATGGGCCGCATGAACCATGAAGCCGTCGCCATCGACGCTCGAACCGGAATCGTGTACCTGACGGAAGATCGCAACGACGGTTGCCTGTACCGGTTCATCCCGGAGTCCAGCCACCGCTATCTCGAGGGTGGTCGACTCGAAGCCCTCGCGATCACCGGAACTCGACAGGTGGACACGAGGCACTGGGAAGACCCCGACCCGACCCCGGTCGGCCATTCACTTCCCGTTCGCTGGATACCGCTTGAGGATGTGGATTCCGCCGATGACTCCCTCCGCTACCAGGCCTGGGAGAAAGGTGCTGCCCGCTTCGCCCGTGGCGAAGGCATGTGGCCCGGCAAGGACGAGATCTACTTCGCCTGCACCACTGGCGGCACGAATCAACGGGGCCAGATCTGGCGATACCGGCCCGCGGATCCAAGCGTCGAAGGCACACCCATGGAACGGATCGCCCCGAGTGGGCGACTGGAACTGGTCGCGGAGCCCAATGATGCCAGCATCGTCGAGCATGCCGACAACCTGACGGTCGCCCCGTGGGGAGACCTGATCGTCTGTGAGGACGGAACCGAGGATCAGTTCCTCCTTGGTGTCACGCCCACGGGCCAGTTCTACAAGTTCGGACGCAACGCCATGAATCGGTCCGAGTTCGCGGGCGCCACGTTCTCACCAGATGCCTCGACGCTGTTCGTCAACATCCAGAACCCGGGGTTGACCCTGGCCATTCGTGGCCCCTGGCGCACCTGACGTCACGAGCATGAACGCATTCGAAACCTGGCGGTATAGGTACACCCCGGGTCCACCACCGGACCCGGTGGGTCCTGGTCATCCAACGCTGCGGTGATCGCGGTCATGGGTTCGATGCAGGCGAAGTCCGCACCATCCGGCGAGTAGATCTGCATCCACCGCCAGCCCTCGAGAAACTCGAATTGAATACCACCGGCCGTGGCACGCAACTCGACCGTGTCACCATCACTGATTCCCGAGAAGCAGTGATCCCAGCTTCGTTCACCGAGCGGCCGGGCCCCACCGGCGGGTGTCCGGTCGGCCCCGGGCACGGGCAGGCAGTCCTCGTCCAGCGGAACCTCTTCCACATCAGGCAGGTGCATGGTGATGTCACCACGTGAGGCACCGGGTATCACGACGTAGGGGTGCCATCCGAAGCTCACCGGAACACGTTCATCGCCGGCGGTCACGCTTGTTCGAACCTCGAGGCCATCGGAATCAAGTGTCCATTGGATTTCCAACCGATGAGCGAACGGAAAGGCCGCCATCAGGACCTCGTGGTCCTGCCAGTCGATGGCCGCCATGCACCCACCATCGGTGGCCTGCGTTTCCCAGTCCGACCACCTCACGAGCAGACCATGCATCGGCCGCCCATTGCCATCACGATGGACACGAGCATGGCCGTCCAGGTCGATGCGCTTGCCGCCGAAGGACCACTGGTCGCTGCGCAGTCGATTCGCCCACGGGTACAGCAGGGGCAGACCGCCCGTGTGTTCCTCCCGCAGGAACTGGTCCAGCGGCTGCGAGAGATGAAGATGCTCCCGCCCCCCGACCTGCCATGACACACCCGCGAATCCCGCCGCCGGCGCGAGCCGGAGCAGTTGACCGCTGGCGGGATGCGTGAGATCCAGGAGTCCCTGGGTCGATGTCGAGGACTGGTCCATGATCCGGATCGCTCCGTCGCTGTGCGCTACTCGGGCTGGGGTGGCGAGGCCTTGGACCCCGCAGCCGCCGGCACCGTCGGCTTGGCCACGGTTTCGGGGAGCAGTGGATCCCATGTCGGCGTCGCATCATTCTGGCTGGCGGCGATGAAGACACCCATCCACGGCTGCTCACCTGCTGGATCGGCACCGGAGAAGAGATCTTCCCGCTCACCCCTCGCGTTCGCGATATCGGGCGTGTCACGACGCTCGACATGCAGATCAGCGAACAGGACCCAGGAGGACCACTGGTCCGGGCTGCCCATGAATCGCAGCGTCGGAGACTGCACGAACTCGGGGCCGGACGTCACGCCGTCACGAGGACCTCGAAGCGACAACAGCGGCCACGAACTGGGCCGCTTCGACTTGGTGTTCCAATGCTTGATGAGCCGGGCGCCGCAGAGCGCCTCGGTGGCGTAGGACGCATTGCTGGTCACGGTGACATTTCCGGGATCAACCTGGAAAGCCGGATCCCACATCGTGGCATTCTCCCCGAACGGTGAATACGCACCGAAGTCATACTCCTCGATCACCTTCACGAGATGACTGACCTCGAGCGGACTCACGAGCAATTCCGGAGACACGAGTTGCTGCATGACCATCATGGCGTACAGGTTGGCGGTAGTGTTCAGCGACCAGTCCGGTTTCCCACGACCCAGGATGCGTTGCGACGTGCCACCGGGCATTTCGACCGGCAACCGCAACGCCATTCCCGGAACCGGGAATCGGCCCTTCTCAACCTCGGCATAGGCCATCATCGCCTTGCCGATCTGCCGTTGGTGTTGAGCATCTCTGGTCTCCAGGGCCTGCTGAGCAGAAGACTGCACAACGGCAACACCCAGGCTCGCCAGCAACAGAACCGCAAACCCGCAAACCAAGACCTCTACCTGGGCCAGGCCACGTCTCTTGATCATCACGATACTCCCTGGTTAGGCAGCCCATCGGCCGCACATCCAATGGCAACATGCTACGCCACACGAACCGCTGATGAGGGCACTCCCACGGATGGACCTTCCCACGAGGCCCCTCCCGACTCTATCCTGTTGACACCATGATGAGCAGCCCCTTCATAGCCACGATCCTGGCCTGTGCCATCACCCCGGGGACCTCCGCACCACCGGGTGACGCCGCAAGCACACCGGTCCCTGGCCAGTCCGCTCAGCCCGTTACGAAACCTGTCGCCTATCGCGTGGAAACGCGCCGGAATGGTGTCCTGTTGACCTTCGATCAACCGGTTGCACCGAACGTCTCCGCCGGGACTGCTCGGTTCACGGTTCTGACTTCGACCGGACAACCCATCGCGATTCAGAACACCATCATGTCACCCGATGGCCGACGCGTGTTCCTGGAGACCGCGCCGGCCCCCGCCGAAAGCACGCTGGTCGTGAAGACCAACCTCGGACAGGAGACGGCAGCAAAGGGCAGTCCCCCACATCGCGACGCCGCCGGACCCGACTTTGCCGCCAGCACCATGGCGATCGATCCGGCCCTTTCCCGAAAAGCGCCGGACAACGCCATCATCCTGTTCGATGGCACCGACACCTCCAACCTGGTGATGCGGAAGTCGGGCAAGCCGATCACCTGGACGGTCTCGGGTGATGTGCTGATCAGCAAGAAAGGGCACGGGGACGTGCTCTCTGCGCAGCCGTTGAGCGATGGGCTCTACCACATCGAGTGGCTCTCGCCTCCGGGCGGCCGGGCAAGTACCCAGCAGAACGGCAACAGTGGAGTGAAGTTCGAAGAACGCTACGAACTGCAGATCCTCAATAATGACGGCGCCCCCCGCGAACCCCTGTTCAACGAGTCCGGGGGGATCTACCGATTCCGCGCCGCTGACGTGAATGCATCACTGGGCGCCGGCAAATGGCAGACCTTTCACGCCTGGTACACCGCGCCGCGATGGGACGGCGAGAAGAAGATTGCTGACGCCCGGCTGACGGTCTACTGGAACGACGTCCTGGTCCATGATGACGTCGCGATACCGGCCAAGACCGGCGCGTCCCTCGAGGAAGGTCCTGATCCGAAGCGGTTGCTGCTCCAGGACCACGCCTACTCGGAAGAGGACGAGGTCCGCTTCCGAAATGTCTGGCACGTCCCGGCCAGGTCGTTGACAGCGGACCGGCAGCCTCCGGGGACAGACGCCCCGGGCCAACACCCCTGACTGGCGGCGACGCCGCTCGGGGTCAGCAGGCGCCCCAGCCGGCGATCACGATCAGCACATCGTTGACGTCGACAACACCATTGCCATCAAGGTCACTCTCGGCATCAGTACTGCCGAAGGCTGCGAGAATCGTGAGCAGGTCGTCAACATCGATCGTCCCGCTCCCGTCAACATCACCCGGGCAGAGGACTTCGCAGTCCAGGACCTCCAGGGAGACATTGTCGATACCCGCTTCCACGAGTGATGGCTGACCGGCATCCTGGACGGAGAACCGAAGGCGCATCTGGGACGTGGGCACGACGAAGTCACCGACGATGAACGAAGCCGTCTCCCAGGACTGGTTCGTGCCCAGGGTGGCCTGGACGAAGGTCCACGAGCCGCCACCGTCATTGCTGATCTCGGTAATGAGCTCATCCGTCGATTGGCTGTCGTACATCCATCGCGAGTAGGCGATGGTGCCGTCGATGTCCTCGAGGGAGAAGACCGGCGAGAGCAGGCGGGTCGGACCACCGTCCACGTCGGCTTCACCCGGTGAACCGGGATCCGTTCCGTTCTGCGTGATGTAGCAGATGACGGCATCCGATCCGGCCGTGGCATCATCCTCGGGCTGGGGCTGGTCCTGGCCGTAGATCGTGCCGTCTGGATCGACGCGTTCCCAGGCACCGGTCTCGAGCGAGGGGTCATTCTCGACCGTCCACTCGGGTGATGGCGGCGCTTCGAATTCCTCCCGCTGAACGATGATCGAGCCATTGGCGATGATCGATGAATAGGGCGAGGCAGCACCCGCGGGCGGATCCGTGAACTGCCCTTCGCCGGTCATGCTGGCCTGGAACCAGTAGCTGAACTTCTGCGTGCAGGTTCCGGCTGGAAGCGTGGCCCGGTAGGCATTACCACCGAGGTCCTCGAGCGTCAGTTCATTGGCGCTGCCACCATCGACGGCAAGGAACATCCGGCCGCTGCCCGGCTCGATGGCCCCCTCGCCGATGAGGTCGAGTTGGAAGCGAAGCGTGTAGGCCTGTCCCGGCGCGATGTACCCGGGCAGGCCATCGGGGTAGGAGAACACGATCCCGGTCGGGGGCTGGTTCATCCACACCTCGGTCGAGGCGCAACGCCCCACGACCATGTCCATCCAACCATCACCGTTGATGTCGATCAACGCCACGTCATGAACGCCGGTCCGCTGGCTGACTCCGAGACCGGTCGGCTCCAGGGAGAACGTCACGTCGGGCACGTCACCACGGTTGCGGAAGATGTGCGTTTCACGGCTGCAGCCGGGAATGTCGACATCAACATCCGTGATGATGACGTCCTGGTTGCCATCGTTATTCAGGTCGACGATGTAGGCATCGCCACCGAAACCGTTGGTAATCGAGTCGAAGGTCCGCTCGTTGAAATTGGCATAGCCATCGGAGCCGTTACCCGTGTTCAGGTAGTAGGCATCCACGCCATCGTCCGTGACAATCATGTCGAGCCGGCCGTCACCGTTGAGATCACCGGTTTCCACGAAATACGGTGCCCGCTCATCGTAGATCTCGTACCCGACGAACCAGCCCTGGTTGCCGGGATCGTTGTAGGTGATCGCCACGTGCTGAGGCGGATTGAGCGAGGTCTGCTTGACCACGTCCAGGGCACCGTCATCGTTCATGTCCGCAATGACACTGGCCGCACCGAAGGCGGACTCACGCATCTCGAAGGTCAAGCGTGCATCACTCTGATCCGTGAAGTACCCGTTGCCATCATTGATCAGCAACTTGTTGTTGTAATCGTAGATCTGGGTGGGACCGGAATCGTAGTCACCGAAGTACAGGTCGAGATCGCCGTCGCCATCCATGTCGCCCGCCGCAACCGAGCAGAACCGGGGGCCGGCCGTCGGGTGCATCCGCGGGATGCGGCCATCCTCGTACCGGAAACCCTGCCAGATGCCGTTGTCCTCACCGAGGTTGATGTAGACCCGCGGATGCGAAAGGTGCTTCGAGTCGTTGTCCGTCAACGTGGTGGCCGTGACCACATCGAGCCAACCATCACCGTTCAGGTCCGCGAGCTTCACGTCGCGATCGTTGGTCGGTGTCAGAAAGCCCTGGTCCCCCGCGACGTCCGATGCCGTGGCGTAGGCCGATGTCCGGTCAACGAGTACACCACCCTCGTTCATGAGGAGCAGGTTGATGTCCCGGCCCTCCGAGGTGAATGGCTCCTTCCGGACGATGACCAGGTCGCTGTCACCGTCGCCGTCAACATCGCCGACCGCGTAGTCCTTCTCCTGGACATCACCGGCTCCCAGGTTGGAGTCCACCGACAGTCGTACGGCGGTCTCGTCGGAAAAGTCGACCCAACCCCCCCCGCTTCCAGCCAACAGGACGTCTGTCATCAGCAGACCCGAGGCCAGCATGGTCATCGCAGGGATTGTCTTGTTCATCATCAGGCTCTCTCAATCTCAGTTCAGGACTATTTGGATGCGAGTCTCTACTCGCGTCTCACGCACAGTCCCCCCACAGCATCAACAGCATCAGCAGATCATCAACATCCACTGTTCCACTTCCATCAAGGTCCGCGTCGCACGGATCCGGGCAGGATTCCCAGACCGCCAGCATAGCCAGCAGATCGTTGACATCAACCGCACCGGAGCCATCAATGTCCCCGGGACAGGTCTTGCAGTCGTCCGGCACACCATTCTGGTCCGCGTCGATGAGCGGATTCCGGATGATCTCGATCACGTCCGGCGTCCCATCCCCATCGCAATCCAGCACCTCACCGTCGAAGGCCGCCAGGAAGTCCGGCAGGTCCAGGTCATCGACCAGTCCATCCTGGTTGACATCATGGATCGCGCAGGCATCGTCCGGGGTGCAGGGCTGGCCATGGCACTCGGCGATGCCGACCCCGTCATCACTGCCGAAGACATCCGCCCAGTCGATCTCCTCGTCGCCGTCGGCATCGAACTCGATTCGTCCGAGGGAGTCGAGGAACTGGATCAGCAGGGCCTTGTCTGCACTGCCCAGGGCCGCGAAGGCCTGGGCGGAGTCGATCCCCTGGCTGGCGAACAGGCCGTGCTCGTAGATCGCGTAGGTCACTCGCTCCTCGAACGTACCGGCACCGAAACGACCGTCGTGCCAGATTGGATCCCGGTATCGCAACCCCCACAGTGGCGGCGTCCGAAGTTGCTGCCCCGAAGCCGGCCCATCCACGATTCCGTCACCGGCCAATCCCATTCCGTGGAGCAGGAAGTCGCTGTAGGGTCGAATCTGGACATTCCGCAGGGCGTCCTCCAGCATCGGATCGTCCCGGGTGATGAAGCTCGGTGTGTGGCACTGGTTGCAGCCGACCTGGTTGAAGATGACCTCGCCGGTCATGCCTGACCTGGGTGTCTGTGGCGGTGGTGCCAGGAACCGTTGGAAATCCGTCACCCGCTGGACAAACGACGTCGACGACCCATCGGGTGGATCCTCCGGATCCGGGACGTCGTCACAGAGATCAATGAGTGCGGGATCGCCCTGGGGCGCAATCTCATCTGGAAGCAGGGCATTGGTCAGCCCCATCTCGTTCAGCGCCGCGTCGGCACTGAAACTGGTGATGGTCGCGATCTGGGCTTTCCAGCCGAAACGACCGACCAGTTCTTCACCATCAAGTGACTCCAGTGGAACGACCATTCGGGCCTCGCCTTGGATCGAGGCGTCCTGTGCATCGCGCACCGCGAGGATGGCCTCGTCCGGGATCGCCTCGACCAGGCCGTAGGCCAGGACTCCCGGCGTCACCCGAAGGGTGCTGATGTTGGCCTCCGGAGGGATGAACTCTTCGCAGTCCTCGGACACCGCCTGGGCCTGGAGGAGGCTCCCGCCGAGGTGATCCAGGGGGTCGAAGCCACCCTTGGTCAACCGGCCGAATCGAGTCACGAACTGGGCCCCGGGGCCGCCCACCGGGCGGTTGTGACAGGAGCCACAACTCCGCTGGTTGAACACGGGGCCGAGGCCGGTCTCGGGTGTCAGGTTGAGCTGGTAGGCATCCTGCCCGATCATGAACCGGGTCCACTCCGAAATCGTCAGCGTCGGAAGTGGTGCTCCAGGCCGGGGTTGAAGATCCGCCATCGCCAGGCCGGATGCACATAGGACACCACCCACCATCGCAGCGGGTAGCACCCCAGATGCACGTCGCAACCGCCTGTTCCTCACGTCTCTCTCCACGCGAGATGCCTCGATCCCGCCTTCACCGTACCGTACTGGCGTCATGAGTCGAGGCCAAAGTCCTATTCGCACGCCCTCCCCACTCCAGATGCCACGAATCTGCGTGATCCTGCTGATGTCCTCGATCCTCGGCCCGATCGGCTGCCAGCAGGATGCTGAACCATCGCCGGAAGTCCGCGAGATTTCAACACCGGTTGAAGTTGTCGAGACCCCGCCCCTGGACGAATCACTGACCAACTACTTCAGACTGATCGAATCAGGTGCGACGGGGCCCGCCAGGGTTCGAATCCGGCAGTGGCTGGATGAGTTCCCCACCGATTCCCGTGGGCTCTTCCTGATGGGGCTGAGTCATCACCAGGACAAGCACTACGCCCGAGCGGTCTCGTGGCTCAAGGAGGCCATCGCGGCCAAGCCCGTCTATCCACCGGCGTGGCACTTTCTCGGCTGGACCCAGTACTACCTGGGACAGCCCGATGAAGCGAGAGCCGCCTTCCTCTGGCACATTGGTCTGGACCCCGAGGAAGGTGACTCCCACTTCGCCCTGGGACTGCTTGACCTTGACGAGTGGCGACTCAACGACGCCGAGTCCCGGTTTCGGACAGCCATGTCGCTCCAGGAGTCAATTCCTGGCCGTGCCAAGGGCGTATCGAAAGCGGCGGCACGACTGAGCGAGGTCATCGAGTACCGGGACCAGGATGTTGATCGCGCCATCGAACTGCTCAAGCAGAGCGTCCGCCTGTACCCGGATCACTACGAGGCGTGGTATCGACTCTGGCAACTGCTCGATCGGCAACATCAGTTCGAGGATGCCGAACGGGCCCGCTTGGCCTTCGTCGCGGCGCGGGATCGTGTCCGGCCAGGAAGTGGGTTCCCGGAATGAAGAAGTGGCTTGTCATGATCCTCGTCGGCCTCTCCTCCTGTGCCGAACCACCGCCCGAGGCCCCGCCCCGGGTGAGCTTCGTCGACGTCACGGGGAACAGTGGGATCCAGTTCACATCGACCTCTGGCCAACTGCCATCCAGTGAGATCCTGGAGGTCAATGGCGGCGGACTCGCACTGTTCGATGCCGACAACGATGGCGACCCCGATCTCTTCGTCGCCAACGGCGCCACGCTGCAGTCACCACGGTCCGGATCCGGGTCCCGCCTCTATCGCAATGACAGCCAGCCGGGCCGAATCCAGTTCACCGACGTGACGGAATCCTCCGGAATCCGCCTGTATCGCTGGGCCATGGGCGCCGCTGCCGGGGATTACGACGGTGACGGGCTGATCGACCTGCATGTCACCTGCTGGGGGCCCAACGCCCTGCTCCGCAACCTCGGCAACGGTCAGTTCGAAGAAGTGACGGTGACCGCTGGAATCGACGACGACGCCTGGAGCACCTCATCGGCCTTCGGTGATGTCGATGGAGACGGCGACCTCGACCTGTACGTCGTGAACTACCTGGAATTCGATCCGGCAAATCTGCCGCGGCCCGCCAGCTACAAGGGACAGCGTGTCATGGCGGGTCCTCATGGCCTGACCGCGCAGGCGGACCGGCTGTGGATCAACCAGGGCGACGGCACGTTTCGGGATGCGGTCGAGTCGGGACATCTCGAGTCGATCGAACCGGCCTATGGCCTCAATGCCATCATCCTCGACTTCGATGGCGACGGTCGGCAGGATGTCCTGGTCGGCAACGATTCGATGGCGAATGACCTGTACGTCCATGCCGAGGCCCCGGGCGAAGTGCTCCGCCTTCGCAACGACGGTCGTACCAGCGGGCTGGCGGCCAACATGGATGGTGCCGAACAGGCCACGATGGGCATGGCGATCTGTGACGTCGACGCCGACGGCCGTCCGGACCTGTTCACCACGAACTTCTCAGCGGACACCAATACCCTTCACCGCAGCGCGCCCAGCGGCCAGTGGCTCGACCGGACGAGACAATACGGCCTGGGATTGCGCAGCCGTCCGTGGCTGGGGTGGACCACGGCCTTCCTCGACGTGGACCACGATGGCGACGAGGATCTCATCATTCTCAACGGTCACGTGTATCCCAATGCCACGCCGGACACGATGGACGCCGAGTACGAACAACCGCCCCAGGTCCTGATCCGCGAAGGTGATCGCTTCAATCCGCTGAAGCCGCACCAGGCCGATACCTGGCTGGGCATCCCGCGACGAGACCGAGCGGGCGCCCTGGGCGATCTCGACGGGGACGGCGATTTCGACCTGGTCACGGCCGAATTGAACGGACCGATCCGGGTCATCGAGAACCGGACCGGCCATTCCCGGCAATACCGCTCGATGGTGATTCACCTTCGGGACGACCGCTTCGGTGTCAGCAACCGCACCGCGCTGGGCAGCCGGATCCGCTCGCTCGATCCCCCGGGCCCGGTTCGCTGGCTTCACTCGGGTGGGCCATTCCAATCCGCCAGTGACGCGGCCGTGCATCTCTCGATACCCGTTGACATCCAGTCCTGGCCAGTGGAAGTCACCTGGCCCGACGGCGATGTGACCCAGCACGTGATCACGCCGGCGCCGCGAATCACGATTGAACATGGGACGGGAACCGCCCCCTGAGTCAACACGCCGGTCCGGACCCCGGTATTCTCCATGGCGATGGCCGGGCAGCCCAAGCGTTGGCGACGCGTTGAAGCCCATGGCCCGGGGCATCCCCTGGCCTGGGTCATCTGGAGCGTGCCAGCGCTCTTCTTCCTGTACGAGTTCATTCTTCGGATCGCGCCGAGCCTCGTGCTTCCGGAACTGGAACAGGAATTGAACCTCACCGCTGGCGGGATCGGTGCCGCCCTCGGGGCCTACTACTACGCCTACGCACCGATGCAGTTGGTTGTCGGCGTGCTGCTGGATCGCTTTGGTTCACGACGACTGCTCAGCCTGGCGGCCGTGATCTGCGTCGCAGGACTGGTCGTCGCCGCCGGTGTCAGTACCGCAGCGGGCCTGGCTGCCAGCCGGTTCCTGCTGGGCCTCGGCTCGGCCTTCGCCTACATCGGCGCGGTCTACGTCGCGATGACCTGGTTCCCGGCACGGCGGGTGGCCTTGCTGGCTGGGCTGACGGCTGGCGTTGGATTCGGCGGTGCCGTCGGCGGCGAATTCCTGCTGCAGATGATCTTCGGGACACCGCCGGACTGGGCCAATGGCATGTGGATTCTCGCGGCCGCGGGCCTCGTGCTCACGATCGCCATCTGGATCACCGTTCCCGAGCGGCCGAACTGGCACCTGGAACGGACTGGACGCGACACCCCGCATGATCGGCGGAGCGTGATCAATGGCCTTCGAGCGGTCGTCTCCCATCGATCGACCTGGCTCGTCAGCACCGGCTGTGCCCTCATGTACCTGCCACTGGCGTTCGCCGGGAACTGGGGACCACGTGACCTCCACACCGTGCTGGGGTTCGACACCAGTGAAGCGCCGCGCATCTACGCCCTGTTCTACATCGGGGTTGGCGTCGGTTGCCCGCTCGTGGGCTGGCTGTCTGATCGATCCGGTCGACGAAAACCGTTCCTGGTCGTGGGCAGCATCGCCGCCGCGAGCGGCACCCTGGCCATGACGCTCCTGCCGGAGCAGGCCCGAGAGTGGGCCTGGTTCATTCTGCCGACCTGGGGCCTGGTCGTGAGCACCTATGTCCTGGGGTACCCACTGGCCATGGAACTGAATCGTCGAGATGCCGCCGGGACCGCGATCGCCTTCGTCAACTTCATCGGGATGTTGCTTGCGGGCCTCATGGTGTGGCTGTTCGGGACCGTCGTCGATTCCATCGCGAACGCTAATGGGCACTCGGCGCCCCAGGCCAGTGACTTCCGCTGGGGCATGGGCGTGCTCGCCGCCTTCATGCTGCTGGCCCTGGTCGCCCACCTGCTGGTCCGCGAGCCGCGTCGAGAGTCGACCTCGTGAGCACGCGGGGCAGCAGCCTGAGGCTGTTCGTCGGCCTCTACCCCGACCCACGGATCAGCGACGTCCTGGGCACGCTGAGTTCGGACGTCGACCTTGGGCCGCTCCGGTTGACGCCTCCAGGCCAGGTTCACCTGACCGCCTGCTTCATCGGCGAGCGTTCGGCGAGAGACCTCCCGGATGTCGAGGAGTCGGTCGAGCGATCGGTCTCCGGCCTGGCCTCCTTTTCGATCCAGCCACTGGCCATGCGGACCTTGCCACGGCGTGGACGCGCCCGCACGCTGGTGGTTGAAACGGATCGCCCAACGCCCCTGCTGGATATTCACGAGCGGTTGATTCGTCGCCTGGCACGCCATCCGCACCCCGACGCCCGCAACCGGTTCCTGCCCCACCTGACGATCGCGCGGTTCCACCCCCCGGGTGCGTCGGCCGCCTTGGAACAGCCTGTTGATACGCCGCCATTCCCCATCGAAGACGTTCGGCTCATGCGGAGCGTCCTGCACCCTGATGGTGCCCGCCATGACGTGATCAGAACGTTTCCACTGGACGGTTGATCACGGCCGGCGATCGGGCCTCCTGGTATGAGGCAGGCGACGCTGGATCCACTCCGGCATCACGCTCATGGCCATTCGAATCACCCGATTGGCCAGGCGTGGTACGCAGACTTCACGGCCCTTCTCAACGGCCGCCCAGCCAGCCTGAATGACCGGCTCGACCTCGCCCCACATCCAACCGGGCATCCGGTCGACCTCTTCTCGATTCCCGAGTACATCATGAAACTCGGTCCGGGTGAATCCCGGGCAGAGGGCCGTGACATGCACGCCGGTGCCTGCCAACTCGCGGGACAGCATGCGGGAATTGGCGACCATGAATGACTTCATCGGGCTGTACAGGCTGCCGGGCGTCTCGGGAACGAAGGCGGCCAGCGAAGCCACGTTGATGATCCGCCCCCAGCCCCGCTCCACCATCCCGGGCGCCAGCGCCTGGCTGAGTCGAAGCGGTGCGATGGCCATGACCTCCAGGAGGTCCCGCTGCGTCGTCCAATCGGTCTCCAGGAAGTATTCCTCGATGGCATAACCGGCGTTGTTGACCAGCACGCCCACCGGAACATCGATGGACTCGGCCAGGGCCGTCACTGCCTTGGGATCCGCCAGGTCGCAGGGACAGCAACGAACGCAGACGTCCTGGGCCTGTTCGATGTCGGCCGCGAGCGTCTCGAGTCGATCCAGGCGACGAGCAACCAGGATCACGGGATAGCCACGGGCCGCAAGGAACCGAGCGTACCCGCTGCCGATGCCGGCAGAGGCCCCGGTCACCAGTGCCCAGGGGCGAACCTCTTCACGTGCGCCATCCACGCCAGCATCATATAGTGCACACCGGAGCCACTTCGGGAGCCAGACATGTTGATTCGAATCACAGTCCTGCTCGTTCTTGCCGGATTTCTCACGGGATGCAGCATGGAGTCACCCGGCGAGCGGTTCGCGCTGAAGCCGGCGTGGACNTCGCCGACCCCTGGAACCGACCCGATCACTTCAGACATCGGCACNACGATCTGGGTCCAGGCCGGACCGATCATCACCGCAGCTGATATCAAGTCCTGCGAAGCCATCATGGACTCCGCAGGACGCCCGGCGATCAAGATCACCTTGAACCGCAGTGGCGCGGCCCGGATCAAGCGGTTTTCCTCCGGCCACGTGAATGAACCCGTTGCGATATTCATCGACGGCCAGTTACTCTCCACGCCCTACGTCCGAGCCGAGATGGAGGGCGAGTTCGAGATCAACGGGTTCTTTGAACAGGCAGAGGTCGACCAGATGGTCACCAGCATCAGAGAGGTCATGACATCCAACTGATGCTGACCACCGGCGACTCGAGGAGAGACGCATGATTCGCATCCTGTGCCTGCTGTTGCTCACACTGGTCGTGCTTGCTGGATGCCAATCCCAGAACCCGGCGACCGAGCTCGCGATCAGGGCGGCCTGGACACACCGGATCCCCGGGCTGGAGCACTACTCCCTCGGCAGCGGCATCAATATCTGGGTGGACAGCGAGCCAATCGTCACGGCAGCCAACGTCGAGCGGGCCTGGTACGTCCGGGACAACCTGAATCGACCGGCCGTGATGGTCAAGTTCAATACGAACGGAACGGCCCGGATGAGCCAGTTCTCGGCCAAGCACATCTCCAGTCCGCTGGCGGTCTTCGTCAACCGGAACCTGGTCTCGGCCCCGGTGGTCGAAGGCGAGATCAGCAGCACCTTCATGATCATGGGCCTGGGCGATCAGCCGCATGTCGAGTACTTCATCAAGCGGCTCGAGGACCTCAACGCCGCCGCAACCGCCTCCAGCACCACCCCTTCCCGCTGATCCGAGTCCGGGAACCCAGCCCGCCCAGGCTGCCTTTTTTTGCCATCGCGGCCAAAAGGCCCACGAAGGCGGATATTCGTTGAATCCGTGGCCCCAGAGGGCCGAATCTTGAAGGTGGATGTAATCGACTGGGGGAGAGATTTCGTGTTTCCAGTCGTGTGACAGAGAGAGGTCCAATGAACAACATCACATCACCCACCGGCGCGGTGGTCGCCACGACCCTGACCGCGATCTTGACATGTACAACCACGGGCCTGGCCGCTGATGGCCCCGCCACGTTCGAGGGCAACCAGCTTCCGCTGGATGCCGTCGGCACGCTGACGGTCGCTGGCCCGGACTACCAACGCCTATGGGCCGAGGATGCGCAGCTTGACGGCAAGGGACAAGCCATGCGTTTCGCCGTCTCACGAGACGTCTCGGTCACCCCGATGACGCACGGGACATGGGAGCTCATGCCTGATGGCCGGATGCTCTGGCGCCTGGTCGTCCACGCCAAGGGGTCCAAGCACATCAACTTCGCCTTCGAGGACTGGGGACTCCCCGACTCCGCCACCGCGTGGATTGCGTCGCTTGACGGACGCTGGGTGCTGCAACCTGTGACGTCCGCCGACAATATCAACGACGGCGAACTGTGGACGGCGATCGTCGCCTCCGATTCGGCCCTCATTGAAATCGCCGTGGACGACGCTGATCGCCAGGCCTTGATTGACGCCACCACACTGACTCGTGTCAACGTGGGCTACCGCGGATTCGGCAATGATGGCGCCCGTGGTTCATCCGAAGGATGCAACCATGACGTTGAATGCCCCCTCGGGGACGACTGGTGGAACGAGATTCCATCTGCTGGTGTCTACACCATCAATGGCGGCCTGACCTGCTCCGGCGCCATGATCAACAACACCAACCAGGATGAAACGCCCTACTTCATCACGGCCGAACACTGTGGTATCAGCAGCGGAAACGACCAGTCAGTCGTGGTCTACTGGAACCACCAGAATTCATACTGTCGGACGCCCGGAAGCGGCGACAGCGGTGGCAACGGTAATGGCAACTACAACCAGTACACCAGCGGGTCTACGTTCCTCGTCGAGAGCTCGACGACCGACTACACGCTGATCCGGCTCAACAGCAGCCCGAACCCCAGTTACGAGGTCACCTTCTCCGGCTGGAGTCGATCGTCATCGACACCCTGTGCCGGTGTCTCGATCCATCATCCCAACTGCGCTGAGAAGCGGATCTCCTCCGTCCAGAACGTCTCCTCCAACGGCCAGTACTGGCGAATCAACTGGAGCGAGGGACGGACCTACTTCGGTTCCTCGGGCTCTCCGCTGTACAACTGCAATCACCAGATCGTCGGCGTCCTGTGCTGCGGCAATTCCTTCTGCACGAATGACGATGACGACTTCTATGGCAAGTCGCTGTATCAGTCCTGGTCGCAGATGGCCCAGTACCTGGATCCAAACGGGAGTGGTGTCGTCAGCCTGGACACGCTGAACCCCTACGGTGATGGTGGCAACGGTGGCGTCTGCTGCCTCAATGGCGAGTGCTTCAATGTTCCGGAAGGCAACTGTGGCAGTGCTGGTGGCACCTGGTTCACCGGCCAGAACTGCAGCGGCGTCGACTGCAGCAATATCGAGCCCACGGGCGCCTGCTGCCTGACCTCGGGTGCCTGCACCGGCGATGTCACCAACAGCGCCTGCACCAATGCCGGCGGAAGCTACCAGGGTGACAACTCCGACTGTGCCAACGTCACCTGCGAGCAGCCCGATCCCACCGGGGCCTGCTGCCTCGCCGGCGGCAACTGCGCCACGCAGACCAGCGAGGACTGTGCCGCAGCCGGTGGCTCCTACCAGGGCAACAACACCAGTTGCAGCAACGTCGACTGCGATGCCGCCGATATCGTCGAGGTCGTGCACGCGATCGTCGGCAGCGGCAAGGTGTCCGGCGACACTCCCAACTGGACCGTTGACGTCTACGCCGCAGTAGACCCGGGCTTCCGGGTTGACGCCGTGGCTGGCAACAGCACCCAGCAGAAGATGATCACGTCGACCTATGGCTTCTACCAGGATCCCTACGGTGGTCCCACGTCGACGTCCATCAACCCGGCCTTCTTCGAGTTCGCCCCCAACATGGAATGGGACAGCCGCGTCACGATCGGTGCGATCGACGACTCCGGCAATCCCTATGACGAGAACGTCCTCCAGAGCGTGGGCATCAACTGGGACCTCTTCGAGAGCGGTGGAGATCTCTCCGTCGGAGATGGCACCTGGTTCATCCTCCCGGATGACGGCCAGGGCGAGACCCGGACCTTCACGGGGCAGGACTGCACGCAACGACAGGGTGTGCTCCTGGCTCGTCTGACGGCGATGGAACTCGACTCCACGGTCATGTTCGAGGCCCTGGTCCAGGGTCGCGACTCCGGTGGCAACACCTGGCAGGACGTGGTGAGCTACACCTTCAACTACGAGGCCACCGAGGATTGCAATGACAACCTCGTGCCCGACAGTTGCGACATCGCCAATGGAACCAGTGACGATTCCAACGGCAACGGGATCCCGGACGAGTGTGACAACTCCTGCCCGGGTGATGCCGACGGTGACGGTGACTCCGACGTCGATGACATCCTGGCCTGCATCGCCGGCTTCGGCACGGCGGGACCGGGTGATGTCAACGGTGACGGCGGCGTCGATGTCAACGATCTGCTCCAGATCCTGGCGTACTTCGACAACTGCTGATCACCCCCGGCAGCCAGATTCAACGCCACCCGGCCCCGATCCAGGAAGAGAGGGGCCGGGTGGTGTCTTTGAGGGGGGCCTCCACCCACCGTACGAGCCTGGTTCACCGGTGCTGAGAGGCAAAAAAACGGGTCTGAACCCCGAAATCAACGACTTCAGCAGGGCTATCCCCCCTTCCAGGTGTATCTTGAAGGGCAGTGAGGAAATCGGGCCCCAGGCCCGCTTGAGGAACCCCCAACAGCCGGTCCCCGGTTCAAGAGAGAGACCAACATGCCAACGAGAGTGATGACGCGCTCAGCAGCCGCTGCGGTAGCCATTCTGACCCTGTCAACAGGTGCCCTGGCGGCAGCAGACCCGGCCAACCTGATCGTACCGTCCATCGAATATCCGGCCCTTGATGTCGAATGGCTCCTGCAGGATGACATCCGCCGCGAAGCCGAGGGCCTGCCCCTTCGGTTCGCCGTCCCCAACGAGGAGATGGCGACGCCCGGGAACCACGGCATGTGGGATCGAGACCTCGATGGCCAGTTGCGGTGGCGCATCCGACTGACCAGCCCCGGTGCCCCTCACATCAACCTCGGGTTCGAATCCTGGAACATGCCGCACGGCGCCTCCATGATGGTCGAGTCGATCGATGGCACCCATTCCGTGGGCCCCTTCTCGGCCACGGACAACCAGGTTCATGGTGAGTTCTGGCTCCCCGTGGTCGTAGGCGATGACATCCTCGTGACGATCACCTGTGATGATGACGACCGGCTGGCCATTGAACAGAACATCGTGCTCACGAAGGTCAACATCGGCTACCGCGGATTCGGTGCCGAGAAATCCAACGGCAGTGGTCGATCCGGATCCTGCAATGTCGATGTCGCCTGTGCCGAAGGTGATCCCTGGCAGGCCGAAATCGCCTGCGCCGCCCTGTATTCGATCAATGGCTACTTCACCTGCTCCGGCGCCATGCTCAACAACACTGCGCAGGACCAGCGGCCGTTCTTCCTGACGGCTGATCACTGTGGCGTGTCAACGGGCAATGACCAGTCGATGGTCGTCTACTGGAACTACGAGAACTCGTACTGCCGGACGCCGGGCAGTGGTGACAGCGGTGGCAACGGCGATGGAAGCACCAATCAGTTCACCGCCGGCGGCGCGATCCTCAGGGCGGATGGCAGCAACAGCGACTTCACGCTCGTTGAACTCAACAACGACCCGAACCCCAACTTCGGCGTGGGATTCTGTGGCTGGGACCGTCGAACCGCCACTCCCCAGGGCGGCATCTGCATTCACCACCCGAACCTGGAGGAGAAGCGAATCTCCTTCGATTATGACGCCCTGACGAGCAACGGCTCCCTTTGGCGAGTGAATAACTGGGAACTGGGCACGACGGAACCAGGTTCTTCCGGATCCCCACTCTTCAACCCCGATCACCGCATCGTCGGCCAGCTCTACGGTGGTAACGCCGCCTGCAACAACAATGGCTACGACGTCTACGGCAAGCTCTCCACGTCATGGAACGCCGGCCTGGCGGGCTGGCTGGACTATGCCGGTACGGGCGAACAGTACATCGACACCTACGGCAGTGCCGGCGGCAATGGAGGCGTGTGCTGCCTCAATGGCGACTGCTTCAATGTTCCGGAAGGCAACTGCGACAGCGCCAATGGCACCTGGTTCACTGACCAGAACTGCGGCACCGTCGACTGCGACAACATCCAGCCCACCGGGGCCTGCTGTCTCACCTCCGGCGCCTGCGTCGGAGACACCACCAGCGATGCCTGCGGCAATGCTGGCGGCAGCTACCAGGGTGATGACAGCGATTGCGCCAACGTCACCTGCGAGCAGCCCGATCCCACCGGGGCCTGCTGCCTCGCCGGCGGCAACTGTGCCACGCAGACCAGCGAGGACTGTGCCGCAGCCGGTGGCTCCTACCAGGGCAACAACACCAGCTGCAGCAATATCGACTGCGATGCCGCCGATGTCGTCGAGGTCGTGCATGCGATCGTCGGCAGCGGCAAGGTCTCCGGCGACACCCCCAACTGGACCGTTGACGTCTACGCCGCAGTCGATCCGGGCTTCCGGGTTGACGCCGTGGCTGGCAACAGCACCCAGCAGAAGATGATCACGTCGACCTATGGCTTCTACCAGGATCCCTACGGTGGTCCGACCTCGACGTCCATCAACCCGGCCTTCTTCGAGTTCGCCCCCAACATGGAATGGGACAGCCGCGTCACGATCGGTGCGATCGACGACACCGGCAATCCCTATGACGAGAACGTCCTCCAGAGCGTGGGCATCAACTGGGACCTCTTCGAGAGCGGTGGAGATCTC